>CAWERC010000010.1:0-910000 GCA_963811505.1 uncultured Solirubrobacterales bacterium | reverse complement strand
CGGCGAGGCGGACGCGGGCTAACCGAACTCGTGCAGGGGGCGGACGCGACCGTCCGCCGAGCGCTGCACTCGGACGCAATCCCCGCGGCGAGCCTTCGCGAACGCCTCCCATCCGGTCGACTGACCGGGCCGTTCGCGACAGGGCCCGTCCGCGGGACTGCCCGCACGGTGCGCGGGAAGGGGCTCGAGGCCGTATTCGCCGAGCGTGGCGAAGTCGATCGCCAGGTCGATGGCGCCGAGGATCCGCTGGCCGACGCAGTCTCTTCTGTCGTCTCTCGATCTCACGCGGGGCAGGCTAGGTACGGGCTCGGACAGAACATACGTTCTGCACGCCATCTTGCATCCCAGGCGTCACCCACGCCTGCCGAAGCTGTGCGCGCGCGGAGCGACCGCGGCCAGCTCGCGCTCGTCGACGGCGGCGTCGCGCCCCGTTTCGCGGTGTGCGGGCGGCTCGATGTGCCGCACCTTGCCGCCGATCGCGTCGGCGGGCACCGACAACCGCTCGACCGAGTCGGCCACGACGTTGAGCACGTTCTCGCGCCGCTCCAGCCGCCCGGTGACGAGCGCGAACGACGCCGTCCGCACCGCCAGCCGGCAGCGCTCGTACACCGGCGGCGGCACGATCACGTTCGCGACCCCGATCTCGTCCTCGAGCAGCATGAACACGACCCCCTTTGCCGTCGCCGGTCGCTGGCGGGCGACGACCATCCCGGCTATGCCGATCGCGCTGCGGTCTGGCAGGACCAGCAGGTCCTCGCTGCGAACCAGGCCCTCCTCGAGCTCGGGCCGCAGCACCTCGATCGGGTGCTCGCCGAGCGTCACCCCGGTCGACGTGTAGTCGGCGACGATCCGCTCCCACGAGTCGAGCGCCCGCAGGCTTGGCGGGGCGGGGAGGGGGAGGGGCAGCGCCAGCTGTGCCCACGGACGTCCACGAACCTGGTCGCTTCCGCGCGCCACGCCCAGCCGCCAGAGCTCGGAGCGCCGGGGCGCCTCGCCGGCCGCGACTCCGAGCGACTCGCAGGCGCCCGCCCAGGCGAGCCGCTCGAGCCCGTCGCGCCCGATCCCCGAGCGCGAGGCGAGGTCGGCGAGGTCGCGATACGGCCCGCGGCGCTCGCGCTCGGAAACAAGTGCGGAGGCCTCTTCCTCGCCGATGCCTTTGATGTAGCCCAGGCCGATGCGAACGGCGGGCCCAGTGCTTACTGCGCACTCAACCGAACATTCGACACCGCTTGCATTTACGTCCACAGGCCGCACCTCGATCCCGCGCCGCTGCGCCTCATGCGTCAGCGAGTCGGGCGGGTAGAAGCCCATCGGCTGCTCGTTGAACAGGGCACAGAGCAGCTCCGGGCCGTAGTGCACCCTCAGCCAGGTCGACTGGTAGGCCAGCAGCCCGAAGGCCGCGGCGTGCGACTTCGGAAACCCGAAGCCCGAGAAGCCGCGCACCTGTCCGAAGACCCGCTCGGCGAGCCCCCGCTCGACCCCGCGTTCGACGGCGCCGGCGACGAAGCGCTCGCCGTATGCGTTCAGCGCCGCCTCCGACCGCTTGCGGCTCATCGCTCGCCGCAGGCCCTCGGCCTCACCGGCGGTGAAGCCGGCCATCGCCATCGCCACCTGGATCACCTGATCCTGGAAGACGATCGCTCCGAGCGTGTCGGCGAGGATCGGTTCCAGGCTGGGATGCTCGTATGGCACCTCGTAATCGGGGTCCTCGCGCAGCAGCCGGCGGCGCTCGAGGTATGGATGCACGGCGCCGCCCTGGATCGGTCCCGGACGGACCAGCGCCACCTGCACGACCAGGTCGTCGAGCGTCTCCGGCAGGCTGCGGGGCAGCATCTGCATCTGGGCGCGGCTCTCGATCTGGAACACGCCCGTCGTCTCGGCCGCCCGGATCGCCTCGAACGTCGGCTCGTCGTCGAGCGGGATCCGCGACAGGTCGATGTGCTCGTCGCGGGCCTCGGCGATCGACTCGACGCAGCGCTCGACCGCCGAGAGCATTCCGAGGCCGAGCAGGTCGATCTTGAGAAAGCCCGCGTCCGCGCACGAGTCCTTGTCCCACTGCACGATCTGGCGCCCCTCCATCGCCGCCGGTTGCACGGGGCAGATGTCGATCAGCGGCCTGGTGGAGAGCACCATCCCGCCCGGGTGCTGGGAGAGGTGGCGCGGCAGCCCCCACGCCTCGCGCGCCAGCCGCGCCAGGCACCGCCAGCGCGGCGAGCCCGCCCGCCCCTGGCCGAGCACCTCCGCGATGTCGCTCTCGACCTGCTCGCCGCGCGCGTACATGTCGGCGATCCCGGCGACCCGCTCGATCTCGCCCGGCGGCAGCCCCAGCGCCTTGCCCAGGTCGCGGACCGCGCCCCGCGACCGGTAGCAGGCGAACGCGGAGACCAGCGCCGCCCGCTCACGCCCGTAGCGGTCGTGGACGCGGGGGATCAGCTGCTCACGGATGTCGCGGGGAAAGTCGAGGTCGATGTCGGGCATCTCGGTGACGTCGTCGTTGAGGAACCGCCCCAGGAACAGCCCCGCCCGCACCGGATCGACGTGCGAGAGCCCGGTCAGATAACAGACCACCGAGCTCACGCTCGAGCCACGCCCGCGCCCCGGCGGCAACAAGTTGCGCGCCGTGTCAGGGCCGCGGACCTCGGCCGCCACCTCGCGCGCCAGCTCCAGCAGATCGAAGTGGAGGAGGAAGAACCCCGACAGCCCCAGCCCCCGGATCACACGCAACTCCTCCTCCAGCCGCCGCTCGGCCTCGGGCCGCTCCACGGTCCCCGCGTAGCGGAGCTCGAGCCGCCCGCGACAGATCTCGGCCAGGGTGCGGTCGGCGTCGGGGTCCTCGGAGCCCGGGTAGCGGTAACCGAGCTCGGCGGTGAGGTCGAAGCGCAGCCGCTCGGCCAGCCGCGCCGTCTCGGCGACCGCATCGGGATGGTCGCCAAACCGCGTCGCGATCTCCGCCGGCGGGGCGAGCACCGAGCTCGTGTTGCCGCGCCGGTCTGGCTCCGACCCCTCCAGGGTGGTGTGCAGGCGCACGGCGACGAGCGCGTCCTGGAGCTCGGCCCGGCAGCGGTCGTGAGCGTGAACGTTCCCGGTCGCCACGCATGCCACGCCGAGCCGCTCGCCGATGCCGGCCAGCCAGCGGTTGCGCGCCCGATCGCGCCGCCATAGCGGTCGCTGCAGCTCGATTCGCAGGCGCTCGCGTCCGAAGGCAGCCAGCAGCCGGCGCGCCACCTCCTGGTCTCGCTTGCCGGCGAGGATGCCGTCGCGGGCACAGCCCGACAGACAGACGAGCCCCTCGTTGCGCTCCAGCAGCGAGTCGAGGGCAAGCACGGGGGGCAGGAGGTCGCGCTCGGGGATCGGCCGCGTTCCGGCATGCGCCTCGGAAAGCAGCCGGCAGAGGTTGTGCCAGCCCTCGGCGCTCTCGACCAGCACCGTGAGGTGGCCGAGACCGGCGATCGTCAGCTCGGCGCCGTGGATCGGGCGCACGCCGAGCCCCTTGCAGGCCTGCGCCATCTCCATCGCCCCGCAGACGTTGTCGTGGTCGGTGAGCGCGAACGCCTCGTAGCCGTACTCGGCCGCTCGGGTCGCGAGCTCCTCCGGCAGCGAGGCGCCGTCCAGGAACGAATAGGAAGAGTGGGCATGAAGCTCGACGTAGCTCATGCCCGCTGCTCGTACCAGCGCACGCCGTCGGGCGGCTCGCGGAAGACGACCAGGTTTCGCCCGTCGGCGAGCACGACCTCGAAATACATCCTCTGCAGGGGCTTGGGCGTCCACCAGCGGTCCTCGACCAGCCACTGTTCGCGCACCGCCTCGACCTCGACCCCGGAGACCCGCAGCGGCGCGCCGTCGTCGCCGGCAACGACCTCGATCGGGCCCGGCCAGTACAACCTCACCGTTCCCTTTCTGAGTACGGGGCCAGGATCGCCCGGCGCTCGGGCACCCGTGAGCGGGCGTCGATCTCGACCACCCGCAGGACGGCGTCCCGCCCCGCGGCGGAGCGAACCTGCCGTACGGCTTCGGTCAACCGCCCGCGCCGCTCCTCGGCCGGCGAGCGCTCCAGCGTCCCCTGCTCGCCGGCCTCGGGGCCGAGCTCGAGCGCCCGCAACCCCAGCCAGGAGGCAGGGCCCGGGAGCTCAGCGAGCCGCGGGGTGAGCGCCAGCAGCAGCCGCTCGGCGCTGGAGCTGGCGCTGCGCAGGACGACCTCGCAGCGCCAGCCCCCGCCGGCGCCGGCGAGCCCGGCCTCGATCCGCAGCCGGCGGATGGTCCGCTCAGCGCGCGCCGGATGGGCCAGCAGCCGCTCGACCAGAAGCCCGAGGGCGTGCTGGAGCTGCTGGCCCGAGGCCGCCTCGGGCAATCCCAGCCTGGACGCGATCTCGTCGTGGGGCCGGCGGGGGCGAAGCGGCTCGTCTGCGCCGCGCGCCAGCCGCAGCGCCCTCAGCCCCGGCTCGCCGAAGCGGTCGGCGATCGCCGCGGCGGGCAGCTCGGCCAGCTCGCCCAGGGTTCGCACCCCGAGCCGGCTCAGGGTGTCGGGGATCCCGGCGCCGGCCCACTCGTCACCGAACCGGTCCCGCAGCGCGTCGACCGGCAGCTCGGCGAGCAGCCGCCGCGCCGCGCTGCCCGAAACCACGATCGCGGGCCGGCGGGCGCGCATCCGCGATGCCGCCGCCCGCGCGCAGAGCCGGTTCGGCCCGGCGCCCACCCGGGCGGGAGGGCGAAGTACACGTCGTGACCTGGCGAGCACCTGCTCGACCTCGCCGTAGAGCCCGCGCAGCGCCGCGGCGTCGAAGAACGCCTCGCCGGGGCGCGAGGGCTCGACCCTGGCGCCGATCGACTCGAGCGCGCGCAGCGAGTGCTCCCAGACCGCCTCGGCGCGCACCGGGTCGGGCGCCACCAGGGTGAGGGCGGGGCAGCGAGAGAGCGCCTCGCCGAGCCGCATCCCGGCGCGGACGCCGAACGCCTCGGCCGCCCCCGAAGCCTCGCCGATCACCTGCGGGCCCCCCGGCTCGGGGGCCAGGGCGACCGGTCGCCCGAGGAGCTCTCGCCGGTCTCCCAGCGCGCTCGTGAGCATGAGGCGGGGGATCAGGGCGCAGACGATCATGAATCGAACACATGTTCGTATAAGGCGCCAAGGATGTCAAGCACAGGTCACAATGGCCCGGTGGCCATCTCACGCCGCCTGATCGCGATCGCCGCGTTGCTCGGCGTCGCCCTGGTCGTCCTCTACCTGGTCAGCTCTCCGTTCGGCGACTCCGACGACGCCACCACCGCGATCCCGGGCGGGGCCGACCCCGCCGACGTCGCGGTGATCGACGACTGGGCGCGAACGTTGAGGGAGGGCGACGTCGAGGGCGCCGCCGAGTTCTTCGCCCTGCCCAGCCTCGCCCAGAACGGGCCGACGCTGCGAATCGAGGAGATCGAGGACGCGCGCCTGTTCAACTCATCGCTTCCCTGCGGCGCCATCCTGATCGAGGCGGTGCCGAAAGGCGAGCTCACGATCGCCACGTTCGAGCTCACCGAGCGCCCGGGGCCCGGGAGCTGCGGAACGGGCACCGGCGCGACCGCGAAGACCGCATTCGAGATCGAGGACGGGAAGATCGTCGAGTGGCGCCGGGTGGCCGACGAGGGCGGCGACGGGGCCGCTCCGCGGGCGCCCAGCAGCTCCGCCTGAGCACGACGCGGTTCTTCGCGGCGGAGGGGGTTGCGGCCGCGGCGTCGATCCTGATAGGAATGGCACCGCAAGGACGATTTTTCCCTGCAAGTTTTCCCAGAGAGGAGAGTTCATGACAAGGCTCAGGCTGGTCGTTGTCCCCCTTGTGGTGGCCGGCATGGCATTCGGAATCGCCGCCTGCGGCGACGACGAGGAGACCACCGGTGGCGGTGGCACGGACGTTTCGGACGCGAGTTTCGACCTCCAGATCGGCGGGCTGCTCCCGCTAACCGGAGATTTGAGCGCCTTCGGGCCGGCCGGCGAGAAGGCGGCGAACCTTGCCGTCGACGAGGCGAACGCCGCCCTGAAGGACGCCGGCGCCGACATCACGGTAGCCCTCGAGACTGCCGATTCCCAGACCGAGCCCACGGCCGCGCAGTCGGCGGCCAAGCAGCTGATCTCGGGCGGCGCTTCGTGCCTGATCGGCCCGTGGTCATCGAGCGAGACGGTCCCGGTGGGCCGTTCGGTCGCGGCGCGCGAGCAGGTTCCGCTGATCTCGCCGTCCGCCACCAGCCCGGAGCTCACCGAGCTGCCGGACGACGGCTACGTGTTCCGGACCGCTCCCTCTGACGCGCTCCAGGGCCAGGTGCTCGCGGACGCGATCGAGGAGGCTGAGGGCACGGATGTCGTGGTTTCGATCGGCGGTCGTAACGACCCGTACGGCGAGGGCATCGTGACCGAGTTCCAGAACGCCTGGGAGGCGAAGGGCGGCACCGTCACAGGCCCCGTCCTCTGGGATCCGGAGCTCTCCTCGTACAACTCGGAGGCCGATGAGATCGTGTCGGAGAAGCCCGACCAGTTCCTGCTCATCGACTTCGAGGAGCCGTGGAACCGCATCGGTCCGGCGCTGACGCGCACGGGCGACTACGACGCGGCGAACCTGTGGACCGCGGACGGCCTAGCGTTCGAGGACGGGATCCCGGACTCGATCCCGGTGGACACGCTCGCCGGTGCGAGCGGTACCCGGCCGTCGACCCCCGCCGATTCGGACACTGCGAAGGCGTTCGACGAGCTGTACGCGTCGTCGTCGGAGCAGCCGAAGGGCCGGAACTCATTCGACTCGCAGAACTTCGACGCGGCGATGCTCTGCACGCTCGCGGCGGTGGCTGCGGGCTCGAACGAGGCCACGGCGATCCAGGAGCAGATCCAGGCGGTCTCTGGCCCCCCTGGTGACCAGTACGACTACACCCAGCTCGGCGATGCGATCGCGGCCCTGCAGGCCGGCGAGGACATCGACTACCAGGGTGTGTCCGGTCCTGGCGACCTCGACGACAACGGGGACCCGACGCTCGGGTTCTACGAGACGTACGAGTACGACGACCAGGGCAAGTTCTCGGTCACCGGTACGGTCGAGAAGGAGTCGGGCGAGTAGCTCCTAGAGCTGCTGGCGCGACCAGCGTTTGACGTGGGTGGGCCCCGGCCGCAAGGCTGGGGCCCGCTTCTTCTGTGATCGCGGCCGCCGGCCGGCGCGGAGCCGCGCCGCTGTTGAGGCGCCTTATTCTCAGACCGCGACGTCCGAGTCCAGGCGTCCCGCGCCGCCCCCGAGGTACAGGTCGGCGACCTTCGGGTCGGCGATCAGCTCGGGGCCGGGGCCGGTGAACTTGTTCTGGCCCAGGTCGAGGACGTACCCGCGGTGTGAGAGCGCGAGCGCGCGGCGGGCGTTCTGCTCGACCATCAGGATCGTCACGCCGGCGCGGTTGACCTCGATCACTTTCTCGAAGATCGCATCGACGAACGCCGGCGCCAGGCCGGCGGACGGCTCGTCGAGCAGCAGGATCTGCGGTGCGGGCATCAGCGCTCGGCCCATTGCCACCATCTGGCGCTCGCCTCCCGACATCGTCCCGGCGGCCTGGGTGCGGCGCTCCGCGAGTCGCGGGAAGAGGCTGAAGATCCGGTCCATCGCCTCGTCGACGTCCTCCGCGCCGGCGAGCGCGCCGAGCTCGAGGTTCTCACGCACCGTGAGGCTGGGGAAGACGTTGTCGAGCTGCGGCACGTAGCTGACCCCGCTGCGGGTGACGCTGTGCGGTGCCATGCCGATGATCTCGTTGCCACGGAGCTTGATCGAACCGGTCCGCGGCGGCACGAGCCCGAAGACCGACTTCATCAGGGTCGACTTGCCGGCACCGTTCGGACCGACGATCGTGACGATCTCGTGCTCGTGGACGTCGATCGCGACGTCGGTGAGGATGTCGACCTCGGGCGTGTAGCCGGCGGTCAGCTCGGTGACCTTGAGGACGGGCTCAGCCATCGCCGGGCTCCTCGCCGCCGGGGAGCTTGACGGCGGCCTCGGCCTCGGCGGCCGAGGGACCGCCGCCCAGGTAGGCGTCGATCACAGCCTCGTCGTTGCGAACCTCCTCGGGCTTGCCCTGGGCGATCACCGCACCGAGGGCCATCACGACGACCTCGTCGGAGTGGTTCATGACCACCTCCATGTCGTGCTCGACGAACAGGAACGAGACGCCCTGCTCGGAGCGCAGCCGCTGCATGTGGTCGAGCAGGCGGCGGCCCAGGGTCGGGTTGATCCCCGCCATCGGCTCGTCGAGCAGGACCATCGACGGCTCGGTCATCAGCGCCCGCGCCAGCTCGAGCAGCTTGCGCTGGCCGCCGGAGAGCGTGCCCGCGTAGTCGTCGGCCTTGGTGTCGAGGTTGAACGTCTTGAGCAGCTCGTACGCGTGCTCCTCGATCTCGGCCTCGCGCCGGCGCGAGGCCCCGGGTCGCCCGAACAGGGTCGGCAGCTGCTCGCCCGGCTGGCGCGGTCCGGCGAGCAGCATGTTGTCGATCACCGGCATCGCGGAAAGCGCCTTGGTGATCTGGAACGTCCGCACCATCCCGCGGCGCGCGATCGCGTAGGGCTGCTTGCCGTAGATCGACTCCCCGCGGTAGACGATCCGCCCGGCGTCGGGGCCGTAGAAGCCGGTGACGACGTTGAACAGGGTCGTCTTGCCGGCTCCGTTCGGGCCGATCAGCGCCGTGATCGAGCCGTCGGCGACCGAGAAGGTCGCCCCGTTGACGGCGCGGATGCCGCCGAAGTGCTTGTAGACGCCCTCGATCTCGAGCACCGGCTGCGAGCGCGCACCGGTCCCCGGGGTCGCCTGCGCAGCCGCGTCACTCACCGAGCACCATCTCGTCCTTGTTGCCGAAGACGCCCTGAGGGCGGAAGGCCATCAGCAGGATCAGGACCAGGCCGACGAGGATGAAGCGCAGGGCGGCGACCTTGTCGCCGGAGAGCGGCAGGTCGACGAAGCGCATCCCCTCGAGGATGACCCAGAAGATCACGGATCCGACCATCACCCCCCAGAAGCTCGCCAGCCCGCCCAGGATCAGGATCGCGAAGCCGAGGAAGGTGTAGAGCGGCTCGAACGTGTCCTGGCTCACCGACTCGAGGTTGATTGCCAAAAACCAGCCGGACAGCGCGCCGAGGCCGGCCGCGATCGCCAGGGACTGCAGCTTGTAGGAGAACGCGTTCTTGCCCAGGGCACGAGCCGCGTCCTCGTCCTCGCGGATCGCCCGCAGCACGCGGCCCCAGGGCGAGCGGATCAGCCGCGACAACGCGAATGCGAGCACCGCGAGCGTGATCCAGACGACCAGGAACAGCGGCAGCGAGTTGAAGTCCGTGCCGCCGAGCCCGATCGGGTCGAGGATGTTGGCGGTTATCCAGTCGGACGCCTCGAACCACGCGTCCGTGAAGAAGATCCCCGAGTCCGAGTCGAGCTCGATCGAGATCGTGCCCTGGTTGCCGCCCGTGATCTCGCGGGCGTTCTGAGCGACGTCGCGGATGATCTCCGAGAAGGCGATGGTCGCGATCGCGAAGTAGTCGGCGCGCAGGCGCAGCGAGGGCAGCCCGATGATCAGGCTCGCCATCATCGTGACGACGATCGCGATCAGCAGCGAGAGCAGGAACGGCAGCTCGAAGTCGACCGTGCAGATGATTGCGACGTAGGCGCCGATCGCCTGGAAGCCCGCCTGACCGAAGTTGACGATCCCGGTGTAGCCGACGTTGAGCTGCAGGCCGAGCGTGAAGATCCCGTAGATCCCGGCGAGGATCCCCACCCCGATCCAGAAGTCCCACGCGGTCAGGAAGTCGAACGTGATCGCGAGCGGGAGGGAGAGCTCCATCAGAGTGTCCGCTCCTTGCCGAAGATGCCCTCCGGCCTGATCAGCAGGACGAGGATCAGGACGATGAAGCTGACCGCGACCTTCCACTCGGAGGAGATGACGAGCGTCGACCACTCCTGGGTGAGGCCGATCACCATGCCGCCGGCCAGGGCCCCGAAGGCGTTGCCGATCCCCCCGAGGACGACGGCGGCGAACAACGGCAGCAGGATGTAGAAGCCGGTGTTGGGTGAGAGGCCACCGGAGGCCGAGACGAGCAGGACGCCCGCCAGGCCGGCGAGCCCGCCGGCCAGCACCCAGGTGAACAGAACCACCCGGCCGGTGTCGATGCCGGTCGTCTCGGCGAGGTCGAAGTTGTCGGCAAGGGCCCGCATCTGGCGCCCGACGGAGGTCGCGCGCAGGATGTAGGCGACCGCGGAAAGGACGACGACGGAACTGATCAGCACATAGAGCTCGGTGCGCCCGATCGTCAGGTCGAGGAAGGAGATCGAATCCGTGGTGTTTACGTCCAGCTGCCTCGGCCGGGTGCCTGCGACGAACTGGATCATGTTGCGCAGCACGAACGCGAGCCCGAGCGACATCAGCAGCAGCTGCAGCAAGCCGGCCTTCTTCTTTCGCATCGGCCGCCACATGATCAGCTCCAGGACGACGCCCAGTAACGCGGTGGCGGCGACCGCGATCAGAAGCGCGGCGAGCAGCGGCATGCCGATCGAAACGTTGAACGCGAACGCGATATACGCGCCGAAGGTGAGGAAGTCACCCTGGGCGAAGTTGACGAGCTTGAGGATCCCGTAGACCAGCGTCAAACCGATGGCGCCGAGGGCGAAGATCCCTCCCGAGACGAAGCCGTTGACGGTCCGCTGCGCCCACGGCTGGAGGCCCTCCGCCGCGATCAGCGCGAGCGCGACGAGGATCATGATCGCCAGCGCGACCAGCGCCGGGTTTTCGGACATCCAGTCCCTGATCGCGCGCCAAGGGCTCCGTGGGGCTGCGCCCGTGAGCTGGCCTGCCTCCATCAGCGCGATCCTATCCGTGTCACGCGGTCGCAAACGGCATCGGTGAACTCAGTCGTGCTGGCGTGCCCGCCGAGGTCGGGCGTCTTCGTGCCCGCGGCGACCGTGTCGAGCACCGCGTCGTAGATCGCGCGCGACTGCTCCTCGGCGCCGGCGTAGTGGAGCAGCGCGGCGCCGGCGAGGATCATGCCCATCGGGTTGGCGACGTCCTTTCCCTCGAGGGCCGGCGCGGTGCCGTGCGGCGCCTCCGCCATCGCGACCTTCGGCCGCAGCTCGGGGTCGAGCGCGAGCAGGACGGACTCGGCGCCGGCGATCGAGCCGAAGAGCGGCAGCACGAGGTCGGACAGCAGGTCGCCGTCGCGGTTCAGGCACGGGATCACGAGTGGCTCCGATGCGGCGCCGGAGACCAGGCCGGCGAGGGTGGCGTCGATCAGCACGGGCTGGTACTCGACCTCGGAGTGCCGCGCCGCGGCCGCGTCCATCTCCTCCTTGAGCATGCCCTCGTAGACGGGGCTCACGGTCCACTTGGGCCCGCCGTAGACGCGGCCGCCGATCCGCTCGGCCTCACGGAACGCGTACTCGGCGACCGCCAGGCAGTCGGAGCGGCGGATCGTCTCGGTTCGGTGAGCGAGCTCGTCGTCGCCGACCGCCTCGCGCGACTCCTCGGCCCCGTAGGCATTGCCGACCGCCATCCGGCAGATCGAGATCGGGTGATGGACCCCGGCGACCGGGGTGACGCCGGGAAGCCGGCGGCCGGTGCGGACGATCACCTTGCCGCCGATCGCCTCGCGGATGATCCGGTTCGGGCTCCCGACGTCGTCGGCCCCCTCCGGGGTGATCGTCGCCGCCTTGATCCCGAGCCCGGTTTCCAGCATGAGCTCCGCCGCCTCCGCGCAGACGGCGTTGCTCGTCGCGCGCCGGCTGGCGAGCGAGAGATCGCAGTGGACGATCTCGAGCTCGATCCCCAGCACCTCGGGGTCGAGCACCCGCAGGGCGTGCTCGAGCAGCTCCTGTCCCGTCTGGTCGCCGTCGAGCGCGACTATTCGCATCACGGTCGTCTCAGTCCTCCGATCGGTCCACGGACACTTCACCGATGACTTCCGGATTGCGCCCGTCATACCGGTAGAGCAGGTACGTCCCGGCCGTCGGGTCCCCATTCTCGTCCAGGTCGATCGGCCCTGACGCGCCCTGGTAGTCGATGTCGGCCCCGTCCCTGAGCGCCTCGATCGCACCTGGCAACTGCTTCCACGTGTATTGGTCGCCGCCCGGGGACGTGAGCGCCGGCAACGCGGCCGCCATCTCGGCACCGTCGGTCGAGCCCGCCGCGACCGCGGCCAGGTAGCAGATGATCACCGCGTCGAAGCTTTGGGCGTCGAACGTCCGCCGCTCGACGGTCGGCGGTTTGCTCGATGCGAACAGGCGGTCGAACGCCGCCCCGGGTCCCGTGGTGGGGGCGCCCGGTCCCGTGACACGCACGCCTTCGATCGCGTCCAGGCCCGCCTTTCGGCTGATCTCGTGCTCGATCAGCCCGTCCGTCGCCCAGGTGATCGTTGGGTCGTAGAGGCCCGTACTCACCAGGGCCGGGCCGAGCTTGGCGAACGTACTGAGGGAGTCCACGATCACCACCGCGTCCGGATCCCCGGAGACGATCCGCGCGGCCTGGCTTTCATAGTCGGCCTGGTTCGGGTCGTAAACGACCTCCTCGCCCAGGCTTCCCCCGGCCGCCTCCCACGCGTCGGCGAATGCCTTCGACAGTCCCACCCCGTAGACGTCGTTTCGGGTGCCGAGGTTGACGGTTCTGCCCGAGGCGTCGCCGAGATCCGCCGCGATCGCGCGCGCGAGCGCCGGTCCCTGCGCGGAGTCCGGCAGCGCCGTCCTGTTGATCAGGCCTTCGTCCGAAAGATCGCTGATCTCATCCCCCGTCGCCGCCGGCGAGATCTGCAGGACCCGCCCTGGAATCGAGACCGTCTCGGCGACGGCGACGGTGGCCGCCGACGACCACGGCCCGGTCAGGCAGGTCGCCCCGCCGCCCACCAGCTTCCGCGCGGCGGCCTGAGCTCCGTCGGTGGTGCTGTGATCGTCACTGAGCTCGAGTGTCAAGCGGTCGTCGCTCCCGACCTGTGCGATTGCCTCCTCGATCTGACCGAGCGCCATCTCCGCGGCTTTACGCGCCGGCGGGCCGGAGGCCGCCAGGCCACCGCTCGAGGGGACCAGGGCCCCGATCTGGAGGTCGACCGACGCGTCCGGCCCCGTGGCGTCCGGTCCCCCCCCGGGATCCTCGTCCGTTCCGCAGCCTGCCAGCGCAACCGCGACGATCACGAGTAAGCGCGCGCCTCTACGCTGGTAACTCATGCTCGCGGAATCTATGCGCTCCGCCGTGTGAACCCCAGATGCTCCTGGTGCGGGGTGGGAGTGGGGACCGGCGAGGGCTTCAGGGCCTCCGAGCCGGCCGGCGAGCGCGTCGCGACGTTCTGCCGACTGGAGCACGTGGTGCCGTGGGCGATCCAGGGCGCCCACTGGGAGGCCGGCTCGCCGCCCGAGCTCGAGGTGCCCCGCCGGTGCGCGCGCTGTGATGCCGAGCTCGGTGAGGTGCACGTCCTGCTGGTGCGCCACCGCGGCGAGGACCGGATCCCCGACGCGTTCTGCTCGGTCGACCACATGCGGGAGTGGGCGACCGCAGGGGGTCGCTGGGCGCCCTAGGCAGGACGGGGCAGTAACGGGGGCGACCCGGGGGCCTCCTCGCGGTTGATGGGTTTTGGGGTCTATGGGCTACAAAATCCATCAACCGCTGCCGGATCCCGGCGCGGCCCCCCTACTTGCCCCGTCGGGCCTTGCGCTCCGGATTCGCCTTCTCCGGCGGCAGGACCGTCGCACCCGCCGCGAACTCCTCGATCAGCGCCGCGGTCTTCTCGGGCATCTCGACGTTCGGGGAGTGGCCGGCTCCCTTGATCAGCTCCGTGCGGGCGCCGGGGAGGCCGGCATAGGCGGCCTGCGAGCTCTCCGGGTCGCAGATCTGGTCCTCGGTGCCGAAGATCGAGAGCAGCGGCACCGGGATCTGGCGCAGGCGAGTATCGAGCGTCGCCTCGTCCTCGTAGTCGCCGCTCAGCTTGGCCGAGTCCTTGAACGAGGTGTAGGTCATCGCCTCGTAGTCGTCGACGACCTGGTCGGGGTTCGGGAAACCTTCGGCGGCGTCGAAGCCGGGCGCGAAGGCGTCGGAGTAGACGTCCTTCACGGCGAAGTCGGGCGTCAGCCGCCGCAGCGCCTCGCCGATCACCGGCCAGTAACCGACCTTGGCGAGGAACGGCACCGAGCAGTCGTCGGCGCTGGGACCCTCGTCGATGTTGACGAGCCGGTCGACGAGCTGGCTCGCCCGGCCCGCGAGCGCCACGGCCACGTCGAAGCCCATCGAGTGGCCGACGACGACGGCGCCCTGAACCCCGAGCCGGTCGAGCGCGCCGGCGACGAGGCCGGCCTGCTCCTCCATCGAGTAGCCGCTCGAGGGCTTCTGCGAGCCGCCGTGGCCGAGCAGGTCGATGCGGATCACCTCGTGATTGCGCGCCAGGATCGGCGCCAGCTCATCCCACCAGTGCAGCGAGCACGAGTAGCAATGGATCAGCACGATCGGCGCGCCGGTGCCGGCGCCCTCCTCGAAGACCTGCACGTCCCCGGCGGGGAGGCTGATGATCTCGCCGCCCTCGATCGTCACCGCGGCGCCCTTGGTCTGGTTGCCGACGACGATCGTGTTGATCACGAGCAGCACCGCGATCCCGATCAGGAGCGCGGTCAGGATCTTCAGGCCGCGGCTCAACTCCGCTGGACGTCCTGTGCCGAAAGCCCGAGCTCGCGGGCGCGCGCCTCCATCGCCGCGATGACGAACGCGACGTGCTGGTCGAAGTCCACGCCGAGCTCCTCGGCGCCCTCGCGCACCTCGTCGCGGTTGACACCGGCCGCGAACGAAGGCTGCTTCAGCTTCTTCTTCACCGACTTCGGGGTCATCCCCTCGATGCCGGTCGGCCGGACCAGCGCGCAGGCGGCGACGAACCCCGAGAGCTCGTCGACCGCGTATAGCGTCCGCGCGAGATCGGTCTCGCGCGGGACGCCGAGGAAGCTCGCGTGCCCGGCGACCGCGTCGATCAGCTCCTGCGGCCAGTCGAGCTCCTCGAACAGGCGCAGCGCGGTCCGGGGGTGGCCGTTCTCCGCGTCGTCCAGATCCGGGAAGCGCTCGTAATCGAGGTCGTGGACGAGGCCCGTGATCGCCCACAGCTCCTCGTCTCCCTCGCGCTCACGGGCGTAGGCGACCATCGCCGCCTCGACGCCCAGCAGGTGCTTGCGCAGCGACTCGGACTGCACCCACTCGCAGACCAGATCCCAGGCTTCATCACGTGTCGGTTGGGGCATCTGACCATTGTTACCCTCCGCGCCGATGGACAAGTTCGTGATCAAGGGGGGACCGCCCCTCTCGGGCGAGATCACCGCCGCCGGCAACAAGAACGCCGCGCTTCCGATCCTCGCCGCCTGCCTGCTCACCGACGAGGAGGTCGTGCTCACGAACGTGCCGCGGATCCGCGACACCCAGACCCAGGTGGCGGTGCTCGAGCAGCTCGGCGTGAAAGCCGACTGGAACGATGAGACTCTGCGCCTCCAGGCCGACGCCGTGTCCGACACCAGCCCGGACGAGTCGCTCTCGGCGCGGATCCGGGCGTCGTTCCTGCTCGCCGGGCCGCTCCTCGCGCGCTTCGGCGAGGCCTCGATGCCGCCGCCGGGCGGCGACTTCATCGGGCGTCGGCGCCTCGACCCGCACCTCGACGCGTTCACCGACCTCGGGGCGTCGGTGGAGGGCGACCGCGCGATCGAAATCCGCGCTCCCAACGGCGGGCTGAAGCCGTGCGCCATCTTCATGGACGAGCCCTCGGTGATGGGAACCGAGAACGCGCTGATGGCCGCCGCGCTGACCCCGGGCCCGACGACGATCGCGAACGCCGCCTCGGAGCCCCACGTCCAGGATCTCGCCCGGCTGCTGGTCAAGATGGGCGCTCAGATCGACGGCATCGGCTCCAACGTGATGACCGTGCACGGCCGCGAGCGGCTCGGCGGCGCCGAGCACCGCGTCTGCGCCGACCACATCGAGGTCGCCAGCTTCATGGCCCTGGCGGCGGCGACCGGCGGGGAGCTGCGGATTCGCGACGCGGAGCCGCAGGACCTGATCACGATCCGCCGCCAATTTCGCCGTCTCGGGCTGCGCACGATGATCGAGGGGAACGACGTGCTCGTGCCGCCCGGCCAGACGCTCGAGGTGCGCGACGACCTCGGAGACGCGATCCCGAAGATCGACGACGGGCCCTGGCCGGCGTTCCCGGCCGACCTGACCTCGATCGCCCTGGCGCTGGCCACCCAGGCGCGGGGTACCATCCTGATCTTCGAGAAGATGTTCGAGAACCGCCTTTTCTTCGTCGACAAGCTCGTTGCCATGGGCGCTCGGATCACGCTTTGCGATCCCCACAGGGCGATCGTCAGCGGTCCGAGCCGGCTTCACGGTGAGCGCGTCGAGAGCCCCGACATCCGGGCCGGGATGGCGATGCTCATCGCCGCGCTGTGCGCCGACGGCACCTCGGAGATCGGCAACGTGGTCCAGATCGACCGCGGCTACGAGCGGATTGAGGAGCGGCTACGCGGGCTCGGGGCGAGAATCGAGCGCGTCGCGGTCGAGCCGGTGCCGGCCTGATTCAGTAAGCAGTAAGCAGTTCGCAGTAAGCAGAGGTACACCCAGCGGGGTCTGCTTACTGCTTACTGCTTACTGCCTACGCGTACGCTGCCGAGGCCGATGACGCACCCAATCCCACCCGGTACGCGGGACATCCTGCCCGACGAGATGCGCGAGCTGCGGCGGCTCAGCCTCGCCCTCGTCGAGGCTTTCGAGCGCTTCGGCTATGGCGAGGTCACTACGCCGACGATCGAGTACGAGGAGGTGCTGGCGCGCGGCGAGTCCGAGCGCGGCGCGCCGGTCGCCTACCGGTTCTTCGACGAGTCCGGCGAGCTGCTGGCGATGCGCTCCGACATGACCGTGCCGATCGCGCGTCTCGTCGCCAACCACTACGCGGCGGCGGAGCCGCCGTTCCGGCTCTGCTACCTCGCCCACGCCTACCGGGCGATCCGCCCCCAGCGCGGGCAGATGCGCGAGTTCACGCAGGCGGGCGTCGAACTGGTCGGCACGGCGGCACCTGACGGCACGGCGGAGGTGGTCGAGGTGCTGGCCGCGGCGCTCGACGCCGCCGGCCTGCGCCGGGCCGTGATCGGGCTCGGCGACGCGGATCTCTACCGCCAGCTGCTCGAGGCGGTGGGCGTCGCCGAGGACGCGCGCGCCCGGATCCTCGAGTACCTGTCGATGCACGACCACGTCGGGCTCGAGGCGGAGGTCGGCGCGCTCGGCCTGGCCGAGCCCGAGCGCCGACTGCTGACCGAGGTCCCGATGCTCCGCGGCGGCCCGGAGGTGCTCGAGCGGGCGCACGGGCTGTTCGGCGAGGTCACCGAGCGGGCGACGGCACGGCTGGCGGCGACCTTCGAGGCGCTGCGCGAGCGCGGCGTCGCCGACCGGGTTCGTCTGGACCTCGGGCTGCTGCGCGACCTCGGCTACTACACGGGAGCGATCCTCGAGGTCTACGACCCCGCGCTCGGCCACATCCTCGGCGGCGGCGGGCGCTACGACGAGCTCATGGGCCGCTTCGGCCGGCCGCTGCCCGCCGCCGGCTTTTCGCTCTACCTCGAGCGCCTGCACCTCGCTCAGGCGGAGGAGGAGCGGCTGAGCGAGTCCGCGGTCGACGGTGGACAGTCGTCAGAGGAGCCGACATGAGCGGACCCGCCAGAGCCGTTCGCACGTCATCCGACGGCAAGCTCAGCCTCGCCCTGCCGCGCGGCGCGCTGTTCACCGGCACCCTCGACCTGCTCGACCGGCTGGGGGTCGAGACCGCCGAGCTGCGCGGCGACTCGCGGGCGCTGGTCTTCGAGACGGCCGATCTGCGGCTCGTGACGATGCGTCCCTCCGACGTCCCCACCTACGTCGAGGCCGGGGCCGCCGACCTCGGGATCACCGGCAAGGACGTGCTCACGGAGCAGGCCGACCGCGCCGTCTACGAGCTCGTCGACCTTGGCTACGGCGTCTGCCGGATGGTGCTCGCGGCCCGTCGTGGCGACGACAGCCTCGAGCGCGCCGAGCGCCGCCTCGGCGCGATGCGGATCGCGACCAAGTACCCGCGCACCGCCGAGCGCCACTTCGAGCAGAGCGGCCGCCAGGCCGAGGTGATCGAGGTCAAGGGGTCGGTCGAGCTGGCCCCGCTCGTCGGGCTCGCCGACGGGATCGTCGACCTAGTCGACACCGGGCGGACCCTGGAGGAGAACGAGCTCGAGATCCGTGAGGAGATCGCGACTTGCACCGCCCGGCTGATCGCCAACCGGGTCGCCCACAAGCTGCGCGCCGCCGAGATCGACGAGCTCGCCGGGCGCCTGCGGGAGGCGACGCGATGAAGATCGAGCGGATCGAGTGGGACGGCGCGAACGCTGATGAGCTCGCCCGTCGCGTGCGCGGGCTCGCCCCCGCGCTGGAGGAGGTGACCGACGAGGTCACCGAGATCATCGCCGCGGTCCGCAAGCGCGGTGACGAGGCGCTGCGCGAGCTCGGACTGCGGTTCGGCGAACCACCGGTGGAGACGCTGCGCGTCGACCCGGAGCTGGTCGCGGCTGCCCCGGCGCTCGTCTCCCGCGAGGTACGCGAGGCGCTGCGGGTCGCGGCCGCCAACATCAGCCTCGTCGCGACGACTCAGGCGAAGGCGGAGCTTCGCCCGGTATCCGTCGAGCTCCCGTCAGGTCAGCGGGTCGAGGTCGGTGCCTCGCCGGTCGCCTCGGCCGGCGCGTACGCGCCCGGCGGACGCGGGTCCTACCCGTCGTCGGTGTTGATGGCGGCGCTGCCGGCGCGTGCCGCTGGTGTCCCGCGCTTCGTCGTCGCCTCGCCGGCCTCCGCCAGCGGGCGCCCCGACGACGCGGTCCTCGCCGCGTGCGCTGTGGCCGGCGTCGAGGAGGTCTACTCGGTGGGCGGGGCGCAGGCGATCGCCGCGCTCGCGCTCGGCACGGACGCGATCGCCACGGTCGACGTGGTCGTCGGTCCGGGCAACCGCTACGTCACGGAGGCCAAGCGGCTGTTGGCCGGACGGGTCGGGATCGATGGCGTCGCCGGGCCCAGCGAGCTCGCCGTGGTCGCCGACGGGACCGCGAACCCGGAGCTGATCGCGCTCGACATCTGCGCTCAGGCGGAGCACGGCGCCGAGGGGATGCTGGTCGTGATCTCACCCGACCCGGCGCTGCTCGACGCGGTCACCTCGAGCGTGGAGGAGCTGGCGGCCGCGCGCTCGAGCGTCGCCGACGCAACCGTTGCTTCGATCACCGCCCCCGGGCTGGAGCGGTCCCTGGGGCTCTCCGACGCGCTCGCCCCCGAGCACCTCGAGCTCGCCTTCCAGGGCGCCGACGAGGCAAGCGCGCGCGGGCGCGTCGCCGGTTGCGTGTTCGTCGGCTCCGGCGGCGCGACGGCGTTCGGCGATTACGCTGCCGGCTCCAACCACGTGCTCCCGACCGGCGGGGCCGCCCGTTACGGGAGGCCGCTCGGACCGGGCGCATTCATGCGCCGCACGGCGGTGGTCCACATCGGATCCGGCCCGGCAGCAGAATTGGCCCCACACGTCGACGCGATCGCGCGCGCCGAGGGCTTTCCCGTGCACGGGGAGTCCGCGCGGGCGAGGGTGAGGAGATGAGCACGCCAAGAACAGCGAGGGTCGAGCGCCGCACCGGCGAGACCGAGGTGACCGTCGAGCTCGCGCTCGAGGGCGGCGAGGTCTCGGTCTCGACCGGGGTCGGCTTCTTCGACCACATGCTCGAGCTGCTCGGCCGCCACGGCCGGCTCGGGCTGGCGATCGCGGCGACCGGAGACCTCGAGACGGGCGCTCACCACACGGTCGAGGACGTCGGTATCGCGCTCGGCCAGGCGCTCGACGAGGCGCTCGGCGACCGCGCCGGTATCCGCCGCTACGGCTCCAGCGCGGTGCCGATGGACGAGGCGCTCAGCGTGTGCGCGATCGACGTCTCGGGCCGGCCGCTGTGCCTGTTCGGCGCCGATCTGCCGCCGGTCTCGATCGCGGGCTTCGACGCCGAGCTGGCCGAGGAGTTCTTCCGCGCAGTCGCCGCGAACTCGAAGCTGACCGTGCACCTCGCGCTTCGCCACGGGAGCAACGCCCACCACATGGTCGAGGCGCTGTTCAAGGCCTTCGCCCGCGCCCTGCGCGAGGCGATCGCGATCGATCCCGACGAGGAGGGTGTGCCCTCGACGAAGGGAACGCTGACATGACCCGCGTGGCCATCCTGGACTACGGGATGGGGAACCTGCGCTCGGTCGAAAAGGCGCTGGAGCGCGTCGGGGCTGAAGCGACGATCACCAGCGACCAGGGCGCCGCGGCGGCGGCCGACGGGCTGATCCTGCCGGGCGTCGGCGCCTTCCCGCGGGCGATGGAGCGGATCGGCGAGCTGGGGCTCGACCGGCTCGTCGCCGACAGGGTCGAGGCCGGAACGCCGGTGCTCGGCATCTGCCTCGGGTTCCAGCTGCTCTTCGAATCGTCGACCGAGCTCGGCGGTGCGACCGGCCTCGGGCTGATCGAGGGCTCGGTCGAGGGCCTCGAAGCACCCGAGCTCAAGGTCCCGCACATCGGCTGGGAGCCGGTGGAATGGGCGCGGGACTCCGAGCTCAGCGAGGGCATCGCCGACGGCACGCCGTTCTACTTCGTGCACAGCTTCACCCCGCGTCCCGCCGGTGACGCCGACGTGCTCGGGTGGGCGAGCCACGGCGAGCGCTTCGCCTGCGCGATCGCCCGCCCGCCGGTCTACGGGGTCCAGTTCCATCCGGAGAAATCGAGCACCGCCGGGCTGAAGCTGCTGGCGAACTTCAGCTCGATCTGCTCGTCGGTCCCTGCTTGATCCTCTATCCGGCGATCGACATTCGCGACGGCCACGCGGTGCGCCTGGTCCAGGGTGACTACGAGCGCGAGACCGCGTTCGACGCCGACCCGCTCGACGCGGCGCTGCGCTGGGTCGAGCAGGGTGCGCAGGCGCTGCACGTCGTCGACCTCGACGGGGCGCGGGCGGGGGCTCCGGTCAACATCGAGCACGTGGGGCGGATCTGCGATCGGGCCGGGGTTCCGGTCCAGGTGGGCGGCGGCCTGCGCGAAGCCGGCGACGTCGCCGCGGTGCTGGACGCGGGGGCCGCGCGCGCGATCCTCGGGACCGCGGCGCTCTCGGACCCGGCGCTGGTCGAGTCGCTCGCGGCGGATCACGGCGAGGCGATCGTGGTCTCCGCCGACGCCCGCGGCGGACGGGTCGCGGTCGAGGGCTGGCAGCGAGCCGCCGAGCTCACCTCCGCCGAGTTGATCGCCGACCTCGCCGGGCGCGGGGTGCGGACCTTCGTCTTCACCCCGGTCGAGGTCGACGGCACGCTCGAGGGACCGCAGATCGACGAGCTGCGCCCGGTCGCCGAAGCCGCGTCGGCGGCCGGCGCCGACGTGATCTACTCCGGCGGGATCGGCACCCTCGACCATCTTCGAGCGCTTGCCGCGGCCGCGCTGCCGTCGGTGACGGGCGTGATCGTCGGCCGCGCGCTCTACGACGGCAGGTTCACGGTCGCCGAGGGCGAGGAGGCGCTGACCACGTGATGTGCCATGCGGATAGGATCGGTCCACCGTGGCCCTGCCGCCGCTCCTCAACGAGCACCCGCGCTCCCTCCAGGTGGTGCTGGCGATCGTCCTCCCGATCGCCTTCGGCGCGCTCACCGGCTACTTCCTCGGGGTCTCCGAGGGCACGTACCTGGTGCTCTCGATCCTCGGCATCCTCGGCGGGTTCGGCGCCGGCTTCGACCATCTCGGCGCCGCAGAGGGAGCGAAGCGCGGGGTCCTCGCGGGCCTGCTCTTCGGCGCCTCGATCCTGATCGCCCACGAGATCCACGGCGCCGAGGCCGAGGCCCACCTGCCCGAGCCGGCGATCCTGCTCGTCGTGATCACGACTGTGCTCGGCGCCGCGTTCGCGGCGGTCGGCGGCTGGCTGCGCCAGCGGGTAGCGGCGAGGGCCGCGACGCAGCCTGAGATCGACTGACTGCATCACGCTCCGCTCGGGCTTCCGACCCGTCTGAGCCGCCCCGGTAGCCTCAGATCCATGTTCTGGATCCGCGTCCTGGCGATCGCGCAGGTGGCCCTCCTCGTCCGCCACCACGCCGCGCTGCTCGAGCGCGACGAGCGCAATCGGCTCGCCGCGCTGGTCGCGAAGTCGAAGGGGCGCCCGCGCCGCAACCTGACCGCCAACGAACGCGGCGAGCTGCTGCGCCTGGCGCAGAAGCTCGAGCCTGGCGCCTTCGCCCACGGGGTCTGGGGCGCGGCGCGGGGAAGGCTCCGCAACGGGCCGGGCGCCACGAAGTAGGGGTCGCGAGGTGGCGCTCAATCGCGTGATCCCCTGCCTCGACGTCGACGCCGGGCGAGTCGTCAAGGGGACCAATTTCGTCGACATCCGCGACGCCGGCGATCCGGTCGAGCTCGCCGAGCGCTACGACGCCGAGGGCGCCGACGAGCTCGTCTTCCTCGACATCACCGCCTCACACGAGCAGCGCGACACGATCACCGAGCTTGCACGGCGAACGGCGGACAACGTCTTCATCCCGTTCACGATCGGGGGCGGGATCCGCTCGGTCGACGACGCTCAGGCGGTGCTCGACGCCGGCGCCGACAAGGTCGCGGTCAACTCGTCGGCGCTCGCCGACCCGGACCTGATCTCCGAGCTCGCGACCGTGTTCGGCTCGCAGTGCGTGGTGGTGGCCATCGACGCAAAACAACACGGACCCGCCACGTCCTCGGCTTCGCCTCCGGGCGTGCGGGGGCGTAGCCGCCACTACGACGTCTACGTCAACGGCGGGCGCACCCTGGTCGAGGGCCGCGATGCCGTCGCCTGGGCACGCGAGGCGACCGAGCGCGGGGCGGGGGAGGTGCTCCTCACCAGCATGGACCGCGACGGGACGACGGACGGCTACGACCTGGCGCTCACCCGTGCGGTCGCCGACGCGGTCGCGGTGCCGGTGATCGCGTCGGGGGGCGTCGGGACGCTCGAGCACCTGGTCGAGGGCATCAAGGAGGGGGGTGCCGACGCGGTGCTGGCGGCGTCGATCTTCCACTACCGCAAGTACTCGATCGCCGAGGCCAAGCACTCGTTGCGCGCCGCCGGTATCGCGGTTCGCTAGGGACCTCGGGAGGTCTGGATCCGCGGAAGCCCGTCGGCGGGGTCGCGCAGCCAGGCGGCGAGCGCGCTGTCGGCGGCGGGATTCATGGCGATCACCGGGACGGTCGCGTCCGCGCCGGCGCCGGACAAGGTCTGCACCGGAGCCAGACTCGCCGTCGATGACCACGGTCGCACCTGCACACGCTGGTTGGAACCGTCGGAGCGCTGCCAGATCACGTAAGAGTTGGCGCTCGAGTCCGCCACCACCCCCGGGTTGGTCGCGTCGCCGGGGGGCGAGACGTTGGCCGGCGCTCCGGTGCCCCCGATCGGTGACAGCTCGACGGCCTGGATGCGCCTGACGCCGCTGACGGTGCGGCGCCAGACGGCGACGCCGTTGATCCCGCTGATCGAGATCGCGGGCAGGACCGAGTCCCCGCCGGCGGCCGACAGCGTGGTCACGGTGCCCGGCGCCCCGGAGACTGCCACCGGCCGTCCCTGCACACGCGTGTCCCCACCGACATCCCGGGTCCAGAGCACGAACGCGTTTCCCTGCTGGTCGACGTCGACTCGCGCGTCGCTCGCGTCGGCGCCGGACGGCGAGAGCATCCGGATCTGGCCGCGGTTGCCCGCCGTGTCGATCGTCCGCCCCTGAGCGCGGGTGTTCGAGCCGTCGGATCCGAGCCAGGCTACGTATCCGTCGCCGATGGGCGAGACCGCAACACGGGGCTGCGAGGCGTCCGTCGTCGTCGTCGAGACGCCCAGCACGGGCCCTGGGGCGCCGACGTTCGGGATCGTCCTGGCGAGCACCTGCCTTTCGCCCACGTTCGCGCGGAACCAGACCGCGATCGCGTCGCCGTCCGCGTTGATCGCCACCTGCGGGGCCGAGGCGTCCTCGCCGGCGGGTGACAGGTCATGCACCGCCCCGAGCACGCCCGCCGCCGAGATCCGCCGGGCCTGGGCGATCAGGCTGCCGTCGAGCCTCGACCACACGATGATCGCGTCTCCGTCCGCGTCGACCGCCGCCTGCGGTGTGAACGCGTTGCCGCCCGCCTCCGAGAGCGTCTGGGCCGGCCCGTACACGCCGCTCGCCGAAACGGTCCTCGCCACGACGCGGGAGACGAGCCCGTCGAAGCGGGTCCAGACCACGACCCCCGCGCCGTTGCTACCGACCGCGACCGCCGGCGGGGACGCGCCCGGGCCGGAGATGGTGGTCGGGGGCGAGAAGGCCGCACTCGCGGCGGGCGCCAGTGTCAGCGCGACAACCGCTGTCGCGAGCCCCGCCCTGATCGGCAATTGCATGCGCCGAACCTAACAGGCCCTACTTCCCGCCCGAACCCTTCCCCTTATTGCCCTTGTTCCGCTGCGCCTGCTTCGCCTCGTGCGCTGCCTTCTGGCGCTGCTGCTTCGCCTTGTGCGCCGCCTCCTGGCGCTTGCGCTTCTCCCGGCGCTTCGCCTCCTGGCGGTGGCGCTCGTCCTGGCGCTTGTGGGCCTCCTTGCGCTGCTCCGCCGCGGTCTCGTGCTCGAAGGCGCGGATGTTCGAAGCCCCGGTCAGATACATCCGCTCCCGTCCGAGATCACCGGGTTGTACTCGCCGAGCTCGGACTCGTAGGTCCTCTTCCCGGTCTTGACGTTGAAGCCGTAGGTGCCGAGGTTCGGTCCCAGGGCGGCGACGTACACGTTTTCGCCGAGCACGGTCGCGGCGCCGAGGATCACGCCGCCGATCCGCTCCTGCCATCGCACCTCACCGGTGCTCGCGTCGAGCGCGTAGAAGTTCTGGTCCTTGGAGCCGACGTAGACGGTGGGGTCGGTCTTCGGCGTGTCGGCGACCGCCGGCGCGGCGTAGACCCAATCTCCGGTCGAGTGGCTCCACAGCAGCTCGCCGGTGTCCTGATCGAACGAGTAGACGCGCGTGTCGATCGAGCCCAGGTAGATCGCGCCCGAAGGCGACCGCGACGGTTGAGTACACCGGCCCGCCACGGCCAAAGCTCAGTCCCTGCGTCGACGACTGCCAGACGAAGTGCCCGTTCGAGACGTCGATCGCGAACACCTGGCCGGCGTAGTTCGCGCCGTACAGGACCCCGTCGTCGAGCGCCAGCCCGCCCTTCACCGCCCCGGCGGTGTGCACCTGCCACTGGACCTTGCCGGTCTTGCGGTCGAGGGAGAAGACGTCTCCGGACTCGCTGCCGACGATGACGCGGCTGCCGATCACGATCGGCGAGGTCTCGCTGCGGCCGGGCAGCCCGAAGCGCCACAGCAGCTTGCCGTCCTTGGCCCGCAGGGCGAGCGCCTCTCCCTGGTCGATTCCCGGGGCCTTCTGGAGGGTGACGGCGAAGACCACGCCGTGCGAGTACGCGGGCGAGGCGGCGCCCAGGCCGCCGATGTCCTTCTTCCACTCCACCTTGCCCTTGTCGGCGCTGAGCGCGTACAGGAGCGCGTCCTTGTCCTGGAAGTAGAGCGTCCCCTTCGCGACGATCGGCGAGAACTCGAGCAGCTTGCCGGCCTGGAAGCTCCACCTCGAGGTGTCGAACGGAGGCCGGACTCGCTTCGTCGGCAGGTAGCGGGTGCGGGCGGGGTCGTATCCGTAGAGCGGCCAGTTGACGGTCTTCACCTGCTCCGCGTGGCTGGCCGGCTTCTCGTCCTTCTCGAGCGTGCACGGCGGCGGGCAGCTGCGGTCGGCATCGCGCTTGAAGGCGATGTAGAGCCCGAGCGCGCCACCGATCGCGATCAGGCTGATCACGGCGATGATCGCGACGTGGCTCGGCTCGCGCCACGCGAGCGGGATCTTGGGGAGCGCGGGCATCCGCAAGGGGCGTCATGGTAGGGAAGCGGGCTCACGGCGCCCGCACGACCATCCGTGGCCCCAGCACAGCGAGAGATCTCCACCGACGGCCTCGGCGCGAGGATCGCCGCCCTGCCGGGCTTCGCCGCCGCGCGCGACGCGGCCACGCGGGCCGGGGTCGAGGCCCACCTCGTCGGGGGCGCCGTACGCGACGCGCTGCTCGGCCGCGAGACCGCCAACCTCGACCTCGTCGTCGACGGGGACCAGGGCCCGCTGATCGAGGCGCTCGGAGGCGAGGCGGTCGTCTACGACCGCTTCGAGACGGCGACGATCGTCCTCGACGGCGCTCCCGTAGACGTCGCCCGCGCGCGGACCGAGAGCTACCCCCGGCCGGGCGCGCTGCCGCTGGTGAGCCCGGCGACGCTGGCCGAGGACCTGGTGCGTCGCGACTTCACCGTCAACGCGATGGCGGTCCCGGTTGCCGATCCGGACACCCTGATCGACCTTCACGGAGGGATCGACGACCTGGGCGCCGGGCTGCTGCGGGTGATGCACGAGCGCTCGTTCGCCGACGACCCGACCAGGGCGCTGCGCGCCGCCCGCTACGCCGCCCGGCTCGAGCTGGAGCCGGAGCCGCGGACGCTCGAGCTGCTGCAGGCGACCGACCTGAACACGGTCTCGGGCGACCGGGTGGCCGCCGAGCTGGGCAAGCTCGCCGCCGAGCCGCGCGCCCGCCGCGGGTTCGAGCTGCTTTCGGATTGGGGCTTGATCGAGCTCGACCCGGGGGCGGGCGAGCTGATCGAGCAGGTCGCGGCGCTGCTCGCCGGACCGCCGTGGGAGGCCGTGGCCCCGCGGCCCGCCGCGTTGCTCGCTGCGGTCAGGGGGCCGGCCGCCACCGTGCACGAGCTCGCTGCGCTCGAGCCGGGCTCTCCGTCCGAGGCCGTGCTCGCCGCGCGCGGCCGCGGCGGCGTCGAGCTGGTCCTGGCACGGGCGCTCGGCGGCGTGTGGCTCGATCGCTACGTCACCGAGTGGCGGGACGTGCGGCTCGAGATCGGCGGCGAGGACCTGATCGCCGCCGGTGTCCCCGAGGGCCCGGCGGTCGGCCGCGGGCTCGCCGCCGCGCTGCGGGCGAAGCTCGACGGTGAGGCGCGGACCCGCGAGGACGAGCTGCGGATCGCCCTCGACGCGGCGGGCTCCTAGCCTCTCCCGGAATGAAGTGGCGTGAGCAGGATGGGGTCCGCTGGCTGGAGGCCGAGCTGCCCGGCGCCCGGGCGGCTTTCTCGACCCGGCTCGGAGGGGCCAGCAGCGGCCCGTTCGAGTCGCTGAACCTCGGGCTCTACACCGACGACGCGCCGGCGGCGGTGCGCTCCAACCGGCTGCGGCTGACCGGGGCGCTCGGCCGCGACGCCGAAGGGGTGCTGTTCGGCTTCCAGGTCCACGGCGCCGGGATCGCTCGCCGGGAGCAACCGCCGTCGCCGAACCCCTTCACGCAGGGCGGAAGGCCGGACGACGGCGACGGGCAGGTGACCTCGCATCCGGCGCTGACCCCACTGGTCCAGGTCGCCGACTGCCTCCCGGTGGCGCTCGCCGGCGAGCGCGGGGTCGCGATGCTCCACTGCGGCTGGCGCGGCCTGGCCGCCGGGATCGTCGAGCGCGGGGTGGAGGAGGTCGGGGCGCGCGCGGCCACCGTCGGGCCCGGGATCGGGCCCTGCTGCTACGAGGTCGGCGAAGAGGTCCTCGGCGCGTTCAGCGGGCTCGGCGACGGGATCGCCGCGGACCGGATGCTCGATCTGCCGGAGGTCGCCCGCCGCATGCTCGCCCGGGCCGGCGTCGACGCGGTCGAGTCGAGCGGTCATTGCACGAGTTGCGAGCCGGAGCTGTTCTTCTCCCATCGCCGCGACGGCGGCCTCACCGGTCGCCAGGCGGGGCTGGTCTGGGCCGATGGCTGAGCCGATCCGCGGCATCGATCCCGCGGTCGTGCGTCGCAACCTCGCCGAGGTGCGCGAGGTGGCCGGCCCGTCGGTGGAGGTGCTGGCGGCGACCAAGTACGTCGTCGCCGAGGAGATGGAGAGGCTCGCGGAGGCCGGTCTCGAGCTGGTCGGCGAGAACCGGCTGCAGGATCTCGAGGCGAAGCAGGAGCTGGTCGGCGATCGCTTCACCTGGGACTTCATCGGCAACGTCCAGAGCCGCAAGCTGCGGAGGATCCTGCCGCTGGTGCGGCTGGTCCACTCGGTGGCGACCGACTCGGTCCTCGAGCAGCTGGGGCGCCACGGCGGCGAGACGACCGAGGTCCTGGTCGAGGTGAACGTCTCCGGTGAGGCGGGCAAGGGCGGGGTCGAGCCGGCTCGGCTCGGGGAGTTCAT
Source organism: uncultured Solirubrobacterales bacterium (assembly GCA_963811505.1). Lineage (GTDB taxonomy): Bacteria > Actinomycetota > Thermoleophilia > Solirubrobacterales > 70-9 > WHSW01. The sequence continues at coordinate 881,746 of CAWERC010000010.1, read as the reverse complement.
CGACCGCTGCCCGGTGCGCGTCGCCGGGCTGATGACGATGCCGCCGTTCACCGACCGAGCCCGAGTCCTCGCGACCGTACTTCGCCCGGCTCGCCGAGCTTGCCGGCGAGCACGGCCTCGAGCGCCTGTCGATGGGCACGAGCCAGGACTGGCGGGTCGCGCGTCGAGGAGGGAGCGACGATCATCCGCCTCGGGACCTCGCTTTACCGCTGACCGGGCCGTTCGTTGCTCCATAATCCGGGTAAAGGAATCCCGCGGCGGGACGCGAAACCCGCCTCCGTATGGCACTTCGAGACACATGGCACCGCGCGCTCGTCTACTTCGGCCTCGCCGAGGACCCGGAGTACTCGGAGCACGATCTGTACGAGCCCGACACGGCGCCGCACGGCCAGGTCTACGAGGGCGGTTCCGCGCCGCGCTCGGCGACGGTCAGCCGGATCTCCGAGCGCCGCCGCTCGCGCGACGAGATCGACGACATCTTCGCCGACGACGAGCCGCCGCGCCGCCGCGTGCTGCAGCCGGTCGGCGGGAACGGCGGCGCCGACGTCCAGGTCCACCTGGTGACGCCGAGCAGCTTCAACGACGCCCAGGAGGTCGCCGACCGCTTCAAGCGCTCGGTCCCGGTGATCCTCAATCTGCAGACGACCGACGGCGAGCTCGCCAAGCGGCTGATCGACTTCGCCTCCGGCCTCACCTACGCGCTCGACGGCGGGATGCAGAAGATCGCCGAGAAGACCTTCCTGCTCACGCCGCGCAACGTCGAGGTTTCGGCGGAGGAGAAGGCGCGGCTCGTTGAGAAGGGTTTCTTCAACCAGAGCTGAGTAGCGGGCGGGTCCTGTCACGGCGGGGGCCCCACCGCTCGGCGGCCAGTGGGCCGCCTCGCGGGGCCTCCCCGCTCGTGCCACCCGCCCGAGGAGCGTTCGCGGCTCACGCCGCGCCCTTAGAGTTGTCGGTGTGAAGATTGGGTTTGCCGGGGCGGGGAATATGGCGAGGGCGCTCGCCCGGGGCTGGGCCGGAGCCGAGGAGCGGCCCGAGGCCATGTTCTTTGCCGATGCCGGCTCGGGGCGGGCTCGGGAGCTCGCCCAGCAGTTGGGGGGGACGGCCGTGGATTCCCTCGCCGAGCTCGCGCTGCAGGCCGATGCCGTCGTCCTGGCGATGAAGCCCGGCGGGCTGGAGGCGGCGGCCGAGCAGCTCGGCGGCGCCGGCGACGCGATCGCCTCCGTGCTCGCGGCGACCCCGGTCGCCCGCCTGCGCGAGCTGTTCCCGGATACCCCCGTGGTCCGGGTGATGCCAACGATCACGACCGAGGTCCAGCGGGGCGTGATCTGCCACTCGCCGCTCGATCCGGCGATCGAGGGCGAGGCGGGGGCGCGCCTGCTGAACCTGTTCGGCGAGCTCAGCCACCTAGTCGAGGTCCCCGACGCGCTGATGGACGAGGCGACCGCGGTGATGGGGTGCACGCCCGCCTACCTCGCGGTGATCGTCCAGAACATCGCCGAGGCCGGCGCCGCGGAGGGCCTCGATCCCGAGGTCGCCTACGAGCTGGTGCTGGAGTCCTTCGCCGGGACGATCGACCTGCTGCGTCGCTACGACCCGATCGAGGTCCGCGCCTCGGTCGCCTCGCGCGGTGGCGCGACTGAGGCCGGGCTGGAGGCGCTTGCCGACGCGGGTGTCGGTGACGGCGTACAGGCGGCGGTGCGGGCGTCACTCGAGCGGATGCGAGGTTGATCCCCCTCGCGCTGACAAGGGGGGACATCGCCGACTACGTGTCGGCGCTGCTGTTCGTCTACTTCGTCCTCATCATCGCCAACGTCGTGCTCAGCTGGGTGCAGCAGTTCCGCCCGATCCCCTACAACATGCCGCTGCGCGCCGTGCTCGGCTTCATCGAGGACACGACCAATCCCTACCTGAACCTGTTCCGATCCTTCGTGCCGCGGATCGGCCCGCTCGACATCAGCCCGATCGTCGCGATCCTCGTGCTCTCGATCGTCGGTGGGCTCGTCGTCAACCTGATCGAAGGGTGAGCTCCCGCTCCCGCGCCTGGCTCGGCATGCTCGCCGTCGCCACGGCCGTCGTCGCGGTCGACCAGGCGGTCAAGGAGGTGATCGTCAGCTCGCTGGAGCTGGGCGAGCGCGACGACCTGGTGCTCGGCTTCGAGCTCACCAGGGTGATGAACAGCGGCGTCGCCTTCGGCCTGTTCAGCGACGGCAGCGACGTCGTCGTCATCGCCTTCACCGCGGCCTCCCTGGCGCTGATCGTCGGCTGGTTCGTGTTCGACACCCGGCGGCCGGGGCTGTGGCTCGGGGTCGGGTTGCTGGCCGGGGGCGCGCTCGGCAACCTCACCGACCGGATCGTCGACGGCGCCGTCACCGACTTCATCGACCCACCGATCTGGCCGGCGTTCAACGTCGCCGACATCGCGATCACCGCGGGCGTCATCGTGATCGCGTTCTCCGCCCTGGCGCCCTCCGCGGCGCAGGCGACCGAGCCGTGAGCGCGCGCCCGCTGATCGTCCACGTCGACGATCGCCTCGCCGTCGTCGACAAGCCGGCCGGGCTCGTCGTGCACCCGGCGCCCGGACACCGGGGCGAGACTCTGGTCAGCGTGCTCGGCGAGCTGCTCGGAGGGGGCGAGGAGGGCCGCAGCGGGATCGTCCACCGCCTCGACAAGGACACGAGCGGGCTGATGCTCGTCGCGCGCGACGACGAGTCGCACCGCCGCCTGGCGGCGATGATCAAGGCGCGCGACGTCACGCGCTCCTATTCGGCGCTGATCGAGGGCCGGCCGCGATCGCGCTCGGGGACGATCGACGCGCCGCTCGGCCGCGACCACCGGGCGCCGGAGAAGCGCGCCGTGCGCGGACGCGGCGCCCGCGACGCGCGTACCCACTTCGAGGTTGTCGAGACGCTGCCCGCCGACACTCTGGTCGAGGCGCGGCTGGAAACCGGCCGTACGCACCAGATCCGCGCCCACTTCGCCGCGATCGGCCATCCGGTCGCCGGCGACCCCCGTTACGGCCACGCCGGCCGCCACGGCCTCGAGCGCCAGTTCCTTCACTCCGCGCGGCTGGGCTTCGAGCATCCGTTCAGCGGCGAGCCGCTCGAGTTCCGCTCGCCGCTTCCGGCCGACCTGGCCGCCGCCCTGGACCGCGCCCGGGGCACCTGAGGGCCGCTGCCTAGTGCTTCTTGCGCGTCTTCTCGACCGCGCCGGCGATGTCGGCCGTCTGCTGACCGAGCGCGCTGAGCCGCTCGCCGGCGGCCCTGATCTTCTCGGCGTCGAGCTTCCCCGGCGAGAGCTTCGACGTCAGCCCGCGCAGCTTGCCGTTCGAGCCCGAGCGGCTCTCCGCGAACTTGTGAGCGGCGGCGCCGGCCGCGGCGCTGGCGATCGCCGCCCCGCCGGCGATCAGCGGCACGCGGGCCTTCGACGCCTTGTCGGCGAGCTGTGACAGCCGCCCCTTCGCGGCCGACCCGTTTCGCGACGACGTGCTGCGGGAGTTGGTCCGCTTCGCCGAAGCGCGGCTGCTGTTGCTGCGCTTCGCTGAGCTCCGGCCGTTGCTGCTCTTCGTAGCCGTCTTCTTTCTCGTACTGCCCTTGGTGGCGGTTGCCATCTCACTTCTCCTTGATCTCAGCCTGGTCTCCGACGTGGCCGCTCGCAAACCAGCGAACGGTCGCGCCCTCGTACGCGACCCCCGGTTCCAGCACTTCAGGAAGGTTCTCCCGCTCCTCCCAAGTGTCCCCGCGATGGTCGGGCGTGCCGTCCCAGCGCACCTCGACCTCGGGCACGACGTCGAAGCGGACGCTCTGCATCCGCGTCGAGATCGAGAGGTCGAAGTCGGGAACGCGCGGGGCGTCGCTCATTCGTCGCCCTCCGCGCGCTCGACGTCGCGGACCGTGATCCGTCCCCCGGCACCGCTGCCCTCGACCTCGCCCAGGTCGATCCCGCGCTCCTCGGCCCGCTCGATCGCCTTCTCCGTTGCGTTGTGCTTGTCCGCTCGGCGCTGGCGGCGGCGGTCGCCGAGCTCCTTGACCTTGTGGGTCGCCGCGAGCGAGAGATCCCTGGCCTCGTCGCTGGCGGCCGACCCGAGCTCCCTGGCCAGGGTCACGGCGACCTGCTTCGCCATCCCCGGCGCCGTCGGGCCGTTGCCGCCGTCCGATCCGCCGCCGCCACCGGATCCGAGACCGCCGACGGCCTGGCCCGCTCCCTGGCCCAGACCGCCGACGGCTTGGCCAGCTCCTTGGCCGATCTCGCCGGCGGCCTTGCCGGCTCCGCTGCCCACGTCCTCGACAGCGCCGCCGGCTCCCTTGCCGACTTCCTGCACGGCGCCGCCGGCTCCCTCGCCGACATCCTCGACGGCTCCCTCGGCTCCCTCCCCGACGTCCCCCACAGCGCTGCCCGCGCCCGAGCCGACGTCCTGTAGCGCACCGCCCGTGCTCCTGCCGAGCTCCTCGATCGTGCGCCCGAGGCTCTTGACCAGCTCCGGGTTGCGGTCGAGCGTGGTCAGGACCCGATCGATGATCGCCGTGACGTGGTCGAGGCGGACCCGCAGCAGCGCCTGGGCCTCGACGCCTTTGATGCTGAGCTCGACCTTGCCGAGCTCGGCATGCACGCCGACGCTGAGCCGCACCAGATCGAGCACCTCCGCGTGGAGGGCGACGCGAGCGTGCAGGTTGTCGAGCTCGAAGTGAATCTCGTCGACGTTGACGATGGGGATGTCAAGCAGGACGTCGGGCTCATCGGAATCGCTGATCGACCCCGGGTGCAGAAGGGTGTAGTCCTCGTACTCCTTCTCCGGCACGGTCTGCCCGCTCTTGGTTCCGTTCGAGGATCCGCCTGAGCGCCGCTTCGTCGGTGTCTTGGCCATCGGCCGTCCCTCTCGTTCTCCCGCTTTCCCCGCTCCAACTCAGTTGCCCGGTCCCGCGGCCGCTAAAGCCAGCCGAGCGGCCCGACTTGAGCTCGATCGGTCGGCGGAGGCGGCGCCGATCGGTCGTTCGGCCCGGGCGGCCGGTCACTACACTTGCGCGCGTCCAGTAACCGACCCCCAGGCATTGACGAGGGGCCCTGCCCGGCGCGCATGAACCGCCGGGTCCCCCGAGGCGGCCCGGGAGCGAAAACCAAACCAAGGGAGCATCGATGTCCGAGCCCGGACTCAAGGACCTGCTGCAGGCGGGCCTGCACTTCGGCCACCAGACGAGGCGCTGGAACCCGCGCATGCGCCGCTACATCCACGGCGAGCGCGACGGGATCCACATCATCGACCTGCTGCAAACCGAGCAGCTGCTTCACCAGGCGCGCGAGTTCGCCGTCGAGGTCGCCGGCAAGGGTGGCTCGGTGCTGTTCGTCGGCACCAAGAAGCAGGCGCGCGACTCGGTCCGCAGCTGGGCCGAGCGCTGCGGGATGCCGTTCGTCAACCAGCGCTGGCTGGGCGGCCTGCTGACCAACTTCCAGACGATGTCGGCGCGGATCGACCGCCTGCACGAGCTCAACGCGCTCAAGGACGACGGGCGCCTCGAGCTGCTGCCGACCAAGGAGCGGATGTCGATGGAGGCGGAGCTCGAGAAGCTCGAGTACAACCTCGGCGGCGTTCGCGACATGAAGCGGCTGCCGCAGGCGGCGCTGATCATCGACCTCAAGACCGAGGCGATCGCGGTCGCCGAGGCGACCCGGCTCGGGATCCCGATCCTCGGGCTCGTCGACTCGAACGTCGACCCGCTCGGCATCGACTTCCCGATCCCGGGCAACGACGACTCGATGCGCTCCTGCGAGCTCGTGATCGGGACGATCGGCGAGGCGGTCGAGAACGCAGCCACCTCCTACCGCGAGGCCGAGGCCAAGCGCCGCGCCGAGGAGGAGGCCAAGCGCCAGGCCGAGGACGAGGCGAGGCGCCGGCGCGAGGAGGAGGAGCGCGCTCGCAAGGAGGCCGAGGAGGCCGCCGCCAAGGCCGCGGAGGCGCAGGCGGCCGAGCAGGCGGCCCAGCAGCCGCCACAGGGGCAGGCGCCGCAGGCTCCGGCGCCGGCGCCCGAGCAGCCGGCGGCTCCCGCCGAGCAGACGGAGGGCTCCTGATGGCGGTCGGAGCGAAGGAGGTCAAGGCGCTGCGCGACCGCACCGGCGCGGCGATGATGGACTGCAAGGCGGCGCTGGAGGAGGCCGGCGGCGACATCGAGGAGGCGATCAAGCTGCTGCGCGTCAAGGGCCAGGCGTCGGCGTCGAAGCGCGCCGGCCGCGCCACGAGCGAGGGGACGGTCGCGTCCTACATCCACGCGGGCGGCAGCCCGGGCGTGCTCGTCGAGGTCCAGTGCGAGACCGACTTCGTCGCCCGCAACGACGACTTCCAGGAGTTCGCGCGTGAGGTCGCGATCCACATCGCGGCCGCGGCGCCGCTCTACGTCTCGGTCGACGACATCCCCGAGGAGGCGCGCGACGCCGAGCGCCGCGTGTTCGAGGAGAAGGCGAAGCAGGAGGACAAGCCCGAGAACGTGGTCGAGAAGATCGTCGAGGGCCAGCTGAAGAAGTGGGCCTCCGACGTCGTCCTGCTCGAGCAGGTGCATGTGCGCTCCGACCGCTACGAGGGCAAGACGATCGAGCAGCTGCGCGCCGACCTCGCGGCGAAGACCGGCGAGAACGTCCGCATCGCCCGCTTCACGCGCTACGCGGTCGGCGAGGAGTAGCCGCCGGTCCCACCCGGGTGATCGGGGTAGGGTTGCCGCCGATGGCGGACCCGGTTTTCAAGCGCGTCCTGCTGAAGATCTCGGGCGAGGCGCTCATGGGCTCGCTCGACTACGGCACCGATCCCGAGCGGATCGAGCAGATCTCGCGCCAGATCCACGCCACCGGCGAGCGCGGCGTCGAGATGGCGGTCGTGGTCGGCGCCGGCAACATCTACCGCGGCCTGGCGGGCGCCGCGGCGGGCATGGACCGCGCCACCGCCGACTACATGGGGATGCTCGCCACGGTGCTCAACGCGCTGACGCTCCAGGACGCGCTCGAGCGGCTCGGCACCTACACCCGGGTGATGTCGGCGATCGCGGTCACCGAGGTCGCCGAGCCATACATCCGCCGGCGGGCGATGCGCCACCTGGAGAAGGGGAGGGTGGTGATCTTCGCGGCCGGGACCGGGAACCCGTTCTTCACCACCGACACGGCGGCCGCCCTGCGGGCGCTCGAGATCCATGCCGAGGCGATCCTGATGGCGAAGCACGGGGTCGAGGGCGTCTACGACGCCGACCCGTCGGTGGTCCCGGATGCCAAGTTCCTGCCCGAGCTGACCCACATGGAGGCGATCGAAAAGGGCCTGCGGGTGATGGACTCGACGGCGCTTTCGCTGTGCATGGACAACGGGCTGCCGATCCACGTCTTCAACATGGCCGACCCTCGGAACATAGATAGGATCGTCTGCGGCGAGCGGGTGGGCACGATCGTGCGGACCGAGGCGTAGAGAGGAGGGCGGCGCGTTGTCCGAGATCACCGACGAGTTCATCGACGACGCGCGCGAGCGGATGGCGAAGTCGGTCGAGAGCTGCAAGCACGAGCTCGCCACCGTGCGGACGGGCCGGGCGTCCCCGCATCTGCTCGACCGCGTGGTGGTCGACTACTACGGCGCCGAGACGCCGATCAAGCAGCTCGCCCAGATCTCGGCGACCGACGCCCGCCTGCTCACCCTGACCCCGTTCGACAAGAGCTCGATCTCGATGATCGAGAAGGCGATCATGGAGTCCGACCTGGGCCTGACGCCCTCCAACGACGGCAACGTGATCCGGCTGCAGATCCCCGAGCTCAACGAGGAGCGGCGCCGGGAGCTGGTCAAGGTCGTCCACGGCGTCGGCGAGGACGGCAAGATCGCGGTCCGCAACATCCGCCGCGACGTCATGCACGACCTTCGCGAGCTGAAGAAGGAGGGCGAGGTCGGCGAGGACGACGAGCGCCGCGCCGAGGCCGACCTGCAGAAGCGCACCGACGCCGCGACGCAGGAGATCGATGGCCTGCTGAAGGCCAAGGAAGAAGAGATCCTGGAAGTGTGAACGCTCCGCGGTTTCGTTGCCATCATCACGGACGGCAACGGCAGATGGGCGGCGGAGCGGGGCCTGCCGGCGGTCGAGGGCCACCAGGCCGGCGCCGACGGGTCAAGGCGCGGCTGCGCGACGCGGCCGAGTTCGGGATCGAGGAGCTGACCGTGTTCTCGTTCTCGACCGAGAACTGGCAGCGCCCCCAGGCGGAGGTCGACGGCCTGATGGCGATGTTCGCCGAGCGGATCGACCGCGAGACGCCCGAGCTCGACGAGGAGGGTGTGCGAATGCGCTTCATCGGCCGCCGCGACGGGATCGGCGCCGAGCTGGTCGAGCGCATGGACTGGGCCGAGGACGAGACCGCCGCGAACGAGCGGATCACCCTGTTCGTCGCCTTCAACTACGGCGGCAGGGCGGAGATCGTCGATGCGGCGCGAAGCTTCGAAGGCGGACACCGAGGAGGAGTTCCGCGCCCGCCTCTACGCGCCCGAGATGCACGACCCAGACCTACTGATCCGCACCAGTGGCGAGCAGCGGATCTCCAACTTCCTGCTCTGGCAGTGCGCCTACTCGGAGCTCGTGTTCAGCGACGAGCTCTGGCCCGACTTCGACCGCGCCGCGTTCGAGGCGGCGCTCGCCGAGTACGAGAGCCGCGCGGCGGCGCTTCGGGGGCCGCTGATGGAGGGCTCGCGTCCCGTTCGACTCCGAGCTCGACTTCGACCACCCGCGCCGCAACCGGCCGCCCGAGCCGCCGCCGCTGCGGAGCCGCGCGCGGCGCCGGACGGGAGGCGACGGCGAGCGGCCGCCGCGCGGCGGGCGCTCCGAGACCCTCGCCCGGATCGCCTGGGCGCTGCCGTGGATCGCGATCGCGATCACGATCGTCATCGTCGGCGGCGAGCTGTTCGCCGCGGCGATGATCGGCTTCGCCTGCGTCGGGATCGCCGAGCTCTTCCGCATGGCCGATGACGCGCGGCCGTTTCGCCTCGTCGCTTTCGCCGCCGCGGCCGCGCTCGCGGTCGCGGCGTTCTACGGCAGCCAGTACCAGATGATGATCGCGCTCGTCGCGAGCGTCCCGGTGATCTTCGCCGCCGCCGTGCTGCGCCCGGACCGCGCCGGGGTCACGGTTTCGATCGCGGTGACGGTGCTCGGGATCGTCTGGATCGCGATCCCGTTCGCGCACGCGGTCCTGCTGCGCGAGCTGCCCGACCACGGGGCGGCCCTGCTCGTCGACGTACTCGTCGCGACCTTCGTCTTCGACACCGCCGCCTACGCAGGCGGGCGGATGTTCGGCCGCCACCGCCTCGCCCCGGCGCTGTCGCCGAACAAGACGCTCGAGGGACTCGCCTTCGGCTTCGTCGGCGGCACGCTCGGCTTCTGGTTCGCCGGCCTCTACCAGGACTGGCTCCCCGGCATCGACGCGCTGCTGATGGGGATGTGCATCGCCGCGCTGGCGCCGGTCGGCGACCTGTTCGAGTCGATGATCAAGCGCGACCTGCAGATCAAGGACTCGGGCACGATCTTCGGCCCCCACGGCGGCCTGCTCGACCGCCTCGACGCGGTCATGTTCACGGTCGTCGCCGGGTACTACCTGGCCGTCGCCTTCGTCTACTGAGGCCGCTCAGACGCCGAACGTCCCGGAACTGGGCATATATGCGGTGCTCAGGGACGTTCAGCGCAGCGCGGTGCCGATCGCCGCGCGCACGTAGTCGAGGTCGGCGCGCAGGCCCGTCGCGAGGGCCGGGGGTCTCGACGACGACCGGCGGCGCCGGCGTTCGCGCGCCGCCGAGATCATCGCCGCGCAGGGCGTCGGGGTCGACCTTGCCCTCGCCGAGGCGCTCGTGGCGGTCGGCGCCGGTGCCCGGCCGGGTCGCGGGAGTCGTTGGCGTGCAGGAGGTCGATCCTGCCAGTGATCGCGAGCGCCCGCTCGACCGCGTCGCAGAGCTCCTCACCGGCGGCGTGGGCGTGACAGGTGTCGAAGCAGAAGCCGAGCGTCGACTCCGGTCGTCGGCGCCGCCGACCGCATCCCACAGCCGCGCCAGGGCGTCGAAGCGCCGCGCGACGGCGTTCTCGCCCCCGGCGGTGTTCTCGATCAGCACGCGGGACGTCGGTCTCGAGCATCTCGAGCGAGCGCAGCCAGCGCCCGAGGCCCTCGGCGATGTCGTCCTCCGCGTGGCCGCCGTGGACGATCACCGCCAGCGGCACCGACCTCGGACGCGGCGTCGCAGGTCTGCTGGAGGATCTTGCGCGAGCCGTAGCGGACGTTCGGCTTCGGCGAGCAGACGTTGATCAGGTATGGCGCGTGCACGTAGAGCGTCGATCTCGCTTGCGCGGATCTCCTCGGCCTCGGGGTGGGGCGGGGGCTTCTTCCATGAGCCCGGGTCGGAGAGGAAGATCTGCAGGCAATCCGCGTCGAGCTCGTCGGCCGCGGCGAGCAGGCCGCTGACGCGACGACGTGCGCGCCGAGCTCGGCCGCCATCTGCGAGCACCATGCGAGCCTGGCCGAGCTTAGGAACGCGCTTAGGCCCGGCGCTACCCTGCCTCGCGTGGCCAAGCGCGTCCTGATCCTCGGCTCGACCGGCTCGATCGGCGAGCAGGCGCTCGACGTGATCGCCGGCTCGGCCGAGCTCGAGCGTCGCCGGGCTCTCGGCGGCGACGAACTGGGAGCGGCTCGCCGCGCAGGCGCGCGAGTCGCGGCGTCGCCACGGTCGCGCTCGCCGACCCCGAGGCCGCCGACGGCGCGCCGCGCCGAGCTCGACGGCGTCCGCGTCCTCGCGGGCGAGGAGGGCGTGCGCGAGCTGATCGCCGCCACCGGCGCCGACCTGGTCCTGAACGCGATCGTCGGCACCGCCGGGCTCGGCCCGACGATCGTCGCGCTCAGCGAGGGGATCGACCTCGCGCTCGCCAACAAGGAGAGCCTCGTCGTCGGCGGCGAGCTGGTCACGGCGCTCGCCGAGGCGACCGAGGCGCGCGATCCTCCCGGTCGACTCCGAGCACTCGGCGCTCTTCCAGCTCGCTCGCGGGCCGAGCCGCCCGGGCACGGTCGAGCGCGCTCGTCCTGACCGCCTCCGGCGGGCCCGTTCCGCGGCCGCACCGACCTCGACCGGCGTCACCGTCGAGGAGGCGCTCGCGCATCCGACCTGGGAGATGGGCGGCCGGATCACGATCGACTCGCGCGACGCTGATGAACAAGGGCCTCGAGGTGATCGAGGCCCACCACCTGTTCGGCGTCCCCTACGAGCGGATCGACGTCGTCGTCCACCCGCAGTCGATCGTCCACTCGCTGATCGAGCTCAACGACGGCGCTCAGCTCGCCCACCTCGGGCTCCCCGACATGCGGGTGCCGATCTCCTACGCGCTCCACTTCCCCGAGCGCGCCGACGTCGCCGTGCCGCGGCTCGACCTCGCCGCCGCTCGGCAAGCTCGAGCTTCGAGGAGCCCGACCTCGAGACGCTTCGCCTGCCTGCGCCTGGCGCGCGAGGCCGGCGAGGCGGGCGGGACGGCGCCCTGCGTCGCTCAACGCCGCCGACGAGGTCGCGGTCGCGGCCTTCCTCGAGGGCCGGATCCCGTTCACCGCGATCGCCGAGGTGATCGCGGGCGTCGCTCGACGCGCACGGACGTCGCAGCCGATCGCCCACTTCGAGCAGCTGTTCGAATGCGACGCCGCGCGCGCGCGCGCTCGCCGAGCGGCTGGTCGCGACAGGCGCCGGGGCGACGGCATGAGCTGGGTCCTCGCCTTCGCCGGCTTCGCGTTCCTGATCATCCTCCACGAGGCGGGGCACTTCGCCGCGGCGAAGGCCGTCGGCATGCGGGTCGAGCGCTTCTTCCTCTTCTTCCCGCCGAAGCTGTGGAGCGTCAAGCGCGGCGAGACCGAGTACGGGATCGGCGCGATCCCGCTCGGCGGCTTCGTGAAGATCACCGGCATGAACCCCGAGGAGGAGCTCGACCCCGAGGTCGCACCGCGGGCCTACTACCACCAGCCGGTCTGGAAGCGGATCGTCGTGATCGCGCGCCGGCCCGTTCGTCAACCTCGTGATCGCCTTCGTGATCCTCTTCGCGCTCGGCTTCACGCTCGAGAAGCCGACGCGGTCGCCGTCGACGAGGTCGAGCCGGGCTCCCGGCGCAGGCGCAGCTCGAGCGCGGGCGACCGGCTGCTCTCGATCAACGGCGTCGCGGCCGGCGCCGGCACGCGCAGCGAGCAGGCCGACCGGCTCGTCGGCGCGCTCGAGGGCTCCACGTGCGCCGGCGAGCCGAGGCCGACGGCTGCCGGGCGACGAAGCCGGTGCCGATCGTCGTCGCGCCGCGACGGCGAGACGGCAGACGATCGAGGTGCGCCCCTTCTACGACGCCGAGGCCGAGCGGTTCCGGTTCGGCTTCGCCTTCGTCGGCGCGGGCCTGGTCCCCGCCGACCGCTCGATCCCGAGCTCGGCGGACTTCGCGGTCGACCGGATGTGGGAGGTGACCTCGCAGACGATCGGGATCGTCGGCGCGGATCTTCGACGCCGAGCAGCGCAAGCAGATCTCCGGGATCGTCGGCAGCTACGAGGTCACCCGGCAGTCGATCGAGTTCGACACCCGCCAGGCGCTCTACGTGCTCGCCCTGATCAGCCTCTCGCTGGCGGTGATCAACCTGTTCCCGTTCCTGCCGCTCGACGGCGGCCACATCTTCTGGGCCTGGTCGAGAAGGTCCGCGGCAAGCGCGGTCTCCGTTGCGGATCGATGGAGCGGGCGTCGGTGGTCGGCTTCGCGCTCGTGCTGATGCTGTTCGCGATCGGGCTCTCGAACGACATCGGCCGATTGTCCGGCGAGGGCTTCGAGGTTCGCTGAACGGCCCCTGAGGCTGCCTGCTCCGCGGTAGGTTTCCCGGTGCAGTCGGGAATCTTCGAGGAGGAGAGATGGAGGCGACGACCACGGAGCGCTACGCGAGCGGCGGGCCCGGCACGGGATCTGTACGCGCAGAACCTGGTCGCGCGCGTTCGAGAGCACGGTCGACCGCCTCGGCGACGACCCTGCGATCCGCCAGGGCGAGGGCGACGACGAGGTCGTGATCACGCTGGAGCGAGCTCGCGCGACAAGGTCGGCCGGATCGCCGGCGGGCTCGCGTCGCTTGGCGTCTCCAAGGGCGACACGGTCGCGCTCATGCTCAACAACCGCGCGGAGTTCATTCCCGATCGATCTGGCCGCGGTCTCGCTGGGCGCGGTCCCGTTCTCGATCTACCAGACGTCCTCGCCGGAGCAGATCCAGTACGTCGTCTCCGACGCCGGCGCCAAGGTCGCGGTCGTCGAGAAGGCGTTCCTCGACGTCTTCAGCAAGGCGCGCGAGGAACTGCCCGAGCGTCGAGACGCTGATCGTCATCGACGGCGAGGGCGGCGACCACACGCTCGAGTCGCTCGAGGCCGTAGATCCCGACTTCGACACGGCCGAGACGGTCGCGGCGGTCGGGCCCGACGACTTCCTGACGCTGATCTACACCTCCGGGACGACCGGGCCGCCGAAGGGCGTACAGCTGACCCACCGCAACCTGATGATGCTGACCGGCGCGCGTCGAGGACATCGTCGACTTCCCCGACCGCGGCGCGAAGGTGATCTCCTGGCTGCCCGCAGCCCACATCGCCGAGCGCGGCGCCAACTACTACCTGCCGATCATCCGCGGCTGCACGGTGTACGTCTGCCCGAACCCGCGCGAGATCATCGCGTATCCTGCCGCAGGTGCGCCCGACGTGGTTCTTCGCCGTGCCGCGGATCTGGGAGAAGCTGAAGGCCGGCGCTGGAGAGCAAGCTCGCCAAGCTTCCCGGCGAGCAGGGCGAGCAGGCACGCGCAGGCCGCTCGAGGCCGGCGCTGAAGAAGGTCCGGCTCGAGCAGGCGGGCGAGGAGGTGCCCGAGGAGCTCGCCGCCGCGGTGGCGCAGGCCGACGAGCAGATGTTCTCGCAGCTGCGCGCGCAGCTCGGGCTCGACGAGGTCATCGCGGTCAACGTCGGCGCCGCGCCGACGCCGCTCGAGGTGCTCGAGTTCTTCCACGCGATCGGGATCCCGCTCGGCGAGCTGTGGGGGATGTCTGAGACCTGCGGCACGGCGACCATCAACCCGCCCGACAAGGTCAAGCTCGGCACGGTCGGCCCGCCGGTGCCCGGGATGCGAGATCAAGCTCGCCGAGGACGGCGAGATCCTGGTCAAGGGCGAGATGAACATGCCCGGCTACCGCAACATGCCCGACAAGACGGCCGAGACGATCGACGACGACGGCTGGCTGGCGACCGGCGACATCGGCGTGCTTGGACGAGGACGGCTACCTGAAGATCGTCGATCGCAAGAAGGAGCTGATCATCAACGCGGCCGGCAAGAACATGTCGCCGGCGAACATCGAGTCGCACCTGAAGGCGGCCAGCCCGCTGATCGGCCAGGCGGTCGCGATCGGCGACCAGCGCTCCTACAACGTCGCCCTGATCACGCTCGACCCCGACTTCGCGCCGGTCTGGGCGAAGCAGAACGACCTGGAGGGCAGCTCGATCGAGGACCTCGCGTCCAACGAGAAGCTGATCGCCGCGGTCCAGGAGGGCGTCGACGAGGCGAACGCGAAGCTCTCGCGGGTCGAGCAGATCAAGAAGTTCACCGTCCTGCCGACCGACTGGGAGCCCGGCGGCGACGAGCTGACACCGACGATGAAGCTCAAGCGCAAGCCGATCTCCGAGAAGTACGCGGACGAGATCGAGGCGCTGTACGCGGGCTGAGCGCGGCCGCATGCGGGGGTGGGCGCCGAAGCTCGTCGGTTGCGCCGTCGCGGCGGCGCTCCTCTGGGCGCCCGCGAGCGCGCTCGCCGTCCCCGACTGCGAGCGCCAGTCCGCCCAGCGGGTGCTCGTCAGCGGGCTGGGCACGCTCGAGTCCGTGATCGTCGACGACCGCGGCCACCTGTTCTTCACCGACTCCGACGCCGGGCAACTTCTACGCATGGGCCGCCGCCACTCCGAGCCGCGGGTCCTCGTCGGCGGGATCCGCGCCCCGGGCGGGCTCGCCTTCCTGCCCGATGGGTCGCTGCTGGTCGGCTACGGCGACGCCATCCAGACCGCGGCCAACGGCGAGCAGGACCCGCAGGCGGGACTGATCCGGGTCGACCCCAGAACGGGCGAGAACAGCGTCTATGCCGAGGGCATGGCGATGGCCAACGGCGTCACCTACGGCCCCGGCGGCGCGATCTACGCGTCCGCCGACGTGGGCACGGCCGGGATCGACCGCGTCCTGAGCGGTGACGTCACGGTCGGCTGGGCGAAGGTCGAGTCGCCGAACGGACTGGTCGTCGACACGAGCGAGCGCTGGCTCTACGCCGCGCAGACGTTCGTGCCCGCCGCCATTTCGCGGATCGAGATCGCGAATCCGACCCACGTGGAGCAGTGGTTCAAGGCGCCGCCGGAGGACTTCGCCGCCGGCCTCGACGGCATGACCCGCGACGCCCACGATCGCCTGTACGTCGCGGCCAACGGCGGCGGTGCGATCTGGCGCGTGGAAGCGGACGCCTCAGGTGCCTGCGCGCTCGCGCACCTGCCGCCGCTCGGGCCGAGCGCGGTCGCCTTCGGCAGCGCCAGGCAGGGCCAGGGCGAACGGCCGATCGGCTTCGCGCGACGCAACCTCTACGTCACCACGTTCCAGGGCGAGCTGATCCAGCTCAAGAACGTCCGCGGACGCCGCCGCTAGTCCTCGACGACCTTGAACTTGTCCTTCGCCACCGTGGGGTCGGTGTTGCCCGCGGCGTCGGTCGCCTTGACCTTGAACTTGTGCTTGCCCTCGTCGAGCCGCTTGTACTTCTTCGGGGACTTGCAGCTCTTGAACGGCTTCTTGTCGAACTTGCACTCGAAGGTCGAGTTCGCCTCGTTGGACGTGAACTTGTACTTCACCGTCGTCTTGTCGGTCTTGGAGTCCGGCTGCTTCGTGATCGTGGTGTTCGGCGCCGTGTTGTCGTCGCCGCCTCCACCGCCGCCCCCGCCGCCGCCACCACCGCACGCCGTCTCGGTCGGGGCGGTGGAGTTGTTGCGGGGAGACGGGGGCGTCAGCGCGAAGTCGGCCGCGCTGTTGTCGGTGTCGTCCGCCGCCTCGAGCAGGGTCGCGCAGTTGGGCGTGATCGATCGGGTCAGCGACTGGGCGAGGGGGATTGCGGCCGCGGGAGTGCCGGTCGCCGACGGCAGCGGCGTGCCGCTGGTGTTGTTGAAGTTGCCCCAGGACACGCAGTCGATCGTGTCCCAGCAGGCCGCCCCGCCGGTGCCGAAGGTCTGGACGGAGTCCCAGAGGACCGGGTAGGTGAAGTCGGTCCCGGCCGTGCCGGTGTCGCCGATGAGGATCGTGCGCTGGTTGTCGCCGTTGGGGACGTTGCCCGGGAGCGTGAACGTCGTCAGCAGGCCGCCGCTGCCGGTGTAGAAGTTGATCTTGTGCCCGCTGACGAGGTTCTGGCCCGACTCGTACATCTGCAGCTCGATGTACGCGTTCTCGTTGCCGAGATGGAGGGCAACCTCGCGGATGCTCATGAGGTGAAATGCAGCCGAGGCGCTCGGCGCACAGACGAGGGTCGCCAGGCCTGCGATCGCGAGTGCGAGTCTCTTGCGCACGTTCGGGACTCTCCCACAAGGGGCGCCGGCGGGCAAGGATCCCGCTAGTCGACCGTGAATCGCATCCCGGCGCGCTCGAAGCGCTCCAGCGCCGCGGTGCCCACCGCCAGCGCCGGGGTCAGGCAGCCGGCGCGCTCCGGAGTCACCCCGTCCTCGGCCATCATCAGACCGGCCTCGCCCAGCATCCGCGCCGTCGCCAGGTACCCCGGGTGCCCGCCGGCCTCGACCCCGACGCCGACCGCGTTCGAGCCGGTTGTGCGGGCGTCGACGTCGAAGCGCCAGCGCCACGGCTCGAGCCGGTCGGGCGCCGGTCCGAAGCCGGAATCGGGGAGGGCTGAGCGCAGGGCCCCGGCCACCCGGGCGCGCACCGCGGGTCGGGCGCGCGTCAGCGCTCGTATCCCGACCTGCGTGCCGGCGAGCGCCCCCGCGGCCCCGACGCGCAGCGGCAGGGTAAGCGGCGGGCCGTTCAGGGCCACGCCCTCCCGGTAGCGGAACGGTTCGAGCGTGACGCCGCGCTCGGCGGCCGAGAGCGCGGCGGTGCGCTGGATCACGGCCGGGTTGATGAACGGCGCCGGGGCCATCGGTCCGACGACGGCGCCGCGCGCGTCGCGGCGCGGGCGAAGGACGATCGGGCTCCGGCGCCGGATCGCCCCGGCGAGCTGGGGGTCGGCGACCAGCGCCGCCGGGTCGTTGAGCGACTCCGGGTCGCGGTGGCCCACCATCTCGGCGACGCTCTGGAACGTTCCCCCGGAGATCATGTCCGACGGGCGGGGCGGCCCGGGTGGCGTGGCGGTGATCGCGACCGAGACGTCGACCTCGGCGAGCTCCTCGCCCCAGCGCTGACGCGCGGTCTCGGCGGCGAGCAGGACCGCGAGGTCCGGGGGCAGGGCCTCGAACCCGCACACCTGGACGATCTTCGCCCCCGCCTCGGCGGCCGCGTTGTCGAACTCGCCGACGATCTCGCGCACGAACGGGATCTCGCCGGTGAGGTCGGCGTAGTGGGTGCCGGCGGCGACGCAGGCCTCGATCACCGGCCGGGCGCGGGTGGTGTACGGGCCGACGAGGTTGAGCACGACCGTCGCACGGGAGGCCATCGACGCCAGCGACTCGGGATCGCCGAGCTCGGCGGCGATCGTCTCGGTCGGCTCGGCGCCCACCTCGGCGAGGGTGCGCTCGAGCTTTGCCGGATCGCGCCCCGCGGCACCCCAGCGCGCGTCGGTGCCGCCCAGGTACGCGGCGACGTTGCGCCCGGTGACGCCGGTGGCGCCGAAGACGACGACGTCGAGCTCTCGTGCCGGACCGCTCACAGCTCCGGACTCTACGGCGCGGCTTCAGCCGCTGAGCCGGATGGCGACGTACCAGTGCCAGGCGATGACGCTCAGCGCTCGACCCGCCTGAACCTGGCCTTCGCCGGGCTCCCGTCCTCGTTGGCGGCGGCGTCGATCGCGAAGACGGAGAACCTGTGCTTGCCGAGGTCGACCCTGGCCTTGAAGGGGGAGCTGCACTCCTCGAAGCCACCGCGGTCGAGCTTGCACCTGAACTCCGATCCGGGCTCGTTGGAGCGGAACCGGAACTTCGCCTTCCGCTTGGTGGTCTCCGGCTTCGGCGCCTTCGTGATCGTCGTCTTCGGCGCCTTGGTGTCGCATGGGGTCGTGGTCAGCGGGTCGCCGTTCGCCTGCGGGGTCTCGGCGTCGACGACGTCGAAGTCGGCGAGGCTGTCGTCGGTGTCGTCGAGCGACTCGAGGAACGTCGGGCAGCCGGCCGACATGTCGCGGACCAGCGCGCTCGCGGTCGTTCCCGAGGCAGGTATCCCGCCCGGGGCGACGTTGGCGCCCACCGGGGCCGGGAGCGCCCCCGGGTTGGAGAAGCTGCCCCACGCGACGCAGTCGGGCGGGCTCGCGTCGGCGAAGCAGACCGCGCCACCGGCGGGGGAGACCAGTGTGCCGATGTTGGCCGGGTAGTCGCGGTTGGTGACGTCGATGTCGCCGAGCAGGATCGTGCGGTTGTTATCGCCGTTGGCGACGTTGCCGTTCATCACCGTCGTGTTGACCAGGGTGCCGGCCGAGTTGTAGATCGTGATCGCGTGGCCGTTGACGAAGTTCTGGCCGGGCGCGACCATCCGCAGCTCGACGAACGCCTTGTCGAAGGCGGCCGGGGTGCCGGGAAAGACCTCGCTGATCTGCATCAGGTGGTAGGACGCGCCAGCTCCGGCAGGCACGAACGCCAGCGCCAGCGAGGCCGAGACGGTCACTGCAATCCTCCGGCGCATGGGGGCAGCTTAGAGCGACCCCGAGGGCGCCCTCAGCCGCTGAGCCGGAACGCGATGACGCGCGCGAAATGCAGGCGGACGTCGCCGTTGTCCTCTCGGCAGCTCAGCGAGTAGATGGAGGTCCCCGCCGGCGCGGCCGTGTCGAGGGCGATCAGGCTCGCGTTGAGGCTGTTGGGCGCATCGTCGTGCTCGTTTCCGTTCTGTCCGAAGAGGGTCTGCTGGAGAGGTGCCGTACCACGCCGGATCTCGCAGAGCGCCTGGTCGGCGCCGGCGTTGTGTCCGCTCCAGCGCCACCATGCGCTCACGTAGACGTCGTCGCCGGTAGTCAGCCCGGGAACCGTCGCCGAAGCGCAGGTCTCGGTTCCCGCGAGGGGCGCGCAGTTGGCGGTGGCCCCGGTGGCCCCGGGGTTCTTGAAACGAGACGAATCGAGCCCGTCCAGCGCGCTCGCGTCGGGCACCGTGCCCAGCGACGACTCGACGACGTCAGCGCCGACGAGACCGCCGCCGCTGAGGGTGTCGTCACGCACGTCGATCGACCGGATCTCATCGTTGGAGATCTCTCCGCTGCGCACGGACCCGCTCGCCAGGTCGATGGCGCCGAGCCCGCCCCCGCTGAGCGTGTCGTTGCGGACGTCGGCCGAGAACACCTCGTTGTCGACGATGTCCGAGCTGAACACCGTGTTGGCGGCGTAGGCCGCGCCGCCGGCCACGACCAGGAACAGGCACAGGGTGGAGACGACGTTCGCGTAGGTGAGATGGCGACGAACCGTTCCCATGCGACTTCAGCCGCTGAGCCGGACGGCGACGAGCTTCCCGGAGACGACGTGCACGTTGCCGTTGGTCTCGTCGCAGACCAGCGAGTAGGTCGCCGACCCCGACGGCGCAACCGTGTCGATCGCGATCAGGCTGCCCATGGCGGAAAGGTTGTTCGTGTCGTGCTCGTTCCCCCTCTGCCCGAAGAGGGCTCCGTGGTACACATTCGTGCCGCGCTTGATCTCGCAGAAAGCCTGGTCCGACCCGGTCGCGACTCCGTACCACCGCCACCAGGCGGTCAGGTAGATGTCGTCACCCGTCGTGAGCCCCGAGACCGTCGCCTGCGCGCAGGTCGTGGCTCCCCCCAGATTCAGGCACTGGCCCTCCCCGTCGTCCGAGGGGTTCTTGAAGCGCGCGGAGTCAAACCCGTCGAGGGTGTTCGCGATGGGCACGATTCCCAGCGTCGCCTCGTTGACGTCGGCGGCGAGCACCGAGTTGTCTTGGATGTCCGTCCCCGTCAACGCGCCGTCGCCGACGTCCGTGCTGACCACCGAGCCGTTGGCGATGTCGGTGCCGGTCAACGCGCCGTCTTCGACGTCGGCCCCGAGCAGCGTGCCGTCGGCGACGTCGGCGCTGAGCAGGGTGCCGTCCCCGATGTCCGCGCTGAGCAACGTGCCGTCGGCGATGTCGTCATCGAGCAACGAGCCGTCGGTGATGTCGTCGGTGAGCAGCGTGCCGTTGGCCACGTCGTCTCCCGTGAGCGAGCCGTCGACCTCGCTCGTCCCGACGGAGTCCGGACCCAGGTCCGCGGCGACGAGGCCGCCCTCGTCGAGCGTGTCGTCCCGGATGTCGATCGAGCGGACCTGGTTGTTCGAGAGCTCGGCGGTGCGTACCGAATTCGTCTGCAGGTCCTCGGCCGCGAGCCCGCCCCCGGCAAGCGTGTCGTCACGCACGTCGACCGAGAAGACCTCGTTGTCGATGATGTCCGCGCTGCCGACCGTATCCGCGGCGTAAGCGGCTCCGCCGGCGACGGCCAGGAACAGGCAGAGCGTCGAGACGACGTTCGCGTATGTGAGGTGGCTACGAACCGCTCGCATCAGGACCTCCATGCCTCAGCCGCTGAGCCGGATGGCGACGATCTTCGCGACGGGGACGTGCACGCTGCCGTCGGTCTCGTCGCAGACCATCCTGTAGGTCATCGAGCTCGTCGGCGGAGCCGTGTCGATCGCGACCATCGTGCCGATCGCGGCCAGCGGGCTCACATCGTGCTCGTTCCCCTTCTGCCCGAACTGGATTGCCTCGTAGCCAGAGTCATTCGCGTTCTGGGCGATCCTGCAGATCGCCCCGTCCGCCCCGGTGCCGTTTCCGAACCACTTCCACGTGGCGATCAGGTAGACGTCGTCTCCGGTCGCTCCGGTCCTGAGCCCCGAGAGCGTCGCCGACGCGCAGACCGTGGCGTTGACGATGGTGTTGCACGAGCCGAGCCCCTGGTTCGAGGTGTTCTTGAAGCGCGCCGAATCCAGCCCGTCGAGTGTGTTTGCGTTGGGAACGATTCCGAGCGTCGCCTCGCTGATGTCCCTGCCGGTCAGCGCGTTGTCGGCGACCTCGCTGGTGCCAACCGAGCCGCCGGCCAGATCGACAGCGCCGAGCCCGCCACTCGCAAGGGTGTCGTTCCGCACGTCCGCCGAGAAGACCTCGTTGTCGACGATGTCGGAGCTGAAAACCGTGTTGGCGGCGTAGGCAGTGCCTCCGGCGACCACGAGAAACAGGGACAGGGCGCCCATCCACTGTGCTCGTACGTGCGCAAAGAACTTGCCGGCCATGTGGTCCTCTCCTTCGTGGGTCGCAGGACCGACGCTAAGGCCGGCTCACGACGAGCGCTATAGGTGGAAACACCTGAAAGGGGCTTAGCGTGCCCGCATCGGCAAGCCACAGGCGACAGCAGGCCCGCTGTCACAATGTGCCCCTATGGCATCCAAGCGCCAGATCTTCGTCGGCGGCGTGCCGATCGGCGGCGGGGCGCCCGTCGCCGTGCAGACGATGACCAAGACCGAGACCGCCAACCTCGAGGCGACGATGGATCAGATCCACAAGGTCGCCGAGGCCGGGGCGGACCTGGTCCGCGTCGCCGTGCCCCGCGACGACGACGTCGTCGCCCTGAGGACGATCGTCAAGCGGTCGCCGATCCCCGTGATCGCCGACATCCACTTCAACCACACCCTGGCGCTGAAGGCGATCGACGCCGGCGCCCACTGCATCCGGCTGAACCCGGGCAACATCGGCGGCCGCGAGAAGGTCGCGGAGGTTGCCGCGTGGGCGACCGAGGCCGGCGTGCCGATGCGGATCGGCGTCAACTCGGGCTCGCTGCCCAAGCACCTGCACGAGCTCGAGCGCACAGAACCCGTCGAGGCGCTGGTCACGGCGGCGGTGGAGTTCGTCGAGATGATGGAGTCGCTCGACTTCGAGGACTTCAAGGTCTCGATCAAGTCCACCAACGTCCCGAACACGATCGCCGCCAACCGGCTCCTGTCGGAGGAGATCCCGTATCCGATCCACCTCGGGATCACGGAGGCCGGAACCAAGTGGTCGGGATCGCTGAAGTCGGCCGTCGGCCTCGGGACGCTGCTCGCCGACGGGGTGGGGGACACGATCCGGATCAGCCTGTCGACCTTCCACGCCGAGGAGGAGGTCAAGGTCGCCTGGGAGATCCTGAAGGCGCTACAGCTGCGCGAGCGCGGCCCGGTGCTGATCGCGTGCCCGACCTGCGGCCGGCTGCAGTTCGACATGGACTCGGTGGTCGCCGAGATCGAGCGGCGCCTGGAGGCCTACACCGAGCCGATCGAGGTCGCCGTCCTCGGGTGCGCCGTGAACGGGATCGGCGAGGCCTCGCACGCCGACTTCGGGATCACGGGGGCCAAGAACGAGGGCCTGATCTTCGCCCACGGCAAGCCGCTGCGAAAGGTTCCCCAGGACGAGCTGGTCGACGCCCTCTTCGTCGAGATCGACAAGTCGCTCGACCGCGGCGAGGTGGAGGTCGAGGCCGAGAAGGCCGCCGAGGGAGCCGAGTGGCTGGCGAAGATCGAGGAGGAGAACGCCGGCGAGCTGACCCCGGAGCGGATTGCGGCGATGGAGGCCGAGAAGGCGCGCGAGGAGGGCAACGACGTCACCGCCGAGCCATTCCTGAAGCCGGTCAAGGGCCGGCGCGTGGAGCTCGACGAGGAATCTTCGCCGGTCGCGGGCCGCCGCTTCACCCGCGCCTGACGCGGGTTACGATCCGCCGCCATCGGTGACCGACCAACGGGTCAGCGCGCGCGAGCTGGTCGCGGTGGCGGCGGCCGCGATCGTGCTCGCCGTCGTCATGCACTGGCCGCTGGTCGTGCACCTGGGCGACACGGTCCCCCGGGACCTCGGCGATCCGCTGCCCCAGGCCTGGCAGGTCGCCTGGGGCGGTCATGCCCTGACGGCGCAACCGCTGGATTTCTTCGACGCGAACCAGTTCTGGCCGTTTCGGGACACGCTCGCCTTCTCCGACGGCCTGGTCGGCTACGCGCCGGCCGGGCTGATCGGCGACGGGCCGCACGCCGCCCTCGTCCGCTACGACCTGCTCTTCCTGTTCGCGTACGCGCTCGCCTTCTTCGGCGCCTACCTGCTCGCCCGCGAGCTCGGGCTCGGCCGCGGCGCCGCGCTGGTCGCCGGGGCCGCGTACGCGTTCGCGCCCTTCCGGCTCGAGCAGGACGGCCACATGCAGGTGATCTCCAGCGGCGGGATTCCGCTCGCGCTCGCGCTCGGCGTCCGGGGCCTGCGGCGTCGCAGCGCCCTCGCGATCGTCGCAGCCTGGCTGGTCGCGCTCTGGCAGGTCTCGCTCGGCTTCTCGCTCGGGCTGCCGTTCGCCTACCTGGTCGGAGCCCTGCTGCTGATCGGGGCAGCCGTCTGGCTGCGGAGCGGGCGGCCGCCGCTCGACCGGCGACTGGTGGTGGCGGCGGTCGCCGGCGGCCTCGTGTTCGCGGTCGGGGTCGGCCTGCTGAGCGTTCCCTATCAGGAGGTGGCTGATCGCTTCGCCGAGGCGACCCGCTCGCCGGAGACGGTCGCCGCCTATTCCGGGCCACCGCAGGCCTTCTTCGTCGCCCCGGCGGAGAACCTGATCTGGGGCGGGGCGACCTCGTCGCTGCGCGACGGGCTCTCCAACGTCCCCGAGAAGACGCTCTTTCCCGGCCTCGCGATCGTCTGCCTCGCGATCGCCGGCGTCGGCTACCGGGGTTGGCCGCGAGCGCTGCGATGGGGCCTTGCGGGGGCGGCCGTGGCGATCTCGATCCTGGCGCTCGGCTTCCGGGAGGAGGGCGGCCTACTGTGGCCGGACCGGATCCTCTACGAGCTGTTGCCCGGCTGGCAAGGAATCCGGACCCCGGGCCGCCTGGTCACGTTTTCGTCGCTCGCGCTCGCGCTGCTGGCCGCCGCGGGTGCCCAGCGGATCGTCCTCTGGATGGGGATTCGCAGCGCCCGCCGCGCCCTCGCGCCCGCGCTCGCCGTCATCCTCGCGCTCGTGGTCGCAGTCGAGGGCCGTGGGCTGCCGTTCGACCCGACCGACAGCCAGGCGCAGCCCGAGGCGCCGGACGCTCCGCCGTCGGTCGCCGGGTTCCCCGCGCCCCAGCTGCACCTGCCCGCGATGCGCCCCGAGGACAATCGCCGCTATCTGCTCTGGTCGACGGACGGCTTTCCGAAGCTCGTCAACGGCCGCTCGAGCACGAACCCGGAGTTCACGCAGCGCCTGATCTCGGCCATGGACACCTTCCCCGATCGAGCCAGCGTCGAGCGCCTGCGCCAAGTCGGGATCCCGACGGTCGTCGTCCACCTGGACCGGGCCGAGGGCACGCCCCAGGCGGGCTCCGCGACGAAGCCGGTCGCGAGCCTCGGCCTCAGCCGGCGCCGGGTGGGCGAGCTCGAGGTCTACGAGGTGCGGTCGCCGAGCGCGAGCCGTGAGCCACGCGAGGGACGGGCGACCGCGGGCCGCGGCGGCCGCGAGCGCACCTGAGCGAGGACCGCGAGCGCGGCCGCGAGCGCGCCGATCCCGATCAGCCAGAACGATTGCCAGCCGCCGTCGAGGGGGGTCACGGCATCCGAGGAGATGCTGGGCCCGAGGGCGGATACCACGACCCAGGCGGCGATCCCGCCGAGCGCGAACTGCCGGTCGCGGGGATGCGCCGCGGCGCTCGCCGGCGTCGCGACGGCGGCGAGGGCGACGGCTCCGCCGGCCGCGAGCAGGATCGGGACGGCCGCGAGCCAGTTCGGATGCAGTCCGAGCACGGTCAGGACGGTGTGCTCGAGCGTCCCGCTGCCGAGCTGCGAGACCCACTCCCCGGTGCCCTGGTCGCCGAGCAGGGGATAGGTGAGGCTGGCCGCGAGCATCCAGATCCCCGAGGGAACCGCCAGCGCCAGCGTGGTCGAGGGGAAGCGCCGGTAGGCGAACGCGAAGCCGAGGGCGACGAAGGGCAGCGCCGGGATCAGGAACCGGGGCCCGGGTGTCCCGCCGCCGAACGGCTGCCAGTAGCCGCTGTTGTAGAAGAAGTACGCGATCGCGACTCCGGCGATCGTCCACGCCTCGGCCCGGTGACCCCGCCGCCGCATCAGGACGATGCCGACGATGCCGAGCACGATCACCGGGGTCAGGACCAGCAGGCCGCGGCCGGCGAGCAGCAGATCGAGGACCGCGTCCAGTCGCGGCAGGGTGATGCCGAAGAAGCCGTCGCTGTTGAGGCCGAGTGACTGGTGGCCGCTCACCCCGATCTCGGCGACCGCCGAGCTGTAGGCGAGCTTGAACGGCGAGCCCAGGGTCCACGCGTTGAAGGCGAGCACCGGCAGCGCCCCGGCCACCGCGCCAGCGGCGTAGGCGGCGCCGCGGCGAACACGCGGGTCACGGGCGACCGCGTAGAAGAAGACGACGACCCCGACCAGCCCGGTCTGGAACTCGAACGTCACGGCGAGCCCGGCCAGCAGGCCGGCGGCGGCGACCAGCCACGGCCTCGGCGGGCCGCGGCGCTCGGCGAAGAGGACGGCGAACGCTGAGAAGGCGAGCGCGGTCGAGATCGCGTGCGAGAAGAACTCGGCCGCGAAGATCATCAGGATCGTGCAGAGGCCGAGGGTGATCGCCGCCGCGGTCCCGTAGCCGGGCTCGAGCCGGTCGGCGATCCGGCGCACCATCAACAGCAGCAGCACGGAGGGCACGACCGCGGCGAACAGGGTCAGAACCCAGACCACCGGGGTCTCGACCTCGACCCGCTCCTGCACCCGCTGCGCGCGCTCGGCGTCATAGCCGTACGAGGCGTACGGAGGGCCGTCGTTGGGGGTCCACTTCGGCTGGCGGGACGCGGCCGCGGCGGCGGCGGCGTCGGCGGCCACCTCGCGGCCTCCGGACGCGTCGATCAGCAGGTAGAGGGGCGTGGTCAGCGCGGCCATGCCCGGCGACTTGACCGAGTAGTAATGGCCGTCGATCCAGGCGACGTCGCCGGTCTCCCAGTGCCAGCGGTCGATCGTCTTCGAGCTCGAGGCGAGCGCCCGGACCTCGGCGAAGTGGGCGAGCTGAGCCCAGCCCATCGTGTGCATGACCGCGCCCCAGGCGATCCCGAGGCAGACGATCGCCAAGGTCCCCGGACGGGCGCGCGCCCAGGCGACGAGGCGGCTCATCGCCCGTTCACCCGGCAGAGCGCCATCGTCCAGGGCAGGGGGCTGCGGACCTCCACGACCTCGAGCCGCCGCTCGAGCAGCTCGAGGAAGCCGCGCTTCGACCAGTGATTGAGGTGACCGGGGGTGTTGCCGAGCTCGCCCAGGTACTTCAGCCGAGTGAGGTTGAGGGCGCGCCAGAGCGGCTCTCGCGGCACGCTGACGATCAGCCACGGGTTGGCGAGCGCCCCGAGGCGCCCCAGGCCGGCCTCGGGATCCGGCAGGTGCTCGAGCACCTCGCAACAGACGATCAGCTCGGCCCCGTCGCCGGCCGGGTCGAGCTCATCGATCCCGGCGGCCCGGAACGGGATCTCGACCCCGGCGGCCGCGGCCCGCGAGCGCGCTTCGGAGACCACCTCGGACGAGACGTCCGAGCCCCGGACGGCCAGCCCGCGGCGGGCGAGCATGATCGAGAGCTCGCCCTCGCCGCAGCCGACCTCGTGCGCGTCGCGGGCGCCGGTGCGGTCGGCGAGCTGGGCGAGCACATCGCAGAACCCGTCGACGAGCCGCCGCTCGACCGGGTTGCGGGTGGCGTACTTGTCGTACACGTTTCCGCCGACGGACATAAGCCGGGAATGATTCCATGACCGCCACAGCTCGGCGTAAACGTACGGTGACGCATCTAGACTCGCGCGAATGGCGGGCGCGCTCAGCGATCTAGGCCGTTACGCGGTCGCCTCGGCGTTCAGCTTCGGGTTCGTGATCGTCACCACCGCCCTCTTCGGCGAGGTCGTCGGAATCGACGAGTCGCTGGCGCCGATCCCGGCCCTGGCGCTCGCCTTCGCGATCAACTTCACGCTCCTGCGCCGCTGGGTATTCCCGAACCAGACCGCGCCCGTCGCCCGTCAGGCCGCCGAGACGGCGCTCGCCTCGATCTGCTTTCGGGCGGCCGAGTACGGGCTTTTCCTCGCGCTCCAGCTCGGGCTCGACGTCAACTATCTGATCGCGACCGCGGCCTCGCTCTGCATCTCGGCGGTTGCGAAGTTCGTCGTCTACAGGGAGATCGTCTTCAACCGCTCGCGCACGCCCCGTTCCTCCGGGGGTGCCTCGAGGTGGGAGGGGGCGACGCCGGCCTCAAGCTCGAGCCGGCGGACGCGTTCGTAGACACGCTGGGCGATCACGCGCTGGCCCGCGAGGGCGTCGCCGATGATCCCGAGCCCGAACATCTGCACCGCGATCACCGCCAGCACGGCCCCGAGGATCAGGGACTGCACGTGGCCGCTCGAGTCTCCGTTGAACACCCAGTCGATGAGGAACGGGCTCCAGGCCGCCAGCGCGGCGAGCGCGAACACGCCCGCGGCGATCGTGAACACCCGCAGCGGCTCGTAGAGCACGTAGGCGCGGAAGATCGCGAGCGCGTTGCGGCGCACGTAGCTGCCGGTCGAGTCGAACAGGCGCGAGTCGCGTCGCTGGGGGTTGGTCTGGATCGGGACGTGCTCGACCGCGACCAGCATCTTGCCCGCCTGGATCAGGCTCTCGAGGGTGTAGGTGAAGTTGGACACGACCAGCAGCTGGAGCGCCGCCTCGCGGTTGTAGGCGCGAAAGCCGGACGTCGTGTCGGGCACGTCGGTCCCGGAGGCCCGGCGCACCACCCAGCTGCCGAGTCGCTGCAGCAGCTTCTTGCTCGTCGAGAAATGGGCGATCTCGCTGACCCGGCGATCGCCGACCACCATGTCGGCGCGGCCCTCGAGGATCGGGGCGACCAGCCGCGGGATGTCGGCGGCTCGGTACTGGCCGTCTGCGTCGGTGTTGACGATCACGTCGGCGCCGAGCTTCAGGGCGGCGTCGAGGCCCGCCTGGAAGGCGGCGGCCAGGCCCTTGTTGTTGGTCAGCCGGACGATGTGGTCGACGCCGCCCTCGCGCGCGACGAGCGCCGTGTCGTCGGTCGAGCCGTCGTCGATCACGAGCCACTCGACCGCCTCGAAGCCCTCGACGTCGCGCGGCAGCTGCGCGAGCACGAGCGGCAGCGTGCGCTCCTCGTTCAGGCACGGGATCTGGATGATCAGCTTCATCGCAGGGCGATGGTAGGGGTCGCGGATAACTACTGATCCGCGGCTGGCGCCCGCCGACAACTGCACAGCGGCGCCTCGAGCGTCGTCCACGTATCGACGTCGGGGAGCCCGAACTCGTGGCGCTTGCGCACCTCACCAACCTTGCGGTAGCCGAAGTGGCGCTCATACCAGGCGATCGTCTCCGGGCGATCCGCGTTCGTGATCACGCGTCTGGCTCCGGCGTCCCACATCCGCTCCATCCGCAGGCGCTGCAGCGCCCCACCGATCCCGTGCCCGCGCGCAGCGGGATCGACCGCCAGGAGGGTCGTCTTGCCGACCGGCTCGCCGCCGTCCTCGAGCAGTCGGTAGCCGGCGACGCCAACGACCGCACCGTCGAGCTCGGCGACGAACCAATGCCCGACGTCGAAGTCGTCCATCTCCGGCGAGGGGACGCGGTGCATGTTCGCGGTCTCCAGCACACGCAGCATCGCCGGCCGATCGGCGGGCAACTCCGCGGCCCGAATCCGGGTTGCGGGGTCCATCTGCCCAGCCACTCTACGTCGGTAGGCTGGCCGCTCGATGAGCCGCCTCTCGACGTATTTCCTGCCGACCCTGCGTGAGGACCCCGCCGACGCCGAGTCACTGTCGCACCGCCTGATGGTCCGCGCGGGGCTCGTGCGCCAGCTCGGCGCCGGGCTCTGGACCTGGCTGCCGGCCGGCTATCGCGTGATCAAGCGGGTCGAGGCCGTGATCCGCGAGGAGATCGACGCGATCGGCGGCCAGGAGATGCTGATGCCGGTCCTGCAGCCCGCCGAGCTGTGGCGCCGGACGGGCCGTTACGAGATCGACGAGCTGTTCAAGCTCAAGGACCGCAAGGACTCCGATCACGTGCTCGCGCTGACCCACGAGGAGGCGCTCACCTTCCACGTCGCGCGCGAGATCCGCTCCTACCGCGAGCTGCCGAAGATCCTCTACCACGTGCAGGTCAAGGAGCGTGACGAGGCGCGGCCGCGCGCCGGCGTGCTGCGCACCCGCGAGTTCACGATGAAGGACTCGTACTCGTTCGACCGCGACGATGAGGGCCTCGACGCCAGCTACGAGCTGCACCGCCGCGCCTACGCGCGGACCTTCGACCGCTGCGAGCTGCGCTGGTACGAGGTCGAGTCCGACGTGGGGATGATGGGCGGCTCGGGCGCCCACGAGTACATGGCGCCGTGCGAGGCGGGGGAGAACGAGGTCGCGCTCGCCCCGGGGTACGCCGCCAACGTCGAGGTCGCCTCGGCGACCGCGCAGCCGGTCGAGTTGCCACCGTCGCTCGACAGCCCGCGCGAGGTCCCGACGCCGGGCCTGACCACCGTCGACGAGGTCTCCGCGGCGCTCGGGGTCCCGGCCGGCGCGGCGCTCAAGGCGATCCCGGTGATCGTGGAGGGCCGCGGGATGGTGCTCGCCCTGGTCCGCGGCGACCACCGCCTCAACGAGATCAAGCTTCGCAACGCGCTCGGGGCCGACTTCCGCCAGGCGACCGGCGAGGAGATCGAGGCCGAGCTCGGTCCGCCCGGCTTCATCGGCCCGGTGGGCGCCGAGATGCCGGTGATCAAGGACGCCGCGATCCAGGGCGAGGGCTACTTCGGCGGTGCCAACAAGGCGGACGCCCACCTGATCGGGATCGCTCCCGTCCGCGACTTCCCATTCGAGGAGCTGGACATCCGCACGGTCGAGCCCGGCGACCTGTCGCCGAGCGGCGACCCGATCGAGATCGAGACGGCGATCGAGGTCGGCAACATCTTCAAGCTCGGCACCCGCTACTCGGAGCCGCTCGGGGCCAGCTACCTGGACGCCGAGGGCAAGGAGCACCCAATCGTGATGGGCAGCTACGGGATCGGGCCGGCGCGGATCACCGCCGCGGCGATCGAGCAGAACGCCGACGAGAAGGGGATCGTCTGGCCGCGGTCGCTGGCTCCCTGGCCGGTGCACCTCGTGGCGCTCGGCAAGGCGGGCGAGGAGACGATCGAGGCCGCCGACCAGCTCTACGAGCAGCTCGCCGAGGCGGGGCTCGACCCCGTTTACGACGACCGTGACGCGGGGCCCGGCGAGAAGCTCACCGACGCCGAGCTGCTCGGCTGCCCGCTGCGGATCGTGGTCGGCAAGCGCGCGCTTGCCGAGGGGGAGGTCGAGGCCCAGGAGCGGCGCACGGGCGCCGATCACCGGCTCGCGCTCGCCGACGCCGCTCGCCGCGCCGGCGAGATCCTCGACACGCTCCAGTAGGGCCCAGCGCGTGGGCTCGAAGCGTCGCCTGTTCGGGATCGACCGCTCCGGCCCGCTGCCCAGCCAGACCCGCCGCGGCGCACCGCTCCACCCATGGACGATCCCCAACCTCGTCGGCTACCTGCGCCTGGCGCTGATCCCGGTCTTCCTGGTCACTGCCTTCGATTCGGGTGACGGCCGCGCGACGGCCCCCGCCGTCCTCTACCTCGTGATCACCGCCGGCGACTACGTGGACGGCTTCCTCGCCCGCGCGACCGGCCAGTACTCGCGCATGGGGGCGCTGCTCGATCCGGTCGTGGACCGGCTCGCCGTGCTCGCGGGCGCCGCCGTCTGCTGGCATTTCGAGCTGCTGCCGCGCTGGGCCCTCGCCGTCCTCGCGGCCCGCGAGGTGGTCACCCTGGTGCTGGCGCAGATGGCGCTGCGCCGTGGGATCGACATCGAGGTCAACTGGATCGGGCGGATCGGGGTCTTCCTCGTCTTCGGCGCGATCTTCTGGAGCATGGTGCTCGACTGGTGGATCATCCGGGCCGGCTTCGTGGTCGGCGTCGGGATGACCGTCGCCGCCACGTACGTCTACGTGCGGGCCGCGCTGGGCAGGCCGCCGCACGCGGGCGTGCAACCGTCAAGCTCAACTTGAAGTTTGTGGATGGGCCGTATAATCGCGCCGAGCCGGCACAGCCGGGCAACACCGATTTCGGGGATGAGATGAGCACGGACTACGAAGACACGTTTCCCGACCTCGGGTCGATGAGCGACCAGGAGCTCAAGGACCTGATCAACGAGCTCACCGACGACGAGCGCGAGGTCTCCTACCGGCGGCGCGTCCTGCACGGGAAGATCGACATCCTTCGTGCCGAGCTGGTCAATCGGCTCAAGGTGAAGCGCGAGAGCGGCGAGTCGGCGCTCACAGGCGCGGACCTTCAGCAGCTGACCGACATCCTGCTCGGCAAGGTGCCCTCGCCGGAGCGAGACGAGTCCTAGGTGCGGCGAGCCGGGCGAGATAGCTGAGCGCGATGGCGGTCCACTGCCCCGAATGCGGCTTCGTCAATCCCGAGGGCGCCAACTACTGCCAGAAGTGCGGCGCCTACCTCGGGCGGCCGGAGGGCGCCAACGAGCCGACGACGATGACCTACAAGGTCGACGAGACCGGCGAGTTCACGCCGATCGACATCGACGAGGAGGTCGACAAGTCGGGCGCGGCGCTCGTGATCCGCTCGGGCGGCGGCAGGGCGGGGGAGAGCTTCACCGTCGACCAGGAGCGGATCAGCATCGGCCGCACCCCCGACGCCGCGGTCTTCCTCGATGACGTCACCGTCTCCCGCAACCACGCGCTGCTGGTGCACCGCCAGGACGGCTACTACATCGACGACCTCGGCTCGCTGAACGGCACCTACGTCAACCGCCGGCGGATCGAGTCCCACCGGCTCAGCGACGGCGACGAGATCCAGATCGGCAAGTACAAGCTCAGTTATCTGGAGAAGTGATGGCGGTGATGGCGAGCAAGGAAGCGGTCGGCCAGGAGCGCGGGAGCACCCGTGGCGACTCCCGCCCGCGCAAGGCGCTGACGATCGGCGCGGTGGCGAAGATCCTCGGCCAGGAGTTCGACGACATCTCGATCTCCAAGATCCGCTACCTCGAGGACCAGAAGCTGCTCGCGCCGCGGCGCACGGCGGGCGGCTACCGCCTCTACAGCCAGGCGGACGTCGAACGCCTGCGCGCGATCCTGCGGATGCAGCGCGACGAGTTCCTGCCGCTGCGGGTGATCCGCCAGGAGCTCGCGACCGGCGACTTCACGGGGCGGCGCCCGAGCGGCGAGAGCCAGAAGCGGCGCGCCGCGTCCGTCGCCGAGGCCGTGACCAGCTTCTCGCGCGACGAGCTCCTCGCCGAGGCCGGCGTCGGGGAGCAGTTCCTGCGCGAGCTGCAGGACTTCGGGATCGTCACCGCAAAGCGCCGCGACGGTCGCGACGCCTACGACGAGACCGATCTCGAGATCGTCCGCGCCGCCAACGAGCTCTCGAAGTTCGGGGTCGGCGGGCGCAACCTGCGCGTCTTCAAGACCTCCGCCGACCGCGAGGCCGCGCTGCTCGAGCAACTGCTCAGCGCCCAGCTGCGCTCGCGCAGCCAGGCTCGGCGCAAGGAGGCCGTCGAGAACCTCGAGAGCCTGGCCGCGGTCTGCGGTCACCTCAAGCATCTGCTCCTGGTCCGCGACCTGCGGCGCCTGAAGGCCACGGCCGAATAGTCCGCCCCGATGCCTCGCGTTTCCCGGACGCGCGTGATCGCCGCCGACCCGGACCGCGTCTGGGAACTGGTCTCGGACCCTCACAACCTGCCGCGCTGGTGGCCGCGCACGAAGCGGGTGGAGGACGTCCGCGGTCCGACCGGGGCGCGCGCCCACTGGACCGCGGTGCTGGAGACCGAGCGGGGGACCGGGGTGCGAGCCGACTATCGCTGCACGGCCGCGACCGCGAACCAGCGCTATGAATGGGAGCAGCAGATCGAGGGCACGCCGTTCGAGCGCGTCCTGCGCGCCGCGAGGCTCGAGATCGGGCTCAGCCCGACCGACGGGGGGACGGCGGTGACGCTGACCAGCGAGGAGTCGCTGCGCGGGATATCGAAGCTCGGCGCGACGATGATGCGGGGAGCCGCGCGCGGCCGCCTCGACGAGGCGCTGGCCGGAATCGAGCGGGTGCTGGTGGGATGAGCGGCGCCGGCCCCGGAAGATGGTGGGGCTGGGGTGACCCGCAGAAGCGGACCCCGCTCTCGTCCGCCGGCATACAGATGCTGCGGTCGGAGCTCGGCGAGGGTCGAGCCGACGCCGTCGGTCGAGCTCGCGGCGGTCGCGATGCCGGAGGCGCGCGAGCTCCCGGCGGCGGTCGCCGGGGCGGTCGGCGAGACCGCGCTGCTGACGGGGCACGAGCACCGCGTGCGACGCGCGGCTGGAAAGAGCTATCCGGACCTGATCCGCCAGCGCGACGGGGCGCTCGAGCGCGCGCCCGACGCGGTCGTGATGCCGGCGAGCGCCGACCAGGTCGCCGACCTGCTCGCGGTGTGCGCCCGCGAGGGGATCGCGGTCGTCCCGTTCGGCGGCGGCACCAGCGTCGTCGGCGGCGTCGACCCGTACGCCGGCGGCCACGAGCGGGTGATCGCCCTCGACCTGCGCCGGCTGCGCTCGGTCGCTGTCGACCCGGTTTCGATGACCGCCACGCTCGGACCGGGCCTGCGCGGGCCCGAGGCCGAGGAGGCGCTCGGCGCCCAGGGGTTCACGACCGGGCATTTCCCGCAGTCGTTCGAGTACGCGACGATCGGCGGGTTCGCCGCCACCCGCTCCGCCGGCCAGGCGTCGGCGGGCTACGGGCGCTTCGACGAGATCGTGACCGCGGTGCGGATGATCACCCCGGCCGGCGAGCTGCATACCCTGGCGACGCCGCACACGGCCGCCGGCCCGGCGCTGCGGGAGCTGGTGCTCGGCTCCGAGGGCGTCCTGGGCGTGATCACGGAGGTCAGCCTGCGAGTGCGGCCGATGCCGCCCGAGCGCCGCTACGAGGCCTGGATGGCCGCCGACTTCGCGTCCGGGCGGGAGCTCATCCGCGAGCTCGCGCAGGCCGACGCGCTGCCCGACGTCACCAGGCTCTCCGACGAGGCCGAGACCAGGGTGACACTCGGGCTCGCGGGTGCCGCCGGCGTCAAGCGGGCGCTGCTCGACACCTACTTGCGCCTGCGCCGCCGCCGCCGCGGGTGCCTCGTCATCTGCGGCTGGGAGGGAGAGCGGGAGGACGTCGACCGCCGGCGGGCGCTGTCGGCGCGGCTCCTGCGCCGTGGCGGCGCCGCGGCGCTCGGCGAGGCGCCGGGTCGGGCCTGGGACCGCGGCCGTTTCGAGGGCCCGTACCTGCGCGACGAGCTGATCGACCTCGGCTACCTGGTGGAAACCCTCGAGACGTCGCACACCTGGTCACGGCTCGACGACCTCTACCGCGCCGTCGGCGGCGCCCTCGACGACGCCCTGCGCGCCCAGGGGACGCCGCCGATCGTCATGTGTCACCTCTCGCACGCATACCGTGACGGCGCCTCGCTGTACTTCACGTTCGTCTCGCGCGCCCGCCCGGGCGAGGAGCTCGAGCAATGGCGGGCGGCCAAGACCGCGGCGTGCGAGGCGATCGTCGCCACCGGCGGCACGATCACGCACCATCACGCCGTCGGTCGCGACCACGCTCCGTACATGCGCGCCGAGGTCGGGGAGACCGGGCTCGAGGCGCTGCGGGCACTGAAGGAGCGGCTGGACCCGGCCGGGATCATGAATCCGGGCAAGCTGCTGGCCGGGTAGACGATTGTCGGGCGCCGCGAGTTGCCCCAACCCGCAGGTCCGGGATATGCTCGCGCAGCAGGGACACCCGCTACCCAGGAAGGGGAATCGATGAGGCGCAGAGCGGTCGCAGCGGCAACGGTGGCGACGGCTCTCACCGGGGCGCTCGTCGCAGCCGGACCCGCGCACGCGACCTTCCCCGGCACCGACGGCCTGATCGCGTACCAGGGGTTCGCGGGCCCGACTTCTCAGGTCTTCACCGTCGACCCGGCGAACTCGCCTCCGGTGACCCAGCAGATCACGACCACGGGCGGGTTCCAAGCGGTGAACTACGACGCCAGCGGCAAGGTGCTCGTTGCGGACGCCGCCCCACCCGGGCCCAACGGCATCGTCTTCCTGTCCCCTCAGCCCGGCACCACGATCACCCCGCTGCCGGGCGGGAACCCGACGGACGAGTTCCCGGCGTTCGACCCGACCGGCACGCGCATCACGTTCGACGACGGCACCGACATCTTCGTCCAGAACGTCGACGGCAGCGGCCGCACCAACCTGACGTCGGGGATTCCCGGCAACCTCACCCACCCCGATTGGTCGCCGAACGGCGAGTTCATCGCCTTCGACGACAGCACCGCCGACGCGATCAAGAAGATCAACGTCGCCGACGGCACGGTGACGACGCTCACCCCGCCGGCAGCCGGGTGCGCAGCCGCGAGTTGCGAGGAGCCGAGCGTCTCCCCGGACAGCCTCCACGTCGCCTACGACCAGGGCGGGGGCGCGGCGACCAACGGCATCTACGACGTGCTGGCGAGCGGCGCGTCCGCGGACTCCACCCGGCTGTCCACCGAGAACGACGACGTCCCGGCCTACTCGCCCCAGGGCAACCAGGTCGCCTTCCAGGATAAGTTCGGGCAGCTCGCCGTGGTCCCGGCCGACGGCTCGCAGGTGGTCACCCGGATCGGTGCGTTCTTCGTCGGCCAGCTGTCGTGGGGGGCCGAACCGCTGCCGCCGCCGGAACCGCCCTCGAACGAGTTCACGTTCGGCGCCGTCCAGCGCAACACGAAGAAGGGGACCGCGAAGCTGACCGTCACCGTGGCCGGGCCGGGCGAGCTGACCCTGAGCGGCAACGGTGTGAAGCCTCAGCGGCCGGCCCCGTGGGCGAAGCACGCCCCAAGCAAGCCGGTCGCGGGGGCGGGCGACGTCGTGCTGCTGATCAAGGCGACGGGCAACAAGAAGAAGAAGCTGAAGAAGAACGGCAAGGTGAAGGTCAAGGCCTCGGTCACCTTCACGCCCACCGGCGGCACCGCCGCCACGCAGACGAAGAAGCTCAAGCTGAAGCGCTCCTAGCGCTCGATCGCGTAGCGCAGCTCGACCATCCCGGTCGAGAACGCACGCGTGCCGAGCAGCTGCATCGGCCCTCCGGGCAACCGCTCGTCGAACAGCGGCTTGCCGGCGCCGAGGACGACCGGGACGACCGTGACCAGCACCTCGTCCAGGAGGCCCGCGGCGGCGAACTGCGACGCGACGTTGCCGCCGCCGACTACCCAGAGGTTGCGCTCGCCCGCCGCGGCGGCCATCTCCTCGTAGAGGTCCGTGACGGGGGCGTCGGCGATCCGGACGTCGATGCCCTCTCCCTCCGGCACCCGCAGCTCCCGCGAGCTCAGCGCCCAGTACGGCTTGCCCTTGTACGGCCACTCGCTGTCGTCGGAGATGTGGTCGAGCACGAACTCGTAGGTGGTCGAGCCGCTGACCAGGGCCCCGACGCCTTCGTAGAAGCGCTCGTAGGAGCCGCCATCGGTCATCGGGCCCGGCTCGGCACCCTCGCCGTCGAAGCTGCCCTCGTAGCCCATCAGCCAGTCGATGCTGTCATCCGTCTCGGCGATGTAGCCGTCGAGCGTCGCCGCGCAGTAGTACTGGGTCCGGCCCACGGCCGGATCAGTTCCCGCCGCCCTGGGCGCCGGAGCCCGAGCCGTCCTGGCCGGCCGCCTTCGGGATCTCGCCGCGGAGCACGACCTTGCCGGGCTCCTTGATCACCAGCGCGGTGCTCTCGATCGCGTCGCGGACGAGGTCACGGATCGCCTTCACCGGAGCAATCGAGACGTCCACGAACTGGACCCGGGCGACGATCGGGAGGACGGCGGAGGGGACCGAGAAGCGGTTCTGGAACGTGCCGTTCTCCGACACCGCGATCGGAGACAGCGGATAGCCCTGGTCGGGCGTGAGCATGAGCCAGACGACGTAGGTCTGGCCCGACGGGGCGGGGTCCAGGCCCTCGATCGAGAGCTCGACGAAGGGCTGGTCGCCGGTCGCCAGGCCGAACACCGCCTCGCCCGTGGCGTCGCCGCCGTCGACCGGAGCCAGCGGGACGCGCTGGACCTCCTGGTCGGCCGCGGCGGTGGTCGGGGTCGCGGTGGTCGCGGCGCTGCTGTCCTCGTCGCCGCCGCCGAACGCCCCCGAGATCCCGAGCACGACCGCGAGGAGCAGCACCCCGGCCACTCCCGCGATGGCGATCATCCGCGTCTGCGACTGGGTGAGACCCGCGAACGGCGACCGGCGCGGGGGAGCCTCGCCCTCCGGCTTCGCCCCCCGCGGCAGGCGACGCCGCCGCCCGGCCGGGCGCGGCTCGCCCGGCAGCCGCGGCAGCTCGGCGGCGGGGTACATCGCCCGCAGCGCCTCGCACAGCTCGGCCGCGAGCTCGCGGTCGGCGGGATCCTCGCGCAGGTGACGGGAGGCATCGGCGCGGCCGATCGGGTCGGCCTGCCCGAGCAGGAAGTCGGTGAGGGCGACGTTGCGATCGGGATCGGCGCCCGCCAGCTCGGTGAGCGCCGCGCGGGCCCGCGCGCGGACCTCGTCGGTGCCCTGGTCGAGCAGCCTCGCGAGGTCGTCGTAGCTCTGCCCGCGCTCGAGCAGAAGCTGCAGGGTCGCCTGCTGGTCGGGGCTGATCGCCATTGGACGCGAAAGCCTACGGGTTGGGCTCCGCCGGCCACGCAGCTCGCAACGGTGCGGTGGGTAGGCTGCACCGGTGCCGGACGAGCCCAGCCACCTGGCCGAGCTGCTGGGGATCGAGATGCTCGACGCCGGGCCCGATCCGGCTCGCGCGCGGCTGGCGGTCACCCCGGGCGTGTGCCAGCCGTTCGGGATCGTCCACGGCGGCACCTTCGCCTCGATCGCCGAGACGCTGTGCTCGTGGGCGACCTACGAGGCGGTCAAGGACGACGGCATGCTCGCCCTCGGGATGTCGAACCAGGCGACCTTCCTGCGGCCGATCAGCGAGGGCACGATCCACGCGGAGGCGCGCCCTCGCCACCGCGGCCGGACGACCTGGGTGTGGGACACGGAGATCACCGACGACCAGGGGCGCGAGTGCTGCCTGGTACGGATGACGATCGCCGTCCGCCCGCCGCCCGAACACTAGGTTTCATCGACACTCGGCACCCGCGCAGTCGGCCAGCCGCCGCGCCTGACGCTCGAGCTGCGTTCGCACCGGGCGATAGGCACGGTCGCCGAAGCGGTTCTCGAGCTCGTACGGGTCGCGCCGCAGGTCGTAGAGCTCGCCGGGCCGGTCCCCGCGCCGCGCGTACAGGTAGCGCTGGGTCCGCACGCCGACCACGCTCGGGCCCTTGTTGCGGTGGATCTCGACGAGCACCGCGTCGCGCGCGGCCCTCCCGCGCGCGGCGGCCATCAACGGCACCCCGTCCAGCGGCACGTCAGCTCTGCGCCGCGCCGACGCGAGCCGCAGGATCGTCGGCGCGAGGTCGACGTTGGCGACGAGCTGCCGCGCGCGGACGCCCGCTGGGAAGCCGGGCCCCCGGACCAGCAGCGGGACGCGCAGCGCCTCCTCGTAGATGTTCCCCTTGCCCTCGTCGATCCGGTGCTGCCCGCGGATGAACCCGTTGTCGGACGTGTAGACGACGAGGGTGCGGTCCAGCTCGCCGGCTCGGCGGAGGCGAGCCACAACCGAGGCGACGAGCTCGTCGACGGCCTCGAGCGATTCGAGCTGGCTGACGTAGATCTTTTCGATCCGCTGCTCCTGCAGGTCGCCGAGCGGCTCCAGCCTGCTGATCTCCCGCGGCTTGTCGCTGACGTCCCGCTCGTCGTATGAGGGCGTCGTGGGAGGCTCGTGCCCTTCGAAGTCCCCCAGATGGCGCGGTGCGGGGACCGGATTGCGCTCCGCGTCGGACCCGATGCCCGGGTCGGTGTGCGGGGCGTCGGTTGGGATGTACAGGAAGAAGGGCCGCGGTGCCGGCGCCGCGTCGTCGATCAACGCGCTCGCCTCGGCGGCGAGCACGTCGGTCTTGTAGTCGCTCGGCTCGTCACCGCGCTCGACGAGCTCTCCGTTGATGTTGAGCTCGTAGTCGTAGCCACTGGTCTTGCCCTCCGGCAGGACCGCGACCCAATCGGAGTAGCCGGCGGGAATCTGGAGGGGGCCACCGTAGGCATCCTCGCCATAGCCGTTCAGGTACTTGCCGACGAGCGCTGTTCGGTACCCGGCGCGCTGAAGCCACACGGGCAGCGTGTGCCGGTTGTCGAGCCGCCCGTAGCCGCCCTCCGGCGGACGGTTGCTGAGCACGCCGTGGTTGTGCGCGTACTCGCCGGTCAGGAAGGTCGCTCGCGACGGGCAGCAGAGCGGGTAGCTGGCGATCGAGTTGACGAAGGTGGTGCCCTCGCGGCCGAGCAGGCGCCGCGTTCGGGGCATCGCGCGCATCGTGTCGATCGCCTGGTCGTCGGTCTCGATCACGACGATGTTCGGCGCGTTGCGGTCGAAGCGCTCGGCGGGGCGGGTCGGGGTCGTACGCACCGGCTCCGCCGGGTCGCCGCCGCCGCATCCCGCGCAGGCGGCGGCGATCGCCGTCAGGACGGCAGCGAGTGTCGATCCCCCGCGCAGGCGCCTACCCACCGAACCGGTTGGTGATCGGCATCCGGCGGTCGCGGCCGAAGGCCTTCGAGGTGACGCGGATCCCCGGCGCCGCCTGGCGGCGCTTGTACTCGGCCAGGTCCACCATCCGGATGACCTCGTCGACGACCTCGGCGGGCAGACCCTCCGCGATGAGCGACTCGCGGGAGAGATCGCGGACGACGTAGCCCTCCAGCGCCCGGTCGAGGACCTCGTAGTCGGGAAGGGAGTCGGCGTCGAGTTGGTCGGGTCGCAGCTCCGCCGACGGGGCGCGCTCGATCACCGAGGCCGGGACGAGCCCGCCGCCGGATTGCGCGTTGCGGTGCTCGACGAGGCCGTAGACGAGCTGCTTGGGGACGTCCTTGATCACGGCAAGCGCGCCGGCCATGTCGCCGTAGAGGGTCGCGTAGCCGACCGCCATCTCGCTCTTGTTGCCCGTCGTCAGCACGAGCGCGCCGCGGTCGTTGGACAGCGCCATCAGCAGGTTGCCGCGGATCCGCGCCTGCACGTTCTCCGCCGCCAGGCCGTCGCCCGACCAGTGCTCGCCGAGGACGGCGCCGTAGGCGTCCATCGCCGCCTCGATCGGAAGCTCGATCAGCTCGGCGCCGAGGTTGGTCGCGATCGCCCGCGCGTCGGCCTGGGTCTCGGGGCTGGAGTGGGGGGAGGGCATGACGACGCAGGTCAGGTTCTGCGGTCCGAGGGCGTCGGCGGCGATCAGCGCGACGAGGGCGGAGTCGATGCCCCCGGAGAGCCCGACCAGCGCCCGGCTGAAGCCGTTCTTGCGCACGTAGTCCCGGACGCCGAGCGTCAGCGCTCCGTAGACCTCGTCGAGGTCGCCGAGCGGATCGGTCACACGTGCCCGGCCCTCGTCCCCCGGCTCCCAGAGCAGCAGGTCCGGCTCGAACTGCCGGGCGCGGGCGACGATCGTTCCCGTGGCGTCGACGACGAAGCTGTGGCCGTCGAAGACGAGCTCGTCCTGGCCGCCGACGAGGTTGCAGAAGGCGATCGGAACCCCGTAGGCGCGGGCGCGGTCGGCGAACATCCGCTCGCGCTCGACTCCCTTGCCGCGCAGGTACGGGGAACCCGACGGGTTGACGATGAGGTCCGCGCCCTGCTCGGCTTCGAGCGAGGCCGGCGGCCCGGGCTCCCAGAGGTCCTCGCAGATCGTCAGCCCGACCCTGATGCCGGCGATCTCGACGATGGCCGGCTCCGATCCGGGCTCGAAGTAGCGGACCTCGTCGAAGACGCCGTAGTTGGGCAGCCGGTTCTTGCGATAGACGGTCTCGACCCGCCCGTCGCGCAGGACGGCGAGCGCGTTGTGGACCGGGCGCGGCGCCGGGGCGTCCGGACGCCGCTCGGCTCCCGTCCCGACCGGCTCGGCGAATCCGACCAGGGCCGTGATCCCGTCGACGCCGGCTGCGAGTCGCTCGAGCGCATCGACGTTGGCCTCGGCGAAATGGCGCTTCAGATAGAGGTCCTCGGCGGGATACCCCGGCAGGCAGAGCTCCGGCAGCACGACGAGCGCCGCCCCCGCACCGCGCGCCCGGTCGATCGCGTCGGCGATCAGGGCGGCGTTTCCCTCCAGGTCGCCCACCGTGGGGTCGATCTGCGCGAGCGCAACGACCGGCCCTGGCGCGGGTTCGTGCATGAGCACAGTATGTTCAAGCGCTTGAGGGTTAGAAGGATCAGCCGCCCCCGGCTGGGCGGACTGGTGACGACGGTCGCGTGCTTGGCCTGCGCGACCCCGGCGGCGGCCGACCAGGCTACGGGCGAGATCTCCGTCGACGATGCAACCGCGATCCTGGAGACCGCGGAGGCGACGGTGGCGCCCGAGTCGGCCCCCGCTGACGCCGAGCCCGCCGCCGACGCAACGGTCGCCCTCCACGATCTCGCCGTCGCCTACCCGGAGCTGCGCGGCGCGGACCGCGCCCGCGCGCGGGGCCTGATGGCGCGACCCACCGACGGCGCCGCCGACCCCCTGCGCGACGGCTATCCGCCGGCGGCGCCGGTCGCGAGCGCCTCGAGTCCGCACTTCTGCGTCTTCTGGGTCAACGCCCCGGGCTTCGCCGACGCCCCGAGCCTCACGGACGCGAACGGGGTTGCCGACGCCGACGGCACGCCCGACTACGTCGAGTCGCTGCTCGAGATCGCCGAGTACTCCTACAGCGTCGAGGTCGCGCCGGGGGCGATGGGCTGGAGGCCGCCGAAGCCCGACGTCACCGGCTGCGGCAGCGATCCGAGCGCTCGCGCTGACATCTACCTGAAGCAGCTCGGTGACCTGGGGCTGTTCGGATACCAGACCGTGGACCCGGGCCAGGGCCGCGCGCGCAGCCAGTACGGCTATCTGGTCCTCGACAACGACTACTCGAAATCCGAGTACGGCTACGACGACCCGATGGTCCCCGCGAGCGTCACGGCCGCGCACGAGTACAACCACCTGCTGCAGGTCGCCTACGACGCCTACCAGGACAGCTGGTTCCTGGAGGCGACCGCCGTCTGGTCGGAGGAGCAGGTCTACCCGGACGTCAACGACTGGCTCGGCTACGTGAACAGCTTCGCCAGGTACCCCGGCGAGCCGATCACCGCGATCTTCCCGCCCGACGACGACCGGGCCCTTCGCATGTACGGCGCCGCCGCCTGGAACCACTGGCTCGACACCGGCGGCGGGGGATACGGCGTCGGCGTCATCCGTCGCGCCTGGGAGGTCTCCGACACGGCCAAGCCGGCCGACTTCGCGCTCTCGGCCTACGACAAGGCGATCTCCAAGAGCGGGGGCAGGGGCTTCAGCCGCGAGTTCGCCCGGTTCGCCGCGGCCACCGCCGAGTGGCGCGCCGGAGCGGGCAACCTCACCGATCACGCCTCGTACCCGGACGTGAAGCGCAAGGGCTCGCTTGCGAAGGGCGGGAGCAAGGGATTTCACCTCGATCACACCGCCTACCGCCTGCTCAACGTGCGACCGACGGGCGGCGCCCGGTTGACGCTGCGAGCCGATGCCGACGACGGCGTCCGGGCGGGGCTGGCGCTGGTCGCTCGCGACGGGGACCCGCTCACCGGCACCGTGACCCGGAAGGTCGAGTACCTCGGCAAGGGCGGCAAGGGGTCGGTGAGCCTCGACGACCCCGGGCGCTTCGAGCGGATCACGGCGGTGCTCGTCAACGCCGACGATCGCGTCCAAGGCTTTGCGCGCGGCGACTGGCTCTACAGCAAGGACGGCACC
The DNA here is from genome assembly GCA_963811505.1 of uncultured Solirubrobacterales bacterium. Taxonomy (GTDB): domain Bacteria; phylum Actinomycetota; class Thermoleophilia; order Solirubrobacterales; family 70-9; genus WHSW01. The sequence goes on along the minus strand of CAWERC010000010.1, from coordinate 838,756 downwards.
GGCTTCAAGGCACGGCTGACGGGTTAGCCGCCAGGCGCGAGCGCAGCGCCGCGATGCGCGCGCACGACGCGAGCAGGGCGTCCCGATCCAGTTCCCCGCCGGCCACCGCCCCGCGCACGGCGTCGTAGGCCGCCGAGCCGTCGGTGAGCGCGACGAGCAGCAGGTCGGCGCCCGCGCGGGCAGCGCCGACGGCCGCCGGCCCCTCCTCGATCCCCGCCCCCGCCAGCGCCCCGGCGCCGAGGTCGTCGGTGATCACGACGCCGTCGAAGCCGAGCCGGTCGCGCAGCAGGCCGCCGATCACCCGCCGCGACTGCGACGCCGGGTATGCGGGGTCGAGGGCGGGATAGGTGGCGTTGGAGACCATGACGAGATCGAAGCCGGCGTCGATCGCGGCCTCGAACACCGCGAGCCCGGGCGCGAGGTCGTCGCGGGACGTCTCGACCGTGCTCGACCCGAGGTCCGTGTTCGCGGTCGCGAGCCCGAGCCCGGGGAAGTGCTTCGCGGTCGCGGCGACGCCCTCGTCCTGCAGCGCCGTCCCGAACGCGGTTCCGACGATGGCGACCTCGTCCGGGTCGTCCGAGAACGCGCGCGAGGCGATGAACGCGCCCTCGGTCGCGGGGACGTCGAGGACGGGCGCCAGGTCGACGTCGATCCCCAGGTCGCGCAGCGCGCGGCCGGTAGCCGCGCCCTCGGCCCGGGCCGCCGGCCCGCCGCCGGACGCGATCGCAGCCGGCGAGCTCTCGGGCGGCAGCTCGGGAAGGCGCTTGACCTCGCCGCCCTCCTGGTCGATCGCGACCAGCGGTGCGGGCACCCCGGCTCGCTCGGCGACCCGGCGCAGCTTCGCGACCTCCTTGCCGAGCGCGTCCGGGCTGGTGCCCTCGGGCGGGAACAGGATCACGCCGCCGATCTCGCCGTTGCGCACCGCCGCGCGCAGCTCGTCGGTGGCGGTCGCCTCCATGCGGACGATCAGCATCCCTCCGGCCAGGCGGCGGGGATCGGAGGCGATCTCGGCCGGACAGGCGGGTGCCTCGGCCGCCTGATCGGGGGGCGCGGCCCGGTCGTCATCGTCGCCGGCCCCGATTACCGCGCCCGCGACCAGCGCCGCCGCGGCAATGGCCGCGAGCGCGGCACGCCGGCGGCGCGCTGCCGCGCTCATCTAGTGCCCGGGGCGGGCGCGGCCGAGGTTGCCGACGATCATGGCGACCAGGGTGACGAGGTAGATCTGGCCGATCAACGCCTCCATGATCGCCAGGGAGCGACCGAGGTCGTGCGCCGCGGTCAGATCGCCGTAGCCGGTGGTGGTCATCGTCGTGAAGCTGAAGTACAGGAACTCGGCCTGATCGCCGCCCGGGATCTGGGCGAAGAAGCTGGTGTGTTCGACCGCCGAGATGATCCCGTACGCGTACGCGAACGCGTTGCCGATCAGCAGGTAGACGCAGAGGACCCCGAAGATCGTCCTCACCGTGATCATCCCCGCCCGCCGGGCCTGTAGAAAGACCCCGCGCGCGATCGCCAGCGGTGCGATCGCGACGAGCATCAGCCCGAGGACGCGGCCCCCGCCGAGATCGAGATCGCCGGAGCCGATCAGAATGCCCGCGGCCGTGACCAGGGCGATCCCGGTCACGATCGCCGCGATGTGGACCAGCCAGCGCCGCACACCCGAGACCGTGAGGGCGACGATCAGGGTGAAGCCCTGCAGGCAGATCGTCACGATTCGGGCAGCGTCGGTCTCCGGGGCGGCCATCTGGAAGCCGATCGTGAACAGGATCAGCAGCAGCAGCCAGCCGTAGCCGTACCCGTCGCCGTGGAAGTGCCGGCGCCACGCCGGGGCGTCGTTCGGCAGCATCGCGCTGGGCGCCATCGCACCTTGATACGACCAGGGTCGGACGCGATCAGTGAGCGGTCGCGACAGGGAGGCCGCGCAGCACCCGGCTCAGGCTCCAGAGCGAGACCACCGACCAGACGCCCTCGAGGAGGACGAACCCCCACTGCTCCTCGATGACGGCGAGCACAGTGAGGATCACCGCGCCGACGAGGTTGAGGACGAGGTAGGTCAGCGAGTCGGCACGCATCCTGCCGACCTGGGTCCCCGCGAACCCGGCGAGGATCATCAGCGCGCCGGCAACCTGGATCACCTGCTCCATCGGCTCAGGTTAGCCCCGAGCAAGCCGCCCCTGGTAGCCTCGCGCCGCGATGGCGAGCGACGAATACAGGGTCGAGATCGACATCCACGAGTCGGTGCACGGCAGGCTCTCTGAGCGGCTGCGCTCACTCGATCTCGACGACGAGGTCGCCGAGCGGCTCGGCGACCGGGTGATCGTGACCCGCGACGGCGAGCACCTCTACGTCTACACGCAGACCGCCGAGGCCGCGGCCGAAGCCGAAGGGGTCGTCGCCGACGTGCTCGCCGACGAGGGGCTCGAGGCGGACGTCCGCCGCCGCCGCTGGAACCCCGAGGAGCGCTTCTGGCAGGACGCCGGCGAGCCGCTCTCCCACGCCGACGAGTCGACCCCGCCCGACCCCGCCGAGACGGCGACCGGCAAGGACCTCCCGCACCCCCTGTTCGTGTACATCGAGGGCCACGAGCCCGAGTTCCTGCGCGACCTGGGCGTCTAGGGCTCTTAGCCCTCCACGACCTCGAACTGGCTCATCAGGCCGTGGTCCTCGTGGTCGAGCATGTGGCAGTGGATCGCGTACTTGCCGGTGAAGTCGGAGAAGTGGCCGGCGACCCGGATCCTGTCGTTCGGCTCGAGCAGGAACGTCTCCTTCAGGCAGCGCTCCCAGGGCGGCGGGGTCCTGCCGTTGCGGCTCAGCATGTACCAGTCGGTGTGATGCATGTGCATGAGATGGGCGACCTTGGTGCGGTTGTGAAGCTCCCAGGTCTCCGTGGTGCCGAGCTTCGGGAACGCCGCGGAACGCGACGGGTCGAACGTCTCGCCGTTGATCAGCCAGGTTGGCAGCAGCCCCTTGCTGATCGTGATCTCCCATTTGCGGTCGGGGTTCGAAGAAGCCCGCTCGGCCCAGGCCGGTAGCGGGCGCAGCCGGGCGGGCACGCTGGTCGGATCGTCGACCCGCTCGCCGACCCGGAACTCGAGCAGCGGGCCGACGTGGGTCTTGGAGCTCAACCCGTCGCTGCCCTTGTATGCGGCGCTCTGCAGGACGACGCGCTTGCCGGCCAGCTTGCTGAAGTCGAGGACGAGCTCCACCCGCTCACCTGGGCCGATCAGCGCCCGGCGGTGCGTGACCGGCGCCGGCATCAGGCCGCTCTCTGTCCCGATCTGGGTGATGCGGTCGCCGTTGGAGAGCTCGAGGTTGTACAGGCTGAAGTTGGCCGCGTTGAGGATCCGGACCCGGTAGCGGGCCGCGTCGACGTCGTGGTGGGGGAGGTGGACGCCGTTGATCAGCGCGAGCTTGCCGGAGATCCCGTCGTTTGGGGCGTGGGCGAGCTCGGCGAACGGGTCGGTGAGCTGGTTGCGCTTGTCGAACGAACGGTCGACGATCATCAGCGGGATGTCGCGATCGTCCCGCGGCAGCGGCAGTGCCGACTCGAAGGCGTCGTCGATGATCATCATCCCGGCGAGCCCGCGCCAGACATTCGGGGCGGTGCGCTCGAACCGGTGGTCGTGGTACCACTGAAAGGCGGCGCGCTCGGGGCCGCCGTCCTCGACCAGGTCGTAGGCGTAGGTGCGGCGGCCGCCGGGCTCGATCAGCAGGTCGTTGCCGGAATCGCCGGGCGCAAGGCGGGGTGAGATCGGGCAGTACAGCGCCCGCGGCTGGCGCTTGGTGAGGCCCCCGGGCTGGCCGTCCTCGCTCGAGCGGTTGTGCCCGCCGTGCAGGTGAACCGTGAGCTCGCCGGCCTTGGCCGGGAGCCTGTGGACGAAGGTGACCTCGGTCCGCTCGCCAGCGGGACGGCGGATCGTCGGGCCCGGGAAGCTGCCCGCGTAGGTCCACATCCTGGTCTTGCGGCCGGGCAGCACGGCGACCTTCGCGGTGCGCATCTCGATCTCGATCTGGGCGCCGGTGAGCACCGTCGGGATCACGAGCGGGCGCCTGAACCTCGCCGGCTTCAGGGACGCAAGGCTGATGCCGCCGAGGCGCGGGCGCACCGGCAGCGAGAGTGCCAGCGCGCCCGCTCCGGCAGCGGCGAGCAGGGCGCGGCGCGAAAGGCGCGCGCCCTGCTTCGCCGTGGGGTCGCCGGGCGCGGTTACGAGCCCTCGACGACTTCGATCTTGCCCTGCATCTCGGCGTGGACGGCGCAGACGTAGTACAGCTCCTTGCCGACCGGGGCGGTGACCTTGCGCTGGAACTTCTCGCCCTTGCGCTGGATCACGAACGAGTCGCCCTTGCGCTTCAGGCTGCCCTTGCGGTCCCAGCCCTGCTTGCCGACCTCGACCGGGTTCTCGCCGATCTCGCCCGTCTGCAGGTCGACCTCGTGCCAGCCGGCGATCGCACCGCAGATCCCCTTGAACTTGCGAGAGCAAGCCTTGATCTGCTTCTTGGTCTTGGGAAGGTCCTGCTCGCGCACCAGCGAGAAGGTGTGCGGGCCGACCGCGACCGGGTTGGTGTTGTTCTTGATCTGCAGCTGGTCGCCCGCGGGCACGGTGGCGGGCGCGTCGAACAGCAGTTCCTTGTCCCTGTGGATGAACTCGGCCTTGATCTTCGTCACGCCGGGCTTCGCCGCGGTTTCGGCCGTAGCCGAGCCGCCGCCGGTGCCGACGACGGCGAACGTGCCGAGGGCGGCGATCGCCCCCAGGACACGCACGATTCTTGCTTTACGCAACTCGATTCCTTTCGTTCATTGCACGCCCCTGCGGGGTGCTGATGATCTCTCCCTGCCGCGTGACCCCGAACGCGACGATTGTCGGCGGGCATGGTAGCCGCCTGGCATCGCGGCCGACCGGCGCGAGCGATGATTGAAGCCCGATGCTGGTGATCAACGCCGACGACTACGGCTACGTCCCCGCCTACGACGCCGGGATCGCGTACGCCGCCCGGGCCGGCGCGATCGACGGCGCCTCGATCATGGCGGTGCGCCGTCCCGACCCGCGGCCCCTGCTGGAAACCGAGGTCGAGATCGGGCTCCACCTGGAGGCCTGGCCGGCGGCGGACGAGCAGGTGGAGGCCTTCGTGCGTCTCGTCCGCCGCCCGCCCGCCTACATCGACGGCCATCACCACGTCCACGCCGGCGAGGCGATGGCCGAGGACGTCGCGGCGCTGGCGCACCGGCTGGAGGTTCCCGTGCGATCCGTCGACGATCGCCATCGCTCCTTCCTGCGCGAGCGCGGCGTCGCGACCGCCGACCTCCTCGTCGGCCGGCTCGAGGAGTCCGAGCCGGCGCTGCCCGCGGAGATCGCCGGATGGCTCGCGGGGAACGAGGGTCCGGCGGGCGTGACCGAGTGGTTCGTCCACCCGGGCCACCCCGAGCCTTCGGCCGGGTCGGCCTACGACGGGGGCAGGGGGGAGGACCTGGCGCTGCTGCTCGAGCTGGGCGATCGCCGCCGCTGGGCGGAGCGCGGGATCAGGCGGGCGCCGCTTTCGCGCGCGCTTCGCTCTTAGCGGCGCGCTTGCGGGCCTTCTTCTCAGCCGGCGCCAGCTCGCCGAGCTCGGCGATCGAGGATTCGAGGTCGCTCGCCAGGACCTCGAGGTCGGGGATCGCGTCGTAGTCGCCGATCAGGCCGAAGAAGACCTGGCCGTTGTAGCTCATGATCCCGAAGCAGACCCCCTGGCGGCGGGCCAGCGGGACCATCGGGTAGATCGCCTGGAGCTCGCGGCCGAGCAGGTAGAGCGGGAACTGCGGGCCGGGCACGTTGGTCACGACGAGGTTGAAGAAGCGCTGGCGCGACTGCAGGCGCGCCGCCTGGCCGGCGATCGTCGGCGGGGCGAAGTTGGTCAGCTCCGTCAGCAGCGTGGCCCCGACCGCCTGCTTGGACTGCTTGAGCCCGGACATCGTCTCGCTGACCAGTCGCAGGCGCTCGGCGGGGTCCTCGCACCAGACCGGCAGCGGCGCCATGTAGGACGAGACGCGGTTGCCGAGCGCGCCGTGCTCGTCGGCGGTCCGCACGCTGATCGGCACCATCGCGCGCAGCTCGAGCTCGTGCGTCGAGTGACCGCGCCCGCGCAGGTAGCGGCTCAGCGCCCCGGTCACGGCCGCGAGCACGACGTCGTTGACGGTCCCGCCGGCCACGTTCTTGATCCGCTTCAGCTCTCCGAGGTCGATCTGAACGGTCGCGAGCCGCCGGTACGGGCCGATCTCGACGTTGAACGGCGAGTCGGGGGCGCCCAGGCCGGCCCGGGCGAAGGCTCCGGCGGCCTCGGCGGCGTCGATGCCGGAGCGCAGGATCCGGCGGGGGGCGCGGAACAGCGCCCGGACCCCGCGCACCGCCTCGGCCGGGCTCGTCGCCCGCTCGACGAGCGCCTCACCGAGCATCTGGGCGTCGCTCGGCTCCGGTCGCGGCGTCCACGGCTCCGGCTGGGGGACGACCTCGGGTTCGGGCTCTGTGTCGAAGAGGACGTTGGTTATGTCAACCCCGGAGACGCCGTCGATCAGGCAGTGGTGGGACTTGGTGACGATCGCGAAGCGGTTGCCCTCGACCTTGTCGACAAGCCACATCTCCCAGAGCGGCTTCGAGCGGTCGAGGCGCTGCGAGAAGACACGGGCGGCGAGGGTTCGCAGCTGTTCCTCCGAGCCGGGATCCGGCAGGGCGGTGTGGCGGATGTGGTAGCGCAGATTGAACTGCGGGTCGTCGACCCACTTCGGGCGGCCCTGCCCGTACGGGACCATGCGCAGCTTCTGCCGGAACCTCGGCACGAGGTGCAGGCGGGACTCGATGTGCCCGAGCAGCTCGTCGTATTCCGGCGCTGGGCCCTCGAGCAGCGTGGTGGAGGCAACGTGCATGTGTGCCGGGCCCCGCTCCAGGTAGAGGAACGACGCGTCGAGGCCCGTGAGGCGGTCGGAGCTCATGCACGGATCTTCTCAGACGGGTTCGCTTTGTGATTGCCGTCACAGAGGAACGCATGTTTGGGTCCTACGTTCGTGGGGACAAGACCGGAAACCCCAATGCCTAACCGCCTTCGGTCAGATCGAGGGCGGGCGGGGAACCCACCGCCGCTCACGCGGCTGCCGCTTGCTCGACGCCGGCGGCTAAGGGGCGAATCGAGCCGTGATCGGCTCCTAGCGAGCACCGGACTCCGGCGCCCGCGAGCCCGACAGCTAACCCCGTAGGCGCGAAAGGAAGACAAGAGAATGCGACGGTTCCGCCGCCGGCGGAGGCGTATTGCAGCCGCCGCGCTGCTGCCTCTGGCCGCGACACTGACGACGAGCGCGCTCGCGGAGACGCCCTCCGAGGGCAAGAGCGCGAAGATCGACGCCTCGAAGCGCAGCGTCCTGATCGGGCGCAGCGTCACCCTGCGCGGCGTCTTCCCCGGTGCCACGAACGCGCCGATCGAGTTCCGCTACCGGGCGCAGGGCGCCAGTGCCTGGCACACGGCCGCGCGTGGACGCACGGGTGCCTCCGGCCGCTACTCCGTGAGCGTGAGGCCGCGCCGGATCGCGTCCTGGCGCGCCGAGCTCAGCGGCGCGACGGCCGCGCAGGATCCGAACACCGGGAGCGAACGGGTCGCGGTGCGCTCGAAGACCCGCGCGAAGGTCGGGGGTCGCCACGCGCTCGCCGGCGACCGGGTGAAGGTCAGGGGCCAGGTGGCGCCCGCCGGCGCGAAGCGAAAGGTGATCGTCCGGATCGGCGACGAGAAGCTCACGACCCGGGCCGGGCGCGACGGCCGCTTCAAGGCCGCGTGGGAGGCGCCGACCACGGGCTCGTATCCGGTCGATGTGCGGGCGCGCTCGAACGAGGACGCGACCGGCAGCCGCGAGTCCGCCGGAAGGGTGCTGGTCTACCGCCACGCATCCGCGTCCTGGTACGGCCCGGGTCTGTACGGCAACGCGATGGCCTGCGGTGGGACCCTGACCCCGTCGACGATGGGCGTCGCCCACAAGACGCTGCCATGCGGGACGAAGGTCCACCTGCGCTACAACGGCAACTCGGTCACGGTGCCCGTCGTCGACCGCGGGCCGTACGCGGGCAACCGCGAGTACGACCTGACCGCGGCCACCAAGCAGGCGCTCGGGTTCCCGGACGTCGGCACCGTCCTGACCACGCGCTAGCCACGTTCTTGGCTCGCCGCCCCGCTTACCGGCGCTAGAGTCGGTGGGCGGGGAAAGCCACAAGGAAAGGGACGATGGAAGACACCGACGAGTTCGAGGCGCACGACCTGGAGCGGCGACGCGAGGAGGAGCAGCGCGCGGTCAGCGAGGCCGGCGGGGGCGAGGCCGAGGGCTTCGAGCTCGCCGAGGCGGAGCTGATCGAGCACGCCTCGCACGGTGACCCCGGTCCGGACCCGAGCAACCTCGCCGGCAACCCTGAGCACTACCAGGGCGACGAGGGCGGCGAGGCCGACCACGAGCACTCGAGCGAGGACGACGAGGACTAGGGGACCGCTTGAGCAGCTCGGAGGCGAAGAACCTCGAGGCGATCTCGAAGGCGATCGACCAGCACAACGCCACGTGCCCGTGGCCGGCGTCGGAGGTGCGGATGAACCCCTACGAGGTCGAGCGGCTCGCCTGGGACGAGATCCGTGGCCTGCCCGTGGTCGCGGACCCCGAGATCGGCACCGGGCGCTTCCGGATCGTGTGCTCGCGGGAGGGCGAGGACCTCGAGCAGGTCGAGGAGACCGAGGCGATCGGCACCCCGGTCGAGGTGGGCGTGGGCGGCGACGACCCTCCGATCACGCCGCCGGTCTGAGACATCACCGCGCACGCCCGGAGGCGAAGCCGAGGACGTGGCGCGAATTGTTCAGAGGTTCAGGCCCAGCTCATTGGTGACCTTCTGGGCCCAGACGTTGAGCTCGGTGAACGCGCCGCTGAGGATCAGCACGCCCATCACGATCAGGATCCCGCCGCCCGCGGCGACGATCGCCGCGTAGTGGCGCTTGATGACCGCGAACGCGGTCGTCGCGCGTGAGAAGGCGAGCGCGGTGATCAGGAACGGGACCGCGAGCCCGAGCGAGTAGACGGCCAGCAGGAACGCCCCGTGCGCGGCCTCGCCCTGAATCCCGGCGAGCGTCAGCACGCCGCCGAGCGCCGGGCCGACGCAAGGCGTCCAGGCGACCGAGAACGCGGCGCCGGCGACGATCGGGCCGCCCTTGCCCGCGCGGGCGAGGAGCGCGTCGACGTGCCACTCGCGGTTGAGCCGGTCGACGTAAGTGGCGGCGATGAACAGGACTCCCATGCAGATCAGGAGGACGGCGCCGACGTCGGTGAGCAGGTCCTGGTGGTCGCGCAGGGTCGAGCCGAGAGCGGTGGCGGTGAGGCCCAGGAGGATGAACACGGTGGAGAACGAGGCGATGAACAGGAGGCTCGGGACCAGGACGCGCTGCCAGTCGGCGTCTTCGATCTCGTCGACCCGGACCCCGCTGATCACCGACAGGTAGCCGGGGACGAGCGGCAGCACGCACGGCGAGACGAACGAGACCAGGCCGGCGATGAATGCCACCGGAACGTCGGCTCCGTTCACTGGGTCCATCGGTGCCTCTTCTATCGGCGGGGCCGGATCAGTTCAACGTCGCGGCGAGGCGGCGGCGATGCTGGCGGGCGAGCTCGTGGTCGGCGCCGAGCTCGGCGAAGATGCCGACCATCGCCCGGCGGACCAGGTCCCGCCGGTCCGGGTCGTCGGTCGCGACGATCGCCTCCTGAAGCGCCTCCAGCGCGGACTCGTAGTCGCTCGGAGTCCCAGGCGTCGAACGCGCGGGCGAGCAGCTCGTCGGGCTGCTCGCCGTTGGCCTGGCTGAGCCGGGCGCGGGCCGCGAGGCCCTCGGCGCGAAAGTCTCCCCGGAGCGGGTCCAGCAGCTCCAGCGCCTCCCCTGTGTCCCCGCGGGCGAGCAGGATCCTGCCGAGCCCGGCGGCGGCGTCGCCGTGCTTGGGGTCGAGCGCAAGCGCCCTGCGCAACGAGTCCTCGTCGCCGGCGTCGGCGAGCTCGTCCGCCGGTGAGGGAACCAGCGTGTCGAGCCACTTCTCGATCTGAGCCGGCGGGATCGCGCCGGTGAACTCGGCCACCACCTGGCCGTCGCGAAACGCCTTCACCGCCGGGATCCCCTGGACGCCGAAGCTGGCCGCCAGCGACTGGTTGGCGTCGACATCCACCTTCGCGAGCTCGACCTTCCCGGCCCGCTTGGCGATCGCCGCCTCGAGCGCCGGGGTGAGCTGCCGGCACGGTCCGCACCACTCGGCCCAGAAGTCGACCACGACCGGCAGCTCGCGGGAGCGCTCGACCACCTCGGCGATGAAGTCGGATTCGGCTACGTCCTTGCTCACGGCGTCATCGAGATTAGCGAGCGGGCAGAATCATCCCGATGGGTGAACCGAGCCCCGCACCTGCGCCGAACGACCCGGAATCCTCGCTGCGTGGCAGGCTGCTGATCGCGTCGCCGGCGCTCGTCGACCCGAACTTCGCCCGCACGGTCGTGCTGATCACCGAGCACGCGCCGGAGGGGGCCATGGGCGTCGTCCTCAACCGGCCCTCCGAGATCGAGGTGGCCGACGTGGCGCCGGAGCTGGCGCCGGTCGTCATCGACGGCGAGCCCGTGTTCATCGGCGGGCCGGTGCAACCCCAAGCGCTGGTCGTGCTCGCGGAGTTCAGCGACGCTGACGCGGCGGCCTGGATCATCGCGGAGGACGTCGGCTTCGTCGCCGCAGACACGGAGTACGGCGAGCTCTCCGACGTCGTCCGCCGGGGCCGCGTCTACGCGGGCTACTCGGGCTGGGACACAGGGCAGCTCGAGGCGGAGCTGGCCGAGGAGGCGTGGATCGTCGAGCCGCCGCTGCCCGCCGAGCTCTTCCCCGACGATCCGCTGGCCCTCTGGCACGACGTGCTCGCCCGCAAGGGCGGCCAGTTCGCGCTGATCTCCCGGATGCCCGACGACCCGAGCATGAACTGAGTCGGGCGATGGGCGCAGCGGCGGAGAAGATGTGCGTGATCGGGGCCGGATCGTCCGGGATCGCCTCCTGCCAGGTGCTGCACGCGCGCGGGATCGACTTCGACTGCTTCGAGGTCGGCTCCGGCGTCGGCGGCAACTGGCGCTACCTGAACGACAACGGCATGTCGTCGGCCTACCGGTCCCTGCACATCAACACGTCGCGCCGGATGATGGCCTACGCGACCTACCCGATGCCGGAGGACTACCCGGACTACCCGAGCCACTGGCAGATCGCCAAGTACTTCGACGACTACGTCGACCACTTCGGATTCCGCGACCGGATCCGCTTCCGGACCGAGGTCACGCGCGTGGAGCCGGCGGACGGCGGCGGCTGGAGGGTGAGCTGGCGGGACCTGGAGGGCGGCGAGCAGGGCTCGGGCGTCTACGGGTCCGTGTTCGTCGCCAACGGCCACCACTGGAACGCCCGCTGGCCCGAGCCGCCGTTTCCGGGACAGGACGAGTTCGAGGGCGTGCAGATGCACGTCCACGACTACAAGACGCCCGAGGTGCTCGAGGACAAGCGCGTCCTGGTGCTCGGAATCGGCAACTCGGCCTGCGACATCGCGGTCGAGTCGTCGCGGATCGCGTCGAGGACGCTGCTCGCGATGCGGCGCGGCGCCTGGATCTTCCCCAAGTACCTGAGCGGAAAGCCGGTCGACGAGCTCGGCAACGCGCTCACCAGCCGCCTGCCGATCGCCGTGACCCGGTTCATGTACATGCGCGCCCTGAAGACCGCGACCGGGTTTCCGACGGACTACGGGCTGCCCGAGCCCGATCACAAGCTCGCCGAGGCCCACCCGACGATCTCCGCCGAGCTGCTATCCCGGATCGGCCACGGCGACATCCACGTGCGGGCGAACATCGCCGAGTTCAGCGGCGGGAGGACGGTGCGCTTCGACGACGGAACCGAGGACGAGGTCGACGTCGTCGTCTACTGCACGGGCTACAAGATCGCCTTCCCGTTCTTCGAGGAGGACCTGATCTCGGCGCCCGACAACGAGATCCCGCTCTATCGCCGCGTGGTCAGCCCCGAGCATCCGGGCCTGTACTTCATCGGCCTGCTGCAGCCGCTGGGGGCGATCATGCCGATCGCCGAGGCGCAGTCGGAGTGGATCGCCGACGTGCTGGAGGGGAAGGTCGACCTGCCCGATGAGGAGCGGATGCGGCGCGTGATCGCCCGCGAGCGCGAGCGGATGGCGAAGCGCTACGTGGCCTCGAAGCGGCACACGATCCAGGTCGACTTCGAGCCCTACATGCGGACGATCCGCCGCGAACGGCGCCGCGGGCCACTCGCCCGCCTGCGCGCGAATCGCGCGCACGAGCTGAAGCTGGGGGCCACCTGAGCGCACGCGGGCTCGCCGCGCGCCTGCCCGCCTCCTGGGGCCTTCGCGGGGCCCTCGGCCCTGCCGTGCGCCGCGGCTTCCTGGTCGCGACCCCGGTCGCGATCGTGCTGCTCGGAGAGCTCGTGCTCGACGACGACGCGAAAATCGGAGGCCTCGCGACCGCGGCGCTGATCTGCGGCTTCATGGCCTTCGACGCGCCGGCTCGGGTTCGGGTGCGCTGGCAGCTGCTGTGCGCGCCCGCGGTCGGGATCTGCGCGGCGCTCGGGGTGCTCTCGAGCCAGAGCACCGTCGCCGCGGTGGTGACGATGGCCGCGCTGGCGGGAGTTTGCGGCTACCTCGTCGCGGTCTCACTGCGCCTGGCCATCGCCGGGCTCACGTTCGTGCTCGCGCTCCTGATTGCCCAGGGCCTGCTGCTCGAAGCCGGCGAGTGGGACCTCGCGCTTGCGCTCGGCGCATGCGGCGCGCTGCTGCAGGCGGTCACGGCCGCGATCGCGTGGCTGTTCTGGGATCGCGAGCGCGAGCCGTTTCGCTTCGGGCCCGCCGTTCGCGAGAGCGTCGCGGCGCTGCGCGCCAACCTGAGCGTGCGCAGCTCGAGCATGCGCCACGCGATCCGCTTCGGCGCCGCGCTCGCGGTCGGCGTCGCGATCTATCGCCTGGTGGGGTTCGAGGATCACGGCTACTGGGTGCCGCTGACGATCCTCTTCGTGCTCAAGCCCGATCCGCACCAGACCGCCGAGCGCATCGCGATGCGCGCGGCCGGGACGGTTATCGGGCTCCTGCTCGCCACCGTCCTCGCCGAGCTGCTCGGCGACTCCGTGATCCCGGTGACGATCGTGCTGATGACGGCCGCGGCGTTCGCCTACGCGCTGCTCGCGATCGAGTACGCGCTGTTCACGACCGCGATCACCGTCTACGTCGTCCTGCTCACCGACACGCTCAGCTCTTCGCTGTTCGACGCCGATGGCGAGCGCGCGCTCGGCACCGCGCTCGGGATCCTGGTTGCTGCGCTGGCGTTCCGGGTGTTCGGGGAGCTGGAGGAGGCCGAGGAGAGGGAAGCGTCCGCGGTTATGTCAACCAGGTGAACAAGGCGTCGCTTCTCGCAGTCGTCCTTGCGGTGGGCGCGCCGGCCGCGAGCGCGAACCCGCCCGACGAAGCGCTGCTCGAGCGCTACCGGCCGATCCTGCGCTACGACACGGACGAGGAGTACCGCGCGCAGCCGGTGAGCCTGCCCGCCGGGACGGCGGAGCGCAGAGTGGGGGACCGGGTCTACGGCCACGTGGCCCGCGAGGACGGGGAGACCTGGCTTCAGTACTGGTTCTTCTACGCCTACAACCCGCAGGACCGCGGGATCGTCGCCACCGGCCGTCACGAGGGAGATTGGGAGATGGCGCAGTTCCGGGTCGACGAGCGCGGGAACCCGGTGGAGGCGGTGCTGGCGCAGCACTCGTGGGCGGAGCGCTGTGCTTGGAGCGAGCTCGAGACGTCGGACGGCGCACCGGTCCTGTACGTCGCCAATGGCTCGCACGCGACGTACGCCACGCCCGGAACGCACGGCCGGCCGTTCCCCGACCCGGACGACGAGGCGGACGGCGCCGGCCGCGAGGTTCGACCGCGGTTGGTGCCGATCGACGACGCAGAGCCCACCTGGGTCGCGTACAGCGGCGGCTGGGGCGATTCGGAGGCCGGCTGGGTGCCGGGCGAGCAGTCGAGCCCCACGGGCCCGAGATTCGCGCAGGGCGACGCCTGGGGCCATCCGGCGGCCTTCGCGGATGCGGCCCGCTCCTGCGGCAGCGGCGCTCCGGGGAGGCCATGGCAGGTGGCGATCGAGCTCGTCATCCTCGCCCTGGTCGGGTCCGCCGCGGCCATGTGGACCCGGCGAAGATTCGGCAAGCGGTAGTCACCCGCTACGTCCGAGGCACCGGATAGCATACGAACGTATGTTCGCTCCTGCCTCCAACCAGGGCGAGCTCTCGGTCGAAGAGCTCGAGGATCAGATCGCCGAGCTCGCCGGCCACATCAACGCAGCGATGTGCCGGTGGCTGCTGCTGATCTCGGAGTTCCAGCACCGCCGGGGACATGAGGCGCACGATTTCCATTGCTGCGCGGCGTGGCTGGCCTGGCGGTGTGGGCTGGCGCCGCGCGCCGCGCGCGAGCACCTGAGGGTCGCCAAAGCGCTCGGCGAGCTACCTCAGGTCACCGCAGCGTTCGAGCGCGGCGAGCTCAGCTTCTCGAAGGTCCGGGCGATAACACGGGTCGCCACGCAGGAGAGCGAGGAGGACCTGCTCGAGCTTGCCCTCGAGGCCACCGCGGCTCAACTGGAACGGATCGTGCGCCTATCGCGGCGCGCTCACGCTCGACGAGGCCAACGCGGCGGCCCAGCGGCGGTACTTCTCATGGTCCTGGGAGGAGGACGGCGGACTCTCGATCCGCGGCCATCTCCCGGCGGAAGAGGGTGCCCTTTTCCTGCGTGCGTTCGAAGCCGCCTGGGACGCGGTTCGCGAACAGTGCACGCGGGAGGAGCACGAGAGGGCGGACTCACCCACACATGGCGGTTCCGCGGAACCGCCCCGGCCCGCCTCGACCGAGACTTCGCCCGCCGACGCTCTGGTCGAGATGGCCGATGCATCCCTCGGTGGCCAGGCGCGCACGGGCGGAGAGCGCCATCAGGTGGTCGTGCACATCGATCAGCCTGTGCTCGCGGGTGAGAGAGATACGCCGGGCAGTCGTGGCCGCGGGCGTTGTGAGGTCGAGGACGGCTCGCCCCTTGCGTCGGAGACAGTGCGTCGCCTCGCGTGTGATGCATCCGTAGTAGAGATCCGGGAGCGCGATGGCAGGACGCTGTCAATGGGACGCAAGACCCGTTCGGTACCGCCGGCGCTGCGGCGCGCCCTCCGCGCCCGCGATGGCGGCTGTCGGTTCCCGGGCTGCGGAAATCACCGCTTCACCGACGCCCATCACATCGAGCACTGGGCCGACGGCGGAGAGACCTCGCTGACGAACCTCATTCAGCTCTGCCGGCGTCACCATCGGCTGCTCCACGAAGGCGGCTTCTTGCTCGAGCTCGAAGCCGATGCGTCGCCCGTCTTCCGACGCCCCGACGGTCACCGAATTGCCGCAGTCCCGGTCCTACGGGCGGTTCCGCGGAACCGCCGCCACGGCGCGGCCCACCTGGCGGGGGAGAACCTCTCCCGCGGACACCGGATCACGTCCGAAACGGTTCGTTCGCTTTCGAACGGCGCCTCGTACGACCTCGAGCTGACCGTCGACGTCCTTTGCCAGCGGCACAAAGCGGTCCCGCAGCGCGGGGGACCAAGGGCTTCGCCGGGCTGATCCGCGCGTAAGTAGCGCCTGAGAAGATCAGTTATGGATACCCGGGTTCGCGGCTACGCCTCGGACGCGCCCTCGAACTCCCTAACCAGCCGCTTCGGCGCCTTCCTGCACCAGGACTCGATGAGGCGCTCTCGCAGCTCCTGAGGGTCGACGCGCTCCAAATTGACGAGCATCGCCGGGTAATCCTGGTAATGCGGCGTGACGTAGAACGTCTCAGGGTCCTCCTGGATCAGCGCCTCGCGCTCCAAGACGTCGATCATCACACCAGCGCGCCGTCGTCGCGCAGCCGCGCGAACCCCTTGCCGCGCACCTTCAGCGCCGGCGTTCCGTACCAGGTACCGACCTCGACCTCCGGAAGCTCGCTTCCCAGCTCGCACACCGTGTCCCAGGTCGGCATCCGCCGAGCATACGCGGGCCTTTCGCGGTCCCCGGGTTTACCGGCCTTATGGGGGCGGCCCACCGGTCGCCACCGTGGCCCTGAACGTTTCCGTTAGCGATTTGTTTGCATTCTCTAAGCCGGGGGTATCGGCGGCCTACGCCCTTCAGCGCACTGCGCGTTAGGGGGGCACTTCGAGGGCCCAGGTCACCCCCCACCTGGGCCCTCGCTTTTTGTCCGGACGGCGCGGCCCGTTCTCCCACGCACGGGGGCTATCGTGGAGGGCGGGTTATGGGAGATGAGCTACAGCGCCGGCGGTCGGCGGATCTGCCGCCGCCCGGCGATCCGACTGACGCGCTCGCGGCCGAGGAAGAGCTGCTCGCCGACTACGCCCGGACCCGCGACGAGAACGCGCGCGAGGAGCTCGTGCGGCGCTTCCTGCCCTTCGCCCGCAGCCTCGCGATGCGCTACAGCGGGGGCGTCGAGCCCAGCGACGACCTCTTCCAGGTCGCCAGCCTCGGCCTGGTCTCGGCGCTCGAGCGCTACGACCCCGCCCGGGGCGTTCCGTTCGCCGCCTTCGCCGGCCCGACGATCCTCGGCGAGCTGCGGCGGCACTTCCGCGACCGCGTCTGGACGCTGCGGGTTCCTCGCGGGCTGCAGGAGAGCATCCGCTCGGTGGACGGCGCGATCGCCAAGCTCAGCCACGAGCTCGAGCGCTCTCCCACCGTCGCGGAGATCGCCGAGCAGCTCGAGATCAGCGCTGCGGACGTGCTCGAGGCGCTGGAGGCCAGCGGCGCGCGCCGCATGGTCTCGCTCGACCGGCCTACCGCCGGCGCCGAGCCCGGCGACGAGGCGCCGATGGCCGAGCGGATCGGCAGCGACGACCCCGGGTTCGAGCTGGTCGAGGACCGGGCGGCGCTCGACGCCGGGGCCGAGGTCCTCGACGAGACCGAGCGCGAGGTCCTGCGGCTGCGTTTCGCCGAGGACCTGACCCAATCGAAGATCGCCGAGCGGGTCGGCTACTCGCAGATGCACGTCTCGCGGATCCTCCGGCGGGCCCTGCGAAAGCTCCGCGAGGCCGCCTCCGTCGACGCGCCGCCCGCGGACTGACTCCGCCGGCTCAGCCGGCGCGGCCGAGGCGGATCGCGAGCACCTCGCCCTCCTGCTCCGGCTCGATCCGGACCTCGTCGGCGAGCGTCTCGAGGGAGGCGTCGAGCGACGGGATCCGCATCCCCTCGAGCAGCCGCCTTCCCCCGCCTTCGGCCAGCGGGCCGACGCGCAGCTCGAACGAGCCCGCCTGCTCGCTGACCGTCAGGCGCGCGGTGCCGCCCGGAAAGCGATCGCTGTCGCCGGCCGAGATCGCGTCGCTGAGCAGCACGGCGTCGGAGAGCTCGTCCACCGAGAAGTCCGCGCGGGTCGCGAACATCGAGACCACGCGGGACAGGATCGGCGGCAGCAGCTCCCCCGCGGGCAGGCTGATCCGCGCCTCGTCACCGGCCTCGGGCGCCGATACCGCGCCGTTGCCCTGGGACGCGAACGGGATCATCATCTCCACCTCGGTCCCGTGCCCGGGCGCCCCCCGGATCGAGAAGCTCTGCGTGAGCGCCGCGATCAGCGGCAGGCCGAGGCGCAGGCTGCGGTGCTCGACGTCGGCGAGCGGCCGGATCCCGGACGCCGTAGTCGCGGACGCTGACCACCAGGCACTCGTCCGCGGGCCAGGCATCGACCTCGAGCACGCCGTTCTGGTCGTCGTCGTATGCGTGGACGACGACGTTCATGCACGCCTCGGTGACCACCGTCTTGAGGTCGGCGACCTCCGAGGGCTCCATCTCGAGCGCCTCGGCGAGGCCGGCGAGCGCGTGGCGGATCAGCGGCACGTTTCCAGCCTGCGCCGGAACCGAGAACTCGACTCTGGGCTCGGCGTCCATCCGCGTCCTGACTACCCCTGCACGTTTGACGCTAATCGCGTTTCCAGGATCTGCCGAAGATGCGGCTCAGGCGGCCGGTGCGGACATTGGCCCGAAAGGTCCCGGCGCCGGACTCCGGCAGCGGCAGGGAGGCGATCTGATCGGGCTCGAGGGTGAGCGTCACGCCCCGCTCGGCCGTCCGCGCCACCTCGGGCGCGTCGACGAACCGCAGGCCGGCGTCCGGGACGTCGATCACGAAGCCGTCGAGGATGTGCTCGCGGTAGTTGTCGACCACCTGGTCGACCGTCGCTACCCGGGTGCCGTCCGCGGCGTAGACCGGCGTCCCGCGCGGGACCGCGGCGTAGTGGATCGCTTCTCCGTCGTCGATCACAACCGAAAGCATAGATTGACGCCGTGGCCGGCTACTCGGGGACTCCGCTGCCCAAGAAGCTCGGGATCAAGGAGGGCTCCACGGTCGCCTTCGTCGGCGCGCCGCCCGACTTCGCGGCCGCGCTCGGCCCGCTTGCCGACGCGGTCCACGTCAAGCGCCGTGCGGTCGCCCCGCTCGACGTGCTGGTCGCCTTCTTCACCCGCCGCGCCGAGCTCGCCCGGCGAATGCCGGCGCTCGGCCGCGCCATCCACCCCGACGGCGGCCTCTGGATCGCCTGGCCGAAGCGCGCCTCCGGCCGCGCGACCGACCTGACCGAGGATGTCGTCCGCGAGCTCGCGCTCGCCGCCGGGCTGGTCGACAACAAGGTCTGCGCGATCGACGAGACCTGGTCGGGCCTGCGGCTCGTATATCGCCTCGTCGACCGTCCTAAGCGCTGAGCCGCGCCTCGACCTCCGGCCGCTCGCAGAAGTCGGCGATCTCGCGCGACAGCCTCCCCCCCTGCCAGGCGAGCGGCGACGCGCCCGGTTCCTCGCTGATCAGGGTCGCCCGTGGCAGCCGCTCGGCCCAGGCCTCGGCGACCGCATGCGGATGACCCGGATCGGCATCGTCATGGCTGGCGACGACCAGCGCCGGCAGGTCGAGGAACTCGAGCTCGGCCAGGTCCTCGAATGGACGCGAGCGCGGCACCTCGCGCAGCGCCTGAGCGACCGCCTCCGGGTGACGGTGGCGACCCAGGCGGTCGCGCGCGATCCGCAGCAGCGTCTCGCGCCATTCCGGGTCGAGATCGCGGTCATAGGCCTCGATGAACCCCTCCACCCCGCCGCCCTCGAGGCCGGCGGCGAGCCGGTCCCAGTAGGCCATGCTCTCCTCCGATACGGGGTTGCCGAGGTAGACCGGGCCGATCACCACCAGCGCCGCGACACGGTCGGGATCCTCGAGCGCGCGCGCGGTCAGCGTGTGGGCGCCCATCGAGTGGCCCGCGAGCACGCAGCGGCGCCCACCGGCCGCCTGGTCCATCACGGCGCCCAGATCCGCGGCGAGCCGGTCATAGCCGTAGCCGGAGCCGTCGGTGGCCGGGTCCGACTCGCCGTGGCCGCGTGCGTCGTAGGCGATCGTCCGGTGGCCGCGCCGCGACAGCGCCCGCGATCCGTGGACGACATAGCGCCGCGTCGCCGTCAGGCCGTGGAGCAGCACGATCGGGGCCCCGTCACCCTCCACGTCGCCGCGCAGCGCCCCGGCCGGGCCGTCGACCGTGATCGGCTCCGCTGCCTCGCTCACCGCTGGGCGCCCGCGTCGCGCGCCAGCGCCAGCGCGGAGGCAAGGTGCTCGACGTCCTTGTAGCGCAGGCCCAGCAGGGCGACATGGCGGTAGCGGACGATGCCTCCGGGATCGACGATGAAGATCGACCTCCGCACCAGGCCCCCCGGCGCGACCACGCCGTATGAGCGGGCGGTCGCATGGTCGGGGTCGGCGAGCAGCGGCACGGTCAGCCCGTGCTCGGTGACGAACCGCTCGTGCGAGCTCACCGATTGGGGCGAGATCCCGAGCACCGCGGCGTCGAGATCGTCGAGGTGGTCGGCGGCGTCGCGGTAGGAGCAGAACTGGCGCGTGCAGACCGGCGTGAAGTCGCCCGGGTAGAAGGCGAGCACGAGCCACCCGCCGCGGTAGTCGGCGAGCCGGTACGTGTGCTCCCCCGTTCCAGCGAGCTCGAAGTCGGGCGCAGGATCGCCGATCTCGATTCGAGACATCGCGGGCGAGCGTAGCGCGGCTTGCTAATCCCCTAGCCGGCGTCGATCGTCACCCGGTCGATCGTCACGACGCGGGTGGGTTGCTCGCTCACGTCGCCGAGCTTGCCGATCGCCTTGACGACGTCCTCGCCCTCCGTGACCTCACCGAGCACCGCGTAGTCGGGCGGGAGCCCGGCGTCGGCGGGCGCGGTGACGACGAAGAACTGGCTGCCCGAAGAGCCCGGCGGCTCGACCGCCGTCTTCGCCATCGCCACGAGTCCGTTCTCGTAGACCGTGTCCTCGGGCGGGGCCTCGGTGACCGTGTAGCCGGGCCCGCCGCTGCCGGTGCCGGCCGGGTCACCGCCCTGGATCACGAACCCGGGAGCGATGCGGTGGAAGATCGTCCCGTCGTAAAACCCCTGCTCGGCCAGGAACGCGAACGAGTTCGACGTCTTGGGCGAGTTCTGCGGTGTCGAGCGTGATCACGAAGCTCCCGCAGCTCGTCTCGACCGTCGCCGTCGCGGGCTCGCCCTTCTCGAGCACCTGCTCGGGCTCCTTGAACTTGTCGTTCTTCGCGGGCGGCGCCTCGACGTCCTGGCAGTCGCCGCTGGCCGTGGTCGTCGTCGGCGCGGTCGAGCTCGACTCGTCGTCGCCGCATGCGGCGACCAGGAAGGCAGCGGCGAGAACGGCGAGCGCTGCCGCGACGCGGGCGAGGGGCGGGATCATCGGCGGGAGGCTAATGGTTGGGATCATGGCGAGGTGACGGAGCGCCAGAACCAGCCCCCGCGGCGGATCAAGGTCACCGGCCGGGCCCTGAACGCGATCATCGCCCGCGCTCCGTGGCTATGGCCCGTGCTCCGGGCGCCGATGCAGGGGTACTTCGATCGGCTGGCGGGCGGCTGGGACGAGCGCACCGGCGCCGGCTCGGTCGACCACCTCCAGGCGCTGGCGACGGCGACGACGCGGATCTCCCCCGCTCCCGAGCGAGCGCTCGATCTCGGCACCGGGACCGGCGAGGCCGCCCTCTTCCTGGCCCGGGAGTTCCCGCGGGCCAGCGTTCGCGGGATCGACATGTCCGAGGACATGATCACGCGAGGCCCAGGGCAAGATCGGCCTCGACCCCGACGGGCGGGTCGCGTTCAAGGTCGCCGACGCCGCCGCTCTCCCCTATGACGACGGGTCGTTCGACCTCGTCACCCAGGTCAACGTGCCGCCGTTCTTCGCGGAGATCGCCCGGGTGCTCCGCCCGGGCGGCCATGTCGTGGTCGTGGCCACCGGTGGCGCGGCAACGCCGTTCTACACACCCGAGGCGGTGCTCGAACGGGGGTTTCGCCGGCGCGGGATCGAGACCGTCGAGGCGGGCGCCGCCGGTCGCGGCACCTACTTCATCGGCCGCGCCGGCCGCGGGTAGGCTGGGCCGTTCATGTCCGCGACTCCGTCCAGCCGATACCTCCTGCTCGTAAACCCCTCGGCCGGCGGCGGTCGGGTGCAGGAGCTGCTGCCGCAGGTCGAGCGGGCAATGGACGGAGCCGGGCTCGAATACCGCATCGCTGCCCACGGCGGGAATCGAGCACGGGTGCGAGCAGGCCCTCGCCGGAGCCGCGGCCGGCGAGGTCCCGGTGGTGATGAGCGGTGACGGCCTGATCGGGCAGGTCGGCGGGGCGCTCGCCGAGGGCTCGGTGCCGATGGGCGTCATCCCCGGCGGCCGCGGCAACGACCTCGCCCGGGTGCTCGAGATCCCGACCGACCCCATTGCCGCGGTGCAGGTGCTCGCCGCCGGCGCCACGCGCGAGATCGACGTCGGCGTCGTCAACGGCAAGCGCTTTCTGTGCATCGCCAGCTGCGGTTTCGACTCCGACGCCAACCGGATCGCCAACGAGGCGAAGTGGATCAAGGGCAATCTCGTCTACGCCTACGCGGCCCTGCGGGCGCTCGCCTCCTGGAAGCCGGCGACGTTCACGCTGACCATCGACGGCGAGCGCGAGCACGCCACCGGCTACAGCGTGGGCGCCTGCAACAGCAAGGCCTACGGCGGCGGCATGTACGTGGCGCCGGACGCGGAGATCGACGACGGCCTGCTCGACATCGAGGCGTCGGGAGACGTCAGCAAGCTGCGCTTCCTGCGCGGCCTGGGGAAGATCTTCCAGGGCGAGCACCGCGAGATCCTCGAGGTGCGGACGTGGCGTGCCAAGGAGGTCCTGATCGAGGCCGACCGCCCGTTCGCGGTCTACGCGGACGGCGACCACATCGCCGACCTGCCCGCGACCGTGAGCCTCCTGCCGCGGGCGCTGCGCGTGATCGTGCCCGGACCGCGGGCATGAGCCGCGCCGGCTTCCGGGCAAAGGTCGGGATCGCGAGGGCCACCGGCGCGCTCAGCCGCCGCAGCGGGCGCGGCGGCGGGACGACGCTGCCCGGGCGCCTGCTCCTGCGCCTCGCCCCGGACGCGATTTCACGCCTAGGGGGCGGGCTGACGCGGGGCTCGACGATCATCAGCGCCACGAACGGCAAGACCACGACGGCCGGGATGGTGGCCGCCGCGATGCGCGCGGCCGGCCGCAGCCCGGTGCACAACCGCGCCGGATCGAACATGAGCTGGGGCGTCGCCACGGCGCTGCTCGAGCAGCGCGGCGACGAGGGCCTGTTCGAGGTCGACGAAGCGTGGCTGCCCCGGATCGCGGCCGACCTCGACCCCGGCCTGATCGTGCTCGGGAATCTGTTTCGCGACCAGCTCGACCGTTACGGCGAGCTCGAGCGCCTCGCCGACGATTGGGCGGAGCTCGTCGCCGAGCGCAGCGGGCGTTGCGGCTTCGTCCTCAACGCCGACGATCCGCTGGTGGCCGACCTCGGCCGGGACGAGCAGCTGCGCCGGCGCCCCGACGTCACCTACTTCGGGATCGAGGACCCCAGCCAGGCGCTGCCGGAGCTCCAGCACGCCCACGACGCAAAACACTGCCGCCGCTGCGGGCATCCCTACACCTACGCCCGGGCGTTCGTCGGCCACCTCGGCCACTACGAGTGCCCGAACTGCGGCGCGGATCGGCCCGTCCCTGACCTCGCGGCCGCCGAGATCGAGCTGCTGGGCATGCGCGGCTCGCGCTCGCTGATCTCCACCCCGGCGGGCGAGGCGCGCCTGGAACTGCCGCTCCCCGGCCTCTACAACGTCTACAACGCGCTCGCCGCGATCGCCGCCGCGCTGCGCCTGGGGATCGACCTGGAGCGCGCCGTCGCGGCGCTCGCCGGCGTGGAGGCGGTCTTCGGGCGGGTGGAGACGATCCCGGTCGCCGGCAAGCCGGTCTCGATCCTGTTGATCAAGAACCCCGCGGGCGCCAACGAGGTTCTGCGCACGCTTCGCCTCGAGGCCGCGGACGGTGATGACGGCGGTCTCGATCTATGGATCGCGCTCAACGACAAGATCGCCGACGGGCGCGATGTCTCCTGGGTCTGGGACGCCGATTTCGAGCTGCTGGCGGGGTCGGCCCGCCGGGTGGTCTGCTCCGGTACCCGAGCACCCGAGATGGCGGTGCGGCTCAAGTACGCGGGCGTCGACCCCGACCGCCTGACGGTCGAGCCGTCGATCGAGCGCTCGCTCGACCGCGCCGTCGCCGAGGCCGACGGGGCGCTGTTCGCACTGCCGACCTACACCGCGCTGATCGAGCTGCGCAAGCTGCTGAGCGCACGCGGGCTGGCGAAGGAGTTCTGGCGGTGAGCGCGTCGGCCGCCGAGCTCGAGGCGATCTGGCACGACGTCGAGTGCGGCGCCTACGCCGCCGATCTGCCGGCGTGGGTCGAGATCGCCTCGGAGGGCGCCGGGCCGGCGCTCGAGCTCGGTGCCGGCACCGGTCGGGTCGCCCTCCACCTCGCGCGCGCCGGCCTCGAAGTGGTCGCGCTCGAGTCCGTGCCGGCGCTGCTCGACCAGCTCGCGGACCGCGCCAGGAGGCAGGGACTCGAGCTCGAACCCGTGCTCGGCGACGCCCGCCGACTCGACGGGATCGAGCAGCTCGATCGCCGCTACGGCGCGATCCTGGCGCCGATGCAGTTCCTTCACCTGATCGACGACCGGGCAGAGCGACGGGCGCTGCTGGAGTCCGCCGCGCGCCGCCTGGCCTCCGGCGGCGTGGTGGCCGCCGCCGTCCTCGACGACGACCCCGTGCTCCTGTCCGCCGGCGATGGCTCGGCGCTGCTCCCCGACGTTCGCGAGCTCGACGGCTGGGTGTACTCGAGCCAGCCGCTCCAGGTCGCGGCCACCGCCACCGGAATCGAGATCCGCCGGCTGCGCCAGACCGTCTCCCCCACCGGCGATCTCAGCGAGGAGCCTCACTCGGTCCACCTCGACGGGTTCGGCGCGGCCGAGCTCGAGGCGGAGGCGGAAGCCGCGGGCCTGCGGCGCCGGCGGCGAATCGAGATCCCAGCCACCGACGACCACGTGGGCTCCACGATCTGCGTCCTGGAGGCCGTCTGATGGACCTGCGCGTGCTCGCGCTCTATCCCGAGCAGATGAACATCTACGCCGACCGGGGAAACATCCTCTTTTTGCAGCGGCGCTGCGAGTGGCGCGGGATCGGCTTCGCGTATGCGGACGCCGGGCCGCGGGAGGCCTTCGACCCCGCCGATCACGACCTCATCTACATCGGCGGCGGGCAGGACCGCGACCAGGAGCTGGTCGCCGAGGACATGCGGAGCACGAAGCGCGACGCGCTCGCGGCGGCGGTCGACGACGCGGCGGTGGTGCTCGCCGTCTGCGGCGGCTATCAGCTGCTCGGCCACAGCTATCAGCTGGGCGAGCGGCGGATCGCCGGCCTCGGCCTGGTCGACCTCGAGACCGTTCGCGAGCCGGGGCCGCGGCTGATCGGCAACGTCGCGATCGAGGCCGACCTCGGCGACGGCGAGCCGTTCGAGGTCGCCGGCTTCGAGAACCACGGAGGGCGCACCCACCTCGGCGACGGAGCGACCCCACTCGGCCGCGTGATCAGCGGCCACGGCAACAACGGCTCCGACGGGTACGAGGGCGTCCGCGACCGCAACCTGATCGGCACCTACCTGCACGGGCCGCTGCTGCCGAAGAACGTCCGCCTCGCCGACCGGCTGATCGTGCGGGCGCTCGCCCGCCGCTCCGGCTCCGAGCCCGAGCTCGCGCCGCTCGACGACCGCCTCGAGGAAGCAGCACACGAGAGCGCCCGGATGGCCGCGGCGCGCGGCTAGGCCCGAGCGCTACCGCGCGACCGAGTGGCCGCTGGTTCGGTCGAGCTGCTGACGCAGGTCGTGGGCGGCGAGCTCGATCTCGTTGTGGCGCCACTCGGCGGCGCGGTAGACGCAGGCGATCAGCCGCGACGCCGCGCTCGTTGACCGAATAGGAGGCCATTGCAGTCCCCTACCCGCGATCGAGGCCCGGTCCCGTGATCCGGCGGATGCCGGACGGCGTGTTCACGAACACCTGCCAGCTGTGGTAGGCGAAGTACGCATGGCGGTCGTGTCGCATGCGGTGGACGTAGCTCATCACCGCGTTCACGTATGCCGACGACGGGTTGTAGGCGTGCAGGGCCCGCCGGTAGTCGTCCGGCGCACCGGAGGCGTGCAGGTAGTTGGCAGCTCCCATGATCGCGTCGTGCGGGTCGTCGATGTCGCCGCCCATGCCGTACGCCTCCCAGGTGGAAGGGATGAACTGCATCGGCCCGCGGGCGCCCGCCGTGCTCGTGTTGCGCAGGCGGTTGAACGCCGTCTCGACGAAGTTGACGGCGGCGAGCACCCTCCAGGAGACATCGAAGCGACGCTCGGCCGCGCGGTAGTAGCGCCGCAGGACGCCGGCGGGAAGCGCCCGTCCGGTGCGGAAGTGCCGCAGGGTTCGCGGCGTCGACAGGGAGCTGAGCTCCCGCCGGGCCGCGAGCGTGTCGCGGGCCTCGGCCGCATCCGGCCCTCGCAGCCGGTCGAGAACGGCGCGAGAGAGCTTCCGCCTGGGTGTCAGCAGCAGATAGACGCGCTGATGATGCAGCGCGTATAGGAGGACCTCGCGCGGCGCACGGTCGCGCAGGTCTCCCTCCGCCCGCCAGCGGTCGATCGCGTCGTGCAGCGAGCCGCGCGTGTTCCGCAGGCGCTTCGCCAGCTGCTCCGGATCGTGCGGGATCCCCTCGTCGGGCGCCGGCGGCGCGGAGCCCTGGACGCCCCGTTCAGGCGCGGGCAGCGGCCGGTCGACGAGCGGCGCGCCCACGGCGACCGCGCACGCAACCAGCGTCGACGCCAGGAGGATGAGACCCGCGCGCAAGGACATCGCGATACGCACGACGCTACCGACGTCTAGCCGCGGCGGACGTCGAAGCGCATCGAGACGAGCGCCCCGGAGCCGGCGATCGCCGTCCGCTCGAGCTCGAACGGTGGTGCCCCCGGCGCTCCGTAGAGCCGGACGCCGTCGCCGAGTAGGAGCGGAGCCAGGTGGACGACGATCTCGTCGATGTGCCCGTCGGCAAGGCACTGCGCCGCGAGGTTGGCGCCGAAGATCTCCAGGTTCCTCTCCCCCGCCGAGTTACGCGCCGTCATCACCGCGTGCTCGAGCCCGTCGGAGAGGAGGACGACTTTCGGATCGTCGGGTGCGTCGTCGGGCCGATGGGTGAGCACGAAGACCGGCCCGCTCCACGCGCCGCCGTAGATCCCGTCCACGCCGTCGTACCTGGCGCGCGCGACGTCGTACCAGCGCCTCCCCGCGAGGATCGCGCCGGTGTTGCTCATCACGTCCTCGGCGATCTCGTTGGGACCCGGGGAGAGGCCGAAGGCCCAGTCCATCGCGTCGTCGGGCCCGGCGATGAAGCCGTCGAGCGACATCGTCACGTGCCAGAGCGTCCTGCTCATCGGCTAGTCGCTCACCGCCCCGTGGACCCGAACCCGTTCTCGCCCCTCGCGCTCGCCCCCAGCTCGGCGACCTCGGCCGGCTCGGCGCTCGCGAACGGCGTCAGCACGAGCTGCGCGATCCGGTCGCCGGCCGCGACCTCGAACGCCGCGTCAGGGTCGGTGTTCAGCAACAGGACGCGGACCTCGCCGCGGTAGCCCGCGTCGATCAGCCCGGGTGAGTTGACGAGCGCGATCCCGTGACGCGCGGCCAGCCCCGACCGCGGCAGGACGAGCCCGGCGTGGCCGGGCGGAACCTCGATCGCGATCCCGGTCCCGACGCTCGCCCGCTCGCCGGGGGCGAGCGTCACCGCCTCGGCCGCGTAGAGATCGAGCCCGGCGTCCCCCTCGTTGGCTCGCGTCGGCAGGCGGGCTTCGTCGCTCAGCTTCGTGCAGGCGAGCTTCACCGGCGCGAGCCTAGCGGCGCCTCAGGCGGGTTCCGGGTCGCCGCCGTTGGAGCTGACCGCAAACTCCGCGAAGCGGTGGGCGTGGGCAGCCGGAATCCGCGCCTGGACGAGGACGCCGTCGGCTCGCTCGGAGCGCTCGAGGTCCCCCGCTAGCTCGTACAGCTCCGAGAGCCGGGCCCCGTCGGCGTACGGGACCAGGAGCTCGACCTCGCGCAGCGTGTCCTCGAACGCCGTCTCGATCCGCTCGCGAAGCTCCTCGATGCCCTCCCCGGTCTCGGCGGAGACGCCGATCGCGTCAGGAACTCCGACGAGCAGTTCACGGCGCCCTTCGGCGTCGAGCAGGTCGAGCTTGTTGAAGACCAGCAGCCGCGGCCGGTCGCCGGCGCCGATCTCCTCCAGCACCGAATCCACGGCCGCGATCGACTCCGCGCGAAGGTGCGCCGGCTCGGAGCCGTCGACGACGTGCACGATCAGGTCGGCGATCCGCGTCTCCTCGAGGGTGGCCTTGAACGCCTCGACGAGCTGATGCGGGAGCTTGCGGATGAAGCCGACCGTGTCGGTCACCAGGTAACGCCGGCCGTCGTGCTCGAACGCGCGCGTGGTCGGGTCGAGGGTGTGGAAGAGCCTCTCCCCCACGCTCACCCCGGCGCCCGTCAGCGCGTTCAGCAGCGTCGACTTGCCCGCATTCGTGTAGCCGGCCAGGGCGACCGCGGGAACCGCCGATGACTCGCGGCGAGCCCTCATCACGCCCCGATTGCGCTCCACCCGCACGAGCCGGCGGCGCAGCGCCGAGATCCGGTCGCGGGCCAGCCGGCGGTCGGTCTCGATCTGGGACTCGCCGGGGCCCCTGGTGCCGATGCCGCCGTCCATGCGCCCGGCGCCGAGGCGCTCGAGGTGCGTCCATAGCCCCCGCATCCGGGCGAGGTTGTACTCGAGCTGCGCGAGCTCGACCTGGAGCTTGCCCTCGGCCGAGTGGGCATGGTCGGCGAAGATGTCGAGGATGATCGCCGTGCGGTCGATGACCGGCACGTCGAGGGCCGCCTCGAGGTTGCGCTCCTGGCGCGGGACGAGCTCGTCGTCGCAGGCGACGAGGTTCGCCCCCGAGCGCTTGATCTCCGCCTTCAGCTCGTCGAGCTTGCCGCGACCGAGGTAGCGATCCGGGTCGGGCGCCTCGCGGACCTGGAGGAGCTCGCCCGCGGTCGCCACCCCCGCCGTGCGCAGCAGCTCCTTGAGCTCGGCGAGCCGGTCCTCGCCGTCGCCGGCGGGATTCGGTATCACCCCGACCGCGAGCGCGCGCTGGCGCGCCCGGGCGTTCTGGATGCCGGCGCCGTTCTCCACGCTTCAAGTGTAGGCGCGGCTACTGCGGGCAGGTCAGGGGTGGCCGGGGCAGCCGCCGCGCGGTGAGCCCGATGTCGCCGACGTACGGTGTCGCGCCGACCGAGCACGCGTTGGCGACCGCCTCCGCCGCGGCCTCGTCATCGCCGGCGCCGGTGTAGTCGGCGCTCGTCGTGACCAGCCCGCGCGCCGCCATCTCGCTCAGCTCCCGCAGCGCCGCGCGGGTCTCGCCGGCTCGCAGGTGGACGTATCGGCGGCGGTCGAAGTCGTAGCTCCACGTGACGTCCTCGCGGTTCCAGCCGTCCATCGCGTCGATCAGGCCGAGCTTGTCGAGCACCGGGGCGCCGTTCTGGGCGAACAGCACGCGCCCATCCCCGTGCACGAGCGTGGACAGCGCCAGCACGAGCTCGCGCATCCCGTCGCGCTGGGGAGCGTGATTGCGCGTCTCGACCATGTCGACGTTGTCGAGGAAGAGCCCGTCGAATCCCTTGGCGAGCAGGCGCGGCGCGATCTCGGTGGTGATCCGCCGCCTCAGCTTCGCCTTCGAGACGTCCGCGAACCACTCGTCCTTCCAGTCCGCCCAGGCGCCGAGCCGGAACCGCTTCAGGCGGCGATACCAGGAGCGCCACTTCTCGATCGTGCCGACGCTCAGATAGCCGAGGACGGTGACGCCGCGAGCCCGCAGCGCCGCGACCTCGTCAGCGCGCGCCAGCTCGCCGTCGACGATCACCAGGTCGAACTCCCCGAGCCGCTCCGCGACCTGCTCGGGACCGCCGGCGAGGTTGCCGTTGCCGATCGCGAAGGCGAAGCTCTGCGGCGGCAGCGCCCTGCCGTTCTCTGCCGCCGGCGTGACGGCTGCTGCGAGTACGCAGATGGCGGCCGCTACCGCGACCGTTGCGCGCGCGGTCACACGACCAGGGTATTACTGGTACGGGCTCGTCTCCAGCGAGGCGCCATGCTCGGCGGCGCACCTGTCGGCCATCAGCTCGTCGGTGCCGAAGTTCGCGTGGCAGAGCTCGTGGGCGATCACATAGTACGTCGGGTTGGAGATCGAGAGGTACGGCCCCGCGCCCTCCGGGCAGGAGTCGTAGGGGCAGGCGACGCCCCAGTGCGAGTTGCCGTTCCAGTCGAGGCCCGGACCGACGCACCTGATGTCCCAGCCATCGGGCAACGTCAGGCCGCGCTCGGCGGCGATCGCCAGGTTCTCCTCGCAGGCGCCGCTGACGTCGAGCGCCTCGCCCGCCGCGTTGCTCACCTCGGGCAGTTCGGCGTCGTTCGCCTTCCGCGCTGCGCGCTTGCGGGCCGGCTTCGGCTTCGGCTTCGTCCCCGTCTCAGCGGTGTGATCCGGCCGAGCGGCCTGCTTCGGGGCCTTGGCCATCGGAGGGCCCGAGTAGGCCGACGCGCGGTCGTTCGCGGACGACGATCCGATCGGGGTCACGCAGAGCACGATCGCGATCGCGATCATCAGGCCGGCGAGGCCGAGAGCGCAACGATGTAGGGGGTTTCCGATGTCCACGCCCCACGCATCGGCCCAGGCGGCCAAAGCGCCAGGAATGCGCCGATTTCTGGACGTTCCGACGAATTTCGGGGTCGCGAAGCCCTGAAATTGGACGGATGTCCGGTGCGCCGCGCAGGGGCGATCGCGGCTAGGCTCCGCCCGCGATGCGGGTTTTCCTGACGGGCGGAACCGGATTCATCGGCGGGCACGTCGCCCGCAAGCTGCGCGCCCGCGGCGACGAGGTACGGGCGCTGGTGCGCTCGGCGGCCAGGGGCTCCGAGCTCGAGCGGCTCGGCTGCGAGCTGGTCGTCGGCGACCTCTCCGAGGAGGGGGCGATCGCCACCGCGCTCGTGGGCTGCGACGCGCTGATCCACAACGCGGCGGTCTACGAGGTCGGGATCCCGGAGTCCGAGCACCGGGCGATGTACGAGGCGAACGTGCTCGGCACCGAGAAGACGCTGCGGGCGGCGCTCGCCGCGAAGACGCCGAAGGTCGTCTACGTCTCGACCGTCGGCGCCTTCGGCAACACCCACGGCGAGGTCGTCGACGAGACCTACGAGCATCCCGGACGCGAGTTCACGTCCTACTACGAGCAGACGAAGTACGAGGCGCACCAGATCGCGAAGCGGCTGATCGCCGAGGAGGACCTGCCGTGCGTGATCGTCCAGCCGGGCGGCGTCTACGGGCCCGATGACCACTCGGCGATCGGAGCCCAGATCAACCAGTTCCTCGCCGGGCGGATGCCGATGATGGCGTTTCCGGACCTCGGGATGAACATGGTCTACGTCGAGGACGTCGCCGACGGCATCCTGCTGGCGCTCGACAAGGGTGTCGCCGGCGAGGCCTACGTGCTCGGCGGCGAGATCACGACGATGCGCGAGCTGATCGGCACGGTCGGCCGGGTCGCCGGAAGGAAGCCACCCTCGCGCTCGATCCCCACCGGGATGCTGAAGCTGCTCGCGCCGGCCGGCGCGCTGGTCGGAAAGGTGATGGGACAGCCCCCGAACCTGCGCGAGCTGATCTCGTCGGCCGACGGGGTCACCTTCTGGGCCAAGCACGACAAGGCGATGGCCGAGCTCGGGTACTCGCCGCGCGGACTGGAGACCGGTCTGCGGGAGACCCTCGAGGCCGAGGGGAAGCTCTAGAGCGGGCGAGATGCGCGGCGGGATGGCGACGGCCCTCCTCCTCGCCGCGGCGGTGGTCGCGTCGGCATTCGGGTCGGATCGCGGTTCGAAGGCTCAGGAGCGGGCCGTCGAGCGGACGATCGCCGCTTGGGACCGGGCGTGGCTGGCCGGGGACGGCGAGGCGTTCTGCGACGTGCTCACCCCGCGCGGCCGCGATCTGGTCGAGCGCTTCGCCGGCGGCCGAGGTCGCTGCGAGCAGATCTTCGACCGCAGCGACCGTGTGGGGGATCCCAAGGCACGCGCGACGATAAGACGGGTGGGCGTCGACGGCGGGTTCGCAATCGCGCTCAACGAGCTCCGCTGCTCCGGGTCCTGTCAGGACATCGAGATGGTCCTGTCGCTGAAGCGGCTCGGCGGCCGGTGGCTGATCGACTATCCACTGCCGGGCTACCCCCCGTTCTCGTGGCTGCCGACGGGCGGCGCCGGCGAGGCCGAGGCGACCGAGATCGCGGTTCGCTACGTGCGCGCCGAGCACGAGCTCGACGGCGAGACCGCCTGCGCGCTGCTGACGCCACGGTGGCGAAACCGGCTCAACCGCAACGTCAACCGCGGCTGCGCCTGGCTGTACGAGCACAGCTCGGTGGAGGACGCGCGCGTCCGTCGCGTCGACACCGTCGGCGACCTCGCGCTCGCGAACGTCAAGCCGACGAACGACAACTTCACGCACCGGATCCTGATGCTGGTCGACACGCCGAGCGGGTGGCGGGTTGAGCTCATCAACCCCGGCCTGCCGTAGCTACGGCGACTCAGGCGGTCTGGGCGCTGCCGGGCACGCGCGGCATCACCGCCGCGGCCGCGATCACCGCGGCGAAGGCCAGGCCACGGGCCATGCCCTCGACGACGCCAGAGCCGATCGGGTCGCCGAAGACGATCACCCCGCCGAGGATCGCGGCGCAGTTGGAGGCGACCGAGGCGGTGGCGATCACGGGAATCGCCTCGCCGAGCTGCATCCCGCGCGCGAGGGCGAAGAAGGCACCGAGCCCCCCGATGAGGACGAGCACCGTCCAAGGGCTGAGCAGGGCCTCCATGCCGGCGATGTCGATGCCCTCGGTGAGCGCCTTGATCGCGACGTTGGAGACGCCGATCAGCAGCCCGGAGGCGAGTCCGAGAACGACGCCGTGGCAGATCGAGCCCCGGCGCAGGACGCCCGAGGCGAAGAGGAAGCAGCCGGCGCCGCACATCACGGTCTCGAACGCGGCGAGAGTGACGATCGAGTAGCCATCGTTCTCGCTTGCGTGCGGGACGGTGATCGCGAGGAAGCCGAGCCCGACGGCGGCGAGCCCCAGGCCCAGCCACTCGCGGCGGTTGAGCTTGTGCCCGAAGTAACGCGTGGCGGGATAGGCGATCAGGACCAGGCCACCGGCGATCACGGCCTGGACCAGGGACAGCGGTGCGATCGACATCGCGGCGACGTGCAGGATCCATGCGACGGCGGCGACGGCGAAACCGATCGTCCACCAGCGCGAGAGGAAGAGCTGCCTGACGCTGTGAAGTGGCGCCCTGAGGCTGATTTCCGGGGCCTCGCAGGCCCCGCGGTGCTTGCAGAGCATGGCGAGGTTCGCCATTGCGGCGCAGGCGAGTGCGAGTGCGATGCCAAGCGTGGTCACTGTCTTATGGATCGGTAAGCGTGCGTGCGGGCTTGAATCTCCCCCCTTCCCCTAACCCAAAGTTCGAGGGAGGACCCGCCGTGCGAAGGCGGGCATTATTAGCAACTCCTAACAGTCCGTGCGCCGCTCCGCCTCGGCCTCGATCTCGACCAGCCACCGCGGGTCGAGCAGGCCGCTGACGACGACCATCGTCGCCGCGGGCGCCGCGTCGCCGAAGAACTCGCCGTGGACGGCGCCGACGGCGTCGGCGACGGCTGCGTCGGTGACGAACATCCGCGTGCGGACGACGTCCGCCGCCGAGGCTCCGAGCTCCTCGAGCGCCGT
Organism: uncultured Solirubrobacterales bacterium; assembly: GCA_963811505.1. Classification (GTDB taxonomy): domain Bacteria; phylum Actinomycetota; class Thermoleophilia; order Solirubrobacterales; family 70-9; genus WHSW01. Next base: position 805,427 of record CAWERC010000010.1, on the reverse strand, counting down.
GACGATGATCTCGCAGCAGCGGCGCGCCTGGGCCGCCGGATCGGGGTCGCAGCTGCCGTCGTCCCAGACCGGCGCCGTGCCCGAGACGATCACGCGGTCGCCCGCCCGCACAGCGCGGCTGAACCCGTAGCGGCGCTCGAAGGGAGACCCGGAGCTGGCCCGGCGCCGCTCGGCCATCTAGGCGGAGAGGTGCTCGCGCAGGCGCTCGACCGCCTCGGCGATCCGCTCGTCCGGCGTGGTCAGCGAGATCCGGAAGAACCCCTCGCCGCTCGGCCCGTACATCGAGCCCGGCGAGACGACGACGGCCGCCTCCTCCAGGACGAGCTCGGCGAACGAGGCCGACGTATGCCCCTCCGGGACCGGCGCCCAGACGTAGATCGTCCCCTTCGGGGCCGCCACGTCGACGCCGATCTCGCGCAGCGCTCCGACCACGAGGTCGCGACGGCGCCGGTAGATCTCGTTCATCTCCGCGACCGGACGCTGGGACCCGTTGAGCGCCGCGGCCCCGGCGAGCTGGACCGCCTCGAACAGGCCGGAGTCCACGTTCGTCTTGAGCCGCCAGTAGGCCGAGACCGCGTCGGCATTGCCGAGGATCGCCGCGCACCGCCAGCCGGTCATGTTGTAGCCCTTGGAGAGCGAGAAGACCTCGACCCCGACCTCCTTGGCGCCCGGTGTGGCGAGGAAGCTCGGGGCGACGTAATCGTCGTAGGTCGTCTCCGAGTATGCGTTGTCGTGGACGACCAGGATCTCGTGCTCGCGTGCGAGCTCGACGACCCGCTCGAACAGGCCGTCTGGAGCGATCGCCCCCGTCGGGTTGTTCGGGTAGTTGAGGAAGATCAGCCGCGCGCGCTCGAGGTCTGCCGCTTCGATCGCGTCGAGGTCCGGGGCGAAGCCGAGGTCGGGGACCAGGGGCAGAACGGCGGCCTCGGCGCCGGCCAGCACCGGGCCGCCGGTGTAGACGGGGTAGCCCGGGTCGGAGGCGAGCGCCGCGTCGCCGGGATCGAGGAAGGCGAAGCAGAGGTTGTAGATGCACTCCTTGGCGCCGATCGCGGGGATCACCTCGGTCTCGGGGTCGATCTCGACCCCGAAGCGGCGGTCGTAGAAGCCCGCGAAGGCCTCGCGGAACTCGGACCGGCCGCGGTTCGACGGGTACCGGTGCGTGCCGGGGTCGGCGACCGCGGCCTGCATAGCCTCGACAACGTGCGGGTAGGTCGGTGTGTCCGGATCGCCGATCCCGAGGCTGATCACGTCGATCCCGGCCTCCTGCTTCGCGGCGATCTTGCGCTCCAGCTCGGCGAACATGTACGGCGGGATCGCCTCGAGCCGCTTGGAGGGGTCGGTGAGCGCCATGGGTCCGCGAGGCTACCCGAGGCGCGATACTCCCGCCCGCGATGAGGCTGAGCGGGAAAGAGCTGCTGATCCTCTTCCTCGTCGGGGCCGCCGGGGGGCTGATCGGCGACGCCGGCCACGTGCAGGCCGGGACGACGACCTACCTCGACGACACGACGCCGTTCGTCTGGGAGAGCGCGCTGTGGTTCCCGGTCCTCGTCGGCCTGGCGACGGCTTCGCTGGGCGAGCTGCGCCTGCGTCTCGGCCCGCCGCGCCCCGGGTTCGACGCGCGGATCGGGATCGCGGCGATCGCCGCCGTGCTCGCGCTCTACGCGCTCACGGCGGTCATCTACGACGAGCCCGAGGGACCGGTGACGGTCCTGATCGTCATGCTCGCCGTTCTGATCGCCTCCGGCCTCGGCGGCGGCCGGCCGGCGCTCGCCTGCGGGCTCGCCGCCGCGGTCGTCGGGCCGCTGGCCGAGATCCTGGTCGTCGAGCTCGACCTGGCCGAGTACAGCCCTGCCGCCGACGCCCTGTTCGGCGTCGCGCTGTGGCTGCCGCCGCTCTACTTCGCGTTCGGCTTCGTCGCCGCCCGGCTGGCCGAGCTGCTCGTCGCGCGGCGGTGATCGGCTAGGCCCGGCGGCCCCTGGCGACCGATTCGTCGGTCGAGAAGTCGAACTCGTCGAGCTGCTCGTAGATCGCTCGCAGCGACGTCGACTCGATCACCTCGTCAATGCGATCGTGGCGGACCGCCTCCTGCTCGGCGATCCGCTCACCCACCTGCTCGAGGCCGGCGCGGTCCGGCACGTCGACGAACGCGATCGTGAGGATCTGGCGGTCGTCGGTCAAGCTCCTCGAGTTGATCGGCCCGCGCACCGGGACGCCGAACCCCTTGTCCGGATACCACGCCTCGAGGAAGTCCTCGTATGTCTTTCCCTCTCGAAGGCGCCTCACGAACACCGCGATGAACACGCTCAGCGCCTCAGCTGGACGACGGTGCCGTCGTCGTAGGCGGAAGCCCAGACCGAGTTGCCGATCACGATCACGTCCCCGCCGCTCGGCAGCTTCGGTGCCTCGATCGTCTCGACGATTCGCTCTTCGTCCGGGTCGATCCGGGTCAGGAAGGGGCCGCCCTCCTGACGCACCCAGACCTCGTCGTCGGCCGCGAAGACCGCGCCCCCGAAAGCCGCCTGGACGTCGTACAGCGTGCGGATCTCGAGCGACTGCGGATCGACCTGGGCGACGCCACCCTCGAAGCCGACCCAGAGGTCCCCGTTCACCGAGGCGGTGCGCGCACCCTCGAACACGCCCTCGGCCGTGACCTCGCCCGCCTCCGCGTCGATCCTCAGGACATGCCCGTCGATCGGGCAGACCGCGTACAGGGTCGTGCCCGAAGCCGCCAGATCGGTGCAGGTCTCCCCCAGTCGAACCTCCGTGGCCTCCTTCTCGCTCGCCAGGTCGACGCCGGTCAGGCGCACGCCGGCATCGGTCAGAAGCCACACTTGATCGGCTGCACTGACGATGCGGCCCTGATCCGGCAGCTTCTTCGTCTTCAGCGTCGAGACGACCTCGTTGCGCTCCGGGTCGATCCGAACGACCTGTCCAGCCGGCTCACCGAGCGCCGGACACGCCCAGACCGAGTCGTCGCTCACCCCGATCCCCTGGCACAGCGGCTCCTCGAACTCGCCGGCGCTGATCTCGGTGATCACCTGGCCGTTCGCCGGGTCGATCCGGTCGACCACGCCGTTATCGCGTTTGACCCAGAGCGAGCCGAACGCACCGACCATCCAGTCGGGGCCATCCTCGATCTCGATCTCGCGCTGCAGACGGTCCGCGAGCTTGACGCTCTCGGCTCCCTGCGCGGTGATCGGCTCCGGGAGGGCCGGCTCGTCAGCCGACGTCGACGCGGAAGTGGACGTCGAGCGCGGCGTGCTCTCCTCGGAGTCGTCCGAGCACCCAGTGATCGCCAGAGCGATCAGTGGGGCCAGCACCACCCGACGCAAGCGCATAGGGCGACCCTAACCGACACCGGCTGACCCGCAGCTCATTGCTCCCGCCGCTCAGGCGGTCAATCCGGCGGCTTCGAGGGCGAGGCGGGCCTCGCTGTAGTCCTTGTAGCGCCACACGAGCCCGTCTCGGTACTCGGTGATCGCCGCCGTCGGGATGACGGTTTCGACCCCGCTCCCGCGCCCTCGCACCCGGATCGAGCCGATCGCCAGCACCCGCTCGCCGAGATCGCGGACGTCCGTCGGCTCGAGCCGGAAGCGGTCGAACGTCTCGGCCGTGTCGGCGAAGAATCTCCGAACCCCGTCGTGGCCGTAGAACGCGCCCTCGGTCGCGGCCCGCAGGGGTTCGAGCACGGCGTCGGGGTGCACGAGCTCGATGGCCGCCTCGACGTCCCCGCTGTTGATTGCCGCGACCGAGCGGTGGAACGCCTCCACGTTTTCGCTGGACATCGGCTCAGTCCTCGCCGAGTGCGGCGACGAACCCCGCGTCGAGCTCCCCGGCGTAGACGCGGGATGCGTTGCCGATCAGGGTGACGTCGAGCTCGTCGGTGATCTCCACCGTGAGCTCGCCGCCGTCGAGTCTCACCGTGATCGGGCTCTCCGCGCCGCGCAGGAACGCGGCAACCGCGGCGCCGGCGGCGCCCGTGCCCGAGGACAGCGTCTCCCCCACCCCGCGTTCGAAGATCCGCGCCCGCACCATCGAGCCCTCCGCCCTCGTGAACGAGACGTTGGTCCGCTGCGGGAAGCGCTTGCTGGACTCGATCGCCGGACCCAGCGTCGCGAGGTCGAGCTCCTCGACCTCGCGGCCGACCTCGATCACGCACTGCGGGTTGCCGACGTCGACGTGCTGAAACTCCCACTCGCGCCCCCGCGAGCTGATCGTCCCGCTGCCGTCCTCCGGCCCCTCGGGGTAGAACGGCGAGGTCACCGAGGCGCGCCCGATCGCCATCGAGACCTCGCCCGGCCCGGTGATCGTGGGCGTCACCTCGCCCGCCTTGGTCAGGATCGTGAACGTTTCGGCGTCGGTCCAGCCGGCCTCGCGCAGGTAGAGCACGGCTTCCCGCGCCCCGTTGCCGGACAGCTCGGCCTCCGAGCCGTCGGGGTTGAAGATCCGCAGCTCCGCGACGTGCCGCTCGTCCGGGGCCGCCGACAGCAGCAGGATCCCGTCCGAGCCGACCCCGTACCGGGGCTCGCAGATCCGCCGGATCCGCTCCGGGCTCAGCTCCCAGGGGAGCGCGTCGGCCTCGACCACGATGTAGTCATTGCCGAGCGCCTGCCACTTCTCGAACCTCATGAGTCCGCCCCATCGACGCTTGCGCGGGCCGGAGCCTCGTCCTGAAAGAACGAGACGCGGGCGATCCGGCTCTCGTTGAACCGGTACACGGCCCACAGCGGCATCTCGAGATCCAGACCACTCGCGGCGCCGGTGGCGGACCATCGGAACTCCGCCAAGACCACCCCCGGGGACACCTCGGCGACGGACACGGCCTCCACGTGGTCCTCGCTCCAGTCCGCCTTGATGCGCTCGTACTGAGCCCGCACCTCGGCCCAGCCTCGCGGGTGGTGCGCCTCCGGCCACTCGGGCGGGGGGTCGAGCCTCGCGTCCGGGTCGTAGAGCCGCTCCAGGGCATCCCAGTCGCCCTCATTGAACACTCGGACCCCCTCGAGGGCCACATCTTCGGCTTCGGACACGGCGCGAGTATCCCAGGCCCTAGGGCGGCCTAAGCGTCGGCCACGGCCTCCGCACGGGTCTCGTAGACGTGGATCTCGGCAACGTGCCCGTCGCGGAAGACCCAGCGCTGGCCCTGCGAGAGCGTGAAGTCGAGTCCGCTGCCGCGACCGCGGCCCCGATGGGTGACCGCGACGACGATGCAGTCCCCGAGCTGCTCGTACCCGCCGTGCTCGATGTCGTACTCCTCGAAGGCCGCCAGCCAGTTGCGCCAGAAGCGCAGGTATTCCTCGCAACCCTCGTAACGGCTGCCCTCCGGCAACCCGGCGCCACCGTGAAACTCGATGACGACGTCGTCCGCCAGGGCATCGTTGACGAGCTGATCGAGCTCCGGGATCCCCGCCCTCACATCGTCCGGGCCGGACCCCTCGACGGCGTCTCTGATCGCGCCGAAGTCATAGTCGTCGAAGATCGAGTTCAGGGCCCTCACGGTGTCGATGTCGCTCATGAGCCCTCCTCGTCCACCAGGCGGAGGATCTCAGCGGCGACCTCGCCGTCGGAGCGCCCGCTGCGATCGATCGTCCTCACGCCCTCCATTCTCCGCATCCACGTGAGCTGGCGGCGGGCGAAGCGCCGCTGGGCGCGCTTCATCCCCTCGACGTCCCCCGCGAGCAGCTCCTCGAACCCGATCGCGGCCCGCGCGGTCCGCGAGGCCCCGGCGCGGTCGGCCGCGCGGACCTCCTCCCGGGCGCCCGCGGCGACCATGTCGTCGACCCGGGCGTCGATTCGCGCCTCGAGCTCATCGCGGTCGATGGTCAGGCCGGCCAGCGTCGTCGGCACGCGCATCTCCTCGGCCCACATCCCCTCCCCGGAGGGGTGGGCGGCGATCCCCAGCCTCGCGAGCTCGGTCAGGCGTGCGATCCGCTTGCGGTCGTTCGGGTGCACCCCGGAGGCGAGCTCGGGCGAGAGCTCCGCGTGCAGGGCCTCCGGTCCGCGCTGCTCCAGGTTCCGCTCGACGTCGGCACGGACCGCCGAGGGCACCGGCGGGCGCAGTTCGAGCTCCGACAGCGCGGCGCGCATGTACAGGCCGGTGCCACCGACGACGATCGGGCGCCGGCCCTCGGCCAGCAGCCGGTCGATCTCGGAGTGCGCGAGCTCCGCGAACCGCCCCGCCGAGAACTCCTCCTGCACCCCGGCGATCCCGATCAGCCGGTGTTCGAGCCGCTCCCGCTCGGCCGCCGTCGCCGCCCCGCTGAGCACCTCGAGGCCCCGGTAGACCTGGATCGAGTCACAGGAGACGGCCACCGGGTCCTCGCCGCGTTCGCGCAGCAGCTCGGCGACCTCGACCGCGATCCCGGTCTTGCCGACCGCGGTCGGGCCGAAGATCGCCAGCACCCGCGGCACGCCGGGCGCGCTCAGACGCGGCTGAACAGCCGCTCGTGGCCGGTCAGCGTCTGCGAGGTGGCGCTGGCGATCTCGACCTCGACCAGCTCGCCCGGGCTCGCGGTGCCCTCGAAGTTGACCGCCTTGTTGTGGCGGGTGCGCCCGCGGAGCTGGCCCGGATCGCGGCGGGCTGTTGCCTTCCACCAGGACCTCCATCGTGCGGCCGACGAAGCGCTGCGCGCGCTCGCGGGCGTGGCGCTGGACCAGCTCGACGAGGCGCCCCATGCGCTCGCGCTTGACCTCCTCGGATACCTGCTCGGGCAGGGTCGCCGCGTCGGTGCCGCGGCGCGGCGAGTAGACGAAGGTGAAGGCCGCGTCGTAGCGGACCTCGTCGACGACCTCGAGCGTGCGCTCGAAGTCCTCCTCGGTCTCGCCGGGGAAGCCGACGATGATGTCGGTCGTCAGGGCGCAGTCGGGGACGTGCTCGCGGATCAGCGCCACCCGGTCGAGGTAGCGCTCGCGGTTGTAGGTGCGCCGCATCGCCTTCAGGATCGGGCTCGACCCCGACTGCAGCGGCAGGTGGATGTGCTCGCAGACGGAGGCGAGCTCCGCATGGGCGCGGATCACGTCCTCGCGCATGTCCTTCGGGTGCGGGCTGGTGTAGCGGATGCGCTCGATCCCCTCGATCGGGTCGAGCATCGCCAGCAGCTCGGCGAACGTAGTCCGCCGCTCGCCGAGGTCGCGGCCGTAGCTGTTGACGTTCTGGCCCAGGAGCGTCACCTCGCGCACGCCGTCGATGGCGAGTGCCTTCACCTCGCGGACCAGCTCCGCCGGGTCGCGGCTCTGCTCGCGACCGCGGGTCGAGGGCACGATGCAATACGAGCAGCGGCAGTTGCAGCCCTGGGAGATCTGCAGCCAGGCCTGGAACTCGCGCTCGCGCTTCATGGGCAGATGGCCGGCGAAGTCCTCGAACTCGAAATAGCCCTGGGCGGTGAGCGAGTCCGAGGTCAGGAACTCCGCCAGGCGCCCGATCTGGCCCGGCCCGAAGGCGACGTCGACGAACGGGAAGCGCTCGAAGACCTCGTCCTTGACCGATTGCGCCCAGCAGCCGCCCACCCCGACCACCCGCCCCGGGTCCTCCGACTTGAGCCGCTTTGCCTCGCCGAGGTGGGCGATGAACCGGCTGTCGGCGTTCTCGCGGATCGAGCAGGTGTTGAAGAGGATCAGCTCGGCTTCGGCGCGCTCGGGCGCCTCGATGTAGCCGAGCGACTCGAGCATCCCCTTCATCCGCTCGGAGTCGTGCTCGTTCATCTGGCACCCGAACGTGGTGACGTGATAGCGCTTCTGCGCTCACGCGGCCATCTTAGGACCGGAGAAGATGGACTACGAGCAGATCAAGTACGAGCTCGGCGACGACCACGTCGCGGTGCTCACCTACGACCGCCCCGAGCAGCGCAACGCGGTCTCACGGCGCATGAACGAGGAGCTCCACCACGCGTGGCGGCGGTTTCGCGACGACGACGAGGCATTCGTGCTCGTGATCACGGGGACCGGCGACGCGTTCTGCGCCGGCTGGGACCTCCAGGATGCGGCGGACTGGCCGCGCCCCGAGTGGGACGAGTTCCGCACCCACGTCTACGACTCAGCCGGCGACTGCGGCTACAGCCGCCGCGTCGACGTGTTCAAGCCGGTGATCGCCGCCGTCAACGGCTGGGCGGTCGCCGCGGGGCTGGAGAACGCGCTCCTGGCCGACATCCGGATCGTCGCCCGCAACGCGGTGTTTGGGGCCCTCGAGCGGCGCTGGAACATCGTCGCCGGTGACGGGATGACCGTCCGCCTGCCGCTCGTCGTCGGCTACGCGAAGGCGATGGAGCTGATCATCACCGGGCGGCCCGTGGACGCCGAGGAGGCGCTGCGGATCGGGCTCGCGAACGAGGTCGTCGACGAGGGCGAGGCGCTGCCGCGGGCGCTCGCGCTCGCGCGCGAGATCGCCGCGCTCCCGCAGGGCGCGATCCGCACCGACAAGGAGACGATGGTTCGCAACGTCGGGCGCACGTACGAGGAGCGCCTGCGCAACGAGGTCGAGGCCGCGCTGTCGATGTTCTGGCGCCGCGACTCGCACTCGATCGGCGCCTCGGCCTTCAAGCGCGGCGAGACGCCCGAGTGGCCGCACCACGGCCTCTGAGAAGCTCAGCTCTTGCCGCTGGTGACTTCGGCGAGGTAGGAGACGAGCGCGTCGAGCTCCTCTGGCGTGAGCTGCTGCTCGTAGGTCTCCGGCATCACGTTCGGCGGGTAGCCCTCCGCGACGTTCGCGCTCGGGTCGACGATCGACTCGCGGATGAACGCCTCGTCCTCGGTCTTCAGCGCCGCGTCGAGGTCCGGCCCGGTGGTTCCGGTGGAGCCGGCGTCGGCGAGCGTATGGCAGCCGGTGCAGCCGGCGCTCGTGAACACCTGGGCGCCCTCGGCTGTCGAAGCCTCGGCGGCGGTCGTCGTCGTGGTCTCGGCGGTGGTCGTGGCGGTCGTGTCGCCGCCGGCCGCCGCCTCCTCTGAGACGTCGCTGCCCGCCTCCTCGTCGGCCTCGGTCGTGTCGCCGGTCTCCTCGTTCTCGGCCACGTCGTGGGCGAGCTCGGCCTCGCGATGCGCCTGCTCGTCCTCGGCGTTGCGCCAGGCGAAGGTCATCGTCGCTCCGACCAGAACGGCGATCGCGAGCGTGGCCCCGACCAGCAGGCCCTTCGAGCCCGGGAACTTGTCGAATCGCAGGCCGGCGAAGGAGACGACGAGGGCCACCACGACCAGGACGCCGCCGAGCACGTAGAAGAGCGTGTCGTTGTCCATCGGCGCCGGATCCTATCGGCGCGCTCAGCTCGCGTAGGAGGTCGACCGACTCTCGCGGATCACCGTGATCTTGATCCGGCCGGGGTACTCGACCTCCTTCTCGACCGCGGTCGCGATCTCGTGCGAGATCAGCGCCGCGCGCTCGTCGTCGACCTCGCCGGGATCGACGATCACCCGGATCTCGCGCCCGGCGCGCATCGCGAATACACGCTCCACGCCCTGATGGCGGCCGGCGATGTCCTCCAGGTCGCGAAGCCGCCCGACGTACTGCTCGAGGGCGTCGCCGCGGGCGCCCGGCCGGGCGCCGGAGACGGCGTCCGCGGCCTGCACGAGTCACGGCCTCGACGGTCCGCGGCTCGACCTCGCCGTGGTGGGCCTCGATCGCGTGGGCGACGGCCTCGGACTCGCCCCGCCTGCGGGCGATCTTGCCCCCGACCAGCGCGTGCGGGCCCTCGACCTCGTGCGTGACCGCCTTGCCGAGGTCGTGCAGAAGCGCAGCGCGGCGGGTGGTCTCGACCGACGCCCCGACCTCCTCGGCCATCAGGGCGGCCAGGTGGGCGCACTCGACCAGGTGGTCGAGCACGTTCTGGCCGTAGCTCGTGCGGAAGCGAAGCTGGCCCGAGCAGCCGCATGAGCTCGGGGTCGAGCCCGTTCACATGGGCCTCGAGCGCCGCCTTCTGACCCTCCTCGGCGACCTTGACGTCGATCTCCTCCCGGACGTGCTCGTAGGTCTCCTCGATCAGCGCCGGGTGGATGCGGCCGTCGGCGATCAGGCGCTCGAGCGTCTCGCGCGCGACCTCGCGGCGAACGCCGTCGAAGCTCGACAGCACGACCGCGGAGGGCGTCTCGTCGATGATCACGTCGACGCCGGTGAGCTTCTCCAGCGCCCGGATGTTGCGCCCGTCGCGGCCGATGATCCGGCCCTTCATCTCGTCGTTGGGCAGCTCGACCAGCCGGGTGGTCGACTCGTTCGAGTGCTTGGCAGCGAGCCGGTACATGGCGATGGAGAGGATGCTGCGCGCGCGTCGCTCGGCCTCCGCGGTGGTCTCGGCCTCGATCTGCTGCAGGCGCAGGCCGGCCTGGTGGCGGGCCTCCTCCTCGACCTCCGCGATCAGGAGGTGTTTCGCCTGCGCAGCGCTGAGCCCGGAGACGCGCTCCAGCTCGCGCCGCTGGACCCGCTTTGCCTGCTTGAGCTCCTCGGTCTCCTTGACGAGGTTGCGCTCGCGGTCCTCCAGCGCCTGCAGACGGCGCTCGACGTCGGCTCGCTGGACGGCGAGCGACTCGGTCTCCAACAGCGCCCGCTCCTCCATCCGGGCGATCTCCTCGCGCCGGGCGCGGAGCTCGTCGGCGGCCCCGGGGACGGCGCCGTTGCCCGCCGCCCCGCTCTCCGGCTCGGCCGGACTCGCCTCGGAATCGGCGCGGTCGCGCCGCCACGGTAGCCAGAGCGCGCGTTGAGCCATCGCTTCCTCTCTCAGTGGCCCAGCGGTGGGGCCGCCTCGATATCCCGCTATCCGGCGCCTCATCGGGGGCACCGCGACCGCCGGCCCAAAGCGCGCTCTCGAACGTGCTGAATCTAGGCGCGCGGATGCCGCCGCGCGCGTGTTGGCGAACTCAGGTCCGCCCGGTGGTCGACCTCGTGATCGGGGTGGTCACCGAAGAGAGCAAATCTTGTTTTCAGCTTCTCGTTTGCGTGTTTCAGGCGGCATACGGCCGCACCGACGATCGTAGACCCGGATCGGCCATCTGGCAAGCGCCGAACGCGCCGGCAAGCGTGCGCCCAGCCTGCGGACTCAGGCGGCGCGCCGCTCGACCGCTCGCACGGCGTCGTAGGCGAGCTCCGAGTCGTAGCCGCGGCGCGCGAGGAATGCCAGGGCGCGAGTCCGGGAGCGGTCGTCGAAAACCGGCTCGGATCGCTGCTCGAGCAACTCCACCGCCCGCGCCAACTGCTGCGCGTGTCCCTCGCCCCCCGCGGCCGCCTCGACCAGCGCCGGGTCGAGGCCGCGTTCGTGGAGCGCCTCGCGAATCCGCTCCGGGCCCCAGCCGCGGAGCTCGCGCTTGTCGGCGGCGAACTCGGCCGCGAAGCGCTCATCGTCGATCGTCCCCGAGGCGATCAGGCGGTCGACGGCGCCCTCGACCTCGGCGGGCTCAAACCCGCGCTTCGCCAGCCAGGCGGCCAGCTCGGCCGTCGTCCGCTCGCGGAGCGCGAGCGCCTCCAGGGCGCGTTCGAACGCCTTCTCCGACACGGTCGCGCGGGGTGCCGGGCGCTAGGCGGCCTTGCGCGCCGGCGTCGCCTCTTCCTCGGCCGCCTCCTCGTCGAGGTCGGGCACCGCCTTCGGCGGCGCCGGCGTCCGCTCGACCCCGAGCTCGGCGAACAGCTTCGCCTCGATCTCGGCGGCGAGGTCGTGGTTCTCGGCCAGGTACTGCTTCGTGTTGTTGCGTCCCTGGCCGAGTCGCAGCTCGCCGTAGGAGAAGAACGAGCCCGACTTCTGCACCAGGTCGTGCTCGAGCGCGAGGTCGAGCAGGCACCCCTCGTGCGAGATCCCCTCGCCGTAGGTGATGTCGAACTCGGCCTGGCGGAAGGGCGCCGCGACCTTGTTCTTGACCACCTTGACGCGGACCCGGTTGCCGACCGCCTCGGTGCCCTCCTTCAGGGTCTCGATCCGGCGGATGTCGAGCCGCTGCGAGGAATAGAACTTCAGCGCCCGGCCGCCCGGCTGCGTCTCGGGCGAGTTGTGGACGACGACGTGATCCACGAGATAGGTGTGGTTTCCCTCGACTTGGAGGTCGAACCGATCCCGCTTGCGCGGTGTCGCCGGCTTCCGGTACTTGCGCACCACCTTCATCGCCGCTGGGCGCAGACCCGTCCGTGACTTCAGACGCGACCCATTCAGATGCGCGTCGCTCGAGTCCGGATGCCACTGGAACTTCCCGCGCAGGCTCGGATGGAGCTTGTAGTCGAGCGATGGATGTACGTAAGGGGCGATCTTCTCGTGGAGCTTGTGCGCCCGCTCGCCGCTGAACAAGAGCTCACGGTCACGCACGGTGGGCCGTCCCATCCCGAGCGTCTCAAGCTTCGCCGCAACCTTCTCCTTGTCGGCATTGCTCAGCGCTGAGCAATAGATGACGGCCTTGCCGTGACCCCAGCGGTCGAAGTGACCTGAGAACGAGCCATCGTCGCAGTACCAGGCGGCCACCGCTCGCTCATCGAGTTGATCGATCAGCTCGTCACTGATCGTTCTGCCGCCTTCGGCGGCGTAGACCGACTCGTGGATCGGCGCCAGCTGGCGCATGGGAATCGTGTCGAAGCCGATCCCGTTGCCGGTCGGCGTGATCGTGTGTGCGAACGGGGCGAGCATCTCGTGCTTCCACTCGCAGTACTCGCGCTGTTGCTCTCCATGACCAACGCGGAAGGCGACGTTGTGATCGGACGCGTAGCGAAGCGAGCCGTCACCGAGCGCGCTGCCGATGATCAGCTTCATCTGATCCTCGCTCAGGTCGTACTGCTTGCAGGCGACGAGGACTTCATCGCCTTCCTCGATCTCATCTGCCGGCTTCTCCCCCTCCGGGGTGAAGATCAGATGGTTCGGGGTGCAGGCGAACTTCCGCCGTCCAGAGCCCCCGCCTGCCTCGACCTCGAACTGAAGCCATTCGTCGGTCTCACCGTTGTTGTAGTACTCGACGATCTTCTTTGGCGAGATCTCACCGGTTGCCGGATCCATCGACATCACTTCGACCGGCATCCGCTGATTGACGATCTTGCCGATCTTCTCAGTGCTTCCGTCCGCCAGTACGACGCGGGCGTCGTAGTGGAAGCAGCCGAACATGACCCCGATCTTCTCCCGGATCTGGTTGGTCAGCAGGCAGACGGTCTTCGCCCGGTTGAGGTTGCCGGCGAGCTTGCGCATCGCCTGGGACATCATCCGTGCCTGCAGGCCGACCTGCTGCTCGCCCATCTGGCCCTCGAGCTCGACCCGCGGCGTCAGCGCCGCCACCGAGTCGACCGCGACCACGTCGACGGCGCCGGAACGGACCAGCACGTCGACGATCTCCAGCGCCTGCTCGCCGTAGTCGGGCTGCGAGACCAGCAGCTCGTCGGTGTCGACCCCGATCTTCTGAGCGTAGATCGGATCGATCGCGTGCTCGGCGTCGACGAAGGCGCAGACGCCGCCGAGGCGCTGGGCCTGGGCGATGATGTGGTAGACGAGCGTCGTCTTGCCCGAGGACTCGGGGCCGAAGATCTCGACGATCCGACCGCGCGGGACTCCGCCGACGCCGAGCGCGAGGTCGAGTGAGAGCGCCCCGGTGGGGATCGCCTCGACCGGGATGCTGGCCTTGTCACCAAGGCGCATCACGGAGCCCTGGCCGAAGTCTTTCTCGATCTGGGTCACGGCGGCCTGCAGCGCCGCGCTCTTGGCTTGGGCCTCCTTGTCGGCCGCCTTCTGGTCCGCCTTGCTCGTGTCAGCCATTCTTTTCGTCACCTTTCTTCCGCCCGTTTGGCGGACACCCGATTCAACCCGGCCAGTCGGACGTCAAGCGCGCCCACGGGGCCCTGCGGGCACTGCTTGGGAATGTCGCCAACGCTAGGGAGCAGTCGGCGGCGAATGGCGCGAAAAGCGTGGCACTGGAACAACGAGCCTGTAGAGAATCACCGTCGTCGCCAATAGCCACTGAGAGAGCGCGGGAGATGTGGTCGGGATGGCGGAGAACTCGCTCCTCACCTCACGCCGCGGAAGCGACAGCCCCGCTGCGGGCTGAGACCACTGCATCGGCCGATACATTCCTGCCCGTGCTCCGCTCCAGCCGCAAGCGGTCGGCGGCAGCAGCACAGTCGTCGGTCGACGTCTCGGGGTCGACCGCGGCCGAGCGTGAGCTGTCGTTTCCCTGTGACGACTTTCTTCCCGCGCCGGACGGCGTGTACTTCCGCGCAATCTCAATCGACGCACCGCCAGCGATCGTGTTCCGCTGGCTCTGCCAGCTACGCGCGGCCCCGTACAGCTATGACTGGCTCGACAACCCTGGCTTCTACGTCGGCCGGCCGAGCCCACGGACGTTGACGCCGGGCCTAGGCGAGCTCGAGCGCGGACAGACGTTCATGACGATGTTTCGGCTCGTCGCCTTCGAGCCAGACCACCACGTGACCCTGCTTGCGCACCGGTTTCACCGCGTGTTCGGCGATGTTGCGGTCACCTACATGGTCCTGCCGGCTCAGAGAGGCTGCCGGCTGGTCGTGAAGCTGCGCGGCCGCCACGCGCGCGGGCTGATCGGAAGAGTGCTGCAGCTGCCGATGCCCTGGATCGACCTCGTCATGATGCGCCGCCAGCTGCTCAACCTGAAGGGCCTCGCCGAGCGGGATGCGCATACCCCAGGGTGGTCTCTCGCCGACGTCCCCTGACGGGCCGCCGCGACCCTGTACTCGCTCCCGCTTCGCGCGACGAGGAGCAGAGCCGGCATCACGCGGGAGCAGAAGTGGCCCAACGCACTACAGGCGGCACGCTGAGAAATCGCGGCTGCTGATAGACAGCAGACCGTGGCCGAAGAGATGCGCAACCGCGTCATCTTGGTAACCGGTGCGACCTCCGGCATCGGCAAGGAGACCGCACTGCAGCTAGCGCAGATGGGCGCCACGATGGTGATCGGCGCTCGGAGCCAGGAATCCGGCGAAGGGGTTCGGAAGGAGATCACCGCGGCGAGCAACGCCGCGGTTGAACTCGTCATCGGAGATCTCGCCAGCCTGGAACAGGTCCGCCGCCTCGCGGCCGAGCTTCAAGCAAGGTTCGACCGCCTCGACGTGCTGATCAACAACGCCGGGGTGGATGTCGGCAAGCGGATCACGACGAAGGACGGATTCGAGCTGACGTTCGCCGTCAACTACCTGGCGCCGTTCCTGCTCACGACCACGCTGCTGGGCCTATTGCGGGAAAGCGCTCCGGCCCGGGTGCTGAACATGGTCTCGAGCGGCCACCACGGCGGCCGGCTTGACTTCGATGACCTCCAGCACGAGCGAAGCTTCAGCGGCCAGCGCGCTTACAACGACTCCAAGCTGGCGCTGGTGCTGTTCACCTACGAGCTCGCTCGCCGCCTGAAGGGCAGCGGCGTGACCGCCAACTGCGTCGATCCCGGGTTCGTTCGCAGCACCAACATCGGCCAGACCCTGCCGTTCGTCTACAAGGCGATCGGGGCAATCCTGCTCCCGTTCATGACCACGCCGCCCAAGGCGGCAGCCGGAGTGACCTGGGCGGCGACCGCGCCGGAGCTGGCGGCAGTCAGCGGCGCCTACCTGAAGCGAGGAAAGCGGGCTTCCTCCACCACGGAGAGCCGTGACCCCGACCTTGCCCAGCGCCTTTGGGAGGTCAGCGAAGCGTTCGTGAAGCCCACCGCGTGACCACGACCGGCGGCTCGATCAGCGAGTCGCCTCCGTCGTCACGAGAGGAGGCCTCTCGCTACACGAGCCATCCGCTTCTGGAATGGACGAGGACCGGGAGGGCAGTCTCCGAGCCCGCTGCTCCTCTGCGCGACGAGCAACAGCCCGCCCCGCGCAGACAGACGTGGACCGACGGGCCGATCTGGATCGTCAGTATCGGGACGCCAAGTCGACGCCTGCAAGGGACGTGTACTCCGCCCCTTGAGGCTTGAGATCGGAGCGGTAAAGAGCCACCCGGACGGCTCCGAAGGGCTCGGTCAGGGCCGCCGGCAGTGGTGCCGGCGGCCGCTTGACGCGGCGCGGACGCCCCTTGCCGCGACGCTTGCCGGGCTCCGGCGGCAGGCGCTCGGAGCGCACCCGGGCGACGGTCACGTGCGGCCAGAAACCGCGCTTCTCGGGCTTGTAGAGCCGCTCGGCGGCAAGCGCTCCCGAGACATCATCCTGGAGAGCCGAGGCGCTCTCGCTCTCGCCGCCGATCGCGTACAGGCGCGGACGCCCCTTCGGGATCGGCGAAGGGTCCGGCTCGAAGTGCAGCTCGACCGGCCGGGGCTCCATCGACGAGATCACGTCGGCGATCCGCGGGACCGCCTTCTCGGGGTGGTAGGCCAAGAAGCAGAGCGTCACGTGAAGCGATTCGGGCCGCATCGACCGCAGCGCCTCGTCGGTCAGGGCCGCCTGCTGCCAGCGCGCGATCCCGTCGCGCACCGCGTCGGGCAGGTCGAGGGCGACGAACAGCCGCGCGCGCGGTGACTTGAGGCGTTCCTTGGCCATCGCTCCCCACGCTACGCGGTCGACGCCGACTGAGCGCGTGAGCATCACACCACGGTGAGCCGCATCCAAAGCCCCGTATAGGTGCTTTCGGTGCGGCTCGCCTGCCGAACGCCCTCAGGGCAGCTCGACGTGCTCGAACTCCACGCCTTTACTGCCGAATCGCGCCCACCCCATCGTCCTTGCCGGCGCGCGCCGGCGCTCGGTCGGGCTGCCCGGGTTGAAGATCTGGAACCCCCCGTCCTGCTCGTGAAGCGGCATGTGCGAGTGGCCGAAGATCACCGCGTCGGCTCCTGGAAACTTGCGCCGCAGCCGCGCCAGTCTCCCCCGCTTCGGCCCCGCGTCGTGGATCACGGCGATCACCACGCCACCGAGCCCGACCTCCACCTGCTCCGGCAGCAGCCGGCGCAGCGCGGCGTCGTCCACGTTGCCGTGCACCGCGACCATCCGCTTCGCGAGCGCCGCGATCTCCTTGTACGCCGCCGCGGCGCTGAAGTCGCCGGCGTGGATGACCAGATCGGCCCCGCGGATCCGCTCCACGCACGCCTCCGGCAGCCGGCGGCTGCCGCGCGGCAGGTGCGTGTCGGCGATCAGAGCGACCGTGACGGGCGCAGTCACCGCCGGCGCGCCGCGTCGAGCGCACGATCGCGGTTGAGGTGGTCGGTCATCCGCAGGATGCGACCGTCCCGAAGCTCGATCACGTGGAAGATCCGCATATCGACCGTCGTGCCGCTCTCCCTGCCGCGGCCCCGGATCGTGATCTCAACGACCAGCACATCGCCGATCGCGGTCACCTCGTCCACCTCGGCCCGGAACTCCTCCCAGGCCTCGAACCAGCGCTCGGTCCACGCGATCAGCGCCTCGTGGCCGCGAATCGGCTCGATCTCCTCGACGGCGGTGTACTCGACCTCCGGGTCGTAGTGCGCCCGGACGTACGCCTCGACGTCGCCGCCCGCGGCAAGCGAGCTGAACCCCGCGTACATCGAGCGCACGACCTCTTCCCCGGCAGCGCTCACCCCACCTCCGCCAGGAACTCAACTAGGTCGCCCGCGAACAGCTCCGGCTCCTCGAAGGCGGCGAAGTGCCCGCCGCGGTCGAACTCGGTCCAGCGGCGCAGGTCGCCGAGCACCCGCTCGGTCCAGGCGCGCGGCGGGCGCGCGATCTCGGCCGGGAAGTCGGCGACCGCCGCCGGGACGTCGATCGTCTCGCCGGCGGCGAGCCGCCAGCGGTCGCGCGCCTCGGCGGCGTAGAGGCGCATCGACGAGGCGATCGTCCCGGTCGCCCAGTAGATCGTCAGGAAGTCGCAGAGCTCGTCCTTGGAAAAGCGCCGCTCGACCTCGCCGTCGCAGTCCGACCAGCGCCTGTACTTGTCGACCAGCCACGCGGCGAGCCCGGCGGGCGAGTCGTGCAGGCCCGGCGCGAGCGCGTCGGCTGCGGCGCCCTGGGTGAGCAGGTGAAAGCCCTCGCGCAGCCGCCAGCGCTGCGCCCGCTGGACGTACTCCTGCTCCGCATCGCTCAGCGGCGGGTCGCGCGAGGTTCCCCGGCAACGGCAGCACCCCGGGCGAGTTGACGTGCAGCGCAGCGACCGCCCCGGGATCGTCGAACGCCATCCGCGCCCCGATGAAGGTCCCCCAGTCGCCACCCTGGACCGCGTAGCGCTCGTACTCGAGTGCCGCCATCAGCTCGCGGAGCCGGGCTGCGATCCCGGCGGCGTTCATCGGCTCCGCCGGCGCCTCGGAGAACGCGTAGCCGGGCAGCGAGGGCACGACGACGTCATGGCCCGCCGCGACCAACGGCCCGATCACGCCCAGGAACTCGATCGGCGCCCCGGGCCAGCCGTGGATCAGGAGCACGGGCAGGTGATTGGGGGCGGCGACCCCGCGCGGGTCGAGCGTCGCCCGCTCCCAGATCAGGTGAATCCCCTCCCACCGCCAGTTCGACAGCCCGTTCAGGGCCCGCTCGATCTGGCGCCAGTCGTAGCCCGCCCGCCAGTACTCACAAAGCTCCTGCAAATACGCGTAATCCGCGCCGTATTCCCAGCCCAGCCCCGGCGGCTGGTCCGGCCACCGGGTGCGAGCGATCCGCTCGCGGAGGTCGCCGAGGATCGTGCCGGGAACCCCGATCTCGATCGGTTCGGGCGTCGGCACGACTAGATGGGAAAGTCCTCGCCGCGCAGGAGGCGGCGGATCAGGTGCAGGGCGACGGTGCAGGAGCGGTCGCGAATGTCGTGGCGGTCGCCCGGGATCACCGGGTCGCGGGCGATCATCGGCCCGTCGGGGACCTTGACGCAGAAGCAGACGTAGCCGACCGGCTTCTCCTTCGTTCCCCCGCCGGGCCCCGCGATCCCCGTGATCCCGACCGCGAGGTCGGCGCCGAACCGCGCCGCGGCGCCGTCCGCCATCGCCTCGGCGACCTCAGGCGAGACGGCGCCGTGCCGCTCGATCAGCGCGACTGGGACCCCGAGGAGCTCGGCCTTCGCCTCGTTCGAGTACGCGACGACGCCTCCGAGTAGGTACCCCGAGGCCCCGGGCGGGTCGGCCAGGCGGGCCGCCAGCAGACCGGCGGTGCACGACTCGCCGATCGCGATCCGGCGGCGGTCTCGCAGCAGCGCGGCGACCTGCTCGTCGATCGTCGAGCCGTCGGTGCTGAACACGAACGGCTCGTGACGCTCGATCAGCCCGCTGACGACCGCCTCGCGCGCCTGCTCGGCGCCGGGACGATGGCGGACGTCGATCTCCAGCTCCCCGCGCCGCAAGCAGGTCGTGATCTCGAGCGGCGAGAGGTCCGCCTCGCCCTCGATCTCGCGCAGCGACTTGGCGATCTCGGACTCGGGGATCCCGAACATCCGCACCGTCCGGACGATGTACGGGTCCGCGGCGGCGAGCACCTTGCGGACGGCTTCGGTCTCGATCGCCGGCTCCCACATCGCGTGCAGCTCACGCGGCGGGCCCGGGAGCACGATCACGGTCGGACCATCCTCGACGGCCACGACGAGCCCAGGCGCGGTACCGGCGGGGTCGATCGCCTCCGCGCCACGAGGGATCATCGCCTGCTTTCGGTTCGCGACCCGCAGCGCCTCCGGGTCGAAGCGCATGCGCCGCGCGAAGCCGGCGATGATCGCGGCGATCTTCTCCTCCATCCCCTGGTCGAGCTCGAGCTCGACCCCGGCGAAGCGGGCGACGATCTCCGCGGTCAGGTCGTCGGCGGTCGGGCCGAGGCCGCCGCTGGTCACGATCAGCGCGCAGCCCTCGTCTGCCATGAACCGCAGACCGGCCTCGAGGTCCTCGGGGCGGTCGCCGACGACCAGGATGTGAGCGACCTCGACGCCGTGCTCGGCCAGGCGCTGCGAGATCCACGGACCGTTGCGGTCGGTGATCCGCGCCGTGATCACCTCGGTCCCGGTAACCAGGATGCCCGCCCGCACGCTCATGGACAGCTCTCCTTCGGCTTCTTCGCCGACAGCCGCAGGTGGCGCGGCGCCACGATCTCGTAGGTGGCCGGACCGTCGGCCTTTGACAGCCGTCGCTCGTTCCCGTCGAGCTTCAGCTTCAGCTGGTCGGGGTCGAACCCCTTCGGGAAGCGGAGCTCGAACTCCTGGCGCTCGAACTGCTCGTGAGCGCCCGCCGGCAGCACCTGCCCGTCGATCAGCGCCCCGTCGGCGCCGCCCAGCAGGCAGATCTCGACCGGCTCGTGGATCGCCAGCGCGAGCTCGACCGTGCCCTTCGGCTTGACCTCCCCGCGGTCACCGCGGTGCCGCCCGCCGTCGGGGCCGGCCCTGGCGGGCTTCTCCTCGTCGCCCGAGCCGACCAGGGCCACGACGACCACCGCGCCGATGACGATCGCGCCCGCGAGCCCCAGCAGGAGCCCGATCCGCGGTCCGTCGCCCGGCGGCGGCCGGCGCTGGCGGCTCTCGAGCACCGCATCGCCGAGCGGGTGCATCGACTGCGGCCTTTCCGCCTCGACCTGGCGCCGGTACTCGTCGACGAGCGTCTCCGCGTCCAGCCCCAGCAGCTCGGCGTAGGTGCGCAGAAAGCCCTTGCCGTACGCGAGGCTGGGCAGCTCCTCCCAGCGCTCGCCCTCGAGCGCGGCGAGGTAGCGGGACCGGATCTTGGTCCGGTCGGCGACGTCCGCCAGATCCAGTCCGGCGCGCTGCCGTGCGTCGGCCAGCACCTCGCCGATCCGCATCTCTCCCGGTCGTTCGCCACTCATCGCGCGGCGTATTGTCGCGACTCCGTGGGCTCAGCCCTCGACGGGCTCGAGATCGGTCTCGGTGTCCGGCTCGCCGAGCGTGCCGCCGTCCTCGACGATCCCGCTCGCCAGCCGATCGAGCAGGCGCGGCAGCTCGGCCTGCGAGACGAGCACCTGGCGCGGCTTCGAGCCCTCGTAGCCGGAGATGATCCCGCGACGTTCCAGCATGTCGATCAGGCGTCCGGCGCGCGTGTAGCCGACCCGCAGGCGGCGCTGGATCATGGAGACCGATGCGGTTTCGGACTCGACCACGATCCGCGCCGCGTCGGCGAGCAGGTCGTCCTGGTCGGGTGAGAACTCGCCCTCCGCGCCCTCCTCGATCTCGGGCTCCTTGGCCTCGAGCAGCTCCTCGTCGAACGTCGGCTCGCCCTGCTTGGCCCAGAAGCCGCAGACGCGGGCGATCTCCTCTTCGGTCACGAACGCGCCCTGGATCCGGTTCATCTTCGATGTCCCGACCGGGCGGAAGAGCATGTCGCCCTGCCCGAGCAGCGTCTCGGCGCCACCCTGGTCGAGGATCACCCGCGAGTCGACCTGCGAGGCGACGGCGAACGCGATCCGGGCCGGGATGTTGACCTTGATCGTCCCTGTGATCACGTCGGTGGACGGCCGCTGGGTCGCCAGCACCAGGTGGATCCCGATCGCCCGCGCCTTTTGCGCGAGGCGGATGATCGAGTCCTCGACCTCGGCCGGGGCGACCATCATCAGGTCGGCGAGCTCGTCGATCACGCAGAGGATGTGCGGCAGCGGGTGTTCGCCCTTGCGCTTGCGCGCCCGGTTGAGCTCGACCAGGTTGCGAGCCCGCGCCTCGCTCATCACCGCGTAGCGGCTCTCCATCTCGCCGATCAGGTTTGCGAGCACGTTTGCGGCCAGGCGCGGGTTGGTGACGACCGGCGTCAGCAGGTGCGGGATCCGCTCGTAGTGGTTGAGCTCGACCCGCTTCGGATCGACCAGCACCAGCCGGACCTCGTTCGGCGACGCGTGCATCAGGATCGAGGTCAGGATCGCGTTGATCGAGCCCGACTTTCCCGAGCCGGTGGTGCCGGCGACGAGCAGGTGCGGCATCAGCGCCAGGTCGGCGCTCACGGCTTGGCCGGACACGTCCTTGCCCAGCCACGCGAGCAGCGGCGACGATCCCTTCGGACGGTCCATATAGAGGTCGCCGAGGCGGACGAGGCGACGGCGCTGGTTCGGGACCTCGACCCCGACCGCCTTCTTGCCGGGGATCGGGGCGAGGATGCGGATGTCGGTCGAGGCGAGCGCGTACGCGAGGTCGTCCTTCAGCTGGGCGACCTTGGAGACCTTGGTCCCGGGGGCGAGCTGGAGCTCGTAGCGGCTCACGTGCGGTCCGCTGACCGTGCCCAGCAGGCGCGCCTCGACCCCGAAGTGGCGCAACGACTCCAACAGTGCGCTGGCGGTCGCCTCGCGGTCGCGCATGTCGGGCCCGGGATCGGCCTTGCCCTTGTCGAGCGCCTTGGTGGGCGGCAGCTTGTAGTCGACCTCGTCGGACTCGGTGATTCCCTCCCTCGTGCGGCGGTTTCCTTGCGGGGTCACGCCGAGCCCCTCGGAATCAATCGCGGCCACCTCCTCGGCTTCGCCTCCGGGGGTGCCGCGGTTGGCCGCAGGCTCCGGCTCGTATGGAAGAGCGTCGTCCTCGTCGGCCTCCCAACCCTCGTCGTCGTGGGCGCGGACCGCGATCGTGTCCGCCTCGTCGACGGGCTCGGGCGCGAGGCGTTCGGTCTCGAAGGTCTCGGTGTCGCGGGCTCTGGTGATCGCGATCTCGGAGTCCGACGGCTCGCCCCACGGCTCGGCGCCGAGGCGCTGGGTGCGCACGGTACGTGCGACCTCGCGGGTCCCCGTTCCGGCGCGCTTGACGGCGCGGCCGGTGGCGCCGAACAGGGTTCCGAGCGTGGTCCCGGTGAGCAGGAGCGCCCCGGAGATGAGCATCAGCACGACGAGGATGTGGGCGCCGAGCCGCTGGAACAGCGTGGTCGATGCCCAGTAGAGGCTCTCGCCGATCGCCCCGCCGTGCTCCGCCATGAACCCCTGATCGAAGTAGTCGTGGCGGTGCGGCCGCTCGGGCCCGAGGCCGGCGGTCTGAGCGGCGAACGCGAGCAGCAGGGCGGCGAGCAGGAGGATCCCGCCTGCGTTGAGCGCCGACGGGGCCTCGATCCACGGGCGCGCGATCAGCGAGACGCCCCAGCCGAAGAGCGCGATCGGGACGACGTAGGAGACACGGCCGAACCCCTGCTCGAGACCGTCGGCGAGCCAGCCGCCGACCCGGCCCCCGTCCCAGCCCAGGTAGAGGACGAAGGAGAGGTAGACGGCGGCCGCGACCAGCGCGAGGCCGATCACGTCGTAGTGGCGTTGCTCGAGCCGCTCGACGAAATCCCGGGGATCCCGTCGGTCCCGGCGGCGCGACGTCGTCGATCGCCGCCGCGACGCCGCCGGCTTCGCACGGCGCGTCGGCTTGGGCTTGCTCCAGGGATAGATCATTCGCTCAGCACGAAACGGGCGGACGCCCGCTCCGTGCCTGGGACTTCGACGGGTGGGCGCCGACCCCTGCGCCTACCGGCGGCGGTCGCGCCTGATGGCCCGGTGGAGGAACCTGGAGATCAGCCGTCGCGTCTGCGCCTCGTGGTCGACGAACGGCCAGTGCGCGGAGTCGTCGAAGACGTGGATCTTCGCGCGCGGGAATCCCGCGCGCTGGTCCTGGGCGAGGCTCGGCGGCAGATAGGGATCGTCGGCGCCCCAGATGACCAGCGCGGGTCGTCGCTGACGCCGCGAGAGCGCCTCCGCCTGCTCGGACGAAAAGCGATGGATCTCCGGTTCGTCGGTGCCCCGGTACAGGCGGATGATCCCGCACCGCGTCTCGCGGTCGAGGTCGTCGTAGAGCCGGTTCACGAACTCCGCGGGGAGCGGCGTGGTCTGGCCGTTCTGGATCCCCGCCGAAAATGACTCGCGGTTGAGCTGGGCCCAGAACGTCTCGCCCACGCCGGGCGTGCGGGTGATCTGCGCCAGCTGATGGTGGCGATAGTTGATGAGCAGGCCGGTGTTGATCAAGGTCGCGCTGCGCAGGCGTTTCGGGTGGCGGGCGGCCCATTGGAGGCCCAGAGGCCCGCCGATGTCGTGCGCGACCAGGTGCACGCGCCTGATTCCCAGCCGCCGAAGCGCGGTTTCCAGCCCGTCCGCCCCGGCGTCGACGGTGGGCTGCACGCCCCAGGCCGGCTCCGCGTGCCCGAACCCGATGATGTCGAAGGCGACGGCCCTGACGCGACGGGTGGCGACGACGGGCAGCAGGTCCGCCCAGTCCGACCCCGAGCCGGGACTGCCGTGTACGAAGACGACCGCGGTCCGCGCCCGCGCCGGTCCCGCTGAAAGCACGCGCGTCCCGATGCCCCCGATCTCGATACGGCTCTCACGCACGCCGTCCACCGCGACCGGCTGGGAGCCGCCGGGGGGAACATCCGGCGGATCGAGCCCCGTGGCCGACGGGTCGCAGTAAGCGGGGTCCTCCGCACCCGCCGGCGCTGACACGGACAGCAGCAGGACCAGGCAGGCCGTCGAGATCGCCGCCGCCGTCTTCGCTGCGAGCACATGGGGACCTTAGACCCCGAAATGCCAGGCCCGCGCCGGCTGGTGGTAGTCGCCCAGGCGGCTAAACCAGGGCTAAATATCGGCTGGAACGCCGGGTTTCCGGTCTACCCTCTCGGTGTGGCCGCCGACGAGGAATACTCCGGCCGGGTGCTGGTCGTCGAGGACGACGAGGCGATTGCCGATGTCCTCCGCCGCACGCTGCGCCAGGAGGGCCACGAGGTCCGCTCCTCGACCGACGGGGTGGACGCGCTGCGCGCCGCCGAGGAGTTCGTCCCCGACCTCGTGATCCTCGACCTCGGCCTGCCCGGCCTCGACGGGGTCGAGGTCTGCCGGCGGCTCCGAGCCGAGTCCGACGTGCCGATCCTGATGCTCACCGCCCGCACCGAGCTGGAGCATCGCGTCGAGGGTCTCGACTCCGGCGCCGACGACTACCTGGCGAAGCCGTTCGAGCGCCAGGAGCTGCTCGCCCGGATGCGAGCGCTGATGCGCCGGCGTCCGCCGCGGGGCAGCGCCGCGCTGGTCGTGGGCGACCTGCGACTGAACCCCGACACGCGTGAGGTGACGCGCGGCGACCGCCAGATCGAGCTGACCAACCGCGAGTTCGAGCTGCTCGAGTACCTGATGCGCAACCAGCGCCTGGTCGTCTCCCGCGAGCGCCTGCTCGAAGAGGTCTGGGGCTACGACCCGCTGGCGATGACGAACACGATCGACGTGTTCATCTCCAACCTGCGGCGGAAGCTGGAGGAGGGCGACGAGCCGCGGCTGCTGCAGACGAAGCGCGGCGCCGGCTACGTGATCCGCGCCGCCCCGGGGGATGGCTGAGCAGGTTCGCGGGCGGCTGCCGTTCTCGATCAGGCGCTGGCCGGTCCGCTGGCGCCTGGCGGGCGTGTCGGCCGGCCTCACGCTGCTGATCCTGGTCGCCTTTGCGCTCGTGGTCGGGCGCCTGGCGACCGACCGCGTCAAGGACGACTTCCACCAGGAGCTGCTCAGCGTGGCCTCCCAGCTGCGCAACAACGTGCTCACCGAGTCCCCGACCAACCGCGACGTCGTCAACCTCGTGCTGACCGGTGACGCGGCGGTCCGCATCGTCGACGTCTCAGGGTCCGTAATCGAGCAGTCGCCCGGAGCGGCGGACCTCGGGGCGCCTGATCCAGACCGCGTGGTCCAGGTGGGCGACTTCGAGGTCGCGACCGTCCCCCTCGCCACAAGCGCCATCCCGCCGACCTACCTTCAGTACGCCCGCAGCCGCGACTCGCTGGAGGACACGCTCAACAAGCTCTGGCTCTTCCTCGCGTTCGGCGTCATCGGCGGGACGATCCTTGCCGCGCTTGCGGGGCTCGCGGTTGCGGGGCGGGCCATGCGGCCGATCTCCTCGCTGACCGCGGCCGCGCGGGGGATCGCGACGACTCGCGATCCGTCGCGGCGGATTCCGATGCCCGAGTCCGAGGACGAGGTGGCCGAACTTGCGAAGACGCTCGACCTGATGCTGCGTGAGCTCGACGCGGCGCGCGCCGAGACCCAACAGATGATCCAGGCCCAGCGCGACTTCGTCGCCGACGCCTCGCACGAACTGCGCACCCCGCTGACGAGCATCCTCGCCAACCTCGAGCTGCTCGAGGCGAGCCTCGCCGAGCGGGGCGCCGACTCGGACGAGGAGGAGATCGTCGCCGGGGCGCTCGGGTCCTCGCGGCGGATGCGCCGTCTGGTCGCCGACCTGCTGCTGCTTGCCCGCGCCGACGCCGGACGGGCCGGCCCCCGGCGGAGCTGCGACCTGGGCGAGATCGCCACCGAGGCGATCGCCGAGGTCCGCCCGATCGCCAAGGGTCACCGGCTGGGCCTCGAGATCGGTGGAAGCGTCACCATCGACGGCAACCCGGACGACCTGCACCGGCTCGTCGTCAACCTCGTCGAGAACGGCGTCCGGCACACTCCGCCCGGCTCGACGGTCACAGTCGCGGTGCGCCTGGACGGCGACGAGGCGACGCTCGAGGTGACCGACGACGGCCCCGGCCTCCCGGCTGAGCTCGGCGACCAGATCTTCGCCCGCTTCGTCCGGGGCACCGGGCCCGCCGACCTCACCGCCGACTCCGGCACGGGGCTCGGGCTGGCGATCGTCAAGGCGGTCGCCGCCTCACACAACGGCCGTGTCGACGTCGGCCGCTCCGAGGCCGGCGGCGCGCGCTTCACGGTCCACCTGCCGCTGGCAGAGCCGGCCCGCCGTGGCGCCGCGGTTTTTTAGCGCCTCTTTACAAGTCCGCCATACGTTTCTGTCCGGACGAGACACCGCCCGACGAGGTCACCCCCGACAGTGCCTCGTCGGGCATCAATTGGCCAGTTCTGAGTCTGAGCCAATCGGCCCGCCGGGGTCTCCCCTCCCTGAACCCCGGCGGGCCTCCTCCTTTCGAAGCCCGGTTCAGGTGGTTTCACCTATGGCGCTTGAACCAAGTCGGCCTTAGCGTGCGGGTGCAGATCAGCTACGGAGAGGACGACATGACCCGCAAGTTCTTCGCGCACCTGCGACAGCAGTGGCTGGGGGCGATGGCGCTCTTCCTCGTCCTCGCGGGGGGCGTCGCCTACGGCGCCAACACCGTGTTCAGCAGTGACATCGTGAACGGCGAGGTGAAGACCGTCGACCTGGCCGACCAGGCGGTGACCACGATCAAGATCAAGAACAACGAGGTGCGCGGTGCCGACGTCGCGGACGACACGCTGAGCGGGGGCGGGCTCACGGCCGTCGACCTCGCCCCCAACTCCGCTGGCGGGAGCGAGATCAGGTTCGATTCCGTTGGCGAGGATGAGTTGCGCGAAACCATATCCTTCGACAATGGGGGAAACAACACGGACGACGCCCCGGGCGGCGGCGCCACCGAGGTCGTGCTCTCGGATACGACTGGCTACACCATCCTCGGTCGGTGCAACGACGCCGGGGGCGGAGTCGCCACGGCGCAGGTGATCGCGACGAGGGACGCTTCCAACTTTGCCGGAGACAGCACGGCACCGGGTGGCGAGGACGAGGTCACCAACGAGCCCGCCGGCGGCGAGATCACGCTCGCGTCGTTCGGCCCGACGACCTTCGTCAAATGGGGCGTGGGGGCCTACTCCCTGGTGGGCTCACCCTTCCCCCTCAGCGGAGTGGTGGCCGTGGGCACGCACGTCCGGGGCGTCGATTGCACGTTCGCCGTTACCGCGACCGGTTGATGCCAGGGACTGAGCTCAGCAGGTGGCGCCGCAGAACTTGCGGTCCGTGAGCGCCTGCTGGATCTGGGCCGTGTGGGCGCCCGCGAAGAGCAGCTGGTCGGCGGCGAGGAGCGCCTTGCCGGTGGACCGGTAGTTCGTCTTCCTGCTGCCCATGAAGTTCGCCTCGAGCACGAGCCGATCCATGATCGAGTTCCCTGCGGTGTCGTTGCCGAGCGCCGTGCGAAGGTCGAGCAGCATCGACGCGTAGACCTCGCCGACGCAGTGGATCTCCTTGCCGCAGCGCCGCTCGGCCTTCTTGACGTCGATGTTGGTGGCGGCGGTTCGCCCGCAGGTGCCGGTCGGCGAGTACGGGATCCCGTCCCAGTCGAAGATGCAGGCGTCGGCGGGGCTGCCGCCGGTGGTCAGCGCGGACATCGCCGCGGCCATGTAGTCGCCGTAGCCCTCGGCCATCGTCCCGCCCTGGCGGCCGGTGTTCAGGGAGCCCGGCGCCGCCTGGTCCTGGAGCGAGTGCCCGTACTCGTGGACGATCACGTCGGCGTCCTCGCCGTCATCGATCCCACCGGTCCCGAACACCATCAGGTGGTCGGCGGTCGAGTAGAACGAGTTGTCGTCGGGGATCGCGTTCGAAAAGATCTTCTGCGGCTTCTTCCGCAGGGGCTGGGAGAGCCCGAGGCTGTCGGCGTAGAAGCGCGTACGGTCGACGTGGAAGTACGCCATCACGGCCTCGAAGGCGTTCTTCGAACGCGTCAGCGCGGTGAAGTCGGCGTTCGGCTTGCAGACCTTCTTGCCCCTGCGGCCGAGCCGCGAGTCGGCGAACTGGCCCTTCAGGCAGCCCTTACCGGAGGTCAGCCGCTCGAGCGACACCGGCCGCCGCAGCGAGGTCAGCAGTGGGGAGTCCTTGTCGTTGCGGTCCTTGAGGCCCTGGTAGCTGAAGCCCTGCGTGGTCACGGGGTTCGGGTTGAAGATGTTGGCGGCGCCGGTCAGGTGCTGGACCAGGTCGCGGACCCGCAGCCGTTCGCCGGAGTTCGCGTCCAGGGTGACCTCGAAGTCGCCGAGCGGCTTCCAGGCGGGGAGCACGACCCGCCAGACGAGGTCACCGCTCGCCCGATCGATGCCCAGCGTCGCCGAGGGCTCCGAGCGCAGGCGCTCCAGCCCGACCTCCGCGCCGGCCCGGTCGATCGCCGCGGCGCTCGAGATCGCGCCGGAGGCATCCGGCGCCGCGATCCCGGGCACGGTCGAGTCGGAGATCAGGTCGGACCCGTTGCTCGGAGCCGCGACGGCGACGACCTCCGCGTCGAACACCGGGAGCCCGCCGACCCGCTGCGAGTAGCGCTGGATCAGGCCACCTCCCGGGACGGAGGTCGAGCGCATCATGCTGAGCTCCGCACGCGGGGCGTCGGCGCCGGCAACGGTCCGCGCCAGCGGGTCCGCGGCGCTCGCGCCTGCGGCGGTCAGAAGGCTGGCGACGAGCGCGCTCGCCACCCCGGCGGTGATCCGCAATCTCCCTGGCATCGGCATACCTTAGCTGCACCAACGCGCCGCCCAGCGGAAAGTTGCGGGCCGACATTCGTCTAGCGAGGGCTCAGACCTCCACCACCACGGGGAGGATCATCGGCCGGCGGCGCAGGCGGTCGTAGACGAAGGCCGCGATGTCATCGTGGAGGTCCTGCTGGAGCAGGACCGGCTCGGTCACGCCCTCGTCGGCGAGCCTCGCGAGCGATGCCTCGACGACATCGCGAACCTCGTCGAGCAGCGCCTCGTCGGCGTCCTCCATGAAGGGCACGCCGCGGAACATCAGCTCCGGGGCCGCGACCGAGCTGCCGTCGTCGGCATCGACCGTGGCGACGACGATGAAGACGCCGTCGGCCGACAGGGTTCGGCGGTCGCGCAGGGCGACGTCGTCGGGGTCGCCGATGTCGACGCCGTCGACGAAGATCATCCCCGACTGCTCCTGTTTGCCGAAGGCGGCGCCGTCGACGTCGATCTCGAGCGGCAGGCCGTTGCGGCCTTTGTGGATCCGCTCCGGCGGGATCCCGACCGCCTCGGCGAGCTCGGCGTGCAGGGAGATGCGCTTGAAGTCGCCGTGGAACGGGAACACGTGCGTGGGCCTCGTCAGGTTGAGCATCAGCTTCAGCTCCTCGCGCGAGCCGTGCCCGGAGACGTGGATCGGGGCGTCGGCGGCGGTGATGACGCGGGCGCCGATCTCGAAGATCCGGTCGACCGTCTCGTTCACCGAGCGCTCGTTGCCCGGGACCGGGGTCGCGGAGAAGATCACCGTGTCGCCCGAGTGCAGCTCGACGTCGCGGTGGTCGTTGAACGCCATCCGCCGCAGCGCCGAGAGCGGCTCGCCCTGGCTTCCGGTCGAGATCGCGATCACCTTGTGGTCGGGGAAGTCCTCGATCTCCTTCGGCGAGATCAGCAGTCCGTCGGGGCGTTGGCGATCCCGAGGTTGGAGGCGATGTTGAAGTTCTTGCGCATCGAGCGGCCGACCAGCGCCACCTTGCGGTCGAGCTGGACGGCGGCGTCGATGACCTGCTGCACGCGGTGGACGTTGGAGGCGAAGCAGGTGACGATGATCCGTCCCTCGCAGCGCGAGAACTCCTGCAGCAGCGCGGGGCCGACGGCCGATTCGGAGCCCGCGATCCCCGGGCGGTCGGCGTTGGTCGAATCGCCGCACAGGCAGAGCACGCCCTCGGAGCCGAGCTCGGCCAGCCGCGCGATATCCGCCGGTCTCCCGTCGACCGGGGTCTGGTCGAAGCGGTAGTCCCCGGTGATCAGGATCGCCCCGAGGTCGGTGTGCAGGGCGACGGCGCGGGCGTCGGGGATCGAATGCGACATGTGGATCATCTCGATCTCGAACGGCCCGGCCTGGCGGCGCTCGCCGACCTCGAGCACCGTCAGGGGTGCGTCCCGCAGCTTGTGCTCCTCGAGCTTCGAGCGCACGAGCCCGATCGTCAGCGGTCCGCTGTAGATCGCCGGCGGCATGCCGATCTCGCGCAGCACGAACGGGAGCGCCCCGACGTGGTCCTCGTGCGCGTGCGTCAGGACGATCGCCTCGATGTCGTCGGCGCGCGTGCGCAGGTAATCGAAGTCGGGCAGCACGAGGTCGATCCCGAGCATCTCGGCGGTCGGGAACATCAGCCCCGTGTCGACGACGACGATCCGGCCGTCGAGCTCGAACACGGCCATGTTCTTGCCGATCTCGCCCAGCCCCCCGAGCGGCAGGATGCGTATCGAGCGGCTCAAGCTCCGACCAGCAGCCCCTGGTCGGCGAGCGTGGTGCGGATCTGCTCGCGCTCGTCGGGCGAGGCCGGGACCATCGGCAGCCGGACGTTCGCCTCGATCACCCCGAGCAGCTCGAGGGCGGTCTTCGCCGAGACCGCCGGCGGTGCGACCGACATCACCCGGTAGAGCGGCTTGAGCTCCGCGTCGAGCTCCGACGCGCGGTCGGCCTCGCCGCCGACGGCGGCGTCGTAGAGCTCGCGCAGTCGCGGCGAGTCGACGTTCGAGGCGACCAGGATGCCGCCGGCGCCGCCGAAGCCGAGCGTCCGGGCGAAGACGTCGTCGTTGCCGGCGAGGATCTCCAGCCCCTCGATCGGCCCGAGCTCCTCGTCGTTGGCCTGCTTGACGGCGACCACGTTCTCGTTCGCGGCGGCCAGCTCGGCGAGCAGCTCCGGCGAGAGATTGATCCCGCAGCGCGACGGGATGTTGTAGAGGACGATCGGCGTCTCGCCGGCCGCTTCCGAGACGGCGGCGTAGTGGGCCCGCAGCCCCGCCTCGTTCGGCCTGTTGTAGTAGGGCGTCACCGAGAGCACGGCGTGGACGCCGACGTCACAGGCCTTACGCGTCAGCCTGACCGCGTGGCGGGTGTCGGGCGAGCCGGTGCCCGCGATCACCGTCGCGTCATCGCCAACCTCGTCGAGCACGGCGTCGAACGCCCGCACCTTCTCGTCGTCGGAGAGGGTCGAAGACTCGCCGGTGGTCCCGGCGATCACCAGGCCGTGCGATCCCCCGTCGACGAGCCGGCGTGCCAGCCTGCGGGTCGCGTCGAGGTCGACCGCGCCGTCGGGGTCGAACGGCGTCACCATCGCGGTGAGCACACCGCGGATCTCGGACATGCGATTCAGCCTAGCTCAGCCGGCCCAGACCGGCGGGCGGCGGTCGATCCACGGCTGCGCTCCTTCGAGCTGCGCGGCGACGTCGATCAGCAGGTCCTCGCGGCCGAACGGGGCGACGAGCTGAACCCCGACCGGAAGCCCGTCCGCGGTCCAGTGCAGCGGCAGCGAGATCGCCGGCTGGCCGGTGGCGTTGAAGACCGCCGTGAACGCGCCCGACGGCACCGCGCGCCGGAACGCGTCGAGCGGGTCGCCCGCGCGCTGGTCGAAGGTGCCCAGCGGCACCGGCGGCTCGGCCATCGTCGGCGTCAGCAGCAGGTCGTAGCCACCCTCGAACCAACCGGCGATCCCGCGCGCGACCAGCTGGTGCTTGCCGTGGTCGGTGAGGTAGCGCGCGGCCGTGCGCTCGCGCCCGATCTCGGCCAGGACCCACGTCAGCGGCTCGACATCGTCGGCGGTGATCTCGCGGCCGACGATCATCGCGAGCTGATCGAGGGTCGACGCCTGCCCGGCCGACCACTTGGTCAGGAACGAGTCCTCGATGTCGAGCATCTCGAGCGAGCTGCTCGTCGACCGGGGACGCGTCCTCGACCGTGTGCCCGAGGCCCTCGAGCAGCTTGCGCGCGGCATCGACTGCGGTATCGCACTCCGGATGCGCGTCGAGCCCAGGCACCGGCGGGTCGGCCTGCACCCCGATCCGGAACTTGCGCTCGGCCTCGAGCTCCTCCACGTACGGCCGCAGCGGCGACGGGGCGACGTACGGGTCGCCCGGCGCCGAGCCCTCGACCGCGTCGAGGATCGCCGCGGTGTCGCGCACCGTGCGCGAGACGCAGAGCTCGACCGTAAGCCCGGTCATCATGTCGCCGATCAGCGGCCCCTCGGTGGTCCGCTGGCGGGTCGTCTTCAGCCCGACCAGGCCGTTGGCGCTCGCGGGGATCCGGATCGAGCCGCCGCCGTCGTTGGCGTGGGCGACCGGGACCATCCCGGAGGCGACCGCGGCGCCCGAGCCGCCGCTCGAGCCGCCGGTCGTGTGTTCCGTGTTCCAGGGGTTGCGGCTCGCGCCGTAGGCCTCCGGCTCGGTGGTCGGCAGGATCCCGAGCTCCGGCGTGTTGGTCTTGCCGATCACGACGAAGCCCGCGGCGCGGAAGCGCTCAGCCAGAGTCGTGTCCACGGGCGCGCGGAAGCCGGCCTCCTTGAGCAGCTTGGTCCCGAGATGAAGCGGCTGGCCGGCATAGGCGGCCCCGAGGTCCTTGAACAGGAACGGGACGCCCTTGAACGGCCCGTCGGGCAGATCGGGCGACTTCGCCTCGGCCATACCCTCCTCGAACAGCTCGTGGATGACCGCGTTCAGCTGCGGGTTGACCTCCTCGACGCGCGCGATCGCGGCCTCGACCAGCTCCTCCGGCGTTGCCTCGCCCGTTCGCACCAGCTCGGCCTGGTCGGTCGCGTCCATGGTCGCCAGATCTGTCGCTACGGTCACCGGTCACTCCCCTTTCAGAGAACGTTCTCGAGGCCTACGGTCAACGGTTCTTCCAACTCTCCCACACAGCGCACCGCGAGCAGCACACCGGGCATGAAGGAGCTGCGGTCGATCGAGTCGTGTCGGATGCTGAGCGTCTGGCCCTCTCCTCCGAGCAGCACCTCCTGGTGCGCCACCAGACCCGGGAGCCGGACCGAGTGGATCGGCTCGTGGACGCGGCCGCCGGCGTCGGCGATCAGCTCGGCCGTCCGCTTCGCCGTTCCGGAGGGCGCATCGAGCTTGCGGTCGTGGTGCAGCTCGACGATCTCGACCTCGGGCATGTGCCGGGCGGCCTCGGCGGCGAAGCGCATCATCAGCACGGCGCCGATCGCGAAGTTGGGGGCGACGAGGACGTTCGCGCGCCCGGCGCTCGCCGCCTCGCGCAGCTCGTCGAGGTCGAACCCGGTCGTCCCGACCACCGCATGCACGCCCGCGTCGAGGCAGGCACGAACGTTGTCGAGCGCCGTCTCGGGGGTGGTGAAGTCGACGACCACGTCGGCATCTCCGACAACGTCGGCGAGCTCGGTGCCAAGCTGTGGGTCGGCGCGCCCGGTGAGCTCCATGTCCTCGGCGCCCTCCACCGCACCGCAGACCGTCTCCCCCATGCGGCCCGCGGCGCCGGAGACGACGACCCTGATCACGCTACGAGCGTTTGCGAAACGCTACCGGCCGCGGTGCGGAAGCAGTCCTCGTCGGGACCGACGCAGGCGGCGGCGAGGTTCGCCGGGTCGTAGACCTGGTCGGCGAGCTCGGCGAGCTCGTCAGCGGTAACCGCGTCGACCCGCTCGAGCATCTCGTCAATCGAGAGCAGAGGGACGTCGAACAGGATGCTTCGCGCCAGCCGCCCCATCCGCGCCCCGGTGGCCTCCAGCCCGAGCACCATCCGGCCCTTGACGTGCTCCTTGGCTCGCGCCAGCTCGTCCTCGCCGACGCCGTCCGCGCGCAGCTTGATCAGCTCGCGGCCGATGATCTCGCAGGCCTCGCCGACGTTGTCCGCGCGGGTCCCGACGTACATCGCGACGAAGCCACGGTCGACGAACTCGTGCGTGTAGGAGCCGACCGAGTAGGCGAGGCCCCGCTTCTCACGCACCTCGCGGAACAGCCGCGACGAGACCGAGCCGCCGAAGATCGTGTCGAGGACGCCGAGCGTGAACCGGCGCTCGTCGCCCCGGGCGATCCCCGGTCCGCCGAAGCAGATGTGGTACTGCTCGGTCTCCTTCGGATAGAACCGGAGCAGCGCCTGCTCGGTGGCGCCGTCGGCGGCAACCGCCGCGTTGCCGTTCGGGGTCGCGCCGGCCAGCACGCGCTCGGCGAGCCCGACGATCCGCTCGTGCTCGACGTGCCCGGCCGCGGCGACGACGATGTTCGAAGCCGTGTAGCGGGCGTCGTGGTACGAGGCGATCTCGGGGACCGGGATCCCGCCGATCACCTCGGCGCGCCCCAGCACCCGGCGGCCCAGGGGATGGTTGCCGTAGATCGCCTCGGCGAGCACGTCGTGGACCCGATCCTGGGGCTCGTCCTCGTACATCGCGATCTCCTCGAGCACGACCTCGCGCTCGGAGTCGATCTCGTCCGGAGGCAGCGCCGGGGCGAGCAGCATCTCCCCCATCAGCTCGAACGCTTCGGTGGTGTGCTCGTCGAGGAAACGGGCGTGCAGGTGGGTCGATTCCTTGCTGGTTGCGGCGTTGGTGGCCGCCCCCATGCCGTCGAAGAGCTCGGAGATCTCGATCGCAGAGTGGCGCTCGGTGCCCTTGAACAGCAGGTGCTCGAGGAAGTGCGAGACGCCGGCCTGGGCCGGCGTCTCGTCACGCGATCCGGTTCTCACCCACAGGCCGAGGGCGACCGAGCGCACCGACGGGACCACCTCGGTCACCACCCGGACGCCCGAGCCGAGCGTCGTCAGCTCGATGCCCTCGGGGAGTTCCGTCACTTCAGTCGAGGCGCTCACGCTGGCGACCGCCGCGGCCCCCGTCGCGTCCACCGCGACCGCCGCGTCCACCACGACCGTCGCGTCCACCGCGGTCACCGTCACGCCCGCCCCGGCCACGGCCTCCACCGCCGCCCATCGTCGGGTCGCCGGTGCCGAGCTTCTGCAGCTCCTCGGGGCTCTTGCCCTCGACCGCGGAGTCGTCGCTGAGGCGCAGGCCGATCCGGCCGCGCTCCTTGTCGACCTCGGCGACGGTGACGTCGATCTCGTCGCCCTGGCTGAGCACGCTCTCCACCGTGTCCACCCGCTCACCGGGCTTCACGTTCGAGATGTGCAGGAGACCGTCGGTCCCCTTGACCAGCTCGACGAACGCGCCGAACGTGGTCGTCTTGACGACCTTGGCGGTCGGGAACCGGTCGCCGACCTCGGCCTCGCGGGTCATCGACTCGATTCGGGCGATGCAATCGGCGACCAACTGGCCATTCGGCGCGTAGACGCGCACGGTGCCGTCGTCGTCGATGTCGATCTCGGCCTCGAACTCCTCCTGCATGCCGCGGATCGTCTCGCCGCCCTTGCCGATCACGGCCCCGATCTTCTCGGGGTCGATCTTGATCGTCTCGATCGCCGGCGCGTAGACCGACAGCTTCTCGCGCGGGGCGTCGATCGCCTCGGCCATCTTGCCGAGGATGAACAGGCGGCCCTTGCGCGCCTGCTCGAGGGCGTCGGTGAGGATCTCGAACGTGACCCCGGTGATCTTGATGTCCATCTGCAGGGCGGTGATCCCGTCCTCGCTGCCGGCGACCTTGAAGTCCATGTCGCCGAGGTGGTCCTCGACGCCGGCGATGTCGGTGAGCACGATGTAGTCGTCGCCCTCCTTGATCAGCCCCATCGCGACGCCGGCGACCGGGTCACTGACCGGGACGCCCGCCGCCTGCAGAGCCATCGACGACGCGCAGACCGAGCCCATCGACGAGGAGCCGTTCGACTCGAGCGTGTCGGAGACGACGCGAATCACGTACGGGAAGTCCTCCTCGTCCGGGATCGTCGGGACCAGCGCCCGCTCGGCGAGCGCCCCGTGGCCGATGTCGCGGCGCTTCGGGCCGCGCATGAAACCCGCCTCCCCGACCGAGAACGGCGGGAAGTTGTAGTGGTGCCAGAAGCGCTTCGTCTCCTGGAGGCCGAGGTTGTCGACCTTCATGTCCATCCGCGTGGTTCCGAGCGCGACGCTCGACATGATCTGCGTCTCGCCGCGGGTGAACAGCGCCGAGCCGTGCACGCGCGGGGCGATGTCGACCTCGGTCTCGATCGGGCGGATCTCGTCCTGGGCGCGGCCGTCGGGCCGCTTCTTGTCGACCGCGATCCGCCTGCGGATGATGTCCTTCTCCAGCTTCGCGAACGCACGGGTCACGTCGGGGGCCTTCTCCGGATCGACCTCGACCTCGCCGTCACCGGCCGCGAACTCGGCCAGGGCCTCCTCCTCGACCGCCTTGATCGCGTCCTGGCGGGCAAGCTTCTCGGCGACCTGGGTGGCGTCGTCGAGCTTCGTGCCGTACTTCGACTGGATCTGCTCGAGCAGCGCCTCGTCGATCTCCGGGGCGTCGACCTCGACCTTCTCCTTGCCGGCCTTCGACTGCAACTCCTCCATCGCCCCGATGAGCGTCTTGATCTCGGAGTGCGCGATGTCGAGCGCGTCGAGGACCTCGGCCTCGGTGACGCCGTCGGCGCCGCACTCGACCATCAGGATCGCGTCCTTGGACCCGGAGACGATCAGGTCCATCTCCAGCTCGGGGTGCGACTCCTCGTCGGGGTTGACGACGAAGTCGCCGTCGAGCTTGCCGATCCGCACGGCGCCGACGAGGGCGGCCGTCGGGACCGGGG
Source organism: uncultured Solirubrobacterales bacterium (assembly GCA_963811505.1). Taxonomy (GTDB): domain Bacteria; phylum Actinomycetota; class Thermoleophilia; order Solirubrobacterales; family 70-9; genus WHSW01. Next base: position 768,537 of record CAWERC010000010.1, on the reverse strand, counting down.
AGATCGCCAGCGCCGCGGAGGCGCCGTTCATCGCCAGGATGTCGTAGGGGTGGACGTGGTCCACCGACATCGGCTGGGCAACCAGCTGGGTCTCGAAGTGCCAGCCCTTCGGGAAGAGCGGGCGGATCGGGCGGTCGATCATCCGGGCCGTCAAAGTTGCCTTCTCGCCTGCGCGGGCCTCGCGGCGGAAGAAGGAGCCGGGGACCTTGCCCGCGGCGTAGTGCTTCTCCTCGACGTCCACCGTCAGCGGCAGGAAGTCGACGTCGCGCAGGTTGCCCATCGTCGCGGTGCAGAGGACCATCGTGTCGCCGGAGCGAACGACGACGGCTCCGCCCGCCTGGCGGGCGAGCTTGCCGGTCTCGAATGAGATCTCCTGGCCTCCGACCTCACACGAGACGCGGGTCACGTCAAACATGCTCATGTATTCAGGTTTTCCTTTCGGCAGCCCGGTTGGCTGCCCAACGTTCCAGAACTTCTCGTTCTCTAACGTCGGCGATGTTACAAGGCTCGCCGTCGGCGAATGCGGCCGGCGTCCCGGTCACGCCGGCCCGCACCCCGCCCTCGAGGTCGGCGCGCACACGCTTGATAACCGCATCGGAGCGCCGATCGACCTCGAATCGCCCCAGGTCGAGCGCGAGCTCCGAGGCGCGCCACCACAGGTGCGGATCGTCGATGTGAGCGTGGTCGGCGTAGATCGAGTCGACCATCGCCCAGAAGGCGCGCTCGCTCTGGATCCCCGCCGCCTCGGCCGCCGCGTGGAGCGCCGGGGCGCGCGGTCGCTTCGCGGCGAGCGGGAAATGGCGCAGACACAGCCGCAGCTCGAGCGTCGCCAGCCAGGCCCACGCCTCGGCGCAGGCGGGACAGGCGAGGTCGGCGTAGACGATCAGCTCTCCGCCCGCGCCGCGCACGTGGTCGTCCGGGCCCAACGGTGGGACGCTCGCGCTGGTCAGCTCAGCCAGCGAGGCGCTCCAGCGCGTCGAAGATCAGGTTCGCCCCCGGGATCGTCAACGGCGTCTCCTCCGCGTGCACCCAGCGGACCACGCCCTGCTCGTCGATCAGCACGAGGGAACGGTTCGTCGTTCCCCACTGCTCGAGGTAAGCGCCGTACGCCCGCGCGACCTCGCCCTTGGGGTGGAAGTCGGCGAGGAGCGTCATCTCGAGCCCGAGGTGCTTGCGAAACGCGTTGTGACACCAGCTGCCGTCGGTCGAGACCCCGATCAGCTCCGCCCCGGCCTCCGCGATCTGCGGCAGCACCTCCTGGTAGACGGAGAGCTGGTCGGAGCACACCGGGCTGAAGTCGTTCGGGTAGAAGGCGAGCACGACCTTGCGGCCGCGGAAGTCGGTGAGGCTGATCCGCTCGCCGCGGTGGTTGGGGAGCGTGAACTCGGGCGCCGGTGTCCCCGGCTCGATCACGCTATCTGCGCAGGCCGAGGTCGGCGACGAGGGCGCGGTAGCGCTCGACGTCGGAGCGCTCGAGGTAGCGCAGCAGCCGCCGGCGCTTGCCGACGAGCATCAGCAGGCCGCGGCGCGAGTGGTGGTCCTTCTTGTGCGTCCGGAGGTGCTCGGTGAGCTCGTTGATGCGCGCGGTCATCAGCGCCACCTGGACCTCGGCGGAGCCGGTGTCGCCCTCCGAGCGCCCGTGCTTGGAGATCAGCTCCTGCTTCTTCTCTTTCGTGAGACTCATGAATACCTTTTCGCGCTACGCCAGAACCACTGTTCCTTGTTCGAGCTTCGCGCTCGCGGCGTGAGAGATTAGCGAGGCGGCGTGAACTCGGCACAAAGCCGCCGCGCCTGATCGACGTCGCGGTGCATCTGAGCGACCAGTTCCTCCACCCCCGGGAACCGCTTCTCGCCGCGCAGCCGGGCGATGAACGCGATCCGCAGCGTATGCCCGTACAGGTCGGCCTCGTGGTCGATCAGGTACGACTCGATCAGCACCCCGCGGCCGGTCTCGAAGGTCGGGCGTACGCCGACGTTGACCGCCGCCGGGATCCCGTCCGCGAACGCCGCGTAGACGCCGTGGCCCGGGTACACGTACTCCTCGCAGGGGACCACGTTCGCGGTCGGGAAGCCGAGTCTGCGGCCGCGCTTGTCGCCCTCGACCACGGTCCCCTCGAGCAGGAACGGGGCCCCCAGGCAGCGCGTCGCGCCCTCGACATCGCCCGCGGTGACCTGGGCGCGGATCCGGGTCGAGGAGACGATCTCGCCGTCGACCTCGACGAGCGGCACGACCTCGGTCTCGAACTCCGAGTGTGCGTGCAGCATCTCCGGGTCACCCTGCGCCTTGTTGCCGAACCGGAAGTTCTCCCCCACCCTGACCCGGGTCGCCCCGAGCGTCTCGATCAGGATCCGCGAGCAGAACTCCTCCGCCTCGATGTCCCGGAACTCCTGATCGAACGGGACCACCACCAGCTCGTCGACGCCCAGCCCGTCGATCACGTCGCGCTTGATCTCGAACGGCATGATCAGCTTGGGGGCGGCCTCGGGATGGATCACGCTCAGCGGATGAGGGTCGAAGGTCAGCACCGTGTCGGCGCCCTCGATCACCTTGCGGTGCCCGACGTGGACGCCGTCGAAGGTCCCGATCGCGACCTCTCGCGGGCGGCGCGCTGCGTCGGGGAGCGGCGTGACCTCGATCGCCATGGCGGGGAACTCTGGCAGTTAGGGGGCTTCGAGGCGCCTGAGCGCGTCGTCGAGGGGGATGGGGACGTCCTCGTCGGCCTCCTCCACGTGAAACGGGCCGATCGCGGTCCGCCGCAGCTCGGTGCAGTAGGCGTCTCCGAGATCCGCGATCAGGCTGCGGACGTAGGTGCCCGATGAGCACTCGATCTCGAACTCGCGCTCGGGTCCCTCGGCCGAGACCTGCTCGAAGCGATGCACGGTCACGATCCGCTCGGGGAGCTCGAACTCCTCACCGCGCCGGGCTCGCTTGTAGGCGCGCTCACCGCCGATCCTCACGGCGGAGTACGCGGGCGGGCGCTGGCGGATCTCGCCGGTCGGCAGCTCGACCGGGCCGTCGGGGACGGTGCCGGTCTCGGTGATCTTGCCGTCGCGGTCGCCCGTGGTCGATAGGGCGCCGAAGCGCGCCCGTACCCGATAGTTCTTGCGCAGGCCCATGAAGCGCGCCTGCTCGCGGGTCGCCGGTCGTCCGAGCAGGACGATCAAGAGGCCGGTCGCGAACGGGTCGAGGGTGCCGGCGTGGCCCCCCTTGGCCCCGAACCGCCGCCGGACCCGGGCGACGAGGTCGTGCGAGGTGATTCCGGCCGGCTTGTCGGCGAGCACGACGGCGCCCGCGGCGGCGGGCTCCGTCTGCGGATCAGCCACTCACCTGCGCGGCGACCTCGGCGCGCAGGAACTCGACCAGCTCAGCGTAGGCCAGGTCGCTGCCGAAACCGGCGGCGCGGCGATGGCCGCCGCCGCCGTGCACGCGGGCGATCGCTGAGACGTCGACGTCGTTGGAGCGCAGGCTGACCTTGCGCGCGGCATTGCCGCCGTCCGTCTTGTCACGGATCATCGCCGCGACCTCGACCCCCTCCAGCGCCCGGACGAAGTCGATGATCCCCTCGGTGTGGACCTCCCCCGCCCCCGTGTCGGCGTAGTCCTCGGCGCTGATGTACGTGACGGCGAAGCGGCCATCGTCGAAGCGCTCGATCTTCTCGAGAGCCCGCCCGGTCAGCCTCCACTTCTCGAGCGGGACGCGCTCATAGAGGCGCTGGTAGATGTCGTTGACGTCGACCCCCGCCTCGATCAGCTCCGCGGCCATCCGGTGCGAGCTGGGGCGGGTGTTCTCGTACATGAACTTGCCCGTGTCGGTGATCAGCCCCACGTAGAGCGCCTGGGCGATCTCGGCGGTGATCTCGGCGCCGAGGCGCTTGGCGACCTCGAGCACGATCTCCGCCGTGCACGACGCCTCGGTGTCGACGAGGTTGATGCCCCCGAACCGCGTGTTGTCGTGGTGGTGGTCGATGTTGATCCGGCGGGCCCCCTCGCGGCGCAGGAATCCGACCGGCATCCGGTCGATGTTCCCGCAGTCGAGGAAGACCAGCGTGCGGTCGACGACGTCCGCAGGCGGCTCGTGGAAGACCTCTTCCAGCGGCAGGAAGCGGTACTCGATCGCGAGCGGGAACTCCTTCGCCGCCAGGAACATCACCGAGTCCTTGCCGATCTGCCGGAGCACGTGGTGCATCGCGAGGAGCGAGCCCAATGCGTCCCCGTCGGGCCCCTCGTGGGTGGTGAGCAGGAAGCGGTCGCCCGCGCGGAGCTCGTCGACGACCCGGTCCAGATCCGACGCGAGCGCCGCGGTCGGCTCACTCATCGGTCTCTCCCTCGAGCAGCCGGCTCAGCCGCACGCCGCGCTCGAGGGCCTCGTCGTAGTAGAAGCGAAGCGTCGGCGTGTGCTTGATCCGCACCTCGCGCGCGATCGCGGCCTGGAGCTTGCCGTGCGAGGAGGCGAGCGCCGCGAGCGTCGCCTCGCGCTCGGCCTCGTCGCCGAGCACGCTGACGTAGACGCGCGCCGAGCGCAGGTCCGGGCTTGTCTTGACAGATGTCACCGTCACGAATCCGATCCGTGGGTCCTCGAGGTCGGTGGAGATCGCCGAGCCGATCACCTTGCGCATGACCTCGTCGATACGGCGCATGCGGTCGCCTCCGGCCATACCGCAGCCAACATAACAGGGGGTTCAACCGCGAATGTCATCGCGGGTGAGGAAGTCCCGCTGAAACGTGCACCGGTCCGGACAACGCCACTCGACGAAGCGCTCCAGCTCGGAGCCCCGCTCACGGACCTCGGCGCCCCCGACCAGCGCGCAGAGCAGCACCGCTCGCCGACGGTCGTCGTGAGCGTCGATCTCGGCGACCGAGGCGACGAAGCGCTGGCGGATCTGCGCCTTCAGCGAGCTCACCACCTTGCGCTTCTCCTTCAGGTTCTGCGCGTCGCGCAGGTCGATCCCGATCTCGATCACGAGCAGGTAGGCGGCCACGGGCCAAGGGTAGGCACCGGCGCTAGAACTGGCGGTCGGCGGCGCCGCTCTCCGTCGCGGTGGCCGCACTGTTGATGTTGCCTGCCCAGTCGAAGACCGAGGTCAATGGTGTCCAGACGCTGTTGGTCGTGTTGTTCGACGTTCGGGGCCCGCTGCTCGCCGTGCCGAGGGCGATCGTCACCATGCCACCCGAAATCGACATCGTGGATGCCGTCCCCGTGGCGCCGAAGGTCGCGTTCGCGGTCACCAGGTCGGCGTTGCTGGCCACCGATCCCAGCGGGAGCTGCGCCGTGTTCCCGGCGTTCCAGACCGTGACCGGATCGATGCTGCCGGACTGGCCGATGCGGACGACGACGTTGGTGGTCCCGCTGCCGTCCCACCCCGAGACCAGCGAGCAGGGGTCCATCGCCTCGCTGAAGGTGTAGGTGGCGATGTCGCCGATCTCCGGGCGGCCGAGGGTCCCGCCGACCTTGTTGGTCAGCTGGATGTCGCTGGCCGTCGGTTGCGTGTTGTCGACGGTGAGCGAGCCGTTGGCGGCCGCGCCACCGGCGGGGGTGACCGTGTAGGACTTCGAGCCGGCCGACAGCGAGGCGTTGGCCGTCAGCGAGGCGCTGCGGTAGTTGTAGCTGACCCCGTTGACCGTCCAGGAGCCCGAGGCGAGGCTGACGTTGCTCTGACCCGTGGTGATGTTGGAGACATCCGCCGCGACGCTTGCGGGGCTGTTGGTGACGTTGGCGTAGACGTAGTGGCCGCCGCCCTGCTTGGCATAGCCCGACTTGCACCCGGTGGTCTTGTCGATCACGGTCGCCGTCACCACCGGCGCGCTGACCGTGATCGCGGCGCTCGCCTGGTCGCCGCTGGAGCCGATCGCATAGATCGTGTGCGATCCGTTGGCGGTCCCGCTCGGGATCGTCACCGAGTTCGTGGCGGCGCCGTTGGTGCCGATCGTGCTCGGTGTAGTCGTCGCGCTGAGCACGGTCCCGGTGGTGGGGTCATCGAGGCGATAGGTGACGGTGGCGCCGGTCTTGAACGCGGTCAGGTTGCCGCTCAGGGCGGCCGGCAGGCCGGTGACCGTGCTCGACGAGGACAGCGTGTAGCCGGGCGAGTCGACCCCCTGCGTCGTCGATTGGCCGCTCTCGCTTCCGCGCCAGTTCTGATAGGTCGGGGTGACCGAGTACTTCCAGCTCCCGGAGGGCACGTTGCCCTCGGTGCAGCTGAGCGCCGTGAGCGTCCCCGAGCAGGCAGAGCCGATCGACTGCTCGGCCCCGCCGGTGCTGTACCGCTTGACGATGTAGCCGTCGGCGTTCGGCCCGCCGCCGGAGATGCTCGAGGCGGTCCAGCTGACGGTCACGTTGCGGCCGCTGATCGACGTGGTCGGCGTATTGCCGGCCGAGACCGTGAGCGCCTTCGAGGCTCCGCCGCCGTTGCCGCCGCTGCCCCATGTCGCATGCGCGACGCCCGCCGGACCGCAGAGAGCGGCCAGCGTCGCCACCGCGATCGACATGCGCAGGTCTACACGCATCGCAAGCGCCTCGGAGCCGCCGTCCGGCTTAGTTGCTGGTCCCCGTAAGGCTGACCGGGATCGTGAACGCCGCGCCCTGGCAGGCGTTCAGCGACGCGTTCGACATCGCCGCCGCGCCGGTGAGCGTGGTCGTCGTCGAGGAGTTCGCCGCGACGTCGATCGTCAGGCCGGTCTGGTTGGTGAACGAGACGCCGGTCGTCGTGCAGCCGGAGTGGCCCGCGTCCGGGGTGATCGTCCCGTTGCCGGAGACCGCCGTCACCCGGACGTTGTACGGGTTAGGGTTCGAGATCTGGAGCTTGACGTCGCCGCTCACGCCCGGATAGAGCGTCGCCGCGGTCGACGCCGAGACGTCGACGGTGGTCAGCGACTGGCTGCTGCCGGCCTTCGCGTAACCCGAGCCCGAGCCGTTCGTGGTCCAGGCCGCGTAGACGAAGCCGACCGCGCTCATCACGATCAGCGTCATCGTCCCAACGATGAAGTTGCGCTTGCTGAAGAACCTCACGATCACACCCATCCCCATGGAATCCGAATGGCCTCGCCCCGCATTCCCGACCCCCGACGGTCCTGCGCAGGCGCTGTCACCCCTACATCGGATATCCGTCCGCCGGGCTTTAGCGATTTCCCCCGGTTGAGGGAACAGGGATTTTTCGTTCAGTCGTAGGTGATCAGCAGGCCGGTGTAGTCCTCGCGATCCTTGATGCCGCCGCCGACGCTCGTGCGGTAGTAGAGCCGCAGTACGAGCCCGTTGACCTCCCCGATGGTGTCCACCCCGTTCAGCGGCACGGTCTCCGAGATCCAAGCCGCTGTGCCGGCGGCGCACGACTGGCCGTTGGTGCCCGGCGGGCTCGGCGTCGTCGCGATCGAGCTGCCCCCGGAGAAGGCCTCGATGTAGTAGCAGATCGTGCTCGCCCCGCTTGGCTGCCAGCGGTGGACGAAGCTGACCGTCTCGATGTCCGCCGCGCTCGGCACGTAGGCGGGGAACGTGAGCTGCTCGTAGCGCGTGGTCAAGAACGAGGCGCCCCAGTTGGCCGCGTCCGTGAAGTAGTAGCTGGCGCCGCTCTCGCCGTCCTGGCTCGCGAGCGGCCACGGCAGCGTTTCGGCGCTGGCGTCGGCGGCGTTCGTGCCGGTGGTCTCGTAGAGCGTGAACGCCGTCCCCGACGAGTAGGTGCCCGAGATCGTCGCCTGGTCGACCTTGATCGGCTTGTTGTTCGACTCGTAGCCGTACACCTTGATCCGCAGCCCGTTGGCGATGTCGGTGGTGGTCACTTCCGGGAGCGAGGTCGAAACGAGCTTCTCGGTGGCGTCGGTGCACCACGGCGAGCCGGCCGTCCCCGGCGTCGTGCTGCCGTGGGTGCCGATCGTCGTGCCACCGTCGATCACGTCGAAGTAGAAGCACGCGACCTCCGAGCCACCGTTCGACGCGAAGCGGAAGTCGAAGTTCACGTTCGACACCGACCCGCCTGTCGGCAGCGGCGAGTTGTAGTCCCAGCTGTAGTAACGCGAGGTGTTGAAGGAGTTGGCGAAGTTCGCGGCCGCGAAGCTCGTGTTCGTCGGGAAGACGCGCCCATCGTCGAACGCCGTGGCATCGGTCTGGTCGACGGCCGTGCCCGACGAGACGTCGCTGAGCCCCCATGCGGACGTGGAGATACTCGGAAGCGACACCGTGATCGAGACGCTGGCGACATCGCCGCTGGAGCTGATCGCGTAGATCGTGTGGGCGCCGTTGCTCGTCCCCTCCGGCAGCGTGACGCCCGCGCTCGCCGTCCCGTTGCTCGGGATCGTGCTCGGCGTGGTCGTCCCGCTGAGCACCGTCCCGACGTCGGGGTCGTCGAGGCGGTAGGTGACCGTCGACCCGGCCGTGAACGCCGTCAGGTCGGCGCTTAGGGCCGCCGGCAGGCCGGTCACCGTGCTCGAGCCGGTGAGGTTGAACTTGGCGTCGTTGTCGCCGCCGATCGTCACGACGAGCTTCGGGTCCTGGGTGTCCGGTACCTGCTCCTTAGCCTGGTACTTCTGGGTCTGCGTCGGGGACGCGTCCTCGGTCGCGTCCCGGAGCATGAAGCCGTAGTTGCCCGACGTGTACATCTTCTTGATCATCGAGGTCACGGTCCAGGTGCGCGCGCCGAGGCCCGACGAGGTGGTCGCCTGACCCGTCGTCGTCGTCCCGGGCATGGTCGCCCAGGTGATCGTCCCCTCGGCCCAGCTGCCGGTCACCCGGTTGGCCTGGATCGTCCTCCCTGACGCCGCGGCGGTCGAGTACAGCTCCATCGTGGCCGAGGTGACCGCGCAGCTGGACCCGAGCGACGGCAGGTTGAACCGGATGAAGCTGCGGCGGTTGTCATTTGGGGCCTTCGACTCGACCTGGAAGTCGTTGTTGCCGCCCCGGTTGGCCGTCGCGTTGCCCTGCTCGACGTAGGCGTCGTCGGTGGCCGCCATCGTCTGGGTGCCGGCGCTCCCGCAGACGTTGACCGTGAACAGGGCGCTCGCCTGGTCGCCGCTGCTACCGATCGCGTAGATGCGGTGCGAGCCGTTCGAGGTCCCGGTCGGGACCGTGACGCTGACGCTGGCGGCGCCGTTGGTCCCGATCGTGCTCGGCGTCGTCGTCGCGGTGAGCACCGTCCCGGTAGTCGGGTTGTCGAGCCGGTAGGTGACCGTGGCGCCGGTCTTGAAATCCGCCAGGTCGCCGTTCAGCGTCGCCGGCAGGCTGGTGACGTTGGCCCAGCTGGAGATCGAGAAGCTGGGAGAGTTGACGGTCCGAGTCGCCGACTGGCTGCTCTCGGCGCCGAGCCAGTTGCTCTCCTTCGGGGTCACCGAGTACTTCCAGTCGCCGGGATCGACGTTGCTCTCGGTGCAGCTGAGCGCCGAGATCGTGCCCGAGCACGCCGATCCGATCGACTGCTCGACCCCGCTGGTGTTGTACCGCTTGACGAGGTAGGAGCTGATGTTGGGCCCGCCGCCGGAGAAGCTGGAGGCACTCCAGCTGACGGTGACGTTGCGGCCGCTGATCGAGGTGGTCGGCGTGTTGCCGGCCGGCATCGTCCGCGCCTTCGAGTAGGCGTTGCCCGATCCGGTGCCGCCCCAGGTGGCGTGGGCGACGCCGCTGAACAGGGTCAGCAGAGCGATCGCCGAGACGAGCCCAATACGTAGCGCGGCCGCCGGCTGTGCCGGCGGCCGCGCGATTCGCTTGCCCAGGTCGGAACCCATGGAAGCGCCTGGTGTCAGACCTGCCAGTCCGTCGTTACGGAGTGGGGTTGCTGGTGCCGGTCAGGCTGACCGGGATCGTGAAGGTCGCACCCTTGCAGGCGTCGATCGAGGCGTTCGACATGCTCGCCGCACCGGTGAGCGTGGTGGCCAGCGTGTCGTTCTTCTCGACGTCGAGCGTCAGGCCGGTCTGGTCGTTGAACGTGACCCCGGTCGTCGTGCAGCCGGCGTGGCCGCCGTCCGGAACGGCCGCCCCGGTGTCCGCGATCGCCGTGACCCGGACGTCATACTCGTTCGGGTTGTCGATCTCGATCTCGACGTCACCCGTGACGCCGGGATACAGGGTTGCACTGGTCGAAGCCGAGGCGTCGACCGTGCCCAGCGTCTGGCTGGTGCCGGCCTCGGCATAACCCGAGCCCGAGCCGTTGGTGGTCCACGCCGCGTAGACGAAGCCGACCGCCGCCATGGCGATCAGGGTCATCGAGCCCGTAACGATGTTGCGCTTGCTGAAGAACCTCATCTCGAGATTTCCCCTTCCCGATTTTGTGTTTCGACCTGTCGCGGCTTCATCGACTCGACGATCCGCTCAAGGCGCTTCCATGGCTCTAGATCGACCGTTTGGGGCAGTCCTTTAGGGAATCGGCCCGGACAAACGTCCATCAGGCACGGGCTGCGCGCCGATTTGATCCGCGCGCACCGATCAGGGGATGAGGATTACTCGAGCGTCTTCTCGACCTGGCGCGTCTCGAACGCCTCGATCACGTCGCCGACCTTGACGTCCTGGAAGCCCTCGAGCACCACGCCGCACTCGAGCCCCGCCTCGACCTCGCGGACGTCGTCCTTGAACCGCCGCAGGGACCCGATCCGCCCTGTCCAGGCGACCGTGCCGTCGCGCACCAGCCGCACCTCGGCGCCGCGGGTGAGCCTGCCGTCGGTGACCGAGCAGCCGGCGATCGTGCCCACCCGCGAGGCCTTGAACAGCTCCAGGACGTCCGCCTGGCCGAGCGCCTCCTCGACCTCCTCCGGGTCGAGCATGCCCTCCATCGCAGCGCGCAGTTCCTCGGTCACCTTGTAGATCACCGAGTAGGTCCGGATCTCGACCCCCTCCTGCTCGGCGGCGCGCCGGGCGTCGGCGAGCGGGCGGACGTTGAAGCCGATGATCACGGCATCGGAGGCGGCGGCCAGCATCACGTCGGACTCGTTGATCCCGCCGGCGCCGGCGCGGATCACGTTGACGACGATCTCGTCCTGGGGCAGCTTTGCGATCTCGTCCTGGAGCGCCTCCAGCGAGCCCGACACGTCCGCCTTGAGCACGATGTTGAGCTCGTTGATCTCGCCCTCCTTGGCCTTCGCGAAGACCTCGTCGAGGCTCAGGCGGCGTGCCTGGCGGCGGGCGAGCTGCTCGGACTTGAGCCGCGTCTGGCGCTCCTGGGCGAGCTGGCGCGCGCGGCGGTCGTTCTCGACCACCTCGACATGCTCGCCGGCTTCGCAGACCCCCTCGAAGCCGAGCACCTCGACCGGGTCACCGGGCCTGGCCTCCTTCAGCCGCGTCCCGGTGTGGTCCTGCATCGCCTTCACCTTGCCCCATTGCGAGCCGGCGACGACCGAGTCGCCGATCCGCAGCGTGCCGCGCTGGACGAGCACGGTCGCGACCGGGCCGCGGCCCGGGTCGAGGTGGGACTCGATCACCGCGCCCGAGGCGGTCGCGTCGGGGTTCGCTTTCAGCTCCTCGACCTCGGCGACGACGAGGATGTTCTCGAGCAGCTCGTCGAGGTTCTCCTTCGTCTTCGCCGAGACGTTGACGAAGATCGTGTCGCCACCCCAGTCCTCGGGCTTGAGCTCGTGGTTCGCCAGCTCGCCCTTGACCTTGTCGGCGTTGGCGTTCTCGAGATCGATCTTGTTGACCGCAACGATGATCGGGACGTCCGCGGCGCGCGCGTGGTCGATCGCCTCCACCGTCTGCGGCATCACCCCGTCGTCGGCGGCGACGACGAGCACCACGATGTCGGTGACGTCGGCCCCGCGGGCGCGCATCGCGGTGAACGCGGCGTGGCCGGGCGTGTCGATGAAGCTGATCGTCTTGGCGTCCTGATGATCTGGTAGGCGCCGATGTGCTGCGTGATCCCACCGGCCTCGCCGGCGACGACCTCGGTCTGGCGGATCGCGTCGAGCAGCGAGGTCTTGCCGTGGTCGACGTGGCCCATGATCGTCACGACCGGCGGGCGCTCGACCAGATCCGCGTCGGCATCCTCGTAGACCGGCGCCTCCACCGCCTCCTCGGCGGCGCTGACGACCTCGACCTCGCGGTCGAGGGCGTCGGCGAGCACGGTGATCGTCTCGTCGGAGAGCGTCTGCGTCAGGGTCGCCATCTCGCCGAGCTGCATCAGCTGCTTGATCACGTCGGCGGCACCGACGCCGAAGATCTCGGCGACCTCGCGCACCGTCGCCCCCGAGGGGATCTTGAGCGCGGGCTGTGCCTCCTCGACGACCGGCCCCAGGGGCGGCTCCTCCAGCAGCGGCCTGCGGCGGCGCCCTCCGCGGCGGCGGGGCGGACGCCGTGGCGGCGCGGTCTGCATCTGGTCGCGCCGCGATGCCTGCGAGTCGATCACGACCCGCCGGCGCTTCTTCCCACCGGTAGCACCCGCGCCGTCGCCCGCCGGTCGCACCGGCTTCGCGGCCGGCTTCGCGGCCTCGCCGCCGTTGGCGGCGCTCGGCCCGGGCTTCGACTGCTCGCCCGTCGCGGCCTGCTTCGGCTTCGCTGCTCCTTCGGCGCCGTCGGCTCGGGGGCAGCGGCCGCCGGGGCGCCGCCGTCGGCGGCCTTCAGCGCCTCGAGCGCGTCGGCCTCCTCGACGCTCGAGGCGGCGGCCTTGGCCTCGATGCCGGCAGCGTTGAGGCGGCCAGGACCTCCTTGCTCGTCAGCCCCTGGGCCTTGGCGATCTCATGGACGCGCTTGCGGGCCAATTAGACTGCGCCTCCGCGGGTTCCTCGGCCTCCGTCTCGGCGGGCTCGACGTCCTCGGCTCGGCGTCGTCGGTCTCGGCAAGCGCCGCCTCCTCGGGCTGCGGGCTCGGGCTCGCTCTCCTCGGCAACCTCTTCGGCTTCGGTCTGCGCGGCGACCTCGTCGACGGTCTCTTCCCCGGCCGCCTCCTCCTCGAGGATCTCCTCCGCGGTCTCCTCCTCGGCCGACTCGAGCTCCTCCGCGATCTCCTCCTCGACGGCCTCCGCGGGCGCCTCCTCGACGGCCTCCGCGGGCGCCTCCTCGGCGGCCTCCGCCGCCTCCGTCGCCGCCTCGGACTCGCGGAACTCCGCCTCGGCGCGCTCGACGAGCGCCGCGACGTCGCGCGGCGGCGTTCGGAGTCGGCGAGCAGGGCGACCTCCTCGTCGGAGAGCGGCGACAGGACGGTGACCTGGTTGGTCGAGAACCGCGCCAGCGCCTGGTGCTGAGGCAGGCCGCAGTAGCGCGAGCCCTCGAGCGCGGCGTTCGGGCAGCGGCGGCCGGCCGTCAGCACGCCGCGCAACGGCCGTCGGCGGCCTCCTCGCCCTCGTCGTACTCGATGTCCGCCTCGGTCTCGGCGAACTCGGTCTGCGACTTGATGTCCACCTTCCAGCCGGTGAGCTTGGCCGCGAGGCGGGCGTTCTGGCCCTCGCGCCCGATCGCCAGCGAGAGCTGGTCGTCGGGGACGATGACCGTCGCCTCCTTGGTCTCGTCGTCGACCAGGACCTCGCGGACGCGCGCCGGCGACAGCGCCTTGGCGACGAAGCGGGCGGGCTCCTCGTTGTAGGGGATGATGTCGATCTTCTCGCCGCGCAGCTCGGAGACGACCATGCGCACCCGCGAGCCGCGCGGGCCGACGCAGGCGCCGACCGGGTCGACCCCGTCGGCGTGCGAGATCACGGCGATCTTCGAGCGCTAGCCCGGCTCGCGGGCGACGCCGGCGATCTCGACCAGGCCGTCCGCGATCTCGGGCACCTCGAGCTCGAACAGCTCCTTGATCAGCTCCGGGCTGCGCCGGCTGACGACGATGCTCGGGCCCTTGCCCTCGGCCGAGACGTCGGTGATCACGGCCTTGACCCGCATCCCGTGGTCGTAGCGCTCGTTCCAGACCTGCTCGGAGCGCGGCAGCAGCGCCTCGACGCGCTCGCGCAGCTGGACCAGCGTGTAGCGGTTGTCGGACTGCTGGATGATCCCGGTGATCAGCTCGCCGACCCGGTCCTGGTACTCGTCGTACATCATCTGCCGCTCGGCCTCGCGGATCCGCTGCAGGATCACCTGCTTGGCGGTCTGCGCGGCGATCCGGCCGAAGTCGTCCGGGGTGACGTCGCGGGACTGGATCTGGTCCTCGTAGGGCGCAGGATCTCCGGATCGAGCTCGGGCTCCTCGGGCTCGCGCAGCTCGCCGGTCTCGGGATCGACGGTCGGCTCCTGCTCCTCGGCGACCTGCGCCAGCAGCTTCTCCTCGAGCTCGGGCGGCAGGATCAGCTCGAAGACCCGGAAGTCGGCGGTCTCGCGGTCGAGGTCGACGCGGGCGTACTTCGCCGCGCCCGGGGCTCTTCTTGTAGGCCGACAGCAGCGCGTCCTCGAGCGCCGCCATCAGCGTCTCGGCATCGATGCCCTTTTCCTGCTCGAGGCCGTGCAGGGCCTCCACGATCTCGCGGGTCACGCGCTGCCTCCAAAGTCGGGGATCAGATTCGAACGGCGGATGCCCGCCAGGGGGATGCGGATGTCGGCGCCGTCGGCCGACGAGCGGACGTCTCGTCGTCGGCGTCGGTCAGCGTGCCGGTGAAGTTACGCCGGCCGGCGATCGCCTCCTCCGTGCGCACCTTGACCCTGCGGCCGAGGAAGCGACGGAAGTGCTCGGGCTTGGTCAGCGGGCGATCGATGCCCGGGGACGAGACCTCGAGCGAGTAGGACTCGAGCAGCTCGCGAAGCTCGCCGGTGACCCGCTCGCAGAGCGCCAGGTCGACCCCGCCGGGGTGGTCGATGTAGAGCCGCAGGGTCTCCGCTGCAGGGCGCTCGAGCGCGATCAACTCGACCTCCGGGTCATAGCCGGCGATGCCGCTCCTCGATTGTGCTCTGCAACTCCTGCAGGTCGTTCAACTCGCTCTCCGCTCCTCGTCTCTCTCCACCTTCCGACCCCGAAACCGCGAAAAAAAAGGCGGGCCCGGGCCCACCATTCTCAGGGTTCGGGTACGTAAGAAGGTGGCGTGAGTATAGCCCCGAGCCTCGCCTGGTCAGTGCCTGCGGAGTCAAGCCTCGAGCAGCAGGGTCACGGGCCCGTCGTTGACGAGCTCGACCGCCATCCGGGCGCCGAAGATGCCCCGCTCGGCGCCGAGGCGCTCGCAGAAGCGGTCGTAGATCGGCTCGGCCGCTCGGCCGCGGCCGCCTCGACGTAGCTCGGCCGGTTGCCCTTGCGGGTGTCGCCGTAGAGCGTGAACTGGCTCACGCAGAGGACCTGGCGGTCGCCGAGCGGCTCGTTCATCCGCCCCTCGGCGTCGTCGAAGACGCGCAGCGCGCGCACCTTGTCGGCGAGCCGGTCCGCCTCGTCGGCCGTGTCCTCGCGATGGACGCCGAGCAGCACCAGCAGCCCCGGGCCGATCGCCGCGACCCCTCGCCGTCGACCGCACCGCCGCCCGCTCGACCCGCTGGACCAGCGCCCTCACGCCGGCGCCGCCGCGTCTCACGAGGCGGCCGCAGGCGGTCGCGATAGAGCCGGTAGTCGGGGCGGTCGGGCCGCAGGTTCGAGGCCAGCGCCAGGTGATGGCGGGCGCGCTCGCGCTCGCCGGTCAGGCTGAGCGCCCGGCCGAGGCAGAAGTGGGCGTAGTCGTCGACCGGGTGGCTTCTCGACCACGGCCTCGAACTCGGCCGCCGCCTCGGCGAACTGGCGGTTGCGGAAGTAGGCGCGGCCCAGCGCCTCGCGGACCGAGGTCTTCTCGGGCGCCCGGCGCGCGACCTCGGCCAGCGGCACGGTCGCCTCGCCGAAGCTGCCGTCCTCGAGCAGCTCGACGCCCTGGCGGTAGAGCTTGTAGGTGTCGGTGCCTCGCGTCCATGCACTCAGTGTAGGAAGCCGGGCAACCCGATCCGCTAGGTCCCGGCCTCCGTGATCGCCCGCAGCGCCTCGACCCGGTCGAGCACCGCGTCAGCGACCTCGTCCTTGGACGAGAGCGGCACCTGGTGCTCACCCGACCGCTCGACGATCGTCACCTCGTTGTCGGCCGAGTCGAAGCCGATCTCGGGCCGCGAGACGTCGTTGAAGACGATCGCGTCGACGGCCTTGCGCTCGAGCTTCTCGCGCGCCCGCTCGATCGCCTCCGGTCCCGTCTCGGCGGCGAATCCGACCAGCGTCTGGTCCGCACGGCGGCTCGCCGCGACGCCGGCGAGGATGTCCTCGGTCG
Organism: uncultured Solirubrobacterales bacterium; assembly: GCA_963811505.1. GTDB lineage: Bacteria > Actinomycetota > Thermoleophilia > Solirubrobacterales > 70-9 > WHSW01. Next base: position 752,447 of record CAWERC010000010.1, on the reverse strand, counting down.
CCTCGAGGCGGAGCTCGAGCCCCTCCGCCCCGCTCCGCGAGATCTTCGCCGTCTCCGGGCTCGCGGAGCGGAAGTCCGCCGGCGCGGCGGCCATCAACAGCACGTGCGCGGAGTCGAACTCCGCGCGGACCGCGCGGTCGAGCTCGGCGGTCGTCTCGACCGCGATCGTCTCGATCCCGGCCGGCGGCGGCACCGAGACGTTGGCGGCGATCAGCGTCACCCGCGCCCCCCGGCGCGCCGCCGCGGCCGCGAGGGCGACGCCCATCCGCCCGCTCGAGCGGTTGCCGATGAAGCGCACCGGGTCGATCGGCTCGCGTGTGCCCGCCTGCCGTGACCAGGACGCGCAGCCCGTCCCAGGCTCCGGCGCTCGCGGGCAGCAGGGCCTCGACCTCGGCCAGCAGACGCTCGGGCGCCGGCAGCCGCCCGGTCCCGTACTCCCCGCGCGAGGCGAGGGCGCCCGTGTCCGGCTCGATCACGGTGATGCCGCGCTCGCGCAGGGTGGCCAGGTTCGCCTGCGTCGCGGCCGCCGCGTACATGCGGTCGTTCATCGCCGGGGCGACCGCCCGGGGCGCCGTGCAGGCCAGAAACGACGTGGTCAGCATCGAGTCGCTGATCCCGGCGGCGAGCTTCGCGATCGTGTTCGCCGAGGCCGGCGCGACCAGGAACGCGTCGGCGTTCGCGACCACCTCGAGGTGCCCGATCGGGTCGTGGGCCGGAAGCGTCGTCGCCGGGAAACGCGCCGCGCATCGGGTCGCGCTCGAACTCGTCGGTCAGCACCGGGGCGCCGACGATGCCCTCGAACGAGGCGGCGCCGATGAACCGCTCGGCGGTCGCGGTCATGATCACCCGCACCCCGTGTCCGGCCTTGGTCGCCAGGCGCGCGAGCTCGAGCGCCTTGTAGGCGGCGATTCCGCCGCTGACGCCGATCAGGATGCGAGCCATGGCGTAAGGCTACGCCCGCGGGCGCCCGATCTCGGGCGCCGGATTGCGCTCCGACGGGCTAGTTGCGGTAGCGGTACTTGATCTTGCCCTCGGCGAGCTCCTCGAGGGCGATCGTCAGGTAGTTCCCGGTCTGGGTCTCGACCATCGGCGGGGTGTACTCCTCGTAGCTGCCCTCGCCGAGGGCGCGGTAGTAGCTGTTCAGCTGGCGCGCGCGCTTCGCGGCCACGATGACCGCGGCGTAGTGGCTGTCGGTGCGCGTCAGCAGCTCGTCGACTCGGGGCTTGATCATGAGGGCGGGGAGTGTAGGGGATGGCCTGTCGTCAATCCAGCTCGGCTCGGACGATCCGTTCGAGCTGACCGCCGCGGCCTCCAGCTCGTCGTTGACGACCACGTGCTGAAACTCCTGCTGCGCGTCGAGCTCCAGGTCGGCGGTCCGCAGCCGTTCCTCGATCGCCTCGGGGTCGTCCGTGCCTCGTTCCAAGAGCCGCTCCCGGAGCGCCGCGGGACCCGGCGGGGCGATGAAGACGAGCACGCGCCTCCGGCATCGCGGCGCGGACCTGGCGCGCCCCCTGGACCTCGATCTCGAGGACCACCGACTCGCCGGCGGCGAGCCGCCGCTCGACCTCCGAGCGCAGGGTGCCGTAGCGGTGGCCGCTGTAAGCGGCGTGCTCGAGGAACTCGTTCGCGTCGGCTCGGCGAGCGAACTCCTCGCGGGAGAGGAAGTGGTAATCGCGTCCGTCCTCCTCCCCCTCGCGCGGCGCCCGGGTGGTCGCCGAGGTCGAGAGCGCGAGCGCCGGGACCCGCTCGCGGAGCAGGCGGATCAGGGTCCCCTTGCCGACGCCGCTCGGCCCGGTGATCACGAACACCTTGGCCATTTACGACCGTGATCGTTGCAGGGTGCTTTACCTGCGAAGGAACTGGACCAGCTCGGCGCGCTGGCGCTCCGAGAGGCCGCCGATCGTCTTCGACGGCGAGATCCGGCACTGCGTCAGGATCTTGTTCGCCTTCACCCGCCCGTACTTGGGAACCGCGAGGATCATGTCGAAGGCCTTCGCCGAGAGCACGTAGTCGGGCGGGTCGAGGAGCAGCTTCTCGATCTTCACCTTTCCGCCCTTCAGGTCCCGCTTCAGCTGCGCGCGGGCCGAGCGGATCTCGTTCGCCCTCCGGAGGGCCCGCATCCGCTGCTCGCGAGACCTCTCGGGGACGGCGGCGGATGTGGTGTCGACGGAGGCGGTGGGGGCCATCGGCGGCGGCGAGTGTATAGCGAGGCGGCAGCCATGCGCAAGGGTGATCAGGGGGTTTTGTACGAAATTCGGTTCGACCTCAGGTTGAGGTCGACGCGATGGAGGTCGACGGAAGCCCGGGATGCCCCCTCGACGCGAGCTCGGACGCGAGCTCGGAGCGGACCCTCTCCCCCACCGCGGGGTCCCGAAAGCTCGCCGTCCCGACCGCTATCGCGGTCGCGCCGTTGGCCAGGAAGGCGAGCGCGTCCCCCCCACTCTCGATCCCGCCCATCCCGATCACCGGGATCGCGACCGCGTCGGCGACGCGGCGCACCTGATCGAGGGCGACCGCCCGCACCGCCGGCCCTGAGAGCCCGCCGCTTCCGGCGCCGAGCCAGGGACGGAGGGTCGCGGGGTCGGGCCCGGTGGCCCGCAGCGTGTTGATCAGCGAGACCGCGTCGCCGCCGCCCTCGGCGGACGCCACGGCGACCTCTGCAGGGTCGGCGCAATTCGGCGTGAGCTTCACGATCAGCGGCTTGTCGGTCAGCGGCCGCAGGGCATCGCACAGCGCCCGGGTCTCGGCCGGCTGCTCGCCGACGATCAGCCCGGACTTGACGTTCGGGCAGGAGACGTTGAGCTCGATCGCCGCCACCTCGTCGCGATCGCCGATCTCGGAGACCAGAGCGCCGAAGTCGTCTCGGCTCGTCGCCATCACCGAGACGCAGAGCGGGACCGGAAGCCGGGCGAGCTCGGGCAGGTCGTGCTCGAGGAAGCCGTCGAGGCCCTTGTTGGGGAGACCGATCGAGTTCACCATGCCCGCCGGGGTTTCATAGAGGCGGGGCGGCGGGTTGCCCGCCCGCGGCTCGAGCGTGATCGTCTTCGAGACGAACATGCTGAACGGGAAGGCCGCGTCCAGCGCGTCGCCGAAGGCGCGGCGAGCGGCGATCGCGTCGAAGGTGCCCGAGCCGTTGATCACGGGGTGCTCGAGCCGGATCCCGCAAAGGTCGAGGGAAAGGTCCATCGCCGGCATCAGTGCCCGCTTCCCGCCACCAGCGCCGTCTCGATCTCGGCGGCGTTCACGGTCGGCCCGTCGACACACAGGCGCATGTAGCCGCCACCCGCGAGCGGCACCGCGCAACCGAAGCAGGAGCCGAAGCCGCACGCCATCGGCGTCTCCATCGCCAGCTCGGCCGCCACACCGGCCCCCTCGCACAGCGCCCGAACCGCCTCCAGCATCGGCGGCGGCCCGCAGGCGTAGACGACGGCGCCGGCCGCGTCGTCGCCCTCGAGCATGACCGCGAGCAGGTCGGTGACGTACCCCTGGTGCCCGGTGTGGCCGTCCTCCGAGGCCGTGCGGACCTCCGAGCACTGAAAGAGCTCGAGCCCGCCGGAATGCGCGCGGTCCCGCCACCCGAGCAGCACGCGCTGGGGCACGCCGCGCTCGGCCAGCTGCCGGCGCAGGATCGCGAGCGGCGCGATCCCGATCCCGCCGCCGACCAGGATCGCCCCGGAGGCGCCGGGCGCGACCTCGCCCGGATCCGAGAACGGCCGGCCGAGCGGGCCGGTTACGTACAGCGGCTCGCCGGGCTGAAGCGCCGCCAGGCGCGCTGTCCCCGGCCCGACGGCCTCGAGCAGGAAGTCGAGCCGCACCCCGTTGGCGCCGGCCTCGGCCTCGGCGACCGAGAACGCTCGGGGCAGGTACGGGCGCCCATCGGGCCCGCCCCAGGCGCCCGTCGCCAGCATGTAGAACTGGCCGGCCCGCGGGTCAGGGCCGTCGCGGTCGAGCGCCGAGACGATCCGGTAGCCGCCGGTCGCGATGTTGGTGACCACCTCGCAGCTTCGCCGCCCGAACGGCGCGAGAACCCGGTCGGTCACGAATCGCTCTCGAGCGCGGCGCGCCGAGCGCCGAGCGGCCGCTCCATTCCATGGAGCTCCTGGAGCGAGATCGGCTCGTCGCCGCCGTCGCGCCCGGAGACGATCGCGCGTGAGGCGGCGGTCGCGCCGGTCATCGTCGTGATGCAGGGGATCCCCTGGCGAACCGCCGCGGAGCGGATCTCGTAACCGTCCGAGCGCGCCCCGCTGCCGGTCGGCGTGTTGATCACCATGTCGACCTGCTCGTTGCGGATGTAGTCGACGACGTGCGGCGAGCCCTCGGCGATCTTGTTGATCGCCTCCACCGGGATACCCATCCGGCGGATCGCCTGCGCCGTGCCGCGCGTGGCGATGATCTGGAAGCCGGCGTCGTGGAAGCGCAGCGCCAATCCCGTGGCCGCCGCCTTGTCCGCGTCGGTGACGCTGAAAAAGACCGTTCCCGACTCGGGCAGTGCGACGCCCGCGGCGGCCTGGGCCTTGCCGAACGCGGCCGGGAAGTCCTCCGCGATCCCCATCACCTCGCCGGTCGACTTCATCTCCGGCCCGAGCACCGAATCGGCGCCCGCGAAGCGGGCGAACGGCAGGACCGCCTCCTTGACCGAGACGTGGCCGTTGTGCATCGTCGGCAGGTCGATCGCGCTCAGCGGCTCGCCGAGCATCAGGCGGCAGGCGAGCTTCGCCACGGGCGCCCCGATCGCCTTCGAGACGAAGGGGACGGTGCGCGAGGCGCGCGGATTGGCCTCGATCACATATAGGCGCCCGCCCGCGACCGCGTACTGGATGTTGATCAGCCCGATCACCCCGAGCTCGAGTGCCAAGCGCCGGGTCGTCCGCTCGATCTCGTCGAGCATCGTCTCCCCGAGGCTCATCGGCGGGATCACGCAGGCCGAGTCGCCGGAGTGCACGCCGGCCTCCTCGACGTGCTGCATGATCCCGGCGATCGCGCAGGTCTCGCCGTCGCACAGGGCGTCGACGTCGACTTCGATCGCGTCCTCAAGGAAGCGGTCGAGCAGCAGCGGGTGCTCCTGGTCGGCCTTCACGTGACGGTCCAGGTACTCGGTGAGCCCCTCCTCCGAGTAGCAGATCTCCATCGCCCGGCCGCCCAGAACGTAAGAGGGGCGGACGAGCAGGGGGAAACCGACGTCCTCGGCGATCATCGCCGCCTCGTCGGCGGAGTGCGCGGTGCCGTACGGGGGATGCGCGATCTCGAGCCGCCGCAGCAGGGCGCCGAAGCGCCCGCGGTCCTCGGCGAGGTCGATCGCGTCGACCGGGGTCCCGAGCAGGTTGACGCCCGCGTCCTGGAGCGCCTTCGCAAGCTTCAGCGGGGTCTGGCCGCCGAACTGGACGATCACCCCCTCCGGCTGCTCGACCTCGATCACCGCGAGCACGTCGGGCGCGGTCAGCGGCTCGAAATAGAGGCGGTCGGAGGTGTCGTAGTCGGTCGAGACGGTCTCGGGGTTGCAGTTGATCATCACCGCGTCGCGACCCGACTCGCGCACGGTCATCGCCGCGTGCACGCAGCAGTAATCGAACTCGATCCCCTGGCCGATCCGGTTCGGACCCGAGCCGAGGATGACGACCGAGTCGCGGTCGCCGCGCCGGACCTCCCCGATCAGGGGCGCCTTGCGCTCGTGCCCGGAGTAGTAGTAGGGCGTCCGCGCCTCGAACTCGGCCGCGCACGTATCGACCGAGCGGAAGGTGCGATCCAGGCCCTCGGTGCCGTCCCCCTCGGTGGCCAGGGCCCGAAGCTCACGCAGGAACCAGGGGTCGACCGAGGTCAGCTCGCGGAGCTGCTCGAGCGATACCTCGCGCCGGAAGGCCTCGCAGATCAGGTCGAAGCGGTCGGCGCGCGGGGTCGCGAGCAGCGCGAGCAGGTCCTCGGTCTCGCCGGGCGGCTCGGGCTCGGAGTCGAGCTCGCGCGAGCGCATCGCCTTCGCGAACGACTCGCGGAAGGTCCGCCCGATCGCCATCGCCTCGCCGACCGACTTCATGTGCGTGGTCAACTCGCCCTCGGCGCCCGGGAACTTCTCGAACGCGAAGCGCGGCACCTTGGTGACCACGTAGTCGATCGTCGGCTCGAACGACGCCGGGGTGATCTGGGTGATGTCGTTGTCGATCTCCTCCAGCGCGTAGCCGACCGCGAGCTTGGCGGCGATCTTCGCGATCGGGAACCCGGTCGCCTTCGACGCGAGCGCCGAGGAGCGCGACACACGCGGGTTCATCTCGATCACGACGATCTCGCCGTCGGCGGGGTTGACCGCGAACTGGACGTTCGAGCCTCCGGTCTCGACGCCGACGGCGCGGATCACCTTGATCGCCTGGTCGCGGAGCTCCTGGTAGAGGGCGTCGGTGAGCGTCTGGGCCGGGGCGACGGTCACGGAGTCGCCCGTGTGGACGCCCATCGGGTCGACGTTCTCGATCGAGCAGATGATCACGACGTTGTCGTTGCGGTCCCGCATCACCTCGAGCTCGAACTCGCCCCAGCCGAGTACCGACTCCTCGACCAGGACCTGGTTGATCGGGCTCGCCGCGAGGCCCTCGGAGACCACGCCGAGCAGCTCGGTCTCGGTCCTCCCGACGCCGCCGCCGTGGCCGCCGAGCGTGAACGCCGGGCGAACGATCGCCGGCAGCCCGATCTCGCCCGACGCGAGCCCGCGCTCGACCTCCCCGACCGAGCCGACGATCGCCGACCACGGGACCCGGAGGTCGGCACCCTCCATCGTCTCGCGGAACGCCTCGCGGTCCTCGGCCCGGTGGATCGCCTCGTAGTCGGCACCGATCAGCTCCACGCCGAGCCGCTCGAGCGTGCCGTCGTCGTGCAGGGCCTTGGCGAGGTTGAGGGCCGTCTGCCCGCCGAGCGTCGGCAGCAGCGCGTCGGGGCGCTCGCGCTCGAGGATCCGGGCGACGTTGCGCGGCAGCAGCGGCTCGACGTAGGTGCGGTCGGCGAACTCGGGGTCGGTCATGATCGTCGCCGGGTTCGAGTTCACGAGCACGACCTCGTAGCCGTCCTCGAGCAGCACCTTGCACGCCTGCACGCCGGAGTAGTCGAACTCGGCCGCCTGCCCGATCACGATCGGCCCCGAGCCGATCAGCATGATCTTCTGGATGTCGTCGCGCCTAGGCATGGGTCCCGGCGAGGGCGAGGAAGCGGTCGAACAGATAGCGGGCGTCGTGCGGCCCCGGACCCGCCTCGGGGTGGTACTGGACCGTGCAGCCTGGGACGTCGCGCAGCGCCAGCCCCTCCACCGTGCGGTCGTAGAGGTTGAGGTGGGTGAGCTCGGCGGTGCCGAAGTCGGTCTCCCAGCGCACCGGCTCGTCGGCGTCGATCGTCTCTCCCCCGTCCGGCGGGCGGACGGCGAACCCGTGGTTCTGTGAGGTGATGTCGATCTTCCCGGTCTCGAGGTCCTTGACCGGGTGGTTGGCGCCGCGGTGGCCGAAGCGGAGCTTGAACGTGTCGAGGCCGACCGCTCGGCAGAGCAGCTGGTGACCGAGGCAGATCCCGACCACCGGCTTCTTACCGACGACCTCGCGCACGGTGTCCACGACGTAGTCCAGCGCGGCGGGGTCGCCCGGGCCGTTGGCGAGGAAGACCAGGTCCGGGTCGGCGGCGAGCAGCGCCTGGGCGCTGGCGTCGCACGGAAGGAGGGTCAACCGGCAATTCCGCTCGCGGAATTGCCGAATGATGCTCAGCTTGATCCCGGTGTCGAGGGCGACGATGTGCGGGCCGTCGCCGTCGAGTTCGATCGCCTCGTTCGGAGTGACGGTCCGGGCGAAGTCCGCTCCGGTCATCGAGGGCTCGGCATCGACCCGCTCCCGCGCCTCGCCCTGCGAAACCTCGCCGGGGAAGATCCCGCCGCGCATCGCGCCCAGGTCGCGAATGTGGCGGACCAGCGTGCGCGTATCGACACCGGTGATCGCCGGGACGCCGCAGTCGGCAAGCCAGTCGAGCCAGCCGCCCTCGGCGTCGGCGGCGTCCTCGCCGTTTCGCGCCTCGCGCATGATCACCCCGCGCGCGTGGGCGCGGTCCGACTCCATCGCCGGAGCTCCAACCCCGTAGTTGCCGATCATCGGGTAGGTGAACGTGATGATCTGGCCCGCGTAGCTGGGGTCGGTGACCGCCTCCTGGTAGCCGGTGATTGCGGTGTTGAAGACGACCTCACCCGTCACCTCGCCGGTGCCGCACAGCTCACCCTCGAACACGGTGCCGTCCTCGAGCAGCACGTATCCCTCGCGCTTCTCACTCATTTGACGAGCGCCTGCACCTTCTTGAACGCCTCGGCGTCCGAGCCGCCGAGAAGCTCGAACAGGGCCATCTCGACGCTGGTCAGGACCGCGCCCGACCGCTCCATCTTGGCCAGTCCCAGCTCGCGGTTCGCCTCGGTGCGCGAGCTGACCGCGTCGGCGGCGACGTGGACCTCGACGTCCTCGTCGATCAGGTCGAGCACCGTCTGGTTGACGCAGACGTGCGCCTCGATCCCGCAGACCAGCGCCTGGTCGCGCTCGCCGAGCTCGAAGCCCTCGGCCTCGGCGGCCGAGAAGCGGACCTTGGTCAGTGGCTTGGTGCCTTCGGGAAAGTGCTCGGCGACCTCGGGAACGGTGGCGCCGAGGCCGCTCGGGTACTGCTCGGTGACCAGGACCGGGATTCCGATCGCGTCCGCGCCCTGGACCAGCGTCGCGCTCGCCGAGGCGACCTCGTCGAAGCTCGGCATCGCCTTGCGAAACGCCTCCTGGACGTCGATCACGACCAGGACGGCCCGTTCGGGGTCGAGCTTCACGCAACCCCCAGTGCGAAGGTCCGCTGCCGGTAGGCGACCCGGCCCGCCGCCACCGTGATCAACACCCGCCCGCGCAGCCGGCGGCCGGCGAAGCAGGAGTTGTCGGAGCGGCTCTCCCAGCCCTCCGCCCCGGCCTCCCACTCGGCGTCGAGGTCGCAGAGGGTCAGGTTCGCCTCCGCCCCGACGGCGATCCGCGGGGTCTCGAGCCCGAACGGCTCCGCACCGCCGCCGAGCCGCGCGACCACCGTCGCCAGGTCGAGCACGCCGGGCACGACCAGCTCGGTGTAGACGGCGGCAAACGCGGTCTCGAGGCCGGTCACGCCCATCGCCGCCTGCTCGAAGGGGACCTCCTTCTCGTTCGAGGTGTGCGGGGCGTGGTCGGTGGCGATGCAGTCGATCACCCCGGAGCGGACGCCCTCGATCAACGCGTGGCGGTCGGCCTCGGCGCGCAGCGGCGGGTTCATCTTGAACCGCGAGTCGACGCTGCGCACCTCCTCGTCGGTGAGCGTCAGATGGTGCGGGGTCGCCTCGCAGGTCACCTCCACCCCGGCGGCCTTGGCCGCCTCGATCGCAACGACCGACTCGGCCGCCGAGAGGTGCTGGACGTGGATCCGGCCCGCCTCGAAGCCCGCCAGGGCGCAGTCGCGGGCGATCATCGTCGACTCCGACACCGAGGGGATGCCGGCGATGCCCAGCGCCGCCGAAACCTCGCCCTCGTGCATCGAGCCGGCGGCCGAGAGCTCGGGGTCCTCCTCGTGGAGCGCGAGCGGCAGGTCGACGAGCCGCTGGTACTGAAGCGCCCGGCGCATCACCCGCGCGCTCCGGATCGGCAACCCGTCGTCGGAGAGGCCGACGGCGCCGGCCGCCGCGAGGTCGGCGTGCTCGCTGAGCTCCTCGCCGAGCATCCCCTTGGTCACGGTGGCGACGAACCCGGTCGGCACGGCGGCCCGCTCGCGCGCCTGCTCGCGCAGGGCGGTGACGTCGGCGGCCGTGTCCACGGGCGGGTCGGTGTTCGCCATCGCGACGATCCCGCAGAAGCCGCCCGCGGCCGCCGCCCGCGAGCCGGTCTCGATGTCCTCCTTCTCCTCCTGGCCTGGGGTGCGCAGGTGCACATGGGGGTCGAAGAAGGCCGGGAACAGCGCGAGCCCCTCGGCTTCGATCAGCTCGGCATCGGCCGCCTCCGCGCGGCCGGTCTCCTCGATCGCGGCGATCGTGCCGTCGCGGACGATCACGTCGCGGGTCGCGTCGATGTCCTCGCGCGGGTCGACGACCCGTGCCCCGCGGATCACCAGCGCCCCGGCCGGGTCGCCGTCGCTGCCGCGCCAGTCGAGCGCCGAGACCGGGCGGGTGGGCATTACGCCGGCTCCCCGATCGGCGTCGGCGTCGGCAGCTCGGCGTCCGGGGTCCCGGCGTCGCGCGGCTCGCCGCCCGCGAGCAGCTCGTAGAGGACCGCCATCCTGACCACCAGGCCGCTCTCGACCTGGGCGGTGATCAGCGACGCGGGCCCGTCGATCACCTCGGGCGACAGCTCGACGCCGCGGTTCACTGGCCCCGGGTGCATGAGCAGCTGGCGCGGGCCGAGCCGGCGCGAGTCGATCTGCCAGTTGGCGGCGTACTCGCGGATCGACGGGACGAAGGTGTCGGTCATCCGCTCGCGCTGCATCCGGAGGGCGTAGACGACGTCCGCCTCGCCGAGCCCGTCCAGCGTGTAGGCGACCTGAACTCCGAGCGCCGCCTCGATCCCGCGCGGGATCAGGGTCGGGGGCCCGCAGACGGTGACCTCGGCGCCGAGCTTGCGGAAGCAGAGCGCGCAGGAGCGGGCGACGCGGCTGTGCAGGACGTCGCCGACGATCCAGATGCGCTTGCGCTCCAGGGAATCGAAGCGCTGCAGGAGCGTGTATGCGTCGAGCAGCGCCTGGGTCGGGTGCTCGTGCTTGCCGTCGCCGGCGTTGACGACCGCCGCGTCGGTCCAATCGGTGATCAGCTTCGCCGCCCCGGCGTGCGGGTGGCGGATCACGATCACCTCCGGCGAGTACGCCGACAGGGTCGCGATCGTGTCCTTGAGCGACTCGCCCTTGTCGACGGAGGAGCCGCTCGACTTGACCGAGACCACGTCGGCCGACAGCCGCTTCGCGGCGAGCTCGAAGGACGAGCTGGTCCGCGTGCTGGACTCGTAGAAGAGGCTGACGACGGTGCGCCCGCGCAGGGTCGGCACCTTCTTGATGTCGCGGCGGCCGACCTCGGCAAAGCTCGCCGCCCGCGCCATGATCCGGTCGACGTCGGCGCGGTCGAGGTCTTCGATCGAGAGCAGGTGCCTCATCGCTCCACCCCGCTCGGCGCCGCGCTCGGCTGGCGCTCGATCGAGACCTCGTCGAGCTCGTCGATCTCCTCGAGGCGCACGTAGACGCGCTCGTCGCGGGCGGTCGGCAGGTTCTTGCCGACGTAGTCGGGGCGGATCGGCAGCTCGCGGTGGCCGCGGTCGGCGAGCACGGCGAGCTGGACGCGTTCCGGGCGCCCGTAGTCGAACAGGGCGTCGATCGCCGCACGCACCGTGCGCCCGGTGAACAGGACGTCATCGACGAGGACGACCGTGCGCCCGTCGAGGTCGAAGTCGAGGTGGGAGCTGTGGACGACCGGCTGGGCGCTCGGCTCGCGGCCGTTGAGGTCGTCGCGGTAGAAAGAGATGTCGAGGTCGCCGAGCGGCACCTCGGACCCGGTCAGCTCCCCGACCAGGGCGTGCAGGCGCCGGGCGATGACCGCTCCCCGCGTGTGGATGCCAACCAGCGCCACCGCCTCGGAGGCGGGATTCTTCTCGACGATCTCGTGCGCGACCCGCACGAGCGTGCGGCGCAGGTCTTCGCGATCGAGGACAACCCGTTCGGGCTGGTCTTGCACTTGCGCGCCCCTTCCTGGCCTCTCTGGACCGGGTTAAAGGAACCGACGCGACGAGCCTAGCAGCCGTTTCGGCGCGGCTCGCGAGCGCTGGTGGACTGTTCCCGCAAGTTCCGGTGCTAATGATCCTGCAGTGCGCGCCGACGTCGCCCAGCTCCTCGAGATCCACAGCGCCGCCGGGCGCCGGTTCGAGGCGGGCGGCGTGCGCAGCTTCGTCCGCGAGCACGGCGAGGGGCCCGACGTCGTCCTCCTGCACGGGGTCCCGTCGAGCTCGTTTCTGTACCGCAAGGTGATCCCGAGGCTCGCCGACCAGGGCACCCGGGCGATCGCGTTCGACTTCCCGGGCCTCGGGCTCGCGGACCGACCGGAGCGATTCGACTACTCGTGGTCGGGCCTGGCGCGCTGGCTCGGCGAGGCGATCGACGCGCTCGGCCTCGACCGCGTCCACCTCGTCGTCCACGACATCGCCGGGCCGATCGGCTGCGAGTGGGCGGTGGGCAACCCGGATCGCGTGCTCTCGCTGACCGCGCTCAACACGATGCTCACGCCCGCCACGTTTCGCCGGCCGTGGACGATGCGGCCGTTCGCGATCCCGGGGGTCGGTGAGGTCTGGCTGCGGGCGACGCCGAAGCCGGTGTTCGCCGCCCTTTTCCGGCTCCAGGGCCTCGCCGACCGCTCGGCGATGTCGACCGCCGAGATCTACGCGTACCGCGAGCTGCTGATGCGGGTCGACGGCGGGCGCGCCTTCCTGCGGATCATGCGCGGCTTCGAGCTCACCGAGGAAAAGGAGCGGTTCCTGGTCGACGGCCTCGCCGGGCATCCATATCCCGCGCGGATGGTCTGGGGCGAGCGCGACCCGGCGCTCGGCCCGCAAGAGATGGCAGGCGTCCAGCGCGCGCTCGGCGTGACCGAGCCGGTGCTCTTGCCCGCGAAGCACTTCCTGCAGGAGGATCAGCCCGAGGCGGTCGCCTACGCGATCGCGGACCTCGTGGCGCCGCTGGGCTGAGCGCAGGCTCAGCCGTCTTGCTCGACCCGCTCGAGCGCGCTCGCGGTCGCGTCGTCGAGCGCGGCGGAGTCGAGCTCGACCCCGGGCGGCAGCTCGACGTGGAGCTCACCCGAGAGGTCGATCCGGGCTGTCACCGAGCGCGGTCGGGCATCGAACACGTGGCCTCCGCGCTCGCGCTCGGCGTCGATGAAGTGCAGGTGATAGCCCTCGGCCTCGAGGCCGCGGGCGTAGTCGGGGAAGCGAAAGCCGACCATGCTGCCCTCGACGTCGCGGAGCTCGAACACGTGCTGTTCGGCGACCACCTCGGACAGCGGCCGGTAGGGCGGGTGCTGGCGCGGCACCGAGCGGGCCCGGATGTGCTCGAACTCGCCGTCGATGCGCAGGGCGCAGCTCGCCTCGGGGTCGGCGGCGATCGAATCGAGCGCGGCGAGCAGGTCGGCGTAGTCCAGCGGGCCGTCGATCGCGCGCTCGATCGATGGCTCGAACCACGCCATCGCCGCGAACGGCGTCCGCTCGGTGCCGGGGACCTCCTCGACCGTGCCGTCCACGTCCGCCCGGTAGAAGCGGCCGTCGATCGCGATCATCTCGCCGTCGAGGCCGTTCAGCGTCCCGAGACCGAGGTCGCCGTGCCCGGCGAGCTCGTCGAAGGTGACGTCGCCGTCGAAGGCGCCCTCGAGCAGGGCGCCGATCGTCGAGGCCTGGAAGAGGACGTGCGGCTCGTGCTCGGGGTGCAGGTCGCGGTGGCGCAGCGACTCGACGTGCAGGTGGCGGGCGAGGGCCTCGTCGAGGGTCATTCCGGGGCGGCCGCCTCCACCGGCACTGCCTCGGGCCGCTCGCGCGCGCCGTTTTCGATCAGGCGTGGCTTCCCGCGCTCGGGGAACGGGATCTCCACGAGATCGAAGTCGCGGGGCGCGATCGCGTCCGGGTACGCCTCGCGGGCCTCGGCGAGCACCGCGCGCACGTCGTAGCGCGAGGAGATGTGGACGAGTCCCAGCAGCTCCACGCCCGCCTCTGCCGCGAGCCCGGCGGCCTGGCGGGCGGTCGAGTGGCCCGTCTCAGCCGCTCGCTCGACCTCCTCGTCGGCGAAGCTCGCATCGTGAACGAGCAGCTGCGCGTGGTGCGCGGCGACGCGGGTCATCTCACACGGCGCGGTGTCGCCGCTGACGACGACCTTGCGCCCGGCGCGCTCCTCCCCCATCACCTGGGCGGGATCGACAGTGCCGCCGCTGCCCGCGACCGGCCGGCCGTCCTGCAGCCGCTTGAAGTCGGGCCCCGGCGCGACGCCGAGCCGCTGCGCGGCGTCGGGGTCGAAGCGCCCGGGGCGCGCGTCCTCCACCAGCGCGTAGCCGTACGCGCGCATCCGGTGCTCGACCTCGAACGAGCGCACCTCGTAGCCGTCGTGGCGCACGGCCTCGCCCGGCTCGAGCTCGATCAGCTCGACCTCGTAGCCGAGCCGGCCGAAGATCCGCCGCAGCGCCTTGAAGAGCTCGAACAGGCCCGGTGGCCCGATCACCCGCAGGGCACGCTCGCGGCCGTTGAGGGCGTAGGTCTTGAGCAGGCCGGGGATCCCGAGGTAGTGGTCGGCGTGGAGGTGGGTGACGTAGATGTCGTCGACCTGGACGAGCCCGGTCGAGCGCTGCATCTGGCGCTGCGAGCCCTCGCCGCAGTCGAACAGCAGCCGCTCGCCGCCGATCCGCGTCAGCAGGCACGCCGTCGACCGCCGCGCGGTCGGCACCGACCCCCCGGTACCGAGGAAGACCACGTCCATGTCCATTGGGCGAACCGTAAACTGCGTCGCCTGCGCCCGTAGCTCAGTGGATAGAGCGCTGCCCTCCGGAGGCAGAAGTCGCAGGTTCGAATCCTGCCGGGCGCGTCCTCAAGGCCGCGGGCCGCGCTTCTTCGGCGCGGTCAGCCAGATCGGCGAGGTCATCGCCGCCAGCGCCTGGTCCGACGGGCACGGCAGCGGGTACTCCGGGATCGCGTCGCATCGCAACGTCTCCTGAATCTGAGCAGGGGTGAAGCGCAGCTCCGCGCGCACCCACCCGCGCGCGCCAACCGAGGGCACCGGAACCGTCCCGCCGGCTGAAAGGAAGACGTCTTCGAGCAGCGTCCGTCCGTTCGCGCGGACACGCAGAAATCCACTCGCCGCGCCCGTCGAGCGCGCGCGTAGGGCCGCGCCGGCCCGGACCTTGTCGCCGATCCCGCGCTCGAAGCGCCCGTCGCCGTTCGCGTCGGCCTCGAGCAGCAGACGCCCTCCCCCCTGCCCCGGCGGCAGCCGGCTGATCGTGGTCCGGCCCGCTCGGATCGCGTCAAGAACTCCCTCGGGCGTCGCGCTGTCGGCGAGCACCCAGGTCGTCGGGTTGCCGGTGCCCTGAACCGCGCTGGTTGAGGCCCAATGCGAGTCGGAGCCGCCGGTGGCCCCAACGCGCACGCCGCGATCGAGCCAGCACCGCTCCCAGTACGCACTCAGTCCAGGCAGTGAAGCCGACGCCGCGTTCCAGGCCTCCACTACATCGGGCACGACGGCGAGCCCGTACTTCCAGTCGAACTCGTCGTTGCAATCGGTCAAGGAGGCAGGCGCGTCGTAGAAGGGATGGTTCATCTGGAACACGCCGCCGTCCGCGCGCAGCTCGTCGGCCAGCCGGTTGACCGCCTCGGCGCTCGCATCCCCGTTGTCGTAGATCCGCGTTGCACCCAGCATCTGCGCATGCCCGTGAAGCGAGTTCTCATACGCCGGGATCCCGGTCACGCCGTGGGCCCCGAAGCCCGGGTCGGCCTGCGAGCGGACGTCGTTGTGGTCGGTGATCGCGAGGAAGTCCAGGCCGCGAGCCGCCGCCTCGGCGAACCGCTGCTCCACGGTCAGCCCGGCCGTATAGAACTCGTCAGGACCGGTGTTGTCGTCGTCGGGCGGACAGTAGGCATCGTGTGAGTAGCACGTGTGCACGTGCAGGTCCCCGGCGAGCCACTCCTTGGCGCTGGCGGGCGCGCCAACCAGAAACGCCACGCACCACCCGAGCACGATCGCGCCACGCAGCCGAAGGCCCCCACGCCCCATCACCACGCAAATCTACCTCGGTCCGACCGGCCCGCGAGCCGGTTCCGCGTCAGGCGATCGCGATCACCGCGCCGTTACCGGCGCGGCAGAGGGTCGGGTGGACGTACTTGCAGCGGACCTTGTAGTACAGGCCGGTGGCCGGACTGTATGCCGTGAACCGGCGCGCCCTGCCGAGCCTGAAGTACTGGTACGCGACGTTGAGCGCGAACGTACAGGAGGTGTTCGGGCCGGCGATCACGTAGCGCGAGCAATACCGCGCGTTCTCCAGGCCCGATGAGGCCTGCTGGAACGACAGCGCCGGCACGTCTCCCGAGCCGGGGACCGCCGTGTCCCCGCCGGCCTCCTGCTGGGCCTCCTCGATCCCCTGCTGGATCTCCTCGATGTCCTGCTTGGCCTTGGCGTCGGGAGGCGGCGCGATCTCCTCGCCGGCGGCCTCATCGGTGCCGGTGGCGGCCTCCTCGGTTGCCTCGCCTCCGGACTCCGCGACCGTGGTGGTCACGGTCGTCTCGTCATCGCCGCAGGCGGCCAGCACCAGGACAACCAGCATCACGGTCATTCCCCCAAGCGCTCTGATCTTCATGAGGCGCAACCTATCCGCTCGCGTCGGCGGGCGCCAGCGATTCGGGGTGCGCGCGGTACCAGTCGATCGTCCGCCGCAGCCCCTCCTCCAGGCCGACCGACGGTTCCCAGCCGAGCGTCTCGCGCAGCTTCGCCGGATCGACGTACTGGCGATCGATCTCCCCCTCCGGGTTCCCCTCGCCGCGAACGTCGGGCTCGACCCCGGTCCCGGCGAGCTCGGCGATCATCGCGACCACGTCGCCGACCCGGTGGGCGCGCCCGCCGCCGGCGTTGAACGCCTCGCCGCGCACGTCGTCGCGGTCGAGCCCGTCGGCGATCGCGAGGTAGGCCGAAGCAGCGTCTTCCACATACAGAAAGTCGCGTTCAGGTGAACCGTCGGAGCGCAGTACCGGCGCCCTTCCCTGGAGCGCGGCGCTGACGGCCTCCGGAATCAGGCGCGAGAAGTTGAGGTCTCCCCCGCCGTAGATGTTCGCGAACCGCGTCACCGCGATCGGCAGCCCGTACGAGTGCCAGTAGCTGCGCGCGATCAGGTCCGCGGCCGCCTTCGAAGCCTCATAGGGCGCGGTCGGCCGCAGAGGGAAGTCCTCGCGATACGGCAGCTCGTCGTGGGCGCCGTAGGCCTTGTCCGATGAGGCGAACACGACCCGCCCGACCTCGCGCTCGCGGCAGGCCTGCAGCACCGTCCACGTCCCGCGCACGTTCGACTCGAACCCCTGGGTCGGCGACGCCTGCACGGTGCCGACGATCGTCTCGGCGGCGAGGTGGAAGACGGTGTCGATCCGGTGCTCGTCGAGCACGCCCGCAACCCGCTCGGCGTCGGTGAGCTCGCCCTCGACCTGGATCAGCTCGTCCTCGATCCCGAGCATGCCGATCGCCGAGGGCCGCTCGTCGAGCCGCCGGCGATCGAACGAGACGACGGTCTCGCCGCGCTCGAGCAGCGCCTTCGCCAGCCAGCCGCCGACGAAGCCCCGCCCTCCCGTGACCAGCGACGCCCCCACTATGCGCTCGCGCCCTCGCGCTCCCACACGGCCCACGGCGCCTCGCCCGCAGCCCACAGGTCGTTGAGCGTCACCGCGTCCTTGTAGGTGTCCATGCAGTCCCAGAACCCGTCGTGGCGGTAGGCCCCCAGGCGCCCCTCGGCCGCGACGCGCTCGAGCGGCTCGCGCTCCAGCACGCTGTCGGCGCCGACCGCGTCGAGGAACTCGGGCTCGCAGACGAAGAAGCCACCGTTGATCCAGTAGTCGAGCCTCGGCTTCTCGCGAAATCCGGTGATCCGCGCCTCCTCGTCGATCAGCGCGATTCCCCACTGGCTGTAGGGCCGAACGACGGTCATCGTCGCCACCGCGCCGACCCGCTCGTGCAGCTGGGCCTGGGCGGCGAGATCGATGTCCGCGACGCCGTCGGAGTAGGTCAGGCAGAAACGCCCGCCGGCGAGCCGCTCCGCGGCGCGCGCGACGCGCCCCCCGGTGTTGGTCTCTTGGCCGGTGTCCACGCACTCGATCTCGACGCCGACCGGCCACAGGGCGCTGTCGGCGGCAAACGACTCGACCTGCTCGCCGAGGTAGCCGGTCAGCAGCAGGAAGCGCCGGTAGCCCTGGGCGGCGTAGATCCGGATCACGTGCCACAGGATCGGCTTGCCGCCGATCTCGACCAGCGCCTTCGGGATGGCGTGCGTCTGCTCCTGGAGGCGGGTGCCGCGCCCGCCGCAAAGGATCGCGACCGGGACGTCGGCGGTGCCGCTACCCGGCACCGCCGGCGACGGCTGGGAGGATCGTCACCTCGTCGCCGTCGGAGAGCTCGGTGTCCAGGCCCTCCTGGAAGCGGATGTCCTCGCCTGAGACGTAGACGTTGACGAACCGGCGCAGCGTTCCGTCCTCCGTGATCCGCTCGCGCAGGTCCGAGTGCGCCTCGAAGACAGCGTCGAGCGCCTCGCCGACCGTCGCCCCCTCGACCTCGAGCTCCTCCTCGCCGTCGGTGGCGACGCGCAGCTGGGCAGGGATCTTGACCGTGACCGCCATCGGAGCGGAAATCTACCGAGGCTCGCCGGGACTAGGCCGCGCTCGCCGTCACGGCGGGCTCGACCCCCGACTCAAACGATTCCAGCGTCGGCTCGATCTCGGTGATCTCGAACCCGTCGCGCACCGCGTCGAGCGTCTTCAGCCCCTCGCCGGTGATCACGACGACGACCCGCTCGCCATCGGAGATCGCTCCGGCCTCGGCCAGCTTCGCCAGGACCGCGGTGGTAACGCCGCCGGCGGTCTCGGTGAACACGCCGGTCGTCTCGGCGAGCAGCCGGATCCCGGCGCGGATCTCTTCGTCCGACACCGACTCGACCGAGCCGCCGGTGGCACGGGCGAGCTCGAGGGCGTAGACGCCGTCGGCGGGGTCGCCGATCGCGAGGCTCTTCGCGATCGTGTCGGGGCGCTGGGGCCTGCATACCTCCTTGCCGCCGGCGAACGCCTCGGCGACCGGGTTGCAGCCGTCGGCCTGCGCGCCGTTGAAGGTCGGCAGCTCGCCGTCGATCAGGCCGAGCTCGATCCACTCGCCGAAGCCGCGTGCGATCTTGGTGAACAGCGAGCCGGAAGCGATCGGGCAGACGATCCGGTCCGGCAGCTCCCAGCCGAGCTGCTCGACCGTCTCGTAGGCGATGGTCTTCGACCCCTCGGCGTAGAACGGTCGCAGGTTGACGTTCACGAACGCCCAGGGCCGCTCCTCGCACAGCTGGGTGCAGAGGCGGTTGACGTCGTCGTAGCTGCCTTTGACGCCGACCAGCCGGGTGCCGTAGACCCCGGTGGCAAGCAGCTTCTGCTCCTCGAGGTCCGCGGGCACGAAGACGTACGACTCGAGCCCCGCCGCGGCCGCGTGCGCGGCGACCGCGTTCGCGAGGTTGCCCGTCGAGGCGCAGGCGACGGTCTCGAAGCCGAGCTCCCTCGCCTTCGCGAGCGCGACGGCCACCACGCGATCCTTGAACGAATGGGTCGGATTGGCCGCGTCGTTCTTGATCCACACCTCGCCGAGGCCAAGGCGCTCGGCGAGCCGGTCGGCGCGCAGCAGCGGGGTGAGGCCGGGCTGCAGCGTGTCGGCGGGACGCTCGCCGAGCGGCAGGAAGTCGGCGTAGCGCCAGATGCTCGAGGGTCCGGCCTGGATCTTGCGCTTCGCCTCCGCGGCGTCGAATCCGGTCCGGTCGTAGGCGACCTCGAGCGGTCCGAAGCAGCGCTCGCACACGTAGAGCGCCTCGAGCGGGTAGGTGGTGCCGCACTCCTTACAGGTCAGCGTGCTGGGTGCCATTGATGAAACTCCTTCCGATTCCTTGTGCCTAACGAAAAAACCTCTGCTTTGTGCGAGCAGAGGTCCGGAATCGGACTTCCACTCACATCTCCCAGGCTCGTTGCCTGCTGGAATTGGCACCTTCCTCCGGTCGTCAGACCTTCGGTGGTTGCCGGGGCTTCATCGGGCCAGTCCCTCCACCCCTCTGGATGCAGTGGGTATGTGAGCGCGACTATAGCAAGCACCCTTGCGGCGATCGCCAGGCCTCTGGCGTACCCTGTCGAATGAAGCCATGAACGAGTCCACCAGCGAGACGAGCAACGATGCCGAGCCTTCCGAAGCCCAGGCTGCGCCGCCAGCGCGGCGTCGATCTCGCTGCGCCGTCTGAGCCGCTAGAGCGCCAGCCCAAGGTCGAGACCGTTCAGGGCTCCGGCCTGCGCTGGGTCAACATCGAGCGCCCGACGCCGATCGAGTGCGCGTGGCTCGAGGAGCAGTTCGACTTCCACGCCCTCGACTTCGAGGACGTCCTCTCGCGCAACCAGCGCCCGAAGATCGACGAGTACCCCGGGTACCTGTTCATCGTCCTGCACTTCCCGGTCTTCGACCGCCAGGTCGGCCGCCTCAACGCCGGCGAGCTCGACATCTTCGTCGGCCGCGACTTCCTGGTCACGATCCCGAACCAGCCGCTCCAGCCGGTCGAGTACCTGTTCGAGCGCTGCCGCCAGAAGGAGGAGCTGCGCGAGCAGCTGTTCTCGCGCGGCTCGGGCTACCTGCTCTACCGGATCATCGACGACAGCTTCGACTACTGCTTCCCGATGCTGCGCAAGATCGGCAACAAGCTCGACGCGCTGGAGGACGAGATCTTCGAGGGTCGCTCGGAGGACATCGTGCGTGACATCTCCAACGCCAAGCAGGAGATCATCAACTTCCGCAAGGTGATCCGCCCGCAGCGGACCGTGCTCCGCGACCTCGAGAAGCTCGAGCAACCGTTCCTCGCCCCCGAGGGCGGCGAGCTGGAGCTGTACTTCGACGACGTCGGCGACTCGCACGAGCGGATCTGGGACATGCTCGAGAACTACAAGGAGGTGGTCGAGGCGCTCGAGGAGACGAACGAGTCCTACATCTCCCACCGCGTCAACGACATCCTCCGTGTGCTCACCTCGATCAGCGTCATCGTCCTGCCGCTGACGCTGCTCGCCAGCATCTGGGGGATGAACGTCGGCGTCCCGGGCGAGGGCGACCACAGGGCCTTCTGGATCGTCGTCGGAGCGATGGTCGCGCTGCTGGTCGCGATGCTCGCCTACTTCCGCCGCCGCGGCTGGCTCTGAATCCTCCCTAGGATCCCGCCGTGTGGCCAACCAGCGGATCTGGGCGCCCTGGCGCCTCGCCTACGTGAAGGACGCGTCCAAGGACTCCGAGCTCGAGTGCATCTTCTGCGCCAAGCCGGGCGAGGACGATGACGAGACGAACCTGATCGTCCACCGCGGCGAACGGTGCTTCGTGATCCTCAACCTGTTCCCGTACACCAACGGCCACCTGATGATCGCCCCATACGATCACCTCGCCTCACTCGCCGACCTCGACTCCGAGACGGTCGCCGAGATGATGGCGCTGTCCCAGCGCGCGATCCGAGTGCTCGAGGACAAGTACGCGCCGCACGGTTACAACGTCGGCTTCAACCAGGGCCGCGTCGCCGGCGCCGGGGTCGAGCACCACATCCACATGCACGTCGTCCCCCGCTGGGGCGGCGACACCAACTTCATGCCGGTGCTCGGCGACACGCGCGTGATGCCGCAGTCGCTCGAGGACAGCTACGCAACCCTGCGCGGGACCTTTGACTGACGTCAAGCCCGAGATCTTCAAGGCCTACGACATCCGCGGCCTCTACGGCTCGGAGATGGACGGTGAGGTCAGCTACCTGGTCGGGCGCGCGTTCACGCGGGTGCTCGCCGACCTGCGCGGCAAGCCGGCGGCCGAGCTGAGAGTCGGGCTCGGGCGCGACATGCGCCTGGAGGCCCCCGAGATGGCCGGCCGGCTGCGCGACGGGATCGTCGCCGAGGGCGCGAGCGTCCTGGACGCTGGCATGGTCGGCACCGAGATGCTCTATTTCCTCGTCGGCTCGCGCGAGCTCGACGGTGGCGCGATGGTCACCGCCTCCCACAACCCGAAGGCCTATACGGGCGTCAAGCTCGTCCGCGAGGGTGCCCTGGCGCTCTCCGGCGACGCCGGGATCGGCGATGTGCGCGACCTCGTGGTCGGCGGGATGCCGGAGCCACCCGGCGGCGGCGACGTCGAGGCCGTTGACGTCTACGACGGGTTCCACCGCCACGCGCTGGCCTCGATCGAGCCCGGGAACGTCAAGCCCCTGAGGGTCGTCGTCGACGGCGGCAACGGGATGGCGGGCCCGATGGTCGGGCCGCTGCTCGAGCGGCTCGGGCTCGACCTCGTCGAGACCTACTGGGTCCCGGACGGCGACTTCCCGGACCACGAGCCCAACCCGCTGCTGCCCGAGAATCGCCAGTTCATCATCGACCGGGTGCTCGACGAGGGCGCCGACCTCGGGATCGCGTGGGACGGCGACGCCGACCGCTGCTTCTTCATCGACGACAGCGGCGAGTTCGTCGACGGCGACTTCCTCACCGCGCTGCTCGCCCGGCTGGTGCTCACCAAGCAGCCGGGCGCGGCGATCGTCTACGACGTCCGGGCCAGCCGCGCCGTCCCCGACACGGTCGACGCGATGGGCGGCACAGCGCACGTCAACCGCGTCGGCCACGCCTTCTTCAAGCAGGCGATGCGCGAGCACGGCGCGGCGTTCGGCGGCGAGGTCTCCGGCCACTACTACTTCCGCGAGTTCTGGTGCGCGGACTCGGGCACGCTGCCGGCGCTGTTCGTGCTCGAGCTGCTCGGGGTCGAGGGCCGGTCGCTGTCGGACCTCGTCGGCCAGTTCCGCGACCGCTACTTCATCTCCGGCGAGATCAACTCCGAGGTCGCCGACCAGGAGGCGAAGATGAAGGAGATCGCCGACGCGTACGCCGACGGCGAGGTCAGCTGGCTCGACGGGGTTTCGGTCGACTACGCCGACTGGCATTTCAACGTCCGGCCGTCGAACACCGAGCCGCTGCTGCGCCTCAACCTCGAATCGCTGGTCTCGCGCGATGACATGGAGCAGAAACGCGACGAGGTCCTGGGCCTGATTCGCTCGTGAATGCGGAGGAAGCGCTTGCCGAGGCGCGCGACGCGGGGATCATCAGGTTGCGGATCCCGACCCCGTTCGCGGTCGGCAGGGTCAACTGCTACCTGATCGAGGACGACCCGCTGACCCTGGTCGATACCGGCCCCAACTCGGGCAAGTCACTGGACGAGCTCCAGCGCCAGCTCGAGGAGGCCGGGCACGCGGTCGAGGACATCGAGCTGATCGTGATCACCCATCAGCACATCGACCACCTCGGCCTGGTCGAGATCATCGCCTCGCACTCCGGCGCCGAGGTCGCGGCGATCGACGTCGTGGTCCCGTTCGTCGAGCGCTACGGCGATGACAGCGAGCGCGACGACGAGTTCGCCGGTCGCCTCATGCGTCGCTACGGCATCGCCGAGGACGTCGTCGGCGCGCTGCGCAGCGTGTCCGCGAGCTTCCGCGGCTGGGGCGCGGCGGCGACGGTCACCAGGCCGCTCGCCGACGGCGAGCTGCTCGAGCTTCGGGACCGCTCGCTGGAGGTCCAGCACCGTCCCGGCCACAGCCCCTCCGACACCGTCTTCTGGGACGCAGAGCGCGGAATCCTGATCTGCGCCGACCACCTGATCGCCCACATCTCCTCCAACCCGCTGCTGTCGCGGCCGCTCGACGGCTCCGACTCGCGCCCGCAGGCGCTGGTCACCTACCTGCGCTCGCTGGCGCTGACCCGCGAGCTGCCCGCGCGGATCCTGCTGCCCGGCCACGGCGAGCCGATCACCGATCACGTCGCCCTGATCGACGAGCGCTTCGAGATGCACCGCCGCCGGGCCGAGCGGATGCGCAAGCTGATCGCCGAGCGGCCCCGGACCGCCTACGAGCTCGCCCAGGAGATGTGGGGGAACATCGCCGTCACCCAGGCCTTCCTCACACTGTCCGAGGTCGTCGGGCACGTCGACCTGCTGATCGAGGCCGGGCTCGTGCGGGAGGCCGAGGACGGCGAGGTGGTCCGCTTCGAGGCGACCGGGGCCGACGGCGAGGTCATGATCCCGCCTACGATCACGCCGTGAGCGCAGCGACCGCCACCCCGGACCGGCTCGCGACGTCGACCAACGGCGGCGGTGAGCCCACCAGGCCGCGCAAGAAGCGGATGCTGATCATCGTCAACCCGTACGCGACCACGGTCTCCGACCGGCTCAAGAACCTGGTGGTCTACGCGCTTCAGGGCCGCTACGAGGTCGAGGCGGTCTCCACCGAGGCCCAGAACCATGCGACCGAGATCGGCCGCGAGGCGATCGACGGCGGCTACGACCTCGTCGTCGCCTTCGGCGGGGACGGGACGCTGAACGAGATCGCAAACGGGCTCGCCGGCACCGACGTCCCGGTTTCGGTCCTGCCCGGCGGCTCGACCAACGTCGTCGCGCGCACGCTCGGGATCCCCAACGACGTCGTGGACGCCACCGAGCACCTGCTCGGGCTCGCCGACAGCTTCCGGCCGCGGCGGATCGACCTCGGGATCGCCAACGGCCGGCGCTTCGTGTTCAGCTGCGGGTCGGGCCTCGACGCCTCGGCCGCGATGCGGGTCGACCAGCGGCCGAAGCTCAAGGCGCGCGCCGGGCCGTATTTCTACACCTGGGTCGCGTTGACCTCGTTCTACCGCGACTACCTGCGCAACCCGGTCCGGATGCGCCTCGAGGTCGGCGACGAGACCGCCGAGGGGGTCACCGTGCTGGCGCAGAACTCCGACCCGTTCACCTACTTCGGGCCCCGGCCCGTTCGCGTGTGCGAGGGGATCGACATCGATGACGGCACGCTCTCGATCGCGGTCCTGCGCCGCGCCGCCCAGCGCGACATGGGGACGATCATCGCCCGGGTGCTCTCCGAGGGCCTGCGCGCCTCACGCCACCGCCAGATCGACCACTTCGACGACGTCACCGAAGGCCGCGTGACCTCCCTCTCCACCGATGCCGAGGGCGTGGCGCGGGCGTTCCCGATCCAGGTCGACGGGGACTACATCGGCGCCCACGCCGAGCTCGACCTGGCGATCGACCCGGGCGCCCTGACAATCATCGCGTGACCGCGGCCGGCGACGTGCTCGGCTCCGCCTCCGCCGCCGCCGGGTCTGCCGAAGGCCGCCCCGACTGCCTCTTCTGCTCGATCGTCGCCGGCGAGACGCCGGCCGAGATCGTGTTCTCCGACGAGGTCTCGATCGCCTTTCTCGACGTCCGCCCGGTCTTCCACGGCCACAGCCTGCTCGTCCCGCGCACGCACATCGAGACGCTCGGCGACCTGCCGGACGAGCTCGTCGAGCCCTATTTCCGCAACGCGCGGCTGCTCTCGCTCGCGATTCGCGACGCGATGGGCGCGCAGGGCTCGTTCGTGGCGATCAACAACGTCGTGAGCCAGTCGGTCCCGCACCTGCACACGCACGTCGTGCCGCGGGTGAAGAAGGATGGCCTGCGCGGGTTCTTCTGGCCGCGGACCAAGTACGAGCACGACGAGCACGCGGCCGAGACCGCGGCCAGGGTACGGGACGCGGTCGCGGCGCTGGCCGGCTAGTCCCCGGTCTGCACCTCGGTCAGGACTCGCGCCACCGGTGTCCCGTCGAGGGCCGGTGAGGCATCTGCGTTGGCCCACACGGCCGACTCGAGAAAGCCCTTGAAGGCCTCGGCCTGTTCGACCGTGTCGAAGTCGAGCTCGACGTAGATGTACTTGTCGTCATCGACGGGTTGGCGGATGCGCTGCGCCCGTACGCCGGCCTGCGCGCGACGGTCCTCGAACCGGGCGAAGGCGCCGAGCCACGTCTGCAGATCGGTGATCGGATGCTCGATGTGAAGCGTGGCCACGAGGTCCCGGCTCACCCTATTACCGCAGGACGGCCGCGGCGCCGGCCCGGTAAAACTCGGCGACCGATGTCGATCAGCACGGCGTTGGGGGAACAACGGACCGTCGAGGTCCCTTCAGGAACGATCGCCTATCGCGAGCGCGGCGAGGGCCGCCCGATCGTCTTCGTCCACGGGGTCGGCGTCAACGGCGACCTGTGGCGCAACGTCGTCCCTGGCCTGGCGGACGAGCATCGCTGCATCGCGCCCGACCTCCCGCTTGGAGCCCACTCTCATCCGCTGCTCGAAGGCGCCGACCTCTCGCTCCCAGGCCTCGCCCAGATCGTCGCCGACCTGCTCGACGCGCTCGAGCTCGACGACGTCGTGATCGTCGCCAACGACACCGGCGGCGCGATCGCCCAGTGGCTGGTCGGCCACTACGCGGAGCGGATCGGTGGGCTCGTGCTCACCTCCTGCGACGCGTTCGAGAAGTTCCCGCCCACCCCGCAGAAGTACCTGGAGGTCGCGGGCCGCTCGCCGGGGCTGATGTGGGTCGTCGCCTCGACGGTGCGGTTCAAGGTCATTCAGCGCCTGCCGACCGCCTACGGCTGGGTGACGAGCGCTCCGATCGAGCCGGCGATCATGCGCTCCTTCACCGACCCCATCCGCACCAACCCCGGCGTCCGCCGCGACCTCGCAAGCCTGCTGCGCGCGGTCGACACGCGCTACACGTTCAACGCGGCCGAGGGCCTGCCCCACTTCACCAAGCCCGCGCTCGTGCTCTGGGCCGAGCACGACAAGATCTTCCCCCGCGATCACGGCAAGCGACTCGCCGGCCTGCTGCCCCGCGGCGAGTTCGAGCTGATCCCGGACAGCCGCACGTTCATCCCCGAGGACCAACCCGAGCGCCTGGTCGCGCGCGTGCGTGAGTTCCTGGCCGAGCACGCGCCGATCGCGGCGAACGTCCAGGAGTAGTCGCTATACGGGGGGCTCCGGGACGTTCACCGGTCGGGGCCTAGAAATCGCGTCGGCCGCCGAGGCGCTCGTCGGCCTCCGGGCGGGTGAGCTCGTAGAGCGCGATGCGCTGCCCGCCGGGCGTGCGCAGGGCGGCGCCGGGGCCATGCGGGATCCCGAACCGGACCTCGACCTCGAGCCCGCGGCCCTCCAGCTCGGCGAGCTTGACCTCGAGGTCGCCGACCCGGTGGACGAGCAGCGGCTGCTCGTCGGCTCCGAGATGGTCGGCGAGCAGCAGGCGCGGGCCCTCGGCGACCCTGACCTCGGCCACACGGGCACCGAACGCCTCGATCGCGAACACGACCTCGCCCCCGAGCACCTCGGTGTAGAAGTCGAGGTCGCGGGCGACGTCGGCGCTCGGCAGGTAGACGAAGTCGAGCTCGCCGAGCGGTTCGCCCGTCACCGGCGAGAGACCTCGTTCGAGCGGCGGTAGCCGACGTTGTGGGCGACCAGCCCGAGCGCGTCGATCAACCGGAAGACCGACTGGTCGCCGCGGCCCGCGACGGCGTGGCGCACCGCGTCGAGCCCCGAACGCCCCAGCTCCCACACGGACAGCGGCCAGCGCGGGGCGACGCCCGGATGGCGCTCGTTGAGCCACGCCGAGCCGGACCCGTAGCGGGCGACCATCGCCAGGAACGAGGCGAAGTCCTCGCGGTGGTGGTGCTCGACCCGCGCGGCCGGCCGCTGCTCGAGCGTCCATCCCGCCTCGTGCATGCGCCAGCAGAAGTCGACGTCACCGGCCGAGCGGATCCCCTCCGCGAAGCCGCCGAGCTCGTCGAAAGTGGTGCGCCGGATCAGCAGGTTGCCGGTCGCGGCCGCGAGGCCTCCCTTGCCGTGCATACCCTCCGCCTGGTCGAGGAAGTTGCGGTCGCGCGCGTAGCGCGTCAGCAGCGAGTCCTGGTCGGCGACGCCGACGATGCCGCCCGCCACGGCGCCACAGCGGTCTGAGATCGGCTCGGCGAAGTACCGGTCGAGCAGGTCGGGGCACGGCACGCAATCGGCGTCGGTGAACAGCAGCCACCCGGCGCTCGCGATCGCGGCGCCGGCGTTGCGCGCGAAGTACGAGGAGCGCTGCTCGGGCGCTTCGACCACAGTCGCGGCCCCGTCGAGCGCGGCGACCGCTACGCACTCCGGCGTGTTGTCGACGACGATCACCTCGTCGCCGTCGCGCAGCTCGAGCCGCTCGACCGCCGCCCGGCAGCGCCGCGCGTACTCGCGGTCGCCGTAGAGCGGGACGACGACGCTGACCGCCGGTCGCGTCAATCCGTGGGCGTAACCCGGTAGGCGTCGAAGACGCCCTCCTGGCTGCGCAAGCGATTGACGAGCTGCTTCAGCTGCTGCGAGTCGCCGACCTCCACCACGAACCGGTTGCGGACCATCGGATGCTTGGTGGAGCAGTTGGCCTCGAGGATGTTGACCCCGGCCTCCGCGAAGGTCCTGGACAGGTCCTCGAGCAGGCGGGTCCGGTCCCAGGCGTCGACCTGGAGCTCGACCCGATAGGAGGTCCGGTTGTCACCGGCCCAGGAGACGTCGGTGAACCGCTCCGGCGCCTTCATCAGCGCCTCGACGTTGCGGCAGTCCTCGCGGTGGATCGTGATCCCGCGACCGAGCGACACGTAGCCGACGATCTCGTCCCCCGGCACCGGCCGGCAGCACTTCGCGAGCCGGACGACCACGTCGTCGACGCCCTCGACCTTGATCCCGTAGTTGGAGGCCTCCTGGGTGCGGCGCTGGCGCTCGTCGCGCCCCTCCAGAACCCCGGCCAGCCGGGCCTCGGTCTCGTCGCCGGCGACGGCGTCGCCCGACTTCAGTCGCTGCATCAGCTTGTTGACGACCGTCTTGGTCGAGATCTTCCCCTGGCCCAGGGCGATGTAGAAGTCGTCGGCCTTGCGGAACCCCATCTCGCGTGTCACGTCGGCGAGCAGCGGCGAGCCGGCGAGCCGCTGCGGCGGCAGCCCGTTCTTCTTCATCGCGGTCTGCAGCTCCTCGCGGCCGCGGTGCTCGGCGTCCTCGCGGCGCTCGCGCTTCAGCGAGGCGCGGATCTTGTTGCGGGCGCGGCTCGTCCGCACCAGTGCCAGCCAGTCGCGCGACGGGCCGCGGTCCTGCTTCGAGGTCAGGATCTCGACGATGTCGCCGCTCTTCAGCGTGTAGTGCAGCGGCACGATCTTGCCGTTGACCTTGGCGCCCACGCATCGGTGGCCGATGTCGGTGTGCACCGAGTAGGCGAAGTCGAGCGGGGTCGAGCCGGCGGAGAGGTTCTTGACCTCGCCCTTCGGGGTGAAGACGAACACCTCGTCCTCGAACAGGTCGACCTTGAGCGCCTCCAGGAACTCGGTCGGCTCGGCGTCGGGGTCGGTGTCGAGCAGATGGCGGAGCCAGGTCATCTTGTCGCGCCCGGCGTCGGCACCGCCCTTGCCGCCCTTGCCGCCCTCCTTGTAGATCACGTGTGCGGCGATCCCGTACTCCGCGACGTCGTGCATGTCCGGGGTGCGGATCTGGATCTCCAGCGGCCGGCCCTCGGGGCCGATCACGGTCGTGTGCAGCGCCTGGTAGAGGTTCAGCTTCGGGGTCGCGATGAAGTCCTTGAAGCGGCCGGGGAGCGGCTTCCAGATCGAGTGGATGATCCCGATCGCGCCGTAGCAGTCCTTCACCGAGTCGACGATCACCCGCATCGCGGTCAGGTCGTAGATCTCGTTGAACTCCCGGCCCTTCTTGGTCATCTTCGAGTAGATCGAGTAGAAGTGCTTGGCGCGGCCGGAGATCTGCGCCTCGATCCCGACCTTGCGCAGCTCGCCGGCGAGGAACTCGCCGGCGTCGGAGACGTATGACTCGCGCTCGTTTCGCTGCTGCGCGACGAGCTTCTTGATCTCGTCGTACTTGCGCGGGTGCAGGCGCTGGAAGGCGAGGTCCTCGAGCTCCCACTTGATCGCGTGGATCCCGAGCCGGTGCGCGAGCGGCGCGTAGATCTCGAGCGTCTCGCGAGCCTTCTCGATCTGCTTCTGCTTCGCGAGCGCCTCGAGCGTGCGCATGTTGTGGAGGCGATCGGCGAGCTTGATCAGGATGACCCGGACGTCCGTGGCCATCGCGACCATCATCTTGCGGTAGTTCTCGGCCTGATGCTCGTCGCGGCTCTGGAAGGTGATCTCGGTCAGCTTCGTGACCCCGTCGACCAGCGCGACGATCTCCTCGCCGAAGCTCTCGCGCACCTCGTCGAGGCTCGCGGAGGTGTCCTCCACCGTGTCGTGCAGCAGGGCCGCGCTCAGCGTCTCGGTATCGAGGCGCAGGCCGGCGCAGATCTTCGCGACCTCGACCGGGTGGGTGATGAAGTCCTCGCCCGACTTGCGGCGCTGGTCGGCGTGCCGCTCGCAGGCGAAGGCGAAGGCGCGCTCGATCGTCGAGCGGTCGATCGGCTGGTCGCCGTTGCCCGTGTGCTCACCGACGACCGCGAACAGGTCCCCGAGCAGCGCGCGGTCGGCGGCGGTCAGGTCCTTGGTGACCTCGTTCACGGGCGCGGCGGGCCCGTGCGCCTCCTCGGTGCCGACCTGGATGTGCGCCGCTGCGGTCGAGCGAGTCCGAACCGCCGTCCTCGGATGCTACGTCTGTCTTCGCTCGCTCAGGTATCGCCGACCCTCCTCGTAACGGTCGCGGTAGGCGACGTACGCCTCGGATCCCTCCAGATCCGTCCCCGACGAGGATACGACCCTGAGCGCTCGATTTGGGCCGGAGCCGTCCCAGTGCAGGAGCTCGAGCTCGGCGAGCACGCGGGCCGCCCTGGCGGTGATCTCGGGCGAGCGCGGATGGGCGCGCCCCTCGCCGCAGAGCACGGCTTGGGCGCTCGCCGGATCGAGGCCCCCTTCGCCGCGCGCGCCGAGCGCCCGGTACAGCTCCGCGAGCGAGCTCCGCGAGGGCCACTCGTCAGCGTGGACGCGGAGCGCGAACTCGAGCTCGGCCCGGTCGTCGAGGCGGTGCAGGTATCCGGGCCCCACCTCGACGTAGCGATCGAGATAGGCGAACGGCGCCGGATCGACGACGACCACGTGCCGGCAGCGGGTGGCGAGCGCGGGGTCGCGCGCCAGGGCCGGCCAGTCGGCGAGCACGACCCCCGCGCCGGCCGTGATCACGCGCGTCTCGGCGGCGGCGATCGCCGCGTCGGCGAGCCGGGGCGAGGCGATCGCCAGCTCACCGCCGCCGAAGCGCGCCGGGCGGGCGGCGCGCTCGACGAGCTCGCGCCGGCGCATGGCGTCGGCGCAGACGGCCAGCACGGTCTCACCGCTCGAGGCGAGCGCGGCGATCGTCGCGACCGCCGAGCCGCGGCCGCGTTCGACCAGCTCGCGGCGTTCGCCGGGCGGCGGTGGAGGCGGCGCGCCCTCGAGGTCGCGGGCGAGCTCGAACTCGTGGCGCCGCCAGAACTCTTCCTCCCCCACGGCGTCCGGCTGATCGGACGCGTCTTCGACGCGGTAGATCTGATCGAGCACGACGCGAGGCTCGACCGCTCCGTTCCACTCGTTGAGCTCGAGGCTGACCGCGACGTCAACCGGCTCGCGGACGGCCGCGAGCGAGCCGTTGACGCCGAAGGCGACCCCGAGCGCACGGCTGGGGCCGCTGGTCAGCGTGAAGCGGGCGTGGCGATCACCCTGGCCCATTGGGCGTACGTCGGCGACCTTCGCCGCCGGGACGAGCCATCGCACGCTGGGGTTGCCCTTCCCGAACGGCGCCAGGCGGGCGAGCTGTTCGGCGACCTCGTGCCCGAGGCTCTCGCCGCCGACGATCGCGTCGACCACGTCGGTGCGCACCGGCGGGGCGTCGGCGAGCGCCTCGGCGCAGTGGGCGACGAACGCCGAGCGGAAGGCGTCCACCTCGCCGGAGCCGATCTCGAGCCCGGCGGCCGCCCGATGGCCGCCGTAGCGGCCCAGGTGGCGCTCGCAGGCGCGCAGGCCGGCCAGCAGGTCGAAGCCGGGGATGCTGCGGCCCGAGCCACGTCCCGAGCCGTCGGCGTCGAGCGAGATCAGGACCACGGGGCGGTGGTGGCGCTCGACCAGGCGCGAGGCGACGATCCCGACCACCCCGGCATGCCACCCCTGGCCTGCGAGCACCAGCCCCGGCGCGTCCGCCAGCTCGCCGGGGAGCTGGCGGCGGCTCGCCTCGGCCGCCTCGAGGACCTCGAGCTCGATCGCCCGGCGCTCGTGGTTGGCGCGCTCCAGCTCCGCCGCGATCTCGTCGGCGCGTGCCTGATCTGACGTCAGCATCAGCTCCACCCCGGCGTCCGCCCGGTAGAGCCGGCCGGCGGCGTTGATCCGCGGGCCGATCCGGAAGGCGAAGTCGCCCTCGTCGAGGCGCTCGGGCGCCAGCGAAGCGCTCGCCAGGAGCGCCCGGATCCCCGGCCGGCGAGCGCGGCGCGCGACCGCCAGCCCGCGGCGGACGAGGGCGCGATTCTCGCCCCGCAGCGGCACCAGGTCGGCGACCGTCGCCAGCGCGACCAGGTCGAGCTCGGGCTCGGCCCTCGGCGCCCCGTGCAGCGCGACCGCGAGCTTGTACGCGACCCCTGTCGCGCACAGTTCAGCGAACGGATAGCCAGAGATCGCCGGGTGCAGGATCGGGCACTCGGGCAGGGTCTCGCCGGGCTGGTGGTGATCGGTGACGATCACCTCGATCCCGGCGGCGCGCGCCGCGTCGACCTCCTCGACGGACCCGATGCCGCAGTCGGTCGTCAGCAGCAGCGAGGTGCCGCGCTCCGCGAGCCGCTCGACCGTCGCCACGGTCAGCCCGTAGCCGTCCTCGTGACGACCGGGAATCAACCAGTCGCAGTCGCCACCCAGCTCGCGAATGGCGCGGACCGCGATCGCCGTGGAGCAGACGCCGTCGACGTCGTAGTCGCCGTGGACGGTGATCCGGCGCCCCGCGGCGACCGCGGCCGTGATCCGCTCGCAGACTTCGGCCATCGACCCGAACAGGAACGGATCGTGGTCGTCGGCGGCCTCCAGGAACGCGCGCGCCTCGGCGACCGTCCGGTGCCCGCGGCGAACCAGGGTGACCGCGACGGGCTCGGCCAGGCCGAGCCCGTCCATCAGCGCGCGGGCCTCGCCGTAATCGAACGGCTCGACCGTGAACGACCTCGGGGCGCTTGCCGGCACGCTTCCACGCTAGGAAGCGCGGTGGACGGAACGGCGGGACGCGGATATGGTCGGCTCGTGACGGACGAGCCCCAGCCGCCGGCCGGCTGGCGACCCGACCCGGAAGACCCGGGATCCTGGCGCTACTGGGACGGCCGGGCGTGGACCGACGATCGCGCCCCCATGACCGCGCCGAAGGGCGAGGGCGGCGCTTCGTCCATGGCAGCAATCAGCGGCCCCTGGGCCGCGGCCCTGGCGTTTCTCGGCCTGCTCGTCGTCGGGTCGCTCTACAACGGCCAGGTCGTTTTCGCGGTGGGGTGGCTCGCCCTCCTCTGCGGGATCTTCGTCTGGCGTACCAGGCGCTAGGCGCTACCCGGCCGTGGCTCCGCTCTCCGCCGGCATCGCGCCGATGTCACGCATCAGCTGCAGCGAGTCGAACTGGTTCCAGCTCTCGGCGATCCTGCCGTCCTCGAAGCGATCGATCGTGATGCCCTCGACCGGCTCGCCGCGCTCGTGATTGGGCTGGAAGCCCATCAGCTCGTTCTCGAACGTGCCCTGTGCGCGCCAGCGCGTGCAGACGCGGTCGCCCGACGCGAAGATGTCGACGATCTCGACCTGCAGGTCGGGAAACGCCTCGCGGTACCCGGCGGCGTTGCGCTTCGCTGCCTCGCGATCCCCGTCGCCCGTGAGCGCATCGTGGTCGACGAAGCCCTCGGTCGCGAGCTCGTCAATCGCGTCGAGGTTCCCCTTCGCCCAGACCTCGTCGAACAGCCGCCGGACCACAGCGATGTTGTCCTCCGACATTGCTCACCTCCCGGTGGTGATTGTCTTTCCGCACCGACCCTATCCGCGAATTCGGGCGTCGCAAGTGAACGGCCTGTGACTGCTTCTCAGGCCGGCTCGGCCAGCCGCTCGGGTTCCCGGCGCACGCCGATCGCGTAGACCACCGCGAGCCCGATCGCCGTCCCCGGGATCGCGAACAGCACCGTCTCGATCCCGGTCTGGCCGATCGAGTCGCCGGTCAGGATCTGGCCGATCGCGCCGGTGACGACGGCGCCGACGGCGGCGCCCACGAACGCGCCGACGATCCCCGCCCACCAGCGGTCCGGGAGGAAGACCGTGAAGTGCCAGAGCGCAACCCCCGTGGTGAACCAGACGAGTGCGGCCATCTAGATGATCCACCTCCCTGGGACGTGCGCGTGGAGTCGCTCGTGGTCGAGCAGATCGAGGACGCAGGGAGCGACGCGTGCTGAAGGCACGCGAGCGACCGAGGACGAAGAGATGCGAAGTGCCACGGGCGGCATCCACGCGTGCGGGTCAGGGGGGTGGCTCATCTAACGCCTCCTCCCGTGCTTGCGGCGGCGCTTCGACTGCTTCGCGCGTTGCGCCTTTCGCTCCTCGCGCTTGCGGGTGCGCTCGGCGTCGACCTCCGGCCGCCCCGCGACCCCGTCTCCCGACTCCTCGGCGGTCGGCTCGACCGGAGCGGCGCGCTCGACCGGCGGCTCGGCGACCGCGACCGGGGCCTCGGCGGTCTGCGGCGCCGCCTGAGCGCCGCCGTCGCCACCGTCACCGGCCGCCGCGGGCGCGGCGACATGGCGCTCGGCCTCGTCGATCTTCGCGACGACGTTGTCCTCGGGGAAGGTCGGGACCCTGCCCATCGCCTCCTCGATCCGGGCGCGGCGTGAGCGGTACGCGGGCTCTCGCTCCTTCCACTCCGTCAGCACCGGGGCGGCGATGAAGATCGACGAGTACGTACCGGAGGCGACCCCGATCATCATCGCGAGGGCGAAGTCACGCAGGGTCTCGCCGCCGAAGATGAGCAGAACCGTGATCAGGAACACCGTCGACAGACCCGTGATCAGCGATCGGGTGAGCACCTCGCTCATCGAGCGGTTGACGATCTGCGAGAACGCCGCTCGCGGCATCCGCGGCACGTTCTCCCGGATGCGGTCGAACACGATGATCGTGTCGTACATCGAATAGCCGAGGATCGTCAGGAAAGCGGCCACGGTTCCGCTGGACACCTCCGCACCGACCAGCGCGTAGATCCCCGCCGTGATCAGGATGTCGTGGACAAGGGCGATCAGCACCGGAACCGCGTACTTGGCCTCGAAGCGGATCGCGACGTACGCCGAGATCACGAGCAGCGAGAAGATGATCGCGATCAGCGCCTTGCGCGCGACCTGTTCGCCGAAGGTCGGGCCGACGCTCTGAGATTGGAAGCTGTCCGCGGTCGCCAATCCGAACTGGTCGTCG
Organism: uncultured Solirubrobacterales bacterium; assembly: GCA_963811505.1. Classification (GTDB taxonomy): domain Bacteria; phylum Actinomycetota; class Thermoleophilia; order Solirubrobacterales; family 70-9; genus WHSW01. The sequence continues at coordinate 717,465 of CAWERC010000010.1, read as the reverse complement.
AGCAGCGTCCGCACGTCGTTGGCCTCGGTGGGCGAGAAGTCGGCCGAGATCTGGAGGACGTTCTCGCCGAACTCCGGATTCTCCGTCTCCTGGATCTTCGCGTTCTGCGCCTCGTCGATGCCGCCGTCCGCGAGCGTCGAGCGGACGTCGTCGACGCTCGCCGCCTCGGCCAGCGCGACCTGGATCCGCGTTCCCGACTCGAAGTCGATCCCGAGGTTCAGCTGCTTGGTCGCGAACGCGATCGCGCCGACCGCCAGGATCACGCCCGAGAACGAGAAGAAGTACTTCGAGGCGCGGGTGAAGTCGAACTTCCACCGCCTGCCCTCGCCGGCGGCGCCCAGCATCGAGGGTGAGGTCAGCAGGCGCGAGCGCCCCATGATCGCGAGCACCGCCTGCGTGAACAGCACCGCGGTGAAAAGGGAGACGATCGTCCCGATCCCGAGCGTGAGCGCGAAGCCCTTGACGCCCGCGGTCGCGAGCCCGAAGAGAATGAACGCGGTCAGCAGCGTGATCACGTTCGCGTCGATGATCGTCGCGATCCCCTTGCGGTAGCCCTCGGAGATCGCCGACAGCATCGATCGCCCGGCGCGCGCCTCCTCCTTGATCCGCTCGAAGATGACGATGTTGGAGTCCGCGGCGACGCCGATCGTCAGGATCAGGCCGGCGATACCGGGCAGCGTCACCGTGATCGGCAGCGCCTTGATCATCGAGAAGTAGAAGATCGCGTAGACGATCAGGCCGAGGCCGGCGATCAGGCCGAGCAGGCGGTAGTAGAAGAGGAGGAACAGGAGCACGATGCACAGCCCGACGAGGCCGGCCTTCAGCCCCTGGTCGAGCGCCTGCTGGCCGAGCGTCGCGGAGACCGTCGACTGGCTGATCAGCGCGAGCTTCACCGGCAGGGCGCCGATCTTCAGCACCTCGGCCAGGTCCTGCGCCTCCTGGGCGGTCACGCCCGAGATCTGGGCACCCGTGCGGCCGTCGATCCCGGCCGGGTTGTCGATGAAGTTGATGATCGGGCGCGACACCAGCTCGCCGTCCAGGACGATCGCGAACGAGCCCGCGAACTGCTCGGCCTGGGCCGACGAGATCCCGCCGCAGGGCGTGCCCGTCGTGGCGAAGCACTCGTCGAGGCCCCGGTTGGCGATCTCCGCCGTCACCCGGGCGAAGTTCTCCCGCCCCTCGTCGGTGAAGTTGAAATCGACCGTCGGCTGGTTGAACTGGTCGGTCCCGGGCTTCGGGTCGGTGATCTGGTCGCCGAGCAACCCCGGCTTGTCATGCAGGACGTAGAACTGCGAGGGAACGTCGGACTCGTCGACGTCCTCGGTCGCCAGGTCGTCGTCGGGCTGGTCCTCGATCACGATCGTTCCGCGAGGCACCGCGAGCACCCTCGTGTCCTCCCTGCTGACGCCCTGAGGGAGGTTGGCGTACAGGTCTTCCTGCACCTCGGACGGCGAGCCGATCGGCTGCAGCGTGCTCTTGTCGAACAGGTAGAACGTGTCGCCGTTCGCCGTGCACCCCTGCTGCTGGCATTGCTCGGCCGAGACCTCCGGCTCCTTCGAGGCGGCCTCGACCGCGTCGATCAGGCGGTTGTACGGCCGGTCCTCGGCGTTGGCGATGTCCGGGTTCGGGGGGATGACGTTGGGCTCGAAGTCGTAGAGCGCCAGCTGCGCCGTCGTCCCGATCACCTCGGTCGCCCGATCCGGATCGTCGATGTCCGGCAGCGCGACGTCGATCTGGTCCTGCCCGATGCGGGCGATCTCCGGCTCGGAGACACCGAGCGTGTCGACGCGGTCGCGGATGATCTCGATCGCGCGATCGATGTCCTCGGGCCCGGGATCGGGGACCTGCGGGCTCGGCCGCGCCTGGTAGACGAGCTCGGTCCCGCCCTCGAGGTCGAGGCCGAGGACGGCCGGCTTGGACGTGATCACGTAGATCGAGACGCCCAGCAGGGCGAGCACGAGCGCGAGAATGATCAGGCTGTTGCGGCGCTTGCCCACGGCCCGCGCGTTACTGCGGCGTCAGTACGAGCAGAAGCCCGCCGTCGTCGTCGTATGCGGGAAAGAGGTCGGCGACGGCCTCGGCCGGCAGATCCCCCTCGGCGTTGACCGCCACCCGCTTGCCGAGTGAGCGCACGCCCCACTCGAGCGTCGTCTCGATCGGGTCGGTGGTCCCGTCGCGATCCGTGTCGGCCTCCTGGCCGCCGTCGCCCGGGTCGATCCACTCGAGGCCGAGGACCTCGCGAACGGGCCGGCCGATGACCTGCTCGTCCTTGAGCCCGGTGAGCTCGAAGCCGTTGCGCCCCACGTCGAGCAGGCGTGCCTCCTGGTCGCAGATGAAGAACGCCGCGTCGGGCGCCGGGTAATAGTCGTCGAGCAGCTCGAACAGGAACGGGGCGCCGCAATTCGTACATGCCTTGGGCCGCGGGCTGAGTCCGGTCCGCTCGCCGGAGACCTCGCGATTCCCGCAGTTCGGGCAGATGAAGAACGGCACGGGCTGAAGCCTAGCGATGGCCATGTAAAGGCTGGTTGCGTCACAGGGTGGTGCAGGCCGCGAGCCGGGCCGCCGACTCCGGATCATGCGACGGCAGGAAGACCGTCGGGTGCTCGGCCCCGTGGGCCCGGATCCGGTCGATGGTCGCGATCGTGACGGCGGGATCCGGGCCGACCGCGTCGGCGCGGCGGGCCAGCAGCTGCTCGAGCGTGTCGGTCGCGTCGCCGGCGAGCAACACGTGGTTGCCATCGTCGTCGATGCAGACCACGGAGACGTGGCCCGGTGTATGACCGGGCGTCGCGACCGTGACGACGCGCCCGTCCTCGCTCAGGGACCGGCTCTCGGCGAAGGCGCCGAAGGGGCCGCCGTCGAGCGCGATCGGCTCGAACCGCACCCCGGCGGGGACCGGTTGGCGCAGGATGCGCTGGAACAGGCGCGAGCGGCGGCTGCGGGCCCAGGCGAGCTCGCGCTCGGCGACCAGCACCGGTCTGTCGCCAAGGTGGATCGCGCCGTCGATGTGGTCGCCGTGCATGTGCGTGGCGACGACGGTGTCGACGTCGTCGAGCGTGAGCCCGATGCCCGCCAGCGCGGCGGGAAGCTCCTGCGCCGGCTCGACGTCGAACTTCGCGAACGGGATGTCGTTGACCGACGCGACCTCCCCCGTGTCGACGAGGATCCGCCGGCCCTCGTGCTCGACCACCCAGAGGTGGATCGGCAGCGGGTCGGAGAACGGCCCGGGCGTGAACAGGCTGAGCTGCCGGCGCGGCCCGGTGCGGGCGTACAGGAACGAGTGCTTGACCCGCACCTTGCCGGTGCTCAGGGCGTGGATCTTCACGGCGCGCCCAAGCCTACGGCGCGGACCGGGGCTAGAACAACGACGCCGCCCGCTCGGGCACCGGCAGGCCGAGGTGCTCGAAGGCGCGCGGGGTGGCGACGCGGCCGCGCGGGGTGCGCTTGATCAGCCCCTGCTGGAGGAGGTAGGGCTCGTAGACGTCCTCGATCGTCTCCGGCTCCTCGTCGACGGCCGCCGCCAGGGTGGAGAGGCCCACGGGCCCGCCGGAGAACTTGACGGCGATCGTCTCCAGGATCGTGCGGTCGTGGCGGTCGAGGCCGCCGGCGTCCACCTCGAGCAGGTCGAGCGCCCCGTTCGCGACCTCGGCGGTGATCACGCCGTCGCCGCTGACCTGGGCGTAGTCGCGGACGCGCTTGAGCAACCGGTTTGCGACTCGCGGCGTTCCCCGTGATCGCTCCGAGATCACCCGCTCGCCCTCGGGCTCGATCTCGACCCCGAGGATCCCGGCCGACCGGCGGACGATCTCGGCGAGATGGCCGGGCTCGTAGTGCTCGAGGCGCTGCGAGACGCCGAAGCGATCGCGAAGCGGGGTCGTCAGCAGCCCGGCGCGCGTGGTGGCGCCGACCAGGGTGAACGGCGGCAGGTCGAGGGTGACGGTCCGCGCCCCGGCCCCCTGACCAAGCACGATTGGCAGCTGGCGATCCTCCATCGCCGGATACAGGGTCTCCTCGATCGCCCGGTTGAGCCGGTGGATCTCGTCGACGAAGAAGACCGAGCCGGGCTCCAGCGCGGTCAGGAAGGCGGCGATGTCCGCCTTTCGCTCGAGCGCCGGGCCCGCCGTCTGAACGATCGGGGCGCCGAGCTCGGCCGCGATGATGTGGGCCAGCGAAGTCTTGCCGAGCCCCGGGGGGCCGGCGAGCAGGACGTGATCGAGCGATTCGTCGCGGCCCTTCGCCGCCTCGATGAAGACCTCGAGCTGCCTCGTGACCTGCTCCTGGTTGACGAAGTCGGCCAGCCGGCGCGGCCGCAGTGAGCGGTCGAGCTCCTCGTCGCCGCCGAGCCGCGCCTCGGCGATCGGATCAGCGGCGATCGGGTCGTCGAGACCCTCCCCGGCCCGGGCGATGCTGGGGTCGCGGGAGATGCTCACGCCGCCTCCCGGCTCGTCCCCGCGGCGCGCAGCGCGGAGCCGATCAAATCCTCGGGCGTCTCGCCCTCGGCCGCGGCGAGCAGCTCCTCGGCCTCGGTCAGCGTGTAGCCGAGGTGCATGAGGCCGTCGCGCGCCAGCGAGCGCGGGTCGTCGTCGGCCGCGGCGCCGAGTGCCGGGACCCCCTCCTCGAGCTCCCCGGCGACCTTCTCCCGCAGCTCGACGATCACCCGCTCGGAGGTTCGCTTGCCGATCCCCGGAACCGCCTGAAAGCGCTTCGCGTCGCCGGCCGCGATCGCCCGCAGCAGCTCGCGCGGGGTGCCACCGGAGAGGATCGCGATCGCGACCTTCGGCCCGATCCCCGAGACCGAGGTCAGGTGCAGGAACAGGTCCCGCTCCTCCTCCGAGCCGAAGCCGTAGAGCTGGATCGAGTCGTCGCGGGCGACCAGGTGCGCGTGCAGCGTCGCGTCCTTGCCGCGCGCCGGCACCGCCTTCAGGGTCTCGGCGGAGACGGTGAGCCGGTAGCCGACGCCGGCGGACTCGATCACGACGTGATCGGGACGGCGGACGAGGACCTCGCCCCGAACCGAGGCGATCATCCGACGGTCACCGCGGGCCGCGAAGCGGCCTCGACCGCCTGGGCCGTGCGCGCGTGCCCGGCGTGGCAGATCGCGAGGGCGAGCGCGTCGGCGGCGTGGTCCGATTCGGGCGGGCGCGCCAGCCCGAGCAGCCGGCCGACCATCTCCTGGACCTGGCGCTTGGCTGCCGATCCGGTCCCGCAGACCGCCATCTTCACGGCCTGGGGCGTGTAGCCGAAGCAGGGGATCCCGCGCTGGGCCGCCGCCAGCAGCGCCACCCCACGGGCCTGGCCGACGGCGATCGCAGACTGCACGTTCTTGCCGAAGTAGAGGTCCTCGAGCGCGATCGCGGCCGGCCGGTGCCAGCCGATCAGCTGCTCGAGCTCGGCGTGGATGCGGGCGAGCCGGATCTCGAGCGGGTCGTCGCCCGACGCCTCGATCACGCCGCCGTCGACGGCGGTCATCTGGCTGCCGGCGATTCTGACCACGCCGAATCCGGTGTTCGCCACGCCCGGGTCTATGCCCATGACGAGGATCACGGGTACTGATTCTGCGCCCCGCCTCGGATGCCTCTTTCGGCGGGCCCGGCGATACTTACCGGGCTCTGAGCGGGGCGCTCAGGCCGCGACCTGCTCGAGCAGGGCCTCGGGGATGTCGAAGTTGGCGTGCACCGACTCGACGTCGTCGTGGTCGTCGAGCGCCTCCATCAGCCGGACGAGGGCCCGCGCCTCGACCTCTTCGGCGATCTCGACCACGGTGCTGGGCTCCATCGCCAGCTCCGCGGACTCGACGTCGACGCCGGCGCTCTGGAGGGCGGACCTGACCGCCGTCAGGTCACTCGGCGCCGTTGTCACCTTGAGCACGTCGTCGTCGGGCACGACGTCCTCGGCCCCGGCGTCGATCGCCGGCATCAGGTCGTCCTCGGAGAAGCGCTCGCCGTCCACCAGGACGACGCCCTTCTTCTCGAACTGCCAGGCGACCGAACCGGGCTCGCCGAGGTTGCCGCCCGACTTGTCGAAGATGTTGCGCACCTCGGCCCCCGTGCGATTGCGGTTGTCGGTCAGCGTGTCGACGAGCACCGCGGCGCCGCCGGGCCCGTAGCCCTCGTAGACGACCCGCTCGATCGCATCGGCGTCGCCGCCCGCCCCGGTCCCGCGGTCGATCGCCCGCTGGATGTTGTCCTTGGGCATCGAGTAGCCCTTGGCCTTCTCGATCGACGCCGCCAGGGTGAAGTTCGAGTCCGGGTCCCCTCCGCCCTCACGCGCGGCGACCGAGATCGCGCGGGCGAGCTTCGTAAACAGCTGTCCGCGCTTGGCGTCGGTGGCCGCCTTCTTGTGCTTGATCGAGGACCACTTGCTGTGTCCAGACATGGTCAGCGATTCTAGGACCACCCCGCACGCCCGGAGGCGAAGCCGAAGACGTGGCGGGCTTCGTTCGATAGAAACCGCCGGCCGCGACCGGACCCCCGGTCCGGCCGCGGCACAGCGTCGGCATCCCATCGATGGCGCCGCTTTTCGTACCCCCTGCTTGCGCCCTGGCGCAAGTTTGGGGCGCGACGCGTCGATCTAAGAACAGCAGCGCGCGCCGGAAGTTGCGCGCGGTGCCCCAGCGTCAGGGCAGGATCTGCGTCTGCGGGTTGACGGGCAGCCCGAGGTCCTGGACCTGCTTGGTGCCGAACCCCTGGATCGCGTACACGCCGAGCCCGAGCTGCGAGGCGTGCTCGTTGGTGTAGACCAGGCCGCGATACCAGTAGCCGGACCACATGTCGGCGTTCTCGCCCTCGACCTGCGGCAGGTAGTAGCCGAGCTCGCGCGGCGCGGACGGCTTCGTGAAGTCCACCAGCGAGAGGCCGCCGGAGTAGTACGGGGAGACCGCCACGTAGCGCTTCGAGTCGCGCATCGGCAGGACCATGTAGTTGTGGGTCGTGCAGCGGAACCGCTCGACCTCCTCCGGAGAGTCGACCGGCGGCACGCGCGGCAGCGAGTAGCTCCCCTCGAGCACCGGGTGGTCCCGATCGGTGATGTTGTAGAACCACATCGCGCCGACCGGACTCGACTGGTCGGGCGAGCAACCGCCGCCGCCCGCGGCGCCCGCGTGCTCGTCGCCGATGACCGCGTACTTGCCGTCCCAGGTGAGCTGCGCCGAGTGGTCGAGCTCGATCTCCGGGTTCTGGACGACGCCGCGCGTGACGGGCGCCACGCGGTTGCGGATGTCGAGCACCGCCCACGCGCCCAGGCACGAGGCCACGGCGAGGTTCCGGCCCGGCATCACGCCGATGTCGTGGCAGCCGATCGCGTCCGGGGTGACGGACGGCGGCAGGATGTCCGGGACGGATGCGACGTCCGCGGCCGCCGGGTTGGCGTTCGGCACCCTGACGACCGAGATCTCACCCTCCGGGTGATTCGCCTCCGTGCACTCAGCGTCCGCGCTGAGGGGGTACGACGCAACATAGATGTACGAGACCCGGTCGCCGGGGATCAGCGACTGCGTGTGCGAGCCGCACTCGGTCTCGACGAAGCCGATCTGGCGCGGTCTGCTGGGCGACGAGATGTCGACGATCCGCAGCCCCTCCCTGCCGACGGAGTCGCGGCCGAGGTTCGTCTTTGTGTTGTTGCAGGTCGCCGAGCGCTCCGAGTTCGAGCTGCGCGAGTCGACCGAGACGAACATCGTGTCGCCGAGGATCGTGATGTCGCCCTGGGAGCCGGGACAGTCGTAGAACGAGAGCTGGCTCAGGGCGCCGCCGGTGCCGATCCGGAAGAACCCGACGCCCTCGTAGGCACCCGCGATGACCATCGTGCCCTTGAACGCGAGGTCGCTGCCCTGCGCGAGCTCGCCGCCGCCCATCTGGATCGGCGTCCGGCCGAGCTTGCGGAAGTTGGCGGAGTGGAAGTCACCGCTGGTGTCGTCGGCCGCCCCGAGCGCGGCGCCGTCGCCGGCGGCCGCGATGCCGGTGCTCTCGCCGAGCGCCAGCGGCGAAGGCGGCGCCAGGATCCCGAGACCGCTGCTGAGATCGGCGCTCAGGCCGAGCCCGGAGCCAGACCCGAGGGTCGCCGTGCCGTACGTGTCGTGGTCCGCGATCGCGGCGGATGGCAACGCCACCAGGGCGAGTACCCCCGTGACAACCCCGAGACACGGTTCTCGATCCTCCCCATAACCCGCCGGTGACCTTACCCGCTTTCGGGCGATGTCAAACCCAGTTGATCAGACGACGAACCGGCCGTCCTCCTGCAGCAGCTCGCCGTCGACCTCGAGCCGTCCCCCGCGACGCAGATCGCAGACCAGGTCGGTGTGGACGGCGCTCTCGTTGACGCCTCCCGACTCCGGGTAGCTGGCGCCGACCGCGAGGTGCACGGTGCCGCCGATCTTCTCGTCGAGCAGGATCGACCGGGTGCCCGCCTCGATGCCGAAGTTCGTCCCGATCCCGAGCTCGCCGAGGCGCCTCGCGCCCTCGTCGGTGTCGAGCATGCTGATCAGGTACTCCTCGCCACGCTCGGCCGATCGCGTCGACGACCTTGCCGGACTCGAACCGCAGTCGCACCCCGGAGACCTCGCGCCCGCCGATCGTCGCCGGCAGGTGGAACGTGACCTCGCCCTCGACCGAGTCCTCGACGGGCCCGGTGAAGAACTCGCCGTCGGGCATGTTGTGCTCGCCGTCGCAGGCGATGAAGCGGCGGCCGGCGACCCCGAGCCTCAGGTCGGTGCCCTCGGCCATGATCCGCACCTCCTCGCGACCCTGGATCCACTCGGCGAGCCGGTGGCACTCCTCCGAGGCGCGCTTCCAGGCTCCGAGCGGATCGGGATCGTCGGCGAGGCAGGCCCGGTAGTAGAAGTCCTCGAAGTCGACCAGGCTCATCTCGGCGTCGGCCGCGTGGGCGTTGGTGGGGAACATCGTCCCGACCCAGCGGTGCTCGCCGGCGGCGCTGCGCTTCATCATCGCCTCCATCAGCTCGCGGGTCGCCGCGCGGCGCGTCGTCTGGCGCTCGGGCGCGACGTCGCGAGAGCTCGCGGGTGTTCGTGTCGGCCCAGATCGCGATCCGGCAGTCGGCCTCCTCGGCGCCCCAGCTGGAGACCGGCGAGACCCACTCGAGCTGCTCGTCGGAGGCGTGCTTGAAGTAGGCGGCCTGCTGGCCGTCGAAGCTCAACGCGACGACCGGCAGGCCGCCCGCGATCAGGACCTCGTTGTAGATCGCCGCGATCAGCGGCTCGGCCGCCGACGGTCCCTCGATCAGGCAGGTGTCGCCCTCGCTTGACCTCGACCGAGTACCCGACCAGGATCCGGGCCAGGTTCTCGATCCTCGGGTCCCTCATTCGATCTCCTCCTTCACGGCACCCGCTGATTCTCTCGCGCCGCGGTCGCCATCGCCATCAGCAGCGCGTGGACCCGCGAGTCGTCGGTGAGCTCCGGGTGAAACGAGCACAGCATGACCTGGCCCTCGCGAACGGCGACCGGGTGCCCATCGACCTCGGCGAGCACCTCGACCCCCGGGCCGATGCCCGGGCTCGACCCACGGGGCGCGGATGAACACCGCCCGCAGCGGCTCGGGGCCGATCCCGTCGAGCTCGAGGTCGGCCTCGAAGCTCGCGATCTGGCGCCCGAACGCGTTGCGGCGGCAGCTGACGTCGACGAGGCCGAGGTGCTCGCGGTCGCAGACGATCATCCCGGCGCAGGTGCCGAGGATCGGCGAGCCGGCGGCGAGGTGGGCGCGAATCGCGTCGGCGAGCCCGTCGCGGGCGATCGCCTTCATCATCGTCGTCGACTCGCCGCCGGGGATCACCAGCGCCGTCGAGCCCGTCGAGCTGCTCGGCCGTACGGACCTCGGTCGCCGCGGCGCCGAGCCCGCGCAGCATCTCGGCGTGCGCGGCGAAGTCGCCCTGGCTGGCGAGCACGCCGATCCGCAGGCGTCCGCCGATCCTCGTGCGGCGATCGGGAGCGTCAGGCACCGCGGTGCTGGATCAGCGCGCCCTGGGCGGCGAGCTCGGCGATGTCGTCGCCGTGCATCGGCTCGCCGAGCCCGGTCGAGGCGGCGGCGACCCGCTCGGGGTCGTTGAAATGAGTGGTGGCCTCGACGATCGCGCGCGCGCGCCGCTCGGGGTCGGCCGACTTGAAGATTCCCGGAGCCGACGAAGTTGCCCTCGGCGCCGAGCTGCATCGTCAGCGCCGCGTCGGCCGGGGTCGCGATCCCGCCGGCGCAGAACAGCGGCACCGGCAGCCAGCCGGTACGCGCGACCTCCTCGACGATCTCGAGCGGCGCGCGCAGGTCCTTGGCCGCCGCCGCGAGCTCCGACGGGGCGAGCGTCGCCAAGCCGCTTGATGCCGCCGACGATCTCGCGCAGGTGGCGGACCGCCTCGACGATGTTGCCGGTCCCGGCCTCGCCCTTGGAGCGGATCATCGCCGCGCCCTCGCCGAGCCGCCGCAGCGCCTCGCCGAGGTCGGTCGCGCCGCAGACGAACGGCGTCTGGAAGGCATGCTTGTCGATGTGGTTGGCCTCGTCGGCCGGCGTCAGCACCTCGGACTCGTCGACGTAGTCGACCTCGAGCGCCTCCAGCACCTGGGCCTCGGCGAAGTGGCCGATCCGCGCCTTCGCCATCACCGGGATCGTGACCGCGTCCTGGATCCCCTTGATCATCGCCGGGTCGCTCATCCGGGCGACCCCGCCGTCGCGCCGGATGTCGGCCGGGACGCGCTCGAGCGCCATCACCGCGACGGCGCCCGCCTCCTCGGCGAGCCGCGCCTGCTCGGCCGTGACGACGTCCATGATCACGCCGCCCTTCAGCATCTCCGCAAGCCCGCGCTTGACGCGGAATGTCCCGGTCTCGCTCACCGGGCCAAGGATAGTCAGACGGTAGACGCGAACTGACCGTGAAAGCCGAACGGGATGTGATGCGGCGCCTCGGCGCGGGCGCAGCTCCTCGAGCGTCGCCGGCGTCGAGCACGAGCAGGAACGAGCCGCCGCGGTCGGAGTCGAGCACGACGGAGAGCAGAACGCCCGCGTCCTCGTCCTCGGCGCCCGGGCGCGGCGACGAATACCGGCTCGCCCGGGAAAGCAGCCCGGCTCCGACCCACGTCGAGGTCGTCGCCGGCGCTCGACGTCGGCCTTGACGATCCGCTCCAGCCAGCCGGACGCCGCCGTTCGCCGACGCCCCAGGCGTAGCGGTAGGGACGCTCGTTGCAGCGGCCGTAGTTGATCCGCGGCAGCTCGAAGCCGCCGCTCGACCAGCCGCTCGTGGTCGACCGTGCCGGTCGCCGGCTGGATCCGGAAGCGCCGCAGCTGCGGCTCGGCGACCGGCTTGCCCGGCGCGCAGCCGCTCCAGGTAGAGGTCCTCGATCGATCCGGGCGTCCTCGAACACGCAGATGTCGACGACCAGCTCGTCGCCTTCCTCGTAGGCGTTGACGTGGTGGAAGCCGAAGAACGGCGTCGGTCTCGAACGGGCCCGTCGCCTCGCCGGTCGACGCGGTCGACGCAGCGTGAACCGGGTTCCCAGCTCGGGCTTCCAGCGGTAGTTCTCGATGTACGGGCGGCCGCTGAGCGCGAGCCGCAGCGGGTTGACGACGAACGGGAACTCGGCCAGCACGATCCAGCGCTCGTGAGCCCGAACGAGTGCATGTAGGCGGGCTCCTTGACCGGGATCCGCGCGATCACCTCGGGCTCGGTCGCGTCGGGACCGACGCGGAAGAACCGGTACTGGTTGCGCGGGCCGAGCCTGGCCGCGTAATTGAGCATGCCCTTGGTCGCCCGATCGAGATGCGGGTGGGCGGTGGTCAGCATCCCGGGGACCTCGTAGGCGACGCCGCGCCGTCTCCAGCGTCTCGGGGTCGAACTGGACCGGGATCGGGGTCTCGGTCATCGCGATGAAGCGCTCGCCGAGCTTGACGAGGTTGACGTTGGCGTTGTCCGAGAGCTTCGGCGAGAACATCGACATCACCCGCTGGAAGAGCGACCGGCAGGGGTCGGTGGCGAACTCCGAGTAGCGAGATCTCGCCGGTCTCCGCCGCGGCGCGGTAGGCGCGCGTCTCGAGAAAGCGGCTCGCGTAGGAGACCGAGCCCTCGTCGAAGCCGAAGCGGTGCAGCATCGCCAGCCCGTCGAACCAGTGGTTCATCGTCCGCTCGCCGACCTCCCACTTCGCCGGGCCGGTGCGCAGCAGCGAGCCCGGTCAGCCATTCGGGCAGCTCGCCGGTCAACGGCAGCGAGTCGACGCGGACCTCGTCCTCCAGCGACTCGAAGCCGAGCGCGGGCGAGGCGGTGGCGGGGGCTGGCGGTGACTGTGCATGGCGGCGTTGCTCCTTAATAGTTCTTTTCGAACGATGCCGACGGTAACGTAGAATCGAACGGAGTGTCAACCGTGCGTCTGTCACATACCTCCTACGTCGTCCTCGGCCTTCTCGATCAGCTCGGCACCGCGAGCCCGTACGACCTGAAGCGCGCGGCGGCTGCCGGCGTCGGCCACTTCTGGTCGCTGCCCCACACGCAGCTCTACTCGGAGCCGGCGAGGTTGGCCGAGGCCGGGTACCTCGACGAAGAGCGCGAGCCCACCGGCCGGCGCCGCCGTCTGTACACCCTCACCGGCAAGGGACGGTCGGCGCTGGACGAGTGGCGCTCGGCCCCGACGGCCGAGCTCTACGAGATCCGCGACGCCGGACTGCTCCGGCTCTACTTCGGCGCCGAGCCCGCGGACTTGGCGGAGGTCCAGCTCGACGCCCACCGCGAGAACCTCCGCCACCTCGAGGCGCTGAACGAGCAGACCACGCTCCGACGTGCCCGAAGGGGTTCGGCTCGCTTCGAGGCCGGGATCGGCCACGCGCGCGAGTACGTGCGGTTCTGGGGTCGCCTGGCGAAGAGGGCCTAGTAGCCCGGCGGGTGCGTGGCGACGTAGCCGGCCGGGTCGCGGGTCGACGCCTGCCAGCTCGGCGGGGCGCCCGAGGTGTCGAAGCGAATGCCGGCGACGACCATGTACGCGTGGCCCGGATTCGAGTAGACGGTGATCCATTGGCCCGGGCCGGACTCGCCCCAGGTCATGAAGCCGGTCGAATCGAGCGGCGTGGACAGGAAGCCACCGCCGTGAAGCGCGTAGCTGACCGATCCGGAGCAGTCGTACCCTGCTGCCTCGAACGAGCCGTGGCCCCCGCCGTACAGGTACGGCATGTTCGGTGATCGCGTTCCCGGCGGCGATCACGTCCTTGACGGCCTGCGGAGCGTCTGCCGGGGCCGTCGCCGTCCCGTCGGAGTTGACCGAGGCGGTCGGGCCCGTGGGCGCCGGCACGTTCGCGGCCGGGGCGGGCGCCGTCTCAGCGTCGGCGGCGGCCTCCGGCGTCGGCGGCGGCGTGGACAGCGCCTCGAGGAGGTCCTTCTCCTCACCGGCCAGCTTCTGCAGCTGCTCGCGACGCTCGACCTGCGCCGCCTCCAGCTCGGCCTCGCGCGCCTCGAGCGCCGCCCTCGACTCAGCGAGCGCCGCCTGGCGCTCGGCGATCGCATCGCGGGCAGCCTCCATGCGCTCGACCGACGCCTCGATCTCCTCGACGGCCGCGCGCTGGGAAGCGCGCAGGTCGCGTACCCGGCCCACCACCCCGCTCTGGTAGTCGCGGATGCGCTCGAAGTAGATCTCGGTGGTGGCGAGCTCGTCGTACCCGTCCGCGTTGAGGAGGACGGTGAGCTCGTCGGGCTCCCCGTAGCGGTAGATCCGCACCAGCAGCTCTTCGAGCTCGTCCAGCGCGCCCTTGAGCCGATGCCGCGTCTGGATCAGGGTCTCACGCGCAGCGACGAGCTCGCTCCTCGCCGCCGCTAGCTCGGCCTCCTGCTTGGCGAGCTCGCTCGCGACTCGGTCCTCGCGCACGCGCAACGCCGAGACCTCGCCCAGAAGCGAGTCGATCGCCGCGTTCTGGTCGTCGAGCTGCGCCCGGATGTCGTCCTGCTCGGCGCGAACCTCATCGAGCTGGGCCTCCTGGGCACTGGTGCTCGGCCCGGCGACCAGACCCGCCCCAAGGGAGCAGGCAAGTAGGGCGGCGACGAGAACGCGCCGGCTCGGAGGGCGGGAATAGGTCTGCACGCTCGGCATGTGGGCGCCGGGCGGCAAGGCCGTCGGCGGCCCATGACCCTATGGGGACGGCGAGTGAAATGTGTGGGTTCTGTGAAATTTGCAGGATCTTTTTCATGAAAGGAAACCTGCGCAGGCCGTCGACGGGCCCACGGCCGAGCCGAGTGCGGATCTAGTCGCGGATTCCGCAACCAACCACGCACTCGAGCCCGGGGTCAGCGACCCCTCCCCCTTGCTGCCCTTCCGCGCTGGCGCGAGCTACTTCAGCTTGTAGGCGCGGATGCGGTCCTTGTAGGCGCCCTTGTCGCGGGCGTAGACGCCGTGGGCGAGCGCCTGGACGATCGCCAGCAGCGACGTGTTCGAGCGCGTGAACGAGGGCCCGTTGGAGGAATAGTAGAGCGTCAGGTCGGAGTGCTGGCCGATGTCCGACAGCGTCGCGTCGGTGATCGCCATCGTCGAGGCGCCGCGGTGCTTGGCGAGCTTCATTGCCCTGACGACGATCGGGTGCGCGCGGCCGGCCGAGAACGCGATCACGAGCGAGTCCTCGTCGACCCGCGAAAGCCGGGTGATCGAGTCCTGTCGCGGGCTGGCCACGACCTCGGCGCGGATGTCGAGCAGCGCGAGCAGGTGGCGCAGGTAGCTGGCGAAGAAGGCGAGCTGGTCCATGCCCACGATCATCACCCGGTTCGCGCCGGCGAGCGCCGTGACGCAGGCCTCGACCTGCTCACGCGTCAGATTGCGGACGGTCTCCTCGACGTTCGCGTGGTCGGCGGCCAGCGAGGCCTCGAACTCGGAGTGGTCGAAGTCGAACAGCGGCGCCGTCGAGGCGCCGTTCTCGGACGGGCCGCGGCTGCGGTATTCCTCGATCGCCGCCTGTTGCAGCTCCGGATAGCCCTCGAAGCCCAGCGCCTGCGAGAAGCGAACCACGGTCGAGGAGGAAGTGTCGGCGCGCCGGGCGAGCTCCTCGGCCGTCTGGAAGGCGGCCTCGTCGAGGTGATCGACGATGTAGCGGGCGACGTCCTTCTGCGAACGGGAGAACTCGTCGAAGCGCTCGGTGATGTAGGTGGAAAGCGCCTTGCCGTTCGGCCGGCTCGCCTGGCGGCGCCCGGTCGGGTTGGTGGTCGTCGCGCGGGTGCGGGCGGTGGGGCGGGTCTTGGTCGCGGTCTTGGTCACGGCCGTTGTTTCGCCTCACCCGCCGCTTTTCCTTTTCCGCCGCCCTGTGTGCAAGCCCACTGCACGATGTGGTTGGATCGCCGCGTGAGCACCGAAGAGGCCCTGCGCCTCACCAACCGCAACGTGGCCGGCTTCGACATCCTGCTCGGCTCCGCGGCCCTGCTCGCCCCGGACGCCACGCTTCGTGTGCTCGGCCACGACGAGCCTTCGCCCGACGCCCGCCAGCTCTTTCGCCGCTGCGGCCCGATCTGGCTCACCTTCGCCGCGGCCCACCTGGTCGCGGCCCGCCGCGACCGCCCCGAGGATTGGTGGGCGCTCGCGTGGCTGCGCGGGACCGAGATCGCCACCGACGTCGTGTGGTCGGGCTCGCCGGCGTTCTCCCGGCCGGGGGCCCGGGCCGGGCTGTGGCTGGCCGGCGCCGCCAACGTCGCGATGACGCTCGGCTTCGCGAAGCTGGCGCGCGACCGTGCCTCGCGGCCGCGCCGGCTATTCGGGCGCGGTTAGTTCGAGGCCTTCAGCGGACGGCTGCAGACGGCGAAGCCGATCCGGCGGGCGATCCGGTAACGCTCGCGCTGGCTGGACGCGACCTCGGCCTGGCTGCGCGCGTAACCCTCGCTGTCGCGGTCGGAGGCCGCGTCGCGACCGGCGCGCATCGCGTCGATCCCCTCCTCGCGGGCGGCGACGTAGTCCTCGATCGCCGCGTCGAAGTCAGACGGGCCGTTGAGCGCCGCGATGCGGTCGGCTTCGTCGTCGGCGATCTCGATCAGCCGGACCGTCAGCTCGGCGGCTTGACTCGCGGTCCGGGGCGGCACGCGTTGCAGGTCCGTGAACGCGTCGTGTGCCTCACGGCAGATCTCGTCACCGCGGGTGAGCAGCTCGCCCCGGGTCAGCTCGGGGTCCTTGAACGGGCCGAGATCGAAGGCGAGCGCGAGCACGGCGAGCAGCGCGAGAACCCCCGCGCCGCCGAGCACCCACCCCCAGATCCCGGGCGGTCGCAGCGGCTCCATGGGCTCAACCTACTGGTAGAGCAGGAAGTCGGGCTCGGGCTCGAGCGCCAGGACGGCGGCCGGCTTCATCAGCGGCGTGTCGCGCTGGTAGAAGAGGGAGAAGCCGTCGAACAGCGACGGCCGGGAAAGGCCCGCGTAGCCGGCCGCCTTCGCCTCCGGCGAGCCGATCCCGTCGAAGTTCAGCACGACCTGCACCCCGGGACGCGACTTGATCCGCCGGCGCGCGCGGATCATCCGGCGGGTGAACTGGTGCACGACCACGACCTTCGGCGGCAGGTCGTGCTCCCGCACGATCGCCGCTACCCTGCGGACGACCGCGTTGACCTGGCGCGCGCCGACCTTGCCGTGGGTCTGTCCCGGAACCCCGCCCCGGCCCACGTTCCACTCCGGATCGAGCGCCAGGTCGACGTCCGGCTGGGCGAGCCAGTCGCGAAGCGCGGCGGTCTCGTCCTTGAACGTCGAGCGTCCGGGCTGGACGTCGAGCATCAGCCGGTAGCCCGAGGCCCGCGCCTGCGCGAGGTAGATCTCGATCACGTCGTCCGGCTGGCGGAACCGGTAGAGGCCGTCGCTGCCCGCGCCCGCCGTCGCGAACACGGAGACCAGGTCGAACTCGCCGATCACCGGCCGGTCGCCGATCCCCTCGTACGGCGCCGCCTGCGCCGCGAGCTTGCGGGCCGCGGCCGGCGGTTCGTGCATGCCGAGGACCGTCTGGCCCATCTGCGGCGCGCCGTAGAAGCTGACGACCCGGCTGGCGGGAAACAGGTCGCCGGCGACCACGGGCGGCGTGCCGCGGCCCGATCGCGGCGCGGGCTGAGGCGCCGCGGCGAGGAAGCGCTCGGCGGCGCGTTCGAGCGCCGCCGCGGTCGGCGGCCGCTCGCTCGCCTCGGCGCCCGGGGCCAGCGTCGAGAGGCCGATCGCGGTGATGATCGCCGCTGTCGCTGCACGCCTCATGACCACTTCAACAAGCTACGCCGCCGGTCGTAGCGCTCCTGCGATATCAATGGACCACGGGATGCAGGGCTTCGAGGGACTACCGGACGTGCGCACCAGCCTCTTCGGCCACACCGACGGGGGCGATGAGGCCTGGCTGATCCGGTCGATCGCGCAGAAGCTCTACCGCTGTCCCGGCTGCCGCGGCGAGATCCCGATCGGCACCGACCACGTGGTGGTCCAGTACGTGCGCCGGCTCGGCGGCACCGAGCACCACCACTGGCACCGACGCTGCGCGGAGGAGATCCTCGTCGGCCAGCTGTTCGGCGTTCGCCGCGTCAGCGCCGACCAGTCCCAGCGCGCCAACCTCACCGGCCGCGGCCAGCGCCCCGCCGGGCGCCGCCGGCCGCCCCGCTAACCCGCCGGAGCGCGCTCCTTCAGCACCCGCCGCAGGATCTTGCCCGAGGGCGACTTCGGGATCTCGTCGACCACCTCGACCAGCCGGACCCGCTTTTGCGGCGAGACCTGCCCCGCGACCCACTCCATCAGCTCCTCGGTGTCGAAGTCGTCGCCGGCGGCCACGACGAACGCCTTCGGCAGCTCGCCGGCCTCCTCGTCGGGGACCCCGATCACGGCGACGTCGGCGACCTCGGGATGGGTGATGATCAGGGCCTCGAGCTCGGCCGGCGCGACCTGGAACCCCTTGTACTTGATCAGCTCCTTGAGCCGGTCGACGATCGCGAAGAACCCGTCGCCGTCGACGACGGCGATGTCGCCGGTGTGCAGCCAGCCGTCGGCGTCGACCGTGGCGGCGGTGGCCTCCGGGTTGTTGAGGTAGCCCTTCATCACCTGCGGGCCGCGGATCCACAGCTCGCCGCGCTCGCCCTCGGGCGACGTCCTCCCCGGTCTCGGGATCGACCAGCCGGCACTCGGTGCTCGGGCAGCGGCGGGCCGATCGAGCCCGGCTTGTTCTCGCCGTCGGGCCGGATCACGTGGGTGACCGGGCTGGTCTCGGTGAGCCCGTAGCCCTGGATGACCTTGCACTCGACCCGCTCGGCGACCTGCGTCGGCCAGCTCGGCGCCCAGCGGGGCCGCGCCCGACATCGATCACCTGAACGGAGGAGAGATCGTGAGCGTCGACCGCCGGGTGCTTGGCGAGCGCCAGCGCGATCGGCGGGACGACGTAGGTACGCGTGACGCCGTGCTCTGCGATCAGGCCGAGGAACTGGTCGAGGTCGAACCGCGGCATCGTGACGATCGTCGCGCCGGCCCGCAGGCCCTGGTTCATGATCACCGTCATCCCGTAGATGTGGAAGAACGGCAGCACGCCGATCAGGGTGTCCTCCTCGGCGATCGGGAAGCCATCCTGGACCTGGCAGAGGTTGGCGACCAGATTGCGGTGGGACAGCATCACGCCCTTCGGCAGCCCGGTGGTGCCGCTGGAGTAGGGAAGCACCGCGAGATCGGCCGCGGGATCGATCTCGATCTCCGGCGCCGCCGCGGGATCGCCGAGCAGCTCGGAGAACGGCTTCGCGCCCTCGGCCTCCCCGAGCACGTAGACCTCGTCGGCGATGCCCGCCCGGTCGGCGGCCTCCAGGGCGGCGTCGAGGAACGGCGGCACGGTGACCAGAATCCGCGCGCCCGAGTCCTCGAGCTGGTGGGCGAGCTCGTTGGCCGTGTAGAGCGGGTTGACTGTCGTGCAGCGCCCGCCCGCGGAGGCCGCACCGTGGAACGCGACCGCGTACTCGGGCACGTTCGGCATGTAGAGCGCGAGCACGTCGCCGCTTCCGAACCCGCGCTCGGCGAGCCCGGCGGCCAGCGCGCGGACACCCTCGGCGAGCTGGCCGTAGGTAACCGTGCGCCCGCTGGGACCGTCGATCAGGGCCGGCTTGTCGGCCCGGCTATCGGCCTCCTCGAGCACGAAGGAGGTCACGTCAGTGACCGGGATCTCGACGTCTGATCGGGCGCTCTTGTGGATCACTCTCGGCCTCTCCTCGTTCACCAACTACTGACACATCAACCTATAGCGATCTCCTAGGGTGAGGGGTGATGGGGTCCTCCGGCAGACGCATCGCGATCGCGGTGATCGCCATCGGAGCGATCGCTGCCGGCTCCGCGCTTGTGATCGCAGCGAAGCCGATGACCGGGGTGATCGGGCCGGAGAACCAGATCCAGCCCAGCGGGCGTCAGCTCGATCCCGTGGGCAAGCTGACCGAGCTCGGCAACCTGCCGGCGGGCGGCGCGCTGACCGTCGACGGCCGCTTCGCCTGGACGCTCTCCGCGGGGCGCGGGCGCAACGATGTGCGCATCGTCCGGGTGCTCCCGAAGTCGTGCTCCAAGGCGCCCGGCAAGCGCGCGTCCAAGTGCCGCCGCAAGGCGCGCAAGCAGGTCGGCAAGGTGGTCCAGAAGCTGCCGATGCCGGGGGTGAGCGGCGGGATCGCGATGTCGCCGGACGGCAAGACGGCCTACGTCTCCGGGACGCCACAGCCCTCCTCGACGGCCAATCGCCCACCGCCCGACGTCCCCGGAGCGAGCGGCGACGTGATCCACGTCTTCAAGGTCAAGCGCAATGGCAAGGCCCGGCGCGACGGCGTGATCGAGGTTCCCCCGCCGCCCGGCACCCCGCCGCCGCAGAGCTTCCCGCCCACAAACACCACGCCGCTCTCGTGGCCGCGCGACCTCGCGGTGAGCCCGGACGGCAAGACGTTGCTCGCCGCGCTCAACCTCGGCCACGCCTCCGCGATCGTCGACCTCGCGAGCCGCGCGGTCACGTACGGCCCAGCGGGCCGCTATCCGTACGGCGCCGCGATCACGCGGGACGGCAAGCTGGGCCTGATCTCCAACGAGGCCGACGGAACCGTCACGGTCATCGACCTCGCATCCGGCGCCGAGGTGAAGACGATCACCGTCGGCCCGCACCTCTCGCATCCGGAGGGGATCGCGATCGACCCGAAGCGGCCGCTCGCCTACGTCGCGGTCACCCATCAGGACCTGATCGCGGTCATCGACACCAACCGGCTCGAGGTCGTGCGAACGCTCTCGGTCGAGCGCCCGCAGGGAATCGGCACGGCCCCGACCCACCTCTCGGTGACCAAGGACGGATGCCGGCTGATCTCCTCCAACTCAGGCGAGGACGCCGTTGCCGTGTTCGCGCTCTCGGGCAAGCGCCGCTGCGATCCCGGGGCCGCAAAGCGCAAGCCGCCGAGGTCGCGGCGCGCGCTGGCCGATCGGATCCTCGACCACGAGTCGCGGCGCGGGATCGAGCAGGCCGAGAGCGAGGAGGCGGAGACGGCGGAGTTCTTCGGCGAGGAGGCCGAGGAGGAAGCCGAGGAGGAGGTCGCGGCGAACCCCGCGCGGGCGAAGTCGAAGCGCTGGCAGCTCATCGGCCGGATCCCGGTCGCCTCCTATCCGACGGCGGCCTTCGCCACCCCGCAGAAGCCGCAAAAGCGGCGTCTGGTGTGGGTGACCGCGAAGGGCCTCGGGGTTGGGCCCAACGATCTCGAGCCGGGAGAGTCGGTGCCCGATGACCCCGGCTCCGCGACCAGCGGCGCCTCGGCGCAGTACTACTTCAAGTACCTGCCCGAGCAGGTCTTCGGCATGTCTGGGGTGCTCCGCTTCCCCTCCGATCGCCGCCTGGCGAAGCTGACGCCCCGCGCCTCCGAGCAGATCCGCCCGACCAACCGCGAGAAGCCGCCCCCGGACACTCCGCTTGCCGCCGACGGGCCGATCGAGCACGTCTTCTACATCGTGCGCGAGAACCGCACCTACGACCAGATCCTCGGCGACGACCCGCGCGGCGACGGCGACCCGAAGCTGACCCTGTTCGGCGAGGACATCACCCCGAACGCCCACGCGCTCGCCGAGCGCTTCCCGCTCCTCGACCATGTCTACGCCAACTCGGAGGCCTCGATCGACGGGCACTTCTGGACCGCCGCGGGATCGGTCTCCGACTACGTGGTCAAGAGCTGGCACCAGAACTACGGCGGGCGCAAGCGTCCCTACGACTTCGGCGTCTACTCCGTCACCTGGCCGTCGCAGGGGTTCCTCTTCGACCAGGCGACCAAGCAGGGGATCTCCTACTTCAACTACGGCGAGGCCGTCGCCGGCACGGTGCCGCTCAGCGACGTCGACCGGACCCCCGAGGAGACCGCGCAGGTGGTCGCGAAGTTCGCGAACTCCGACCTCGGGCCCCTCTCCCCCGGCCCGCAGCCTGACCCCCCGGCGCCGTGCTTCTCCAACGACGCGTCGTCGGGCGGTGAGAACGTGATCACCGGCCAGGAGGTGTTCGACTCCTCGCGGCCCGCCGGCGCCAACCCGCTGACGACCGAGAGTCGCTTCGAGTGCTTCAGCGAGCGCTTCGACCAGCAGCTCGCGAACGGTTCCGTCCCGGCCTTCAACTACCTCGTCCTGCCCGACGACCACACGGTCGGCACGTCACCGGGCGGCCGCACCCCGCGGGCGATGATCGCGGAGAACGACCTCGCGCTCGGGGAGGTGGTCGACAAGATCTCCCACTCATCGATCTGGGAGAAGTCCCTGATCCTGGTGATCGAGGACGACTCGCAGGACGGCGCCGACCACGTCGACGCGCACCGGATCCCGGCGTTCGCGATCAGCCCGTACACGCGGCGCGGCGCGGTGGTCCACACCCGCTACGACTTCCTCTCGTTCATCCGCACGCTCGAGCTCGTGCTCGGGATGAGGCCCCTAAACCTGTTCGACGCGACCGCGGTGCCGATGTACGACGCCTTCGACGCCGACCCCTCCGACAACGCCGAGCCCTACGAGGCGATCACCCCGAACGTCGACCTGCTCGAGCGCAACACCGAGGACTCGCCGAACGCGCGCCTCTCCGAGCGCCTGCCGCTCGAGTTCACCGACCGCACTCCGCAGCGGATCCTCGACCGCATCCTCTGGCAGTCCGTGCACGGCGCGGATTCCGAGCCACCGCCGCCGGGCCCGAACGCCGCCGGTATCGACGAGCGCTCGTGGCGGCACTCGGGAGCGACCTCCGACGAGGAGGCCCTCGAGGAGGTGATCGAGCTCCTCGGCCTCGACGAGGAGGTCGTCGCCGAGCGCTACGGGCTCGACGAGGAGGAGGAGAAATAGCGCCGAACGTCCCGGAGCTGGGCAAATAGGCAGTGCTCAGGGACGTTCACACGGGCTGGATCTCCTCGAGCTGCAGCAGCTCGTCGTCCTCGATCGTCCACTCGGGCCGACGCCGGTCGGCATTGGCGCCGATCCGCGGCAGCGCCGCCTCGAACGCCTCGCGCGACTCCCAGCGCGAGTAGCCGATCAGCCGCCCGTCGTCCTCGCGCCAGCAGCTGAACTCAATCAACCCCTCGGCACCCGAGGTCGTGTCCACGACGAGCCGCATGTGCGCGACGAAGTCGTCGACGTGGTCGGGGTGCGGATGATGGATCGCGATCGCGGTGAACACGGCACACCGAGCCCTACACCTTGTTGACGACCCCGGAGTATGCCTCGCCGTTCGACGGTACGGCCGCCCCGAGCGCGTGAAACCCGCCGTCTACGTGGAGAATCTCACCGCTGATCGCAGCAGCCCAGTCGGACAGCAGGAAGCAGACTGCCCTCGCGACCGGGGTCGGGTCGTTCGTGTCCCAGCCCAGGGGCGCTCCCTCCGTCCACGTGGCGGCGAGGTCGCCGAATCCCGGGATCCCACCGGCCGCGGCGGTCTCCACCGGGCCCGAGGAGACGAGGTTGACCCGCACCCCGCGCGGCCCGAGATCGCGGGCGAGGTAGCGGGCCGTCGACTCGAGCGCCGCCTTCGCCACCCCCATCCAGTCGTACGCGGGCCAGGCGACCGTGGCGTCGAAGTCGAGTCCGACGATCGAAGCACGCTCGGAGCGCTCGAGCAACGGCACCAGGTGGCGGGCGAGGGCCTGGAGCGAGTAGGCGCTGGTCCGGAACGCCTGCGCGGCACTGTCGTAGCCCGTTTCGAGGAACGATCCGCCGAGCGCGTCGTCGGGCGCATGCGCGATCGCGTGCAGCACTCCGTCGACCGCTCCCCAGCGCGACTCGAGCTCCGCGGCGACCGCCGCGAGGTCGTCCTCGTCGTTGACGTCGAGCTCGAGCACGTCGGGCTCCTGCGGCAGGCGGGTCGCGGCCCGCTCCGTCAGCCTGCGGCCCCGGCCGAAGCCGGTTAGCACGACCTCGGCGCCGGCGAGCTGCGCCTCGCGGGCGACGGCGAAAGCGATGCTGTGGCGCGTGATCACACCCGTGATCAGCAGACGCTTGCCGGCGAGCATCAGATCAGCACCCCGTCGCCGTTGACCGGCGAGAGCTCGGGATCGCCGCCGTTGGCGCTAGCGGTCGGCGCCGCGGCGGGCGCTCCCTGACGGCGCCACAACGCGTCGACGGCCGCCCGCACGAGCAAGCGTCCCCTCCCGTCGCGCACCCGAAGCGACAGCTCGACCAGGCCGTGCTCGGGATCGAGCGGCCGGATGGCCGCGACCTCGGCCTCGACGCGGATCGTCGTTCCGATCGGGGCGGGGCGCTTGAAGACCACGCTGCGCAGCCCCCGCAGGGCCGTGACCCGGTCGGGATCGATCGGCAGCAGGCCGATCGCGTAGGAGAGCACGAGCATGCCGTGGGCGATCCGCTCGCCGAATGGGCTCCGGCCGGCCCAGTCGGCGTCGGCGTGCTGGGGATGCCAATCGCCGGTCAGCGCGGCGAACGAGACCAGGTCGGCCTCCGTGATCGTGCGGCCGCGGGTGACGATGGTGGCGCCGGGCTCGAGCTCGTCGAAGTCGAGCGCCAGGGGGTCTGATGTCATCGGTGTCCTCTCCGGTTGGGGCCGAGCAGCCGGATGAACGCGGCCGCGGCCTGGTCGTGTCCCAGGGCCGACGGATGCAGCCCGTCGGCGACGAAGTTCGCGGGCTCGGCGAGCCCCGGATGATCCGCGACCTCGAGGCAGGGGACAGCGAAGTCGGCGGCCACCCGGCGGGTCGCCTCGTTGAACGCGACCATGCCCCGTTCGAGCCGGCTGCGGGTGCGCGGCCCGAGCTCGAGGAAGTCCCAGCGCTCGGGCGCGGTCGCGGTCAGGATCCGCGTGGGGGGATCGAGGTCGCAGAGGACCCGGAACATCACCGTCAGCCGGCGCGCGTACGCATCAGCGTCGGGACGCACGGAGAAGAGCACGTCGTTCGCGCCGCAGACGACGGTCGCCAGGTCGGGCTGGAAGCGCAGCGCCGGCGCGAGCTGGTCGAGGACCTGCTCGCTGGTCGCGCCCTCGACCGCGAAGTTCCGGTACTCGAACCCGGGGTGGGCCGAGGCGAGCCACGAGGCGAGGCGATCGGCGAAGCACTCTCCCGGAGCGCAGCCTGTACCGGCGGTGAAGCTGTCGCCGAACGCGGCGTAGGAGCCAAGGCCCCCGTCACTCCGGGGGCGCGCCCGCGGGACCGCGATCCGCTCGAGCGGCTCGAGGGCACTCATCGCCGCTCCGTGATCGCCAACGCCCAGGCCAGGCGGTCGCGGGTCGCGCGCGGCTCGATGACCTCGTCGACGAAGCCGCTCGCCGCCGCCGCCTCGGCGGTCAGGTGCTCGGTCGCGTACGCCGCGGCGAGCTGGTCGCGCAGGTCGCCCGGCCCGGCCTCCGCGAGGCGCCGCCGCTCGGCGATCCCGACGGCCTGCGAGGCGGCCATGATCCCGATTTCGGCTCCCGGCCAGGCGAGCACGAGGTCGGCCCCGAGCTCCCTCGAGTTCATCGTGATCACGGCACCGCCGTAGGCCTTGCGGACGACGACGGTGAGCTTCGGGACCGTAGCGGCCGCGAAGGCGCGGAGCAGCGACGCCCCGTGGCGGATCACGCCGGCCTCCTCCTGGCGGCGGCCCGGCATGAATCCCGGGGTGTCGACGAGGACGATCAGGGGCAGGCGGAAGCGATCGCAGGCGGCGACGAACCGCGCCCCCTTCTCGGCGGCGGCCGCGTCGATCACGCCGCCCAGGCGCCAGGGCTGGTTGGCGATCACCCCGACCGCCCGGCCGTCGACGCGGGCGAGCGCGGTGACCATGTTCCGCGCCCAGCCGGCGTCGAGCTCGATCGACTCGCCGGCGTCGACGAGGGCCCCGATCAGGTCGCGGACGTCGTAGACGCGCCGCGGCTCGGCCGGCACGTGAGCGGCCGGTTCACCCTCCGGCGCCAGGGCAACCGCGCGGGGCGCCGGGCCGCCCATCGGCGCGGGCAGGTGCTCGAGCAGCCTGCGGGCGACCCGCGCCCCGTTGAGGTCGTCGTCGGCGAGCAGCTGGCAGACGCCGTTTCGCCCATGCACTGCGGGACCGCCGAGGTCCTCCATCGAGACCTGCTCGCCCAGCGCCTCGGCGACGACGCGCGGGCCGGTCAGGAACATCCGGGCGCTCGAAGTCATGATCACGAAGTCGGTGAGCGCCGGGGCGTAGGAGCCACCGCCCGCCGAGACGCCGGTCACGATCGAGATCTGCGGCACGCGTTCGGACAGGGCGACGCTCTCGCGGAAGATGCGCCCGTAGCCTGCGAGCGCGGCGTGGCCTTCCTGCAACCGGGCGCCGCCGGACTCGACGAAGCCGACCACCGGTGCGCCGGCATCGCCCGCCATCCGCATCACCCGGACGATCGTTTCGGCGTGCGCCTCGCCGAGCGAGCCGCCCATGAAGCCGGGGTCCTCGCTGTAGCAGAACACCGGCCGCCCACCGACCGCACCGGCGCCGCCGACGACCCCGTCGCCACGGCGAGCGCGCTCGCCGGCGCGCGGAGAGAGCACCCCGGTGCGCAGCGCCCGGAAGCTGCCCGGGTCGCAGAGCGCCTGGAGGCGCTCGAGCGGCTCTACCGAGGCCGGGGCCTGCCGGGTGGCGAGGGCAACGGTCAAGCGTGCGCCTCCAAGCAGAGGACGACGTTGTGACCGCCGAACCCGAACGAGTTCGAGATCGCGGTCGGGGCGCGCCCGTTGCGCTTCAGCGGCCGCGACTCGCCGGGGACGTAGTCGAGGTCGAGGCCCTCGTCGGGCTGCTCGAGGTTGATCGTCGGCGGCGCCACCGCCTCGTCGAGCGCGAGCGCCGTCGCAACCGCCTCGACCGCACCGGCGGCCCCGAGCAGGTGGCCGATGGACGACTTCAGCGAGGAGACCGGGATGGCCGCCGCGCGGTCGCCGAAGACGCGCTTGATCGCCTCGGTCTCGGAGCGGTCGTTGAGCGGCGTCGAGGTGCCGTGGGCGTTGATGTAGTCGACCTCGCCTGGCTCGGTCCCGGCGTCGCGCAGGGCGGCTCGCATCGCGCGCGCGGCCCCGTCGCCCTCGGGATCGGGCGCGGTCAGGTGGTAGGCGTCCGCGGTCGCCCCGTAGCCGGTCAGCCGGCCGACGATGGCCGCCTCCCGGGAGGCGGCGCGGGCGGCGTCCTCCAGCACGAGCACCCCCGCGCCCTCGCCGATCACGAACCCGTCGCGCCGGCGGTCGAACGGGCGCGAGATCCCGGCCTCCGACGTCGCGCCCATGCCCGCGAACGCGGCGACCGACAGCGGCGTCACCCCCGCCTCTGCGCCGCCGACGACGCAGGCGGCGACGTCGCCGCGCTCGACCATCCGCATCCCGGCGCCGATCGCCTGGGCGCCGGCTGCGCAGGCCGAGACCGTGCCGTAGCACTCGCCTTTCAGCCCGTGACGCATCGCGACCGCGCCGGCGGCGGCGTTGGGCATCATCTGCGGCACGCACAGGGGCGACATCGCGCCCGCGCCGCGCTCCAGGAGCACCGAGTGCTGCGCCTCGATCGTCGCGATTCCGCCGATCCCCGTCCCGATCACGCAGCCGACCTCGGTTCCGGCGTAGGGCGGATCGGCGTCCCAACCGGCCTGCGCAAGGGCCTCATCGGCCGCGACCATTGCGAAGTGGGTGAAGCGGTCGGCGCGGCGCGCCTCGCGGCGACTGAGGAAGTCGATCGGGTCGAAATCGAGGCAGCGCGCGGTGCCGTCGGCGATTCCCGACTCGCCTGCCCTCCAGCGCTCGAGCAACGCCGGCGCGCCGACCCCGAGCGGGGTCACCGCGCCGACCCCGGTGATCACGACCTCGCGGGTCACGCCAGCCTTTGGGAAACGAGGTCGACAACGTCGCCGACGGTCTCGACCTGGTCGAGGTCGGAGTCGCGGACCTCGATCCCGTACTCGTCCTCGACGATCTGGGCGAGCTCGACGAGGTCGAGGGAGTCGACGTCGAGGTCGGCGAAGCGGGCATCGAGCGAGAGGTTCTCGCGCTCCTCCCCGAACTCGGCGAGGGCGGCGATTACCCGCTGCTCGATTTGCACCTTGCTTGTGCTCTGTGTTTTGGTCACTGATTCGCTCCTTGGTTGATCAGGCGGTCATCCCGCCGTCGACGGTCAGGGTTGCTCCGGTCACGTAGGAGGCGGCCGCCGAGGCGAGGAAGCCGACGCAGGCGGCGACCTCCTGGGGGGTCCCGGCCCGCCGCGCGGGAATCGCGTCGGCAAGGCCGCCGTCGATCCCGGCGGTCATCTCGGTCTCGATCAGTCCAGGGGCGACCGCGTTGACGGTCACGCCGCGGCGTGCGACCTCGACCGCCACGGTGCGCGTGAATGCGATCAGTCCGGCCTTCGAGGCGGCGTAATTGGCCTGCCCGGCGTTGGCGCGCACGCCGACCACGGAGGCGACGTTGACGATCCGCCCGAAGCGGGCCCGCATCATCGGTCCGATCGCCCGGCGGGTGAGCCGGAAGGCGGCGCTCAGGTTGGTCTCCAGGACACGGTCCCAGTCGTCGTCGGCGAGCCGCATCGAGAGCCCGTCGGCGGTCAGCCCGGCGTTGTTGACGAGCACGAGCACCCTGCCAAGCTCCTCCTCGGCCGCGCCGATCAGGCCGTCGATCGCGTCTGGGTCGCTCACGTCGGCCCGAATCGCAAGCGACGTTCCACCGTCCTCCTGCAGGCGCGCGGCAACGGCCTCGGCGCCCTCCCGATCGGCGCGGTAGTTGATCGCCACCGGCCAGCCCGCAGCGGCGAGCTCGGACGCGATCGCGGCGCCGATCCCGCGCGAGGCGCCCGTCACCAGCGCGCAGCCGCCCGGCCGACGGGGCTCGGAGGTGACCCCGCCGGCCTGTGGGACGGCCTCACGCACGCGAGCCGTAGCCGAGCCGCGCCGCTGTTGAGGCGCCTTGTTCCTTGTCGGCCCGGGGGCCATCAGCCGCTCCCCCACTCGAGCAGCCCGCCACCCCAGGTGAAGCCCGCGCCGAAGGCGCCGAGGAAGACCTTCGAGCCCTCGCCGATCCGCCCGTCGTGCAGCGCCTCGTCGAGCGCGATCGGGATGCTCGCGGCCGAGGTGTTGCCGTGCGTCGCGATCGAGTCGACCACTCGCTCAGGCGCCAGCCCGAGTCGCTCGCCGACGGCGGCGAGGATCCGGGTGTTCGCCTGGTGGTAGACGAACAGGTCGACATCCGCCAGCTCCAGCCCGGCGTCGGCGACGACCTCGGCCGTGACCTCGGTCAGGCGGGCCACCGCCGCGCGGAAGGTGGCGCGCCCGTCCATGCGGATCTTGTTCTCCTCGTGGGTGGCGACCACGACCCGGGAACCGCTGCCATCGGCGCGCAGCCGGATCGGGCCGATCGTGCCGTTACCGCCCGGAACCACGACGGCGGCCCCGGCCCCGTCGCCGAACAGCCCGGCGGTGCGTCGGTCATCCAGATCGAGCACGCGGCTCATCAGCTCCGCGCCGATCACCAGCGATGACCCGGCGCGCCCGGACTCGACCGCCGCGGCACCGAGCTCGAGGGCCGACAGGAAGCCCGTGCATGCGGCGCCGACGTCGATTGCGCCGGCCGTCGTCGCCCCGATGCGCGCCGCCACCAGCGGCGCAGCGTTCGGCACCCGATCGTCGGCGGTGCTGGTGGCGACCAGGACCTGGTCGAGGTCAGCCGCGGCGACGCCCGCTCGGACGAGCGCGTCGCTCGCCGCCTCGGCGGCCAGCTCGGCGAGGGTCAGGGATGCGTCGGCATGACGGCGTTCGAGGATCCCTGTCCGTGAGCGGATCCACTCGTCGTCGACCCCGAGCCGGGCGGCGATCTCGTGGTTGGCGACCACCCGCCGAGGTAGCGCCGTTGCGATCGAGGCGATTCCGGCTGGGCGCTCCGCCAGGTCTTCGGTGCACCGCGGCACGGGAGCCGTTTGGAGCATGCTAGGCATGCGCGGCCTCGGCCTCGACGACCTCGGCCGAATCGAGGATTCGGGGGACCAGCTTCGCCAGCACCCGGCCGGGACCAACGTCGAGAAAGCGGCGAGCGCCGGCGGCCTGCACGCGTCCCATGACCTCGAGCCAGCGGACGGGATGGGTAAGCGAGGCGACGAGCTGAGCCCGTGGATCGGGCTCGAACGCCGAGGCGCTGGCGCCGGAGAACGCGGGCGCCATGTGGTCGCGGAACTCGATTCCGGCGAGCAGCTCGCGGTAGGGCTCGACGGCCCCGATCATGTCCGGTGAGTGAAACGCGCCGGCGACCGCCAGCCGCTTCACCCGCAGTCCCAGCCCGCGTGCCTCGGCCCGAGCGGCCTCGAGCCCCGCCTCGGGACCGCTGAGCACGAACTGCTCGGGGGAGTTCTCGTTCGCGAGCGTGAGGCCGGTCCGCTCGGCCAGCTCCAGCACCTGGCCGCGCCTGCCACCGACCGCGAGCATCCCGCCGGGCGTCGCGGCTTCCGCGGCGCGCTGCATCAACCGCCCGCGCTCGACGGCGATCCGCAGGCCATCGAGGTCCCCAACGGCGCCGGCCGCGGCGAGCGCCGCGACCTCGCCCAGCGAGTGGCCCGCGTAGGCGAGCGCCGCCGGGCGCCCGATCCGCTCGAAGCTCCCCAGCGAGGCGCAGTAGATCGCGGGCTGGGCGAACCGGGTGCCATCGGCGATCCGCTCCAGGGGATCGTCGCCGACGAGCTCGCAGGCCAGCGCGTGCAGATCGGGCCGCTGCGCGCGCACCAATTCGGCGGCGCTAGGGTCGCCGACGCCCTGGCCCGGAAAGAGGATCGCGAGGGTCTCGCCGCTGTCCATCGGGTACACCTAGCGGCCCGCCGCGCCTCGGTTAAGCCCCGCGGAGCCCTAACCCCCCGTTCGGGGGGTGCAACGTCGACGGCGCGGGGGGGTCAGCGGGTGAGGCCGAGCCGCTCGGCGCGCCGCGCCGCCTCCGCGCGGTTCTTCACCCCGAGCTTGCGGTAGAGCGCGCTCGCGTGCTCCTTGACCGTATGCGGGGAGAGGTACAGGCGAGCCGCGATCTCGCGGTTGGTCTGCCCCGCCGCGATCAGCGCCAGGACCTCGCGCTCACGCGCGCTCAGCGGCGTCGCCGGCGCGTCCTCCTGCCGCCCGAAGACGGTCATGCCCTTGCCGACCATCCGCACGGCCATCGCGACCTCGTCGGCGCTCCAGTCCTTGGAGACGAACCCGGAGGCGCCGGCCGCCTTGGCCGCCTGCGGCGAGATCCACCCGACGCCGGAGATCAGGAGGACGCGGGTCTCGGGCGAGGCACCCCGGATCGCCTCGCAGAGCTCGGCACCCGAGCGTTCACCGAGGAAGAGGTCGACCAGGGCGACGTCGGGCTTCAGCCGTGCGGCCGCCGCCAGGGCCTCGGGAGGATCGGAGGCGACGATGCAGCGCTCGACCCAGTGCTGGCGCCCGAGCAGGACCTTGAAGCCCCACTGGACGACCGCATGGTCGTCGACGATCAGCACCCGCAGCCGGCGCTCAGCCATCGCTACCCACCCCGGCGACGAACCCCTCGACGTCACTGGCCGGCAACACCAGGCGCACCCGCCACGCCTCGGCCTCGGGTCCGAACTCGAGCATCCCACCCCGCTGCATTGACTCGTAGGCGGCCAGACGCAGGCCGATCCCGGAGCCCGGGCCCGGACTGTCGTGGAGGCCGTCATTGCGAACCTCGAGCGCGAAGGCACCGTCGACGCTCGTGATCGCGATCCGAACCTCGCTCGGCCTGGCGTGCTTTTCCGCGTTGCGAAGCGCCTCGCCCAGCACGGACACGGCGAGCGGCTCGAGCCCCGCCGGAACCTCCGCCCCCTCCTCCCACCAGACGCTGATCGGAACCGCCTTGTACTGGCGCCCGAGTCGCTCCAGCTCGGCGCGCAGAGTCGTACGCGCTGGCTCGGCCGTCGGCGCCAGCGAGCGGTCGAGCGCGCTGCGCAGCTCGCCGAGCGCCGCCTCGACCTCGGCCGCGGAACGTTCCGCGTCGGCGACGCTGAGCTCGCGGCCGGAACCGAGCACCATCGAGACTCCGAACAGCCGCTGCATGACGCTCTCGTGGACCTCGCGGGCGAGCTCGATTCGCTCGAGCAGCAGCGCGTCGCGCTCGTGCTGCGCTACCGCCCCGCGCACCGTGGTCGCGAGCGCCGCCGTGCGCCCGAGGGCGCGCATCGTCCGCCGCTCGTTCTCATCGAGCTCGAGCGGCCCGCCGTTTCGCTCGGCAAAGATCACCCCGAGCCAGCGTCCCGCGGCGGCGACGGGCGTGCACGAGATCCCGTTCACCGTGGGGATCTGGGAGTAGCGATCGGGTACGTGGCCGGGCAGCGAGTCGACGACGATCACCGTGTCCTCGCCGAGCGCGCGCTGCGCGATCGGCGTCTCCTCGAGGCTGCCGTAGACGTGCGCGAGGATCTCCGGAGCGACCCCGTGGCTTCCGGCGGGGACGACGAGTTGCCGGCCGCGGTCATAGAGCATCAGCACGGCCCGCTCGAGCGACGTGAGGCGGCAGATCGCCTCGCAGATCCGGTCGTCGAGCGGATTCGAGTCGGCCGCCTCGTCGCCGAGCTCGAACAGGAGGTTGACGACCAGGTCGAGCGCGTCGCCGGATAGCGGCTCCGTTTTCGATTTCACCCAGCCACTATCCCAAGCCGGGCGCCGAGGTTACGCCCGCGGGCGACAAGGGGCCGATCGGCGGCATGGATATCGTCCGATCGATGATCCGCTCTCCCGACCGCGATCCCTGGGGACGCGACCTCGCCGGCACCTTCCACGAGCTCGAGTTCGAAAGCGAGGCACTGAAGGGCAACCCGCTCGGCGATCCGGCCTCCCGTCCGCTGTACGTCTACACGCCGCCGGGCTGGCCCGACGACGGACCCTACCCGGCCGTCTGGTCGATCCAGGGGATGACCGGGCAGATCGACATGTGGCGCAACCGCTCCGCCTACAGCTCGACGTTCATCGAGGATCTCGACCGCCTGATCGTCGCCGGGGAGTGCCGGCAGGTGGTTGTCCCGATGCCCGACTGCTGGACCGCCTACGGCGGCTCCCAGTTCATCGACTCGGACGGCACCGGCAATTACCTGACCTATCTGTGCGACGAGCTCGTCCCGTTCGTCGACGAGCGCTTCAACACGTGCGCCGAGCGCGACGCCCGCGCCGTCCAGGGCAAGTCGTCGGGCGGCTACGGGGCGCTCGTGCTGCCGATGCTCCGCCCCGATCTCTGGGGCGGGCTCGGCGACGTCTCGGGCGACTCGGCGTTCGAGTACTGCTACCTGCCTGACTTTCCCCGCGCCTGGACGGTGCTGCGCGACCATGACTCGATCGAGGACTTCTGGGCCTCGATGCTCGAGCAGGCGGATCCCTCGGAGGCGACCTTCGCCGCCGTCAACGCGATCGCGATGGCGGCCTGCTACTCACCGGGTCCCGACGGCGAGCCCGAGCTGCCGTTCGATCTCGGCGACTGCTCCCTGCGCGAGGACGTCTGGGTTCGGTGGCTGGCGTGGGACCCGGTCCGGATGCTGCCGTCGCACCTCGACGACCTGCGCGCGATGAGGGCGATCTCGCTCGAGTGCGGGCTCCAGGACGAGTGGAACCTGCACGCCGGCACCGCGATCCTCCACGGGCAGCTCGAGGCGGCCGAGATCGAGCACCGATTCGAGCTCTTCGAGGGCAAGCACGGCCACCTGACGCGGCGCTACGCGCCGCTGGTCGCCTGGCTCGCCGAGCGGCTCGCCCCCTAGCTCTTCCCGCCCTTCGACTTCTTGCCGCCCTCGCGCCCGGCCGCGCGCTTCTGGGACTTGCTGCCACCGCCGCCGCCACCCTTGCCGGACTTCTTACCGCCCTTCTTTGAGGCGTTCGGCGAGTTGGCGATGGAGGCGGCGCGCTGCTTGCTCATCCCCTTCTTGCGCAGGCCCTCGTACTGCTTGTCGTTCGTTACGCTCGAGCCGTGGTCCTTGGCCATCGCGATCGCCTCACGGGGCCGCGGAGATCGCCTCGACCAGCTCACCGACCTCCTCCTCGTCGATTTGCTTCGCCAGGTCGCCCTGGGTGACGATCCCGACGAGCTGATGCCCGTCGATCACCGGGAGCCGCCGGACGGCGTGGTCCTTCATCGTCGCCAGCGCCTCGCTGACGGAGTCGTCGGCGCCGATCGTCACCGGCTTGCCCTCGCCGAGCTCTCCGGCCTTGGTCGAGTCCGGATCCTTGCCCTCCGCGAGGACCTTGACCACGATGTCGCGGTCGGTGAGCATCCCCTTGAGGCGGTCGTCGTCACCGCAGATCGGCAGGGCGCCGACGTCGAGCTGCGACATCTTCTTCGCCGCGTCCAGAACCGTCTCGCTCTCGCCGATGCACTCGCAATCCTCGGTCATCACTTCACGCGCTGTCTTCGCCATCGTCTCTCCTTCCTCGCTTCAGCGTTCTCAGCAGCGGCCTACCCGGCCGGCAGGAGCGATAACGGGCCGCCGCTTGAGGGCTGCCGATCCGGGTATCCCGTGGCCAGAGACGCAGGATGCAAGCGACGAGGAGGAACTCGAGATGACTGTAGGCGGCGGGATATTCCTGATCGCGGTTGGGGCGATCATCCGCTACGCGATCAACTTCGAGATCGGCGGCGTGGACGAGGCCATGATCGGGCTGATCCTGATCATCGCCGGGATCGCCGTCCTGGTGCTGGGGCTGCTCAGCGCGCCCTTCCGCCTCTGGGCCGAGCGCCGGCGCGCCCACGCGGCGCCCGCGGAGCGCGGCTACGACCGGTATTGAGCGACGCTCGGATCTAGAAGAAACCCCGCTCTGTGCGGGGTGATTGCGGTTCGCGCGTGAGGTCGATCACAGCTCGTTGACATCCGCGCTTAGAATCCGCGCGTGCCCCCGAAGCGGCCAGAGTGGATAACGGAATCTCCACTTCTGATCCGAGCCTACGCGCTCGCCGAATCGGCCCACCGCGAGCAGCGACGGGCAAGCGACGGGAGCACGTTCCTGGACCACGTGACGGAGGTCGGAGTACTCCTGCACGAGGCGGGGTTCGATGACGAGCTGGTCGCTGCCGGGTTCCTGCACGACGCCGTCGAGCGCGGCACCCTGAGCGAGGGGGAGCTCCGAAGCGAGATCGGCGAGGAGATCTCCGCCGTCGTGATGACGCTGACCGAGGACACGGAGATCACGGACTTCGCGGAGCGCAAGCGGATGCTTCGCGATCAGGTCGCCGCGGCCGGAGGGCGAGCGCTGACCGTGTTCGCGGCCGACAAGCTCTCCGACATCCTCGGCCTGCGCCGGGGTCTCGACGCGTACGGCGACGGCCTGGGGGAGCGAATCGGCACCACCGTGGCGAGCATGGCGGGCCACTATCGCGACTCGGTCGCCGTGATCGAAGCGGGCACCTCCGGGTCGGTCTTCCTGCCGGTCCTGCGAGCCGAGCTCGAGCTGCTCGGTGACGGCGCCGCGCCGTCCGCCGAGGGCGGCGAGCCCGCGCGCGACGCTGCGCGGGAATGGAAGCGCGTTCAGAGAGCGCCGCTCACCGGCTGAGCTTCAGTCGTCGTCGAGGATCCGCCCGACCGCGGCACCGTCGCCGATCGTGGCGTTTTCCGGCCCCGAGAGGTTGAGCCTCACCGTCTCGGTTGGCTCGACGACCGCGTCCTCCACCGTGGACACGAGCACGACTTTGCTCGTCTGCCCGGCCGAGAAGGTCAACGTCCCGCTCTTCGCCGTGTAGTCGCCGGGGGCGTGGGCGGTGCCGTCCTGGGTCGCGTAGTTCACCTTGACGACGCTGGTGCTGGCGCTCGACAGCGTCACCGCGTAGCTCAGCGCCGTGCCGCCCTCCGGTCGGGAGATCGCGTCGGCGACCGCGATCGACGGTGGCAGGTGCTCGCAGGTGTAGAGCGTGTCCTGGCCGGCGTCATAGGCGGTGATCGAATCGTCGCCGTCGCCGCAATAGAGGCCATCGACGCTGCCGTCGCCCGGCCCGGAGAGCCGGTCGTCGCCGGCGAGCCCGACGACCGTGTCTGCGCCGAGCCCGCCGCGCAGGTCGTCGGGGCCGCCGTCGCCGGAGACATAGTCGTTTCCGGGACCGCCGTCCACCGTCTTCGGCTGATCGTCGAGGTAGCCGCTGGCGGAGAGTTGGTCGTTGCCGGACCGGCCGAGGAGGATGTCGGCGCCACCATTGCCGGCCGTCAGCCTGTTCGCTCCCTGGTCGCCGCGCAGGCGATCGGCGAACTCGGTGCCGGCTGCGGCCTCGATTCCGCTCAGCTCGTCCTCCCCGAGCCCGGACGTGGTGATCGTGAGCGGATCCGCGGGCGCCAGATCGAGATCGAGCGGGCCGGTGGCGCCGTACGCGTTGACCTCGTCGACTCCCGTCCCGCCATCGATGACGTCGTCGCCGCTGTCGAGCTGGATCCGGTCGTCGCCGGAGTCGCCGAACATCCGGTCGGCTCCGATGCTGCTGACATCGCCGTCGAGGGTGTCGCCGTCGGCGCCGCCATGGAGCTCATCGTCGTCCTCGTAGCCGTTCAGGGTGTCGATCCCGGCGTCGCCGAACAAGGTGTCGTCGCCCGGTCCGCCTGAGAGCGAGTCGCCTGCGTCCCCGCCGTGGATCGTGTCGTCTCCGGCCGTACCGCCGCCGATCCAGTTGGTCCCGGCGTCGCCGGTGAGCGTGTCGCCGAACGCGGTTCCGGAGACGTTGTACAGGCCGCTCAGCGTGTCCGTGCCGAGCCCGCCGCCGACCGCCTGCGGGCCGGTGTCGGAGAGATCAACCGTGATCGGGCCGGTCGCGCCGCTGTGCTGCAGGCTCGTCGCGCTGAACCCGCGCAGGCCGTTCCCGGTCAGCGTGTCGTTCCCGGGACCGCCGTCGACGACCGTGGAGGTGCTGGACCCGGCGAGCGTCACGGTGTCATTCCCGGATTGGCCATAGAGGCCGGTGTAGCTGGCGGCCGAACCTCCGAGCACCCCGCCGCCCGCGTTCGAGAGGGCGTCGCGGCCCTGGCCGCCGGCGAAGGTGACACCGGCCAGGGCGCCGCCCGCGCTCGCCCCGATGATCAGGTCGACGTCCTTGGTCGTCTCGTTCGCGTTGAAGTTGATCCCCTCGGTGCCGGCACGGAAGTTGTCGTTGAGCGGGCTCGTCCCCTCACCGTTGGTGCGGCCGGCGCGGACGAGAAAGCCGCCGGTGACGTCAGGGGCGTTGATCTCGATCTCGCTGCCGTCGGCCTCCGGCGTCGCCCCGGGCTCCAGCCGCCCGTTGTGAAACCCGAACTCGAGCCGCGGGCTGTACCCGCTGCCCGGCGTGTTGCCGCTCAGGTTGATCGTGTCCGTGTTGTTGACGGTCGCGTGGACGCCACCGTCGGGGTCCGTGCACAGGTCGGCCTCCCCCTCCCCGCCTTCGGTGCCGATGTAGATCTCGCTCCCGTTGCCGGCCCGCTGGATCAGCGGGATCAGGCCGTAGCTGGTCGGCATCGCGTAGGAGACCGTCTTCGTGTCCTGGTCGTAAAGGCAGGGCGCGTCGACCGCGAGCGCCGGCGCGGCGGAGATCGCCGACACTCCGAGGCACGCGACGAGCACCGAAGCGACGCTCGCTCCGCGCCTGCGAATCAGCTGCTCGTCCCGTTCGTCTCCGACCATCCGAGGCCACCGTCCTTGGTGCGGTCCACCGATAATACCGCGGCTCGGGGCGGGCATCGCGATACTGCCCGGGAATGGAAGCGAGCGCAGAGGGCACCACTCGCCGGCTGAGCACGGTCAGGCGAGAGGGTGAGCGGGTGATGCCGCTCGAGCTCTTCTTCGACCTCGTCTTCGTGCTCGCGCTGACCCAGTGCACCGCGCTCATGCTCGGGAACCTCACCTGGGAGGGGCTGGCTCAGGGCATCGTCGTGCTCGCATTGCTGTGGTGGACGTGGGCCGGCTACGCCTGGCTCACCAGCGTCGTCGACCCCGAGGAGGGCGGCGTGCGGATCGCGCTTCTCGGGGCGATGGCGGCGCTGTTGATCGCCGCGGTCTGTGTCCCCCACGCCTTCGACGATCGGGCGCTCGAGTTCGCGCTCGCCTACGCGGCCGTCCGCGCCGCCCACATCGCGCTGTTCGTGCTCGCCAGCCGCGAGGACGCGCTGCTGCGCCGCTCGGTGGCAGGCCTCGCGACGAGCACGGGCATCGGCGTCGCCCTCCTGATTGTGGGAGCGCTCGCCGGCGGTACGGGGCAGGCGGTCCTCTGGGGCCTTGCCCTGCTGATCGACATGGGGGTGCCGTACTTCTTCGGCACCGAGGGGTGGCATCTCTCCCCCGGACACTTCGCCGAGCGCCACGGCCTGATCGTGATCATCGCGCTCGGCGAGACGATCGTCGCGCTCGGCGTCGGCGCGGACGTCGGCCTCACGCTCGGCGTCACCGCCGCGGCGATCCTCGGGATCGCGCTCGTGTTCGAGCTCTGGTGGACGTACTTCGACGTGGTCTCGATCGCCAACGCCGTGCGCCTGGTCCGCGCGCCCGCGGGTCGCGAGCAGAACGCGCTCGCGCGCGACGTCTACTCCTACCTGCACTTCCCACTTGTCGCCGGGATCGAGCTTGCGGCGGTGGGCATCCACGAGGTCCTGATCCATCCCTCCGACCACCTGCACACCGTGCCCGCGTTCGCCCTCCTCGGCGGGGTCGCGATCTACCTGCTCGGGCACGTCTTCATCCGCCTACGTGGCGTGAGCACGCTGAACCGCCAGCGACTCGGGCTCGGCATCCTGTTCCTCGCGCTGGTTCCGGTCGCGGTCGAGGTGCCGGCGCTCGTCCCCCTCGGTGTGCTCGTGGCGCTGCTCGCGGCGATGATCCGTTACGAGACCGCCGTGTACGGCGAGGGCCGCGCCCGCGTTCGCCACGAGTTCACGGTCCAGGGGCCGGAGGTGGCGTACTCGGCCTGGGAGTCCGCTCGCGACGACGCCGTTCGCCGGGGCAGGCACTAGGGCGCCCTAGGGGGCGCCGGTTCGAGCTCCCTCTTGGTCCGGCTGCTCCGTCGTCAACGGCGGGCGCTCCGAGCGGGCGGCCTCGAGCATCTTCGGGAGGCTGCGGCGGGCCTGGCGCTCGGCGAGGCGCTGGACGAGCATGCGCAGCGGGAGGGCCACCGCGACCCAGCGCGGCGAGACGATCCGACGCGAACGGTCGGCGATCCCGCGCTCGAGCGCGTCGATCGCCGGCTCCACCGGCGAGACCCGCGTCCGGCCGTGCCCGCCGAGAGGGCTGTGGGCGGCCGCCTTGGTCGCAAAGCCGCGTGAGGTCATGTCGGTGTCGAGCTCGGCGTAGTAGGCGACGCCGACCCGGGCCCCGCTCGGCGCCAGCTCGATCCGCAGCGAGTCGCCGAGCGACTCGACCGCCGCCTTCGACGCGCAGTACGCGGACATCAGCGGCAGGTGGACCGCGGCGGCCAGCGACGCCGTGAGCAGGAAGTAGCCCCCGGGGTGGGCGACGTGCGGCCCCGCGGCGCGGACCAGGTTGTAGGTGCCCTCGAGGTTGACCGCGAGGGTCCGGTCCCAGACCTCCGAATCGCCGTCGATCAGCGTCATCTGCGCCCCGACCCCGGCGTTGGCCACCGCGACGTCGAGGCCGCCGAGCCGCTCGGCCGCGCCGGCGACGGCGTCATCGACCTGGGCGCGGTCGGTGACGTCGCACTCGAACCACGGCGCGTCGCCGCAGGCGGCGGCCGTGGTCTCGAGCAGCTCCGGCTCGATCCCGAGCAGCGCGACCCGGGCGCCGCGCTCGTGCAGTCGGCGCGCGAGCAGCGAGCCGATTCCCCGCGCCGCGCCGGTGATCACGACCCGGCGGCCGTTGAGCGACCGCTCGCCGCTCATCGCGAGCCCGCCCCCGCGGTTCGGCGGCGCGCGAGCGCCTCGACCACGCGCATCGCACCGCTGGGCTCGCCCGCCGGCAGCGGATCGGGCTCGACCTGGAGCGAGTTGAGAGTCATCGCGAGCATCTCGTAATGGCCGACGAGCATGCAGAGCTCGATCAGCTCCTCGTCGGAGAGCAGCGGGCGCAGGGCCCCCCAGGTCTCGTCGGAGAGGCGCCGCTCGGCGTGCAGCTCATCGGCGGCGCGCAGCAACGATCGCTGACGGTCAGACCAACCGGCGGCGCCGTCCCCCTCGCGCACCTGCGCGACGTCGGCCTCGCTCAAACCCGCCTGGCGGCCGATTCGCTCGTGGTGGCTCCACTCGTAGTCGCAGCCCGTGTTGTGGGCGACGCGCAGGATCAGCAGCTCGGTGTCTGCGCGCGGCAGGCTGCCGCCGGGCATGAGCGCGCCGGCGAAGCGCAGCCAGCGCCGAAACAGGCGCCGGTGGCGGGCGAGCGTCGTGAACACGTTCGGCGGAGTCCCGCCGGTCGCCGCCCCGATCACGCGAACGATCGCGTGGTTCACCGGACCGATCTCCCCCGGGCCCCCAGGGCCGATTCGTGCCGTCACGGGCGCAACCTATCCGAGCGCGGCCGCGCGCGTGCCGCGCGGCGCCGAGGTTGGAAGAGCGGCTCTGACCCGCGTCGCTCAGCGCCGGAGCAGGCCCTTAGGGGCCGACGACCGCGTTCAGCTGCTTGTCGGGCGGGAACGGCCCCGGCAGGGTGAAGGCCGCGGTCGCTCCGCCGAAGCGGTTGACGTCGAGCCGCGGATCGCCCGCCTCCTCGCCCACCGGGGACAGCGCCGTCTGGCTGCCGAGCACGCCGGTCTCGGTCGAGAGCACCCTGACGAAGGCCCGGTCCCTCGCCCAGGCGAAGGTCGCGTTGCCGGCCGAGTCGGTTGCGAGGTCGTAGAACCCGGCCGGGGTCGCGCCGATCGTCTTCACCGGGCCGAGCGCTCCGAGCCTGGTGAGGACGCGGCCCCGCACCACCCAGTCCGCGCCGTTGTCGAACGACCAGCCGATCACGGAGTCGTTGTCCTCGTCGACGGCAATCTGCGGGTTGTGCGAGTCGATGGGCGAGATCAGCAGCGCGGCGCCGAGCTCACCGCCGTCCGACCGCTGACGGGCGTAGATGCGCTCGGTGTCCTGGCGTTGCCAGGCGAATACCGCGTTGCCCTGGTCGTCGAGGCCGATGTGCGGGAAGTCGACGTTCACCGCGCCGATCGACGGCGAGATCACCTGGACCGGCCCCAGCGGCTCGCCGTCCGGCATCACCCGTGCCCGGACGCGGCTCCCCTGACTTCCGACGATCGACTTCCAGGCGAAGACGATGTCGCCCAGTGCGTTGGTGGCGATCACCGGGCTCACCGCCTCCTCCTCGCTGGGTCCTGGGAGCGAGCGGACGGCGGTCAGGGTCCCGGAGATGGGCCTCATCCGGCTCTGCACGCCGAGCTCGAAGGTTTGCCTCCGCCATGCGAACACCGCGAGCCCGGTCGGCGTCATCGCGACCTCTGGCTCGGCGGCGTCGAAGCCGGGCGGCGAGATCGTCTGCGTCGTGCCGACGGTCCCCGTGTTCGATACGGGCCGGGCGCGCAGGCGGTCATCGCCCTCGTCGTTGAGGTCCTGCAGCCAGATGACGCTGGCATCGCCGTCCTCGTCCACGGCCACCTCCGGCGAGTCGAGGCTGCCGCCGGCGCCGGTCGCGATGATTCGCAGCGGCCCGAGGACGCCGGCGGCCGAGCGCGTCCGCATCCGGATCGCGCCGACGCCGCCCTGGTAGCCGATGTCGAGCCAGACGAACACCGAATCGCCCTCGTTGTCGATCGCGGCGTCGTACTCCCCCGTGCCGACGATCTCGGTGTCGCCCGACACCGGCGTCGGCGCCGACCAGGCCGCCCAGGCGGCCCCGGCGACGACCGCAGCCAGGACTGCGAGCGCCGCGAGTGCGGCCGATGCGATCCGAGTCCTCCGGGCCGAGCCTGACGTCATTGCGAGCTCCTTCTCGCTGGGTCGGATGCAAATGTAGCCGTCGTCACGAGCTCGCGCATCCGTAATTAGCCGCGATGGGACGGGCCGTGCGCCTCGCCTACGGGCGTGTAGCGACGCCGCGAATGTGTGGCAATGCCGGGATCGGGGCGCCGGGGCTGAACGGGAAGCGGTCGACGTCCTCGATCTGAAAGCCGGCGGCGTCGATCGCCGCCTGGGTGTCCCGGCTCATGTGGCAGTTGCCGGAGATCCGCGGCCAGAAGGTGCGATCGGCGAAGCGCATCAGGCGGGCCCGCCGACCGTCATGGCTGACCACGTGCTCGTAGAAGCGCAGCTGCCCGCCCGGCCGGATCACCCGGCGCAGCTCAGCCAGCGCCTCGGTCTGATCGGGAACCGAGCAGAGGACGAGCGACGCGATGCCGACGTCGAATGTCTCGTCCTCGGCCGGGAGGTCGGAAGCGGTCCCGTCGACGACCTCGATCCGGACCGCCGCCTTCGCGGCTGCCTCGTGAGCCGCTTGGCGCAGGGTCGGCTCCGGCTCGACGGCGACGACCTCGCTCACCTCGGCCGGGTAGTGCGGGAAGTTGAGGCCGTTCCCGGCGCCAACCTCGATCACCCGCCCTTCGAGCCCAGCCAGAAGCGCCTTGCGGTGCTCGACCTCCGGATCTCGCCCACGGCTCAGCCAGATGTAGACGCGGGCGAAGAGCGGATGCTTGACCTCGGTCTCGGAGCTCAGAACACAACGGACGATCTCACAAGACCGGACCCGGAAAGCGGACAAGGCGTCGTCAGACGCCCTGAGCGGCGATGGCGGGCGCACACGACGCCAGTTCCCCGGGTCGGGGCATGTCGCGACGAAGCGAGGTGAACGCGAACGCCCCTGCAAGCAGCGGAAGCCAGAACAGGATGATCCGGTAGGCGAGCACCGCTGCCGCCGTCCCGGCGGCAGGCGCTCCGTAGACGATCAGCGTCCCGATCAGTCCGGCGTCAATGCCGCCGATCCCGCCCGGAATCGGCAGCAGGCCGCCGAGCTGGCCGATCAGGTAGCCCATCAGAACGACCGTCAGGGGAACCGAGACGCCGACGGCGTGGAAGGTGGCCCACAGCACCGCGTTGTCGAACGCCCAGTAACCGAGCGCTCCGCCGAGGATGCGCAGGTCACCTGTGCGGACGAGCAGGAAGGCCTCGCCCGATCCTCGGGTCACCGCCTCGCGAGCCGCCGCGACAGCCCGGCGCACTGGCGAGGCGTCGCGAGCCGGGGAGGGCCCAGGTCCCAGGCGCGCGACCCGGGCAATCACGACGATCGCAAGGGTGGCGATCGCCGCCGGAAACGCCGTCAGCCACAACGACAGGTCCGGCCCGAGCCCGAGGGCCATCGCCGCCCCGAGGACCGCCACGGCCAGAAAGTTGACGCCGCTCTTGACCAGGAAGAAAGCGACCGAACGGCGGGCGA
This sequence comes from uncultured Solirubrobacterales bacterium, assembly GCA_963811505.1. GTDB lineage: Bacteria > Actinomycetota > Thermoleophilia > Solirubrobacterales > 70-9 > WHSW01. The sequence continues at coordinate 674,813 of CAWERC010000010.1, read as the reverse complement.
TCCGATCGCCGCTCATCCCGCCGCGGTGCAGGATCCAGGCCCCGAGCGCGAGACCGCCGAGGCCGCTGGCCGGCACCAGCGAGCCCATCGCCAATTCCGAGCCTCCGATCTGCCAACTGCGCCGTCGCGACAACCCGGCGCAGAAGATCGGGCCGAACATGAGCACGTAAGAGGCAAACGACATGCCCTCGAGCAGGACCGCCGCCGCCAGCCAGGCCGGGTCGGCGTCGGCAAGCTCGTCGCGTACGTCGCCGAGGCCCGGCGCCAACACGACGATTGCGACCAGCACGAGCAACGCGCCAACGGCCTGCAGGCTCCGCCGGCGAACCATCGACGGCTGGAACTCCGCGGGAAGGTCCCCCGCGGGCCGCGAGCCGATCGTCGTGTTCGCCTGAACCGGCATGCACCTTTCGGTTTTCGTGGCCGCCCGATCCTCCCACACGACCCGTAGGTTCTAGGTGGTCATGGACGACGGTCTCGTCTTCAAGAGCGCGCAAGGCCGCTGGGTGGTCGCCGTCGCGGTCCTCGGCTCCGGGATGGCCTTCCTCGATGGAACCGTCGTCAACGTCGCGCTGCCCGAGATCGGGCGCGATCTCGACGCCTCGACGAGCGCCCTCCAGTGGATCGTCAACGGCTACCTGCTGGCGCTCTCGTCGCTGATCCTGCTCGGCGGCTCGCTCGGCGACCGCTACGGTCGCCGCCGGGTGTTCGTGATCGGCGCTCGAGCTGTTCACGGCCGCCTCGCTGCTCTGCGCGATCGCCCCCAGCGACGAGCTGCTGGTCGCCGCGCGGTTCCTGCAGGGAATCGGCGGAGCGCTGCTGACCCCGGGCAGCCTGGCGATGATCGAGGCGAGCTTTCGCCGCGAGGACCGCCCACGGGCGATCGGTGCCTGGTCGGGACTGACAGGCGTGGCCGCGGCGATCGGCCCGCTGCTCGGCGGCTATCTGGTCGACGCGGTCTCGTGGCGGGCTGTTTTCCTGATCAACCTCCCGATCGGCGCCTTCGTGATCGCCACCTCGCGGCACGTGCCCGAGACCCGGGATCCAACGGCGAGCGGCCGGGTCGACGTACGCGGCGCGCTGCTGGGGGCCCTCGCCCTCGGTGGAATCACTTACGCGCTCGTTGAGGGGCCCGGGCGCGGGGTGTCGCCGGTGATCGTGCTCGCAGCAGCGGCGGGGCTGGCGGCCGCGGTCGCCTTCGTGCTCGTCGAGCGCCGTGCTCCCAACCCGATGCTGCCGCTCGCGATCTTCGAGTCGCGCCAGTTCAGCGCCGCGAACGCGTTCACGTTCGTCATCTACGCGGCCTTCGGCGGCTTCTTCTTTCTCTTCGTCTCCTTCCTGCAGATCTCGCTCGGCTACTCGCCCATCGAGGCCGGGGCCGCCTCGCTGCCGGTGACCGTGCTGACGCTGTTGCTCTCGGCGCGCTCGGGGATGCTCGCCCAGCGGATCGGCCCGCGGATCCCGCTCACCATCGGCCCGCTGCTCGTCGCCGCGGGGCTCCTGCTTCTGACCCGCATCAACCCGGGCGACTCATACGTCAGTGCGGTCTTGCCGGCGGTGACCGTGTTCGGCCTCGGGATCGTGCTCGTCGCTGCACCGGTCACCGCCACCGTGCTGGCGGCGGTCGAGGAGCGCCACGCCGGGATTGCCTCCGGGGTCAACAACGCCGTCGCCCGGGTCGGCAACCTCGGGGCGGTCGCGGTCCTGCCGCTGGTCGCCGGGATCACCGGCGAGAGCTTCTACGATCCGGCCGAGATGGCCGACGGGTTCGACATCGCGATGCTCGTCTGCGCGGGACTGGCCTTGATCGGCGCGGCGATCGGCTGGCTGACGATCAGCAACGACGTCCTCGCCGCCGAGCCAGAGCGCCAGGGACGGGAGCCGGTGGCCGTTCCGGACGAGTGGTCGTGCGGCGTCAGCGGCCCGCCCTTGCGCTCCGCATCCTGACCTCCGAACCGAAGCCGCGCGACACGTCGGCGACCGAGTGTCAGCCAGTCGGTCCGAACCGCTCGGTGCGGATCATCCGCGGGTCGGCGCCCGTCTCGAGCGCGAGCGACGACGCCGCCTCCACGAAGCTGTTCGACCCGCAGATGAAGACGATCCGCGCGTCCGCGGCCGGTCCGGCGATCAGGTCCGCGTCGATGCGGCCGGTGTGGCCGGTCCACCCCGCGGGCGCTTCCCGGGTCAGGGCGACGGTGACGTCACCACCGAGCTCATCCGCGTAGATGAGATCGTCGGCCGTGCGGGCCGAGTAGATGAGCTGCATGTCGAGGTTCGGCATCGTGCGCCGGCGGTGGCGCATCATCGCCATCAGCGGGACGACGCCCGAGCCGCCGCCGATCAGCAGCGCTGGGGCCTCGCCGCGCCAGACGAAGTAGGAGGAAAAGGGGCCACGCACTTCGACCTGGTCTCCTTCGATGACGACGTCGTGGAAGTAGCCGGACACCTCGCCGTCGTCCAGGCGGTCGATCGTCAGCTCGACCTCGCCCTCGTCGAGCGGCGAGGAGCCGATCGAGTACGAGCGCTGGGCCCGGTAGCCGTCCGGCGCGGTCAGGCGGACGTCCAGGTGCTGGCCGGGCAGGAACGGCATCCACATCGGCAGCGCGAGCCGGAACGACTTGACCCGCGGCGTCTCCTCACGCACCGAGGTGACCGTCGCGATCTGCCAGCGGCCCGGGGCGCGCTGCGAAACCTCCATCTCGGTCAGTCCGTCCAGTAGCGCTCCTCCTTCCAGGGGTCGCCGCGGTTGTGGTAGCCGTTGGCCTCCCAGAAGCCCGGCTCGTCGTGGTCCATCACGCGCAACCCCGCGATCCACTTGGCGCTCTTCCAGAAGTACAGGTGCGGGACCAGCAGCCGCGCCGGCCCGCCGTGCGCACGCTCGAGCGGCTCGCCCTCGTGCTCGGTGACCACCCACGCCTTGCCGTCGGTGAGGTCGTCGATCGCGAGGTTGGTGGTGTAGCCGCCGTAGCTGAAGGCCATCGCGTAGGCGTCGAGCGGCTCGGCGTGGTCGAGCAGCAGGTCGAGCGAGACCCCGCGGAAACTCGTCCCGAGCTTCGACCAGCTGGTCACGCAGTGGATGTCGCACGGGACCTCCTCGAACTCGAGCTCGTGGAACTCGTCCCACGTCCACTCCGCCTCCTCGGCGACCATCCCGTCGATCCGGAAGCCCCACTCCGACGTGTCGATGTCGGGGGTGGGCCCAGCGGTCAGGACCGGGAAGCCCCGCTCCTCGTACTGGCCGGGCGGCAGGCGATCGTCACCCCGGTGCGCGCGGCCGGTGAACCCGCGAGAGACGAATTCGCTCATCGGATCGCAGCCAGTCGCTGGTGGATGAGCCGGACGGCCATCGAGCCCTCGCCCACCGCGGAGGCGACCCGTTTGATCGAGCCGGCGTGGACGTCGCCGACGGCGAAGATGCCGGGGCGGCTGGTTTCGAGGAAGAGCGGTCGCTCGCCGTCGAACTCGCGTAGCGCGTCGCCGTCGATGTCGCGGCCGGTCAGCAGGAATCCATCCTTGTCGGTGGCCAGCTGGCCGTCGAGCCACTCGGTGTGCGGTGACGCGCCGATGAAGACGAACAATGCCTTCGAGTCGATTCGCGACCGCTCCCCGGACCGGTTGTCCACCATGGTCATCGCCTCCAGCTCGTGCTCGCCATGTAGCTCGACCACCTCGGTGTGCCGGCAGACCTCGATCGAGGGGTTGCGCTCGACCTGGTCGACGAGATACCGCGACATCGACTTGCCCAGGTCACCGCCCCGGATCAGGAGACGACAGGGGGAGGTTTCGGAGAGGAACATCGCCGCCTGTCCGGCGGCGTTGCCGCCACCGACCACGATCACCGGCTCCCCGGCGCACAGCTGAATCTCGGCCTGCCTGGCGGCGTAGTAGACGCCACCACCCTCGAAGTCCTCGAGCCGCGGTACGTCGAGGCGCCGGTACTGCGCTCCCGTGGCGATGACGATGGTCCTGCCGGTGGCCGTGGCGGCGTTGGATAGCTCGATCGCGTGATGCGCCGGCTCGCTGCGCAGCCTCACGGCTTCCGCCGGGGTCGTCAGCCGGGCGCCGAACTTGGCCGCCTGCATCCGTCCGCGTTCCGTGAGCTCGTTGCCCGAGACCCCCGCCGGAAACCCCATGTAGTTCTCGATCCTGCTCGACGTCCCGGCCTGTCCCCCGGCCGCCACCGACTCCACCGCCTGGACGTCGAGGCCCTCCGAGGCGGCGTATAGCGCTGCCGAGATTCCGGCCGGCCCGGCGCCGACGACCACGACGTCGCAGAGCGCCGGGGGAACCGTCCGCCAACCGAGCCCGAGCGCCTCGCCGAGCTCCGCCGTGCTCGGGTTGCGCAGAATCTCGCCGCCGCTCGCGATCACCACCGGCGTGTCGGACGCGGCAACACCGAGCCCGGACAGCAGCTCCTCCGCCTGGTCGTCGGTCTCCAGATCGATCCACACGTAGGGCATCTGGTTGCGCGACAGGAACTCGCGCAGCTTTCGAGCGTCCGGGGAAAACCGCGAACCGATCAGCTTGATGCCCGTGCCGATCCCGACCAGGATCGCGCGCCTGGCCATGAACGCGGCCAGGATCATGTCGCTGATCGCCCTGTCCCCGGCGACCAGCTCCCAGAGCTTCGGCATCGGAACCTCGATCACCTCCCCCGCCTCGCGCACCACTCCGGTCAGATACAGGCGCTGGCCGATCAGCAGGCTGAGCTCGCCGAGGAATCGGTGCGCGCCGTGGACGGCGATCACGCGATCCTCGTCCCCGTAGCCCTGGACGATCGCCACGGACCCCGACTCGATCACGTAGAACGATCGGCCGCGTTCGCCGGCGGCGAACAGGACCTCGCCGGGCTCAACGGCCCGCACTCGCCCGAGGCGGCGAAAGCGCTCCCGCTGTTCCTCGTCGAGGCGGGGGAAGGCGCCGTCGCGCTCGGGGGTGTCCGGGAGGCCGGCCCCGAGGACATCGGTGGGCGTGACGATCATCCCCCGGTCCGCGTCAACCGCCGAGTGGCGAGGGCGGGATTCGCGTCTCGCCGCCGACGCCGGGGATGGTCAGCCCGACCTCGTCGATGAAGCACCAGGACCACGTCTCGCCGGGCTCCAGCGAGCGGATCAACGGATGGTCCGCCTGCCGTGCGTGTCGTGTCGCGTGGCGGTTCGGCGAGTCGTCACAACAGCCGACCTTTCCGCACTCCAGGCAGATCCTCAGGTGAAGCCACGGATCCCCCGTGCGCAGGCACTCCTCGCACCCGGGCACCGACGCAGGAAGCTCGGTGACGTGGACGTGATCCAAGTGGGTGCAGCTCGCCACGGCCACCACCTATCCGAACGTGAACACGTAGGCCTCGACTCCAGGGGCGAGGAAGGTTATCTCCAACGTCCGGTCGGCGATCCGTCCCGGCTGGCGAACGAGCTGGTAGAGCGCCTACTGCACGGGCGAGGCGACCCGATGGGGCGGGGACACGGTGACGCCGTTTCAAGCGAACGTACCCGTGGTCCTGCGCGGCGTCGGGGTGATCCCCGGCGCGTATGTGTTCGCCGACTCCTCCGGCGCAGTCGTGATCCCGCCGGGCGACCTCGAGCAAGTGCTGGCCGTGGCGCGTTCGATCGACGCGGACGACGCGTGGTACCGCGCGGAGATCGCCCGGGAGAACGGCCCGCCACCCTAGGTGAGTCATCAAGAAGAATGGACTGTCCGATGAGCGACAACACCGAGACCGCGATCCTCGCCGGAGGCTGCTTCTGGGGCGTTCAGGAGTTGCTGCGCCGGCGCGACGGAGTGCTCTCCACCCGGGTCGGATACACCGGCGGGGAGAACGACAACCCGACCTACGCGAACCATCCAGGCCACGCCGAGGCAGTCGAGATCGTCTTCGACCCGGAGCGGATCTCCTACCGGGACATCCTCGAGTTCTTCTTCCAGATTCATGATCCGACGACCAAGGACCGCCAGGGCAACGACATCGGCTCTGCCTACCGCTCCGAGATCTTCTATACGAGCGACGAGCAGCGCGAGGTCGCCGAGGACACGATCGCCGACGTCGACGCGTCAGGCCTGTGGCCAGGTAAGGTCGTGACCGAGATCAGCGATGCCGTCCCGTTCTGGGAGGCAGAGCCCGAGCACCAGGACTACCTCCAGCACTACCCGAACGGCTACACGTGCCACTACCCGCGGCCCGGCTGGAAGCTGCCACACCGCGAGACCGCGGCCTGATCTACCTGATCGGCGGCGGAACGCCCTCCGCGGTAGCCGCCAGCGCCGGGTCCCATTCGCAGACCGCACACGCGTGGCGAAATGCGGATCGCGAGAACTCGATCGCGAGGCCGTGCGGATCGGGCTCGTCGCGGATCTCATCCCAGTCGAGCAGGTACTCCCCCAGTTGCGCGTCCCAGCGCCCCGGCGCCGGGGCCAGGTCCGCGTCGCCGAAGCCGTCCGGCGCCGGGTGGGCAAGGCAGAAGAATGCGGGCGCGTCGTGGTTCGGGTCGCCAGGCCACCACCCGATACCGACCTGCTGGGCATCGCCCCCGTTGCGCATGATGAAGTCGTCGGAAGGCGGATCGGCCGGCCGGCCCGAGAAGAAGCTGACCGCGAGGTCGAACGTGCCCCACCAAGCGTTGACCGGCGTCGAGCGCCCACGAAACGGCGCCCGGAAGTCCGCGAGGACGAGCGCCGCCCGCGTGGCGGCTTGGAAGTAGGTCGCGACCTGATCAGCGTCGTAGGTCGAGTGCTCGTGGTCCTGGTCCAGAGGGACGTCCCACGTCACCTCTTGCGGAGCCGGGTTGATCGCGACCGCCCCGCCGAGGCGCTCAGCGGCCTCCAGGATCTCGCGCGTCACCTCCGCCACCGGGCGGTTTGGCGTCAGGGCGTTTCGCACCTCGCGGCCGTCGCTGTGCTCCAGGACCGCCTCGTGGCTGCGTAGGTCAACCGCCGCGACGATCCCACCCGATCCGTCCGGGGCCGGGAGCGCGAGCGTCTCCCAGCCCCGGGCGCTCAGGCGCAGGGCAGTGTGCTGTAGCTGCGGCTCGGGCGGTGCGAGCTCGACGGCGAGCTTGCCGAGTACCTGGGTGTGGGCATGAAGCGTGTCGCACGTCGCGCCCCACGCCCCGTAGCTGAGGGCCGGCCACCCGTTGGCGCGAGGCACGGTCAGCGTCCCAGGGCCATCGTTGCGTGCTCAGGGTTCACGTCTTTTCCTCTCAGTTGGTGAACAGGCCCCCGGCATACTCGTTGCACTCGATGCTAGGCGGTTCCTCACCGGGGAAGGCCGGGAGTTCGCGCTGCGGCGACCCGAACCCGCGAAGAGCGCCTTCCTGTTGTTCGGGGAGGCTGGGCCGGTAGCGCCCGGCAGGGATCGAACCTGCGCCCTACGGACTATGGAGTGACGATCGCCTGTACCTGCACCCAGCAGCGCCAGGCGCCCGGGTTGATCACGGACTCGAATACCGTGCGTGCGACGACGACGGTGGCGACCGAACCCGGCGAGGCCACCCCGCCCTTGGCGATCGACATCTCCGCCATGTCGTGCGGCGGATAAGCGAATCAGCTCGCTGCTGTCGACGCCGTCGACCGTGTTCGCGTTCGGAACCGTCCCGAGGCTTGACTCGACGACGTCACTGCCCGTCAGCGCGTTGTTCCTGACGTCCCACTGGGTGATCGCCCCGTCGATGAACGGAGTTCCGTTGTCTGCGTTCGCCTGCTGGCCGCCGATGTCCGCGCTGAGGATGGTCCCGTTCACGGCCGCGGCGCGACCTTAACGCCGCAAGCGGTGTGCGTCCAGCCAGCGGCCTCCGAACGGGTGAGTGGGCCGGGCAGGGATCGAACCTGCGCCCTACGGATTATGAGTCCGCTGCTCTACCAACTGAGCTACCGGCCCGGCCTCCAAGCCTAAGGCGGCGCCGCGACGAATTTCAGGGACGCGAGCGGGTAGGTGAGCGGCGAACAGATTCGACCCTCGGGAAAGGAGTTCCAAGATGCTCGCCGCACTTGCGCCGGCACTTCCAGTCGCGACCACGATCGTGGTCCCCGGAATCGTCGTCCTCATCCTGGTGATCTTGCTGCTGCTCTGGATCTTCTGATCCGGCGCCGCGGTCTGGTATTGATCGGCGCTCTCGCCCACCGATCGGATAAGGAGCGCCGATGACCACCCTGATCGCCTTCTCGGGGACCGCCGGGGACTGCATCTACGTCGAAGAGGATCTCGAGACAGTAAAGAACGGCCTCGCACGGGGAGCGTCGGGTTTCTCCGAGCTGACCCAGGTGCCCACTCAGTCGGACGCGTTCGACAAGGGGACGGCACTGATCAACGCGGAGCGGATCGCGTTCATCCGGGAGGCGTGAGCCGGGGATAGCGCGCGGCCGATCCCGCTCCGGCACACTTCGTGGCGGTGGAAGCTGGATTCAAACGGGGTGTCCGGCTCAGCTTCGCCGACGACCTCCCGCTCACCCAGGCGGCGCTCGAGTTCGCCGAGCAGCATCACGCGCGCCAGCGGCGGCCGGCGGACGGTGCGCCGTTCCTGATCCATCCGGTCGAGGTCGCGGCGCTGCTCGAGCGCGAGCGCTACCCCGATCACGTGGTGGCCGCGGCCGTGCTCCATGACGTGCTCGAGGACACCGACGTCAAGGAAGGGGAGCTCGAGGACCGGTTCGGCGTCGAGGTCAGCGACCTGGTCGCCGCGGTCAGCGACGACCCGGCGATCGCCAACGTGGACGCACGCAAGGAAGAGCTTCGCGAGCGGGTGCGGAAGACCGGCGGGCACGCGCTCGCGGTCTACGCGGCAGACAAGATCTCGCGGGTGCGCGAGCTGCGCTACATGCTCACGGAGGACCTGACTCACGACGAGGCCGAGGTCAAGCTCCGCCGACATCGCGAGTCGCTCGCGATGCTGGAGCAGGAGCTGCCCGGCGACCGCCTCGTGGAGATCCTGCGCTTCGAGATCGAGTCGCTCGACGCGCTGCCGCCCCGGACCCCCGGCGACGCTTAGCCGGCCGCGAGCGGGGCCCGCCCGCGGATCAGGTCGGCGGCGCGCTCGGCGACCATGATCGTCGGCGCGTTCGTGTTGCCGCCGGGGATCACCGGGAAGATCGAGGCGTCGACGACCCGCAGGCCGTCGATCCCGTGCACGCGGAGCTCCGAGTCGACGACCGCGTCGTCGCCCGTCGTCGCCCATCCGGCAGGTGCCGGCCGGGTGGTAGATCAGCTCCAGGCGCTCGCGCAGCGCCGCCTCGAGCTCATCGGCCGACTCCGCGCCCGGCCCCGGCTTGAGCTCGCGGACGACGACGTCGGCCACCGGCGAGGTGGCGGCGATCTCGCGCGCCATCTGCATCCCGGCGACCATCGAGGCGACGTCCTCGGGGTCGGTCGAGCGAGTTGGTGAGGATCCGGGGCTTGTCGAGCGGGTCGGCTGAGCGCAGCCAGACCTGACCGCGGGCCTTCGGGCTGACGAGCACCGGCGCGATCGTCATCGCGTGGCCGTCGAACTCCTCCTCGCCGTGGTTCTCGAAGTAGAGCGCGCCCATGTGGAACTGGATGTCGGCGGCGGGCAGCCCGGGCCGGGTGCGGACGAACGCGACCACCTCGGCGGCGCGTCGAGGTCAGCGGGCCGGTGCGGCGCAGCAGCCACTCGAGCAGGTGCTTGGGCTTGTCGGCGCCGTAGAGGGTCGGCCCCTCGGAGAGCTCCCAGAGCATCGGTCAGATACGGATGGTCCTGGAGGTTGCGGCCGACGCCGGGCAGCTCGTGGCGCGGCTCGACCCCGGCGGCGCGCAGCTCGTCGGGGTCGCCGATGCCCGACAGCATCAGGATCTGCGGCGAGCCGATCGCCCCGGCGCTGAGGATCACCTCGCGCTCGGCGCGGGCGACGCGTCTCGCCGCCGCGCCTTGCCGCGGTAGCGGACGCCGGCCGCGCGTTCGCCGTCGAGCTCGAGCCCGAGCACGGTCGCGCCGGTGACCACGTCCAGGTTGGGGCGCTTGAGCGCCGGGCGCAGGAACGCGTCGGCGGCGCTCCAGCGCCGGCCGTTGCTGCTGGAAGACCTGGAACATCGAGACGCCGTCCTGCTCGGGGCCGTTGTAGTCGTCGATCCGGGGGATCCCGATCGCGGCGCAGGCCTCGATCAGGCTGCCGGTCGAGCGGTCGCGGCGAGCGCTGCTCGGAGATCGTCATCTCGCCCCCGGCGCCGTGGAACTCCGAGGCGCCCGCGGACGTTGTCCTCGGAGCGCAGGAAGTACGGCAGCACGTCCTGCCAGCCCCACCCGGGCGCGCCCTGCTCGACCCAGAGGTCGTAGTCGAGCGGCCGGCCGCGGACGTAGAGCATCGCGTTCATCGAGCTCGAGCCGCCGAGCGCCTTGCCGCGCGGGATGTAGCAGCGAGCGGCCGTCGACCGCCGGGCTCGGGCTCGGTCCAGTAGTCCCAGTCGAGCTCGGTGTGGAACTGGTTCGCGAACGCCGCCGGGATCTTGATGTTCGGGTGGCGGTCCCTGCCGCCGGCCTCGATCAGCAGCACGCTGGTGCCGGGGTCCTCGGTGAGCCGGTTGGCGAGCACGCAGCCGGCCGAGCCGGCGCCGACGATCACGTAGTCCGGATCCGCCATCGAGCGGATCCTATGGCGTGCGACCTAGCTGGCCTTGTCGAGCGCCTGCTCGAGCTCGTCGACGCTGAACGCGCCCTCGATCCGCGTCGAGACGGTGCCGTCGGAGTTGATCACGAACAGCCACGGCTCGGTCTGCAGGTTGTAGTCGAGCACCTGCTCGCGGGCGCCCTTGTTCGGGTCGTTGTCGTTCCAGATCTCCATGTGGATGTAGGCGGCGTCGTCGGGGCGGTCGCGCTTGACCTGCTCGGCGACGTCGACGACCGGGCCGCAGACGCGGCTCTGGCAGAGCGCCGGGGTCGCGAACAGGAGCACGACCGGCTCCTTGCCGAGCACGTCGGCGAGGTCGTCGTCGTGCATCGTCGCAGGGCGGGACGCGGGTGTCGATCTCGGTCACGTCGCCGACGTCGTCGACGGTCGGCGTGTGGATCACCGGCGCCTTCTCGCCGACCTCCGGGACCTTGTCCTGGTCCGGGGTCTTGGCGACGACGCTCGGGATCCGGACCGCCGACGTGGTCGCCGCCGCTGCTCGACGAGCGCGACCAGGCGCCACTCCCCGGGCTGGTCGAGGGCGAGGTCGGTGACGTAGACGGCCTTGGCCGCGTCGGGATCGCCGGAGGTGGTCTGCGCCGTGAACGCGGGCTCGGTCTCGAGGCTCTCGACGCGGGCCGGGAACGGGCCCTCGGCCTTGCCGGTGGGCCCGTGGGCGGCGTAGATGGCGACGTCGGCGTCGGTGATCTGCTCGCGGTCGACGGTGAAGACGCCGAAGCCGAAGCGGTTGCGCCCGACCGTGAACGTGGTTCCGGCCGGCGAGACGACGAGGTCGTCGCCGGGCGTCGGAGTCGGAGATCAGGTCGTCGAGCGTGCCGCCGTCGGTCGACGGGAACGCAGACGCGTCGGGCGCCGGTGGTCGCGTCGCTCGAGGTGGACTCGTCGTCGCTCGCCGCAGCCGGCGACGATCAGCGCGGCCGCGAGCAGCGGCAGCAGGGTGATGGTGCGAGTTGTCGGGGTGCGCACCGGCGGCATGGTAGGGAGGCAGGCTAATCGGCGGCTAAGGGTGCCGCGCAGCTTCCCCCGATAGGGTGCGCGCCGCGCCGAACAGACGAAGGGAGCAGCGGTGGCGGAACGGGCGGCGCTGGTCACCGGGGGTTCGAGCGGGATCGGGCTGGCGATCGCGCGGGCGCTGGGCGAGGACGGCTACGGGGTGACGGTCTCGGCGCGGCGGCCGGACAAGCTCGAGGCAGCGGCCGAGAGCTGCGCGCCGACGGGCTCGACGTGCTCTCGGTGCCGGCGATGATGGCCGAGGAGGAGCAGATCGTCGCGCTGGTCGACGCCCACCGCGAGCGGTTCGGGCGCCTCGACGTGCTCGTCAACAACGCCGGCGTCGGGATCGGCGAGGCGATGGACGAGATCACCGCGAAGAAGCTCGACATCCAGCTCGGCGCGAACCTGCGCGGGCTGATCATCTGCCACCCGCGAGGCGCTGCCGATGCTGCAAGGAGGCGGGCGCCGAGCACGGCAAGGCGCTGATCGTCAACACGGCGTCGATCGCCGGCAAGCGGGGCACCGGCTGGCTGTCGGTCTACTCGGCGACGAAGGCGCGCGGTGGTCGGCTTCAGCCAGGCGACCCAGAAGGAGCACCAGGACGACGGGATCCAGGTGACGGCGTTCTGTCCCGGCGTTCGTCGACACGCCGATGACCGAGTTCGTCAAGGGGCAGGTGGCGGCCGGAGGAGATGATCCGGCCCGAGGACATCGCCGAGGCGGTGCGCTTCCTGCTGCGCACGTCGCCGGCCTGCCTGGTGCCGGAGATCGTGTTCGTGCGGCCGGGCGACGAGCTCTAGGCGCGGGCTCAGACGGTCGGCTCGGGCGCGGAGAGCTCGCGCTCGGTCGCCGCGAGCACGTCGGTCTTCGGCGCCGCGGCGGCGGACGCGGATCGGCGCGTCGGCGGGCTCGGGCGGGGCGATCTGCGGGACCGGGCTCGACGTGGCCGGCGCGCTGGCGGCGCTCGGCGCGGATCTGGGCGGCGAGCTCGGCGATCGAGAGGTGGTCGAGCGAGGTGTCGAGGTCGAGGCTCCGCTCGAGCAGCGAGCGCAGCTTGCGCGACCTCGCGGCGGGTGGCGCGGCGGGGGCGGCGCGGGTTCGTGTACTCGTCCCAGGCGCGGGCGAAGGTGGCGACGTCGGTGCGGCCGCCGTTGCGGTGGGCGGCGAGCATCGGGCAGATGCCGCCGGACTGCGGGTCGACGTAGGCGCCGACGATGATCCGGTTGGAGGCGATGCCGCGCAGCATCGCCTCCTTGGTGTGGCTGGGGCAGGCGCTCGACGGCGACGCGCAGGCGCCGCGCGGGGTCACGCGAGGTGCGTCGCATCGCGAGCAATGGTGCGCGACGTGGCGGCGCGTGGTCAAATCGGCCGGGTGGGCGGGAAACGGATCTTGCAGTCGCGGGCGGGAGCGCGCCGTGCGCGGATGAGCGGCGGGCGCTTCCTGGTCGCCGCGTTCGGCGATCCCGGGCACGCGTTCCCGGCGATCGCGCTGGCGCGGGCGCTGGCGCGCGCGCGGCAACGAGGTCGCTGGTCGAGACCTGGGAGCACTGGCGCGAGGCGGTCGAGGGCGCGGGGCTCGGCGTTCACGGCGGCGCGAGGAGTACAAGACGTTTCCCCCTCCCCCGCCGGACTCCGACGACGGGCCCGTCGGCCGCCGACGCGGCGCTGGCGCTGCTGCCGATGCTCGAGCAGGAGCGCTTCGACGTCGTCGTCAGCGACATCCTCACGCTGGCGCCGGCGCTGGCGGCGGAGCGGGCCGGGCTGCGGCGGGCGACGCTGATCCCGCACGTGTATCCGGTGCACGAGCCGGGGCTGCCGTTCTTCGCCTTCGGCGCGCTGCCGCGCGCGGACGCCGGTCGGGCGGGCGCTGTGGCGCGGCGCGCTGCCGGTGCTGGTCGGCGGGCTGCGAGCGCGGGCGCGACGAGTTCAACGAGTCGCGGGCGGTCGTCGGGCTGGCGCCGACCGAGCGGCTGCACGGCGGGATCTCCGAGCAGCTGGCGCTGGTGGCGACGTTCCCGCAGCTCGAGTATCCGCGGCGCTGGCCGGAGCACGTGCACGTGACCGGGCCGATGGGGTTCGAGCTGCCGTACCCGGACGTCGAGCTGCCGGAGGGCGACGGGCCGCTGGTGCTGGTGGCGCCGTCGACGGCGCAGGACCCGGAGTGCCGGCTGGTGCGGGTGGCGCTCGAGGCGCTCGCCGACGAGCCGGTGCGGGTGCTGGCGACGACCAACCGCCACGTGCCGGAGGAGCCGCTGCCGGCGGCGCCGGCGAACGCGGTGGTCGTCGACTGGCTCAGCTACACGCAGGCGATGGCGGCCGCCGACCTGGTGATCTGCCACGGCGGCCACGGGACGGTGGCGCGGGCGCTCGGCGCCGGCGTGCCGGTGCTCTGCTGCCCGGCGGTCGGCGACATGGCCGAGAACGGCGCGCGGGTCGCGTGGGCCGGCGCCGGGCTGATGCTGCCGTGGCGGCTGGTGGGCGCGGCGTCGCTGCGGCTGGCGGTGCGCAAGGCGCTCGGGGACGCGTCGCTCGGCGGCGCGAGCCGCGCGAGATCGCCGCCTGGGCCGCGGAGAACGACGGAGCCGAGCGCGGCGCCGAGCTGGTCGAGGAGCTGGCGCGGGCCTGATCGACACAAAGGCCCGCTCGCGGGCCTTCAGGAGCTCCGGGGGTGGGACTCGAACCCACAACCTATCGGGTAACAACCGATCGCTCTGCCATTGAGCTACCCCGGATCGGGTTAATCCATTGCGCTAAGCGGGACGCCCGCCGCGCGATCTATGGTCGGCAGGCTAGCGGCTCCAGCCTCCACCTCCGCATGGCAGTTCGAGCACAGCAATACGCACTTCTCCGCCTCGGCACGTAGCTGCGGCGAGCGAGCGCGTGAAGCCTCGATGCGCGAGCCCGAACTCCTTCGTCTCGGGATCGAGGTGATGGAACTGCAGGGCGGCCAGGCACCGGTCGTAGCCGCAGAGCTCGCATTCGCCGCCATGCTCATCGACCAGTGTCTCTTTGATCCGGCGCCGCTTGCGCGCGACCGCCTCTGACCTGCACTTCTTACAGCGCGCGCGCTTCTCTGTGCCGACCAGGGCGAACTCCGTCTCACCGTGGTGGCGACAGTGGCGGGTGACGGTGTTCCTCCCTTCGCGTACGGCGGTCTCGAGATCGTTGCGACGCACGCTGGCGAGCGGTTTCAAGGCCGTAGCACCGTCAGCCAGTAACGAACGGTCGGCACGCTGCGGTCGAACTGCCTCAGCGATCGCGCGATGGGTCGATCCCCTGCGCAGCCAGCGGCTCGAGTTCGTTCGCGCGTGAGCCCGCCGCTGGGCAGCGTGCTTAGCGCGGCCGTTCGGCGCGAGGCCGTACTTCTTGACCCAGTATCCGACCGTCGAGGGGTCGCGACCGACGAGTTCGCCGATCGCCTCCAGTGACAGTCCGTCCTCCAGCCAGCCCTCCGAATTGGTCCCGATCCATGCCTGGAGTCTTCCGGCCGGATCGGACGGAAAAACGAACGTATGTTCGTGCCAGCTGGCCTACGACTGCGCCCGGGCGATCCGCTCGGTGAGCTCGGCGCGGCGGCGCTGTAGCTCGACCGGCGGCGCGCCGCCGTTCGCCTCGGCGGCGGCGATCTCGTCGTCGACCCTCGCCCGCTCGAGCTCGAGGAAGCTGAGCTCCATCGCCTCGGGGCTCGCCGGCTCGTCGCTCGGCGCGCAGCTTCACCTCGGTCACGTAGGCGAGCAGCTCCTCGTCGTCGCGCGGCAGGCCCGTCCATCGGATCCTCGAGGTGGTCGCGCAGCCAGGCCCGCGCGCGGCCGCCGCCGGCGACGAGAAGTGCTCGTCGGTGAGCCGCTCGAGGAACGCCTCGCCCCTCGGCGGGCAGCTTCACGCACATCGCCAGCAGCCCCAGCTCGCGCCGCTCGCGCGCGCTCAGCGCCCGCGGCGCGGCGCCGGCTCGCGCCGGCTCGGCGCCGGCTCGCGGCGCCGGCGCCGCGCTCGGCGCGTCCGCCCCGCCCCGCCGCCGCCGATCCGCCGCGCGACCAGCCCGGGGTCGGCGTCGAGCCGGTCGGCGACCTCGCGCATCAGCTCCTCGCGCGTGATCGAGTCGGGCATCGCCGCGATCACCTCGACCACCTCGTCGAGCGCCCGGTCGCGGCCCGCGGCGAGTCGACAGGTCGGCGTCGTCGAGCAGCGTGCGGACGTGGAAGACCGGCAGGTCCTCCGCCGCCTCGATCGCCTCGCGAAACGCCGTCGCGCTCGCCCCGTCGCCGCCGGCGAGCAGGTCGGCCGGATCCTTGCCCTCCGGCATCCGCGCGACCCGCAGCCGCAGCCGCTTGCCGCCGCCACGCGCCTGCGCGCGCAGCATCGCCTCGCGCCCGGCGCGGTCGGCGTCGAGCGCCAGCACCGCCTCCTCGGCGTAGCGCCGAGAGCAGCTTCACCTGCTCGGGCGTGATCGCCGTCCCCATCACCGCGACCGCGTCGCGGATCCCGGCCTGGTGGCAGGCGAGCACGTCCGTGTAGCCCTCCACCACCAGCGCCCGCCCGCTCTTCACGATCTGCCGGCCGCGCCCGCTCGATCCCGTACAGCGTGCGCCGCTTCGAGTACAGCTCGCCCTCGGGCGAGTTGACGTACTTCGGCTTCTGGTCGGGCAGCAGCGCCCGCGCCCCGAACCCCTGCACGCGCCCGCGCGCGTCGCGGATCGGGAACACGATCCGCGAGCGGAAGCGGTCGTAGTGGCCCCTGCCCTTCTGGCTCTTCAGCACCAGCCCCGCCGCCTCGATCTCCTCGACCGAGTAGCCGGCCTGCTGGCCGCGGACCAGCACCGTGTCCCAGGTCCCCGGCGCGCAGCCGACCCCGAACTCCGCCAGCACCTCCGCCGACAGCCCGCGCCCGGCCAGGTACTCGCGCGCCCTCGCCGCCTGCGGCGCGTCGCGCAGGAAGGTCGCGTAGAAGCCCGCCGTGCGCTCGAGCAGCTCGGCCAGCCGCGCGCGCTGCTTGCCGCTGCTCCTCGGCCCGCGGATCCTCCGCCTCGCGCTCGAGCTCGACCCCGTAGCGGTCGGCGAGCGCCTCGACCGCGTCGGGGAACGCGCAGCCCCTCCTTCTCCTCGACGAACTTGATCACGTCGCCCCCGACCCCGCAGCCGAAGCAGTGGTAGAGCTTCTCGGCCGGGTCGACCGAGAACGACGGCGAGCGCTCGTCGTGGAACGGGCAGAGCCCGGTGAACCGCGTCCCCGAGCGCCGCAGGTCCGTGTACGCCGAGATCACCTCGACGATGTCCGCCGCCTCCTTGACCCGCTCGACGCTCTCCGGCCGTGAAGCAGACTCACAGCCTCGACTCCTCGGGCAGCGCCACGCGGCGGAAGGTCGCGATCGCGAACCGGTCGGTCATCCCGGCGATGTAGTCGGTGACCCGCTGCAGCTCGTCTCCCCCTCCGGCGCCGGCGCCGTCGAGGTAGTGGTCGAACAGCCCGCTCAGCGTCCGGTGCACCCGGTCGTGCTCGCTGCGCGCCTCCTCGCCCAGATAGACGCTCGTCGAACATGAACTTGCGCAGCCGCAGCATCGCCCCGCCGACCTCGTCGGACTGGGCGATGTCGCCCGCGCTCGCGCGAGCGTCTCGACGATGTCGCGCACCAGGGTGTCGATCCGCGCCGCCCCGGTCGGCCCGAGCAGCTCGATCTGCTGCGCCGGCAGGTCGCCCTCGGCGAGGATCCCGGCGCGCACCGCGTCGTCGATGTCGTGGTTGATGTAGGCGACCCGGTCGACCAGCCGCACGACCCGGCCCTCGAGCGTCGCCGGCTTGCCCGGCCCGGTGTGGTTGAGGATCCCGTCGCGCACCTGCTCGGTCAGGTTCAGCCCCGCGCCCGTCGCGCTCGAGCACGTCGACCACCCGCAGCGAGTGCAGGTTGTGCTTGAAGCCCTCCGCCCCGCGCTCGCGCAGCGCCTCGGTCGAGCGCCTCCTCGCCGATGTGGCCGAACGGCGGATGGCCGAGGTCGTGGCCGAGCCCGATCGCCTCGGTCAGGTCCTCGTTGAGGCCGAGCGCCCGCGCCACGGTGCGCGCGATGAAGCAGGTCTCGAGCGTGTGCGTGAGCCGCGTCCGGTAGTGATCGCCCTCGGGGGCGATGAACACCTGCGTCTTGTGCTTCAGCCGCCGGAACGCCTTCGAGTGCGCGATCCGGTCGCGGTCGCGCTGAAACGGCGTCCGCACCGGGCTGTCGGGCTCGGGCTCGCGCCGGCGGCGCCGGATACGAGCGG
Source organism: uncultured Solirubrobacterales bacterium (assembly GCA_963811505.1). Classification (GTDB taxonomy): domain Bacteria; phylum Actinomycetota; class Thermoleophilia; order Solirubrobacterales; family 70-9; genus WHSW01. Next base: position 656,941 of record CAWERC010000010.1, on the reverse strand, counting down.
CGTCGCCAGCTCCCACAGGTACTCGCGCTCCCAGGCGCGCACGCGCTCCTCCAGGGGAACGACGGCGGGCGGCTGGGAACCGGCGGTCGGACAAGTCGGATCAAGAATAGGCTCAGGGCCATGACCGAAACAGCCCTGGTCACCGGAGCCTCGTCGGGAATCGGCGAGCAGTTCGCGCGCCAGCTCGCCGCCCGCGGTCACGACCTCGTCCTCGTCGCCCGCCGCACCGACCGCCTCGAGGCCCTGGCCGCCGAGCTGCCGACCGAGGCCAGCGTGCTCGGCTGCGACCTCGCCACCGACGCCGCCTCGCTTCCCGCGCGCGTCGCCGAGCTCGGCGTCGAGGTCGAGCTGCTCGTCAACAACGCCGGCTTCGGCACCCACGGGCGCTTCTGGGAGATCGACGAGGGGCGCGACGCCGAGATGGTCCGGCTCAACTGCGAGGCGGTCGTCATCCTCACCCGCGCCTTCCTGCCGGCGATGATCGAGCGCGGCAGCGGCGGGGTGATCACCGTCGCCTCGACGGCGGGCATGCAGCCGCTCCCATACGAGACCACCTACTCGGCCAGCAAGGCGTTCGCGCTCAACTTCAGCGACGCCCTCCACACCGAGCTCAGGGGCACCGGGGTGCGCTGCCTCGCCGTCAACCCCGGCCCGGTGCCGACCGAGTGGCAGGAGATCGCGGGAATCGAGGAGTCGCACATCCCGCCCGGAATGATCAGCGCCGAGCAGGCCGTGAGCGAATCGCTCGCCGCCTACGACCGCGGCGCCCGCTCCCTGGTTCCCGGCCGGCTCTTCCGCTGGATGATGCGCGCCGCGCACGGTCCCGCGTGCCCTCAAGCTGCGGATCATGGAACGCCAGTACCGCCCGTCCTCGTAACGGTTTATTGACGCGCGCCGGGCCCGGAAGCGCAAAGCTTTGTCCGTGGGGTCGGGGCAGCTGCGTCGCCGTGAGTTCATCAGCGCCGGGGTGGCGGCCGCCGGCACGCTCGCGCTCGGGCCCGAGTTCTGGCGCTCGCTGGCGAAGCCCGCCAAGGCCGGTGACGGGCCGTACGGCCCGCTCCGCCCGCCCGACGCGCTCGGGCTGCGGCTGCCCGAGGGCTTCACCTCCCGCGAGATCGCGCGCGGGAGCGCCCCAGTCGCGGGCACCGGCTACATCTGGCACATCTTCAGCGACGGCTCGGCGACCTACCCGACCGCGGACGGCGGCTGGATCCTCGTGTCCAACTGCGAATCGCCGACGCCCGTGCATTTCCCGATTTCGGTCGGCAACCCGGGCGACGGCGGCGCGAGCGCGATCCGCTTCTCACCCGACGGCGAGATCGCCGACGCCTACCGGATCCTCTCCGGGACGAGCACCAACTGCGCCGGTGGCCGGACGTCGTGGGGCACGTGGCTCTCCTGCGAGGAGACCGACGACGGCCGGGTCTGGGAGTGCGACCCGCACGGCGAGCGCGACGCGGTCGTTCACGACGCGCTCGGTCGCTTCACCCACGAGGCGATCTGCATCGACAAGCGGACCGGCTTCGCATACCTGAGCGAGGACGACGGCTCGGGCTGCTTCTACCGCTTCCGCCCGCAGCGCAAGGGCGACCTCAGCGCCGGCGTGCTCGAGGTCGCCGTGGTCCGCAAGAACCACACGGTCAGGTGGATCGCGGTCCCGGATCCGAGCGCCGCGGAGACGCCTACCCGGGAGCAGGTCCCGGAGGCAACCCGGTTCAAGCGCGGCGAGGGGATCTGGTACGACGGCGGCTGCGTCTACCTCGCGACGACGAGCGACAGCAGGATCTGGTCCTACAGCACCCGCAAGGGGACGATGCGGGTGATCTACGACGGCGAGAAGCTGACCGACGCACCGCTCACCGATGTCGACAACGTCACGATCCACAAACCGTCCGGCGACCTCTTCGTCTGCCGAGGACAACGGCGCCCCCGATGCCTACAACATCGCCCTCGTCACCCCCGGCGGGCGACGGCACAAGGGCCGGCGGACCGTGGCCCGGTTCATGAAGATGACAGGACCCCAACACGGCGACCCCGACACCGAGGCCGCGTCGGAGGTCACGGGAGTCGCCTTCGACCCGGCGGGACAGCGGATGTACTTCTCGTCCCAGCGCGCCTACGGCGTCGGCGTCATCTACGAGGTCACGGGCCCGTTCCGCCGTCGCAAGCGCTGAGCCGGCCAACGCGGAGCGCGGTCGGGCTGGGTGGCGTGGCCGCGTTGCAGTTCCGTGGCGGTTGTCGCGGGTCTTGTGCCGCCGCCCGATGACGAACGTGGGTTTACCCGCACTATGGGCGGGTCAACTCACATTCGTCGCAACGGCCCGGCCCCGCTGGACTAAGCCGCGGCGCGCAGCTGGACGTGCGCGTGATGCTCGAGCGTCTCGGTGATCGCGCGCTCGGCCTGGCGCAGGGCCCGGTCGCCGGCGTCCGGCGTCTGCACGAGCGGGCGGCCGAGCGCCTCGACCATGAACCCGTGCGCCTCGCCGGAGAGCGGGAATCCGCCGCGCTCGCAGGCGGCGCAGACCACGCCGCCCGCCGCGCCCGAGAAGCCGACCAGCTCGCCGCGCCTCGCCGCAGCGCGCGCAGGATGCCAGCTCAGGCGCAAACCCGGCAGCGAGCGCGAGCTTCAGCCGGAAGGCGAGCGCGGTCGACAGCCCCGCGGCGCCGTCGGCGCAACCGTCCCCGTCCAGCGACTCCGACCCGTCGAGGATCGACAGATAGCGGCAGAGCAGGTTGTAGGCGGCCGGGTTGGCCTCCTCCGAGTCGCAGAGCCGCAGGACCGCGTCGCACGCCCGCGCCGCCGCCCCCAGCGCCGGGCCGTCGGCGCGCAGGTTCGGATGCGCGGCGATCGTGTGAGCCGCGGTCACGGTCATCAGCTCGCCGCGCCCCTCGTGGAGGACCAGGTCGAGGCGGAAGAACGGCTCCAGGCGCCCGCCGAACCGCGAGCGCGGCTTGCGCACGCCCTTCGCGATCGCGCCGATCCGCCCTCGCGTGGAGCTGTAGAGGTGCAGGATCCGGTCGGCCTCGCCGTAGCGGATGCTGCGCAGGACGATCGCCTCCGTCTTCACCTTGCCCGGCATCGGGCCAGCTTGCCCGATGCGCCGGACGGCTAGTCCTAGCCGGTTGCCGCCGCTGTGGTTCGGATCTCGAAGCCTCTCCAGCGGGTCACCCGTTCAGGCTCCAGAGCAACCGACGCCACCTGGCCCCGCACCCTCGCGTGTCCGTTGCCGCGCAGCAGCCTGCCGCGCTTGGCCAGCGGGCCGGGTCCCTCGCTCTCGTCAATGCAGATACATGCCGCGGCGGTGCGCGCACCGCCGGCCGCCTGTAGCGGCGCGGCGGGGACCTGTGCACGTTGCGACTCCGGGCGCCAGCGAGCGGGAAGCGCGATCGGCCCGCCCGAGGCCATCCAGCCGAGCACAGCGCCAGCCGGCCAGTCGCTCAGCAGATCGACGGTCTCCGCTCGTACGCTCAGCAGCACAACGGGCTGGGGGTGAGCGCCTCTTTGCACGACATCACGTGCGAACGCAGCGGTCTCGAGCGTGTTCTGAACGGCGAGCGCGGGCAACGCGAACGGCGCACGGAACAGCTCGGCAGGCGCCTCGCGCGGCGAGTCCAGCAGGGTCGCCTTGCCTCGGACCGCGACCGACGCCGTCCCATCCGACACAACGACCCCGACTGCATCGCGCTTGGCCAGGGCGCGCGCCTTCAGCGTCCTCCGGCCGATGCCGAACCAGAGGCGGTCCGGCGTGAAACCGAACAGGAGCGGCGTCACGTGCGGCCCGTTCGCGGTCTCGACGGCGAGATAGCCGAATGTCGCCCGGCTGAGCACACCCACCACCCTGGGGCCCCAGACCCCCTTCACGCGATTGAGTCCGCGGCGTAGGTGTCAGCCCCGAGGAAGTGGAGCGAGACGTAGGGCTCGTCTCCGACGACCCAGCTGTCGTGGTCGGGTGGGACGGCGAACACGTCGCCCGGCTCCATCACCCCCTCGTAGTCCGGCCCCGAGACCGCGGCGCGCCCCGAGATCACGATCCCGAGGTGCTCGACCTGGCAGCGATCGTCGGGTGACTCGCCGACGTGCTCGCTCCACCGCCACCCCGGCTCGTAGGTCGCCCGACCCAGCGTCATCCCGCCGACCTCGATCAGCTCGAAGCGCCCGAGCGGGAACTCGCGCACCTCGTCGGGCTCCTCGAATCGCCGCAGCAGGAACTCGTCGATCGCCATCGCGCGCAGCCTATGCCGTGGCCAGCGTCGCGGATCGCCGCCGCCGTCACCGTGGCCGCCAGCGTCCCGACCGAGAGCGCGACGAAGCGATCCGACGCGACCGGCGCGCCCGAGGCGATGCAGAAGGCGACGTCGCCGTCGACGTCGGAGAACACCGGATCGACCGCGCGGGCGACGCCGGCGCTGGCCATCCGCGCCACCCGTGGTGCAGGCCGGCTTGTCGAGCGGGGCGTCGGTGAGCACGCAGACGAGCGTCGTGTTGCGCTCCTCGAGCCTGGTCCAGTCCGGCAGCTCGGTCATCGCCGCGATCGTCTCGGCGGTCGACGCCGCGCTCCCCGTCCGCGTCGATGCCCGGCCAGCACCCCGCCGTCCGCTCCGATCACGTCGCCGAAGGCGTTGACGACCGCGAGCGCGGCGACGCGGTGGCCGCGGCCGGTGCTCGCCGCGGCGTAGCCGACCCCGGTGGGCGTCGCGCGCTCGCGCCCGGCGATCTTGCCGACCGCCGCCCCGGTGCCGGCGCCGACGCGCCCGCGCTCGGGCGACGCCGGGCGCCGCCGCCTCGCAGGCGGCGTAGCCGGCGTCGGCGTCCGGACGAGCGCTCGGGTCGCCGGTCGCGAGGTCGTAGATCACCGCCGCGGGCACGATCGGCACCAGCCCGCCCGGGCGTCGCGTATCCGCGTCCCTGCTCCTCGCACCAGCGCATCGCCCCGTCGGCCGCGGCGAGCCCGAAGGCGCTGCCGCCGGTCAGCATCACCGCGGTCACCTCGGCGGTTCCGGCCAGCGGCCCGATCACGTCGGTCTCGCGGGTGCCCGGGCCGCCGCCGCGCACGTCGACGCCGCCGCGCGCACCCGGCGGCGCGATCACCGCCGTGCAGCCGGTGACGCCCTCGGCGTCGGTCCAGTGGCCGATCAGAAAGCCCTCCGGCGGGGGCGGCTCGTGCGCTCACCGCCGCTGCGCTGGCCGCCGCCGCGGGCGCGCGCGCAGCCGCCGCTGGCAGCCGGGGCAGAAGTAGGTCGAGCGGCCCGCGACGACCACCCGCCGGATCGTCTCGCCGCAGCGCAGGCAGGGCTCCCCCTCGCGCGTGTGGACCAGGAACTCGTCCTGCATCGAGCCGCGCTCGCCGCGAGCGTCGCGGTAGTCGTCGATCGACGAGCCGCCCGTGGGCGAGCCCGGCCTCGAGCGCGTCGACGATCCCGTCGCGCAGCTCCTCCGCGTGCTCGAGCCGCATCGAGCCGGCCGGCGAGAGCGGATGCAGATCGGGCGCGGAACAGCGCCTCGTCGGCGTAGATGTTGCCGATCCCCGCGATCCCGCGACTGGTCGAGCAGGAACGACTTCAGCGGCGCCCGGCGCCCGGCGGCGAGCTCGAGCAGCGCCTTCGGGGTGAGCTCGCCGCCGAGCGGCTCGACCCCGAGCCGCGAGGCGAAGTAGCGCGTCGAGCTCGTCGGCGGCCAGGACGACGGCGTGGCCGAAGCGGCGCGGGTCGGTGAACCAGAGCTCGGAGCCGTCGTCGAGCACCAGCCGCGCCCGCAGGTGGCGGGCATCCGGGCGGCGACTCGTACAGGCGCGGGCCGCCGAGCGCGGTCGGTGTCCATCAGGTCGGCGACCGCGTCGGCACCCGGCTCGCGGATCAGCAGGTTGCCGGTCATCCGCAGGTGCATCACCAGCGCCGAGCCGTCGTCGAGCCCGACGACCAGGTACTTGCCGCGCCGGCCGACCGACTCGATCGCGCGGCCGGTCAGCGCCTCCTCGATCCGTGCCGGCAGCTCGGGGCGCGTCCAGCGCTCGTCGAGCACCTCGGCCGCCGCGATCGTCCGCCCGACGACCTCGGGCTCGAGCTGGCGCCGGACCGTCTCGACCTCGGGAAGCTCGGGCATCGACTAATCATCGCTGCTCTAACGCGCGGATGGTCCGCTGACGGTCACCGCGCACCGCCGGCAGCGCACGTCCATCTTCAGCACACGCGCGCGGCTCCGGTAGCCCCAGGTACGAGCCGGCAGCCGCTCGCCGTCGACGAACACCGCCCTGGGCCGGAACGGATCGCGGAGCGTGGCAAGCGCGGCCTCGACCTCGTAGGTGCGGGTGCGGACGCCGCGGATGCCGAGCCGCCAACGCTCGCCGCGGAGCTCGCGCGAGCCCAGCAGCTCGCGTTCGTTCATGCGCTGCGAACTGCGCCCCCTCGGAAGCACGAGCAGATGCATCCGCCCGGCACGGTCGTCGAGGTGCACGAGCCCGCGCCCGCGGCCGTAGGACGCCAGCGTGTCGACCTCGGGCGCGAGCAGCGGGATGATCGCGCCGGCGCGGATCATCATCGGCAGCCGCTCCAGCGGCGCCGCTACGGTCAGCGGTCGTCGGCCCGCGACCGGCCGCGGCCGCCGCATCGTGTACTCGCCGTCGCGTTTGGCGAACCGCACCGCCCTCCAGAACTCGAGCCACTTCCCGCGTGGCAGATACAGCGAGCGCCGGGTGGCGCCGGGCTCGAGCACCGGAGCGACCAGCAGCCAGCGCCCAAGCATGTACTGGTCCGTGAGCGCATTCGCGCGGCCGTCGCGCGGGTAGGCGAGCAGCATCGAGCGGACGATCGGCAGCCCGGTCTCGCGATAGATCGCGTCGGCGCCGCGCAGGTACGGGTTCAGCTGTGTGTGGAGCTTCGCGTAGCTTGCGCCAGACGTCGATGGTCTCCGGCTCCCAGATCTGGGGGCGCTCGTACGGCGGCAGCTCGAACCCGCTGGCCTTCGTCCTCATCACGGGCGAGGCGGCACCGAACTCGATCCAGCGCGCGAGCAGCTCGCGATCGAGCTCCTGGTCGGGCCCGAAGGTGTGGTAGCCGCCGATGTCCGAGCCCCAGCGCGAGATCCCCGAAGCGCCGATCGTCAGCGCCTGCATGACCGCCGAGGCGAGGCCGTCGTAGTCCCAGACCGTGGTCGGGTCGCCGCCCCAGACGTTGTCGACGCAGGCGGCGCTGCCCGTCCAGCCGGAGCGCGAGAAGCGGACCAGCGGCCGCGCGCCAGCGGTCGTCCTGGAACTCGCGCACCGCGCAGTGGTAGCTGGTCGGATAGAGGTTGTGCATCTGCGTGCCGGGGGTGCCGTCGGCCGAGACCGCGTCCGGCGGCGTGTACTCGCCGAAGTCCTCCATCCAGCCATCGACCCGGTCGGTGATCGCCTGCTCGAGCAGCCGTTCGTAGGCGGTTCGCCCCGCGGCGCTGGTGAAGTCGAACTGAGCCAGCGGCTTGACCGTGAACCCGGCCGCGCCGTCCCCGCCGACGTAGGCCGGGTAGGTGTAGGGGTCTCCGGTCGCGGCGAGCTGCAGCCCACCCGCCGCGGCGACCTCGCGAGTAGTGCGGCTCGTAGTCGGTGCAGATCAGCGGGTTGAAGTAGACGAGCCGCGCGAGGCCGTGGCGGTGGAAGTTCTTCGTCCGCTCCGACTCCGGGGCGGGAGCGCGGGTGTTGGCGCCGCATGGCAGGTAGTGGAGCTGCGTCTCGCCGACCGAGACGGGCGCGTCGGCGTCGCGCAGCAGCTCGATCCAGGTCCGCTCGTCCTCGACCGGGACGAAGTTGGGCTGCCCGGTCTGAAACCAGGGGCCGTACGCCCACGGTGCCTGCGCTCGCGGGGTGCGTCCGGTTGCCGCCGTGAACCGGCGCAGTGCCGCGGCCGGTCTCGGGCCCGGCGAAGACGCGTACCGAGACGGTCGCCGCCTGCGGCTCGGCGCTCCAGACCCCGGGCTGCTCGGTCCCCATGTGGAAGGTGCTGCGCTCGTCGTTCTCCAGCAGGACGCCGTAGCCGCGGCTCGACAGCGTCCACGGCACCGGGAAGTAGGTGGCGTCGTCGCGACGCGTCTCGGCCCAGGGCAGGCCGATCACCGACGACGATGTCCCGTGCCCGCTCGGGATAGGGGCCGTCGGAGACGTAGTTGTCGACGTCCTGGCCGCGCGCGTCGACGAAGTTCGAGCGCTCGCCGAAACCGGTGAAGCGCTCGTCCGGCTCGATGCGGGAAGGCGATCGAGGTCGAGTCCGCCGCCGCGTCGCCGGCGATGGCGGTGATCCGGATTGAGTCCTGATCGGCGGGCATGATCGAGACGTCGAGCGTGCCGCCGAGGGGGTCATCTGTGGCAACGGTCGCCCGCAGCCCCTTCCCCGCCCGCTCGATCGTGGTCGCGCGGATGGCCCGGGCCCAGCCCGCGGCGGTGTGGAAGCCGAGGTTGCCCGCAGCACCGGAGTCGGCAGGCGCCGGCTGGTCGAGGACGGCTCTGCCGAAGGCGTCGGAGAGCTCGATCCGCCAGGGATCGGCGTGCACCGTCGCGCGCAGCCGCCCCGAGCTGACGACGTCGTCGGCCGCGGCGCTCGCCGGCACCGCCGCGATCGCCAGACCGGCGACCAAGGATGCGACTGCCCGCCGTCCCCGGGACCCCACCCGGCGATCGTAGCGGCCGGCCGGCGGGCGTTCGCCGGTCTACTGAGCGTCGATCACGAGCAGTAGCGGAGCTACCGATCGATGATCAGTCGATCCCGAGCTGTACCTCGGCGAGGTCGATGTCGGTGACGACGAGGTCGTGGTTGTCAGGGCCGAATTCGAAGCAATCGAATCCGAATGTGTGGGTGCCGGCGTCGACGCTGACGATGTCGATTGCGCTACCGCCGATTTCAGAGGTGTGGTCCGAGTTGAAGAGCTTGGATGAAGAGACCTTGGCGCCATCCAGTGTCGTGCGGCACGTACCAAGGGGATTGTCCTCGATGCCGTGATACTGGTAACGGGCCATCAGCAGTACCGATATTGGATGACCGGCCGAAAAGCTGAGCTGGACGCAGTGCAGGTAGGTCTCGGTTTCCGGATTGCACGACTGATCGTGAGCGTCGTTGCCGTCGAGCGCGCTGAGAGTCGTCTCATCGATGTCCGAGCCGTTGAGGCTATTCGTGCTGACCTCTTCGGACTGGATCGAGTTGTCGGCGATCCCGAAGACGAAGCCCGGCGAAACTTCGGCGATCTCGCTGTTGAAGGCACCCGAGTCGAGCTCCGGGTAGCGGACCGAGTCGGTTCCGAGATCGAAGTGGGTGAGGCTGCTGTTGAGGACCTCGGACGATGTGACCCCGCCGGTGTCGATGTCGTCTCCGACGAGCGACTCGTCCAGGACCTCGGAGGATGAGATCGCGCCCTCGGCGATGTCTTCGCCAAGCAGCGTGTCGTTCAGCACCATCGGCGTTCTCACGGCGTCGGGGCCGATGTCGGCCGCGAGCACCTCGTCGTTGATGATGTCCTGCGAGCCGACCTGGTTCTGACCCGGAAGCGGGCCGTCGATCGCGTAGGCCGTGCCGCTGAGGGCGACGAACAGCGCCATGTAGCCCACGATGTTCGAGCGGATGTGCTGGCGAATCCCTGCCGACATGGGCTGTCGCCGATCGTCCCACCGAACGGAGGGAATATCAAGGGGCCCTTCCGGGCGCCGCTCAGCTATGCGCTCTCAGTCGCCCGCGGGTGTGCCTTGAAGTAGACCTCCTTGATCTTGTCGGCGCCGCTTGCGGATGCGGCCCCCGCATGAACAAGCCATCCGAGGGGGGCGTGTCGGGGCGTGTCGGGGCGTCATTTGTGGGGTTCACTGGGGCGCAAGTGGGGCGCAGCGGTGTCCCGACCCGGCCCTACCTCGCCTTCTCCTCCTCTTCGGGAGGCGGGTCGGGCTGGTCGAGGCTCAGGATTGGCTTCCCGGTGATGTTCATGAATTCGAGGCGCTTCTGCGTCTCGCGGACCTTCTCCGCCGCATCGCGCGTCTCAGGATCGACGTCTGTCTCCTCGCCCTCCTCATCGACTGGCGGGAGCTCACCCGCCCGCACCTCGATGTTGTAGCCCTGATCGACCCGCGTTGCCAGGGCGTTCAGCGAGAGCCTCAACTCGTTACGCAGTTCGTTCAGTCGACCCTGATCAGCGAGTTTCGCCGCCACGACGATCTCGTCGACAATCAGCTCGATCTCCGCCTCCATGAGGCTGTTCGCATGCTGGGCGAGCGGCTCCAGTACCTCGTCGGGCACGTCCTCGTTCTCAGCTAGCTCCTTCCGTTTCTGTCTAATGTTGAGAATTCGTTCGTAAGCGGCGAGCAGGCGGTCGATGGCCGCCGCGATCGACGCGGCGACGACAGGGGTCGATTCGAGGAACACCTGGAACTCGGAGGACGAGAGCGAGCGGATCCGCAGGTCGGGCCGCCCTTCGTCGGCTAGTTCGGTGAAAGGTCCCAGGATCTTCTTGAGCTGCCGGAACTCCTCTCCGAGTGCGCCGAGTCCGTCCTGGACAGCCTGCCGTGGGATCAGAAACCCGATCTCGAACTCACCGGGATCAAGGTTCTCGGCGCCGACCTGGAAGAAGTCCAGCGCCATGCGGGCTTGACCTATCGCCTCCGCGAGGTTGGTGATGCGGTTTTGGAGCCCCTCGATCTCGTCGGCCGCGGTGGCGGGCGTGATCTCGTTCCGCGAGAAGGTTGCTTCGATTTGTTCGGCCAACGCTTCGCCGAGGAGGTCCGAAACCCCGAGCTCGTCCAGCGCCTCCCTCCACGCTGGCGAGAAATCGTTGCTTTGCGCGTCGCGAAGCGTGTTCTCGAGGTCGTTTCTGATCTGGGCAACCTGTTGCTGGGTCGGCACCTGCGCCGGATCGCCGGCGAGTTGCCTGGTCGCCGCCGCGAGTTCCCCGAGGGCCGCTTTGAGGTTGGTCGCATCGAGCTCCGCGTCCAGAGCCCGGACGATGGCGTGAAAGCGCTCAGCGTTCACTGATCGCCGCAGCCTATTGCCGATCGCGGGTTCTCGGGCTCTGCGAGCGCAGCGTGCGGGGTCCACGGGAGCGCGGGTGGGGCGCAACCCCACTCCGCTCCGACAACGGTGCGGTGCGCCGCAACGGTCCCGAGGCCGGATTACGCTGCGGGACGTGGGCGCAGAGGACTACGAACGCGAAGACGACTACCCGGAGCACCCGATCCGCGAACTCATCGTGACCGGCGTTCTGCCACTCGTCGGCGCGGTAGCCCTGATCGCGGTCGTCGGCGACGCGATTCAGCGCATTGCCAATGATGGGCTCGACGCATATCTCGATGAGGGCATGACCGGGTTCGAGTTCTTTCTGACGGTCGCGGTCGCCATCGCCGTGGTGGTGATCATTCTCACCGTGGTGGTAATTGGCGGGGTCCGCGCCATCGATCGCATACGGCGCTAAGGGCGAGAGTCAGGATCAATGCTCTCAGGGCGCTCCATAATCCTGCGGATTTTCTCCTCGTGCGCCTTGCGCAGTTCGGGATCGCTCGCGAGCAGTTCGCGATAGGCATCTCGCTTCTCACGCTCCTCCTCGATCTCGCGGCGAGCCTTTGCGGCCTCCTGTCGTGCCGCGTAGTTCGCGCGGCGCTTGACCTCTCGCCGATCTGAGGCTCGCTCACGCGCGGGTTCGCGCGCCTTGAACCACCAGTCCTGAAGTGGCTCGATGACGTAGGCGTAGATCGCAGCCCCGATCCCGAGCATTACGGCGCCAGCCGCCGCGACGATGAGAAAGGTGATGACGATCCGAAGCGCGACCGGCAGGTCCGAGTATGAGGCGAGGATCAGGACATTGCCGACCACCACCACCCAACCCTAATCGTCCATCCCCGCCTGACACTACGATCGCGCGTGATGAATGACCTTCTGACAACTCCGAGTCGGTACGACGTGAAAGCGGAGTACCTCAGCACCTACTACGAGCGCGGGGCGCGCATTCTGCGGTTCTGGATCGCCGACGGCACCGACGCCGAGGGCGGCCAGATCGAACTCAGCGTCTCGGAGAGCGTCGCGAGTCGCTACTCGCTCGCGCCTGAACTCGTCGAACGCGCGGTTCAGGGCTGCAGCGACCACTACCCAACCGACTTCAAGCTCGGCGCGATGCTCGCCGAGGCCGAAACCCTCGGTCGATTCATCGCGGCTGGCGGTGCCGACGACCTGTTTGTCAAGCCGCCGGACCTCCTCACCCCTGAGCAAGTCCGGCAACGGTTTTCCGGCTAGATCCACCCGAGCAACTGCACCGGCAGACAATTGCCCCCCGGTCCACGACCGTCCGGGTCTACAGCTACGGCGAGCAGGCGCAACGAATGCGTAACGGCGCACGTGCGCCGCACCCCGGGACGGGACGGGACCTAGGGACGGGACGGGGCAGGTGGGGGGTGCATCTATTGAGGAGGAAGCGCTCGTGGTCGGAACCCGTGACAGGACATGGCACGATTTGCTCTCTGGCCTAGATGTAAGGGCGACCCCCGCGCATCTTCCCCGACGTCGGCGGCGGCTACTGAGTCGCTGCGGGGCCGTCGCCCGACGTTGGGATTCATGCCACCCCTTCGATCTACAATTTGTTTCCCCGCGGCGACAACTGAGAGGCCAGATGGCAGCGACCATCGCATCAACTTCATCCGAGCCCACCGTTTCCGTCGGAGACGCAGCCAAGAACGCCGAGTACGAGCAGACGATGCTCGAGGTGGCGACCATCCTCGGCGTCGACGCCGCCGACTGCCGGGTCCTGAGGGTCAAGAACGGCCGACCCACTGGCTTCCACCCGATCACCCCGAGCGCGGCGCGGTCGATCAAGTCCGTGCCCGAACTGAGCACCCGCCCGGCTGGTCGCGCCCCGCGCCTGGCGAGCAACGGGCGCTCGAAGGGCTCCCGCCGCGGTTCGACAACCCGCACGTCGAGCCGGGGTGGCGACTCCGGCGACTCGGACTCTGACGAGCCGGCTGACGGCCGGCTGCACGAGGACGTAATCGAATGCGCGGCGCGCGGCTGCCGTAACCGTTTCCCTCGGCGCGGGCCGAAGCGTTTTTGCTCCACGGCTTGCGGCGCCCGCGACCGGCAGGATCGTCGCCGCTACGGCGACCTCACCGATCGCGAACGCGACGAGCTCGCCGACGCTTTCATCACCCACTATGCCGGCGACGACGCATTTGCCCCGTGGGCCGTCGAACGCGACGCTAACGGGACGATCAGGATCCATTCGCAGACGTTTCTGACCAGCGGAGGCGCACACGCCCGTCTGGCTCACCCCAGTCTGCGGTTGCGATTTGAGCCCTGGTCGCGCCCGGCTTCGTTGGTCGGCGCTAGCCCTGCGGTCGAAGGTGCCCCGGACCACGAGCGGGAGGCGCTGACCTTCGCCTTGCGGTGCCGCTGCAACGGCTCGCACATCGACGGCGGCGTGGTCGGCTGCTTCAGGTGCGGCCGTTCCCGTGAGGGGGCGATCGACTGATGTGCGTCACGCCGCACGTACGCCGCACGCGGTGCGCCGCACGTCACGGGGGCGCTGTCTGATGTGGGCGAAGATTCCGGACGAGTTCTACGACGACCCGACTCTCGACAGAGTCGGCCCGGCTGCGGTCGGCGTCTACGTTCGGATGCTCGCCTACTGCGCCCGCCACCTGACCGACGGGCACGTCCCGGCGCGTGGGGCCAGGTTCCTCGCCTGGGATGACGAGACGCTGATCGAGCCGCTGATCCGCGAGGGCCTAGTCGAGCGCCGCGAGGACGGCTATCACCTGCCGCGCTTCCTCGACCACAATCCGAGCAAGGCCAAGGCGGAGAGGGACCGCGACGAGGCCCGCAAGCGGGCTGCGAAGTCGCGCAGGAAGCGGCGTACGGCGCCCGCGCCGGAGAACGCCTCGAACGGCGGAGATCCGTTCGCCGTGATTGGGGATGAGGCATGACTCCGCGCTACGCGCTCACCCGCCGAGAGGCCGCCGAGTCGATCGGCGTCAGCTTGAGCACCTTCCGCGATCAGGTTCAACCGGAGTTGCGAGTTATCCGCCGCGGCCGGGTCCGCTTGATTCCGGTAGCCGAGCTCGAGCGCTGGGTCGCAGAGAACGCCGAGCGCCCGATGGCCGAGGCGATCGCAGCATGACGGGAATCAGCGCCCTGGCCGAACTCGCCACCGCCGTCTGCCGGATCCGCCGGCTGCGCGCCGAGTGCCCGCGCGCCCATCGTCCGACGGCCCGTGTCGCGTTCCACGGCCTCGCCGCCGCCAAAGCGGACGTGATTGAGCTCGTCGACCGCGGGTGCGAGGACGAGGCCCGCGCGATCGTTGCGGATTGGGCACACGAGGCTGCGCAGCGCGTGGCCTCCGTTCTGGCTCACGCCCCGCTTGAAACTTCGCCGCCGGTTCGTTCTCCGACCGGGGGCTCCGGCGAAGACCGGCGAGCGCAGACCGCCCCCGGTGCGTCTCGCCCCCGGCCGCGTCGTCGCCACGACGGCGCGGCTGAGCTTTGACAACCCACGATCCCGAAAGGTCCCGAATGACTAACCCGCAAACACGCGAGGCATACGGCCGAAGTCGCGCCGGACGTGCGCGCTGGTCGTGGATTCGCAGCAACCTCGCTGACCCCGCCGCTGCCGGCGACGACCTCGATCCAGCCGACGTCAATCACCTACCCGCATCGCTTCGCGAGCGAGCTCGGCTGATCGCCTCGACGGCGCGCCGGATGCACGAGCGCGGCGAGCAGGGAGACGCTCTGCAGTACGCCCGCGAGCAGTTCGCCGAGATCGCGGACGGTCTTGACCGGCGGTGGACCCCGCCAGCGCCGGAGCGCCCCGATCGTGAGCTGATCGCCGAGATCCGAGGGGAGGTCGTCTGATGGCTAGGCCATCCACTACGGTCGCGCTGTCCGACGCTGAGCGGCGGGCGCGCGCACGAGACAAGGTTCGCCGCGCTGCCAACACCGGCAAGGGTCCGTTCGAGACGTTCAGCGAAGCTGATCTCGACTGGGCCTTCGCCGACTGCAAGCCCGAGCTCGACGAGCTTGAACGTCGGGCCGAAGCCGAACGCTTGCGCAGGCAGGAACGCGAGGAAAGCGCGGGCCGCGGTCGAGAGCTGCGCGAGATGACCGAACAGATCATCCGCGAGCAGGACGCCGAGCGATGGGCTGCGGCTAAGCAGGAAGCGCGCCGTCGACTGGGGTGGGACGAGTGAGAACCGTCGTCGGCCCAAGCGGCTTGCCGGCCCCGCTTCGCAGCGGCGCGGTGCCGGTCGACCCGGATACCCGGAGCGGCCCGCATAACCGCGACTGGGAAGCGTCCGGCGACCTCGCCCGCGACGCCGCGTACGCCTACGAGCAGGTGCTCGGCGAGCGCCGCCGCGCGAACGACGCGGGAAAGCCCCGGCAAGGAAACCGGTTCCTATGACCGAGGAACCAGTCCCGTACGACGAGGCCACGCTCGGCGAGCGACTCACGCGCCGGCTGCTCGAGGCCGATGATCGCGACGTCGGCCCGCTGCTGCCGGGAGAGGTTCTCGCGCCCAACTCCATCAAGCACGGCTCGATCGACGCAAGCGACGCGGAGGACGAGTGATGGCGCCTTGCGACCTGGGGGGCGACCCCCTTTCATCTCTCTCTCAGACGGGCCTGCTGCATACGTCGCATCCGCTCCGGGGCACTCTGCGGGTTTTTCCAACTCCCGATGGGGGCGCTGACCGTGAGTAGCGCCCCAAAGACACCTGAGGGTCTAGACCGGGCCGGCGCTGAGTTGTGGGATGCCATCGTCGGCGACGTTGCGGTGGGCTGGACGCTCGATGCCCGTGACCTGGCGCTGCTTGAGGCAGCCGCACGCGCCGCCGATCACGCCGCCGAGCTGGAAACCGCGGTCGATCGCGACGGCCTAATGATCGCCGGCAGCAAGGGCCAGCAGCGGCTTCACCCCGCGGTCGCCGAGGCACGAGCGCAGCGTCAGTTGATGACGACTCTCATTGCCAGGGTCGAGATCGCACCCGAGGGGCAGGCCGGCTTATCGGATCGCCAGCGCGATCAACTTTCCCGCGCCCGCCAGAAGCGGGGTCGGGCCAATGGGTAGGCCGGCCGAGATCGAGACCGGCCCCGAGCTCAGGGCCAAACTGGCGGCCCGGTTCCGCGAGGTCGCCTACGACTATGCCGAGCGGCTCGGGATCGACGTTGACCCGACCGACCCGCAGACGATCAAGAACCTCTCACTCGACCATTTCTGCCAGCGCGCCGACGCGCTCGATCGCGGGGAGCCCGTGGAGGTCGCGAGCTGGGAGCTGCCGCGCGGAACCATCGCCGGGCCCCTCACGCAGGCGCCCCACTTCTTCGTCCTCGAGGCGGATGGAACCCTGACCCCGCGATGAGGAGCTAGACGATGCCGAGGGGTCGAGGAAGCGCGCGCAGGGGGCGGACCAAGAGGGGCGGCCCCGGTCGCCGGCTAGGCCGAGTTCCTCCGGCGCTGCGAGGGGCGATCGGCCGCGTTGTTCTACAGCGGCCGGCCGGGGTCAATGACGTCGGCAACGGCGACGGCGGGACCATCCCGAACCACCGCCGGACGGGCCTTCGCGCCCCGGTGGCGCACCCGATCGTGCGCCTGACTGAACAGGGGATCGACTGGGGGGTGTGCCCGGAGCCCGGTGACGAGATCGGCTACGCAATGCATCCCCATCGTGGCGACGACTGTCTATCTGCGGCAATTGCGACCTGCACTCAGATTCCAATTGAGCAAGTTCCCGACCTCAAGCTCAATCATCGGAGCCGCGTAGGCGAATCGGCCGACGAGATATCGCGCACGAGCTGGGAGAGGATCGAGCGCTGGGCGAAGCGTCAGGCTCTCGCTCTCGTCGTCTCACACGAGGTTCCCATGCCGCTGGACCGCTGGATCGGTGTCACCGAGGGGACGACTCCGCTGGGCGGTCATTCGCTCGTCATGTCGCACGACCGATTGTTCTTCAACCCGTCCTGCAGCGTCCATCTTCCCGGCAGAGCAACGGGCCGGTGGCGCTATGACCCCTCAGAAATCACCTACGGGATTGCATTCCACCGAAAAGGAGACTCGAACCAATGAGCCACGAACCCGTCACACCTGGCGCCAGCTTCCCTGGCCGCGCTCGCTTCGTCTACGCAGACGAGGACCAGCCCGGGCGGCGACCCGATCAGGCGCCCCCGCCGAACCGAGCCGAGCGACGGTCGGTAGCGCGGAGGGCTACCCGGCGACCTGAATGACGCAGACCGACGAACCCTTCGACCGCCCGCCTGCGCGCCGAGAGCTCCGACGCCGCGCGAGATCGGATGACCGCCGCGCTCGGCGAAGGGTTCGGCGTCGGCGAACCGCTCAAGGAGTCGAGGCGAGCAGCCTAGACTCGCGCCATCAGAGCCCCCGCGTTCATACGGAGACGCCGCGCCGAAAGCGCGCCCTATCGCGACATGCGAAAGAAGCTCCGCCGGGACAAGCGCGATCGCGTCCGCGTCGAGGTCGCAGAGCGTGCGAGGGAGACGAACCTCGTACTCGCGGCGGCCTTTTCGGTCGGGACCGCGCTTGTTTACTGCGGGTGGGCGGCGATTCAGGACGAGCCTGTCGAGATCGTGGGGCTGCTGCTCTCCGCCGCCGCGCCCCCGGTGCTCTATGGCATTGGGGTCTACGTCCGGGCGCGGTGGCGCGCGCCGGTCCTCGCCTACGGCCGGTATCGCGCGGAGTCCGAAGGGCGGAGCCGGCCGACGCAATGGCAGGCGAGTCACCAGCTGATCCCCGACGACATGGGGGTCAGGATCGCCCTGCGGCTCCATCTCTCGCGGCAGTACACGGCCGCCGAAGCCGCCATAGTCACGTGCGTCTTCGTCCCGGACCCGAAGACGGCGTACGTCACGATTCCAATCAAAGACCCCTTCCTGAACCGGCGGTTCACTAATGGCGCCGCTGCGAGCCCAGACACCGGACCGGTCGAAGTCGTCTATCCCGATGACTTCGAGAAGCCGCCCTGGCCGCTCCAGGAAGGCAGCTACCACGCGCTCTGGACTGTGGCCGACGCGGAAGGTGCGAGTTGGAGCATCGGGGACGACATCAAGATCAGGCGCCGGCGACGATGAGCCGCGACCCTACTCCGGCCCTTCGGTAACGATCCAGATCACGACGTCGACCACGTCGCCGCGGGCCACGGTCGCCGATTCCTCCCTGGCCGGGAGATCCTCCGGTGGCCTCGATTCTCGCGGCCGGTTGGCGTGACGAGCTCGCACATCGAGTTCGACCCAGTCGGGGTGACCCTTGCTCACGATCCCCGCGATCCAGGTGCCATCGGCGAGGCCGAGTTCCACCTGTCGTCCGGGACGCAGGCTCGCGATTGCCTCGGCAATCTTCGCCTCGCGAGATTCATCGGAACTCGGCATTGGACTGAGCCTAGACCGAGCCCGAGGTCGCCGGGACGACGACGAGCCGCGTCGTTTGCTTCGCCCCCTGGCCCGGGTATACACGCGCCAGATGGCCGAGCTGCCGCCCCCGCAGATGCCGCCACCCAACTGGTATCCCGATCCCGAGATGACGAACACCCAGCGCTACTGGGATGGGTCGGAGTGGACCGACCACCGCGCACCTGGGGCGCCGGTCGGTGCGAAGGACAACGGCGGGCTGATCACGGTTGGCTGGCTCGGCGCTCTGTTCTTCCCGATCGTCGGGCTAGTCATCGGGTTGGTGCTAGTCGAGCGCGGAGAGAGGAATCAGGGCGGCTGGATTGTGGCGATCTCAGGGGCCTGGTTCGTCCTCGGGTTGGTTGTCATCAGCGCTGCGTTCGCCGCCAGCCGCTACGGCGAGGTCATCGGCAAGGAAACGGCCCGCGGCGACTACGCGACCGCCATAGCCGATGGCAACGCCAACCATCCGGACGCGCTCTACGTCCGCGTGTCGGCCAAGCCCAGACAGGGGATTTCCGGCAATTGGTCGGTGGTCTGCCTGAAAGGCGGAGGCGCCGGCTCCAAGGATGGAACGTTCGGGGGGACGGCGCCGGAGGTCGACAAGGTCAAGCTCCCGATGAGAAACCCCGACAGATGCAGTCTCGCGGGCAGCGGCCAGCTCGACAACTCCGGAAGGATCAAGGTCAAACTCTTCGCGAAGTAGCGTCCCCGCCGAGCGCCGATTACCCGGCGGTGAGGGCCGAGAAGTCTTCGCTACTAGCGAACTCGGCGGGCGAGGGTTCCTAGCGTCATGCGCGGTTGCCTTGCGGTGTGCGAGGTTCCCTGCCTCGTCGCGGGTTGACTCCGGCCGATGCCGCGTATACGTTCGCTGCGTCAACAGAGATGGGGCAGCGCGCGTGAACGCCTGCCCCGTGGCGGCCGGCCTAGTGGAACCAGTCCGACCGCACCGGGAACGGTACCCCGCCCGCGGCTCCAACAGGAGAGGAGCCAAGATGGCTGACGTAGCGCAGGTGCGGCAGATCGAAGCGATGAGGCGCTTGCACTGGGCGGCAAACGAGGTCGTGGAAGCGTTCGCGGGAAATGAGACGGCTACCGCAGCGCAGATGGTCGCATCGGGCGCCCGTCGCGTGTTGCTCAGCCTGCACGGGGTCGAGGCGACGCTCGTCCCGAGGGCAAGCGGAAACCCCGACCGTCCAGGGGGAAGCTGATGGCGACCGGAATAACCAAGCGTCACTCGCGCCGCTGCCGCTCACGCGATGGCGGCGCTTGCAGTTGCACCCCGACTTACGAGGCGTGGGTGTTCTCCAAGCGCGACGGCAAGAAGATCAGCCAGCGATTCGATCGCGAGGCCGATGCAAAATCCTGGCGGGTAGACAAGCTGGCCGCCCTCAGCCGGGGTGCGCTCCGGGCGCCGCGGCCGACCACCGTTCAGCAGGCTTGGGATGCGTGGCACGCGGGCGCTAAGGACGGCACCGTTCGTACCCGGGCGGGCGAGCCCTACAAGCCGTCCGCGATCCGCGCGTACGAAAAGTCGATGCGCCTCCGCGTGCTGCCCGAGTTCTCGGACAGACGCCTCTCGGACGTTCGCCGGATCGACGTTCAGGACTTCATCGACGGCCTCCTCGCGGACGGCCTCGCACCATCGACGATCAACACGACCATCCATCCTCTTCGGGCGATCTTCCGCCGTGCCGTGGTGCGGGGAGCCCTTGCGGCAAGCCCGTGCTCGGGGCTGGAGCTGCCCGCCGCTCGGGGCCCGCGAGAGCGGTTCGCCGCGCCAGACGAAGCCGAGGCCCTGATCGCCGCTGCCCCAGCGTCCGACCGGGCGACCTGGGCCACGGCGTTCTATGCCGGGTTGAGGTTGGGCGAACTCCAGGCGCTGAGGGTTGAGGACGTCGACCTCGCGAGTGGCGTGATCCACGTCCGTCGAGGCTGGGACCGTGCGGAGGGCGCGATCGAGCTCAAGTCGCACGCGGGCCGTCGCAATGTGCCGATCGTCGGCGAGCTGCGCGATCGGCTGCTCGACCACCTGGCCGACACGAGCAGATCGGGCATCGAGCTGATCTTCGGCCGGACGCCGCAGAGTCCATTCGCCGCCAACCGGCTACAGCGCCACGCCGACGAAGCGTGGAAGGAAGCGGGGCGCTCACGGCTCACGCCCCACGAGCTGCGGCACAGCTACGCCGCGATGATGATCGCTGCCGGTGTCAACCCGAAGGCGCTCCAGACGTTCATGGGCCACTCCTCGATCACCGTCACCCTCGACACCTATGGCCACCTGATGCCGGGGTCAGAGGCCGAGGCCGCGGCGCTGGTCGAGACGTATCTCGCCGCGCAGCACAAGCGGGCCGAGGACGCCGCGCGGGCTGTCACTGGGGCGCTCACTGGGGCGCAGGTGGGGGTCGCGTCCTGAGAACCGCTTATCTATGCGCCTCAGTCGCCCGCGGGTGGGCCTTGAAGTAGACCTCCTTGATCTTCTCCCGCGAGAGGTGGGTGTAGAGCTGGGTCGTCGCGACGTCGGCGTGGCCGAGCATCTCCTGGACCGAGCGCAGGTCGCAGCCGCCCGAGAGCAGGTGGGTGGCGAAGGTGTGGCGCAGCGTGTGCGGGCTCATCTTCTGCTCCAGCCCGACCTCCTTAGCGTGGCGCTGGATGATCTTGTAGAGGCCCTGGCGGGTCAGCCCCCCGCCGCGGAAGTTGACGAACAGCTTGCGCTCGATCCTCGTGCCGACCAGCTCGGCACGCCCGCGGCGCAGGTAGCGCTCGATCGCCCGCGCCGCCTCGCGCCCGAGCGGCACGATCGCGCTCCTTGGACCCCTTGCCGTGCGGACGCACGAACCCGCGGCGCAGGTCGACGTCTCCGATCTCGAGGCCGATCGCCTCCGAGGCACGCAGGCCGCAGCCGTACATGACCTCGAGCAGCGCGCGGTCGCGAAGGTCGATCGGCTCCGGCGCCGTTGGAGCTCTCGAGCAGCTTCGTCACCTCGGCCTGGGTGAGGACGTGCGGGCAGCTTGCGCGACTTCTGCGGCGGGCTCAGGGTCGCGGTCGGGTCCTCGGAGATCAGCTCCTCGCGGCGGAGGTGGCGGTAGAAGGAGCGCAGGCAGGCGGTCTTGCGGCTGATGGTCGCCGACGAACAGGGTGGTCGCCCGCCGTTGCCCTCGGCGTCGGGGGCGGCCCCCGTCGCCAGGTCCGCGAGGAAGTCCGCGACGTCGGCGCGCTCGACCGCCGTCGCGTCGCGATCGCGCCGGGCCAGGAAGGCGCCGAACTGCAGGAGGTCGGTGCGGTACGCGTCGAGCGTGTTGCGCGCGAGGCCGCGCTCGAACTCGAGGTAGGCGAGGAAGTCGAGCACGAGCGCCTCGAAGTGCGCGTCGCTGCGCGCCTCGGCCTTGGGGACGGCGATCGCCATGCCGCCAGGTTCTCGCGGGCCGCCGCCGACCCTGCCGGTGCAACGCCGCTACCGCGACGGTGAGAAGAGCAGCAAGCCGATCAACGACTTCGAGTCGAAGCATTCGCCGATCGCGCGGTCGAGCTCGCTCAGCGGCCAGGCGATCACCTCGATCCGCTCCTCGGGATCGGGCTCGTGATCGGGGATCGCCTCCAGTCCGGTGGCGACGAAGATCGTCACCTCCTCCTCGGCGAACCCGGGCGAGGTGTAGAAGCGCTTCAGCTCGCTCCAGCTGCGCGCCGTCATCCCGATCTCCTCGCCCAGCTCGCGCTTGCGCGCATTCGAGCGGCGTCTCGCCCTCGACGTCGAGCTTGCCCGCGGGCAGCTCGAGCAGCGCCGGATCGCCGACCGCCTCGCGGGGCTGGCGGACCAGGTAGATGGACTCCTCGTCGCTGGCGACGATCGCCACCGCGCCCGGATGGGCCACGACCTCGCGCTCGGCGGTATCGCCGTCGTCGTGGCGAAACTCATCGATCCGCACGTCGACGACCTGGCCCTCGTAGACCGTCCTCGAGGCGATTCGCTCCATTGCCCCCTCCTACCCGCCGACGGCCGCCGCCAACGCCCGGCCGGCTGCAAGCGGCGCGGCGAAGAAGAGCGGGTCCTCGGCGATCGAACGTCCCATGGTCTTGTTCGGCAGGCCGCTCTCCTGATACCCGTCGAGGTCGATCTGCTCGACGGAGAGGTCGTGGCGCCCGCGGCGGCAGACGTCGATCAGCGCGTCGAGGGCCGCCTCCGCGGAGCCGCCCTCTGGAGCGCCGTCGCCGCTCAGCATCGGCCAGCCCTCGAGCTCCGCCTCCGGCACCGGCACCCGCACCGGGGCGAGCAGCAGCTCGAGCACCGAAGAGGTGTGATGGCTGAGCCCGCGATGGCGGTCGCGCTCGTCGGAGCTCGACAGCCGCGGGCAGAGCAGCGTCGGCATGCCGAGGGCGAGCGCGGCGTGGGCGGCGTCGAGCGCCGCCATGCCGCCGTGTCCGAGCCGAGTCGCCGAGCCGAGGATCCCCGGGCCGGGACCGACCACCACCGCCTCCCAACCGAGCCTCCTCGCGGCGGCGTCCAGCCCGCCGACGATGCTGATCGCTTCGTGCTCGCCGCCGTAGGCGGGCCCCGCGGTGACGTGCCCGCAGAGCAGGCCGCGGTATCGCAGCTCGGCGACGTCGCGCGACAGGGACCCGGGCAGCGCCGCGCCGGCGCCCTGGATGAACCCGAGCCGCAGGCCGCCCGGCCGCGCCTGGGCGGCGGCCCAAGCGAGCGGCGCCAGGTGCCCGTGCAGGGAGATCACGGCGACCGGCGGCTTCGGCCCCAGGTCCGGGTCGCCATGTTCGACCTCGACCGGGTCGACCGAGTGCTGGAGGGAGGTGTAGTTGAGCTTGAAGACGTGGATTCCCTCCGGATCCGGCGCGTGCAGCCCGCGGCTGAGGTTGACGTGGACGACGTCGAAGCCGCCCGACCCGAGCCCCAGGTCGCGCGACTGCGTGTTGACGATCACCTCGTCGTCGACCTCGATCTCGCCGACCAGCGTCGTGTCGGCCCACGCGCGGCGCCGCTCGCCGCCGACCTGGACGGTGAGCGGGTCGAGCTCCACCACGGTTCCGCGGCGCAGCTTCAGCATCAGCCGGATCCCGCCAAGCTCGGCGATCGCCTCGCAGACCGCGAGCATCTCCACGATCCGATCGGCCGCGACGCTCTCGGTCGCGGTGTGGTTGTCGGCGGTCCCGTTGGCGAGCAGCACGCATTCGAATCCGCGGGCGACGAGCGCGTTCGCGTCGCTGCCGCCGCCCGTGGCGACCTCGCGCGGCTCGATCCCGCAGCGCTCCAGCGCGCCGCGCGCGAGCGCCACCGCCGGCGAGCTCGACGGCTGGCGGTAGCCGCGAAAGACCTCCGTGACGTCGACGTCGACGTCGCAGCCGCACTCGCTCGCCGCCCAGGTGCAGGCGTCCACCATCGCAGCGGTCGTGTCCGCGACCCTCGCGTCGTCGAGCGAACGGGCCTCGGCCTCCAGCCGGCAGCTTCCGGCGACGACGTTCGAGGCCGTCC
This sequence comes from uncultured Solirubrobacterales bacterium, assembly GCA_963811505.1. Lineage (GTDB taxonomy): Bacteria > Actinomycetota > Thermoleophilia > Solirubrobacterales > 70-9 > WHSW01. The sequence continues at coordinate 633,085 of CAWERC010000010.1, read as the reverse complement.
CGCCCGCGATCACGCCGACGTTGGCGGTCGTCTCGGGGTCGAGCCGTCCGAGGGACATCGCCCCCACCGCGGCGGCCGCCGCCTCGATCGCGGAGTGCCCGTCCTCGGGACGGATCCCGGCGTGCGCCTCGAGGCCCTCGAACTCCGCGACGATCCGCTGATAGGTGGGCGCCGCTGTGATCACCTCGCCGATCGGGGTTGCATGGTCGAGCGCGAAGCCGAAACGAGAGCGCAGCGAGCCGAGCTCGAGCTCCTTTGCCCCGCGCAGGCCGTCCTCCTCGGCGACGGTGAACACGAGCTCGATCCCGACCACCGCCGGCCGCGCGACGCGGCGAGCCGCGAGCTCCACCAGAACGGTGACCGCCGCCTTGTTGTCCGCCCCGAGGATCGTCTCGCCACGGCTGCGAAAGACGCCGTCGGCGAGCTCGACGTCGATCCGGCCGGCGTCGGGGACGGTGTCGAGGTGGGCGAAGAACGACACCCACCCCTCCCCCGTCCCCGGCACCCGCGCGACCAGGTTGCCGGCCCCCGCCCGAGCCGCCGCGGTCGCCGAGTCCTCGGCGACCTCGACCCCGAGCCCGCGCAGCTCCTCCAGCACGTCGTCGGCGACGGCGCGCTCAGAGCCCGTCGGGCTCGGGATCTCGCACAGGCGCACGAAGCGATCGAGCATCCGCCGGTCGCTCACCCGTGATCACCGCCGCCCATCGCGGCGGGAGGCTACGCGAGATCGCCCGCTCAGCCGGCGCGCATCGCCTCGAGCTCCGCCTGCAGCGCGCTGATCGTTCCGCTGTGCTGCGGGTCGCCGGCGAGGTTGTGCAGCTGGTGCGGGTCTGCGACGTCGTCGTAGAGCTCGCGCTCACCCGACGCGTACTCGACGTAGGTCCAGCGCTCGGTGCGCAGGCCCCAGAAGCTCGGCGCAACCCGCGGGTACTTCACGTGGCGGAGCAGGATCGGCCGCTCCAGCGACTGGACGTCCCCGTCGATCAGCGGGATGAGGCTCTGCCCGTCGACCGGTGCCGACGGCGACACCCCGGCGATCTCGGCGATCGTCGGCGCGATGTCCATCGAGCCGGCGAGCGCGCCGATGGAGCCGCCGTCCGTGTGCCCGGGCCACCGGATCAGCAGCGGCAGGTGGATGCATTCCTCGTAGGCGCAGTCCTTCCACGGGTTGCGGTGCGAGCCGAGGGAATAGCCGTTGTCCGAGAGGAAGATCACCACGGTGTTGTCGTACTCCCCCGTCCGCTTGAGCGTGCGAATGAACCGGCCGATCGCCTCGTCGACCGACAGGAGTGCCCGCCACTGGCCCTTGATCGCCTGGCGCTGTTCGCTCGGGTCGAGTTTCGGCCGCTTCGCCCACCAGCGCGGCGCGCCCTGGGCCACCCGGTTGAAGTTCTTCGGCAGCTTCACGTGCGTGCCCGCGAACGCCTTGCGATGCCGCGGCGCGGGAGTCCGGGGCGCGTGCGGGCCATAGGGAGCGAAGTAGGCGAAGAACGGATCGTCGTCGCCGGCCGAGTCGCCGATGAAGTCGTCGACCTGCCGGGCGAGCACGTCCGTCGAGTAGTCCTGCGGCCGGTCGCCGTAGTGCCGCCGCGAGGAGTCGCCGACCAGCGTGTAGTCGTAGTAGGCGGCGTCGGGGGTGAAGGCGGACCAGCGGTCCCACCCCGGCGGGACGTAGTTGGCCCCTCGGCCCCAGGGATAGCTGTTCAGGTACTTGCCGAACAGGCCCGTCTGATAGCCGGCGCCGTCGAGCCAGGTCGCCAGCGTCGAGGTGTCGTCGAAGTTCTTGGCGACGAGGTTGGTCTCGACCCCCGTGTGATGCGAATAGAGGCCTGTGAGCAGCGTCGTCCGGGTCGGGCAGCAGAGGGGGTTGTTGTCGTAGTAGGAGTCGAAGCGCGTGAACCCCTCGGCGCGATCCAGCACCGGCATCCGCTTGACCATTCCCGTCGGCTGGTCGTCGGAGACGATCACCACCACGTTTGGCGGCGGCGGGCCCCCGGCGCGGCTATCCGGCGCCCGCTCCATGTGGACGACGAACGCGATCAAAGCGAGGAGGGCGACGCAGAGCGCCGCCCTCCCCGTGTCCCTGGCCGCGGTCACGGGAACCCCACCTGGGACTCGCACCCGGCCGCGACATCGTTGCCGGCGTCGCCGTAGCACGCATCCGTCTCGGCGCCGCCGTCGATCGAGTCGTCGCCGTAGCCCCCGTGGAGACTGTCGTCGCCGGCCCCGCCGGTGACCGCGTCCACGCCGTCGCCGCCGCGGACGATGTCGGAACCGCCGAGTGACTGGATGGTGTTCGTCCCCGCTACGTCCTCGATCACGTTCGCCGCATCATTGCCGATCAGCGTGTCATCGCCGGGGCTCCCGCCGATGTTCTCGAGGTCGGCGCCGGCGTTGTCGCCCTCGCACTGCTGCGGGCAGTTGACACCGTCGTTGGCGACCCCGTCGAGCGAGACAGCGACCCCGTCCTTGAACCAGCTGTCCTCGTCGACGAGGTAGTCGATCGTGTCGATCCCGGAACCCCCGGAATAGCGATCGGGCGTGCGGTCGTCCTGCGGACTGAGCAGGTCGTCCCCCGCGTCGCCCCGGAGCACGTCGGCTCCCGGCCCGTCCCTGAGGAAGTCGCGCCCGCCGCTCCCGCGGATCAGGTCGTCGCCCGAGCCGCCGGCGAGCTCGTCGAACTTGTCACCGCCGTTGACGTTGCCGGCGATCACGTCGTCGCCGCGGTTTCCGGTGATCAGGTCAGCGTCGGCGCCGCCCTTGAGGACGTCGTCGCCCTGGTCGCCGTCGATGCGGTCGCGCCCGGGACCGCCGTCGACGCTGTCGTTCCCGCCGTCCGCGCAGATCAGGTCGCGGCCGGGGCCGCCGTCGATCCGCTGGGCGCCGGTCCCCGCGACGATGACGTCGTCCCGGCGGGTCCCGTCGATCGTTCGCGCGTTCGAGGAGATCGTCGCATCCTTGCCGAAGCACTCGGCCTTGGACGCGGCGCCGGCCTCGCCCGCGCCGCCGAGGACGGCCGCCGCACAGGCGGCCGTCGCGGCGATCGCGACCGGGCCCCTTCTCTTCCGTGAAAACGTGTTCATGGCTTTCGCCTCCCTGTCGTGTGGGCCGCTGGATCGCGCCAGCGGCGAGTCCAGTCAAGGATCGGCGCGCGGCGACCTCGCGACCAGGGGCCCTGCGTGTCGCAGGGCGCACCCGAGGGGTAGGTCCGCCCACCCTGGGTGTACGTTTTCGGCGGCTATGTCAAGCACCGGCCGATCGAGCGCTACCGAGCAGCCGGGTCGGCTCCCGTACTTCAATTTCGTCGAGGACGGCCGCGAGGTCACCTTCGTCCTCGACGATACCGCCGACCGCCTCTCGATCGGGCGCGGTCCCGGCATCGACCTGCGCCTCGACGGCGACGAGACCGTCTCCCAGCTGCACGCGGAGCTCGAGCGCCTCGGCAGGCACTGGGTCGTCTCCGACGAGGGCCTGTCGCGCCACGGCTCATACCTCAACGGCGACCGACTCTCCGGCCGCTGCCGCCTGCGCGATGGCGACGAGCTGCGGGTCGGGGCGACGACGCTCACCTTCCGCCAGCCACCGCCGATGCACAGTGGGTCGATCGCCGCCCCGACCGCGGCGCCGCCACCGGAGGCGCGCCTGCCGTCGCTGAGCGACCGCCAGCGCGAGGTGCTGATCGCGCTCGCCCGCCCGTTCGCCCGCGAGGGCGGCTACTCGGTACCGGCCACCAACCGCCAGATCGCCGCCGAGACCCATCTGAGCGTCGACGCCGTCAAGCGCCACCTGCGGATCCTGTTCGAGCGCTTCGGGATCGGCTCGCTGCCGCAGAACGAAAAGCGCGTCCGCCTGGTCGAGTTGGTGCTGCAGGCAGGGTTGATCTCGATGCGCGACCTCACCGCGCCGCCGAATTGAGCGACTTCGCCACCGGAGACCTGTTCGCGGGCTTCCGGATCGAAGCGGTCCTCGGGTCCGGCGGCATGGGCACCGTCTACCGCGTGCTCGACCTCAACCTCGACCGCGAGCGGGCGCTCAAGGTCCTGACGCCGGACCTGACCCGGGACGAAGACTTCCGCCAGCGCTTCCAGCGCGAGTCGCGCCTGGCGGCGCAGCTCGAGGAGGAGGGCGTGGTCCCGATCTACGGCGCGGGCGAGGCCGACGGCCACCTCTACATCGTGATGAGGCTGGTCCGCGGTCCGGACCTGCACACGCTGGTCGCCGAAACCGGGCCCCTCGGGCTCGCCCGGACGGTCGACGTGACCGCTGCCGTGGCGGGGGCGCTCGATGCCGCGCACGCGCGCGGCATCGTCCACCGCGACGTCAAGCCGGCCAACATCCTGGTCGAGCCGTCGGACCCCGGCGAGCGCGTCTTCCTCACCGACTTCGGGGTCAGCCGGCCCGACACCGGAACGACCTCCATCACCTCGGCCGGCCAGCTGCTGGGCACGCCCGACTACATCTCGCCCGAGCAGATCGACGGCGCGCGCGCCGAGGCCCGCTCCGACATCTACGCGCTCGGCTGCGTCGTGTGCTTCCTGCTCACGGGCGAGCCTCCGTTCCACCGCGAGAGTGCGGTCGCGACCCTCTATGCGCACGCACACGCCGATCGTCCGCGACCATCCCTGCTCGAGCCCGAGCTGCCCCCCGCCGTGGACGAGGTCCTCGCCCGCGCGACGGCGCTCGACCCCGCCGATCGCCACGCCAGCGCCGGCGAGCTGGCGGCGGACCTGGCGCGGGCCGTCGATCCATCCGCGGCGCCCACGGTGCGGGCGCCCATTACGCCCCGTACCCGCGTGCTCGACCAGCCGCCCGGCCGGCGGCGTTGGGTGGCGGCGGCGCTGGGGGTCCTCGTCGCCGCCGCCGCGATCGCCGCCATCGCGGTCCTCCTCTGGCCGGACGAAGCGGACAACCCGCCTGTCGCCCCGCCGGACGCCCCGTCGGACCTGGTCTCCTCGATCCGGCTCGGCCACCCCACCGATTCCGTCGTCGTCGGCGAGCTCAACGTCCTCGCCGGCTCCGGCCGCGACTCGACCGTGAGCGCGATCGATCCCGCAACCGAGAAGGTCGGCGAAGAACCGAGGGAGGTCGCCGACCCCACCTCGGTCGCTGTCGGCTTCGGCTCGGTCTGGGTCACGAGCCGGTCCGACGACCGGCTGCTGCGCTATGGCCCGACCGCGCGCCAGCGCGCCCGCCCGATCGAGGTCGGCTCAGAGCCGGCGGACGTAGCCGTCGGCCGGCGCTGGGTCTGGGTCGCCAACCGGGGCGACGACACGGTCACCCAGATCGATCCGCTGCATGACAACCGGACCGTGGCGACGATCCCCGTTGCGCCCGGTCCCGAGCGCATCGCGACGGAGGACGAGATCACCTGGGTGGCCTCCCCGTCGGCGCGCGCGCTGACCCGGCTCGTCTCCACCGGTGAGGAGACCACCGCCGACGTGGTCCGGCTCGGCGGCCGGCCGGTGGACCTGGTAATCGACGGAGGCTCGCTGTGGGAGCTCGACGAGGCCCGCGGGTCGCTGGTGAAGCTCTCGCTCGAGGACGGCGGTCAGATCGGCGAGCCGATCGCGATCGGGGGGAAGCTCGCCGCCGCCGCGGTCGGCCCGAACGCGATCTGGGTCGCCGACAAGGGCGGTGACCAGGCGATCAGGGTGGACCCGCAGCAGCCCGATGTGCAGGAGCGCTACGACGTGGGCCAACGGCCGGTCGCGCTCGCGGTCGGCAGCGGCTCGGTCTGGGTCGCCAACGCCGGCGACCCGAACATCTCACGGATCGACCGCTGACGCTCAGCGAGCGCCGATCACGTTCATCAGCCGGACGAGGCGCCCGTCGCGCAGCTCGACGTTCCAGGTGATCGCCTGATCGAGGTCGACCCCGCTCTGCCGGCCGCGGGCGCGAACCGACCCGCGGGCGACGAACCGGTCCCGGGCAAGCTGGTCGATCTCGTCGATCGAGAGCTCCCACTCCTCGAACTGGTCGTCGATCTCGGCGACCCACGCGTTCACGCCGGCCTCGCCGGCGAACACCGCCCCGGTCAGCGCCGAGTGAATCTCGATCTCGGGGTCGAGGATCTCGGGGTCGTACTCGCGCAACCCTGCATTCCAGCGTCGCCAGATCTCGCGGATCAGGTCCTCGCCGTCGCCCATCGGGGCGACAGGCTATGAGGACTCGCGAGTGAAGCGACCGCCGGTCGAGGCCTCGGCGGGCTCCGCCTCGGTCTCCTCGGTCGCCGGGCCCTCGCCTCGGGTGGCCGCCAGCTGCGCGGCGGCGCCGACGAAGTCGCGGAACAGCGGCTCGGGGCGATTGGGGCGCGAGTTGAACTCGGGGTGGAACTGCGACGCGACGTAGAACGGGTGCTCGGGCAGCTCGATGATCTCCACCAGGCGCTCGTCGGGCGAAGTGCCGCCGCAGACCAGGCCCTCGTCCTCGAGCCGGCGGCGAAGCTGGTTGTTGACCTCATAGCGGTGGCGGTGGCGCTTGTAGATCACCGCCTCGCCGAAGATCTCCCGCGCCTTGGTCCCGTCGTGGAGCTTCACCGGGTCGGCGCCGAGGCGCATCGTTCCGCCCATGTCGGAGACCTCCTTTTGCTCGGGCAGCAGGTCGACGACCGGGTACGGCGTCTCGGGGTCGAACTCGGTCGAGTTGGCGCCGTCCATGCCGGCGACGTGACGCGCGAACTCGGCGACCGCGATCTGCATGCCCAGGCAGATGCCCAGGTACGGGATGCCGCGCTCGCGAGCGATTCGCGCCGCCTCGATCTTGCCCTCGATCCCGCGCTCGCCGAAGCCGCCTGGGATCAGGATCCCGTCGGCCCAGTCGGCGATCTCGTCCGGCTCGAAGTTCTCGGAGTCGACCAGCTTCACCTCGACCTTCGTTCCATGCTCGTAGCCGCCGTGTGTGAGCGCCTCGATCACCGACTTGTAGGCGTCGGCGAGCTGCACGTACTTGCCGACCAGGGCGATGCGCGTCGTCCCCTCGCAGGCGTCGGCGCGGCGGATCAGCTCCTCCCACTCCCCCAGCTCGGGCGCGGGCGCGTCGACGCCGAAGTGGTCGAGCACGAGATCGTCGGCTCCCTCGGCGCGCATCACCAGCGGCACCTTGTAGATGTTGTCCACGTCGCGGGCCGAGAGGACGGCCTCCTCCGGGACGCTCGCGAACAGCGCGATCTTCTTGCGGATGTCGCGGTCGAGACCCCTCTCCGACCGGCAGATGAGCGCGTGCGGCTGGATCCCGATCCGCCGCAGCTCGTTGACCGAGTGCTGGGTCGGCTTGGTCTTCATCTCGCCGGCGTGACCGATGTATGGGACGAGCGTGAGGTGCAGGAACATGCAGCGCTTCGAGCCGAGCTCCGAATAGAGCTGGCGAATGGCTTCCAGGAATGGCAGGGACTCGATGTCGCCCACCGTGCCGCCGATCTCGGTGATCACGAAGTCGACCGCCTGCGACTCGGCGACGATCAGAATCCGCTGCTTGATCTCGTCGGTGATGTGCGGGATCACCTGCACGGTCGCGCCGAGGTAGTCACCGCGGCGCTCGCGGCGGATCACCGAGTTGTAGACCGCGCCCGCGGTCACGTTCGACGCCCGCGACGTGTTGTGGTCGGTGAACCGCTCGTAGTGGCCGAGGTCGAGGTCGGTCTCGGCGCCGTCCTCGGTGACGAAGACCTCGCCGTGCTGGAACGGGCTCATCGTCCCCGGGTCGACGTTGATGTACGGGTCGAACTTCTGCAGCTGGACCCGGAAGCCGCGGCTGACCAGCAGGCGGCCGATCGAGGCCGCCGCGATCCCCTTGCCCAGCGAAGAGACGACGCCGCCGGTGACGAAGATGAAGCGCGTCTCGCCCGGCTTCATCGCTTCGTCTGACCTTCCTTCACTCTGCCCAGCGAGTCTATCCAGCGCAGTGGCGGAACCGACTCGATCGTTTTCGAGATCGACCGAAACTCCCCGAAGATCGTCAGCGCGGCGACCAGGGCGAGCGCGATCCAGCGCCCCGTCTCGCCCAGCGTCACCAGCATCGCGACCCCGGCCAGCGCCCCGACGAGGTTCGAGCCGGTGTCGCCGAGCATCGCCCGCTCGCGCAGCGTGAACGCGGCCACCACCAGGACCGGCCCGATGAACAGGCCGAGGAGCTCGAGCGGCTCGGCCGTCCACGCACCGAGGCAGAGGCCCGCGGCGAGGACGACGAAGGCCTTCTCGACCCTGCCCGGGCGCAGGTCGAGCAGGTTGAAGAGGTTGGTCGTCAGCAGCAGCAGGGCGAGATCGGCGACGTAGTCGATCCCCTGCTGGCCCAGGCCCGAGGTCGCGTACGCGGCGAGCGCCAGCGCACCGACCGCCTTGACCGCCCCGGTCGAGAAGCGCCCGGCGGCGACCGCTCGCGCGTGTCCCCGCCAGCCGCGCGCGGTGTCGGCCGCCGCGCCGCGCCCGAGCGCGTCGTCCAGCAGCCCGAGCAGCGCCACACCGAGCACGTAGACCATCCAGCGGCGCAGCTCCGGATCGAGGAGGTCCAGATCCGCGCGGTCGTCGAGGATCGCGAGCGGCGCGAGCGCGATGAGCGAGCAGGCGACGAGCGGCGCGCCGGCCGGAAACGCGGCGCGACGGCCGGCGTAGTTCTCGCGGACGAGGCCGGCGCGCCGCATGTCGGCGAGCCACGGGCCGAGGGCGACCGCGCCGACCAGCGCCGAGACGATCAGCCCGGCGAGCATCAGGGCCTGTTCTCGGCGCCGAAGTCGAGCCCGGACGGGGCGAGCAGGTCGGGGAGCAGCGCGTCGGCCGTGTCCTTGATGCCGAACTCGCCCTCCGCGCCGCCGAGCGCGTAGACGAGCGCGACCTTGCCGGCGAGCTGGTCGACGTTGTCGACGCTGGCGACGCTGCGGTCGGTGAAGAAGGCGACCGAGCTCGGGTCCGTGCCGGTCGCCTCGGCGCCGACGACGATCAGGCGGCCACCGGGAAGCGCGGACTGGATCCCGGCGATGATCCCGTCCTCGACGGCGTCGGTGTCGGCCGCGTCGCGATCACCCAGGTTGGCCGGCCGGTCACGAACGACGACGACGCCGTCGATGTCGCCCGGCTCCCCGCTGTAGCGGGAGAACAGCGCCGCGCGCAGGTCGGCGAACCTCGGCCCGCCGGTGACCAGGGCTCGTCCGGCTTGCCGTGACAAGCGGGCGATCTGCGCGGGTCGGCTCGGGCCGTCGGGCGGCTCGCGCACCACCGCGATCTCCCGGACCTTCGCTCCCGAGGGATCGAGCGCGCCGCGGATGCCGTCGGTCAGCGTGTCGTCGAGCGCCCCGAGGGCGACGATCGCGACCTCGCGCCCGCGCAGCCGGTTCTCGACCACGGCGGGGGTAAGCGCGGAGGACAGGTCGCGCTCGTCGGCGAGCTCGGCCTCCAGGTCGTCGACCTGGGCGCGCGCCTCGTCGAGGTCGGCGTGCAGGCTCTCCTCGAGGTCGTCGGCCGTTCCGCTCACGATGTCGGATCCGAAGCCGACCCCGATCAGGATCCCGACGGCGAGCGCGAGGAAGACGGCCGCCAACGAGGCGGCGTGATAGCGGCCCGAGTAACCCATCAGAACTGGATGCCCCTCCGGGTCATAGGTCCAAAGCAACCTTGATCTTCAACCAGAGCAGGTCGAAGAACTCGCCCAGCGCCGGCGAGCTGACGACGACGATCGTGATCACGATCAGCGAGACGGCGAGGAACGCCCACAGGTGCCAGCCGCGGACCCCCGGGTTGTAGAGGCGGCTGACGCCCTTGGCGTCGACGAGCGTCTCGCCGATCCGCAGCCGGGTCAGGAAGGTTGAGGACATCCCGGCGCGGTTCTTGTCGAGGAACTCCGTGAGGTTGAAATGGGCGCCGACGGAGACGATCAGCTCAGCGCCGTTCTCGTGGGCGAGCAGCATCGCGACGTCCTGGCTGGTGCCGATCGCAGGCGCGACCACCGGCTCCAGGCCGAGCGCCTCGAGCCGCTCGCGGCCCGGGGCGCGCCCGTCCGCGTAGGCATGAACGACGACCTCGGCGCCGCAGGTGAGCGCGGCGTCGGAGGCGGAGTCCATGTCGCCGAGCACCATGTCGGGCGTGAATCCCTCCTCGACGATCGCGTCGGCGCCGCCGTCGACGCCGACCAGGACCGGGCGCGTGTCCTCGATGTACGCCCGCAGCGTCCGCAGGTCGCGCCTGTAGGTGGTGCCGCGAACGACGATCAGCGCGTGGCGACCGCGAAACTGCGTCCGCACCGGCGGGAAGTCGAGCTTGCCGGCCAGCAGCTGGCCCTCGTTCTCGACGTGCTCGATCGTGTTCATCGCGAAGTCGGCGAGCGCCTCGCCCAGGTTCGCCTCCTGGCGATCGATCTCCTCGGTGGCCGTCGCGAGGTCGATCATCCTGCCCGTCGCCAGGACAGTCCCGTTGCGGCGCACCTCGGCACCCTGGACGACGATCTGCTCGCCGTCCGACAGCTCCTCGAACAGCGGTGCCGCCGGGACGTCGACCAGTGGCACGCCGGCGCGGGCGAGGATGAGCGGCCCGGGATTGGGATAGCGGCCGGTCGACGACCGGGCCACGTTGACAACCGCCTCGACCCCGCTCGCGACCAGGTCCTCGGCCGCGATCCGGTCGAGGTCGGCGTGGTCGATCACCGCGATGTCGCCCGGCCCGAGGCGCTTGACGAGGTTCTTGGTGGTGCGGCCGAGCCGCGCCCGGCCGGCGACCCGCGCGGCCCCGGAGGGCCGCAGCTCGATCTCGGGCCCACGCAGGAGCTGGCGCGCCCGGCTACGGAGAGCCATGCGGCGATTATGCGGAATACGCGTGCTCGGGGCGGGTCGAAGGGCGCCTAGGCCGCCTTCAGCAGCTGCCGCGCGTGGCGGCTGGCGGCCGCGTCCCCGCTCTCCGCGCCCAGCATCCGGACGATCTCGGCGACGAGCTCGTCGCCGGCGACCCGCTCGACGGTCGCCCGGGTCTCGCCGCCGCCGGCGCGTTTGTCGATCACGAAGTGGGTTTCGGCCAGCGAGGCGACCTGCGGCAGGTGGGTGATGCAGAGGACCTGCTGGCCGGCGGCGATCGCCCGCAGGCGCTCGCCGACCGCGCGCGCGGTGCTGCCGCCGACCCCGGCGTCGATCTCGTCGAAGACCAGCGTGCGGTCGGCCGTCTCGCCGGCGAGGCCGCGTGAGTGCGAGCATGATCCGCGAGAGCTCCCCGCCCGAGGCCGCGTCCTTGAGCGGCGAGGTCGGCATCCCCGGGTTGGTCGAGACCAGCAGCTCGACGGTCTCGGCGCCGTTCGGCCCGAAGCCGTCGGGATGCGGCTCGAGCGCGACCTCGAGCCGCGCCCCGTCCATCGCCAGCTCGGCGAGCTCCGCGGCGACCCGCTTGCCGAGCTTCTGCGCCGCGGCCCGCCGCCCGGCGGTCAGCTCGCTCGGCGAGCTGCGCGCGCCGGGCCTCCGCCGCGCCGATCCGCACCGCCAGCTCGCCGGCGAGCTCCTCCGCGCTCTAGAGCCGCTCGATCTCGGCGCGGCAGCGCTCGGCGTGGGCGAGGACCGCCTCGATCGAGCCGCCGTGCTTGCGCTTCAGGCGGTCGAGCGCGTCGAGGCGCTCCTCGACGGCGTCCAGCCGGCCCGGCTCGGCCTCGATCCCGTCCAGGTAGGCGCGCAGGCCGCCGGCCAGGTCGTCGAGCTCGACCGCGGCGGCACGCAGCGCGCTCGGCGAGCGCGTCGAGCTCGGGGTCGAGGCCGGCGACCGCGGCGAGCCCCGAGTCCGCTTCGCCGAGCGCCGATCGCGCCCCGCCGCCGTCCTCGTCGGCGCCGCTCGACGGCCGCCAGCGCCCTGGCGGCTCCGCCGCGAAGGCCCTCGGCGTTGCGCAGGACGGCGCTCTCGGCGTCGAGCTCCGCCTCCTCCGCCGGCGTCGGGGGCGGCGGCCTCGATCTCCGAGAGCTCGAAGCGCATCAGGTCGAGGTCGCGTTCGCGCGAACCCTCGCGCTCGCGCAGCTCGGCGAGCTCCCGGGTCAGGCCGGTCGCCTCGGCGTGGGCGGCCCGGTAGCCGTCGCGAAGCTCGAGCTGGGGCTCGCCCGCGAAGCCGTCGAGGATCTCGAGCTGCGCGGAGGCAAGCATCAGCCGGCGGTGCTCGTGCTGCCCGTAGAAGGCGAGCAACCGCGACCCGAGCGCCCGCAGCTCGGCGGCCGACGCGGCCCGCCCGCCGATGAACGCGCTCGTCCGGCCGGAGGCGCCGACCCGGCGGCCGAGCACCACCTCGTCGGCGTCGTCGGGCAGCCGCGCCGCGATCTCGGCCAGCTCGGGGTCGTCCAGGATCTCCGCCGGCAGCTCGAAAACACCCTCGACCCAGGCCTCCTCGGCGCCGGGCCGGACGATCTGCGGCCGCGCCCGCCCGCCCATCAGCAGATCGAGCGAGTGCGCGAGCACGGTCTTCCCCGCCCCGGTCTCACCGGTGATCGCGTTCAGCCCCGGCTCCAGGCGCAGCTCGGCGCGCTCGATCAGGAGCAGGTTCTCGATTCGCAGCTCGTGGAGCACGGCGTCCGTTTTAGCGGCGGGCGCCGACGGATTCGCTCCGCGCGGCGCGCTCAGCCGGCGCGGCGCTCCGCCTCGGCGCTCGCCCGGCGCGGGCGCCTGCGCCGGGCGGCGCGACCAGGTCGCGGCGGCGGACCAGCAACCAGCCGGCGATCCCGCCGACGAACGCGACCGCCGCGCCGACGAGGAGGATCTCGTTCAGGCCGGTGATGAACGCCTGCTCGGCGGCGGCTGCGGCCTCGGCTCGCGAAACTGCGGCGGCACGTTCGCGAGCGCGCTCTGGGTCGCGCCCGACGAAACCGCCTCGGAGAACCGGTCGAGGGCGGCCGGCGGCGCCTGCGGAAGCAGCTTGGCGAGCTCGGAGTCGATCCGCGCCGTGAAGATCGCGCCCAGCGCCGCGATGCCGGTCGCGATCCCGACCTGGCGGAAGGTGCTGTTGATCCCCGACGCCATCCCGGCGCGGGCGGCGTCGACGACGCCGATCGCCACCGAGGCGATGCCGGGGTTGGCCATCCCGATCCCGATTCCGGCGACGATGAACCCGGCGCAGCAGAGCCGTCCAGCGTCGCCCGGCATCGATCCCGTGCATCAGCGTCAGGCCGAGACCGACGAGGATCAGTCCGGTGCCCATCGAGCGCCCGCGCCGGGACGCGGTGCAGCGCCGCGCGCGCTGATCGGCGCGACGACGAACGAGAGCACGGTCAGCGGCAGGAAGCGCAAGCCCGCCTCCAGCGGCGAGTAGCGCGAGCACGTCCTGGATGTAGAGGGTCAGGTAGAGGAACATCGCGAACATCCCGGCCGAGAGCGCGAAGGCGACGATCGAGACGCCGGTGAACGACGGGTTTCGGAACAGCGAGAGGTCGAGCATCGCGTTGCTCGCGCCGCAGCTCGATCGCCACGAAGGCCACCAGCAGCGCCACGCGCCCCGCCCAGCGAGGCGACGATCGGCGCGCTCCCCCAGCCCTCGGCGTTGCCGCGGATCAGGCCGAAGATGAGCAGGAAGAGGCCGGCCGAGAAGGTGACGAGGCCCGGCCAGTCGATCGGCTGCGGATCGGTCGCCTTGACGTTGGCGAGCCGCGTCTCGGTGAGCACGATCGCCGCGATCCCGATCGGGACGTTGACGAAGAAGATCCACTCCCAGCCGAGGCCCTCGGTGAGCAGGCCGCCGATCAGCGGCCCGATCGCCACCGCGCCGCCGACCGTCGCGCCCCAGATGCCCGATCGCGTTGGCGCGCTCGCGGCCCTCGAACTCCTGCGCGATCAGCGCCAGCGCGGTCGCGAACATCGCCGCGGCGCCGGCGCCCTGGAAGCCGCGGGCGACGTTGAGCACCGTCGCGTCGCCGGAGAGGCCGCAGGCGAACGAGGCGACGCGTGAACAGCGCGAAGCCGAAGCTGAACACCCGCCGGCGCCCGATCCGGTCGCCGATCGATCCGGCGACGAGCAGGAACGAGGCCAGCATCAGCGCGTAGGCGTCGACCACCCACTGCAGGCTCGAGAAGCTGGCGTCGAGGTCGCGCTGGATGTCGGGCAGCGCGACGTTGACGATCGTGACGTCGAGCAGCAGCATGAACGTCGCCACGCAGACCGCGAGCAGGGTCCACCACTTGCGTTGCATTCCCACCTAACTTAGAGAGCGGCCTCCGTCAGTGAGCGAGGCGCCCGAACTTCTCGCGGATCCGCCGGTAGAAGTTCGAGCCCGGCAGCTGCGCGAGCCGCCCGACGCCGTCGCGGAACCGCGACCTCCATCTCGGCGCCGCTGGCGAGCTCGCCGACGTGCTCGCCGTCGAGGACGACGTCGACCGGATCGCGGCCGGTGGCGTTGGTGACCGAGAGCACGTCGTCGGGCGCGACCACGAGCGGCCGCGCGGTCAGCGTGTGCGGGGCGATGAAGCTGACCACGTAGCCCTCCACCCCCCAGGCCAGGATCGGCCCCTGGTTGGCGAGGTTGTAGCCGGTCGAGCCGGCGGGGGTCGCGGCGACCAGCCCGTCGCAGCGCACGTGCCCGACCTCCTTGCCGCCGAGGCGGTAGGCGAGCTCGGCGACCCGGCTGTGCGGGCGGCGGATCAGCGAGACGTCGTTGAGCGCCAGCGGCGGCTGGGCCTCCACCGTCGCCTCGAGCCCGGGCATCTCCATGACCTCGAACTCGCCCGCGAACGCGGCCCGAAGGCCCTCGGCGAGCTCGGTCGCGCTCGACCGCCGCCAGGAAGCCGATCGTGCCGAAGTTGACCGCGAACACCGGCACCTCCGTGTTCGCGTACGCGCGCAGCGCCTTGAGGATCGTCCCGTCGCCGCCGAGCACCAGGCAGAGGTCGGGATCGCCGTCGAGGCCCGCCACGGCTCGAGCCGCTCGCCGACGTCGCCGTGCTTGGCGCGCTCCTCGTCGGGCGCGTACAGGCGGCACCCCGCGCTCTCGGCGGCGGCGATCGCCTCGCCAACCGCGGCCGCGGTCTGCTCCGGCTGCGTATGGGTGAACAGGACCGCCGTCTCGATCGCTCACTGCTCCACCTCCGCGATCGCGGCCTCGAGGTCGGCGACCGGCTCGCGCCCGGGCGCCGCGTAGAGGAAGGTCTCCCGGTTGCCCTTCGGCCCCGGCAGGCCGGACGACGCGAACCCGAGCACCGCGAGCCCGGCGTCCGGCGGCGGCCCCGGCGACCGTGCGCAGCGCCTCGCGCCGCTCCTCCGGATCGCGGACGACGCCACCCTTGACGCGCCCTCGCCCGAGCTCGAACTGCGGCTTGACCAGCGCCAGCACCCCGCCGTCCGCTGCCACGCATCGCGCGACCGCCGGCAGGACCTTGGCGAGCGAGATGAACGAGACGTCGATCGTCGCCAGGTCCGGGCCGTACGGAAGCTCGGCGGGCTCGAGGTCGCGGGCGTTTTGGCGCTCGATCACTGTCACGCGGGAATCGTTTCGCAGTCCCCAGTCGAGCTGCCCGTGGGCGACGTCGAGCGCGATCACCCTTGCGGCGCCGCGCTGCAGCAGGCAGTCGGTGAAACCGCCCGTCGAGGCGCCGACGTCGAGGCAGTCGAGGCCCGCGACGTCGAGCCTCAGGGCGTCGAGCGCGTTGGCGAGCTTGATCCCGCCCCGCGAGACGAAGCGCGGCGCGTCGGTCAGCAGCAACTCGGCGTCGTCGGCGACCAGCTGGCTGGGCTTGAGGGCCAACGGACCGTCACGACCGATCCGCACCCGCCCGGCGCGCACCGACTCGGCCGCGCTCGTGCGCGAGGGCGCCAGGCCACGTTCGGCGAGCAACGCGTCGATCCGCTGCCTGCTCATTGCGCGGACGGTAGCGGGAGCGCCGTGCTCGCCGCCCGCGGCCAGGCGAGATCCGCTCAGCGCCGGCGCTTGCGCTTGACCTTGAAGCTGCGCGTCGCGGCGGCGCTCTGCTTGCCGGTCGCGCCCACGGCGGTCACGGAGAACGTGTGCCTGCCGTACTTGAGCTTCTTCAGCGTGCTGGGAGAGCTGCAAGGGGCGGCGGGCTTCCCGTCGACCGAGCAGAGGAAGCTGGCGGCGCCATCGCTCGAGGCGAATCCGAACGTCGGAGTCCGATCCTTGGTCGACCGTGTGGGACCGGCCGTGATCGTCACGTCCGGGGCCGGCGGATCGACCGGGGGCGGCTCGGGCGGCGGCGGTTCGCTCGGCCTGGCGACGGTGAACGACCGTGTCTGGGTGGCCGCGTTCCCGAGCGCGTCGGTGGCACGAACCCGGAAGGTCCAGCCGCCGTCGGCGAGGTCGGCGGCGGGCTGATGGCTGCCGGCACCGGAGCAGGAGCCGAAGCTGGCGGTGCCGGCGTCGATCGAGCACTCGACCGTCCCGCCGGCCCCGGCGGTGAACGTGAAGGTGGGCCGGACCTCGCCGGTGGTACCGGTGGGACCGCCCGTGATCGCCAGCGACGGGGCGACCGTATCGACGCTGAAGCTGCGCGTCTGGGTCGTCGCGTTGCCGGCCGCGTCGGTGGCGCGGACGCGGAAGGTCTTGCTGCCGTCGGCGAGGTCGGCGGTCGGCTGATGGCTGGCGACGCTGGAGCACGGCCCGAAGGCGGCGGTGCCGGTGTCGATCGAGCACGCCAGGGTCGAGCCGGCCTCGGCGGTGAAGCCGAAGGTCGGGCGAGGATTGGCGGTGGCTCCCGTCGGCCCACCGGTGATCGTCAGCGACGGGCCCGCGGTGTCGACGGTAAAGCTTCGCGTCTGGGTCGCGGCGTTACCGGCGCCGTCGGTCGCCCGGACCCGGAAGGTGTAGTCGCCGTCCGCCAGGGCGGCCGCGGGCCGGTGGCTGGAGACGCCCGAGCAGGGGCCGAAACCGGCCGCGCCGGTGTCGACCGAGCAGGCGAGGGTGGCGCCGGCGGCGGCGGTGAACGTGAACGTCGGACGGGTGTCGTTGGTGTCACCGCTGGGGCCGCCGGTGATCGTCAGCGACGGCGCTGAGGTGTCGACCGTGAACGACTGCGTCTGGGTCGCGACGTTGCCGGCCGCGTCGGTGGCGCGGACGCGGAACGTGTAGCTGCCGTTGGCCAGGTCTGCCGCGGGCTGGTGGCCGGTCGCGCTCGAGCAGGCCCCGAAGTTGGCAGTGCCGGTATCGAGCGAGCACGCCACGGCCGAACCGGCCTCGGCGTCGAAGTCGAAGCTCGGCCGGACGTCGCTGGTGGTACCGCTCGGCCCGCCCGTGATCGTCAACGATGGAGCCGTGGTGTCCACGGTGAAGGTCCTGGTCTGGGTGGCCGAGTTGCCCACCCCGTCGGTGGCGCGAACGCGGAACGTGTAGCCGCCGTCGGCGAGGTTGGAGGCCGGCTGGTGACTCGAGGCGCCCGAGCAGGAGCCGAAGCTCGCGGTCCCGGTGTCGATCGAGCAGCTCAGGGTCGCGCCGGAGCCGGCGGTGAAGGTGAAGGTGGGCCGCGCGTTGTTGGTGGCGCCGGTGGGCCCTCCGGTGATCGAAAGCGACGGCGCCGACGTGTCGACGCTGAACGACCTCGTCTGGGTGGTGGCGTTTCCGGCCGCGTCGGTGGCGCGCACCCGGAACGTGTAGCCGCCGTTGGCGAGGTCGGACGCGGGCTGGTGGCTGGTCGCGCCCGAACAGGCCCCGAAGCTCGCCGTCCCGGTGTCGACCGAGCACTCGACCGTCGAGCCGGCCTCCGCGCTGAAGGTGAAGGTCGGGCGGGGATCGTTGGTCGTCCCGCTCGGACCGCCCGTGATCGTGAGGCTCGGAGGCGTGGTGTCCGCGACGACGCTGAACGCCCTGGTCTGCATGGCGGAGTTGCCCGCCGCGTCAGTGGCGCGGACACGGAAGGTGTAGCTGCCGTTGGCGAGGTCGGACGCGGGCTGGTGGCTCGAGGCGCCCGAGCAGGTCCCGAAGCTCGCGGTCCCGGTGTCGATCGAGCACTCGAGCGTCGAGCCTGCCTCGGCGCTGAAGTCGAAGGTCGGGCGCGGGTTGCCGGTGGTGCCGGTCGGACCGCCGGTGATCGAGAGCGACGGCGCGGTGGTGTCGACGCTGAAGCTGCGCGTCTGCGTGGTCGCGTTGCCCGCCGCGTCGGTGGCGCGGACGCGGAACGTGTAGGCGGCGTCGGCGAGATCCGATGTGGGCTGGTGGGTGGTCGCGCCGGAGCAGGACCCGAAGCCGGCGGTCCCGGTGTCGATCGAGCAGCTCAGGGTCGCGCCGGAGCCGGCGGTGAAGCTGAAGGTCGGACGCGGGTCGGTTGTGGCGCCGGTCGGGCCGTCGGTGATCGAAAGCGACGGGGCGACGGTGTCGACGCTGAACGACCTGGTCTGAGTGGTCGTGTTGCCCGCCGCGTCCGTCGCGCGGACGCGGAACGTGTAGCTGCCGTCGGCCAGGTCCGCCGCGGGCTGGTGACCCGTCGCGCTCGAGCAGGGCCCGAAGCTCGCGCTGCCGGTGTCGATCGAGCACTCGAGCGTCGAGCCGGCGCCGGCGCTGAAGGCGAAGCTCGGCCGCGCGTCGTTGGTCGGGCCGTTGGGGCCCCCGGTGATCGACAGCGACGGGACGACGGTGTCGACGCTGAAGCTGCGCGTCTGGGTGGCGGAGTTGCCCGCCGCGTCCGTGGCGCGGACCCGGAACGTGTAGCTGCCGTCAGCAAGGTCCGCCGCGGGCTGGTGACCCGTCGCGCTCGAGCAGGCACCGAAGCTCGCGGTCCCGGTGTCGAGCGAGCACTCGAGTGTCGCGCCGGCCCCGGCGCTGAACGTGAAGCTCGGCCGCGGGTCGTTGGTGGCGCCGGTCGGCCCGCCGGTGATCGACAGCGACGGGGCGGCGGTGTCGACGCTGAAGGTCCGGGTCTGGGTCGAGCCGTTGCCCGCCGCGTCCATCGCCTTCACCCGGAAGGTGTAGGAGCCGTCGGCCAGATCGGACGCCGGCTGGTGGCCGCTCGCGCTCGAGCAGGGGCCGAAGGCGAGCGTGCCGGTGTCGATCGAGCACTCGAGCGTCGCGCCGGCCCCGGCGCTGAACGTGAAGCTCGGCCGCGGGTCGTTGGTCGGGCCGGTCGGGCCGCCGGTGATCGAGAGCGACGGGGCGACGGTGTCGACGCTGAAGCTGCGGATCTCGGCGGCGGCGTTGCCGGCCGCGTCGGTCGCCCGGACCCGGAAGGTATAGGAGCCGTCGGCGAGGTCCGAGGGCGGCTCATGGCTGGAGGCGCCCGAGCAGGGGGCGAAGCTCGCGGTGCCGGTGTCGAGCGAGCACGTCACGGTGGAGCCCGCGCCGGCGCTGAAGGTGAAGCTCGGCCGCGGGTCGTTGGTGGCGCCGGCCGGCCCGTCGGTGATCGAAAGCGACGGCGCGACGGTGTCGACGCTGAAGGTCCGGGTCTGGGTCGCGGAGTTGCTCGCCGCGTCGGTGGCGCGGACGCGGAACGTGTAGTCGTCGTCGGCCAGATCGGACGCCGGCTGGTGGCCGGTCGCGCTCGAGCAGGGGCCGAAGCTCGCGGTCCCGGTGTCGATCGAGCACTCGAGCGTCGCTCCGGGCTCCGCGTTGAATGCGAAGCTGGGCCGCGGGTCGGTGGTGGGCCCGCTCGGTCCGCCAGTGATCGACAGCGACGGCGCGCTGGCGTCGACGCTGAAGGCCCGCGTCCGAGTGGTCTCGTTGGAGGACGCGTCGGTCGCCCGGACCCGGAACGTGTAGTCGTCGTCGGCCAGATCGGATGCCGGCTGGTGGCTGGTCGCGCCCGAGCAGGGCCCGAAGCTCGCGGTCCCGGTGTCGATCGAGCACTCGACCGTCGCTCCGGCCTCGGCCGTGAACGTAAAGACCGGCCGGGGATCGTTGACCAGGCCGGTGGGGCCCCCGGTGATGGAGAGGGTCGGCGGCGTCGAGTCGACGACCGTGAAGTCGCGGGTCTCGGTCGACGAGTTGCCGGCCGCGTCGCTCGCGCGAACCCGGAAGGTGTAGTCGTCGGCCGCCAGATCCGTCGCCGGCTGGTGGCTGCTCGCGCCCGAGCACGGGCCGAAGCTGGCGGTCCCGGTGTCGATCGAGCACTGGAGCGTCGAGCCGGCCTCGGCGTCGAAGGTGAAAGTGGGCCGCTGGTCGCCGGTGCTCCCGCTGGGGCCGCCGGTGATCGAGAGCGTCGGCACGATCGTGTCGACGGAGAACGCGCGCGCGGCGGTCGCGTAGTTCCCGATGTCGTCCGTCGCCCGGACGCGGAACACGTAGTCGCCCTCGGCGAGGTCGGAGGCCGGCTGGTGACTCGCGGCGGCCGAGCAGGGACCGAAGCTCGGCGTGCCGGTGTCGAGCGAGCAGGTGAAGGTGGCCGTCTCGTCGGAGGACGAGAAGGTGAACGTGGGACGAACCTGGTTCGTCGGCCCGGTCGGGCCCGAGTTGATCGTCGGGTCGAGGTCGATGCGGGTGCGCCACAGCTCGCTGCCGCGGTCGCCGTCGTCGGCGGCGAAGTGGAGTCGCCCCTGGATGTCGACGAGGTTGTGGGGCGAGCCGGGGCCGTTCGGGTTGATGTTCGCGACCTCGCCGGTGCCGGCGACGGTGCCGTCGCTGCTCCAGAGCTCGTTGTCGGTGCCGGCGGCGAAGAACAACCTGCCCTGCGCGGTGGCGAAGCCGGCGCCGAGGGTGATCGCGGTGTCGCTGCTGCCCGGGGTGACGTCGAGCACCTGGGTCCCGGCCGAGGTGCCGTCGCTCTTCCACAGCTCGGAGCCGTGCACCGAGTCGAAGCCGACGAAGAACACGGTGCCCCCGACCCGCTTCAGCGCCTGGCTCATCGAGTCCATGCTCTGCAGCTCGGTCGTCCCGATGACGGTCCCGTCGCTGCTCCAGAGACCCTGCCCGCCGGCGCCGCTGTCGGCCTTGAACAGGATCCTGTTGTTGAGCACGGTGAGTCCGGCGGGGAAGCTGCTCGCCGGAACCGAGCCGATCAGGCCCGGGCTGATGTCGCTCACCAGATATGCGGGGCCGCCGATCAGGTTCTTGGCCCAGAGCTCGCGACCGGTCAGCTCGTTGCTGGCCGCGAAGTAGAGGGTGCCGTTCAGCTCCGTCAGCTCACCGGGGTCGCTGCTGTCCGAGCCGAGGTTGATGTTGTCGAGCATGCTGGTCCCGAGCGGGGTGCCGTCGCTGGTCCAGAGCTCGGTCCCGTTGGTGCCGTCGTCGGCGGCGAAGTAGAGCGCCCCGTTCGCGGCCCGAAGCTCCTGGGGATTGCTGCCGTCGGAGCCGTTCGGGTTGATGTCCTCGACCACGGACGTCCCCGCCTCGGTCCCGTCGCTGATCCAGAGCTCGGTTCCGGCGGTCGCGTCGTCGGCGGCGAAGAACAGCGTTCCGCCGACGTCGGTCAGGTCGGAGGGATAGCTCGAGTCGCCGCCCGGGCGCAGGTCCTCGACCAGCCCGGTGCCGGCCGCGGTCCCGTCGGTCAGATAGAGCTCGGTACCGGTCGAATCCTCGGTCGCCGCGAAGGCGAGCTTGCCGTCGACGCTGGTGAGGTCGCTCGGGAAGCTGCCGGACGTCCCGGGGTTGATGTCCTTGACCATGTTGGTGCCCTGCACCGTGCCGTCCGTCGACCACAGCTCGGTCCCGTGAACCGTGTCGGTGGCGGTGAAGAAGACGACCCCGTCGACGTTGACGAAGCCCCCGGGATCGCTCGGCTCGACCCCGTCATTGAGGTCCTTGACGAACTCGGCGCTGACGACCGCGGAGGACGGGGCGGCCAGGAACAGCGCAGCGACGCAGGTCGCGCAAGCGATTAGTCCCCTTCGGGCTCTCACAGGGACTACATCGGCGCCTCAAACGCGTGCTTGAGCGAAATCCGCCTCGCTGGACGGCGTGAAACGACCCTGACGAAGCGCCTCGTGGTCGACCTACGGGTCGGAGAAGATCTGCGGCGCGCGATCCTCTCCGAACGCGCCGTTCCCCGGGAACTCGCCCTCGATGTAGCAGGGCGCGAATCGGACGTCCGGCGGGTTGCCGTTGTTCACGCCGGGCACGCGCTCGCCGCGACGGATCTCGTCCTCGTCGGGATCCTCGCTCGCCGCCGAGTAGTCGGTGTTCTTGCAGTCGAAGTTGGGGAAGATCCCGTTGCTCGCAAGGTCATAGCCGTTGAGGGTGCCGTCCGAGAGGTAGCCGTGACCGCGGTTCGTAGCCAGGCGCTTGGGCCAGATCGACGCCGTCTGCGTGCCGAGGACCGAGAACTGGCGCAGGAAGTGACGCGGCGCCGGGTCGCCCGGAAGCCCGTCGGCGGCGCCAGAGAGGCTCACGGCCGGGCCGGCGAGGAAATCCGTGACCGTGGCCTTGTTGAACTCGAGGTAGCGCAGGAAGGGGTTGAGGTTGGCCAGGAACGGATCGAGCTCCTCGAGGACCGGCGCGAGCCCGTCGAGGAAGTCGCGCAGCGCCGGCAACCCCCGCCGCGAGACGTCATAGAGCGGGTCGAGGTCGCGGAAGAGGTTGCGGAGGTCAGGCGACAGCTTGCGAACGCTCCGGAGCGTGGGGCTGAGCTCGCGCGCGACGGGGATCATCTCGCGGATCAGCGGGTTGGCGTCGGTGCGGAACGCGTCCATGCGCTCGAGCGTGAACCGGGTCTCGCGCTGGAACGTCGGCAGGATCTCGAACGTCTCGGCCAGCGCCTCGTCCTGCGCGGCGAGCCCCTCGAACGTGTTCTTCTGGCCCCGGATCGCCTCGGTCAGCTCCCCGCGCCGCGACGAGAGCGCCTCGAAGGTGATCCCGGCGTCGCGGATCAGCCCGCGCAGGGCCTCCTCCTGCTCGGCGAGGATCGTGAGGGTGTCGCTGGCGTCGGTGACGTACGGGGCGAGGTTCCCGAGGGCGTCGTTCACCGCCAGACTGCGATCGCGGATCGCCACCGCTGCGCTCTGCTGCCAGCGCTGATAGGCGAGGCGCGTCTCCTCGTCCCATGCGTTGAAGATCTCGTCGATCTGCACCGCCTCCTGGGTGCGCTGCACGCCGAGGGTGCCGCCCTCCGCCAGCGGCTCGCCGGCCGGCTCCACCCCGTCGGGCAGATCGACGGCCTCGCCGTGCGAGACCGCTGCCAGCAGCCCGTCGCCCTCCGCTCCGGGCTCGGTGCCGGCCGTGATCTCGACGAACGTCTCGCCGACGACGGTCTTCTGGCGCAGGATCGCCCGAGCGTCGGTCGAGATCGGGGCGAACTGCGGCTCCAGCTCGATCTCGGCCGCGGCGACGTCCTTGCCGTTGACGCGGTACTCCGGCGGGGCGAGCTCGACCGTCTTCACCTTGCCCACCGAGACGCCGCCGATCCGCACGTCGGCCTCGGTCGCGAGCCGGGTCGCCTCGGGGAAGTACGCCGTGAACCGGTAGCTCTCCGCCCCCAGCGGGATCGGCCCGCCGAACGTGATCCACAGGAACAGCAGCAGGCCGAAGCAGGAGAGCGTGAACGCCGCCGCGATGAGGATCCTGGTGACTGAAGGCGCCTGCTTCTGCATCAGCAGACCTCAGCGAGGACGGGGTCGGTGAAGCCGTAGATGAGCTCGTTCAGCGCCGACGAGGGCGGGGTTCGGGTCCGTGACCAGCGCATTCGCCTGCTCGCAGCCCATGGTGACGTAGACGCGGCGGTAGAACCCGTTGCCGTCGCCGGAGGCGAACACCTGCGACGTGTTGTGGCCCAGCCAGCTGACCCAGTACAGGTAGCCCTCGTCGCGTCCCGGCGTGCCCGCGGGCTCGGCGACCGTCCGGGTTGTACGCGGCCATGTTGCCGAGCTTGTTGAGCTTGGAGAAGACGGTCTCGAGCCGCGGCGCGGTCGTCGCGAACCGGGTCGCCGCCGTGCGGATGTCCGGCACGCGCTCACGGGCCACGCGCACGAAGGGACGGATCTCGTCGCGGATGACGGGCGTGACCGCCTCGGCGAAGCGGATGCTCGACTCGTTCATGCCCTCGAGGTTGCGAGCGAACGGGCGCAGCTCCTCGAACGCCGGGCCCATGACGCCGGCGAGGCGGCGCATCGAGATCAGCGCCTCGCGCCCCTCGGTCAGCGTCCCCGGCAGTTCGCGAACGAGCCGCGATACGTCGACGTCCTGTTCGGCGATCTCGCCCAGGTACTGGGATGAGGAGCTCACCAGGCGCGTCAACTCGACCTCCGCCTGCCCGACGCGGGTCGCCAGCAGGTTGAGGTTGTGGGTGAAGCGGGCCAGCTCGTCGCGGCGCTTGGCGACCGCGCGGTTGAGCTCGGCCATGTTGCGGTTGATCGGCCCGAGCTTGCCGAGCAGCTTGCCGAGCTCGCTTATCGCGATTCGCCAGGCCCTTGCCCGCTCCGATCAGCAGCAGCCGCAGGTACGACCGCGTCTCGCCGTCGAGCGCGGAGAGGACGTCGTGGAAGTTGACGTCGGGGGCGGTGTTCGCCATCGGCACGACCTCGCCCTCCTCGTACTCGCCGGCGTTCTTGGTGCCGGGATCGAGCTGGAAGAACATGTCCTTCAGCCCGGTGCTGGGGCGCATGAGGATCGTCGCGTCGCGATAGATCGGCAGGTACTCGCGCTCGATCGCGAAGGTCACCACCCCGGCGCCGTCGACGAGCTCGACCTTCTCGACGTCGCCGATCCGGACCCCCGCCACGCGGATCGTCTGCCCCTGCCCCGGCACCACCGCCTGCGCGGTCTCGAACTCCGCCTTGAGCTCGAACGGGCGCTCGTCGAAGACGGGATCCGCAGGCGCTGGTTCTGGACGATCACGTAGGTGACGCCCACCCCGAGCGCGATCATCGCGATGATCACGATGATGCTGCGGACCTGTGCAGCGAAGCTGGCGCGCCATCAGTCGCTCCGCCTCCACGAGTCGCTCGAGGTCGACCTCCATGAACCCGAGCGTGTCGAGCAGGCGCTGCGCGCTCTCGAGCTGGCGGGGATCCTCGGCCAGGGCCCGCAGCGCCTCGGGCGAGTCCAGCAGCTCGACGAGGCTCCGCAGGCGATCGGCTCCGGGTCCCGTGGCGTCCGCCAGGCCGGCGGAGGTCGGGGCGGGCGCCTGCTCGGGCGGCGCGCCGATCCCCGCCTCGAGGTTCGGCGGCTCCTGGCGCTCGCAGGGGACGCCGGGGCGGTAGACGGTCTTCTTGGAGTCGGTGAGCCTCGGGATCGCGCCGAGCAGCGGGAACGGCGTCAGGCCGAAGATCTGATCGCGCCCGGCGATCTCGCCGAACCGGACCAGGTTCGTGCCGCTGCCGGCGAGCACGCGCAGGTGCTGGCCGGCGGCGTCGCCGCTGCGGCTCTCCCCCGCGCTGCCGGTGATCGAATACCCGGTCGTCTCGAAGGTGCGGCCGCCGACGTCGAGCGGATAGGAGTCGGGCGGCTCGACCGTCGAGTGCGACCACGGGATGATCACCTCGTTGAAGCACGACGAGAACGCGCGCTGCTCGCTGAACAGGCCGACGTTCGCGTGCGCGAGGCTGGTCAGCTGAGGGATCGTCGGCCGCAGGCGGGCGACGAGGCCGCGCAGCTCGGACCTCGACATCAGCCCCCTGACCTGCTTGAGCATCGGCAGCCCGGCCCGCAGCGCCTCGGGGCTCTTCAGGACGCCCGGCAGCGCCTCGCGAGCGAACGCGCGCACGGACGGCAGCGCGCGGTTCAGGGCCTTGAACGTCGGCTCCCCTTCGGCGAGGAAGCCGGGCAGGCGCTCGATCGCCTGTCCGAGCGCCACGCTCCTCCGCCGCGAAGGCGCCGGTCACCCGGCGCAGGTTGGTGACCAGATCGCTGAGCGCCTCCGGGTTCCGGCCCAGGCCGCGGAAGACGCGGCCGAGGCCGCTGATCACGCCGCGCAGGTCGCCACGGTGCGTGCCGAGCTGCGACTCGGAGACCTGGGCGGTGAACTTGAAGGCCGGCGGCGAGGTGCGGATACAGCTCGCGCAGGCCCTCGGCGCCGCGGTGGTAGACGAGCGCGTTGCCGAGCTGGTCGAGCAGAGTCCGCAGGTCGCTGCGGACGTCGCTCTGCAGGGTGGCCAGCACCTGGTCGAGCTGGACGGAGTGCGCCGTCCGCTCGATGCCGAACGTGTAGCCGTCGGAGACCTCGGGGGCGCTGGGGCTGCCCGGGTTCAGGTCGACGAAGTAGTTGCCGTCGATGAACAGGCGCGGACGGACCTTGAAGAAGGCGTCCTCCTTCAGTGGCAGGGCGTTCTCATCCAGCTCCATGGTCACCCGGACGGCGGGCCGCAGATCGCCGGCCTCGTCCTCGAACGGCTCCTCGGTGAGCTCGACCTCCGTCACCTCGCCGACGTTGACGCCCGCGATCCGCACCGGCGAGCTGGACCGGATCGTCTGCGCCGAGCTGAAGACCGCGTGGACCTCGTAGCGGTCGCCCCACGGCAGCTTCTTGGTGTAGGCGAGTACCGAGCCGACGGCGATCACGCCGAGCAGGAGCAGGCCGAGCAGCCAGTTGGGCAGCCGGTGGTTGGTGCCCATGCCCCTCACTTGCCCACTCCCTTCCACGACTCGGGCTGGCGCGAGTCGACCCGGGTGTCGACCAAGATGCGCTGGCCGTCGGCGTTCCAGAACGACGTGAGCGGGCCGCGGCTGCCGGGCATGTCGGAGATGCGGTTCGCGGGATCGGAGAGGCGCTGGCCGGGGACCAGCTGCTGACCGAGCGGGTAGCCGATCTGACCCGGCTGGCAGTCGGCGTCGTGCTGGCCCGTCGGACCGTACGGATGCGAGTTGCTGATCGGGTATCTCGTACGGACGGAACTCGCCGGTGCCGCTCTTGCCGTTGGGCCCGATGCCGGTGTAGCCGCCCATGCCGACCTCGGCCTGGGGCGCGCCCGGCAAGCGGGCGATCGCCTGGCGCAGCGAGTAGCCGACCTGGCTCTGCTCGGACAGGGCGCCCGGGAAGTGGGTGAACCAGTAGTTGAAGAGGTTGCAGACGGTCTGCGCCGGGGCGACCCAGCGCACGAGCGGCCGTCGCCGTGCGGAACGTCTCGCCGAGGCGCTCGAGCGTCACCCGGGTGCTCGGCTGGGTCACGAGCTGGTTGAGCTCGCTCAACGCCTCGCGCAGAAGCCGGTTGACCGGGGGTGACTCGCGCAGTACCGGAGCGCCCGTCTCGAGCGCGTCGTTGAAGCACCGGCAGCGTGGCGCGCAGGTCCTCGGCGCCGGGCCGCATGAGGCGCGCGAACCGCTCGACGTTCGGCGAGGAAGACGCGCTGATCCGGCAGCAGCCGGATCCCGGTCTCGTAGGTCAGCGGCGCCTCGGAGATCGCATCCTTCAGCGCCTCGGGGTTGGAGGAGATCGCGCGGAAGGCGATCGCCGCGAAGCCGAAGAACTGCGCCTGCTCGCGCGCGGCCGGGGCCGCGTACTGCGTGTAGCGCCAGAGCCCGCGGATGAACCGGCTCAGGTTCACCTCGCGGTCCGAGAGCGCGCGGGCGACCGGCTCCAGGTTCCTGAACAGGCGCGGAAGCTCCGCGATCGTGTCGTTGAGCGAGACCCCGCGCCCCGCCAATCGCGCTGCCGTAGCCGACGAGGTTCTCGCGAACTGCGCCCGGCGGGTCCGCTCGTCGAAGGTGTCGTTGACCTCGTCGAACTCGGTCTGGCCCTGGAAGCAGCCGTTGCGGCTGGGCTCGGGGATCGAGGAGGCGAACTGTCCCTCCGCGGTCGGCAGGTCGCAGAGCTCGCCGTCGTCCGTGCCGTCGAAGACGTGCCCCTCGCGCGCCGGCGGTCCCGTGCCGCGCACGATCTCGAGGTACTTGAGGCCGAACGCCGAGCGGTAGCGGACGCGGAAGATCGAATCCTGCGGCAGCGGCTCGGCGGTCTTGTCGAGCTTCAGGTTGAGGCGCGCTGCGATCAGGCGGCAACTCGGGCCCGGCCGTCGGGATCACGGTCGACGCGGTCGCGTTGTCCGCGTCGGCGGCCACCGGGTCGATCGACTCCACGACGCCGACCCGCACTCCGCCGATGCGGACCTCGTTGTTGTCGGTCATCCGCGCCGCGTTCGGGATGTCGACCGAGACGCGGTAGACGGGCACGAAGGGAAGCCCGTTGTTCGCGTTGTAGGCGAGGAAGACCGCGACGATCACGATCAGCGACGTCACGGCGCCGACCATGGTCGGGGACGTCGTGATTATGCCCCGGCGCCTCATCAGCTCGAGAAGAGGAAGTCGAGGAGGTCTTGGGACGCCTGCGACGAGCCGCTGCCACCGCCGGGAGCGGGAGGCTCGACCCCGAGGTCCTCGAGCGTTTCGTCGGGTACCTCCTCGAGCAGGTCGTCGAGGATGTCACCGGTCCCGCCGGGCAGGGGCAAGTCGAGTCCGGGGGACCCGGAGCCGCCGCCGTCGCCGGGTTGCTGAGCCGGCGGCCCGTCGCCGGACGGTTCGCCGCGCACGGGCTGATCGCCGCGCCCGCCGGCGGCATCGCGGCCGGTACCGCCGGTCCGCGACTCCTCGCCCGAATCGCAGAGGTTCTCGCGGGCGTGTTCGGGCGCGGTTCCGCCCGGGCAGACGGACGGGTCGTACGGGCCGTAACCGAGGTCCTCGGTGATCCCGGGCTGGTTGGGCCCGAGCCACGTCGCGCAGCGGGCGATCTCCGAGGAACTCGGTCGTCGTGCCGCCGCCCTGGGCCGGCACGCCCGGCTTGCCGGTAGCGGGATCGCGCCCGGTCGAGAAGGCTCCGCACGGACCCGTCTGGTACTCGTAGAGGTTGACGTGCAGCGAGTGCCCCGCGCGGTCGAACTGGTTGATCCCGAGGGCCTGGTAGTAGACGTAGTTGAGGATCCCCTCGAGGCCCGTGTAGCCCTTCGTGTTGCGGGTTCCGGGCTTTTCGCTCGTGCGCCCGGTCGCCGCCTCGACGCGGTCGTTGATCTCCACCGCGCGGCGCGGATCGTCGACGTCCCGCAGGAAGTCGGCGATCATCTCCGCCGTCACCGGGGCGTTCTTGCCCGCCTCGGCGAGCAGCTCGAGCTCGTCGCTTCCCCGCGTCAGCGCCCGACGGCCGACGACCGCCGCGCTGCCCAGGGTGCGCAGCGAGTCCTCCGAGGCCCGCTGGAAGTTCGGCAGGTTGATCGACAGGCGGTGCAGCTCCGGCGCGGCCTCGCGCAGATCGGCCAGCAGCGGGGTCTGCTGGCGCGCCGTGTCGTTGAGCTGCGCGAGGGTCGGGCGCAGCTCGGCGATGTAGTCGTCGAAGAGGTCGAAGCCGCGGGAGACGTCCTCCCGGCGGTCCAGCGCCGTCGAGGCGACGTCCTCGGCCTCGTCGACGAACTGGACGATGCGCTCGCGGTCGGCCGCGAGCTCGCGCGAGATCCGCTCTGAGTTCACGTTGAACGCGCGGATCATCTCCGCCTGGTTGGCGAGGATCTCGGTCGCCTCCTCGAGCTCGACCAGGGCCGGCGCGCCCAGGCGGATCGCCTCGCGCAGGTTCTCCGGGTTGCCCGCGAGGGCGGTTCCGAACTCGTTGATCAGCAGCGTCAGCCGGCGCCGGAACGGCTCGCGCATGGTGTTCGCGACGAGGTCCGGCTCGACCGTCTGGCGGACCTGGCTGGCGGGGATCATCCCACCCTCCTCGAGCGGCTCGCCGGCCGGCTGGCAGTCGAGGAAGTACTCCGCGATCAGCGACTGCGGCGACGACTCGCAGATCGTCTCGTCGCCCAGCCGGGTCAGGTCGCCCTCGACCTCCACCGTGACGACCGCCCGCTTGTGCTCGTTGACCGTCAGGTCGGTGATCGTTCCGACGTTGACCCCGGCGACGCGGACGTCGGAGCCGTTGACGAGCCCGAACGCGTTGTACATCTCGACCTTGTACGTGTGGACGTCGTCGTCGGCGCCGGCGACTGCCGCGAGGCTGACGGCCGCGGTCGCGAGCGAGACGAGGATGAGCGCCAGCCGCCTCATGGTCCCGGCTGCACCTTCGTCGGGTCGCATTCGCCCGGGACGTCGTCGGTGAGCGCGCCCCCGTCGGTGAACGGGACGGAGTCGTCACTGGGATCCGCCTCGCCGAGCGGCCGCTCGTTGGAGCCCGGGCAGCGCCGCACGTTGCCGGTGCTGAGCGCCGCGAGCTGCTCCGTCGGCGAGTCGGGGTCGGTCAGGTCGGGGAACAGCGACACCGTCGGGCTGAACGTGTTCGCCGTGGTCTCGACCCGCCCCACGCCGCCGATCGCGTCGACGTACCCCGAGTGCCCGAAGCCGTCGAACCAGCCGACGAGCTCGGGCGTGTAGGCGCGGAAGAAGGTCAGGTTCTCGTGGCCGTTGCGAAGCGAGCAGACCACCTCGCCGAAGCTGCCCTGCGTGTAGTCGTCGTCCGCGGCGACCCGGAGGTCCTGCGGATGGTCCGGTCCCGGCCCGCAGTCCGGAGAGCCCGAGCCGACCGCCACGTCCCGCAGCAGCGGCTGTGCGCGCTGCAGCTCGATCAGGTCGTTCGCGTCACCGGGCCGGCGGATGATCGCCGAGAGGTCGCGGACGGTCGGGACGGCGTTGCGCGCGGTCGCCCGCAGCTCGACCAGGAACGGGCGCAGCTCCCTGGCGGCCGGCCGGGCGGCGATGACGAGCGGCTGAAGGTCGTCGAGCGCCGCGCGGAGGTTCACGAACGCCGTGTTGGCGTTGCGCATGAACGGCGGCAGCAGGGAGATCGCGCGCGCGAGCTCGAGCTTGCGGTCGCCGATCGCGTTCATCATCAGGTTCAGGTTGTGGACCAGCTCCGACAGGTCGCGTCGACCGCTCGGCCAGCGCGCCGGCAAAGCGTCGAGCCGTCGACCAGCAGGCGCTCGAGCGCCACCTGGTCGACGCTCAACTCGGCGAACACGCGACGCCCGTTGTAGAGCAGGGGGTTCAGGTACTTGTAGCCGCGGTTGGCCTGCTTCCCGACTCCCTCGTAGGACGTCGCGAAGCCCTTGATCACCCGCTTGAAGTCCTTCGTGGTCTTCTCGTCGAGCATGTTGAAGAACTGATCGACCTCGACGTCGGTGATCGTCTCGGTCTGCGTCAGGGTCCCGCCGTCGGTGATCTCCTCCCCGACGCCCACGGGCGGCGGCGTCAGCTGTATCTGGCGGTTGGCGACGCTGGAGAGCGAGGCCCAGCGCACGGCCGCGACGGTCCCGCGCCGCAGCGGCGCGTACTCGTCGTCCACCGTGAACGTGACGTTTGCCTGCCCGTCCGGTCCGAGCCGGATCTCCTCGACGCTCCCGACGGGCCGGGCGCCGATGACGACCTGATTGCCCGCCACCAGCGCGCTGCCGTTCTGGAACTGGGCCGTGACGGTGTACGCGTCGCTGCTCGTGAAGGCGAGGGCGGCGGCGACCACCAGTCCGACGACCACAGCGGCGACCGCCGCGGCACGGGCGCGGCCGGGGGCCTCTCCGTCCTCCTCTCCCGGCATCCCGCAGCGGACCTTAGAACGCCGCTGGGCCGATCCGCAACCGACAACCGTTGGCTGGTGAGCCGAAAATTGCGACCACGCTCAGCGCGGCGCGGGTGCCCCTACCCCGCTAGTTCTTGTAGCTGAGCGCCGCGTACGACCACGTCAGGCACTCGCCGGTGGCGCCCTGGCTGTTGGTCCGAGACGTGGTGCCGGCCGGCAGCGCCCCGGCGGAGAGCCCGATCGCGCGATCGTCCCAATAGGTGCCTTCGCTGCCCGACCAGGAGTTGGCCGGGGTGACGGCGGAGCCGTTGAACAGCATCGCCGGGTCGTTGAGGGGCTCGCCGTCGCCGATGCCGACGTTGAGCCGGGGAGTGACCGGTGCGCTCGGCACCGTGAGGCCGGTGAAGGTGTGGCTCATCGCCGCGCCTCCCGGCCGCGCGGTCATGGCGCCCCAGCGGAGGTAGGCGCGCCCGTCCCGCACCACGCCGGGCTTGTCCCAGACGACGACCAGCGACGCGCCCTGGCCGTCGCTTCGTCCGGTGATCGGGTTGTTCGTGCCTCCCACGCCGCTGATGCTGTAGGAGCCGTTGCCGGTGACCACGCCCGCGGGCACCAGGTAGCGGTACGTGCGGTACGCGCCGCCGTTGTTCGTGCTCCAACAGGTGAACTGCCCCGACCCGCCGATCAGCGTCGCGGTTCGATTGGCCCCCTCGAAGCGGAAGTTCGGATCGGGCGCGCCGATCGTCTGGTAGACGACGTACGCCCGCCTGATCCGCGCGCCCGGAGAGATCCCGGAGATGTTGAAGGTGCCGTTCACCGGCGGGCTCGTCGGGTTCTGGTTCGCGTTGGTCCGCCGCGCGAGGCCGACTCCGTCGGAAGCGACGCTGAGCCCCGCCGCGGGCCCCCAGTTGTCGGCGATCCGGAACCCGCTGTGGCGCAGCTGGGCGGCGGCGGAGAATGCCCGGATCCGATCACGGGTGATCGGCGGACTCGCCAGGGTGTCGGTGATCGGCTTGCCCGTGCCGTCGAACGCTGTCTCGACCTGGGTCACGGTCGCCGACGCGCTCGACTGGCGAGCGATCGCCCAGGCGCCGGCCACATGGGGGGCGGCCATCGACGTGCCCTCGAACTCGTCGAAGTTGCTGCCGCCGGGCCCGGTGCCCGTGGGCACGGAGGAGTTGATGGCGACGCCCGGGGCGAACAGGTCCACCAGGCTGCTCGAGTTCGAGAACAGGGCGACCACGTCGTCGTCGTCCGTCGCCCCCACGGTGATCGCGGTCGAGATGCACCCGGGGGCGTTGACGGCGTTGGTGAACCCGTCGTTGCCGGATGCGATCACGGTCGCAATCTTCACCGACCTCAGGTTGTCGATCGCGGGCTTCAGCGGGTTGTCATCGCAGGCGGCGTTGAACGAGCCGCCTCCCAGGCTCATGTTCGCGGCGGCGATGTCGAACGTGTTGCGCAGCGCGAACACGCGCTGCAGGCCCGCGAGCTGGTCGGAGTCGAACGACAGCGTGCAAGGGTCCTCGCCCGCGTTGGCGCAGTCTGCGCCGTCGAAGCGCGAGAAGACCTGGATCGAGATCAGGCGCCCGTTCCTGGCGACGCCCGAGGTCGCGACGGTGCCCTTCCCGGCGGCGATGCCGGCGACGTGGGTGCCGTGCCGGCAGCCGTTGGCGGCGTAGGTGCAGTTCTCGCCCGAGCCGGCGGCGGTGCTCGTAGTCCCGCCTCCCGGACAGTCGCCGCCGCCGGAGTAGCAGGCCTCGGAGATCACCTTCGAGACGCCGGGCGAATGCTGCAGGAACGGATGCGTCTTCTGGACGCCGGTATCGAGAACCGCGACGGCCCAGCCGTTGCCGGCGCGCCCGACCGTCCAGGCCTCGTCGGCCTCGACGATCCGCGTGCTCTGGGCCAGCGTGGGCGCCCTCGCGACGTCCTCGTGGAGCGTGGCCGCGACGCCCTCCGCCTCGAGCCGGTCGAGCGCCGCCGTCGAGAGCTCGACGGCGATGTAGGGAACCAGGCGGTACGTGTGGGTCACGGTGTGCGGCGTCCCGCGGAGCGCGCGGCGAACCGCCTCGGTCGCGTCGGCGATCGCGGTGTGCTGAACGTCGCGGCTAGGCGCGGACAGCGCCCCCTCGGGCGTGAACGCGACCCGCAGCCCGACGATCGCGCGGACCCGGCCATCCGCCTCGGCAATCGCGCGCAGGCTGGCGAAGTCGGCCGCGGGCGCCCTCGTGTCCGTGCGGTCCACCGTGGCGTAGGTCTCCTCGGGCGGGGGCGACGCGGCGCCCTGAACGGCCTGGGCGAACGCGGGCGCCGCCCCGATGCCGAGCCCGAGCACGACACAACATCCAGCTGTCAGCAGTCGCGTACGCATCTTCTGCGGCGCCGCCGTATCCACCCGCGGAGCCTGGGAGGTCCCCCCGCGGCGCTCGCCCCGCGCGGCAAAAGCTCGCACGCGGGGTGGAAGAAGTCAAGGCCGGGTACGGCACGCCGGCACAGCGCGGAATCGAACCGGCGCGGTGGCGCGTGGAGCTTCTTACAATCGCGTGCGGATGGGGAGTCGGAGGGGCCACGCGAGGGCATCGCGGATCGCGGCGATCGTGAGCGCGTTCGCGATCCTCGCAGTAGTCGGCGCAGCGCCGGCCGCCGGCAAGCCCACGCCGCCGAAGAAGAGATCCGCCGGCTACGGCGTCGGCATCGCGCAGCGCTCGATCAACCCCGATCCGGACGGCACCTTCGCCGGCAGGCCCGTCTACCTGGGCGGCTACGGGATCGGCGGCGGCAGTCCGGCCTTTGCCGGGCGGGCGGCGACCGGCATCCTCGGCGACGGGCCGAGCGTGCGCGCGTTCGCCGTCGCCGACCGGGATGGAGACGCCTTCGCCATCGCCGACATCGAGACCCAGGGCTGGTTCGTCGCCACGAAGGACGGTCCTTACGGCCTGCTCGACATACGCGAGGCCATCGAGGAGCGGACCGGCGGCAAGCTCGACGCCGAGCGCGTCGTCGTCCAGAGCGACCACAGCCACTCGGGCGCCGACACGATCGGCGTGTGGGGCGGTGTGCCGCCGGAGTACCTCCGCTATATGGCCGACCAGACCGTCGACGCGGTCGTCGACGCCTACGAGAGCATGCGCCCCGGCAGGCTCTACTACGGGACCGCACCGGGACGCGATCTGCTCTCGAACCAGTTCGAGTACGACGCCGCGAACGGCAACGACGTCGTGGACTCGGATGTGCGCGTGTTGCAGGCTCGCGACAAGCGCGGGCGGCCGTTCGCGACGCTGCTGAACTTCTCCGCGCACACCACCGTCCTGGGGTCGAGCAACACGAAGATCTCCGGTGACTGGGTGCAGCTGGCCAACCCCCTGCTCGAGCAGCGCTTCGGCGGCGAGGCGATGACGGTCGTCGGGACGCTCGGACGCACGCAGCCGGGCGACCGCGGGTGCAGCGATCCGGCGGCGACAAGTGAGGACGCGCAGAACCTCTGCAAGCTGCGCGACTACGCGGGCCGGATCGTCGACCGCGCCGCGGACGCCGCCGCCCGGGCCAAGCCGGTCGGGGGTGACTCCCTCGTGGCCGCGCGCTCATATCTGATCGAGGACGTCACCTCGAACCCACTCCTGCTCGGCCTCCTCTACGGGGGCAGCCCGATCGGGGTTCCGATCAACCGCGCGATCACGCCACCCTGGTTGACGGGAAACGTGCTCGGCACGGTCACCGCGACCGCGCGGATCGGCGACGTCCTGCTCTCCTCCGGCCCGGGCGAGATGTATCCGCAAATCCCGCTCAAGGTCGCGGAGCTCGTCCCCGGCCCGCGGCCACATGACCGCGGGCCTGGCCAACGACCAGCTCGGTTACCTGATCGCCCCCTACGAGGCCTACCCGGAGCCGATCCGCCGCTCGTTCTTCAACGAGCGGGGCGACGAGGTCAGTCCGATCGACAACGACAACTACTTCTTCAACGTCTCGCACACGATGGGTGAGCGCGTGACCTGCTCGCTGCTGCGCGGCGCCGGCGAGCTGCTCGGCAAGCGCCTCGCCTACCGCGAGCGCTACGACCGCTGCGCGACGTTCGCCAACGATCTGCTGCTCGCGCACGGCGCCGACACCGGGCCCTGAGATGCGCCGGGCCGTCGTCGTTGTGGCCCTGCTCGCCGCAACAGCTTGGGCTCCCGCCGCCGCTCGCGGCGCCGAGTACCGCGACGGCTCCGTGCGCGCGCGTGTGTCCCCCTCGAGGTCGTGCTGGGCAACAGCCTCGTCGAGCGCCGCTGGGACCGGACCGCGTTCCGGACTACCGCGCTCGTCGACCGGCGCGGGCGCGACCGCGTGTGGAGCGCGGGGCGGCGGGACTTCTCGCTCACCGTCGCCGGCGTGAAGGTGGGCAGCGAGGCACTTCACGTCGAGTCCGTGAAGGTCACCGAGCTCCGCCGCGGCGGCCTTCGCGTGCGAATGGAGCTGAGCGCGCCGGTCGCGCTGCCCGGGTTGACCATCACGCGAATCGCGGAGGCCTATCCGGGCGTGGCCGGGTTCCGCGTCCAGACGGTCCTGGAGTCGCCGGTGCCGGTGGCGCTCGAGCGCGCGACCCTGGACGAGGCAGCGGTCGGCGAGGCGGAACCGACGATCCACGCCTTCCGCGCCGGCGCCGACTGGCGCGAGCCCGGCTGGCCGGGGCCGGCGCTTTCGGTGGGCGACCCGCACCCGGGGACCTGGCGCGAGAGCAGCCACGCCGGCGCCGGCCAACCGCTGCGCCGGCCGGGCCGATGGCTGTCCGTGCGCGATGGGCGCCGGACGCTGTTCATGGTCACGGAGCGAAACGACTTCCCGTCCGCGCGGCTCGCCTACGACGGCAAGGTCGCCAGCGCGGAGGTGGACTGGAGCCGCGACCTGATCAGCTTCGGGCCGCTCGAGGAGTCGATCCACGCGGAGAACCCGGCCGACGGCCCCGCCCGGGTCCGGCTCGTGCGCCCGGGCGAGCCCCTCGCCCTCGCAGCGGTCTTCACCGGTCTCGGACAGGGCAACGACGACGAGGCATGGCAGTTTCACCGCTACCTCACCGGCCACCGGCTCGCCCCCTACGACCACGCCGTGACCTTCAACTCGAACGGAATCGACGAGAACCGGATCTCGACCGGCGCCAAGGACGACATGGACATCGAGACGGTGCGCGAGGTGGCGGCGATCGCGCGCAGGCTGGGCGTCGAGACGTTCATCCTCGACGACGGCTGGCAGGCCCGCTCGGGCGACTGGCAGCCCGACTCACCGGGGTATCCGGAACCGCGCTGGGACGGGAGCCCCGCCTCGAGGTTCGCGCCGCGCTTCCCGGACTCGGAGTTCCAGGCCGTGCGCGAGGCGATCGCGCCGATGCGGCTCGGGCTGTGGATGAGCCCGACGTCCTTCAATCCGTCCTCGCAGACCTTCCAGAGCCACCCCGAATGGGCCTGCGGCCCGGTGGGCGACGCGCTCGCCGCCTACAACATCGCCGATCCCGACGGAGGCTCCAACGAGGCCGGGATCGGGGCCTGGGGCCCGGCCGCCCTGCCCCACGTCGAGGCGCGCATCCGCGACGGGATCGAGAACTGGGGGGTCGTCTACTGGAAGTTCGACTTCCTCCTGTGGCTCGATTGCGCGGGGCCCGACGGCGCTCGCGACCTCTACGAGTACCACGACGCTTTCGTCGCGCTGCTCGATCGCCTGCGGGCCGACTACCCCGCCGTGACCTTCCAGATCGACGAGACGAACGACTACCGCCTCTTCCCGTTCGAGTCGATCTCGCGCGGACCGACCTGGTTCCAGAACGGCGGTCCGAGCCCCGACCGCATGCTCCACAACCTGTGGAACCTGAGCCCCTACGTGCCGGCGTTCGCGCTCGGCCAGGAGGCGCTCGCCGACCGCGACTTCGCCCGCTACCCGGTCGACACGCTCATGGCGGCTTCGTTGCTCTCGCACATCACCTTCTTCCAGGACATCCGCCGTCTGCCGGAGGCCGTCATCGACGAAGTGCGGCCCTGGACCGACTTCTACGCGCGCAACCGCGACCTGCTCGACGGCGTCGTCTATCCGCTGCTCGACGATCCGCTCGAGCGCGGCTGGACCGCGCTTCAGGCGTGGGACCCGCGCAGCGGTGAGGGTGCGCTGCTCGCCTTCCGCCAGGGCTCCGCCGACGCTTCGCGGAGAATCGCGCTGCGCAACGTGCCGCCCGGCCGCACCTTCGAGCTGCGCGAGGGCGCCGGCGAGACCCCGCTGGGCACGTTCACCTCCGCGCAGCTCGAGCGCGGCCTGCGCGTCGAGATCCCCGAGGCGGAGGGGTCCCGAGTGCTGCTGATCCAGGCGTCAGCTGACGGGCAGTAGCTCTTTAGGGCGCAGCCTCGACGTGTCGCGAGGCAGCTGGTAGCGGATCCGGCTCGCGGCGTCGGCCGGCGCCCTCTGTAGCCCGAGTCTCGTTCTCAGCTCGTGTGGAGGGTTCTCGCACACCAGGCTGACCAAGTGCTCGAAGAAGCATTGATAGTCGGGGAACCTGGTCTGCGCCTCGCGGATGTACGGCTCCAGCACCGTCCTTCTTGAACTCGGGCCCTCGGAGCTCCCTCAGCACATCGACCAGGACCCGCAGCTCGTTGCTCCTCCGAGCGGAGGTCGCGCTCGAGTATGCGATCAGGGCACTAGCCGTGGCGACAGCCAGAGCAACCAGAGCCGCGATCGTCTCCACCGGGTGAGCCTATTGACGTGCCGCGACGGCCAAACGAAACGCCCCGCACTTCGCGGGGCGTCTCGGGTACAGGGAGGAGAGATATGTGTTTTTTGTCTGTGTGAGGTAGGTCGGCTTGGTTAGGTGCCGCGGGGTGCGGTGTACCGCGTCGATGCGGCCAACACAACCATTGCGACACCGATTCCGACCAGAAAGATTCCGGCTGCCTGCTCATCGGCGATCAGGCCGACCGCGAGGCCGGCGATCGTCGCGACGAACGCGAGGGCGTAGTCGAACCCGGCGTGGGCCGACAGCGGGATCCCGCGTTCCGACCCCTCGACCTGCAGCGCGAGGCCAAGCAGCACGGCCCCGAGGCCGACCGTGATCACGGTCGCGGCGGGGCCGAAGCCGAGCAGGAAGGGCGCTGCCATGATCGCCGGCGCGGCGACCATTTCGAGCGCGCCATGAATCGGTAGAGAGATCGCTTTGGTGCTCATGGTGAATCCAGAGTACGAACATACGTGCGATCCGAGTGTGACTGGGGTCACACACCGTTGCGTGAGAAAACGCTCGAGGATGGCGCCGGTTGCGCCGGTCGGTTAGCGGCCCACGGCGGCGCGGGCCCCGAGCGCGGCGGTCACGCGCTCCGCGACCGCGGGACCGGTGAGCCCGACCTCTTCGCGCAGCAGCGCCGGCTTGCCGTGGGTGACGTAGCGGTCCGGCAACCCGATCCGGATCACGCGAGCGCGCTCGGCCCCGTGCTCGCCGAAGGAGTCCTCGAGATGCTCGAGTACGGCCGAGCCGAAGCCGCCGGGAAGCACGTTCTCCTCGATCGTGACCACGAGCTCGTGATCGCTCGCCAGCCGTTCCACCAGCCCCTCGTCGAGCGGCTTCGCGAAGCGGGCGTCCGCGACGGTGACCGTCAGGTCGTGCTCGGCGAGCAGCGCCGCCGCGTCGAGCGCCACCCGCACGCCGTAGCCGTAGCCGAGCAGGGCCACCCTCTCCCCCTCCTTCAGCACCTCGCCGGTGCCGATCGGGATCTCCAGGGCGCGGTCGGGGAGCGGCACTCCCTCGGCGGTGCCGCGTGGATAGCGGAAGGCGATCGGGCCATCGTCGTAGGCGAGGGCCGTGCGCAGCATGTGGCAGAGCATCGCCTCGTCACGCGGGGCCATCACGACGACGTTGGGTAGCGCCCGGAAATAGGAGACGTCGAAGGCGCCGTGATGGGTCGGCCCGTCGTCGCCGACCAGCCCGGCCCGGTCCATCGCGAAGACCACGTTGAGCTTCTGCAGGCAGACGTCGTGGACGAGCTGGTCGTACGCGCGCTGCAGGAAGGTCGAGTAGATCGCACAGACCGGCTTCGCCCCCTGGGTCGCGAGCCCGGCGGCGAAGAGGACCGCGTCCTGCTCGGCGATCCCGACGTCGTAGTACTGCTCGGGACACTCCTTCTCCAGCGCCGTGAGCCCGGTGCCGCCGGCCATCGCGGCGGTGATCCCGATCACCCTCGCGTCGCGCTTCGCCTCGACGACGAGCGCATCGCCGAACACCGAGGTGTACGCCGGCGGCGGCTGGGTGACCTCCTCGGGCCGGGCGCCCTCGCTCATCTCACCGCGAGTCAGCGGCGGCTTCGCCGGCTTCTTCGGCGCCACCTTGCCCTCGACGATCGAGCCGGGCTTGGCCGCGTGCCACTTCTCCATCCCCTCCAGGCCGCCCTCCTCGGCGGGCTCGAAGCCCTTGCCCTTGACGGTGTGGATGTGGACGACGACCGGGCGGCCGGCGGCGAGCGCCGCCTGTAGGTTCGAGCGCAGCGCGGTCACGTCGTGGCCGTCGATCGGCCCCATGTAGGCGAGGTCGAGCTCCTCGAAGAACAGGCCGGGCGCCGCGTAGGCCTTGATCGCCGACTTGATCTCCGGCCCGATCTTCTCGATCTGGCGACCGAGCCCGAGCGGCAGCTTGGTGAGCGCCCACTCGACGTCCTCGCGCGCGTGGTAGAGGCGCGGGTTGGCGCGCAGTCGCTGAAACGAGCGGGCGATCGCCCCGACGTTCGGCGAGATCGACATCCCGTTGTCGTTGAGGACGATGACGATCGGCGTCTGCAGCCCGCCCGCGTTGTGAAGCGCCTCGAAGGCGACGCCGCCGGTCAGCGCCCCGTCGCCGATCACCGCGACGACGTTGCCGTCCTCGCCGATCCCGTGGCGCATCGCCTCCTTGAGGCCGACGGCGTAGCCGATCGAGGTCGAGGCATGGCCCGCTCCCATGATGTCGTGCTCGGACTCGAACACCGAGCAGAACGGCGCCAGGCCTTGGTACTGGCGGATCGTCTCCAGCCGGTCCGCGCGCCCGGTGAGCACCTTGTGCGGATATGCCTGGTGCCCGACGTCCCAGAGGATCTTGTCGCGCGGGGAGTCGAGCAGCGCGTGCAGCACGGTGGTCAGCTCGCAGGTGCCGAGGTTCGCGCCGAAGTGCCCGCCGATCTCGCCGATCGTGTCGATGATCAGCGCGCGGACCTCCTGGGCCACGGTGGCCAGCTGGTCGTCGGAGAGGCCCTTGAGGTCGTCGGGTCCGTGGATCGAATCGAGCAGGCGCTCGCCCTCGGGTTTGTCAGCCGGAGTGCTCATCGGGCGGACCCGTGATTGTGGCAGGGCGCGGCGCCCCGCCGACGCTCAGCCGCCTGAGCAGGTGATGTCGATGGTGACGGTCGCCGTCGAGCCGCCGGGCGCAAGCGTGTAGGTGAAACTATCGGAGGAGACCGAGCAGCCGAAGGCGTCCTGGTCGTAGTTGTAGGTCACGTTCGAGCCCCCGGGGCCGATCGTCACCGAGCCGAACGTCCCCTGCGTCACCGAGTTCACCGCGAACGGGCTGCCGTCGGGGTTGTTGTCGTTGGCGAGCACGTCGACGGTCAGTGGAGGGTCGAAGGCATCGGTCGTCGCAGAATCATCGACGGCGGTGGGATCGTCGTCGACGCAGGTCACGGTCACCGTCACGGTGGCGGTGGAGCCGCCGTTGAGGGTGTAGTCGAAGGTGTCCTCGTCACCGGACGGCGGGCCGTCGTTGCAGTAGTCGGCGTCGGGGGTGTAGGAGACGTCGGCGCCGGCGTTGGTGATCGCGACGGTGCCGTGCGAGCCGTCGGTCTTCGACTGGACCTCCAGCGGGCCGCCGTCGGAGTTCTGGTCGTTGCTAAGGACGTCGATCGAGACGGCCTGGTCCTCCGGCGTCGTCGCGGTGTCGTCGACGGCGGTGGGATCGTCATCGACGCAGGTCACAGTCACCGTCACGGTCGCGGTCGAGCCGCCGTCGATCGTGTAGGTGAAGGTGTCCTCGTCACCGGGCGGCGGGCCGGAGTTGCAGTAGTCGGCCTCGGGGGTGTAGGAGACGTCGGCGCCGCCGTTGGTGATCGCGACGGTGCCGTGCGAGCCGTCGGCCTTTGACTGGACGGAGAGCGATCCGCCGTCGACGTCGGTGTCGTTGGCGAGGGCGTCGATCGTGTTCGCGCCCGAGTCCTCGCCGACGGTGGCTTCGTCGTCGACGGCCTCGGGGTCGTCGTCGACGCAGGTCACCGTCACCGTCACGGTCGCCGTCGAGCC
The DNA here is from genome assembly GCA_963811505.1 of uncultured Solirubrobacterales bacterium. GTDB lineage: Bacteria > Actinomycetota > Thermoleophilia > Solirubrobacterales > 70-9 > WHSW01. The sequence continues at coordinate 591,604 of CAWERC010000010.1, read as the reverse complement.
GCCGTTGATCGTGTAGGTGAAGGTGTCAAGGCTGCTCGCGGGCGGGTCGTTGCAGTAGTCGGGATTGGGGGTGTAGGAGACGTCGGCGCCTGAGTTGGTGATCGCCACCGTGCCGTCGGAGCCGTCGGTCTTGGACTGGACGGTGAGCGGGCCGCCGTCGGCGTTGAGGTCGTTGTTGAGGACGTCGATCGTGTTCGCCCCCGAGTCCTCATCGACGGTGGCGGAGTCGTCGACGGCCTCGGGGTCGTCGTCGATGCAGGTCACCGTCACCGTCACCGTCGCCGTGGAGCCGCCGTTCAGGGCGTACGTGAAGGTGTCCTCGTCGCCGGGCGGCGGGCCGGAGTTGCAGTAGTCGGCGTCGGGGGTGTAGGAGACGTCGGCGCCGGCGTTGGTGATCGCGACGGTGCCGTGCGAGCCGTCGGTCTTCGACTCGACCGTGAGCGGGCCGCCATCGGAGTCGTTGTCGTTGGCCAGGACGTCGATCGTGTTCGCCCCCGAGTCCTCATCGACGGTGGCGGTGTCGTCTACGGCGGTCGGCGGGTCGTCGTCGCAGGTGACGGTGACCGTCACGGTCGCGGTCGAGCCGCCGTTGATCGTGTAGGTGAAGGTGTCCTCGTCACCGGGCGGCGGGCCGGAGTTGCAGTAGTCGGCGTCGGGGGCGTAGGAGACGTCGGCGCCTGAGTTGGTGATCGCGACGGTGCCGTGGGTCCCGTTGGTCTTGGAGGCGACCGAGATCGGCCCGCCGTCGGGGTCGGTGTCGTTGGCGAGCACGTCGATCGTGTTCGCGCCCGAGTCCTCATCGACGGTGGCCGAGTCGTCGACGGCCTCGGGATCGTCGTCGACGCAGGTCACGGTCACCGTCACGGTGGCGGTGGAGCCGCCGTTGAGGGTGTAGTCGAAGGTGTCCTCGTCACCGGACGGCGGGCCGTCGTTGCAGTAGTCGGCGTCGGGGGTGTAGGAGACGTCGGCGCCGGCGTTGGTGATCGCGACGGTGCCGTGCGAGCCGTCGGTCTTCGACTGGACCTCCAGCGGGCCGCCGTCGGAGTTCTGGTCGTTGCTAAGGACGTCGATCGAGACGGCCTGGTCCTCCGGCGTCGTCGCGGTGTCGTCGACGGCGGTGGGATCGTCATCGACGCAGGTCACAGTCACCGTCACGGTCGCGGTCGAGCCGCCGTCGATCGTGTAGGTGAAGGTGTCCTCGTCACCGGGCGGCGGGCCGGAGTTGCAGTAGTCGGCCTCGGGGGTGTAGGAGACGTCGGCGCCGCCGTTGGTGATCGCGACGGTGCCGTGCGAGCCGTCGGCCTTTGACTGGACGGAGAGCGATCCGCCGTCGACGTCGGTGTCGTTGGCGAGGGCGTCGATCGTGTTCGCGCCCGAGTCCTCGCCGACGGTGGCTTCGTCGTCGACGGCCTCGGGGTCGTCGTCGACGCAGGTCACCGTCACCGTCACGGTCGCCGTCGAGCCGCCGTTGATCGTGTAGGTGAAGGTGTCAAGGCTGCTCGCGGGCGGGTCGTTGCAGTAGTCGGGATTGGGGGTGTAGGAGACGTCGGCGCCTGAGTTGGTGATCGCCACCGTGCCGTCGGAGCCGTCGGTCTTGGACTGGACGGTGAGCGGGCCGCCGTCGGCGTTGAGGTCGTTGTTGAGGACGTCGATCGTGTTCGCCCCCGAGTCCTCATCGACGGTGGCGGAGTCGTCGACGGCCTCGGGGTCGTCGTCGATGCAGGTCACCGTCACCGTCACCGTCGCCGTGGAGCCGCCGTTCAGGGCGTACGTGAAGGTGTCCTCGTCGCCGGGCGGCGGGCCGGAGTTGCAGTAGTCGGCGTCGGGGGTGTAGGAGACGTCGGCGCCGGCGTTGGTGATCGCGACGGTGCCGTGCGAGCCGTCGGTCTTCGACTCGACCGTGAGCGGGCCGCCATCGGAGTCGTTGTCGTTGGCCAGGACGTCGATCGTGTTCGCCCCCGAGTCCTCATCGACGGTGGCGGTGTCGTCTACGGCGGTCGGCGGGTCGTCGTCGCAGGTGACGGTGACCGTCACGGTCGCGGTCGAGCCGCCGTTGATCGTGTAGGTGAAGGTGTCCTCGTCACCGGGCGGCGGGCCGGAGTTGCAGTAGTCGGCGTCGGGGGCGTAGGAGACGTCGGCGCCTGAGTTGGTGATCGCGACGGTGCCGTGGGTCCCGTTGGTCTTGGAGGCGACCGAGATCGGCCCGCCGTCGGGGTCGGTGTCGTTGGCGAGCACGTCGATCGTGTTCGCGCCCGAGTCCTCATCGACGGTGGCCGAGTCGTCGACGGCGGTCGGCGGGTCGTCATCGCAGGTGACATCGATGAAGACGGTCGCCGCCGAGCCGCCAGGAGCGAGCGAATAGGTGAAGAGGTCCGGGCCGCAGTAGTCGGCGTCGGGGGTGTAGGAGACGTCGGCGCCTGAGTTGGTGATCGCGACGGTGCCGTGGGTCCCGTTGGTCTTGGAGGCGACCGAGATCGGCCCGCCGTCGGGGTTGTTGTCGTTGGCGAGCACGTCGATCGTGTTCGCGCCCGAGTCCTCATCGACGCTGGCTTCGTCGTCGACGGCCTCGGGGTCGTCATCGACGCAGGTGACATCGATGAAGACGGTCGCCGCCGAGCCGCCAGGAGCGAGCGAGTAGGTGAAGAGGTCCGGGCCGCAGTAGTCGGCGTCGGGGGTGTAGGAGACGTCGGCGCCTGAGTTGGTGATCGCGACGGTGCCGTGGGTCCCGTTGGTCTTGGAGGCGACCGAGATCGGCCCGCCGTCTGGGTTGAGGTCGTTGTTGAGGACGTCGATCGTGTTCGCGCCTGAGTCCTCGCCGACGGTGGCTTCGTCGTCGACGGCCTCGGGGTCGTCGTCGACGCAGGTCACCGTCACCGTCACCGTCGCCGTGGAGCCGCCGTTGAGCGTGTAGTCGAAGGTGTCCTCGTCACCGGGCGGCGGGCCGGAGTTGCAGTAGTCGGCGTCGGGGGTGTAGGAGACGTCGGCGCCGGCGTTGGTGATCGCGACGGTGCCGTGGGTCCCGTTGGTCTTGGAGGCGACCGAGATCGGCCCGCCGTCGGGGTTGTTGTCGTTGTTGAGGACGTCGATCTGGTTGGCGCCGGAGTCCTCGCCGACGGTGGCGGAGTCGTCGACGGCCTCGGGGTCGTCGTCGACGCAGGTCACGGTCACCGTCACGGTGGCGGTGGAGCCGCCGTTCAGGGCGTACGTGAAGGTGTCCTCGTCACCGGGCGGCGGGCCGGAGTTGCAGTAGTCGGCGTCGGGGGTGTAGGAGACGTCGGCGCCGCCGTTGGTGATCGCGACGGTGCCGTGCGAGCCGTCGGTCTTCGACTGGACGGAGAGCGATCCGCCGTCGACGTCGGTGTCGTTGGCGAGCACGTCGATCGTGTTCGCGCCCGAGTCCTCATCGACGGTGGCGGTGTCGTCGACGGCGGTCGGCGGGTCGTTGATGCAGACCGGGGACTCCGACAGCGCCGTGGTCACGGTCCGGGCGTTGTTCGGGGGTACGTGGTCATCCGTAATCGGATCCTGGGCCTCGCCCGCGACCTCGGCCGGCCCCTCCTCGCAGCCGGCGAAGACGAGGGTGATGTCGGCGCCGATAGATGGGACGTCCACGCCCATCGAGCCGAAGTTGCAACGCACGAGCGTCGCCGCGGTCGCGCTGCAGCGGGGGTCGGACGTGGCGGGAAGGAAGGCCGCCCTGGCAGGCAGCGCAAGATCGACGCGGGCCTTGACGGCGGGAGACGGCCCGTGGTTGGCGAGGTCGAGGTGGTAGGTCGATACCTCCGGGCCGCCGGTGAGGGCGTTCGCCGGGCCGGTGAGGGTCAGGTCGAGGTCGGCCTCGCAGTCGGAATGGGTCTCGAACAGGCACCGGTCGATACCGACTCCTCCATCGGCGAGGTCGGTGTCTCCCTGGCCGCGCATGTCGTCGTCGCCGGCCTCGCCGCTGCTCGAGTCGTTGCCGCGGCCCGATCGGACGCGGTCGTTGCCCTGTCCGGCGCGCGTCGTGTCGTCGCCGGGGCCGGCGCAGATGGTGTCGTTGCCCCCGAGGCCGTTGATCGTGTCGTCGCCGGCCCCGGCGCGGATGATGTCGTCGCCCTCGGTGCCGGTGATCCACTCGCCGACGTTCGAGCCCCTGATCGTCGGCTCCTCACCGGCGCAGTCCGGGCCCGGAGTGGCCGCGTTCGCGGGCACCGCGACGAGCGCGAGAATGAATGCCGCCACGAGCGGGGAGAACAGCGTCCTTGCCGACGCCCCCGATGCCATGGTGAGCAGCCTAGCCCTTTTCCGCGATCTGTCTAGTCGGACACCCGCCTACCGGTGCAGGACGGGGCGGGCTCAAGAGGAAGGGAGACCGAGTATTGGTTGTTGCCCCGGTTCGGATCGGTGGTGAAGGTGTCCTCTGCCACGGCCCGGAACGTGATCTGGTGATTCGGTCCGGAAGGGCAATCCGGGAAGCGGAAGCCGACATCGAACCGCGCCTCCTGCCCGACCTCTGGCCCCTCGCTCCTGCACCCCAGCTCGTCGGTCGCCACCTCGCGGCAGCGCGGGTCCGAGGCCGACGCGACGAACTCCGCCTCTGAGGGGAGCGATCCGGTGGCGATCACCAGCGTCGCCGGCGAGGGACCCTCGTTGAAAACGCGCAGCTGGCCGACGAACACCCTCTGATCGCCGCCGGTGTACGGCGGGCTGCCGGTCGCCGAGGTGCGGAGGTCCGCCTCGCACTCGCGGTGATCCTCCGTCAGACAGCCATCCACGCCCGGTCCGCCGTCGGCGTCGTCGCCGGCACCGCCCAGTCCGAGGATCTGATCGTCACCCTCGGAGCCATCGGCGCCGTCGGTGCCGGCTCCCATTCGAAGCAGATCGTTCCCGGGATCCCCGGACATGACGTCATCTCCTGGGCCGGCGCAGATCGTGTCGTTGCCGCCGCCCCCCTCGATCAGATCGTCGCCGCCACCCGTCCTGATCACGTCGTTGCGGCTGGTTCCCTGAACGCTGTCGGGGCCGGATGTGCCCGAGATCGTGGCGCGCTTGCCGCCGCAGGCGATGTCCGCGTGCGCGGCCACGGGGGGTGCGAGCAGCACGAGGCAGACCGCGATCAGGGCTCCGAACCCGGGCCTCATCGCCGGCGGGTGTGGATGAAGTCGGTGATCCGGACCAGGTCCGCGGTCTCGCCTTCGGCCTGGTCGAGGGCAGCGCGCGCGTTGGCATGCGACTCCGCCGCCCTCCGGCGCGCTTCGTCGAGACCGAACACACTCACGTAGGTGAGCTTGCCATGACGCTCGTCGGAGCCCTGCGGCTTGCCCAGTTGTTCGTCCGACCCGGTGACGTCGAGAATGTCATCCACTATCTGGAACAACACCCCAAGCTCGCCGGCGTAGCGGCGGTAGGGATCCATCCGCTCCTCTGGGAGGCCGGCGAGCAGCAGCGGGACCGTGACGCTGGCGGCGATCAGGCGGCCCGTCTTCAGGCTGTGCAGCTGACGCAGCTCGTCAGCGTCGAGGGCGTCGCCGGTGACGTCCACGTACTGGCCGCCGACCATGCCCCCCACCCCGGTCGCGCCGGCGAGCTCGGCCAGCGCCGCCAGCACCCGCGCCGGCTCGCCGGCCTGGCGGATGCAGAAGAGCCTGATCGCCTCGGCGAACAGGCCGTCGCCGGCGAGGATCGCGACGTCGTCGCCGTAGACCACGTGGGAGGTCGGGCGCCCCCGGCGCAGCTCATCGTCGTCCATCGCCGGCAGGTCGTCGTGGATCAGCGAGTAGGTATGGATGAGCTCGATCGCCGCCGCCGCCGGGAGCACGTCGACCGGGTCGCTGCCCGCTGCCCGCGCCGAGGCGAGGCAGAGCACCGGCCGGATGCGCTTGCCACCGGCGAGCAGCGAATAGCGCATCGCCTCGTCGAGCCTCGCGGTGGCGGGCAGCTCTGAGAACTCGAGCCCGCCGAGGTAGTCCTCGACCTGCGACCGCAGGTCGTCGGGGTACTCCCCCACGGTCGCCTCAGCCCCCGTCTGAGTCCGGCTCACCCAGCGCCCGTTCGATCTCGTTGCCGGCCCGGCTGACGAGCTCCGCGGCCTCGCGGGCGAGGTCCGCCGCCTCGCGGTCGCCGACCGCGGGGTCGCGCAGCCGCTCGGCAAGCTCGCCGAGCTTGACCGCGAGCTCGCGGACCTGCGCGGCCGGCTCGCTCACGGTGTCGCCTCCTCGAGCTCGCGGGCGGCGGAGCCGAGGATGCCGTTCACGAACGCGGGCGCGTCGGCGCCGCAGTACTCCTTCGCCAGCGTCACCGCCTCGTCGATCGCGATCTCGGCCGGCAGCCCGGTTCGCATCTCGTGCAGGGCCACGCGCATGATCGAGCGCTCGAGCGCGGCGATCCGGTCGAGCTCCCAGCCCCGCGAGAGGCGCGCGATCTCCGCATCGACGGAGTCGAGCTCAGCGTCGGTCCCCTCGGCGAGCTCGCGGGTGAACGGCTTCGCGTTCGCAAGCTGCTCGGCGAGCGGGCGCCCGGTCACGTCGCGCTGGTAGAGCGCGAAGACGGCGTCGCGGCGCTGGTCGGATCGGCGCATGGGGGCCAGAGCCTACGCGGGCGAGGGTTGACACCTCCACCCCGAGGATGAGACGGTTGGTGTGACTACGAGGCGCTTCGGGGGACTCGTGGGGGTCACCACCAGCAGAGGCGCAACCGGAGGAGGGTGTGAGATGGAGAACGCGACCGCGACGGTCGACGAGGCCAAGCTCGAGCAGTTCATGGGCCAGGCCGTCACCGACATGGGGGCTGCGATGAACGGCGCCCTGGTCATGATCGGAGCCGAGCTCGGCCTGTGGAAGGCGCTCGCCGGTGCGGGCCGGCTGAGCCCGGCCGAGATCGCCGAGCGCACCGATGTGGCGGAGCGCTACGTCCGCGAGTGGGCCTCGGCGCAGGCCGCGAGCGGCTACCTGGAGTACGACGCCGATGACGCCAAGTTCATGCTGCCGCCCGAGCAGGCGATGGCGCTCGCCGACGAGGACAGCCCCGTCTACGTGCTCGGGGGCTACTCGGTGATCAGCTCCGTCTACAAGGACCGGCCCAAGATCAGCGAGCGCTTCCGTACCGGCGCCGGCTTCGGATGGCATGAGCACGACCCGGAGCTCTTCCTGGGCACGGAGCAGTTCTTCCGTCCCGGCTACCGGACCCATCTGGTGGCCGAGTGGCTGCCGGCCCTGGAGAGCGTCGAGGCGAAGCTGCAGGCCGGCGCCAAGGTCGCCGACATCGGCTGCGGCCACGGCGTCTCGACCGTGATCATGGCGCAGGCCTATCCCGAGTCCGAGTTCCATGGCTTCGACTACCACCAGGGCTCGATCGAGCGGGCGCGCGAGCTCGCGGCCGCCGAGGGAGTTGGCGACCGCGCGGTGTTTGACGCCGCGAGCGCGAAGGACTACCCGGGCGACGGGTACGACCTGGTCTGCTTCTTCGACTGCCTGCACGACATGGGCGACCCGGTCGGGGCAATGCAGCACGTCCGCGAGACGCTGGACGACGACGGCACAGTGATGCTGGTCGAGCCGTTCGCGAACGACACGCTCGCCGAGAACCTGAACCCGGTCGGGCGGATCTACTACGCGGCGTCGACGCTGATCTGCACGCCGTCGTCGCTCGACCAGGAGGTCGGGCTCGGGCTGGGCGCGCAGGCCGGCGAGGGGCGCCTGCGAGACGTCGCCGAACAGGCGGGCTTCACCCGCTTCCGCCGCGCCACCGAAACGCCCTTCAACCTCGTGCTGGAGGCGCGGCCCTGACGGATCTCTCCACGGAGTCGAGCAGCAGGTCGAGGCCGAACTCGAACAGGGCCGGATCCGCCATCGCGTCGGCGGCCTGCTCGGCCGCTTCGCTCAGCGCCGGGTAGCGGTCGACCGGCAGAGCAGCGATCGCCGTCGCGGTGTCATCGCTCTCAACGGCCGATCGGTTTCCAGGACCGAAGGCCGAGAAGCCGAAGGTGTAGATGAAGAGGATCCTGTAGATGCGGGCGGCATCCCGAGAGCCGAAGCCGGCGTCGCGGAGGGCCTGCATCGCGGCCTCAGTCACCTCCAGGGCTCCGGGACCCACGATCGGGCGTCTGAACCGCAGCTCGACCACGCCGGGATGCTCGGCCAGGCTCCGGCGCAGGCTCAACAGGAGCTCGCGCAGCTTCGTCCTCCAGGAGCCCGCGGCCTGCACGGGCGCCATCCGCCGCGCGCCCGCGTCGACCACCGCATCGAGCAGCTCGTCCTTGCTTCGGAAGTAGCCGTAGAGGGTCATCGTCCCGACCCCCAGCTCCTGGCCGAGCCGGCGCATCGACAGCGCGTCGAGGCCGTCGCGGTCGAGGAGGCCGAGCGCGGCCTCGATGATTCGCTCGCGCGTGAGCACCGCCCGAGCGTTCTCGGTTGACATCTCCGAGAGCCTACCGTACGCTCGTACCGTACATCTGTACGATTACCGCGGGAGGCTCTGATGCGCACAGCTCGGGCATTCGGATTGGCGTTCACATGCTGGCTGGCGCTCGGCGCACCGACGGCGCAAGCGCAGGCCGAAGGGTCGCGCCAGAGCGCATCGCTGAGCTTTGACCGCCAGCGCCCCGGGGTCCCCAGCGGCCTCAGCTTCGACATCGACTACGTGAACCCCGAGGACACCGATGCGAAACCGCCGCCGGTGCGCACGATCATGGCCGTCCCGGCCACGGGAGCGCAGATCAACACCTCGGTGCCCGAGCGGTGCACGGCCACCGACGCCGCGCTCGTGCTCTCGGGTGCCGAGGCGTGTCCGGCGGAGAGCCAGGTCGGGATCGGCTACATCCGGATCGACACCGGCTTCAGCGGTTCCTCTCGGTTCATCGAGACTGATCTAGTGCTCTTCAACCAGGCGGACCAGCTCACCTTCCTGTTCACCGTTCGCGGTTCGGAGACCCGGATCGTCAGCCATTGTCCGATCGAGGGCCGGCAGATCACCTGCAGCGCGCCGCCGCTGCCGGGCACACCGCCGGACGGCGGTGCGGTCGACGTCGTTCACGAGCGAATCTTCGAGGTGACGAAAACCGTCGGCGGCGCCGAACGCGGCTACATCACCACCCCCGGGGAGTGCCCGCGAGATCGCGCTTGGGTCAACGAGGCGAGCTTCGTCTACGCCGACGGCGCCGCCCAGACCGTGGAGACGAGGTCCCCGTGTTCCGCACAGGGCGGCGCGGGCGGCCACTGCGCCAACCACTGGAACGGCAGCGCGAAGGACGACCGCCACGACGGTACCGCGGCCGGCGACCGGCTGTACGGGTTCCGCGGCGACGATCGCCTCAACGGAGGCGGCGACGCGGATTGCCTACATGGAGGCCGCGGACGCGACCGGCTCATCGGCGGCGCGGGAAGCGACCTGCTTAGGGGCGGCAGTGGCGCCGACGTGATCGTCGCCGCGGACGGAGAGCGCGATCGGATCCGCTGCGGTCGGGGCCGCGACCGCATCGCGAGCGCCGACACGATCGATCGCCTGGCCCGCTGCTAGGCGCGGGAGACGTAATCGCCGCTGCGCGTGTCCACGCGCACGCGGTCGCCCTCGTTGACGAACAGCGGCACCTGGACGACCACGCCGGACTCGAGCGTCGCCGGCTTCGTGCCGCCGCCTGATGCCGTGTCGCCTTTCAGCCCCGGGTCGGTCTGGGTGACGGTCATGTCGACAGCGCTCGCGACCTGGACCCCGGCGGGGCGCTCGTCGACCAGCAGCAGCTCGACCGTGTCGTTGGGGACCACCCAGCGCATCTCGTCGGCGATCCCGTCGCGCGGGAGCTCGAGCTGCTCGTAGGACTCGGTGTCCATGAACACGGCGGCGTCGCCGGAGTCGTAGAGGTACTGCATCCGCTTCGTCTCGGTGCGCACGGGGCGGAACTTCTCACCGGCGCGGAAAGTCTTGTCGACGACGTTGCCGTCCTCGACTCGCTTGAGCTTCGTGCGCACGAACGCGCCGCCCTTGCCGGGCTTCACGTGCTGGAAGTCGACGATCCGCCAGACCTTGCCCTCGACTTCGATGTGCGCGCCGTTCTTGAACTGGTTCGTGGAGATCACGGCCGGTGAGGGTAGCGACGGGGGGCTCGAGTGCGGTTAGGGTTGGGTCGGTTAGGGCAACAGGCAGGTCATGACTCCGGAGCTACTCGACAACCTATTGCGCGTTCCCTCGCCGTCTGGCTACGAGGCGCCCGCGTCACAGGTTTGGCGGGAGGCCGCCTCGTTCGCCGAGCTCTCCACCGACCGCATCGGGTCCTCGATCGCCCGCGTCTCCGGCGAGCGGGAGACGCCGCTGGTGGCGATCGTCGGCCACATCGACGAGATCGGGCTGGTGATCACCCACGTCGACGAGAAGGGCTTCGCCTGGTTCAGGCCGATCGGCGGCTGGGACCCGCAGATCCTGGTCGGCCAGCGCGTCACGATCGACACCCGCGACGGCGCCGTCCCCGGCGTGATCGGCCGCAAGCCGGTCCACCTGCTCAAGGAGGAGCAGAAGAAGAAGCCGGTCGAGCTCGAGGGCCTCCACATCGACATCGGCGCCGCCGATCGGGACGAGGCCCTGAAGATGGTGCGGATCGGTGACCCGGTCGTGATCGACGCCGAGCCGATCGCGCTGTCGGGCAAGCGGCTCGCCTCCCGGTCGATGGACAACCGGCTCGGCTGTTACGTCGCGCTCGAGGTGGCGCGCCGCTGCCACGAGCGTGGTGGTCACACCGCCAGCGTCGCCGGCGTCGCCGCGGTTCAGGAGGAGATCGGGATCAACGGCGCCCGCACCTCCGCCTATCTGCTCGAGCCCGACATCGCGGTGGTCGTCGACGTCACCCACGCCACCGACGCGCCCGGAATCGAGGAGAAAGAGTCGGGCGCCCACGCGCTCGGCTCCGGGCCCGGTGATCGGCCGCGGCGCGACGCTGTCGCCGAAGGTGTTCGAGCTGCTCTCGGAGACAGCTGAGAGCGAGGGGATCGAGCACACGGTCGAGGCATCGGGACGATGGACCGCCACCGACGCCGACGCCTACCAGGTGTCGCGCGCCGGGATCCCGACCGGGCTGGTGTCGATCCCGCTGCGCTACATGCACTCGCCGGTCGAGCTGGTCGACCTGGGCGACGTCGAGGCCACCGTCGAGCTGCTGGTCGCGTTCGTGACCTCGCTGGACCCCGACGTCGACCTGAGCCGCTGATTACTCCTCGAGCAGCGGCTCGTAGAGGGTGTAGGTGGCGACCAGCTCGCCCTGATCGAGGACGTGGCCCTCGATCGCCTCGCGCACCTCGTCGAGCTTGAACTCCCCCTCGAGCCCGAGGCTGGGGACGTCGAGGGCGTGGACAACGAAGTGGTAGTGGTGCAGCCGCTCGTCGTTGAAGGGCGGGAACGGCCCGTCGTAGTGACCGTAGGTCCCCCCCATGTCGGGGTCACCCTCGAGGAAGTCGGTGTAGCTGTTGACGCCGCCGACCCCGTGCTCGCTCGGGCCCGGATCCTTGCCGCCGATCACGATCTCGGTCGAGCCCGCGCCCTCGGGGAGCTCGTTCACGTGCGCCGGGATGTCGACGAGCAGCCAGTGCGCGAAGTCGGCGCGGTCGGCGTCCTCCGGCAGCGTCTTGCCCTCCTGGTTGACGTCGGTCGGGTCGGCCGGGACGTCGGGGTCGTAGACGATCACGGCGAACGACTCAGTGCCCTCCGGGTGTCCCGACCAGCGCAGGTGCGGGCTGCGGTTACCGCCCTCGGGCGCCGCGCCGCCGCTGCCGTCCGGAACCCCGAACGAGTGCGCATCCGGGACCCGTTCGCCGTGCGTGATGCTGTCGGACTCGACCTCGATCGCCATCTTTCCTCCTCGTCGCTTGCGGGGCGCGGACTCTAGTAACGCAGCAGCGCGGCGGCACCGTCGTGCGCGGCGAGGGCCGACGCGGCGAGGCCTTTCACCGGGGTGACCTCGGCCGACGTCGCAAGGGCGGCCTCGATCATCAGCTCGTTGATCGACACGCCGTCGAGTCGCTCCCAGTCGCGCTCGGCGTCGAAGAGCACGTGCCGCGCGCGCCCCTCGCGGCTCACCTCCAGGACCTCCTCGGGGCCGAGCGCCGCGCCCGCCTCGCTGCCGATCGCCTCCCGCAGCTTCGCCAGCAACGCCTCCTCGCGGCTGCGGTTGATGTGCTCGAGCTCCTCGTCCAGCCGTCCCAGGATCTCCCCCGCTCCGGCCCGGATCAGGTTCTCGCGGATCTCGTGAACTCGGTCGGCCACGGGACCAAGGCCCTTCGCGAAGAGCTTCGGACGGTCGCCCTCGCCGATCACGATCAACGACCGCCAGCCACGGTCACCGTAGCGGGAGGCGACCAGGGTCCCGGCCGCCTTCAGGAACCGCTCGCGGTTGTGATCGAGGCGCTGTCCGTACTGGTCGTGACCGGAGGCGCTGGTCCCGGTGCCGCCCGACGCAACGCGTGCGGGGGCCTTTCGCTCGCGCCAATCGAGGCTGGTGATCTCGAGCTCCCAGCCGTCGAGCTCCTCGAGCTCACCGAGCGCCCACTCGAAGATCCGAACGCACTCGAGCGAGATCAACGCCACGCCCGCCGGTCCGCCCTGATCGAGGATCTCGACCAGCGGCGCCAGCCATGGGCGATCCGAATGGACGACCTCGGTTCGCCTGCCGTCGACCTGAAAGCCGTGCCAGATCTCGCGTTCCTCGCCGCCGATCTCGATGAAGCCGAGCTGAGTGCGGCCGTGTGGAAGCGACGACTCTCCGAACCGGGCCAGGATCCGCTCGGCGACCGCGTCGTCGAGGCCTTCGAGCTGATGGCGGAGCTCGATCCGCCAGCCCTCGCCGCGGTCGGCCGGATCGATCGCGACGCACACCGAGACGACGCCGCCCGGCGGGCGCCAGTCGGCGAGCTCGTCGAGCATCGGGTCAACCCTCATGCGACGACCCGCAGGCCCTTGTCGAGCGAGCTCAGATTTCGATGACCGTCGCCGGTGACGACGACGAGGTCCTCGATGCGGACCCCGAACTCCCCGGGGATGTAGACGCCGGGCTCGACGGTGACCACGTCGCCCGCCTCGAGCACGTCCTCGGAGGTCTTGCCGAGCCGCGGCGCCTCGTGAACCTCGAGCCCGACCCCGTGGCCGAGCCCGTGGCCGAAGTGCTCCTCGTGGCCGCCGTCGCGGATCACCGCGCGGGCTACCTCGTCGGCCTCTTCGCCGCCGACACCGGCCCGGATCGCGTCGAGGCCGGCCGCCTGCGCGGACCGGACCAACTCGTAGGCCGTGCGGGCGGCGTCGGCGACCTCACCGACCGCGAACGTGCGCGTGCAGTCGGAGGCGTAGCCATCGACGAGCGCGCCCATGTCCCATACGACGAGGTCACCGGCCTCGATCTCGCGATCGGTCGGCTCGGCATGCGGAAGGGCGCCGTTCGGACCGGCCGCGACGATCGCCGGGAACGAGGGCTCGGCGCCGAGCTCGCGGATCCGGGCGTGGGCGGCCTGCGCGACCTCGCGCTCGCTGCGCCCGCCAAGGCCGCCGGCGAGCACCGTCTCATACGCGTCGTCGGCGATCCGGGCGGCCTCGGCGATCGCGGCCAGCTCGGCCTCGTCCTTGTGCCGGCGAAGCCGCTCGAGCAGACCGGCGGCGGGGACCAGCTCGACGCCCTCGCCGAGCTCCTCCTCCAGCTTGGCGTGGTTGGCGACGCTGGTCGCGGCGTCGTCGAAGCCGACCTTGCCCGACAGCGGGGCGACGAGCTCCGGGATCAGGCGGCTGGCGGCGATCCGGCGCTCGAAGTCGTCGCCGACCTCGGTCGCGGCGCGCTCGGCGTAGCGGAAGTCGGTGATGAAGATCCGGGTCTGCGGTCCGACCACGGCGAGGCCGCTGGTGCCCGTGAACCCGGCCAGCCAGCGGACGTTGGCGATCGCGTCCGGTCCCGAGTCCCCCGGGCGGACCAGGTCACCGACGATCAGCTGGTCGAGCCCTTCGGAGGCGACCAGCTCGGCGAGGCGGTCGGCGCGCTCGGCGCTCACGCCCCCAGCTTCTCCTTCAACGTCGCCAGCGCCTCGCGGTAGCCGTCCGGGCCCTTGCCGGCCACCGACCCGAGCACCAGTCCCTCGAGGACCGAGCGGCGGCGCCACTCCTCCCGCGCGGCGACGTCGGAGAGGTGGACCTCCACCGCCGGGAGGCCGGCGATCTCGAGCGCGTCGCGGATGGCCCAGCTGTAGTGCGTCCAGGCCCCCGGGTTGAGCACGGCCGCGTCGGCCACCTCGGGGAGGCGGTGGAGGCGCTCGACGTACTCGCCCTCGTTGTTGGTCTGAAAGAAGGCGATCTCCAGATCGAGCTCCTGGCCGAAGCGCTTGATCTTCACCTCGAGCTCGCGCAGGCTGATCGTGCCGTAGTGCTCGGGATCGCGGCGGCCGAGCGCGTCGAGGTTGACGCCGTGCAGAACCTCGACCCGGTTGTGCGCGGTCGGGCTCATTCCTGCAGATCCTCCACGGCCTTCCGGACCCTATCCGGCTCGACGCGCTCTCCAGTCGTCACCTCGCCCGGCGCGCGGCAGAGCACGAATCCCACCCCGTCGGCGGTCGCCTTCTTGTCGCGCGCGATCGCCGCGATCACGTCGCCGAGGGGGATCGACGGATCGAGCCGCATCGGTAGCTCGTGGCGGCCGAGCAGGTCCTTCACCTCTGCGCGCAGCTCGAGGGCGTCGGAGAGCTCCAGGGCAGCCAACAGGCCGAGGCCGACGGCCTCGCCGTGGCGGTAGCGCTGATAGCCCGAGGCCGCCTCGATCGCGTGACCGACCGTATGGCCGAGGTTGAGCGCCGCCCGGGCGCCCGAGTCGCGCTCGTCGGCGGCGACCACACGGAGCTTGGTTCGAACGCAGGCGAAGATCGCCTCGTCGAGCGCGGCCGGATCGAGCTCGTCGATCGCCCGCACCTGATCCCAGAGCGTCCCCCCGGCGATCAGGGCGGTCTTCAGCACCTCGACGAACCCGGCGGCGAGCTCCTCGCGCGGCAGCGTCGTCAGGGTCGCCGGATCGGCGAGCACGGCGGCCGGCAGGTGGTAGGCCCCGACGTAGTTCTTCGCCTCCGGCAGATCGACGCCGGTCTTGCCGCCGTAGGCGGAGTCGACCTGGGCGACCAGCGTCGTCGGCACCTGGACGACCGGCACCCCCCGCTGGTAGAGGGCCGCGCAGAGCCCCGCCAGGTCGCCGACGACCCCGCCGCCGAGCGCCGCGACGTGATCCGAGCGGGTCGCGCCGAGCGCGGTCAGCTCGCGCAGCACCCGCTCCGCCTCGGCGAGGCTCTTCGCCTGCTCGCCGGGCGCCACCTCGACGATGCCGGCAAGCGGCTCGATCGCGGCCGCGTAGAGGCCGGCGACCACCTCGTCGGTGATCGCGAAGCGCCGCCCCTCGAGCGGCCAGAATCCCGAGCCGACGAGCCCCCGCGCGACGTACGCCGGATACTCGCCCGAGGCGCTGGAAGCCCAGGCCATCCGGGCGCCCGCGGGAAGATCTCGGAGCGCCAGCAGCGCGTCCAGAGCCCGCGCGGGAGCGTCGTCGCGGCCCGGTACGACCGCGTCGGCGAGAGCCTCGTACAGCGGCTCGCGCTCGCCCAGGAGCCCCTCGAAGCGGTCGCGGTCCGTGGCCAGCGGCCGCTTGCCCTGGGCCCGTCCCCAGGCGGACTCCGCGTCCGTCTCGAGCCAGACGACCGTGTGCCGTGCGAGCGCGTCGCGGACCGCCTCGGAGAGCACGCTGCCGCCGCCGAGCGCGATCGCCGCGCCGGCCGGCGCCCGATCGAGGAGGCCGGCCACGAAGGCCGCCTCGCGGCGGCGAAACTCGGCCTCCCCCTCGCGGGCGAAGAACTCGTCGATCGAGCTCCCGAGCTCCTGCGCGAGCAGCTTGTCGCTGTCGAGGGCCTCGAACCCCGCCGCGGCGGCGGCGCGCACCGCCCGCGACTTGCCCGACCCCATGAAGCCGATGAAGACGAGCGCGCCCTGGGACTGCGTCAGCGCCGCCAATCGATCCGCTCCCGGTACGCCTGCGCGGCGGCGAGAACGTCGTCGATGTGGTCGCCGCCGAACTTCTCGCGATGGCAACCGGCGAGCACGAGGGCGACCATCGCCTCGGCGACCACCCCCGCCGCGGGAACCACGGTCGAGTCGGTGCGCTCGCGCATCGCCTGGGCCGGCTCCTTGGTCTCCGTGTCGACGGAGCGCAGCGGCTTGGTCAGCGTCGAGATCGGCTTCAGGGCGCCGCGGACGATCAGCGACTCGCCGTTCGACATCCCGCCCTCCACGCCGCCGGCGCGGTTCGTCTGTCGGTGATATCCCCGCTCCTCCGACCAGAAGATCTCGTCGTGGGACTCGGAGCCCGGCGCGCCGGCCACCTCCCACGCCTCCCCGACGCTGACCCCCTTCACCGCCTGGATCGAGACCACGGCCCGCGCCAGGAGCCCGTCGAGCCGTTGGTCCCAGGACACGTGCGAGCCCAGGCCGGGGACGAGGCCGAAGGCTCGCACCTCGAAGATCCCGCCGAGGCTCTCGTTCTGTTTCCGCAGCCGGTCGATCTCGGCGACCATCCGCTCGGCGGCCTCGGGATCGAGGCACCGGACCGGCGACTCGTCGACGCCCTCGAAGTCCTCCGGCGCGAGGTCGGCTCGCTCCGCGGCGCTGACCGAGGCGATCCGCAGCACGTGGCTGTGGACGCTGACCCCGAGCGCGTACAGGAACTCCTTCGCCAGCGCACCGGCGGCGACCCGGGCCGCGGTCTCGCGCGCCGACGCGCGCTCCAGCACGTTCCGCACGTCGCGGTGGCCGTACTTCTGGGAGCCGACCAGATCGGCGTGGCCCGGGCGCGGCAGATGCGATTCCTCGACCTCCGCGTCGACCGGCCACGGGTTCATCCGCTCCTCCCAGTTGGCGTAGTCGCGGTTGGCGACCAGGAGGGCCACCGGGCTGCCAAGGGTGCGCCCGTGGCGAATCCCGGACCGGACCTCGACCGAGTCGCTCTCGATCTTCATCCGCCCGCCGCGGCCGTGGCCGAGCTGGCGGCGCGCCATCTCGCGATCGATCCGCTCGCGATCGAGCTCGAGGCCGGCCGGCAGGCCCTCGACGATCGCGACGAGCCCGGGCCCGTGCGATTCGCCCGCGGTCGTGAAGCGAAACGCCATGCCCTCAGGCTATTGGCGCGGCGCGCTCCGCGCCGGGGTCCGTTTACTCGGGGGCGCCGGCCTGCTCGGGGTCGTCGCCGCTGCCGTCGTCGCGCGGATCGGGAATGCGGACGATGTCGGTGTCGAGCAGCTTCAGCCGGTAGGTCTCGGCGTCGTCACCGAACCCGTACTTGAAGTACCTCTCCTCGCCGATCCCCAGCGTCAGGTACTGACAGCCGTCCTTCCCCTTGGGTGCGCACGAACCCTCGCCGCCGGTCTCGATCACCGCCGGGTTGACGGAGAACATCGCGTGGTCGGGTCCGCCCGCGAGGCCGAGGAAGGCGACGATCGGGGTCCGGTCATCCGGAAGGAAGTCGAGGTGGCGTACGTCACGCAGCTTCTTCGTGTGCCCGAGCGGCCCCACCTTGACGTCGACCCGATCCGCGTAGAAGCGGACCGAGGTCTCGACCTCGGTTCCGTCGCTCGGGACCGTGTCGGGCGGACCCGTGTCGATCGTCGTATCGATCGTCGTGTCGGTCGGCGGGACGCTCGTCGAGCCGCCGGATGACCCATCCGACGGAGCGCCGGCGGTCGAGCCCGGCACCGGCGGCAGGTCGGAGCCCGTGACCTCGCTCGAGCCGTCCTCACCGGGGGCGAGCGTGTTCTGGTACTGCTGATCGAACGGGTTCTTCGACTTCAGCTCCTCGAGTCGCTCGCGGTAGTTGCGAATCCCGGTGTTGGAGACGGTCACCGCCGCATCGACGGCGGTCGCGTTCGCCAGGTCGACCGGCGCCGGCTCGGGGACGACCGGCGGCTCGCCCGAGCTGGAGAGCAGCATCGGCACCGCGACGATCGCGACGGCGAGACCGATCAGCGGCAGCAACAGCCGGCGATCGGAGAGGTCGCGGTACAGGTCGGCGAAGAACTTGGGGATCCGGTCGGGCTTCATGGCGTCGGGGCGGTCGCCGCGGCGGTCGGTGCCGGCGTCGCGGTCGTGGTTTCAGCCGGCGTCGTGCCCGGCGCCGGTGTGGCGGGGGTGGCCCCCGCGGTCAGCCCCTGGTCGGCCGGGGCGACGAACGTCGTCACCCGCAGCGAGGCGACCAGCGTCGGGAAGCCGACGTTGGGATCGGGCGCGAGCGAGAACCCGTCGACGGTCAGCAGCCGCCCGTCGACGC
The DNA here is from genome assembly GCA_963811505.1 of uncultured Solirubrobacterales bacterium. GTDB lineage: Bacteria > Actinomycetota > Thermoleophilia > Solirubrobacterales > 70-9 > WHSW01. Next base: position 573,321 of record CAWERC010000010.1, on the reverse strand, counting down.
CGAGGTCACGTTCGCCGGCGCGCACGAGCCCGTCGAGGCCGGCCATGAAGTCGGCGATGTCGAAGAAGGTGCCCTTGAAGGTGAGGTCGTACGGCATCACCGGGAGGCCGGCGGGGCCGACGGTCGCGCCGAGCGGCAGACCGGCGACCGCGGTCTCGGTGGCGGGCGCCGGGGTGGGCACCGGCGTGTCAGCGGGCTGGTCGCTGGGAGGCGTTTCGGTCGCCGCGGGCGCCGCAATGTCCGTGGTGGCCGCATCCGCCGAGAGCTTCAGGCCGCTGAAGGTGACGCCGGCGCGCTCCGCCAGGCCGTTGACCTGATCCATGAGGCTGGCCACGTCGTCGTCGCCCGGAACCGCCTTGCCGAGGACGATCAGCCGCTCGTAGTCGGCCTTGTAGTCGTCCTTCGCCTCGACTGCGGCGAGCGCCAGCTGCTCCTGCTGGGAGACGGCCGCCTGCTGGGTCGCGACCTCATCGTCGAGCTTCGCCACCTCGGAGCGCTTCGGCGAAATCAGCCCGAACCACAGGCCGGCGACGACGGCGAGGCCGAGGACGACGAGAACGATGGTGCGGTCGCTGGACTTCACGGTGTCGCCCCCACGAGGTTTGCGGCGTCGTCCGCCTTCGCGGTCTGGTCGGCGGCCGAATCGGCAGCCTGCTGCTCCTGCGCGACCGCGTCGGCCGTCTCGGGGTCGGTCGCGGCATCGGTGGGCGTCGGCGCCGCTCCGGCGTCCGGAACCACCGAGGCGCCGGACGGGGGCGCCTCGTCGAAGGCCGCGACGATCTCAAACCTCGAGATGAAGGCGCGCGTACGGCAGTCGGAGGTGGCTCCGGACTCGCCGCTGGCCCCGTTCGAGCTCTGTCCCAGCTCCGAGCTGCTCACGCCGACCCGGGTGACGCCGTCGATGTCCTCGAGCGCCGCGACGAAGCCGGCTACAGCCTGCTGGCTGCGAGCGCAGCCGATGAGCTCGAGCGCCGGGCCGGTGGTGCCCTCGCGCAAGGTGTTGGCGGCGGCTGCGCTGCCGGTCGAGGCGCCCGGAGCGACCGTCCCCGTCGCGTTGATCAGCCAGACGTCTCCCGGGATCACGAGCGAGAGCTCGCGCAGGACTCGCTCCCAGTCGAAGCGGCTCTTGGCGAGGCTTGTGACCGTCTCCTCGCGCGCCGCCGACATCGAGGCGAACTCGACGTACGGCGTCAGCGCGTCGGCCGTCTGCGCGGCGGTCGCTCCCCGCGCCTCCAGCGCGGCGAGCTCGTTCTCGCGCTCTGAAACCTGGTTGCCGGTCAGGACCAGCGCGGTCACGGTCAGCAGGGCGATCGCGAGGACGCCGACCAGGACGTACGCCGTCGCCCCCGTGCGCAGCGGAGCGTGCTCGCCGCGGCGGTCCTCCGGCGGAATCAGGTTGACCGGACGCATCGCTACTCGTCCAGTCCGAGGCCGTAGGAAACGGTGAGCCGGGCGCCCGTCTCGTCGTCGAGGCCGGCGAGCGGCGCGGCGCGCCCGATCTCGAACGGGTACGGCGAGCCGCCCTGCAGCGCCTCGGCGAGGCCGGGGATCGTCGTCCCGGGCCCGCAGAGGACAACCCGCTCGACCGAGAGCGCATCCTCCTGGGACCCGTAGTAGCTGAGTGACATGCGGAGTTCGTCAACCAGCTTCGCGGTGCCCTGGGTCAACACCTCGCGGGTCGCCGCGACGATCTCGGGGTCGCCCTCGATGCTCTCGACCGGCTCGGTGAGCCCGACGTGGGTCAGCCACATGCGGGCGTGCTCCAGGGTCAGGTGGCGCCGTTCCGAGAGCTTCTGGGCGATGCCCTCGAGGCCGAACGGAAGCACGCGCGTGAAGTGACACGTCGACCCCTGCGCAACCGCCAGGTTGGTGATGTCGTCGAGGTTGCAATACAGGGTCGCGGGGTTCGGCGCCTCCTCGCCGTCCGTGCTCGGCTCGCCGTCGCCGTTCGGCGGCGGGGCCGTCGGGAGGGCGGTGTCACGAGCGCCGGCGAGGGCGCGGATCATCGCGAAGGCCGAGAGGTCGATGCCGACGGGCCGTAGCCCCGCGACACTGACCGCCTCCAGCATCGAGCCCAGCATCTCCCTGCGGGCGGCGACGACCACGACCTGGAGCTGTGGGGCGCCGCTCTCATCCTTGACGTGGCCGATCACCGACCAGTCGAGGACGACCCGGTCGATCGGCATCGGCATCTGCTCGGCGGCCTGAAAGCGGATCGCCGTCGCCAGCTCCTTGGGGTCGGGGATCGGCGGCAGGCGGAGCGTGCGGACGGCGACGCGCTGGTTGGCGACTCCGATGCGGACCGAGCTCGAGAGCTTGCGGCTCGCGAAGAGCTCCTTGATGGCGGTACCGATGGCCTCGGGATCGACGACCTCGCCCTCGTGGAAGACGCCGGCGGGCAGCGACGCCACGCCGTGGCCGATGACCTCGACCGAGCCGTTCGCGCGCAGCTCGGTAGCCGCGATCGTGCTCGCGTTGATGTCGAGCCCGACCAGGGACTTCTGGGTCTTGTTCTTGGAGCCGACGGACAGCATCATTCGTTCAGGGGGGCGAAAGCCACCTCACGGTCACAATCGGCCGCAGGCGCGCATCACTTGAGCGCCGCCACGCCTGGAATGGACGGTTCCGGGTCTAGAAGAACTCGTCGACGTACCAGTCGACGATCGAATCGCCGAACCAGAGTCCGATCACGCCTCCGAGGGCGAGAAACGGGCCGAACGGAACCGCCTGCTTGCGCGCCTGGCTCCCATGGCGTGCGATCAGCGCGACCCCGACGAGGGCGCCCGACCGCGAAGCCGATCAGGACCGCGGGCGCGATCGCGCGACCGAGGTAGAGGCCCATCATCGCGACGAGCTTCACATCGCCCATCCCCATGCCCTGCGGATAGACGAGCGCGACCAGGAACAGGACCCCGCCGGCCGCCGCTGCGGCGATCGCGCGCTGATCGAAGCTCGAGGGGTCGTACACGGCGACGATCGCGACCGCCGCGATCGCGCCGGCCAGCACGATCGCGTTCGGGATCAGCCTCAGATCCAGATCGGTGAGCGTGATCGCCATCAGGACGGTGCAGAGGACGAGACCGAGCACGAGCTCGCCGGTCTCGTCGTCGCCGAGCGCCAGGTAGGTGCCGAGGTAGAGCAGGGCCAGGCCGAGCTCCGCCAGCGGGTAGCGGGGCGAGATCGGCTCACCGCATCGCCGGCAGCGTCCTCGCAACAGCAGCCAGCTGACGATCGGGACGTTGTCGCGGGCCCCGATCTGCGAGCCGCAGCTCGGGCACCGCGAACGGCCCGTGACGAACGATTCCCCCCGCGGGACCCGGTGGGCGATCGACGCTGACGAAGCTGCCCATGATCGCCCCGCCGACGAACGCGGCGGCGGCCCAGGCGGCGCTCATGAGGGCTGGTGCTTCATGGCCGGCGGGATGATCGCAGGGGGCGCGGCGGCTCCTGCAAAGAAAAGGGGCGGGCCCCGAAAGGCCCGCCCCTCAACCTGTCCGGCCGAAGCCGGTCAGACCTGTCGATCAGCCCCAGCTGCCGCTGGCCGGGCAGCCGCCCGTGCCGTCGACGTCACAGGGGTAGGTGATCGCGCCGGACGCGGCACGGTCGATCGTGAACGTCTGCGTCGCAGCGGTGCTCGACGTCACGGTGATCGTGTACGTCTTCGCGGCGATGTTGCTCAGCGCGACGCCCGAGCCCGGGATCGTCGGCTCGATCGCCTGGAGCAGAGCGACGGTGGCGCCGGTGTAGTTGCCGTTGTTGTCCGTCGCATACGTCTCCATAGCCGTCTGCGTGGTCTTCGCCGTGGTCTTAGCCTTGGCGTCGTTGGCCTTGTCGCGCTGGTTGAAGAACGCCGGGACGGCGATCGCGGCCAGCAGGCCGAGGATGAGCATCACGACCAGAAGCTCGACGAGGGTGAAACCCGACTCGCCCTGGGCCCTGACGCGGAGGTTGTTGAGCATTGTGTCTCCTTGACTGACTGTTACCGAGACGCCAGTCCCCGGTGGGTGCTGGCCCTTACGAGACGCGCTATCGGCCCTGAGGGCCCGGAGCTTGAGACCTGCGGCCTTGCCCTCGACATTTGTTGAGCCGGCCCCTAGACGCACAAGAGGGGCGGGCCCCGCGGGGCCCGCCCCTCGAAACGCGTCCGGCCTATGGCCGGTCAGAGCTGGTGATCAGCCCCAGCTGCCGCTGGCCGGGCAGCCGCCCGTGCCGTCGACGTTGCACGGATACGTGATCGCGCCGGACGCGGCACGGTCGATCGTGAACGTCTGCGTCGCAGCGGTGCTCGACGTCACGGTGATCGTGTACGTCTTCGCGGCGATGTTGCTCAGCGCGACGCCCGAAGCCGGGATCGTCGGCTCGATCGCCTGGAGCAGAGCGACGGTGGCGCCGGTGTAGTTGCCGTTGTTGTCCGTCGCATACGTCTCCATAGCCGTCTGCGTGGTCTTCGCCGTGGTCTTAGCCTTGGCGTCGTTGGCCTTGTCGCGCTGGTTGAAGAACGCCGGGACGGCGATCGCGGCCAGCAGGCCGAGGATGAGCATCACGACCAGAAGCTCGACGAGGGTGAAACCCGACTCGCCCTGGGCCCTGACGCGGAGGTTGTTGAGCATTTCGGTGCCTCCTGTGGTACCTGTTGCTTGGCGCCAGTCCCAGGTGGGTGCTGGCAGTTGTCGAGACAGCTATCGGGCGGCGGAGGAAAACCTTTAGCCCCGGTTGGGGGTTGTCTGGACGGACATATGGGGGCCAGCCCCTAGTCGCGCGTGCGTGGCCTGCGTAGCCTCTGGATTCCATGGCGGCCCGTCGACTGATCCTGGTGATGCTGGTCCTGCTCGTGCTCTCCAGCGCGGTCGCGGCGCTGATCCCGGCCGATCGCGACCAGCTGAGCGAGGACACGACCGAGGAGACCACCACGCCTCCGGCGCGGGCGCCGACCGGGAAGCTCGTGACCGCGACGGTCCGCGTCGACGCAGGCAAGCCGCAGCGGGTCCGCGCTCGCAAGGGCGATCAGCTCGACCTCAAGCTCACCTCCTCGAAGCCGGGCGCGGTCGAGATCGTCGCGCTGGGGGTGCTCGAGGACGTCGACCGCCTCGACCCGGCCAGGGTCGACCTCCTGCTCTTCGACCAGGGCACGTACCCCGTGCGGTTCATCCCGCCGCAGGCAGCAACCGCAGCCGCCCGCGAGGTCGGGAAGATCGTGGTCCGCGGCGCCGCGAAGGCCCGCTAGCGGATGCTGTCGTAGAGCTTGAAGATCGGCAGGTACATCGAGATCACGATGAACCCGACCATGCCGCCGACCACCATGATCATCACCGGCTCGATCAACGAGGTCAGCGCCTTGACCTTCGCGTCGACCTCGGCGTCGTAGAAGTCGGCGATCTTCTCGAGCATGTTGTCGAGCTGACCGGATTCCTCGCCGACCGAGACCATCTGCGAGACCATCGGCGGGAACAGCGAGTGCTCGGCCAGTGGCTTGGCGATCGTGCCGCCCTTCTTGACCGAGTCGTACACGTCGTCCATCGCCCGCGTGATCACCTCGTTGCCGGACGTCTGACCGGAGATCTGGATCGCCTGCAGGATGGGCACTCCGGAGGCGACCGTGCCGGCCATCGTCCGCGACCAGCGCGCCAGTGCGACCTTCTGCACGACGTCGCCGATCTTGAACGGGAACCGGAGGGTGAGCGCGTCCCACTGGTAGCGGCCCTTGTCCGTCTTCTTCCAGCGCAGGAAGGCATAGGCAAGCACCGCAACCACCGGCAGCAGGATGTACCACTTGCCGGTCACCAGATCGGACACCCCGACCGTGATCTTGGTCATCAGCGGCAGCGAGGTATCGGCCCCCGGGGTGTCGGCCGCGATCTCCTCGAAGATGCCGACGAACACCGGGACGATGAACGAGACGACGACGATCATCACGACCAGCGCCAGGCTGAAGACCACGGCCGGATACATCATCGCCCCCTTGACCTGGCGGCGCAGCGCGTCGAGCTTCTCGAGCTGGGCCGCGATGCGGTCGAGCGACTCCTCGAGGCGTCCGGCGCCCTCCCCCGCTTCGACCATCGAGCGGTAGAGCGGGTTGAACACGCCGGGCTGCGACTCCATCGCCTGCGAGAGTCCGCTGCCCGCCTCGACGTCGTCGCGGACGCCGCCGATCGCCGCCTTGAGCATCTCGTCCTCGGTCTGCTCCTCGAGCGTGTAGAGCGACCGCAGCATCGGCATTCCCGACGAGATCAGGGTCGCGAACTGCCTCGAGAAGACCGAGAGCGCGCGCATGTCGACGCTCTTGAAGCGCTGGAAGACCGATTCGAGCTTGAACGCCTCGCGCTTCTCCGTGACGTCGAGGACGATCAGCCCGCGCTGGCGGAGCTGGTCGGTGACGTGGGACTTCGATGCCGCGTCGACCTCGCCGTTGGCCGGGACCCCGGCGACGTCGATTGCCCGGAACGCGTAGGTCGCCATCGGCTCGCCCCTACGCGACCCGGACCGGGACCTGGGCCGCCGGCATGCCCATCGTCTCGGCACCGCCCAGGAGTCGCTTCAGCTCCTCCGGAACCGAGGCGCGCTGCTCGGCGAGCTGGCGGCTGATCGTCCCGCTGCGCACGAGCTGGGCCAGGTTGGAGTCCATCGTCTGCATCCCGACCGACCCCGACGTCTGAAGCGCGGAATAGATCTGATGCGTCTTGCCCTCGCGGATCAGGTTGCGGATCGCCGGGCGTCGGGACGAGGACCTCGGTGGCGACCGTCCTCGAGGCGCCGTCGGCCGTCGGCAGGAGCTGCTGGGTGACGATCCCCTGCAGGGCGATCGAGAGCTGCATCCGGACCTGCTGCTGCTGGTGGGCGGGGAAGACGTCGATCACGCGGTCGACCGTCTGCGCGGTCGACTGGGTGTGCAGGGTCGCGAACACGAGGTGACCCGTCTCCGCGGCCGTCAGCGCCGTCGAGATCGTCTCCAGGTCGCGCATCTCGCCGACGAGGATCACGTCGGGGTCCTCGCGCAGGGCGGCCTTCAGCGCGAAGGCGAAATCCTGTCGCATCCGCGCCGATCTCGCGCTGGTTGACGATGCACCCCTTGTGACGGTGCAGGAACTCGATCGGGTCCTCGATCGTGAGGATGTGGTCCTTGCGCTCCTCGTTGATCATGTCGACCATCGAGGCCAGGGTCGTCGACTTGCCGGAACCCGTCGGCCCCGTGACGAGGACGAAGCCGCGCGGCTTGCGGGTGAAGTCGGAGAGCACGGCGGGCAGCCCGAGCGACTCGAGGCTCTCGATCTCGTTCGGGATCAGGCGGAAGGCGGCGCTGACCGAGCCGCGCTGGAAGAAGACGTTGACGCGGAAGCGCGCGACACCCGGGAATCGAGTAGGCGAAGTCGAGCTGCTGCTCGTTCTCGAACCGCTTGCGCTGTGAGTCGCTGAGCAGCGAGTAGACGATCTCGCGGCTGTCGGAAGCCGACAGCGGCGGGATCTCGTCGAGCAGGGTGATCTGGCCGCGCATCCGCATCGCCGGCGGCACGCCCGGCGTCAGGTGCAGGTCCGAGGCCTTGAGCTGGACCATGCGGGAGAGAACGGATGCGAAATCGACGCTCACGACTTTCCTTTCGTCATTGCCGCTGGGAAGCTTGAGCGTGGGCGGACGCGATCCGCCCACGCCCCACGCCGGTTCACGAACTCGAGATCACCCGGAACGCGTTCTTGATCGTCGTCGCGCCGCCGTCGCTGACCACGTTGTTGAGCGCGTTCGAGTTGAAGACGAAGTTCAGCCCGCTCGCGCCGGCGAGCATGCCCCCGCACTTGTCGATGAACACCGCGCCCTGAATCAGCGCCGTACCCGTGAGGGTGACGACGGTGTTCTGGTAACCGGTCGTACAGGGGCCGGAGCTCGGCGCGCTCCCCTGGCCGTTGGCCATGTAGACCACTCCGTGATAGGTGTAGTTGCCTCCGAGGGTGAGCGTTCCGCTTCCGAACACGAGCACGCCTGGATTGGCCGCCGTGTTCGCCGTACCGGTCGTGTAGCTGCAGTTCGCGTTCTCGACGTAGATCAGCGACCCGGCGAGGCTCGACGGACAGCCGGTCGCGTAGTAGGTCCCAAGCCTGATCGCCCGCTGCTTCAGCCGCGCGATCGCGGCCGGGTCCAGCGCGCTGCGGTTGGTCGCGTTCGGGGGCGCCGAGCCATCGACGTAGTCGAACTTGTAGGCGCCGGCGGGCGAGAGCTGTCCCTTCCCAGGGTCGTAGCCGAGACAGGGATCCCCCGACTTCGGGCCGCCGGTGGCCGGATGGCAACGCACGGACACGTTGCCCGAGGTCGCCGAGTTTCCCTTCACGTTGACGATCACCTTGCGGCCGTTGTTGGTGGTCCTGAACCAGCCGGTCGTGATCGCGTTGCGAGGCAGCGCCTCCTGGCGCGGCGCGCCCTGCCCGACCAGGCTGACCAGGGTGTAGGTGTGCCCGCCGACGGTCGACTTCGCCCGCACCCACACGTAGCCGTTGGGGGTTCCGCCGGTGCCGCCGGTGGCGTCGTAGGCCGCGGCGCCGCGGGTGAGCAGGGACTCGTCGTAGTAGTTGGGCCCGTCGAGGTCGTCGAGCACCTTGACCTCCCAGGTCGGCGAGGTCGTGAAGTCGACGCCGCCGTTCGGCGCGCCGTCGTCGGTGTTCGTGTAGTTGGTCACCAGCCCGGTGCCGATGCACCTCGACGACGGGGTTGTCGCCTGGGTACAGGTCGGGAAGGCGGACGCGGTGGTGGTGGGGAAGGCGCGAGTCACCTGCAGGGCGCTGTTGTTGAGCGCGCTCTCGGCGAGCTGGAAGGCCGCCTCACGGGCGCGCTGGGCGCCGGTTTGGCTGCTCTCCGCGTTCACCTGCTGGAGCACGGCGCTGCCGAGCCCCAACGCCACGACGCCGGTCAGCATTGCCGCGACGATCGTCCCGCCGCCTTCATCGCGCAAACGCTTCCTGAGTGTGTTCATTGGACCACCACCGTCTGTGTTTGGGTTGCACTGAGCCCGCCTGGGTCAGTGACCGTCAGCTTCACCGAGTACGTGCCTGCGCCCGGCCTCCAGTCGTACAGGCCGGTGTTGGCGAGCGCGGTGTTCGCGCCCCCGGTCACGTTCGTCCAGGCATACGTCAAGCTCGAGCCGTCGCCGTCGCTGGAGCCGCCCCCGTTGAGCAGCACGTGCCCGCCCCCGGTCGCCGTCGCCGTGAACGAAGCCACCGGCTGCTGGTTCTGGTTGCGCAGGAAGGCGGCGCTCCGCAGCGTGGTCTCGGCGGGCGGACGGCCGGGGTCGATGTCGAGGTAGAGCTGGATCCCGACGTTGGTGATCGTCGCCAGGTTGCCGGCCGTGCCGTACGTGAAGGTGAAGGCCGGCCGGTCGGCGCCCGAATACCGGTTCATCACCTTGTCGGCGATCCGGTCGTTGGAGATCGCGGCGCCGCTCGGCACCGAGCCGGGGGTGTAGGGGCACGCCGGGTAGACGCCGCCGGTCGGCGCCCATGGGTTGGCGGGAACGGTCGAGGTGTTCCAGGTCTCGGTCTGCACCGTCAGCACCCGGTTCGCGGAGTTCCCGGGCGCGGGATCGGCAGGGATGCAGTACCGGACTCGATTGATCCCGGTCGTGTTCGACCCGTTCGCCGCGCCCACGGTCTGGAAGGTGAGGTCGTAGGGGCTCGCGGTCTCGATCAGGGTCGGGTTGGTGCGCGAGCTGGCCACGTTGCGCAGCTCGCGCACGATCCGATCGACGGCGACCCGAGCCTTCTCCTGGGCGTCGAGCTGCCGCTCGGTGCGCGCGGCGTCCTGCTGATAGTTGATCAGCACCGTGGTGATCGCGACGAGGACGACCACGCCCAGCGACATCCCGACCAGGACCTCGACCAGCGAGAACCCCCGCTGCGCGCTCAGTAGTTCTGCTTGCCGCTGCAATTGTCCGACTCCTGCATGTGTTCATCGACCGCGCGCACGCAGTACGACATCGTCACGCCGTTGGGCCTCGGGACCGTGTCGGTCCAGCACGGCCACGGCTTCGTCCCCGAGCCCGCCACGCACGAGGTGACGTTCGGGGGGATCAGGTACTCGTACCGGTCGCTCGGCGGGATCGCGTCGTTGTGATCGTCGTCGTCCCAGCGATAGATCCGGTAGCCGTAGATCGAGTCTCCGGCCGGTACGTCGGGGTCGACCGGGTTCCCGGGAATGTCCCAGTCGAAGGTGACCGTGCCGTCCGAGTTCGAGGTCTTCGAGAACCCGCCGATGTTCTTCGGCCTGTGGTTGCAGGCGTTGACGTCGATCTGCGGGGACGCCGTCCCCTCGCGGATGGCGGTGCCGTTCTGATCGACCGCTACCGCCCAGTAGAAGACCGGGGTCGGGTCGGCCGGGAACGGGTCGCAGTCGCCGGGCCACTTGTAGGGGTCGTCGTAGTTCGGCAGCGCCGCGATCGTCAGGTCGGTCCAGGACGTCTCGCTGGCGTCCTGGGTCTGGTGCTCGAGCACTGGAGTCCCGCCGGTGCCGGTCTTGCTGTAGATGCGGTAGTAGAGGATGTCCGTGTCGCTGGAGGGCAGCCAGTCGAGGTCGACGCCGCCGATGGTCCCGTTGCCCTCGAGCCTGTCGTTGCGCCCGGCCATGAAGGTGTCGGGCGCCGCCGGAGCGCGCCGGTTGAGCTGCACCTGGACGGTGCCGACGTTGCCGGCGTTCCCGTTCGCGTCGTAGGCGACCGCGCTCACCTCGTAGGTCCCGTCGGCGACTGCGCCCGCGCTACCCGTCGTGCCCAGGGTCCAGGTGAAGGCGGCGCTCTGGCCGCTCGGCGTGACGGTCCCCTGATAGGCGCCGTCCACCATCCAGTCGAGCGAGACCGGGGTCCCGGTGATCGTCGCCGTGAAGCTCATCGAGGTCGTCGCCGAATTCGTGATCACCGGCGTGTTCGGGCACGAGCTGCCCGTCTGGCGCAGGCAGGTGACACCGGGCCCGTTGACGCCGCTGGAGTTGATCAGCGAGATCGCTCGGACCGTGTTCGCGCCGCTGGTCCCGCCCCAGTCGATCTGGATCGACACCCGCTTGTAGTCGTCGGCGTCCGAGTCGGCGGAGCCGGCACCCTGGTTGTCCACGCAATAGCTGCCGCCGTCGTGGCCGCCGAGCCCGTCGGCCGGATCGTCCATCGTGCAGACCGAGACCTTGACCGAGTACGTGATTCCGGCGCGGGTGATCTGCCAGGCGTCCGCGGGCGAGCCGGCGTCGGGAGCAAGGCCGGGCTGCGACCGCAGCGCGGTGACGATCGAGCTCGTCGTCGAGCACGGGTTGTTGAGGCTGCCGGGCGACGGGCAACCGTTGGTCAGCTGGCTGTAGGCGACGCTCGAGCCGGCGCCACGCGCCCCCTCCTGGATCTGACGCGCGAGGCTGACGCCGCCGGCGCGCGCCTTGTCCGAGAGCGCCGCCAGGTTCGCGGTGTTGATCAACGCCAGCGCGCCCAGGACGGCCGCCGTGAAGACCAGCATCGCGACCAGGACCTCGACCACCGTGTAGCCGCCCTGCGCGCGCAGGCGGCGAGCGGCCAGGGGTTGTGCGGCCGTATGCCGACAGGCGTCGTCCATGCCCCGAACATCGACCGATGTACGAGTTCGCTTGAGGTCCCCGAGCGTGCGTACGACGCGCGTCCGCGCCTAGGAAGCGACGCGGGCCAGCTCGGCGATCGAGGTGACCCCGGCGCGGACCTTGGTCAGCCCGTCCTCGCGCAGGGTCAGCATCCCCTCTTCGCGGGCGGCAGCGGTGATCTCGGAGTCCGGCGCGCCACCGACCGTGAGGTCCTTGATCCGCTCAGTCATCGACATGACCGAGAAGACTCCGATCCGGCCCTTGTATCCGGTCTGGTTGCAGCGGGCGCAGCCGACCGGGTCGTAGGCCTCGAGATCGGTACCGACCCGGAACCCGGCATCCATCAGCGCCGCCTGCGAGATCATCGTCCGCTCCTTGCAGTGCGTGCACAGCTTGCGCGCGAGTCGCTGGGCGACGACGCAGTCCAGCGCCGAGGCGGTCAGGAAGCTCTCGATCCCCATCTTCGCCAGGCGGGTGATCGTCCCCGGCGCGTCGTTGGTGTGCAGGGTCGACAGCACCATGTGGCCGGTGAGCGCGGACTCGATCGCGATCCGCGCCGTCTCGGCGTCGCGGATCTCACCGACCATGATGATGTCGGGGTCGGCGCGCAGCATCGAGCGCAGCCCGGCGGCGAACGTCAGCCCCGCCTTGCGGTTGACCCCGATCTGGTTGATGCCCTCCATCCGGTACTCGACCGGGTCCTCGATCGTGATGATGTTCTTCTCGACCGCGTTCAGCTTCGCCAGCGCCGCGTAGAGCGAGGTCGACTTACCGGAGCCGGTCGGCCCGGTGACGAGGACCGCCCCGTGCGAGCGGATGATCGCTGCCTCGAACGCTTCACGGCCGGTTCCGACCATCCCCAGGTCGTCGAGCGAGCGCATCGCCTGGTCCTTGTCGAGGATGCGCACGGTGGCGCCCTCGCCCCGCTGCGTGGGCAGCGTCGTGATTCGCAGGTCGACCTTGCGCCCCTCGACGTTGACGCTGACGCGACCGTCCTGCGGGACGCGCTTCTCGGCGATGTCGAGGCTGCTCATGATCTTCACGCGCGAAACGACGCCGGCGACCATCCGCTTCGGCACGCGCGCGGCCTCGTAGAGGACGCCGTCCACGCGGAAGCGGACGCGCATCTCGTCCTCGCCCGGCTCGAAGTGGATGTCGGATGCGCCCTCGATCGCCGCCTGGCCGAGGATCGAGTACACGAGCTTGATCACCGGGGCGTCGTCGGCCGACTCGTGCAGCTCGGTGACCTCGCCGAGCTCCTGGTCCGCCTCGTTCTCCTCGTCGACCGCCTCGGTGACCGCGTGCTCGAGCGAGTTGAGCCGCTTGATCAGCGAGTCGATGTCCTCGGGCGAGGCGACCGCCATCCGGCACTTGAGGCCGGTGATCATCTGGATGTCGTCGATCGCGAGCACGTTGGCCGGATCGACCGTCGCCACGAGCAGCACGTTCTTGTCGATGTAGCCGACCGGCACGGCCTGATAGCGGCGCGCGGAGGCGACCGAGAGCAGGTTCGCGGCGCCCATGTCGACGTGGAAGCAGCTCAGGTCGATGTGCTCGAGGCCGTAGCGCTCGGCGGTCGCCCGCGCGAGCTGCTCGCCGTTGATCAGCTGCTCCTCGACCATCAGCTCGTCCGGCGTCCGCCCGGCGACCCGGGCGCGGTCGAGCACCGCGTCCACCTGCTCCTGCGTCGCGTAGCCGAGTCCGACGACGACGTCGGTCAGGAACATCGCCGAGCTGCCGAGCCCCTGCGGAGGGGTCAGTCCGAGCGTGCCCTCCGGCTGCTCGGGCTCGAGCTTGGGAGCCGTCGCCTCGGAGCCCAGCGTGGGCACGGGCCGCAGGTGTGTGGGTCGGTCTTCCATCTCGGGGTCATTCGCCGCGAGCCGCCCTTCGCATGGTCTCGATCGGGGGGTCGAGCCCGGTCCAGATCCGCAGGGAGGCGGCTCCTTGGTGGACGAGCACCTCGAGCCCATCGATCACGCGTGCGCCTCGCTCCCGTGCACAGGATGCGAGCGCCGTCTCGTGCGACCCGTAGACGAGGTCCACCACGACTTGTCTTCCGTTGATCGCATCGGCATCGAAAGGAAGCGCCTTTAGGTCCTCGGGCACGGCTGGGCGTTCGTTGGCCTGCGCGAGGCCGAGGGTCGTGGCGTTGAGGATGAGGTCGTAGTCGGCCGTCGGCTCCGGTGCGAGGTCGACGCCGAGCTCCGTGGCGAGGGACTCGGCCTTGGATGCGGTGCGGTTGTGGATCGCGACCTCCGCACCCGCCTCGCGCAGTGCCCAGACCGCGGCCCGCGCCGACCCGCCCGCGCCCAGGACCAGCGCCCGGCGGCCGTCGAGCGGCTCGCGGATCGCCGCTGCGATGCCGGGCGCGTCGGTGTTCTCCGCGGCGACCGCACCGCGTTCGAAGCTGAGCACGTTGGCGGCGCCGACCGCCCGCGCCGCCGACGAGGCCTCGTCGGCGACTGCGAGCGCGGCGACCTTGTGCGGGACGGTGACGTTGACGCCGGCGAAGCCGTCGTCGGGAAGGGACGCGACCAGGGCCGCGAATCGCTCGGGGACGACCTCGATCGCCTCGTAGCTCCACCGCGCCGCGAGCCCCAGCTCGGCGAGCGCCGCGGTCTGCATCGCCGGCGAGCGCGAGTGCGAGACCGGGTAGCCGAGCACGGCGAGCCGCGGCATCAGCAGTCGGTCGGCGAGCCGCCCTGTTCCTGAAGCGCCTGCTGGTAGGCCTCCTCGGCCGCGAAGAACTCCTCCTCGGTCTCGACGAAGGTGTGCTCGTTGCAGGTCCCGGGCTTGATCACGAAGTAGAAGACGTCGGACTTCGCCGGCTTCGCCGCGGCCTCGATCGAGGCGAGGCCGGGGTTCGAGATCGGCGTCGGTGGCAGCCCCGTGAGGATGCGGGTGTTGTAAGGGTGTTCCGCCGCGAGCTCGGACTCGGTCAGCTGCTCGTCGTAGTTCTGCAGGTAGTAGCGGATCGTTGAGTCCATCCCGAGCGGGTTGTTGGCGGCGAGGCGGTTGTAGATCACGGCGGCGGCGAGCGGCCGCTCGTCGGGAACCGCGATCTCCTTCTCGATGATCGAGGCGATGATCAGCACGTCGTAGGGGGTCAGGTTCTTCGACTCCGCGTAGCTCAGGTCCACGCCCTTGAAGCGTCCCGCAAAGTCGGCGAGCTGGCGGTCGACCAGGTCGTGGACGGTCGCCTTCTTCGGCAGGTCGTTCCACGTGTCGGGGAACAGGAAGCCTTCGAGGTTGGGGGCGTCCTCCGCGTCGTACTTGGCGAGCTCGAACCCCGACTTCTTCGGCGGCTTCTTCGTCGCCTCCATGTAGTCGCCCTTCAGGCCCGCCTCCTTGGCGAGATCGGCGATCTGGTGCCGATCGAGGCCCTCGGGGACCGTGATCTCGGTGGTCTTCACCGGCTTCGGCGGCGCGCTCGTGGTGTCGTCGCCCCCGAGCCCGTCGATCGCCTTGGTCACGGCGAAGACGAGCAACCCGAGCACGACCAGGAAGATGAGCGCGCCCACGATCCGGCGGACGAGCAGGTGCCGCGGCGGCTGCGGGCCGTAGGCACGTCGCGGGGCGAGGGCAGGCGAAGGTTGGGGCTCCGTGGACGCGGCGGGTTCCGTCTCAGGCGCTACCCGGAAATTCGAACTTCCGGGTACGGGCTCGCGGGCGTCCCCCACGTGCTCGCGGTCAGGAGGCCCGCCGTCGCCGGACACCTCGGGCGGCACTGTTGTTGCCTCGCCCTGCAGCACCTTCTCGGCGAGCGACTGCTGCTGGGCGCGGCGACGCGCCTCGCGCTCGGCCCGCCGGCGTTCGCGCTCGACGGCGTCGGGGTCCTCGGCGAAGGGGTCGTGCCAGTCGGAGCCGCTCATGCGCCACCCCCGCGACTCGCAAGGAACGACTCGAGCAGGTGGGCGGCGGCGAGCGAGTCGGCGGGCGCGTCGGCACCGGCGCGTGCGGTCTGTGCCGCCATGCGCGTGGTCAGGCGCTCGTCGTAGGTCTCGACCGGGATCTCGCCGAGCTCGGCGGCGAGCGCTTCGGCGAAGTCGCGCGCCGCCGCCGCCTGCTCGCGCTCGGTCCCGTCGAGCGAGACCGGAAGGCCGACGATGACCAGCTCGGCCCCCTCCTCGGCAGCGACCCGGGCGGCCGCGGCGGGGTCCGGCGGGCTGATCACGCCGAGCGGCCGCACGATCGTGCCGCTCGGGTCGCAGACCGCGGTTCCCGCGCGCGCGTCGCCGTGATCGATCGCCAGCACCCTCATCCGCCGCGCAACCCTAGAGGCCTACGCGCTCAGCGAACGACGGATCGCGTTGGCCGCCGCACGCAGCGCTTCCTCGAGGCCGTCGGGATTGCGGCCGCCGGCCTGGGCAGCGTCGTCGCGCCCCCCGCCGCCGCCGCCAATCAACCCGGCGACCTCCTTGATCACGCCGGAGGCGGAGAGCCCGCGCTCCACAGCGCCCTTCGTGAAGCTGGCAACCAGTGCGACCTTGCCGTCCTCGCGCCCGCCTAGCACGACGGCCGCCTCGCCGTGACGCTGCTTGATCCGGTCGGCGAGGTCGAGCAGCGCCCGCTGGTCGGCGCCGTGGGACTCGCTGGCGATCACGCGGACGCCGGCGACGTCCTCGCCCTCGGCTCCGATCCGCTCCGCCTCGACGCCCGCCTCTGCGCGCCCCGATTCGGCGAGCTTCGCTTCGAGCTCGGCGAGCCGCTCGGCGGCGCGCTCGGCGGCCGCGACCGGGTCGCGCGCCGAGCCGAGGATCGCGCCCGCGCGGGCGAGCTCCTCACTGCGCCGCCGGTAGTGGTCGATGGCCGCCGGACCGGTGAGCGCCTCGATCCGGCGCACGTTGGCGGCGCTCGAGCCCTCGGAGACGATCGCGACGATCCCGACCTCGGCCGTGTTCGCGACGTGGGTGCCACCGCAGAGCTCGCGCGAGACCTCGTCGACCTCGACCATCCGCACCCAGTCGCCGTACTTCTCGCCGAACAGCGCCATCGCGCCGAGCGCCTCGGCCTCCGCGCGCTCCATCTCCATCGCCCGGACCGCGCGGCTCGCCTTCACCCACTCGTTGATCCGGTCCTCGATCGCGTGCACCTCCTCGGGGCTCAGCTGGGCGCCGTGGGTGAAGTCGAAGCGCAGCTTGTCGGGACGCACCGCTGAGCCCGCCTGGCGAACGTGGGTCCCGAGCCGCTCGCGCAGCGCCGCGTGCAGCAGGTGGGTGGCGGTGTGGTTGCGCATCGTCGCGTGGCGCGCGTACGCGTCGACGACCGCTTCGACGAGGTCGCCGCTGGCGGCCGGCCGCCCGCCTCCGGCAACGCGAATCGCCTGGTCGTCGCCGAGCCGGTAGACGTCCTGGACGGCAAGCTCGGACCCGTCCAGGCGGACGACGCCCGAGTCCGCCACCTGGCCGCCACCCTCGGCGTAGAAGGGGCTCTCCTCCAGCTTCACCAGCTGGCCGCCGTCATCCAGGTCGGCGGCGGCCGCGACGCTGGTCCTGGCGCTGAGCTCGCTGTAGCCGACGAAGTCGGTCGGCGGCGCCTGGGCCGTGAACTGGATCACGGCCTCGTGGCGATCGGGGGCGCTGACGGAGGCACCGCTGCGACCCCGCGTCCGCTGCTCCTCCATCAGCGCCTCGAAGCCCTCGTCGTCGACCGCGAGCCCCTCCTCGGCGAGCAGCTCCTTCGTCAGGTCATATGGGAAGCCGTAGGTGTCGTGAAGGCGGAAGGCGTCCTCGGCGTCGATCCAGGACGTGCGCGCCTCCTTCGCCTCGGCGACCAGCCTCGCCAGCAGCTGCGTGCCGCGTTCGAGGGTGCGGCTGAAGCTCTCCTCCTCGTCGCCGATCCAGCGCTCGATCGTCGCGCGCTCGGCCTCCAGGTGCGGGTAGGCGCCCGCCATCAACTCGATCACCTTCTCGGCGAAGCGGCCGAGAAACGGCGGCTCCATCCCGAGCACCCGCCCCTGCTGGATCGCCCGGCGCATGATCCGCCGCAGCACATAGCCCCGCTCCTCGTTCGACGGGACGACGCCGTCGGCGATCAGATTGACCGCCCCGCGGGAGTGGTCGGCGATGATCCGCATCGCCCGGGTGGCCTTCGGGTCCGAGCCGTAGGCGGTCCCGGAGAGCTCCTGGGCCAGCGAGATCAGCGGCGCGAACGCGTCGGTGTCGAAGACCGAGTCGACGTCCTGCTGGATCACCGCCATCCGCTCGAGGCCGAGCCCGGTGTCGATGTTTCGCTCCGGGAGGTCGGTGAGCGATCCGTCCTCGTGCAGCTCGTAGGTCATAAAGACGTGGTTCCAATACTCGAGGTACCGGTCGGTGTCGTCACCGGGGCGCAGGTCGTCGTCGCCGTACTCGGGGCCGCGGTCGATGTACATCTCCGAGCACGGCCCGCACGGACCGGTCAGGCCCGCCTGCCAGAAGTTCTCCGACCGCGGGAGCAGCACGATCCGCTCGTCGGGTACACCGATCGCTCTCCAGAGCTCGATCGCCTCCTGATCGGGGCCGAGGCCGAGCTCCTCATCGCCCTCGAACACCGTCACCCATATCCGCTCGGGGTCGAAGCCGAACCCCTCGAGCGAGAGCTCCCACCCCCAGGCGATCGACTCCTCCTTGAAGTAGTCGCCGAAGCTCCAGTTGCCGAGCATCTCGAAGAAGGTCAGATGGCGGCGCGTCTTGCCGACCTCCTCGATGTCCGGGGTGCGAAAGCACCGCTGCGCGTCGCAGATTCGCGGCGCCGGCGGCTTCTCGCCGCGGAAGTACGGCTTGAATGGCTGCATGCCCGCAACCGTCAGCAGGGTCGAGGTGTCCTCGGCGGCCGGCACCAGCGACGCCGAGGGCACGCGCAGGTGGCCGCGCTCCTCGAAGAAGGAGAGGTACGTCTCGCGGATCTCGTCGGATCGCATCGCCCGCCAGTCTAGGTGCGCGCTTCCCTAGGCGATCGTGGCGCGGCCGACGACGACGTCGCCGCTCAGCAGGCACGCTGTCTGGCCCGGGGCGACGCCGTACGCGGGCTCGGCGAGCGCCAGCTCGAGCTCGGCGTGATCCCCCGCCTCGACCTCCGGCAGCTCGCAGGCGAGCGGGCGGGAGTGGTAGCGCAGCAGCACCCGGTCGACGCGGCCGCCGGGCCGGTGCAGGGTCGCCTCGCGCACCGCGACCGTGCGGGTCGCGAGCTCGTCGCGCGTTCCCGCGACGACCGTGTTGGTCTCGGCGTCGGTGGAGAGCACGTAGAGGCGCTCGTGCGATCCGAGCCGCAGGCCGCGGCGCTGCCCGACCGTGAACTCGTGGTGACCGCGGTGCGTGCCGAGCCCGCGGCCGGCGGGGTCGACGATCTCGCCGGGGCGCTCCGAGAGCCCGCCGTGGCGGCGCAGGAAGGCGCCCTTTCCCTCGCCGGCGAGGAAGCAGAGGTCCTGGCTCTCGGCCTTGGAGGCGACCGCGAGCCCGGCCTCCGCGGCGATCGCCCGCACCTCGGGCTTGCGCAGCTCGGCGAGCGGGAACCGCAGTCGCGCCAGCGACGCCGGGGCGAGGCCGGAGAGCATGTAGGTCTGGTCCTTGGCGCGATCCGCGGCCGCGGTCAGCAGCGGGCCCTCGCCGTCGTCGACCACGCGCGCGTAGTGGCCGGTGGCGAGGCTCCGCGCGCCGACCCGGTCGGCGAGCGCCAGCATCGCGTCGATTCGCAGCTCGCCGTTGCACACCACGCACGGGTTCGGGGTGCGCCCGGCGCGGTAGCCCTCCACGAAGCGGCCGACGACGGCCGCCCGGAACTGGGGCTCCAGGTCGAGCGTCAGGTGGGGGATCCCCAGTGAATGGGCGAGGTGGCGAGCGCCGAGCACCGCCAGGGGCGAGCAACAGCTCTTCGTCGCGTCCGTGCGCCGATCCGACCAGAGCTTCAGCGTCACGGCGACGACCTCCGCCCCGCGCTCGCGCTCGCGCAGCGCCGCGACCGCCGAATCGACGCCGCCGCTGACCGCGACCAGGACCCGCTCGGCGTTCGCCGGGGGCGCGGCGAGCTGCACGCCCGAGCCGACCGCCTCCCCCAGCGCCCGGTGCAGGGCGTCGGCGGCGAGCTCGGCCGCGTGGCGGCCCTGAAGGCCGATCCCCCCGAGCTCTTCGCTGACCGCGTCGGGCCCGATCAGAGCGGCGTCCAGCACCGTGGCCCCGTCGGCGAGCTCGGCGATCGCCGCGGCGGCCGCGCGCGCGGCGGCGCAACCCTCGGCGTCGACGCTCACCCCGGTCACCGACCCGCCGTCGACCGCGATCGAGATCCGGACCAGGTCACCGCACGGCGCACCGCCGGCCGCGCCGTCGAAGCCGCCTGCGAGCGGCTCGCCGCGGTGGCGGTCGTCGTCCAGATAAGCGTCGAACGCCTCTCGATCCATGCGGACCGAGGGTAACGGCCGCGCGCGTCGCCTACGGGTGGTAGGGGAGGTCGCTCGGGCCCTCGTAGAGGGCGTCCTCGAAGGCCTGCTGGACGCTCTCCGAGCCGCGGAAGCCGTAGGCCACCGTAGCGCTCGGCGTCGTGCCCTTGGTGAGGCGCTTCGGCCGGATCACGACCAGCGCCGGGGTCCGGTTGAGCTTCACGCCCTCGGTGATCCGCGAGTACTCCGCGACGTCCTTGACGTCGGTGACGAACACGGCGACGTCCGCTCGTGAGCCCACGGACTCGACGGTCCCCTGCAAGTCGCGATCGTCGATCCCGCGCTGGTTGACGATCAGCAGCGCGACGGCCTGGCCGCCGTTGTAGGCGCCTGCCACCTCCGCCGGCAGGCCCGGCCCGGCCTTGAAGCCGATCCCCGCCCCACCCTGCGCCGGAACTGCGGGGGCCGAGGCCGCCGGGTCGACCGGCGCGCTGGTCGCCGGGTCGGAGTATCCGGCCGCCGGATCCGAGGTCGCCGGCGCCAGGGTGCCGGTGTCGCCAGCGACGGGCGCCTCCTCCGCGGCATCTCCCCCGCCCATCCGCATCAGCAGCATCACGCCGACCAAGAGCGCGAGGACGCCCAGCGCCGCGGCCTGGACGAGCGGGTTCTCGTTCAGCTGCTTCCTCACCGCGGGCCTCCCGCGGCCGCGAAAGACAAAGGCCCCAGCTTGCCGTTACCGCTCTGCCTGCGAACCTGAATAAACAGGTGGGTGCCTGCCGGCGCTACGTCCAGCGCGCTACCGGACGGTGGCTCCCAAGGCAATTGTGTTGGTTCACAAATTGAACGGCTGGCGAACACGCTCGAGCCTTTCACGAGATTAGCTGACGGCCTAGACCTCTAGTTCGGCCACTTGGGCGCGACGCTTGAGCGCGCCCGCTGATCTCAGCCGGCGGGCTTGCGCCGCATCGCGGGCAGCACGCTGGCGAGAAACAGCGCGGCCCCGACCAGGAGCAGGATCAGCGGCCAGCCCAGGACCTTCCCGGCCGGACTCGAGTCGCCCAGGTCGAAGCCGACGGGGCGTCCGTGGCGGACGGCGGATCAGCCAGGCCGCTTGGCGCGCAACGCAATGCCGAGGTCGCGCAGCTGGACCTCGTCGACGGGCGCTGGGGCGCCGGTCAGCGGATCGGCGCCGGAGGCCGCCTTCGGGAACGCGATCACGTCGCGGATGGAGTCCGCGTGCACGAGCCGCTGGACCCAGCGGTCGAGCCCGTAGGCGATCCCGCCGTGCGGCGGCGCGCCGTAGCGCAGCGCCTCGAGCAGGAATCCGAAGCGCTCGTTCGCCTCCGCCTCGCCGATCCCGATCGCCTCCAGGGCGCGCTGCTGCAGCTCGGGGTCGGAGATCCGGATCGAGCCCCCGCCGAGCTCCTGGCCGTTCCAGACCACGTCGTAGGCGAGCGCCCGCGCCGCGCCCGGGTCGTCGAGGTCGAACTCGCCGGCCGGGGCGGTGAACGGGTGATGGAGCGGATCCCAGCGCTCCTCGTCCTCGTTCCAGCCGAACATCGGCCACTCGACGATCCAGCAGAGCTCCTCCGCCTCGGGATCGATCAGCCCGAATCGCTCGCCGAGATCCAGCCGCAGCTGGCCGAGCACCGCGTTTGCGACATTGGGCTGATCGGCGACGACGAGCAGCAGGTCTCCCTCCTCGGCGCCGAGGCGCTCGTTGAGCGCCGCCAGCTCCTCGGCGGACAGGAACTTCGCGGTCGGCGAGCGCCAGCCGTCGCCCTCGCGAAACGCCCATACCAGGCCCTTCGCGCCAAGTTCCTGCGCGCGCTCGATCAGGCCGTCCAGGACCGAGCGCGGCACGTCGCGGGCGCCCGCGTTCAGGCCCTTGACGATCCCGCCCGCCTCGATCGTGCCGCGAAAGACCTTGAACTCCGTCCCCTCGAGCAGATCGGTGAGCGCCGTGAGCTCGAGCCCGAACCTGAGATCGGGTCTGTCTGTCCCATACCTTGCGATCGCCTCGTCGAAGCACATGCGCCGCAGCGGCAGCTCGACCTGCGGCCCGTCGACCGCCGCGAACACCGCCGCGAGCAGTCGCTCGTTGAGGTCGAGCACGTCCTCCACCCCGACGAAAGACATCTCGATGTCGAGCTGGGTGAAGTCGGGCTGGCGGTCGGCGCGCTGGTCCTCGTCGCGGAAGCAGCGCACGATCTGGAAGTAGCGCTCGAAGCCCGCCACCATCAGCAGCTGCTTGAACAGCTGGGGCGACTGTGGCAGCGCGTAGAAGGCGCCCGGCTCGCGCCGCCACGGCACGAGGAAGTCGCGCGCGCCCTCGGGGGTCGAGCGCGAGAGCATCGGGGTCTCGATCTCCAGGAAGCCATCGCCGCCGAGGAAGTCGCGGATCGCCGCCGCGACCCGGTGGCGCTTGACGATCGCGGCGGCCATCCGCTCGCGCCGAAGGTCGAGGTAGCGGTGGCGAAGGCGGGCCTCCTCGCCGACCTCGCCGGAGAAGCCCTCGATCTCGAAGGGGGGCGTCTGTGCGTCGGACAACAAATCCGCGGCCGTCACCTGGAGCTCGAACTCGCCCGTCGGCAGGTCGGGGTTGACGGTCTCGGGATCGCGACGGACCACGGTGCCGGCGGCGCTGACCACGTCCTCGGCTCGGAGCTTGTGCGCGAGCTCGAACGCCTCGCCCGAGCGGTCGGGATGGAAGACGAGCTGGACCAGCCCGGTGCGATCGCGCAGGTCGATGAACACCAGCCCGCCGTGGTCGCGCCGGCGGTGCACCCAGCCGGCCACGCGGGCCTCGCTGTCGACGCGGTCGCCGAGCACCTGACCGCACCACGCGTCGCGGTACTCGTTCGGGCGCAGGGCGGGGAACTCGGGCTCGCTCACGAAAGCTCCTCGACCGCGTTGGCGAGGTCGAGCTCGCGCTGCTCGCCGGTCTCCATGTCCCGCACCAACGCGCTCCCGTCCTGGTCGAGGATCACGGTCACCGCGGCGCCGATCCGGTCGGCCTGCTTCATCTGACCCTTCATCCCGCGCCCGCCGAGGTCGAGCTCCGCCCGCAGGCCGCCGCGGCGCAGCTCGAGCACCAGCGCGAGCGCCCGCTCGGCTTGGCCGTCGCCGGCCGCGACGAAGACGCCCGGCTTGCCCACCGGCTCCGGCTCACCGAGCGCCATCAGGATCCGCTCGACCCCGGCCGCCCAACCGCAGGCCGGGGTCGGCTGGCCGCCGAGCAGCTCGATCAGCCCGTCGTAGCGCCCGCCGCCGGCGACCTGCGACTGGGCGCCGAGCCGGTCGCAGTGGAATTCGAACACCGTCCGCGTGTAGTAGTCGAGCCCGCGGACCAGTCCCTCGTCGACCTCGTACGGGACCCCCGCCCGGTCGAGCAGGCCGCGCACGGTCTCGAAGTGCTCGGCGTCCTCGCCCGCAAGCCGGCTCAGCATCGTCGGCGCCTCGGCCATCACCGCCGCCGTCCCGGGGTCCTTGGAGTCGAAGGCTCGCAGCGGGTTCTCGTCGATTCGCTCGCGCACGTCCGTGCTGAGCTCCCTCTCGTGATCGTGCAGGTACGAGCGCAGCTCGTCGCGATAGGCGGCCCGCGCCTCGAGCGAGCCCAGGCTGCCGATCCGCAGCTCCAGCCCGGGGACGCCGAGCGTCCGCAACAGCTCGTCGAGCAGCACGACCAGCTCGGCGTCGACCAGCGGCGAATCCGAGCCGATCGCCTCGGCGTCGACCTGCGTGAACTGGCGAAAGCGGCCGGCCTGAGGACGCTCGTGGCGGAACAGCGGCCCCGCCCACCACAGCTTCACGGGCTTGGCGAGCTTCTGCATCCCGTTGCTGAGGTAGGCGCGGCAGATCGCGGCGGTCGCCTCGGGACGCAGCGTCAGGCTCCGCCCGCCCTGGTCCTCGAACGTGAACATCTCCTTGCGGACGATGTCGGTCGAGTTGCCGACGCCGCGCGCGAACAGCTCGGTCTCCTCGAAGATCGGGGTCTCGATCGGCTCGTAGCCGGCGCGCTCGAGGAGCTCGCGGGTCAGCTCCAGCAGGTCGGCCCGCCGCCGCGCGTCAGCGGGCAGGACGTCGAACGTGCCCCGCGGGGGCTGGAAGCGCTCGGCCACGCCCGCAACCTAACGGGCGAGCTCGGCGAGGAACGGATTGGTCGCGCGCTCGGCGCCGAGCGTCGTCAGGCCCATGTGACCCGGATGGACCCGCGTTTCCTCGGGGAAGCCGTCGACGAGGCTGCGGATGCTCTCCAGCAGCGTCGCCCAGTCGCCGCCGGGCAGGTCGACGCGACCGACCGAGCCCTGGAAGAGGACGTCGCCACTGAACAGCGCCGCCTCGTCGCGGATCGCGTAGGTGACGTGGCCGGGGCTGTGCCCGGGGGTGAATAGGACCTCGAGCTCGAAGCCCGCGAGCTCGAGCTTCTCGCCGCCGGAGACCGTCTCGTCGGCGTCATAGCTCTCGTAGGGGCCGAATCCCGGCCACGGGACGTAGGACATGATGTCGGCGAGCACCGGGACCTCGATCTCAGGGCAGTAGACCGGCGCCCCCGTCGCCCGCGCCACCGGCGCGACGGCACCGATGTGGTCGAAGTGGGTGTGGGTGACGAGGATCGCGTCGATCCCGAGCCCGAGCTCGTCGACGACGTGAAGGATGCGCTCGGGCTCCTCGCCGGGATCGACGATCAGCCCGCGATCGGCGCCGTCACGACGGATCACGAAGCAGTTCTCGGCCACCGGGCCGACGGTGAGCATGCGTGCGTCCATGGGCGTCGAGAGTAGCGCCGGCGGCCGTCAGCCCTGCTGCTTCTTGGCGACGCGGGCGGCCTGGAGCTGGCGCTGGCGACGCCGGTACATGAACTGGTCGATGTAGAAGCCCATCGGCACGTACATCCCAAGCATCACCGCCGAGAGCGCCGCCGCCCCGCCGACCGGCCGCTGGAAGGCGAGCCAGAAGAGCAGGAAGAAGATCGCGGCGCCGAACAGGCCGCGCTTGAACGCGGCTCCCCAGGTCGGCGGGACGTCGCGCCGGTCGACGGCGCGGCCCGCCGCCGGCTGGCGCTTGCGCTTCGAGCGGGCTCGAGCGCGCGCCTCCTCGCGGTTGCGAGGGCGCCCGCGAGGCCCGCGGGTGTCGATCCGTCCCGACTTGGTGCCCCGATGCTTGCGCCGGCGTCGTTTCCTGGTCTGAGCCATGAGGTCCTGGAGGCTAACGCCCGCCGTCCGCCGTTGCAGGCGGTGGCACGTCGACTACGTCGGCGGTTGAGCGAGCCGGCGCTCGAGCACGTGGACGCCGGGGTCGAACCCGACGAGCGGTACGTCCGCGGGCAGATCGCCCAGCGCGGCCTCGGGCACCAGGCCGACGACCTCGCCGGCAACCGGCCGGGCGCCGTGCTCGGCGGCCAGCTCGCGGACCGCCTCGATCACGGCCGCAAGCGGGACCGCGCCGGGGTCGTGGATGTTGGTCGACACCTGGGCGCGGTCGCCGAGGTCGATCCCGACCGCGCGGACGCCGGCGATCCCGCCGCCGGACTCCCGCAGCCGGGCGGCGATCGCACGGGCGATCTCGACGTCCGGCGTGTCGAGCTCGAGGTTGAAGGCGGCGAGCGGAGGGCGCGCGGTGACCAGGGTCGCGCCGGCGCTCGGGTTCGGCTCGGCGGGACCGAAGTCGGGCGCCAGCTCGCCCGCGCGCATCCGTTCGGCGAGCTCGGCGAGACCCCCGCGACGAAAGTGGCTGCGCTCGGCGCGATCCGGGGCGGTCGCGAGCTCGCCATAGAGGAACACCGGAACCCCGAGCGCGGCGATCCCCCGCGCGACCTCCAGCGCCAGCTCGCGCGCCGTGGAGCGCTCTGCTACGGACGGGTAGGCGATCGGGCAGACATCGAGGGCGCCCACGCACGGGTGGGCCCCGCTGTGCGCGCGCATGTCGATCCGCTCGATGCAGGCCCCGGCCCCGGCCACGAGCGCGCCGAGCAGCGCATCGCCCGGCGCGGCGAGCGTCAGGACGGTGCGGTTGTGGATCTCGTCGGTGTGGCGGTCGAGCAGCTCGGCGCGGCCGAAGGCGGCGCTGATCGCGGCGACCGCATCGGCGTCGCGGCCCTCGGAGAAGTTCGGGACGGCGAGCGCCACCGGCTCGGCCTCAATCGCCGACGAGCAGCTCGCCGGCCCGCACCAGCGGCTCGCCGTCGACGCTGACGTCCGGCCTCAGGACGACGCAATCGAGGTGGATCGGGACCTGGACCGTGCCACCGATCGCCGCGGACGCGCCGAAGGCGACGTGACAGCTGCCGAGGAGCTTCTCGTCCTCGAGCAGCTCGCCGGTGAGCTGCGCCTTCTCGTTGGTACCGATCCCGAGCTCGGCGACGTTGGTGCCCTCCTCCCCGCCGTGCGTTCGCAGCAGCTCGAGCAGCCGCTCGCCCTCGGCGCCAGTTGCCGCAACCAGATGGCCCGCCTTCACCGTGAGCTCGACCGGCTCGGAGACGCGGCCGATCGACGCGATCGTCCCGTCGCAGACGAGCCTGCCCTCCGCGGTCCCCTCGATCGGAGCGATGAAGCCCTCGCCGCAGGGCAGGTTGCCGAACGCTCCCGGAGCGCTCAGGTCCCCGGCGTCGGCGATCGCCTCGCGGTCGCCGAGCCCGAGGCGCAGGTCAGAGCCGTTGGGGCACGTGATCCACGCCTCGGTACCGGCCGTGAGCCGCTCGGCGATCGCCGCGCCTTTGCGCCGCAGGCCCTCCATGTCGGCCGACATCACTCTGGCGAGCATCTCCTCGGTCACCCCCGGCAGGCTCGCGATGCGCACGCCGGCCTCGGTCGCCGCCTTGCGCGCGGCGGTGTGCGAGAGCGACTGCACGGTCGGGCAGAGGACGACGTCGGCGGCCGCCATCGCCGCGGCCACCGATCGCGGCGGCTCGGTCCCGGACTCGGCCCGCTCGGCGATCAGCGCCATCACGCCGTCGGCGCCGAGACGCCCGGCCTCGGCGCGGAAGCGCTCGGCGAGTCCGATCGTCGCCGGGTTGGCGACCACGAGCAGCTCCTCGCCCTCGCGCACCCCCATGCACTCCCCCACCACGGCGCTCACGGCTCGCTCGAGATCGCCCACGCGGGGCAACCTACCGGGCGTGGACCGCGCTACGGCGTCAGTTCGCGCGACTCGTGGGGCGCGTCTCGGCGTCGCCGGGCCGTGACGCGAGTCCGCCGACGAGCTCGCGGCTGTAGACGACGGTGCGGTCGCGGCCCAGCTCCTTCGCCGCATAGAGGGCCTCGTCGGCGCAGCGCAGGAGCCGCGCGACCGACGCGCCGTGGGTCGGGTAGGTGGCGATCCCGAAGCTGATCGTCAGCCAGGGGTAGCGGTCGGCGACGGCGGCGCGGACGCGTTCGCGCAGACGCTCGGCCGTGACCAACGCCTCGGCGTCCGAGCCGGCGACGATCAGGGCAAACTCCTCGCCCCCGAGCCGTGCCACAGCGTCGGTGCGACGCGCGTAATGGTGCAGCAGCCTGCCGACCTCGACCAGGACGTCGTCGCCGACCTGGTGGCCGAAGCGGTCGTTCACCTGCTTGAAGTTGTCGAGGTCGCCGCTGATCAGGCTGAGCTCGGTCTCGTAGCGGCGGGCGCGCTCGAACTCGAGCTCGAGCCGTTTGTCGAAACCGCGCCGGTTCAGGAGCTCGGTGAGGGGGTCGGTATCCGCCGCCTCGGCGAGGCTCCGTACGAGCGACGCGACCCGCTCGCGGGTGTGGACCAACAGCGCGGCAGCGACGGAGAGGGTGCCGATGGAGACGATCCATGCCTGGACCATCCCGGGCGCTGCCGGCTTCAGCGCCAGGGCGACGGCGTAGCCGACCGCGACGATCGCCAGCTGGATCGCGACGCGCGGGCGATCGAAGAAGTACGCGGCGCCGAGGATCACCCAGAGGTAGTAGACGGCGCCGGCCGTCGTCGTCGACCCGGAGAAGTAGATCGCGGCACTGATCAGGACGGTCCCGTAGCCGGCGGCGAGGTCGAAACTCCACTCCGGAAGCCGGCGGCGGAAGATGAAGATCACCGCCGCGGCGAGGTAGGAGGCGCCGATGACCGCGAGGATGCCGGCGTCGTTGGCGTCGGCCGCGTGCGGGAGCGCCAGCCCGAGCAGGCCGAACAGCGGTCCGACGGCGTAGAGGACGACCAGGTAGCGACCGAGCATCGCGCGGTCGGCGGCGGGGGCGGGTTCGGGCTCGCGTGGCGTCGGCATGTGTTGGTCCCCTCTATCGGGATCGGCACCGACGCTCAGCGGCTTGAGATCGGTCCGCCGAGGGCCATTCGACGTCGAGTCCGCCACTCCCCCCGCCGCTACGATTCGCCCCCCGCCGGAGTAGCTCAGCTGGTTAGAGCAGCGGAATCATAATCCGAAGGCCGTGGGTTCGAGTCCCTCCTCCGGCATGAAAATACCTGCAAAGCAGGATATTCGGGACGGACCGCGATAGGCGGAGTACGACTCGAATAATCAAGCCGAGCCCCGTTCGCAACTGGGTGTGGAACGGAGAACGACGCGTCCAGTACGTCCTCGTATTGCTCGTGGCGGTGGATCCAGGCGGCCAGGTTCGTGGATTGGCCTTAGCGAAACTGCACTCCCACAGCGATCTCAATGACGATCGCCGCGGCCACAACGAAGTCGACAACCATGCAGAACGGCGGCCACCATCGCGTTCCGCGGACGAATTGGGTGCGGTGCTGCCAGAGATCCTTCAAGCCGTGGCCGAACATCCCGACGACCAACAGCCACGCCGATTCGGTCACTGCGGCGGCGGCGACGAGAACGAAGGCGAACGTCACGCTGCTTTCGACCGCGATCACTTTCGCTCGGCCGTCGGCGACGGCAAACCCGATGTAGACCGCCGCGATCACAGCCAGTCCCAGCGCGTAGACGGTCGCTGTGTCCAGCCACCAGAAGGCAAGCGGCGTGGCCACCTGCGCGAGACCGACGACGACGCCCCAAAACGCCGGCGTGCGGACCCACGGCCGCGGCGCAGCGCTATGGCTCATCGGTGCCGGCGCCAGCGCTCTCGAGGGAGCTGGCTTGTTCGGAAGAGCTGGGTCATGGACATCGCCGCGGCAGGGGGCGATGCATCAGTACCGCATCACCGCCAACAGCGGATGCGCGACACGAGACACTTGCCCGGCCAGCGACTCAGTCGCCCTCGGCCATAGGATCGGACCATGAAGCTCTACGTCTGCTGGGGGACTTGGAAGGGAGCGACGCCGCCTCCGTTTCGTCGCGCCGATCGGCACCCGTGTGGGGTCGCCCACGAGGCTTTGCTCGAGGCCGGCTACGAACCCGAGGTCGTCCGCTGCTATGGCTGGGAAGCACTACCCAGCGTTTTCAACCTGACCCCCGGCCGGCGCAAGGTCAAGGCGCTGACCGGGGACGTGATGGTTCCGGCGCTGGAGACCGACGGCGGCGCGGTGATCAAGGAGTCAGGCGCGATCGCTGCTTGGGCACAGCGCAACCCGAGACCGGCCGCGAGCTCAACCTGACCGCGTAGTCTCGCGCTCGCTCGTTCGCGTCAGAAACACGGGAGGAACGCCTTGTCCGGCCAGCTCATCGATGTCAGTCACGCCGTCGGCGACGGAACCGTCACCTACCCGGGGCTTCCGGCGCCGACGATCGAAGACCATCTCAGTCGCGACCAAGCCGAGGAGGCCTACGCGCCGGGAGTGACCTTCCAGATCGGCCGGATCTGCATGGTCGCCAACACCGGCACTTACGTCGATGCGCCGTTTCACCGCTTTGCCCACGGCATCGACCTGGCCGGCCTCGAGCTCGAGGACCTGGCCGGGCGGCCCGGCGTCGTCATCGATCCGCCGCTCGACGATGGTCCGGCGATCAGCCCCGACTCGTTCGCCGACTCCGACCTGGCCGGCCATGCCGTCCTGTTTCGGACCGGCTGGGATCGCCACTGGGAAACACCGCAGTACGCCGAAGGTCACCCGTTCTTGACACAGGCCGCGGCCGACGTCCTAGTCGAGGCCGAGGCGGCGATCGTCGGCATCGACTCGCTCAACGTCGACGACTCGACCGATCCGCACCGCCCGGTTCACACCGTCTTGCTCGGGGCCGGGATCCCGATCGTCGAGCACCTCTGCAACCTGGGCGAGCTGCCGGCGAGCGGCTTTCGCTTTCACGCCGCCCCGGTCAAGGTGCGAGGGATGGGGACGTTCCCCGTTCGCGCTTACGCCGAGCTCTGAGCGAGAGCCCGTTGCTCGGCGCGGCCGCCGGCGACCAGGACCCCGAACGAGAAGACGAGTACCGCAACCAGCATCGCCATCCCAGCGATGCTCTGGAAATCGCTCTCGAGCCCGCTGTAGCCGACGTCGACTCCGATTGCTGCCGACAGCACACCAGTCACGACCCCAGCCCAACCGACCCAGCTGGGCACCAGCCGGGCGCTGACCAGCGCCCACCCCAGCAGGACAAAGGCCAGGCCGAACATGAGGCGGAAGTAGCTCTGGAAGCCCCACTCGAGCCAGCGGACGATCTCGGCGTCGCTGAACCGGTCGGCCTGCTCGGCGCCGCTTGAGTCGATCCAGGCGTCGACCGCCTGCTTGAGCCCGATCCCGTCCAGCCCCTGCAGGATGGCCAGCGTCGCCCCGGTCGCCACGGCGGCAGCGGCGCCGAGGCGGGCGACCATCGCTGGGCCGCCGCCGGCGGCCAGGACCCGATACAGAGCGATCAAACCGGCGACGACCAGCAGGCCGCCTAGGAACTGGACGATGTGGACCGCCTCCCAACTGCTGCTCTCGGCGTAGTCGGTGAAGATCTTCTCGTGGTTGTCCTCGTCGCCGGACGGATGGAACCCGGCGGTCGCGATCGTGTTGACGAGCAAGCCGGCAACGAGCAGGCAGCCGCTCAGCCTTAGCCCCCGGCCGACGGGCTCGGCAGTAGGCGCGGGTGTGGTGGTCGATCTCGACATCGCCATCGGTTCAGAATCCTGAAGCCACCCTATGCCACCAGCGCCGGAAAATGGAAGCGCAGCGAACGAAGAGGCAAGCGCCTTTGTCTTCGCCGATCTAGCCGGCTACACGGCCGTCACCGAAGCTCATGGTGACGAGCATGCTGCCGATCTGGCGGCCCACTTCTTCTCCCACGCCCGGCAACTGCTGGCCGAGTGCGACGGCGAGGAGGTCAAGGTCATCGGCGACGAGATGATGGCGCGGATCACCGATCCGGCCGCGGCGATCCGGTTCGCCCTCGAGCTCAGCCACCACTCGATGCGCCGCCATGAGCACCTCGCCGTCCAGGTCGGCCTGCACTACGGGCCAGCCCTTCAGCGCGGCGCCGACTGGTTCGGGGCGACGGTCAACATCGCGGCGCGCGTCACCTCCCTGGCGCAACCCGGCGAGGTTCTGACCACGGCCGAGACGGCCCGCGCCGCCGGCGACCTGGATGGGGTCAGCTATCGCAGCCATGGCGAGACCAAGCTGCGTCACATCCGTCAGACGATGACGCTGTTGTCGGTGCTCAGCGACATTGACGCTGCCGGCCTCCAACGGGACCCGATTTGCCACATGCTGCTCGACCCCTCACGGACAACCGAGCACCTGACCTACGCCGACGTCGAGTACTTGTTCTGCTCGCCGGAGTGCCGGGCGACATTTGAGGCCGAACCCGGGACTTACGCCTCGATCGCCGAGTAGGGCCGGCCCTCATCGTGCGCCACATCACACAACACTGATACCCCCTAGGGGTATAACTCTCGCAGCGGAGAGACGAACCCCTTTCAAGGAGGAAGAGATGAACCACACAGCAACACTCCCAGTCGCAGCCCAGATCCCCTCGAACACCAGCAAGCTGGCCTTCGCCCGTCATTACGGCGAGATGGTCCTGGTGATGTTCGCCGGCATGGTTGTCCTCGGGGGCCTAACCGTGCTCGGGCTGACGATCGCCGGCAGCAGCGTCAACGACATCTCGGGTGGGCTTCACATCGGCCTGATGGGGCTGTGGATGACCGTCCCCATGGTCGTCTGGATGGCGTACCGCGCCCACACCACCGCCCAGAACGCCGAGATGGCCGCGTCGATGATCATCCCGACGATCCTCGCCGCCGCCCTGACCTGGTCGGGGGCCCTCGATACGGCGGCCGGCCTGGCGATCCAGCACGTGATCATGTTCCCGGCGATGCTCGGCGTGATGCTCTGGCGCTACGACGAGTACGCGCACGTCCACCACGGCTAGTCCAGAAGCAGCTGGAGAGCCCCGCGTTCGGCCCGTTGCCGGCGCGGGGCTCTTGCGTGCGCGGACTTGGCCTAACTTGGATCTGCTGCGGGCGCGACGTCGAAGCTGAACATCATTCCGCTCTCGGTGTGCTCGGCGATGTGGCAGTGGGCCATCCAAAGGCCCGGGTTGGTCACGTCGAGCAGGATGTCGATCGTCTGGCCGGCGCGGAGAAGGACGGTGTCCTTCCAGACGAGGTTCTCCTCAGGCTCACCGTCGCGGCTTAGGACCAGGAACCGTCCTGCGCCGTGGATGTGGAACGGGTGGTGCATGGGATGGTCCTGCTCCATCTCGTTGGCCAATCGGATCTTCACCCGGTCGCCGACGCGGAAGGCCCAGGTGATGTCGGCGTTCTCGGCCTCGGTTTCGCGGTCGACCAGTTGCCAGATCATGTTCTCGGTGTTGGTCTGGCGGTTGATCTCCGGCATCAGGTCTTCCCACTCCAGGCCGTCAGCGTGGTCATGTCCGTGGGCCTCGCCGCCGCCATGGCCGTTGTGCTCATGGCCCTCATGGTCGTGATGCTCATGTCCGCCCTCGCCGGCGCCCGCGACCTTGTCGGCCGGCACGAGCTTCATCCCACACTTGGGACAGCTCGAGGCCTCGGTATCGGTCACCTCGGGGTGCATCGGGCAGGCGTACGAGGTCGGCTCGGACTCTGCCGCCGGCACCAGCTTCATCCCGCACTTCGGACAGGCGGCTGGTTCGGAGGCGGTCACCTCCGGGTGCATCGGGCAGACGTAGGAGGTCGGCGCCGACTCGTCCGGGACCAGCTTCATGCCGCACTTCGGACAGCTCGAGGCCTCGGTATCGGTGACCTCGGGGTGCATCGGGCAGACGTAGCGCGAGGCCTGCTCGGCATCCGACCCGTACAGAATCGGCATCTGCGAGACGAAGGCCAGGGTCTTGTCCGGCTCGCGCTCCAGGTCGCCCTGGATGCGCTCGCGCTCGGCCGAGAGCTCGGGGTCGACCCGCAGCTCGTCGAAGGCGGCCGCCGCCTCACCGCCCGCCGCTTCGTCTGAGACGACGATCCGGCCGAGCTCGTAGGTCTTGTCGGGAGTCCGATTCTCGAGCACGACCTCCCCGGGCTGGTCGAGCAGAACGTCGACGGTCACGCGCTCGGACGGCGACAGCAGGACCTCATCGATGAACTCCTCGCGCTCCACCCGGCCACTGTCGCCGCCGATGAGCTTCATCTGGGCGCCGCTGATCGCGAAGTTGAAGATTCGCGTGTTGGCCGTGTCGACCAGGTGCAAGCGGACGACCTCACCAACGTTGGCCTCGGCCCGGTAGTCGGTCTGACCGTTGATCAGCATCACGTTGCCGAACCGGCCCATCGCCGTGAACGTCGGGCCTGAGCGCTCGAACGGCGCGATCTGCCCGTCCTCGATCAGGATGTCGTCGAGGGTGATCGCCAACTCACGATCCGCCGGCGGCCAGTACTCGGGATCGGACGGCTCGACGATGATCCCGGCGTAAAGGCCCATTTCCTGGGCAAGTCCTCGCGGATGTGGGGGTGATACCAGTAGAACCCGGGGTCGGGGAACTGCAGCCGATAGGTGAACTTGCCGCCGTGCGGGATCGGCGCCTGCGTTTCCTCGGGCACGCCGTCGAAGCGGTTCTCGAGCCGCAGCCCGTGCCAGTGCAGAGTCGCGTCGACGTCGCCGAGGTTCGTCGCCTCGATCGTCACCTCGGAGTCCTGGTCGACATGCAGCGTCGGACCCGGGATCGAGCCGTTGTATCCGAGCATCCGCACCTCGGCGTCGTTGATGCGCTTGCGGACGGGCTTAATCGTGATCTCGTGGACATCGCCGTCGCGCAGACGGATGACCTCGGGCGCCGTGGCCTCGTCTAGGCCCTCGACGTCGGTACTGAAGTTGACCTCGTGATGGGTATGCATCGTTCCTTCCCTGGATCAGAACGCGGCCACAGTCAGTCCATCACGACCGGACTGTGTCTGCCTAATGGCTTCGATCTGGTCGGCCAGATAGGCGGCGTCGTTGCCGACCCAGCCGAGTAGAGCCGAGGTCCGCGCGTACTGCCAGGTCATCCCGAGCACGTAGAGCCCCGGCGAATCGGTCACTCCACGCACGTGGCGGATCTGGCTCTGTTGGTCCTTGATCTCCGGGATCTCGACCCACGAGTGGTCGACCCGAAAGCCGGTCGCCCAGACGATTGCCTCGTAGTCGGCGCTCGAGTCGTCGTCGAAGCTGACCGTCCGTCCGGACCCGCCGGCAACGCGCGGGCGAACCGTCACGCCGCTTCGTTCGAGCTCGCGCAGGCCGCCGCCGATCACGACGTCGCGCTCAGACAGCCGCTGGCCGAGGCGGGACTCGATCGTGATCTTGGGCAGTCGGACCAGTGATAGCCACCACCAGATGTCGCGCCCGAGCGGTCGCTGCGGCAGTGTCTTCAGCCGCTCGCCGACGGCGATGTCGACCGGGCGCGACTCCGAGAGCTCAAGTGCGATCTGCTGGCCGGAGTTGGCGGCGCCGACAACTAGCGTTCGACCCCGCGGCAGGCCGTCGGGATTGCGGTAGTCGGCGCTGTGAATCTGCGGCAGCTGCGGATCAAGCTGATCGGCGATCGGCGGAATGAACGGAACGTGGAACGGTCCGGTCGCCACCACCACCTGCCGGGCTCTGATCTCCTCGCCGTTGGTTCGGGCCACGTAGAGCCCGTCCTCGCGCGCCAGCGACCTGATCGCGGTGTCCAGTTGCACCGGCAGATCGAACTGGCGCGTGTAGGCGGCCAGGAAATCCGCCACGTCGTCCTTGCCCGGGTACGCACCCGGGGTCCCGGGGAAGGCCATGCCCGGGAGATGGTTGTACTGAGTTGATGTGAAGAGGCGAAGCGAGTCCCACCGCGACCGCCAGACGGCCCCGGCCTCGGAGTTAGCGTCAACGATCAGGAACGGGATATCGCGCGCCGCCAGCTCGTGGCCGATCGCCAAGCCTGCCTGCCCGCCGCCGATGACGAGCGTCTCGGGGTCCCCCTTGATCGTGTTGCTGCTCATCGCCCTCACATCCATGTAGGAGCTGACCAATATCTGTACGCGGAGCTAGCGCACCGACCCCCTCAGCTATCAGGCTATCCGGTCGCGAGAACAAAGACTTCGCTCATCGTTTCGCGGTGATCAGGCCGAGGGTGCCGAAGGCAGTGCGCAGGCGGTGACCGGCGTGCACGTCCGAAAAGCCGGCACCGGACACGATGCCGGCCAGCTGGCCGGTGAAGTTCTCCCGCGTGCGCGTCACGCCGTCGAACAGCCGTACTTGCCAAGAGAACGCGGCCTGCACGGGGTCGGCAGGTGCCGTGAAGTCGGCCAGATGCAGTTCCCCGCCGGGGCGCAGAACACGCCTGATCTCCGCCGGGCAGGCGCGCTTGTCGTCGCTGGTCAGATGATGAAAGAACAACGTCGACAAAACCCGATCGCAGGATGCGTCCGGGTACGGCAGGTCGCCGGCCATGCCTCGGTCGAAGTCAATCCTCAGGCCGGCCTCCGCGGCCTTGCGCCGTGCGATCTCAAGGATTTCCGGGTCGGCGTCGAGGCCGATCACCTCGGCGTCGGGCCGGTGCTGCTTGGCCATGATCGCCAGGGTGCCGGTGCCGCAACCGAGGTCCAGCACCCGCTGGTGTGCCTCTATTGCGGCTGTCGCGACCAGCGCCTCCTTGAACGTTGTCTCACGAGTCGTGATCCGGATCGCCGCGTCGAACAGGGGCGTCAGGGCCTTGAACCGCAGCGCGGGCAGATAGCCGCCGCGCTCGGATGCCGTAGGTGTCTCCCCCATCTCTAACCGTGGCGCAACAGGCGCTTGACCGCTCCCATCAGCTCCTCGGTCATCTCGTCTTGCTTCCCGTTCGCCGCGTCGATGACGCAGTGTTTGGCGTGGTCTTCGAGCAGCTCGAGTGCCACCTTGTCGAGCGCCGCCTGGATCGCGGTGATCTGGGTGACGACGTCGATGCAATAGCGGTCTTCCTCGACCATGCCCTGGATACCCCGCACCTGGCCCTCGATCCGCCGCAGGCGCTTTAGCACCGCGCCCTTGTCCTCCGTGTATCCACGTGTTTCGGTCATCGGGTCACCTCCTGGGTGAACTCGGCCGTGTGCACTTCGCCCGCCACCTTGAACTGAAGGAAGAGGCGATAGCGCCCGGCGCTTGGGAACTCGGTCATGAAGCGAGTCGCGTCGGCGACACCCTCCGAGCCGTCTTCGGCGTGGCCGTCGTCTGCCGGATGGACGTGCAGGAAGGCCAGATCACCCTCGCGCAGCGCGACCAGATGGCCGCCGGCCCCGAGGTACGGCTCGACCTCGACCGTTTTCCCGTCGCGGGTGACGTTGAACGCCAACTCGCTCTCAGCGCCAGCTTGTGGCGCGGCGCCGTCGACGGCGACGTCGTAGCCGGTGGCCGTCGTAGTCTCGGCTACCGGCGCCGGCATTGGCTTGTAGTCAGCGTTGCCGTCGACGGCCAGATCGGAGCCGAGCGTCAGGTTCTCACCGTCGAGGTTGAAGTCGGCGAAGACCCGGTACGACCCCGCCTCCGACAGAGTCAGCGGCGTCGACCAGGTGCCATCGGCGTCCATGGTCGGATGGAGGTGCTGGAACCCGGTCATGTCACGCCTGACGACGATCAGGTGCATCTTCTTCTCGTGCTCAGTTTCGAAATCGGTCACGGCGCCACCGTCGGCGCCGATGACGCGGAAGCTGAGCTCGGCCTCGGCGCCGCGTGTTAGCTCACGCTGGCCGAGCTCGAGCGACGCACCATCCTGGGAGGCGGTGACGCCACGGACGGTCTCGGCGTGCCCTGCATCGGCCGCCGGCGTGTGGCCCTCCTCGGCCGCCTGCATCGACCCGCCGTGCATCTCGTCCTCGCCACCAATGGCTTCGGCGACCAGCACCGCAGTGCCGAACACGGCGGCCACGGACAGGATCGTGCCGACCACCCGCGGCGACGGGCCGCCGTGGATTCCGGTCTCATGGACGGCGGTGTGGCCCTTGCCCCTCCCGATCAGCCACCGGTTGACCGGGACGGTGAGAACGAACGCGATCGCCAGCGCGAACGACAACGATCCCCAGAACAGGACATCGTCGAGGCCGGCATCCATCGCGCCGGGGATGATCAGCAGGATCGCGTTGTCGACAACCTCCATCGTCGCGATCGAAAGCGTGTCGGAGGCCAGCGCGATCGGAATTACGGCGCCAAGCGCCAGGCCGGCTCGCAGCAGCGGCAGGCTCGTCAGCGCGTAGCCGAACAGAAACGCCAAGGCGACGGCCAGCGCGATGGTCTGAAAGTCAGACAGCCCGATCGCGGTCCCGATCGCTACGCCGGCGACCTCACCGATCGCACAGCCGGTCAGGCAGTGAAGGGTCGCGCTGACGGCAACATTGGTCAGGGCGCGACCCTCGGTCGGCATCTCGTGGTGGTGGTGGGCGTCCGCAGTAGCTTCCATGTAGGCTGTCTCCAAGATACGGGGTGGGGGTATTGCGCGACCGGCACTGTAGCACACCCCCCAGGGGTATAGCGGAGAGTCGCGGAAGCTCGTCTAAGGGCGCCGCGCCAAACCGCGGACGTGCGGCAAAGCCGGAATCGGGGCGCCGGGACTGAACAGGAAGCGCTCGACGTCCTCGATCTGAAAGCCGGCGGTCTCGATCGCCGACTGGGTGTCGCGGCTCATGTGGCAGTTCCCCGAGATGCGGGGCCAGAACGTGCGGTCGGCGAACCGCATCATCCGGGCATGCCGGTGGTCATGGCTCACCACGTGCTCGTAGAAGCGCAGCTCCCCGCCCGGCCGGATGACCCGTCGTAGCTCGGCGAGGGCCTCCGCCTGATCGGGGACCGAACAGAGAACCAGCGAAGCGATGCCGACGTCAAACGCCCCGTCGTCCGCCGGAAGCGCGGAGGCCGTCCCGTCCACGACCTCAATCGGGACGGACGCCTTCGCAGCGGCCTCGCGCGCGGCGTCTTGCAGCGTCGGTTCCGGCTCGACGGCGACGACCTGCGTGACCGCGGGTGGGTAGTGCGAGAAGTTGAGTCCGTTGCCGGCTCCGACTTCGATCACGCGGCCTTGCACCCCAGATAGAAGTGCCTGGCGGTGCTCGACCTCGGGATCGCGGCCTCGGCTCAGCCAGATGTAGACGCGAGCAAAAAAAGGATGCTTGACCTCAGTTTCGGAGCTCATCTCGCTCGTCCTTGGTGCGGGCGCTGATCGGCTGCGGTCAGCGCGAAGGCCGCCGTCATCGGTCTAGGCTGCGATGTCGAGACAGCGACAACGTCCTGTCGAAGATGCAACTGCGGACAATCGCACACGATCGGTTCCTGAAAGTGGACAAGGATCACGGACGTGACCCGGCCGCGCCTTCTTCTCGTCCCGTCGTTCACCGAGCTCGAGTGGGGCATTCGCGACCAACTGAAGGAGTGGGCCCACGTGGTGACCTTCGTCCGCTTCCGTCGCACGCCCGTGAGTTGACGTCAGCCGCCGTCCCGCATAGGGTCATCCCGGCAGACAATCGAAACACGAGGGGGCGCCCCATGGCTGAAAACGGACAAACACCGTGGCGCATCACCGGCCACCACGCCGGTTCCTGCAACTGCGACTGGGCCTGTCCCTGTCAGTTCAACGCGAACCCCACCCACGATTACTGCGAGGCGCTCCTCGCCTGGGAGATCACCGACGGGACCTTCGGCGACGTGTCGCTCGACGGCGTGCGCTTCGGCTTCGCGGTCCATTGGCCCGGAGCCATCCACGAGGGCAACGGCGTCGCCCAGCCGGTGGTCGGCGAGGGCGCGAGCGACGAGCAGCGCGACGCGGTCCTGGCGATCGCCAGCGGCCAGCAGGGCGGGGACTTCTTCGAGATCATCGCCGCGGTCGTCTCGGAGGTCAGGGACCCGATCGTGGCCCCGATCGAGCTCGACGTCGATCGCGACGCCCGGCGGGGCACGTATGCGCTCGCCGGCGTGGGCGAGGGCCGGATCGAGCCGATCATCAACCCCGAGATCCCCGACTCCGGAGAGCACCGGGTGCGCATCGACCTCCCGGACGGGTTCGAGTACAAGGTCGCCGAGATCGGGAACACCGTCGAGTGGAAGGTCGACTCCGGCGCTCCGCTCTCGTTCGAGCACGAGAACACGTACGCGCAGATGTACGAGTTCGAGTGGAGCAACGCCTAGGGGTACCGATGGCCGAGACTGCGCAGTGGCGCCTGACGGGTGACTGGTTCGACGTCTGCCGGTGCAGGGTCCCCTGCGCTTGCACCTTCGCCCAAGCGCCGGACGAGGATCAATGCGACGGGATCCTCGCCTGGCACATCAACGAGGGGAACTACGGCGACGTGTCGCTCGACGACCTCAACGTCGTCGCGATTGGCTCATTCGTGGGCAACATCTGGACGGGTGAGGCCAAGGACTCGAAGATGGGGTTCTTTATCGACGAGCGCGCCGACGAGTCCCAGCGCGAGGCGCTGCAGGCGATCTGGGGAGGCGACGCCGGCGGCTGGCCGGCCGGGTTCGCCGAGTTGATCGAGGACGTCCTCGGGATCGAGTACGCCCGGATCGAGTTCGAGCTCGCCGACGATCTCAGCCGCTGGAGCGTCGAGGTTCCCGGGAAGGCGAAGGGCAGCGCCGAGGCGCTCACCGGCCCGACGAGTCCCGAGGCCCCGGTGCAGGTCCACAACGCCCCGGGTGCTGAGGTGGGCCCGGGCCAGGTTGCCACGTACGCGACGGCGAGCGAGGACGAAGTCGACTGTTTCGGGTTCAAATGGAGTTGGCCCGGTCGTTCGAGCAAGCACTTCCCGTTCGAGTGGTCCGGGCCCGACGGGGCCTGACCTACTTGTTCCCGCCCATTCCGGCGCCGGGCATCTCCTCGTCCATCGACGGGGCCGCGCCACCCATCGAGCCCTCCTCCATCGTCGCGCCGCCGCCTCCGGTGCCCTCCGTCTGCATCTCGGTTTCGCCCTCCATCCCCATCGCCTCCATCGCCTCGGCGGCCTCGGGTGAATCCGGGAGAGTCAGGCCGGGCACGTCCTCGGGGGCGAACGCGACCGCGAGCCCGAGCACCGCGAGCAGGACCGCGATGCCGCGGTTCGCCACCGCCTTCCACGGGAGCAGCTTCTCGGTCGCGATCAAAGCGGCGATCAGAGCCATCCAACCGAGGCTCATCACCCCGAGAGCAAACAACGCCGCCATCAGTGCCCAGCAGCAGCCGACGCACCAGGCGCCGTGCTCGATCCCCATCCGCAGCGCGCCGAGGCGGCCGGGGCGCCAGGCGGTGAGAAGGAAGGCGAGCGGGCTGCGGCATTTGGTCAGGCAGGCGTCTTTGAGCGGCGTGAGCTGGTAGAGCGCGGCGCCGAAGATGACCGCGCCGGCGACGTAGGGGCCGCCCTCGTCCCAGGCGAGGAACTCGATCTCGAGCGAACCGACCAGGTCGACGATCATGTATCCGACGAGACCGGCGGCGGTCCAGGTGACGAGGTAGCCCGCGACGAAGAGCGCCGTCGCTCCGATCGGCGCCGACTTGCCGCGCGCTCGCTTGCCCTCCTGAACGCGCGCGTACATGAGCACCATCGGCGCGATCGAGGGGAACATCATCGCGGCCATCATCACCAGCCAGATGCCGAGAAACCAGCCGAGGTCCCCGAGGTCGGTCCCGGGACCGGCGTCCATGCTCGCCATCCGGTCGTCGGTGATCGCCCAGGCGACTACCGCGCCGACGAGGAGCAGGGCGATTAGCCCGAGTTGAATTGCCGCGGGCAGAGACGGGGCCCTGCGGAGAGTCGCCGACTCCATCGTTCCTCCTTTAGACCGGTGCCGGCGGTCAAACGTACCTTGCGGTCATCCGCGCGGTCAAGGGCGGGTCGACCCGTACGCGAAAGGCCGGGTCCGCCGACCGTCAGACCGTGCGGGTGCCGGGGCAGCAGCCCTTGCCGCGACGGATGTTGGCGCGGTTAACGAGGAACGCGGGGCCAAACGCGAGCGCAAACCCGCCGAGCAGCGGTCCCCAGAAAAGCAACTCGTCGAGACCTGCGTCCATCGCCCCCGGCACAGCGAGGACGAAGGCGTTGTCGATGACCTCCATGATCGTGATCGAGACCGTGTCGGCGGCAATAGCGATCGGCACAACGGCTCGGGCGCTCATCCCTGAGCGGATCAGCGGGATCGACGTCAGCGTGTAGCCGAAGATGAACGCCAGGCTGATCGCCAGCACGACGGTCGCGAGGTTGCTCCATCCCAGGGCGGTGCCCACGACCATGCCGACGATCTCGCCCGTCGCACAGCCGACCAGGCAGTTGAGCGTCGCCGTGGTCGTCAGACGGTTCAGGGACGGCTGCGCCGACGGCGCTCGGAGGGCTACGCCCGAGGACATCGCCCGATCATAGGAGCGAGTTCCCGATTGCTCTATCCGATTGCGTCGAGCAGGGCGGCGCAGGCGGCCTCGCAGCGGCGGCAGGTTTCAGCGCACAGCTTGCAGTGTTCGTGATGCTGGGAGTGGCGCTCGCACTCCTCGGCGCAGTTCGCGCAGGATTGCCGGCAGCTCTCGAGCTGAGCCCGGGCGGTCTCCGGCTCGTATTCCGTCTGACGGCTGACCATGCGTCCGGTGGCGATGCAGACGTCGGCGCAGTCCAGGCAAAGGCGAACGCACCGCCGCATGTCGGCGACGTCTTCCTCGGCGAGGTCGGCGTCCGCGCAGATCGTGCAGCTGCGAGCGCAGTCGTAGCACTCGGCGATATATCGGGCGAGCGCTTCGCGGTCGACCTCGCTCGGCCGCGGGTGGGTGGCGAGCAGCTCGGATACGTCGGTCGCGGTGGTCATCGGTCCTCCTGTGTCTCTGCCTCAGGTCGACGTGAGCATCTCATCTCGACACGAGAGGTGCTCGCGACGGGACAAGAAAACACCAGCCCGGGCCGTGGCGACTACTTCACTGCTCCTTCGCGCGATAACTAGCAGCGCCGTGGATCGCCCTTATAAGCGACCGGGCTCCTCGGCCGGAAGCGAGCCCCAGGGCGGTGGTTGCGTGCCCCGGCGGGTCAACACCGGGTCAACACGAGGTCAGGAAATAGCCGCAAATCCGCGGCCCCCCGAAACTCCAGAAAACCGACGATTAGCAGGTGTAACGTCGAACAACCGGAGACACCAGAAGCCGCCGGGGCAGAATCATAATCCGAAGGCCGTGGGTTCGAGTCCCTCCTCCGGCATGAAATACCTGGAAATCGGCCACTTCTGACCAGGCCCAATAGTCGGAGTGGGTAGAAAGCTTGTCGGGCGTCGCTCGCGGATCCTCCTGCCGGCCTGATGCACGATCAAGCTCGCGCGAGGCTGGGGCTGCATACAGGGACTCAACCCAGCCCGCTAGACTCCATCCTCTGATGGAGCGCACCAGCCACGAGGCAAGCAACTGCTCGATCGCCCGCACGCTCGAGATCTTGGGCGAGAAGTGGACGCTGCTGATCCTCCGCGAAAGCTTCTATGGCTCGACGCGGTTCGAGCAGATCCACCGGGTCCTGAACTGCCCGCGCAACCTCCTGTCCGAGCGTCTCCGGGGGCTCGTCGAGGAGGGGATTCTCGAGCGGTCGGAGTACCG
This sequence comes from uncultured Solirubrobacterales bacterium, assembly GCA_963811505.1. Classification (GTDB taxonomy): domain Bacteria; phylum Actinomycetota; class Thermoleophilia; order Solirubrobacterales; family 70-9; genus WHSW01. Next base: position 530,592 of record CAWERC010000010.1, on the reverse strand, counting down.
CGAGCCCGGAAGCCGGGCGCGCAAGGAATACCGCTTGACCGACAAGGGCCGCGAGCTGATGCCGGTCCTGATCGCGCTCAGGGAGTGGGGGGATCGCTACAAGGCGGACGCCGAGGGCCCGCCAGTGCTCGCACGCCATGCCGATTGCGGCAAGGAGCTGCAGCTCGCGCTCACCTGCGCCGCGGGGCACGTCGCGGAAGGGCCGGACGACGTCGACCTCGTGCCCGGGCCGGGCGCCCTCCCGCCAGTCCCGGCCTGAGCGCGCTGCGCGCCCGGCTCGCGGTCGCACACAGCTGTCACTGCTGGGGAGGCAAGGCCGCATCGTGATCAGTGCGGTGGCTGTGTGACGTGCGGCACGCTAGATACATAAAAGAAACTCAGCCTGCTACGGTGCCCCACGTGAGCCGAATTCGAACCAGAGGAGGCCACCCCCGCTCGGTGTCCGGCAAGGTGGTGGCGATAACCGGCGGGGCGCGCGGCATCGGCCACGCGACCGCTAGTGCTCTGGCGCGTCAGGGCGCCCGGGTCGCGATCGGCGATCTCGACGGCGAGCTCGCCGACCAGGTGGCCGCCGGGCTCGGTGGGGGCTCCTTCGGCGTCGGCGTCGATGTGACGGACAACGCGGCGTTCACCGCGTTTCTCGACGGAGTCGAGCACCGGCTCGGCCCGCTCGACGTGCTCGTCAACAACGCCGGGATCATGAGTCCCGGTCCGATCGAGGACGAGGACGAGGCCATCACGGCTCGCGCGATCGCGATCAACCTGGAGGCGGTCATCCATGGCACGCGCGAAGCGGTGCGGCGGATGAAGCCGCGGCGCACGGGTCACATCGTCAACGTCTCGTCGGCGGTGAGCAAGGTCGCGGGGTCGGACTGCGCCACCTACGTCGCGACGAAGTTCGGTGTCGCCGGCTTCTCCGAGGCCGTCGCGATCGAGATTCGCGGAACCGGCGTCGAGATGTCGGTCGTCCGCCCCTCGCTGTGCCACACCGACCTGTCATCCGGGTTCGCGGGGCTGCGCGGGATGCCGTTCATCGAGCCCGAGGACGTCGCCGCGCGCATCGTCGAGACGCTCCAGCGGCCGCGCTTCGACGTTCCGGTGCCGAAGAGCATGGGGCCGATGCTGTGGCTCAACCAGGCGCTCCCCTTCCGCGCCCGAGTCGCGCTCGCCCGCCTCTCAAAGGCCGACACCGTGATGAGCCACATCGACGCTGACGAACGCGCCGCATACAACGAGCGCGTCAAGGAAGGAGCGGGATCGTGACCACGCTCTACAAGTCTGGACCAGGCACCCGACTCGACGTCGCCTTCTCCTCGGCCGGCGACGAGTGCCGTGGCTGGCTGTTCATGCCCGAGGCCGAGCGGCCGCCGCTCGTGATCCTCGGACACGGCCTCGGCGCGACTCGGGAGTTCGGGCTCGAGCCGTACGCGCGCCGGTTCGCGGACGCCGGGATCGCCGCGCTCGCGTTCACCTACCGGCACTTCGGCGACAGCGGTGGCCAGCCTCGCCAGCTGCTCGACATCGAACGCCAGCTTGCCGACTGGGCGGCGGCGATCGCCTATGCACGCGGTCTGGACGGAATCGACCGCGAGCGGATCGCCCTGTGGGGCACCTCATTTGGAGGCGGTCACGTGATCGAGGCCGCCGCCCGCGATGGCGCCGTCGCCGCGGTCGTCAGCCAGTGCCCCTTCACCGACGGTCTTGCGGGCGTCCGCGCCGCGAGCCCGCGGAGCCTCGCCCGCGCGGTTGTGCCGGCGCTCCGCGACGAGTTGGCGCGCGTGCGCAACAAGCCTCCGGTCCTGATCCCGCTCGTGGGCCCGCACGGATCGGCGGCGTTGATGACCTCGCCGGACTCCGAGTCCGGCTACCGCGCACTGATCCCGCCGGGCGTTCAGTTCGAGAATGGAGTGTCGGCTCGGTTCATCAACCACGTTGGTCTCTACCGCCCGGGGCGTTCGGCTCGCAAGGTGAGTGCGCCGATCCTGTTCTGCATCTGCGACAAGGACGCCGTGGCTCCGGCCACGGCCGCGCTGCGCTACGCGGCGACCGCGCCGCGCGGCGAGGTCAAGCGCTATCCGGTCGGCCACTTCGACATTTACCGCGGCGAACCGTTCGAGCAAGCCGCCCGCGACCAGACCGAGTTCCTGGTCCGCCATCTGGAAGTGGCGAACGCTGCCGCACTTACCTCGTCCCTCAACGAAAGGCCCGCCGTATGACCACGACGACCCAGAACCACCGTCTCGGAATCGAGGTCGAGCAGCGAGGACGGGTGCTCCTCGCCCGGCTCCATGGCGGTCCGCGCGGCGAGTTCGGGCCCGAGATCGCCGCCGACCTGGAGGCCCTGGTTACCCGCGCCGAGACCGACGAAGGCGTCGGCGCGGTCGTGATCACCGGCACCCACCCCGAGCGGTTCGTCGCGCACGCCAACCTGCGCTGGCTGCAGGAGGGCGGGGCCGCGAGCCCGACCGTCGGGCCGCGCGGCGCCGCGGCGGTCGTGAACACCGCACGCGCCACGCGGGCCGTTGCCGGAGTGCGAAAGCTCGCGGACCGCACGCCGCTCAGCGGCGCGATGGAGCTCCTCGACGTGCACGAGACCTTCCTGCGGATGAACCGCTGCGGAGCGGTGTTCGTCGCCGCGCTCAACGGGTCAGCGCTCGGCATCGGATCGGAGCTCGCGCTGGCCTGCGACTACCGCCTCATGGCGGCCGGCGACCACGTGATCGGCCAGCCAGAGATCCTCCTCGGGTTTCCGCCCGGCGGCGGCGGGACCCAGCGCCTCGTGCGGTTGGTCGGAACCCACCAGGGACTGAAGCGGATGCTCGACGGCGGCGGCCTCGATCCCGAGGCGGCCGCGGAGATCGGCTACGTCGATGACGTCGTCCCGGCCGATGAGCTGATCGACGACGCCGTCGCGCTCGCCGACCGGCTCGCGCAGCGACTCAAGTTCACCGTCGCCGCGGTCAAACGCGCCGCCTACATCGGCGGCTCGCTCCCCCTCGAGGAGGGACTCCACGTCGAGAACGCCGAGTTCCTCTCGACGCTCGCGAGCCCCGGCGCGCAGGCCGCGATGCTCGCCTACATGACCCGTACCGAGGAGACCGGCGACCTGCCGCTCTACGACCGACCGACCTATGAACACACGCTCGAAGCAGGCAGCTTCGGACGCACCACGGAGGCCTCAGCATGATTAAGACCGAGCCCCTCAACGGCGCCTCGCAGTCCGCGCCCGCGACCGCCGCCTGGAAGGACACGCCAACGCAAACGCTCGACGTGGGCGGCACCTCTTTCGCCTACCGCGAGCTCGGCCCACGGGGAGGCACCCCACTGGTGTTCCTGCACCACTTCACTGCGGTACTCGACGATTGGGACCCGCGGGTCATCGACGGAATCGCTGCCCACCGCCACGTCATCACCTTCGACAACCGCGGAATCGGCGCGACGGGCGGCAAGGTCCCACACACGCTCGAGGCGATGGCGGCCGACGCGGCGGCGTTCATCCGCGCGCTCGGTCACGAGAACGTCGATCTGCTCGGCTTCTCGATCGGGGGCGGTGTGGCGCAAGAGATCACGCTCATGTATCCCGAGCTCGTGCGTCGGCTGATCCTGACCGGGACGGGCGTGCGCGGTGGCGGAGGCCTGACCAAGATGCCCCTGATCGTCGGAGGCGCGTACCTCAAGGCCGCGCTGACTCGCCGGGACCCACGGCACTTCTTGTTCTTCAACCGCAATCCGGTGGGCAAGCGCGCCGCGACGGAGTACATCGCCCGTCTGCAGGAACGCACAAGCGACCGCGACAAGCCGATCTCACACCAGGCGCGCATCGCGCAGCTCAAGGCCGTGCGGGAAGCGGGTCTCGGCGACCCGCGTGACCTGAGCCAGATCACCCAACCGACGTTCGTGGCCAACGGCGACAACGACGTCATGGTCGCGAGCAGTCAATCCAATGAGCTTGCGGAGCGGATCCCCAACTCCAAGCTGACGATCTACCCGGACTCCGGGCACGGCGGCATCTTCCAGTATCACGAGCAGTTCGTTCCCGCCGTCCTCGAGTTCCTCGAGAGCTGAGTGACCTTGCCAGTGAAGGCGTACCTCGTCAAGAAGTACAAAAGCCCTATGGAGGCCGGCGACGCCGCGGACCCGACCCTCGGCGACCGCGACGTGCTCGTCGACATCCACGCTGCTGGCGTCAACCTGCTCGACGCGAAGATCCGCGACGGGGAGTTCAAGGTCTTCCTCCCCTACAAGGCTCCATTCGTCCTCGGGCACGATCTCGCCGGCGTCGTGACTCGAGTCGGGTCCGCCGCGACGCGCTTCAGCGTGGGTGGCGAGGTATACGGGCGAGTACGCGATGGCCGCATCGGCACCTTCGCCGAGCGCATCGCGGTGCACGAGGACGATCTCGCGCGCAAGCCGGCAAGCCTCTCCATGGCCGAGGCTGCCTCCGTGCCCCTCGTTGCCCTGACGGCGTGGCAGGCGCTCGTCGAGCGAGCGCAGCTCCAGCCTGGCCAGAGGGTCCTCATCCACGCCGGCTCCGGCGGCGTCGGCACCTACGCGATCCAGCTGGCCAAGCACCTCGGGGCGACCGTGGCCACCACGACGGGCACCAGCAACGTCGATTGGGTCCGCGACCTCGGCGCCGACCTCGTCATCGACTACCGAACGCAGGACTTCGAGACGGTCGTGCGCGACTACGACGTAGTCCTGGACTCTCAGGGAGGAGACACGCTCGCCAAGTCGCTCCGGGTCCTGAAGCCCGGAGGCATCGCGATCGGCATCGCCGGCCCGCCGGACCCGGATTTCGCCCGCCAGCTAGGGCGAGGTCTTCCGCTGCGCATGGTGATGGCCCTACTCAGCTGGAAGACGCGCCGCGCGGCACGCCGCAAGGGCGTTCGGTACTCGTTCCTCTTCATGCGCGCCAGTGGTGCCCAGCTCGACGAGATCACCACGCTCATCGACTCAGGGCGCCTCCGTCCCATCGTCGACCGGACGTACCCGTTCGACGAGGCCGCGCAGGCGCTCGCTCACGTCGAAGGCGGCCGGACCAAGGGCAAGGTCGCCATCACGATGGTCTGAAGACCGCGCCCGGGTCAACACCGGGTCAACACGAGGTCCAGAAACAGCCGCAAATCGGATGTCGGCCGAGGTCTCCACAAAACGCTGATTAGCAGGCGATTTCGCTAAGCCCCGCATGCATCCGGAAGCGCCGGGCCAGAATCATAATCCGCGTGTCGGGGGTTCGAGTCCCTCCTCCGGGATTGAGAAACCCCCGCTTAGGCGGGGGGTTTTCTAGCTTCGGTCCAGGGCCATGAACGGCGGAAAGGGGCTAGGTGGTGACAACGAACTGTCCCCTTGCCCGCCAGCGCGGCCTTGCGGATCTCAACGGGCAACGGCCATGCTCAGGTTTGTGTCGGCCTGGGTCAACACGTCCATGAACTCGTCAAGGCGATCCTCATGGACGCAGACGAGATCGGTGTGCGAGAGGCCGAGTTCTTCCTGACACCGCGCGAACTCCGTGGCGTAGTCCCCCCACGGGCTGCGACGGAAGGCGTGCCAGCGCTGGGCCCCGGTCGAGGCGACGTTCTCGGCCGCGAACACCTTGAAGTCGTCCCGAGCCGCTTCCGTCGGCGTACCCTGGAAGGCGTAGTCGGTCTCAAAGAGGGTGAAGCCCGCGTCGGCAAGGAAGTCGAGCAACCCCGCCTGGCCGGTGTATTCGACGCAAAGGGAACCGGGCCTCGGAGAGTCGTCGCGGCATCCCTCGCAGGGCGCCCTGGCGTTTCGCGCAGGTTGAATCAGAGAAGAAGGCCCGCGAATCGCGGGCCTTCTCTCCGGTACGGACATGCTTCGTGGCCGTTACGCCGAGACGAGCTCGCGCGTCTTCTGCACGACGACCTCGCCGCTCGTGATCTTCGGCGGGTTCGGGAGTGCCTTCTCGAGCTTCTGCTCGCGGATCCACTCGGAGGCGACGCGGGTCGACTCGTCGGCGTGGTCCGAGGTGTCAAAGAAGCCGACGGAGCTCATGACGCCGTTCTCGGCCTCGATCAGGTAGTAGCCGTTGAAGCCGGGCAGCTCGCTCAGGGTCGGCAGGAGGCTGTCGTCAGCCTTCTTGACGAGCTCGCTGGTGCGGCTCTGGTCGACCGACTCGTAGCGTCGAATGGTGGCAAACATAGATTTCCAACTCTCTTCCTCTGGGGTGGGGGACTCGGTTGAGTCCTCCTGGTGCGCTCGGGCCCGATTGACAGTCGTGGGAGCGTGAAGCTCGACGACGTCGGCGAGTGGTCCTTGCGCACCACGTACGGTAGCATACTTCGCGACAACCGTGCGGTACGTATCTACGTTTTCATACGTTATCAATGCAGGAGAGTTGCGATGTGCCCGTTCTCGGTGACCGTGCAGCACGTTCCGGATCGCGAGCTCGGCCCGCTTCTAACCCGGCTCTCGGAGGCGGGTTTCGACAATCCGATCATCGGACATGTCGGCGACGATCCCGCGACTAACAAGGCAGCGGGCCCCGCTCGCGGGAGACCTATGGACCTCCCGGAGGATTGGCGCCTCCTGGGGGAGCGGAAGGGCGAGTCATACGGGTGGCCGAAGGGGCGCGATCGATACGAGCCCTACCGCGTGTTTATCGGAACAACGCGCGCCGAAGGCGCTGTCCAGGTCGGACTTGGCGAGACCGTTCGTGAGAACCGGTGGGGCCGCGACCGAAAGTACGTCGTCGCCTTCCTCAGCGCTGGATCCCCCCAGCAGCCGCTGGTGGAGTTCGTCGCAGCTGACGACTACGACCAGACGCGCGAACTCGTCGCAGTCATCCGTGGCAGCGACGGAGGGCGGCGCATGTATGGCATCGGCGACACGCTTCCAGGTGTCTACACCGAACGTTTTCGGACCCAGGTCTACAACGAGCGCGTCGTCCACCCTGGCGCCTGGAACAAGATCGTCGTAGTCGCTCGCGAGGACGACGACGAGGCGATGCTCAACCACGCGCTGATCCAGAGCCGGCGGCGCGACCGGACGTAGGCAGTCGTGGATCGCCACTCGATTCCGGCCCTGACACTGAAACCGGCCTGACTGGGCAGATTGGGCCCCTCGAATGGGCCCTCGGCTCCCAGACCCCGCTTCACGCGAGGCTGTCGCACAACCCCGGCCGCGGGAGCGTGCCTGGCAACCCGCGCGGGTAGGCGGGACAAGATGCGGTCAGCGGGAGTGGTCATGAAGCGGACCCTGGTCGCTTTCTATGCCGACCAGATGACCCATCACGCTGCCGCTCTCACCTATTACTGCTTGATGTCGTTGTTTCCGGCGGCCCTGCTAGCGCTTTCGGTCCTCAGTCTGATCGGCCAGTACCCGGAGACCTATGACGCGATCATCGGCTATCTGAGGGGCGTCGTTCCCGACTCTGCGCTGGCCCCGCTGGACAGTTCGCTGCGGGAGGCACTCCAGAGCAAGGGGACGGCCGTGACGGCGCTGGCGACGAGCTTGGTGCTCACCCTCTATGGGACGACGGGGGCGCTCGAGGCGGCTCGGCGCGCCTTGAACGTGGTCTTCGAACTCGACGGAGGCGGTCGCAGCTTCCTGCGGCGCAAGTCGATCGACATCGCCTCGACGTTCGTGCTCATGGTCCTCGTCGTGGCAAGCATGGTGATGCTGTTTCTCGGCGGTGACTTCGCCTCAGACGTCTTCGGCTTCATCGGTCTCGGTCCGACCGCCGCCACGGTTTGGAGCGTGGTTCGCTGGCCTGGGGCACTCGCAGTGACGACGCTCGTATTCGCCCTGATCTACTACGTGACGCCCGACGTCGAGCAGCGCGCCTTCCGGTGGGTCACCCCCGGCGCGCTCGCCGGTGTACTCGTTTGGCTCATCGGCTCGGCCGGGTTCTCGCTCTACATCTCGCAGGTGGCGGATGTCGGCGCGCTCTTCGGCGCCTTCGCCGGGGCAATCGTGCTCGTCGGGTGGCTGTGGCTCACCAACGTCGCGCTTCTGTTCGGCGCCGAGCTGGATGCCGAAATCGAGCGTCAGAAGCAGCTCGACGAGGGCGTGCCCGAACGGGAGACGCTAAACCTGATGCGCAAGGGAGCCTAGGAACGGACCTGTGCTCCCCTACGCCGGCGCAAGATCGAGCGCCCGGTAAATCACCGCTGGTCGCGCGCTTCGTACATCGCCTTGTCCGCCCGTGACAGGAGGTCCTCGAGGCCGTCGGTTTCTCTGAGCTCCGCTAGCCCGAACGTGACCGACGCTTGCTCGGTTTCCCTCAGCTCCGCATTCACATCCGAGAACCGCTCGGCCGCCTCCGCGATTCTCATGTCCACCAGCGCGCAAAGGAACTCGTCTCCCCCGAAGCGAATGACCAGGTCGTAGGAGCGAAGGTGGGCCCGAAGCGCATCCGCTGTCTGACGTAAGAGCTGATCTCCGGCGGCATGGCCCATTGAGTCGTTTCTCTTCTTGAGGCCATCGATATCGACGAACGCGAGTGTGAGTGGACGGTTGGTCCGCCTAGCTCGGGACATGTCGCGCTCGAGCTCGACGACTCCCGTATCGCGGCGGTAGGTGCGGGTGAGCTCATCCATCGACATCGCTCTCCGCTCCCGCGCGGACACTGCCCGGTCTGCCGAGGCAGCTTCGCGGTCGTCCGCCGCCTGAGTCCGCTCACTGGCCGCTCCTCTACGGTCGCGGCGGGCCCCCGCACGGTCGGCCGCCGCTCCCGCGTCGACTTCAAGGGCGGTGTGCTCGCGGTTCTCGGCCCGCTCGTCGCGAGCCTCCGCTCTTTGGTCGCGGGCATCGGATTCCTGATCATGGACCACAGCCCTGCGGTCCCGATCCTCGGCGATCCGGTCGCGGTCCTCGCTGACCTGGTTGACGGAGGGGAGCGCGTCGCGGTCGTCGGTGTCGCGAGCTTGATCGTCCGTCACCGGGCTACTTGACCTTCACGTCCTTGGACACGGCCGGCGCACAGACATGGCGGTGCTTACTGCTCTTGCGAAGCACCTTCTTGGTTGCCTTGGCGAAGTAGGTTCCCGCGGCGGGGGCGCTCGTCGGCTGGATCACCCAGGCTCCGGTCGAGTCGGTCGCGGCGGTGCCCACCAGGGTGGTGGATCCGTCGCTCGCCCGCAACTTCAGGTCGACCGTCCTCTTCGTCACGCAGCCCCGTTTTGGCGACTCAACGGCGCCATCAAAGGTGTTGGCTTGCTTGTCGAACTTGGCCGTGACCGTGGAGTCGTACTTGACTTTGTGCCCGGACGCTCCGGCTACGAAGACCACGCTCATCAAAGCGACGGTCGCGAGCATCAGTGTTCCTAAGCGTTTCAAGACGTTCTCCCTTTGAAGGTTGGTTGACTCGCCGGCAGATCGTCGCGGGGCACTCCTGCACCCAACGGCCAAGACACCGCACCCCCGGTCGAACCCTCGATGCGAGGCGGCATAGATACAACGACTCGACCGCGAGAAAGTCACGGCCTACCTTGAGAGCCCGGGCCCTGGGTCGCGCGTAAGACGGCCCGGCCCTCGGCCCAACTGCCCACTTGCGGCAGGCCGCGCGGGTCCCGGTAGTACCCTTGTTGTAGCCGCCGTGGGACTCTCTCGTCTTTCTCTCACCTATGAGCGGCTGTCAACGAGAGAAGGCGAGAATCGGGCGCTTTGTGAGCGACGACAACGGTCATCCTCCGGGGGGCGAGGAGATCAGCGAGGCCGCTCTCGCCGACGTCGAGCGGGCTTCAGCGGAGTCTGACCAGGACCTCTCAGATACCGATCAGGCCCTCTCCGACGCCGACCAGGGCGCCGCCGAGCAAGACCAGGCGCAGTCAGACGCCGACCAGCTCGCGTCCGACCGCGACCAGGCCGCCGCGGATCGCGAACTCGCACCCGGTTCGTCCGAGGAACTGCGAACAGCGCATGCGGTGTCCCACGCTGAACGGACGCGAAGCAGCGCCGAGCGGCTGGCCGGCAGCGGGATTCGGGCGGTTTCGATATTCGAGCGAGCCCGGACCGCGATCAGACGTGACGAGGTGGCTGCGCTGCGAGACATGCAGGCGAAGGTCCGCGACCGCACCGCCGAGCTGCGCGACAAAGCCTCCGAGGAACACGAGCAGAGCCTTGGTCGCGGCGGTGGATACCCGGCGAAGGCACGCACTACGGCGGCCGAGGATCGGGTACGCGCTGCCGAGGATCGGGCGCGCGCCGCCGAGGATCGGGCGCGCGCTGCCGAGGACCGCGAGCATGCGCTGGCCGAGCTCGAGAAGGCGCAGCTCGACGATCTCACCGGGTTTTACCGCCAGGGCCTCGGCTACGCGATCCTCCAGCGGGAGATCGACCGGTCCAGGCGTAACGCGACGGAGCTCGTATTCGCCTTCTGCGATGTGGACGGGCTCAAGCGCGTCAACGACGACCAGGGCCACGCCGCCGGGGACGACCTGTTGATCGCAGTTGCCAGGGCCATCCGATCTCGGCTGCGCTCATATGACCCGGTCGTGCGTGTGGGCGGCGACGAGTTCGTCTGCGCGCTGCCGGGCGTGGACCTCAATCAGGCTGCGCTCATCTTCCACGACGTCCAGCGGACGCTCACAGCGGCACAACCTGACTCATCGATCAGCTTCGGGCTCGCTCCGCTGGAGCCGGACGACTCCGTGTCAACCTTGATCAGGCGCAGCGACCACGCGCTGCGCGAGGCGAAGACTCTGGTGGAGTAGTCCTTGGGACGGACTGCTCTGCTCTGAGGGCGCGGTCACCGAACCGCATCTCGCGTTCGCGCAGAACCGGATGCTGAGCTCGGCTCGCATGACGGGCCAGGGCGCGGTCAGCTGCGAGTTTGCGCTGTGTGACGATATTTCTGTAGACGCGCGCTTCTAGAAATATATTTCTGGAAGTGTCATACTAGAAGTATGAATGACTGGCGCCTCCTCTCCAACCACGGCATTGCCCTGGTTTACGTTGCGCGCGACCCTGGCATGACGCTGCGCCAGATCGGCGATTGTGTCGGCGTTACTGAGCGGACAGCGCTCGCCATCGTCAACGACTTAGTCGACGCCGGCTATCTGAAGCGCTACCGCAGCGGCAATCGCAATCAGTACGAGGTGCAGCGCAACATGCCGATTCGACCTCCGCTCAGCGAGCACATGGTCGGCGAGATCGTCGATCTCCTTGCCGGCAGCAAGGAGGAAGAGGCAGACACGGGTCACGCCTTCGCAAGCGGTGCGGTAAACGAGAGCGCGGGGCGCTGATGCTGGTCCCTACCAGCACTCGACCGAGCTCTCGTCGATGCGCCGGAGCTGGGCGCCGCCAACCCGGCCGCGCATGGGCCACGCAGCCTTCGCCCGCGGGAGTGGTGGTTTCCACCGGTGCAGATTCGCTCGCGGGGCCAGCGCGTCAGGCCGTGCACGCGCTGGTCGGCGTCGGGGCGTGGGCCGGATTCTTGAGCCTTTGGGTCTGGCAGATCGATGGCTATCTGCCCACTCACTGGATGGGCGGGCTGATCATGATCGGAGTGGGAGCGGCGGGCTATGCCATCTTGACGCCCCTCTGGGTGTGGTGGAACCGCAACATCTACCGCCGCCACCACAAACGCCGCTCGCCCACCGTTTGCGAGGTTGGCTTCAAGAACGATCGACTCGGACGCAAGCTCCTGATCAGCCCCGCGGTACTGCTTCATCCGACCCGCGTCACGGTCGATCTCGACGAGACGAATGAAACGAAGCGCTATCTGGTCCCCACCGCGAGGCCGAAGCCATTCGCTTGGGAGGCGGAGTCAGCTGCGAAGGCGAGGCGCGCGGCGTGAGAGACCTCATCGAGCAGATCTCCCACCAGCCTGCCTATCTCGCGGTGATGGTCTTTCTTGGCCTGTATCCGGTCGTGACCGCGCTCTATTGGATCGTCGGCAGCATCCACTTTTGGTTTCACCGCGAGCGCAGGACTGACGACTTCTATGAGCTCGACGAGTATCCGCTCGTCTCGGTCGTGGTCGCCGCCCACAACGAGGAGGCGGTCATCGCCGAAACGGTTGAGGCGCTGCTTGACCTGGACTGGCCGAACCTCGAGGTCGTGATCGTCGATGACGGATCGACCGATCGGACGGTCGCGCTCCTCGCACCATTCGTGGAGGCAGACCGGATCCGGCTCATAGCCAAGCGGGTCAACGAAGGTAAGGCGATGGCGATCGACGACGCCTGGCCGCTGCTTCGCGGCGAGATCGTCCTTCTCGTCGACGCCGACGGTCGTCCGCGGCGCGATGCGCTGCGCTACATGATCCCGCACTTCGTCAAGGTCCCCAGAGTCGCCGCGGTGACCGGAAACCCTCGCGCGGCGAACACGACCACCGTGCTCGCCAAGCTCCAGGCGATCGAGTTCACGGCGACCGTATCGATGCTCCGCCGCGCCCAAGCCACCTGGGGCCGATTGATGACCTTTTCGGGTATTTGCACCGCTCTTCGAAAGAGCTCCGTCGAGTCCGTCAACCGCTTTTCGCCCACGATGGCGACCGAGGACATCGCTCTGGCTTGGGAGTTGCAAACCAGCTTCTCGGACGTTCGCTACGAGCCACGGGCGCTATTTGCGATGCAGGTACCGGAGACGCTGGCAGCTTGGTGGAGCCAACGCACGCGGTGGTCGAAGGGACTCTCGCAAGTGCTGCGGCGCCATTCGGGCAGCCTGCTCAGCTGGAAGCAGCGGCGGATGTGGCCGGTCTACGCCGAGGCGGCGCTCTCCACCCTTTGGGCCCATTGCATGGTGGTCTCCGTGGTCTTCTGGGCCGCTGCCCTGTCGGTCGGCGTTTACGGCTTTGGCGGTAACCCGATTCCGAACTACTGGGGGATCCTGATCGCGAGCATTCTGGTCGTTCAGGTCCTCTGCGGGCTGTGGCTCGACGGCCGCTACGACCCCACAGTCCGTCGCTACGCGCTCTGGCTACCGCTGTATCCACTCGTCTACTGGATGATGGTCACCGCTGTCGCGGTGCGGGCGGCTATCCCGGGGCTTCTTGCCGGCGAAGCCGGCCCAGTGACATGGTCCTCGGCCCGGGCCAGCGCGGTGGCAACCCGCCCGAGCCCTGCGATCACTCAAGACCCCGCGACTTGACGCGTCAAGCGCCGCGGTGATTGCCTCCGCGCACGGGCCGAAGCGCCTCCGATAGGTCGTCACGACGATCCCACGAATCCGGTCGCCCAGCATCCTCGCGCAGACGGCTCAGAACGCGACTCTGACGGTCACCGGCGCCACCTTCGAGCAACTCGCTGTCGTGGCCACGAAGTGCCCGACATGTGGCCGGGTCGGAGTCCTCGTCAACGGTTCGCAGATCGCTTCGATCAACCTTGCGGCAGCGACCGTGCTTCACAAGCAGGTCATCCCGGTACCCCGCCTCGCGGCGAACGCTGCAACGGTCCGGCTCAAGGTCCTGACCAGTGGCAAGTCGGTCCGGATCGACGGGCTGGCGGTCAGCCCCACGTAGGAACAAGCCGTCTTGTGCGTGGGAAATGTGTGGGTTAGGGTCGACCCACCGATACCCGGAGGCCGGCGTGTGGATCAAGCGTTCATCGGTCGTCGTCTTCGCAGCGGCGTGCGCGCTGATGATGAGCGGCTGCCATGGGCTGTTCGGTGCCTTCCTGACCGGCCTGACCGGCCAGGTGCCCCCAGGCTTCGATGACGACCACGAGGAGGACTCGTGCGCCGAGCTGGGCCTATGCAACCTCGACGTCCCCATTCCGAAGGTCGGGATCGTGATTCCCTCCAACTACGTGCCCGAGGTGGGCGAACAGATCACCTTGTCCGCGATTTCGACGCCGCCCGCGAACGGGCCCATCGCCTGGGACACGAACGGCGACGGCCAGGTCGGCGCGGCGGGGGATGCGGCGGCGGGGAATCCGGTCACGGCGAGCTTTCCGGCGCCGGGAGTGTTCACCGTCACCGCGAGCACTCCCACCTCGCAGGGCCCGGTCGTGGGCACGGCCCCGATCACGGTGCTCGAGGGCGAGCTGCCGCCGGGCTGCACGCAGCTGAGCATCGATCTGACCCAGAGTCCGACGCCGGTGGATCCGCCACCCCCGCCGAACACGGTGAACTTCACGGTCAGCCAGGCGACCGAGGCCGGCGCCCCGGTCGCGGCCACGTACGCCTGGGACTTCGAAACCGACGGGACGATCGATGTCACGACCACCGAGCCGGGATCGATGTCGCACACGTATCCGGGGCCCGGCACCTACACCGCGACCGTCGTCGCCACCGCCACCAACGGCTCCGGCGACTGCGGGTCCGACTCGCTAACGGTGACGACACCCGCAGGGTCGGGCTCGCGTGACGGAACGGCATCCGTCGCGGACTCGGGAGCGGAACCGCAGCGCGCTCAGGCGCCGAAGTTCACGGTCCGCCTGACCGGCGCCTCGCTCGACGCCGGGCGGCTATCGACCTCCGGCGAGCGGATCGCGCTCCGCCGCGCGATCGGGCTCGGCAAGTTCAGATTGCGGATCTCGGGCTCACCGGCCACGGTGCGGACCGGGACCGCGATCAGCGGGGCGTCATTGACGATCGACCGGGACAACGGCAAGCGAGCGTTGCGGGGAGTGGTCCTAGCTCAGCTCGACGGCATCGCCGGCGCGACCTGCCTGACCTTCCGGCTGAAGGCACCGGGGGACGAGCCGCTGCGCGGGCGGGTGAGGATCCTGGGCGGTCCCGCGGGGGCCGGAGGGCTCAGCGGGCGCGGGCGGGTGAGCGGCGGCAAGGCGAAGGGCAAGGGGCCGGCTAAGTCGCTGCGAGTGCGCGGGACCGTCCGCACGCATGCGTCCGAGCCGGTCGAGGTGCCGGCCCGGTGCGCGAGGCTCGTGGCGCGGGCGCTGTAGTCAGTCCGCCACCCAGCTCGGGTGCAGCCCGGGCTTGGTGATCTGCCGGCTCGTCTGGCCGGTGAGATCGCCGATCACGATCGCCGGTCCGTTCGGCTCCCGCGACGAGCCATCCTCGCCGAACTGGTCGAACCGCGTGAAGTGGACGTAGACGATCTTGCTCCCGTCCGGGGAGAACGCGGGGTCTCGCTCGGGGAGGTCGTCATCCGTGATCTGCTGTGGGGCGGAGCCGTCCGCGCCGGCCAGAAAGATCTCGTCGTCGCGCTCGAACACGATCTGCTTCCCGTCGGGCGAGTACTTCGCATCGAAGCTGGGCTCCGCGGTGACCTCCTTGGGATCGCCTCCGCTCGCGGGCATCGTGTAGAGACCGGTCAGGTACTTGTCGTTGCGGCAGAACGAGAATCCCGCGCAGGTGGCGCTCATGATCAGCCGCTTGCCGTCGGGCGAGTAGCTCGGATGCTCGAAGTAGGCCTTCTTGTCGCCCAGGTGGACGTCCTCGCGATCGAGAAGCTGCTTCTCCTTGCCCCCGCGCACGCCGACGGCCCAGATATCGCCGTCACGGCTGAAGACGATCCGCTTGCACGAGGGGCTGAACGCGGGCTCCTCGGCGTCGTCGTTGCCCAGGGTCAGGCGCTGCTTGTGCTTGCCGTCCGCATCCATCGCCCAGACGTTGTACTTGCGGGGCTTCTTGGTGGAGAAGTTGACGTAGGCGAGCCGCGTCTTGCCCTGGTTGGTGCAGGCGGTGAGATCCTCGGCGTCACCCTTGATCTCGCGCTCCCCCTTGCCGCTCGGCTCGATGGAGAACGGGCTGAACATGCTCCCGTCCCCCTCCAACGCGTCGTAGGAGCCCCCGTTGAAATAGATCGTCGAACCCTTCGCGGAGACGCTTGGCGTGGACGCGCCGGGGGCGGCCGCGAACACGCCCGCCACGAGCGCGATCGCCCCTGCGAGCACTGCCTTCCCCCCGAACCTCACCGCTGCAGCCTACGCGCTCTTCCCGAACCGCGGGTAGCGCGAGTGGGCAGGCCCGGACGTGGACCTGCCCACTGGCCACCACGAATCTCTCAGCAAATACCGACGATGCTGAAGTTCACGCGGGCGGGGGCATTCGCCCCATCCTGAACCGCGAGCTGGACGGTGTTACCGACTGAGTTGCTCGAGTGACGCACGATCGAGGTCCCAGCGGCGGCTGAGGTCATCGCAACGATCGCGCAGTTGTCCATGGCCCGCGGGAAGCTGACCCTCGGGAATCCCAACGCTCCCTCTCCCGCCGTGTTCACCCCGGTGCTCCCCGCGATGATCGTGGGGTTCGCGTCGTTGTATTGGACCTTCGCGAAGAAGCGCTGGGCGTAGTTCGCCGCGGCCACTCCCCCGAGCGCATCCGCGTCCTGAGCCGTCGCTGCGGAGTCGGCGGTCTGGGCGTTGACGGCGGTCTGGGCGTTGACGGCGTTCTGCGCGTTCACGGCGTTCGTGGCGTTCTGCGCTTGCGTGGCATTCTGCGCGTTCGTGGCATTCTCCGCCGTCAGCGCGCTGCTGACGCTGAGGCCCGCCGCGCGCTGATCGACGACCTTGTTCGCCTGCTTCTTGGCGATCTGCTTTACCTTGGATTTCGTGATGGCGCGCGTCAGCGCGTCCGGGCCGGCGATCGCGGTACCCGTCAACGCAGCGGAGAGCGCGATCACCGCAACGAACATTGCGGGCGACGGTCGTGGACGTGAAAAGAGCTTCATGCGCTTCTCCCTCGTGGGTGGGGCGCCGGGGTGGATCCTGAGCCGGCGCGGCTTGACCTGCCCGAAGACCCTCTCCGATCGGCGTCGAGGAGTCAAGCCCAGGTTCGCGACTCATACCCGGATCGTGGACGGGTGTCCGATTACTCCGCTGGCTCCTGGTCCGCGACGACGAGCCCGGCCCGCCAGCCCGGCGCGCGTCCGCCGGCCGGTGGCTGGACCGGCTCGGCGTCGATCCCGCTTCGCGCGATCGCCCACGCGATCACCGAATTGGAGTTCCACATCTCCCCCGTGCCGAGCTCGTCACGACCCCAGACAGGCGTCGGGACCCGCGGAACCATCTCGAGCACCCGCCGAGCGCACTCCTCGTCGCCGCTCAGCCGGCGCGGGCTGTCCACCGCCTCGGCGACGTCCGGAATATGCCCGCCCGGCCAGAGGCGGATCTCGTAGCGGAAGATCCGGAATCGGCCCGCCCAGCGACTGCCCACCGGGCCCTCCGCGACAACCCCCCGCTGCTTGCCACTCCAGTCGTGGACCGGGGCCTGCTCGATGACGAAGCTTCCCTCCGGGACCTCGACCTGCAGCGCCGAGTGGTAGAGGTCGTACGCGGGCCGCCGCTGAATCCGGGCCGCCAGCGCCTCGTAGACGCGGCCGTTGAGCCTGACGAAGTGCCCACCGGCCCCGAGCGGTAGCCAGTACAGATCCACCGACGCCATCGCAAGGCAGCGTAGGCTGCGAGGCGATGTCGGACTCTCAGTTCGCCGACGACTTCGTCCCCGTCTACGACGTGTCGGACGCGGTGGCGACAGTGGCTCGGGCGGATCGGGAGGCGGCATGGGAGGCGCTCCTCGACGTCGACCTGCTGAAGGTCGGGCGGGAGGCTCCGTTGGTGGGCATGCTCGGCGCGCTGCGGATGCTGCCGGAGGTGGTCGGGCACCTCCTCCACGGCGAGCGACCAGCGAAGCCACCAGAGTCGATGCGGCTGCGCGACCTTCCCTCGATCCCAATGTACGAGGGCGGCTGGATCCTGCTGGGCGAGCGGCCCGGTGAGGAGATCGCGCTGGGCCTCGTCGGCAAGTTCTGGCGGCCGGTGATCGAGTTCGCGCGGATCGAATCGGCCGACGAGTTCCGGGCGTTCGAGGAGCCGGGCTTCGCCAAGACCGTCTACGCGCTGTCGGTGCGCGAGCTCGAACCCGGGACGACGCTCTTCTCCGGCCTCATGCGCACCGCGACCACCGACGAGCACGCGCGGCGGTGGTTTCGCCGCTACTGGACTTTCGGCGTCGGCTCGGGCGCCCACATCCTCGTCGGCGCACTGCTCGACTCGGCCCGCCGCGCGGCCGAGTGCGAACAAGACACGTAGGCTCAGAATCTGGAGCGCGCTGGCGGCGACCGCTCCGCCGCCAGTCGCTCAGCTCGCTCTTTGATTCCAAACAGCATCCTGCGCTCCATCACAAGGGAGCCGGGCTCCATCACCAGCATCCCCAGGGGCTGACCCGCGGCCGCGCCCGTCATCGCGATCCGGTTGCGGCTGATCAGGCGCGTCCCGCCGTCGTCCGGCGCGAGCACGAACGTCCAGACCCAGTCGCCGGCCTCCGAGCGGTTGGACAGGACCCGCTCCGGCTCGAGGATCTCCACCCGCATCCCGGGTTTCCCCTCTTGGCTTCTGAGGACATCGCCGACCTCGAGCTTCTGCCACTCCGGGTGGATTCGGTCGGCGCTGTGCATGTTGAGGCCGAACAGGTTCTCGATCCAGTCGTAGGTGTACGCGCCGGCACGTCCCGGGCCCATCTGCACGAGCCACGGCCAGATCGCTGACGGGGGTGCGTCGATGCCGATCGCCCGTGTCGCGACGATGTCGGGCGACTCCAGCAGGTCGTCTCCCGGCAAGCGACGCGCGACCTCATCGTCGGTCGCGCCCCAATTCAGCACCCACGCACGGAGGTAGCGGCGGTACAGGCGCTCCGTCGCCGCCGCGGATGCGACGAAACCCCCGAGGGCGATGAGCATGCGGCCTGGCCATCCCACGGGTCACTCCTCCGGCATTTGCAGGGCCTCGCGTCCGCCGCCGCGAAGCGCCCAGCCGAAGACGTTGTTGAACAGCTCCGCTTGTTCCTGGGCGTCGTCCGCCGCGTGGTGGGTGTGTGGCCGGCGTGGCAGCAGCGAGGGGGGCATCGATCCCTGCGACGAGAGATCGAAGGGCGTCAGGGCCCGTGCCTGGTAGAGGGTCCGGATGTCCAGGAACGAGGAGATTCCGAACGGCGACTCACCGGTGAAGCGGATGAAATACCAGTGGAGGAAAGCCCAGTCGAAGGCGACCGGGTACGCGACCAGGACCGGCCGCGCGCCGTTCGCGTGCGCGGCGATCCACTCGCCGGCCTCTGTCATCGCTTCGTTCGGATCCTTCCCGCGATCGGCCAGCGCATCGCGGTCCAGGCGGTTCACCTCGAGCGCCGCCGGCTCGAACCGGTCCGAGATCGGCTTCAGCTCGGCGTAGAACGTCGTCTTCGGACCCGGCTCGAAGACCTCGAACGCGGAGCCGTCGAAACGGCTCGCGAGGCAGAAGGCGAACGACAGCATCGAGAACTCGCCGGGAATCGGCCCGTCCGTTTCGACGTCGGCGGAGACGTAGAGATCCGGACGAACCTCGGCCACCGGGGCCATCCTACTCAGGCGGGTCCGCTGCGCTCGAGCGCCTCCAGATAGGCGCGGATCCCCTCCATACCCATCATGCGGGCCTTGAAGTACTCGTTGACTTCATCGGAGACCGCATGGATGGCGTCCGCGACCACGCCGCTGCGGCCGGCCGGGTCCTCCCCACCGTCGAGCGCCGCCTTCACCTGGAGGAGGTGTCGAAGGATCAAGGACTCCCCCTCGCCCTCCAGTGCGTCGGTGGTCGTCACGATCAGCTCGTCGGTCTGGTTGCGCAACGCGTCACGGGAGATGTCCGACCCGGGCCCGGAGGCCTCGTCGAGGCTGCGAATCAGCGCCGCAACCTGGTACAGCGCCCCGGCCTTCTCGTCGAAGAGCTCGCGCAGATATGCGGCCTCCTCGTAACGGCCCGTGAGGCGGAACAGGTTGTACATGCGCTTGGCGGCCTTGCCGTAGTTCGGCTTCTCGACGGTGTACTCGTAGATCTGGCGGTCGAGCTGCTCCGCGTAGTCGTCCAGTGCGTCCGGAAGCACATGCCGAGCCAGCTTGGCGAACACCGGCAGGGAGTCGGCGTCCAGATAGACCTCCTGGAAGTAGCTGTCCAGGTAGTCGTCGAGCGGGGTGATCGTCCGGTCGGGGGCCTCCCAGGTCGCGTCGAGCATGTTGCTCGCATTCGCCAGCGTGCTCCGAACCGGGTCGGCCACGATCCAGTCGAGCTTGCACCAGCCGGGTCGCTGCGCCGCGTCGTCCCAGGACCGCTCCCAGTGCGAGCCGCCGGGCAGGCTGCCCGTGACCTTGCCCTCGCGTACCTCCTCAAGCGTCCAGGTGATCGACGATCCAGCGGCGAGCGTCTCGTCGCCGCGGACGACGTCCGTCGGATAGCTGCCGAGCCTCGCCTGGATGAAGCGTTGGGTCGGGCCGCTGGCGGTCGCGAGCACCTTCTCCCGCATGATCTCGGCCAGGATCCGGCACGCCTCATCGCGCGTCGGGGCATGGATGTTGACCCGCTCGAAGTAATCGCAGTCGCCCGGGTAGGTCTGGATCTTCGACTGCGCGGCCGACCCCGAGAGGGCCAGCGCAGTTTCGACCTCGCCCGGGCGGTCCTTCAGGCCGACGATCTCGCCGACCGCGCGGAACCGGTCCAGCTCCGTGGGGCTGAAGTCCATCATCGCCACCCGATGGCCGTACACCCCGGTTGAGACCTGGACCTCGACATCGTCGGCCTCCCCGTGCTGGGCGGCCATGGAGGCCAGCCATTGGAGCGCCTCCGCCTCGTCCATCTCCACGCCGAGCGCGGCGGCGGACCTCAGGATGTTGTCGAGGGCCTCTTGGCGCCTGGCCACCGAGGCAAGGCTAGACCTGCGGGCGCACGCTCGCTCCCTCGCCGAACCGCAGGTACAGGGTCGGCAGCACGAACAGGTTGAGGAAGGTGGAGGTGATCAGGCCCCCGAGGATCACGATCGCCATCGGATGCTCGATCTCGTGACCCGGGATGCTCCCGGCGACCGCCAGCGGCACGAGCGCCAGGCCGGTCGCCAGCGCGGTCATCATGATCGGCGCAAGCCGCTCCTTCGCCCCGCGCAGGACGAGCTCCGGGCCGAACGGCTCGCCCTCGTAACGCTCGAGATGCTGGAAGTGGCTGACCATCAGGATCCCGTTGCGTGCTGCGATGCCGAACACGGTGAGGAAGCCGACCAGCGAGCCGAGCGACAGCACGCCGTCGCCCAGCCAGACCGCGAGCACTCCGCCGACGAGCGCCATCGGCAGGAGCAGGAAGGTCAGGGCCGCCAGGCGCAGGCTCCCGAAGGCGGCCTGCAGCATGAGGAAGATCGCGATCGCCGCCCCGATCCCGAACAGCATCAGGCGGTCCTGGGCGGCGTTCAGCTCCGTGGACTCCCCCAGCACCTCGGCGTGGTACTCCGGCGGGAACTCGACCTCCGCGAGCCGCTCCTCGACCTCGGCGACCACGGCGGCGAGATCCCGCCCCTCGACGTTCGCGCCGACGTCGATCCGGCGCGACCGAAGCTCCCGCTCGATCGCGTTCGGGGTCGGTGCGATCCGCACGTCCGCGACCTCGTCGAGCCGAACCTGGTCGCCGCTGGGTGTATCGATCGGTAGGGCCTCGACGTCGGTGACGCTGTCGCGCGCCTCGGGGACGCTGTAGACGCGCACGTCGTACACCTTGCCCTCGGCGTACATGTCGCTGACCTCTTCGGTCGCCAGCAGCGCTGACGACTGCCGCCGGATGTCGCCAGGCCGAAGGCCATGCCGCTGCGCCGCGGCAAGGTCGAGCTCCACCTCGACGTGCGGCAGCTCGTCCTGGAACGCCGGCGCCACATCGATCGCGCCCGGTACGTCGGAGATCGCCTCCGCGACCTCGTCGGCCTTCTCGCGCAGGACATCCAGATTGGGGCCGAAGATGCGCACGACGATCGACTCGCTCGTGCCCGTCAGCACCTCCTTGATCCGCTCGCGCAGGTAGGTCTGGACGTCCCGGTACAGGCCCGGGTAGCCCTCGACGGTCCTCTGCACGGCGGCGAGGGTCTCGTCGTAGTCGACGTCCTCGCTGACGCTGATCCAGTTCTCGCCGAAATACACGCCGTAGACCTCGTCGGCGAGCAGGGCCTGCCCGATGTGGGAGCCGCAGTTGCGGACCCCGGGGATCTCCCGCAGGTCCCTGCAGGCGCGAGTGGAGATCCGCGTCTCCTCCGGCGCGGACGTGCTCGGCTCGGTGAGCCAGTGCATCAGGAAATCCCGCTCCTTGAAGTTGGGGAGCAGCTGGTTGCCGAGCGTCGGATAGATGAGGAGGCCGGCGAGCGCGCAGGCGGCCGCGGTGAGGACCGCCGGGCTCGGTCTGTAGACGATCCGCTCGAGGATCGCACCGTACCCGCGCTTCAGCGCCCGCAGGAGCGGGGACTCGCCGGCGCGGTACCGGCCCCGCGACAGGAGCATCAGGCAGAGCGCCGGCGTGACGGTCAGCGCGACCAGCATCGAGACGAGCACCGCGAGGCCATAGGAGAGGACGAGCGGCTGGAAGAACGAGCCGGACAGGCCCTGGAGGAAGAAGACCGGCACGATCGCGACGACGTTGATCACCGTCGCGTAGGTGATCGCGCTGCGGACCTCGACCGAGGCGTCGAGCACGATCGCGAACGTCGACTTCTCGCTTCCCTGCGCGCGGGCCTGCCGCAGGCGCCGCACGATGTTCTCCACGTCGATGATCGCGTCGTCGACCACCACCCCGATCGCGACCACCAGCCCGGCCAGGACCATCACGTTGATGGTCACGTCGCGCAGATCGAGCACGAGCACCGCCGCGATCAGCGACAGCGGGATCGCGATCAGGCTGATGAAGGCGGTTCGCCACTCGAACAGGAAGAGGACGATGATCAGGCTGACCAGCGCCATGCCGAGGATGAGCGCGATCGACAGGTTGTCGATCGACTGCTCGATGAACGTGGCGGGCCGGAAGATCGTGGTGTCGATCTCGATCCCCGGAAGGCCGGGGCGCATCTCGTCGATCGCGCGCTCGACCCCGCGCGTGACCTCCATCGTGTTCGCTCCGGGGAACTTCTGGACGATCAGCATCAGGCCGGGCCCGTCGTTGATGACCGCGTCGCCCCAGAGCGGGTCGTGGTCGGTGACCACGTTGGCGACTTCCGCGAGGCGCACCGTGTCGCCCTGCTCCGTCTCGATCGGCACCTTGGCGAGCTGCGACGGCCCCGCGACCGGCTGCACGTGACGGATGTTCAGCCGCTGTCCGTCGCTCTCGACGAACCCCCCGCTGCCGGCCACGAAGCTCTTGGAGAACTGGAGGACGCCGGCGTCCAGGGAGTCCGCGCCAACCTTCATCACGCGATCGAGCGGGATGCCGTACGCGGCCAGCCTCTCAGGATCGACCTGGATGTGAGTCTGCTCGCGCCGCTCTCCCCAGATCGCGACCTGCGCCACGCCGGGCACCCGCAGCAGGTGCTGGCGGATCTTCCAATGGGCGACCGTCGACAGCTCGATCAGGTTCAGATCGTCGGAGGAGAGCCCGATCTTCAGGATCCGGCTGGTCGCCGAGAGCCGGGGCATCATCCACGGCGGGGCCGACCAGCTCGGGAGCGTGGGCGTGACCTGGGCGATGCGCTCCTGGACGAGCTGCCTGGCCAGCACCTCGTCGGTCCCGCGCTCGAAGATGAGCTCGATTGACGAGAGCTGCGCCACCGACTTGGAGCGCAGTTCCTCGAGGCCGGGGAGGCCCAGGAGCTGCTCCTCGATCGGGATCGTGATCAGCTCCTCGACCTCGTTCGAGGAGTTCCCGAGTGCCACCGTCTGGATCTCCACGCGCGGCGGCGCGAACTCGGGGAAGACGTCGACCTCGGCACTGGGGATCTGGGCTGCCCCGAACACCATGGTGGCGAGGGCGGCGAACAGGACGAGCCACCTGAACCGCAGGCTCCTGGAGACGATCCAGCGCACTAGCGACTACCCACGCGAGCGGTCAATGGCTGGCCACCTCGAGCTCGGTGCCGTAGACCTCCGCCGTCCCCACCGTGACGACCTCGGTGCCGACGGGCGGGCCGTCCGTGAGGAAGACCCGGTCTCCCACGATGCGGTCGAGGTCGATCTCCTTCCGCACGAACGACAGGGGTTCCGGGCTGGCGTAGACGTAGATCTTGCCCTCCGGGTCGTAGATCAGCGCGCCGTAGGGCACGACCGTGTGCTCCCCGTTCCGCCGAACGGGCGTCGTCTTCAGACCCGTCCGCCGCGCGCCCTCCTTGGTGAACGTCACCCGCTTCAGGTCGTCGGAGCCTTTGATCGGCTCGATGTGGGAGGGCTCGTACCCGGCCACCGTCTCCGTCTCAAGCTCCTTGCAGGCCGAAACCGAGAGCACGGCCAGGAGCGCTGCGACAACCGCAGTTGCGGTCCTAGGTTCCATCGGACCATTGGCGGAGCACCAGGTCCTCACGCTCCGCCTCCGGCTGGGGCTCGAACCGGCCAGTGCGAACCTGGCCCGCCCACGGGTCGGCCGGCATCGCCGGCCGACCGGGCGGCTCCTGCTCGCGCGGGGGGCCGGCCCCGAAGCGCAGGTACACGGCGGGCAGCACGAACAGGGCCAGGAAGGTCGATGAGACGAGACCGCCGAGGACGACGACCGCCATCGGGTTGACGATCTCGAGCCCCGGGATGTCGCCCATGACCACGAACGGCAGCATCACCGCCGCGATCGCCGCCGCTGTCGTCAGCACCGGCGCGAGCCGCTCCCGTGCCACGGGTTGGATGAGAGCGCGGTTGAAGCTCTCCCTGTCCCTGGCGTCGAGATCCTGCGGGTGGCGGATCAGCATCACGGCGTTGCGGGCCGCGATTCCGAGCAGGGCCAGGAAGCCGATCAGCGAGCCCAGCGAGACCTCGCCCCCGTCGATCAACACCGCAAGGGCCCCGCCCACCAGTGCGATCGGCAGGGTCAGGAAGGCGGCGGCCGCCAAACGCCAGCTGCCGAGGGCCGCCTGGAGGAGCAGGAAGGCCGCGATCGCGGCGGCGATCGCGAAGGCGAGCATGGTCGTGGCGCCGATCTCGTCGCTCGTGGTCTGCGTGAGCACCGCCGCGTGGTACTCGAGCGGGAAGCTGACGTTCGCGAGCCGATCCTCGACCTCGTCGGCTACGTCGTCGAGGCTCCGCCCGCTGACGTCCGCCGTGACATCGAGGTGACGCGAGACGGCGTCACGCTCGATCACCT
The DNA here is from genome assembly GCA_963811505.1 of uncultured Solirubrobacterales bacterium. GTDB lineage: Bacteria > Actinomycetota > Thermoleophilia > Solirubrobacterales > 70-9 > WHSW01. Next base: position 505,678 of record CAWERC010000010.1, on the reverse strand, counting down.
CGGGCGTCGGCGCGACCCGGACGTCGGCGATCTGACCCAAACGCACGTGACCGCCGTCGGGGCGGTCGAGCAGCAGGTTGCGGACGTTCGCGACGCTGTTGCGAGCCTCGGGCGGGCCCTGCACGAGAACCTCGAAGACCTTCTGGTCCTCGAAGATGCTGCCCACGTGGATCCCCTGGACGAGGATCGCCTCGGCCCGGCGCACGTCGCCCGGCTTGATCCCGAAGGCGCGCGCCTTGTCGAGGTCGACCTCAATCTCGATCGCACGCTGCGCGCGAGGTTGTTCGATTCTCGGCTCGACGACTCCGTCGACCCCGGCCATGAGCTGCCGCACCTTGTTCGCCTCGCCGCGCAGGACATCGAGGTTCTGTCCGTAGACGCGCGTCACGAGCGGCCGGTCGAACCCCGTCAGCACGTTCAGGTCGTTGCCCTGGACCGGGTTGCCGCCCTCCCCCAGGCCGCCGACGTCCCGGATCTGCTGGGTCGAGTAGGTCACGACCTGGCGAGCGACTCCGGGCACGTCGCCGACCGCGTCGTCGATCGACGCCCTCGTCGCGTCGTAGTCGGCGTCTGAGTCGATCCCGACCCAGATCTCGCTCGAGTGGACGTCGGAGATCCGATCGCCGGTTACCGCGCGCCCGACGAGCGCTTCGGCGTCGTCGACGCCGGGAATCGCGCGCAACTCGCGGCTGACCTGGGTTGCGATCCGGGTCATCCGCGGATTGGAGGTCCCGGGCTCGCTCTCCAGCTGGACCAGCACGTCCCTGTCGTTGAACGACGGCACCAACGACGTGCCGAGCATCGGCAGCGCCGCGATGCCGGCGGCCAGGCACAGACCGGCCGCGATCAGCGCCGTTCGCGGGCGGCCGATGAACCGGGACAGCGCGCCGTCGTAGCGAGGGGTGAGTCGCTGCAACAGCGGAGACGCGCCGTGGCCGAGCGATCCCCTGGCCAGGAGCAGGGTCAGCGCCGGCGTGAGCGTGAGCGCGACCACCATCGCCGCGGCGATGGCGAGCGCGTAGGCGAGCACGATCGGCTCGAAGAACGCCCCCGGCCGCCCGGCCATGACGGCGACCGGCACGATCGCGAGCAGCGCGATCGCGGTCGCGTACGCCAGGGGGCTGCGCACCTCGGACGAGGCCTCGAGCACGACGGCCGCGGTCGAGCCGCCGGTTCCGGCCTCGCGCCGCTGGCGCAGCCGCCGCAGGACGTTCTCGCTGCTGACGACGGCGTCGTCGATCACGACCGCGATCGCAACCGCGAGGCCGGCGAAGGAGATCGCGTTGAAGGTCTCGCCGAGGGCGTCCAGCACGAGCGCCGCGGCGATCAGCGACACCGGGATCGTCACGAGGCTGATCGCCACCGCGCGCCACTGGAAGAGGAAGGCGGCGAGGATCAGCACCAGGAGCCCGCCGGCGATCACGAGCGCGAGCGTGAGGTTGTCGATCGCGCTCGCGATGAAGCTCGCCGGCCGGAAGGCGGAGGTGTCCGTCTGGACGCCGGAGTCGTCGAGCCGCAGCTGATCGAGCGCCTCCTCGACCCCCTTCGTCACCTCGAGCGTGTTCGCGCCCGGGAACTTCTCCACCGCCAGCACGAGGCCCTTGCCGTCGTCGACGACCGCGTCGCCGATCAGCGGCTGGTGGCTCTCGACGACGGTGGCGACGTCTCGCAGGCGCAGGCTGCCGCCGGTCCCCTCGACCGGAACCCTGCCCAGGCCCTTGGGGGTCGAGATCTTGTCGAACACGTTGCGGACCTGGAGCCGCTGTTGCGGGGTCTCGATGAACCCCCCGGTCCCGGGGGTCGACGCCTGGAGGAAGCTCAGCGGCGACGCGACCTGCGCGTTCCCCACGGTCTCGACGACCCGGTTCAGCGTGACGTTCTGGTCACGCAGGTGTTCGGGGTCGACCTGCACCTGGAGCTGCTGTTCGCGCAGGCCCCAGATGGCCACGTTCGCCACGCCGGGGACGCCCATCAGGCGCGGCCTCACCGTCCAGCGCGCGAGCACCGACTGCTCGATCCCGGAGAGCTCCTCCGAGGTGAGCCCGATCATCAGCACGCGACTGGACGACGACAGCGGCGGGAGCATCAACGGCGGCTGCGACACGTTCGGGGCCGCGGCGGCACCGACCTGCGTCAGGCGCTCCTGCGTGAGCGCCCGCCCGGTGTAGAGGTCGGACCCGGGCTCGAACACGAGCACGATCGACGACAGGCCGGGGACCGACTGGGAGCGGATGTCCTCCACCCCCTCGACGCCGTTCAGCAGGTTCGCCTCGAGCGGAACGGTGATGAACTGCTCGACCTCCTCGGCCGAGAGCCCCAGCGATTCGGTCTGGATCTCGACGTAGGGCGGCGTGAACTCGGGAAGGACGTCGACCGGGGCGTCGCGAAGCTGAGCGATGCCGACCGCCATCACGCCGGCGGCGATGCCGACGACGAGCAGCCGGAACCGAAGGCTCCACCCGACGATCGCCCGGATCATCGCTCCGATTCCCGATCCATGGGGTACCTCCCTCGCCGGCGCCGTCCGTGGCGCCTTTGCATGCGACCCTAGTCCGGGCGGCAGCCAAAAGTCAACTGGACGTTCGTCCGATTGCCTTTCCCCCTGCCTGCCTGCATCATCCGGCGGACGCCCGGGACAAGGAGGTCAGGCGGGTGCGCGCACGGTGCGACAGGGTGATAGGTGCCCGCGGACGGGGCTTCGGCGCGGCGCTCGGCGCGGCGCTGGTCCTTGCGCTCACCGCACCCGGCCCCGCGCCGGCCCAGGTGCAGCCGACGGTGCCGGGCACGCCGAAGAACCTGGTCGCGGTGGCGGGTGCCGGCGTGGTCGACCTCACCTGGGGCGCAAGCAGTCGCGATCCCGTGGGCTACTACGTCTGGCGGCGCACGTCCGACGGCATCTGGCGCAAGATCGCGACCACGTCGGCCGCAACCCTCACCTACCGCGACGACGCGGTGACGAACGGGCGCGGGTACACCTATGCGATCAGGGCCTACAACGCCATCGGCGTGAGCGCGTCCTCGAACCTGGTGACGGTCGCCCCCGTCGGGGCGCCCGCGCCCGAGCCCCGGTGCGGAACCGGTGGCTCGAGTTACCAGAGCTTGATCTCGACCACGCCGGGTCTCGCGGGCTACTGGCGCCTGGGCGAGCTCGGCGGCACCGTCGCCTGCGAGGTGACGGGCCGCAACGACGGCGTCTACCGGGGCGGCTTCGCGCTCGGATCGGCCGGCGGCCTGGCGGGGGACCAGGACACCGCGGCCGGCTTCGACGGCTCCACGGGTTACGTCAGCGTTCCGGACGGCCCTTCGTTGTCGCTCGGAGACTCCTTCAGCGTCGAGGCCTGGGTCAAGCGCGGCTCGCTCTACGGCCGGAACAACCAGGTGATCGCCTCCAAGCAGACCGGCTCGTGGGCGCTCATGTTCGATCCGAGGAGTCGACTCGTGCTCCGCCGGTCGAACTTCGGCGATGTCGCGACGTCGACCACCGGCATCGCGGACACCACCCGGTGGCATCACGTGGTGGCCACCAAGGCCGGTGCCAGCGTGCACCTCTACGTCGACGGGGTCGACGTGACGGGCCCGGTGAGCAACGAGACGATGGTCGACAACACGCGGTCGCTCGTGATCGGCCAGAGCTCGGCAACGGCCTTCCTCCGGGGCGGCCTCGACGAGGTCGCGGTGTACGCGGGGGCGCTCACGCCCTCCCAGGTGACGGAGCACTACCGCGCGGGCTCGGATCCCGTGATCGCCACCGCGGGGAACATCGCATGCTCCGAGTCGGAGGAGGCGTTCAACGGCGGGCTCGGCACCGCCACGGCCTGTCGCCAGCGTTACACGTCGGACCTGCTCGTCGACGCGAACCTTGCGGCAGTGCTTCCCCTGGGCGATGGCCAGCACTGGACGGGCGCCCTCTCCGAGTACCAAGGCCCCTACGAGTCGAGCTGGGGGCGCGTGAAGGCGATCAGCCATCCGGTCGCGGGCAATCACGACTACGAGTCGCCTGGCGCCGCGGGCTATTACGACTACTTCAACGGCACCGGTGCCTTCAGCGGCCCGGCCGGCGACCGCGACAAGGGCTACTACAGCTATGACGTGGGCAGCTGGCACGTGATCGCACTGAACTCCGAGTGCGCCGCGGTCGGCGGTTGCGGAGCCGGCTCCCCCCAGGAGCAGTGGCTGCGGGCGGATCTGGCCGCCCACCAGACGCCCTGCACGCTGGCCTACTGGCACCGGGCGCTCTTCAGCTCCGGCTATACCGGCAACGCGATCGAGATGCGGGAGATCTGGCAGGCCCTCTACGACGCGGGAGCGGACGTCGTGCTGAACGCCCACTCTCACGTGTACGAGCGCTTCGCCCCCCAGACCCCCACCGGCGGATTCGATGCAGCCCGCGGGATCCGCCAGTTCATCGTCGGCACGGGTGGGCAGGACCACCACCCCATCCGGACGCTGCAGGCGAACAGCGTCGCGGTGAACACGAACACCTTCGGCGTCCTGAAGCTGGCGCTCCACCCCGACGGCTACGACTGGCGATTCCTCCCCGAGGCAGGGGGCGCCTTCACCGACGCCGGCAGCGCCGCCTGCCACTGACCAGCAGCGGGCGGCAGCGTCGGGATCGTGAAATGCTCTCGACGCACCGGGCACATGGAGCGGGAGGAGTTGGGATGAGGCACGTACTGGGGCTTGCGGTCGTCACGGGACTTCTGCTCGCATTGCCGGCGACGGCGATCGCGGTCGGCGACGGCGGTGAGGGCTCGAGCGGCGCGCTTCCCTTCTACGACTCCCGCGCGCAGGCGCGGGCGGACGTGCGGCCATCGACCGGCCTGGCGCGCGGCGTGCGCGTCAGCGAGCGGACCAGGGAAGCCCGCTCTGCCGCGCTCGAGGCGCTCGGCCCCGAGGCGTCGCTGACGGTCGACCCGCTGACCGGGACCCCGCGCCAGCTCATCCGCACCGACGGGGCGCTGTCGGGCCCGAGCGACCGCGGCGCCGTGGCGGCGGCGACCGACTACCTGCGCGACAACCGCGTCATGCTCGGCCTCTCGGAGGCCGACCTGGCTGCGCTCGACCTCTACCAGCACGCAAGCACAACTCGCGGGCTGACCGTGGTGCGCTTCCGCCAGCTCGTCGATGGGATCCCGGCTTTCGACAACGACGTCCGCCTCGCGCTCGACGCCGCAGGACGCGTCTACTCGGTCGGCGGGTCTCCGGTTCACGATCCCTCGGTCGCCACCACCGAGCCGCGGCTCTCCGGCGCCGACGCGCTCGCCGCGCTGGCGCGAAGCGTCGGCTCGCAGCGGTCCCCCGAGGTCCGTTCCGGACCGGCCGGCAGGCGCCAGACGACGACGTTCGCCGGCGGCGACTTCGCCCGCCTCGTGCTGTTCGGCGCGGGCCAGCGGATGCAGCTGGGCTGGCACGTCACCCTGCACGCCTCCTCCACGGCGCTTTACGACGCGGTCGTCGACGCCGGCAGCGGCGCGGTCCTCTACCGCGCGAATCTGGTCAAGGACGTCGCCAACGCGGACGTGTATGAGAACCATCCCGGCGCGGCGCCACCGGTCACGGTCGACCTCGAGGACTACGGGCTCAACCCGGGCGCCACGACCCTCGATGGCTCGTGGGCGCGCACCTGGTCGGACCTCGACGACGACGACGTCGCCGATCCGGCCGAGGAGGTGCCGCCGAGCGGTGGCAGCGACTTCCTGTATCCGTTCACGCCGTTCACCCCCGGCAACCCCGATTGCGCGGCCCCGAACCAGTGCGCGTGGAATCCGGCGGTCCGCACCTCGTGGCAGACCAACCGCGAGCAGGACGCCGTGCAGGCGTTCTATCTCGTCTCGCGTTTCCACGACCACCTCGCCGGCCCCGACGTCCTGTTCACCGACGAGTGGGGCAACTTCGAGGTCGGCGGGACCGGCGGCGACGACCCGGTTTTGGTGAACGCCGACGACGGCGCCGCCGCCGGGCCGGGTGGCGGACCGGACGTGAACCACTCCAACAACGCCAACATGAGCACCCCGCCCGACGGGATCCCCCCGAGGATGCAGATGTACCTGTTCGAGGACAGCGGCGACCCGTTCGTGGCCGACTTCCGCAACGTGAACGGTGGCGATGACTCCGGCGTCGTCTGGCACGAGTACACGCACGGACTCTCCAACCGCCTCGTGACCAACGCCGACGGCTCGGGCGCGCTGAACACTGCGCACGCAGGCGCCATGGGCGAGGCCTGGAGCGATTGGTTTGCGTCCGACCTGCAGGTCCTCGACGGACTGAAGACGAACACGATCGGCGATCCGGGTGAGATCGACATCGGCGAGTACACCGATCTCGACCCGGGCGCGCTTCGCACGCAGGCGCTCGACTGCCCGGCCGACGTGGTCGACACAGCCTGCCCCGGCGGCGCCGAGACCGGGGTCGGCGGCTACACCCTCGGCGACTTCGGCCACGTCTTCGGGCTGCCCGAGGTCCACGCCGACGGCGAGATCTGGGCCGAGACGCTCTGGGATCTGCGCGAGGCGCTGGAGATCAGGTTCGGCGATGACGTGCTGGCATCCCAGCTGGCCGAGATCCTGGTCTCGGACGGGATGCGGCTCTCGCCCCCTGAGCCGACGATGCTCGACATGCGCAACGCGATCCTCGCCGCCGACCAGATCGACTTCGGCGCGTTCCTCCACGAGCTGATCTGGGACGTGTTCCGCAAGCGCGGCATGGGCTACTTCGCCGCCGCCACCGATGGCTCCGACACGCGTCCGGCAGAGGACTTCTCGCCGCCACCGGATGCGGACGGGCCGCAGGGCACGGTGACCGGAGTGGTCAGCGACGACAACTCGGGCCTGCCGCTCGCCGGCGTCCGCGTCGGGTTCGGCGGCCACTCGACCGATCCGGCGTTCGGCGACTACCTGGTCGACGTAACCGACGCCCAGGGCCGCTACACGATCGAGGGCGTCCCGGCCGGCAACTACCCGAAGCTCGCCTTCTTCCCGGGCGCGGGCTACGATCCCGTCGTCGCGCGCAACGTCTCCGTGACCGGCGACGAGACCACCCAGCGCGACGCCTCGATGCGCCGTGACTGGGCGGCGCTCAGCGGCGGCGCGACGGTCGAGTCGGTCAGCGACGACACCGGTGCGCCGTTCGGGTGCGGTGCCGCCCAGGCCTTCGACCAATCACAGGGGACAGGCTGGTCGCCGTTCAACCCGAACAGCGACGACCCGGGCAACCCGCACGCAGGACCCCCGACGGTGGTCCTGCAGCTGCCGGAGACGATCGACGTGACCTCGTTCCTGGTCGATCCCTCAGCGACCTGCGGCGACGGCCCCTCGGCGACCACGCGCGAGTTCAGCATCGAAACCTCTGCCGACGGGACGAGCTACCAGCTCGCCTACGACGGAACCGGTCCGAACGAGTTCACCGACGCGAACATCGGGCTGCTGAACGAGCTCCATCCCACCGGCACCACCGGGGCCGAGGTCCGGTTCATTCGCATCACGCTGCTGAGTCCGCTGCGCGTCGACCCGGCGTGCGATCCCAATCCCTGCTCGGGCACCGACTTCATCGACCTGTCGGAGTTCGTGATCCTCGGCGGGGCGCCGAACACCCTCCCGGCCGGCAGCTTGGCGATCGACAAGACGCGGGCCCGGCCCGGGGAGACGGTCCACTTCGACGCCTCGTCGTTCGCCGACCCCGATTCGAGGATCACCGGCTACGACTGGGACTTCGACGGCGACGGGACGACGGACCGGAGCACCCAGGGGCCGACGACCGATTTCGTCTTCGCGAACGAGGGCACCTTCACGGCGAGGGTGTCGGTCAACGACTTCCGCGGCGGCGCCGGCACGGCGACGCAGGCGATCGAGGTGCGCGCGCCGCGCGCGCCGGTGATCACGCTGCCCGATCGCGGCGACGGTCACTCAGTGGTGATCAAGGTCAGCTGCTCGGAGCCGCCCTGCCAGGTGAGCGGCAAGCTCAAGCTCTCGGACAAGCTCGCCAAGCGGCTCGACTTCGACAAGAGCGCGATCGCGGAGTTCGACTCGCGGGTCGACACCGTCCAGGAGACGTCGATCACCGTCGACGTGCCTCAGCGCGTGATCAATCGCGTGAGGGGCGCCGGCCTCGACCACGTGAAGGTGAAGACGAAGGCGACGGCGACCGACGTGAACTCGGCTTCGACGAGCGCCAAGAGGAAGGCGAAGGTCGACGTCTAGCTACGTGAGGAACTCGGAAACCGCCGCGTGAGTCCGCGCGGGGGCCTCGAGCTGGGGCACGTGGCCGCAATCGAGCTCCAGGTGGCGAGCCGCGGGCAGCGCCCGCTCGACGTGCTTCATGAACGCGATCGGGACGAGGTTGTCGCGCCGTCCCCAGACGAACATCGCCTCCGGTGAGAGCGCCTCCAGGCGCTTCCAGAACCCGTTCTCGCCGTTCGGCTCGTCGCGCACGATGTTGCGCGCCGACTCGTAGAAGGCGAAGCGGCCGGCGGCCGTGCAGTAGGAGCGTAGGAACTCGTCGACGCCCGCGGCAACCCAGCCGCTGCCTCCGCTGCGGACCAGCCGGCGAACGATCGGCTCGACCACTGCCCGGGGCGCGGGCTGGACGAGCCCCAGCCAGGACACCGGGAGCGCGAGCAACCGGTCGAGCGCGGGATCGCGGCGCAGCCACGCCATCGCCGGGCTGAGCAGGACGACCCTGCGGACGCGCTCCGGGGCACAGAGCGCGACCTCGAGCGCGACCCGCCCGCCCATGCTGTTGCCGATCAGGTCGGCCCGCTCGTGACCGAGCTCGTCCAGGACGCCGAGCACCGCCTCGGCGAACCACGCCGAGTCGTAGCGGCCGCCGAGCGGCTTCTCCGAGTCGCCGAAGCCGGGTAGGTCGATCGCGATCACCCGGCGCTCGGGCGCCAGCGCGGCCACCGTGGTCAGGAACGAGGCCTTCGTCCCGCCGAGGCCTGGGATGCACAGGAGCGGTCGGCCGCGCCCGGCCTGCATGACCGAGATTCGCCCGTGGGCGGTCGAGACGGAGTCGAAGCGCAGCCGGCCCGGGGCCCGATCGCCGCTGGTCGCCGCGAGGAAGCCGATCCCGAGGTGGAGGTTGTGCCGGATCCGCAGCTCCCGGGCTCTGAACGCGGCCAGCCCCCCGCCGAGGTCGAGGGCGACCCGCCGCCAGGCCTCGTCGGTCGCCGAGATCAGGGCGTCGGGCCGACCCTCCGCCGGCCCGAGGTGCGCGCGACCGTCGAGGAGGGCCGCATCCCAGCTGCCACCGGGACTCTCGAGCCGGATCCGGGCCGGGCCGTCGACGAGGTCGATCACTTCCGGGTCGTAGCGTTCGACCAGAGCGTCGAAGGCGAGCGGGCGCGAGGCGGCCTTAGCGGGCACCGTCTGCATGCGCGAATTCTGCCCACTACGGCGGCCGGGAAACAATCGGGCGCCGCCCTGTCGGCGCGCCGTCATCGGCTGAGGCCGTCGCTCAGTGCCGTGGCGTTGTCGACCGCGAACGCCTCCCAGTCGTTGTTGAAGTAGGCGAGCACCTCGGTGTTCGCCCGCCAGGCCGCGATCCGCCGTTTCCAGGTCTGCAAGCTCGGCCTTCGTGTAGCGGCCGCTGGTCTTGCGGCCGCCGCGGTGCAGGCGCACGTAGGACCAGTCCGCGGTCAGCTCGCGCTTGGCGAACGGGTACTCGGGCGAGTCGACGATCACGAGCGCGGCGTTGCGCTCGCGCAGGAGCGCGTAGACGTCGGCGTCGAACCAGCTCGGATGGCGGAACTCCACGGCGTGGCGCCCCGGGCGCCCGGTCGGTGATCGCCTTCAGGGCGGCGGCGAGGCGCTCGTCGTCGCGCTTGAAGGTCGGCGGCAGCTGCCAGAGGATCACCGACAGCCGCCGCGCCTCGGTCAGCGGCCGGATCGTGTCGCAGAACCGCTCGACGTACTTCTCCGGCTCCTTGAGGCGCTTGACGTGGGTGATGTAGCGGCTCGCCTTGACCGCGAAGCAGAAGTCGCGCGGGGTCTGCTCGACCCAGCCCGCGACGGCGCTCTCGGACGGCAGGCGATAGAAGGTGTTGTTGATCTCGACGGTGTCGAACCGCCGCGCGTAGTAGCGAAAGCCACTCGCGCTGCGGCAGCTTCTCCGGGTAGAACGTCCCGCGCCAGTCGCGATAGACCCAGCCCGAGCAGCCGACCCGGACCGGCTTCAGTCGAGGCGCTCCGGCAGGTCGAAGTTTCCGAACGCCGCGGCCAGCCTGGAGGCGTCCATCGCGTTCTCCGGCATGCGGATCATCCGCTCACGCGAGGGGTCCTCGATCGAGCGAACGATGTAGCACGTCACGTCGCTCATCCGCTCGCCGTCGAGGGTGAAGATGTTCAGCGCGAACGGCAGGAAGGCGCCTGCGTCCTCGTCCCAGGTGTAGAAGGCGGCCGCCGGCTGCCCGTTCGATTGTGTGATGACCGCCTTCCAGACCCAGTCCGGAACCATCGCCCAGTTCCCGATGAAGGTGCGGATCTCCTCGCGGTTGCCGGGACCGCCGTACCAGGTGCTCATCGGCGGCATCGAGAAGCACGCGTCCTCGGTCAGCCGTGAGACAACCTCGTCGATGTCGCCGCCCACCCAGGCGTCGACGTACTCCTGGACCAGCTCGCGGACCCGCTCGTCGCCGATCGTCCGGATCGTCTCCTGCTGGGTGCGCTCCGGAAGCTTGTCCTCGACGGTCTTGCGGGCGCGCTGCAGGGCGCTGTTGACCGAGGCGACGCTCGTATCGAGCATCTCGGCGCACTCCTTCGCCGAGAAGCCGAGCACCTCGCGCAGGACCAGCGCGGCGCGCTGATTCGCGGGGAGGAACTGCAGCGCGGCGATGAACGCCAGCTCGACGCCCTCGCGCTGCTCGTAGCGGGCCTCCGGCGCGGCGTAGCCGTCCTCGAGACCGAGCTGCTCGTCAGCGTAGGGCTCGACCCAGACCGACTCGACGAGCGGCTCGCCGGGACCTACGTGCGGGTCGGCGGCCGGCCCGTAGTCGACGGGCAGGACCCGCTTCGGCCGCTTGGAGATCGCGTTCAGCGAGGTGTTGGTGGCGATCGTGTACAGCCACGAGCGCAGCGAGCTGCGGCCCTCGAAGCGGGCGAGGGCCCGCCAGGCGCGCAGCAGCGTCTCCTGGAGCGCGTCCTCGGCGTCGTGAACCGAGCCCAGCATCCGATAGCAGTGGGCGTGAAGCTCGCCGCGGTAGGGCTCGACGAGACGCGCGAACGCGTCCTCGCTGCCCGCCTGGGCGCGCTCGAGCAGGTCCCGTTCCTCGGTCGCTGAGACGGTCGAGGCCATGTCCGCAGGGTAGAGGGATCGCCCACGGCGATGAATTTCCGCCCTCCGCGCGGTCTCAGTAGTGATGGCCAAGCCCGGGCATCCCGTCGTGCACCTGGAACTGCACACCCGCGACCTTGCGGGCGCGTGCGACTTCTACGCCCGCCTCTGCGGCTGGAGCACGGAGCGAATCCGCACGGACGCGGGCAGCTACCGCTCGCTCGACCCCGGCGACGGGCTCAGCGGCGGTGTCGTCGAGTGCGCGGCACCGCGCCCGCTGTGGCTGCCCTATGTCGCCGTCGCCGACGTCGCCGCGGCCACCGAGCGCGCCCGCGGCCTCGGCGCCTCCGTCCTGCTCGAGCCGCGCGAGGGCCCGGCCGGCTGGCGCAGCGTCGTCGGCGGGCCCGCCGGCGGCGAGCTCGCCTTCTGGCAGGCGAAGGGCTGAGCCCGGTTCAGTCGCGGCCGATCACACCGTCGAGCTGGCGCAGGCGAACCGACGCCGGCGTCCGCGGCGACGAGCGCGTTGCGGACCCTGCGGCCGATGCGCGAGCCGCTCAGCGCCACCCGCGCGGCGCGCGCCGAGCCTCGATCAGCTTGGCGTACGCGCGTAGCGGGCGAGCTCGTAGGCGGGCAGCGCGTCCTCGACCCTCGGGTTGCGGTCGAAGGCGCCGGCGAGCGCGACCGCGTCCTCGAGCGCCGCGCAGGCGCCCTGGCCGAGGAAGGGCAGCATCGGATGCGCGGCATCGCCGAGCAGCGTCGTCGCGCCGCTGCTCCAGCCGCCGATCGGCTTGCGGTCGTAGAGGCGATGGACGAGCACGGCGCCGGCGGGGTCGCCGCGACGACCTCGCCGACCGGCGGCCCCGTACCCGCCAACGCGGCGTTCGAGCTCCGCCGCGCTCCGGCTCGCCGCGGAACGCGACGTACCAGTACACGCGCCCGCCGAGCAGCGGCAGCAGCCCGGCGATGCTGCCGTCCCCCCACCACTCCCCGGCCGGAACCTCGCCGTCGAAGCCGGCGACGCCGCGGAAGGCGACGATCCCGGAGTCGCGGGCTCGCCGTCGGCGATCACCGCGGCGCGGACGGTCGAGTCGATCCCGTCGGCGCCGACGATCAGGTCGGCGCTGACGCTCGAGCCGTCGGCGAGTCGAAGCTCGTCCCCCGTCGCGGCGACCACAGCGGAGCCGAGGCGCAGATGCTCCGGACCCGCGGCGGCGACCAGGGCGTCGTGCAGGTCGGCGCGGTGCAGTCCGACGAGCGGCGCGCCGTAGCGCTCGGCGATCGCTCCGGGGCGAACTCGGCGAGCACCGAGCCGTCGGCGCGACGCAGCGCGCCGCCCTCGCGAGGAGCCGTGCTCGGCCAGCTCGCCGAGCCCGAGCGCCCGCAGGGCGCGGACGCCGTTCGGCCAGATCGACAGACCGGCGCCGAGCGGCCGCAGCGCCTCGGCTCGCTCGTACACCGTCACATCCCAGCCTGCCCGGCCGAGCGCGGTCGCGGCAGCGAGCCCGCCGATCCCGGCGCCGACCACCGCTGCGGTCCTCTGCCCGGTCACCCGGGCAACCTATCATCCGGGCCGGTCGCCCACCCAGTAGCGCGGCCCCGGCCCGAGCCTACCGGCCCGGTCGCCCGGGTTCGCGAGCCGGCAGCGCTCGAGCGACAGGCAACCGCACCCGATGCACTCGGTGAGGCCTCGCCGCAGACGCTCGAGCTCGGCGATCCGCTCGTCGATCCGCGCCGTCCACTTCGACGAGAGGCGCGACCAATCACGCCGGTTCGGCGCCCGGTCCGGCGGCAGCCTCGCGAGCTCGTCACCGATCTCGTCGAGCGTCAGGCCGATCCGCTGGGCGAACACGATGAACGCGATCCGCCGCAGCACCGGCCGCGGATAGCGCCGATGCCCCGAGCCGGCGCGCTCGGAGGCGATCAGCCCTCGCTCCTCGTAGAAGCGAAGCGCCGAGGCGGCGACGCCGCTGCGGCGCGAGACCTCGCCGATCGTCAGCAGATCGTTCACCCAGCAAGAAACCAGAGATTCGGCTTGACTTCAAGTTCACTTGAACTTGTAGCTCGGCTTCGAGCACACCACGAACCGAGGAGCGACGATGACCGACCAACCCAGGTTCAGCGAACGAATCATCGACGAGGCCACCTCGTGGCCCGGCGTTGACGCGGTGAACGGCAGCCGCGGCGAGCTGTCGCTGCGTTTGGGCCAGCGCGAGATCGGCCATCTACACGGCGATCACGCCTTCCACGCCGGCTTCCCAAAGGCCGTCTGGCAGCAGCTCTACGACGCGGGCCGGATCGACTACCACCCCGTGTTCCCGGGCAAGCCGGGCTACGGAGCGCGCGGCGATCGACGGCGACGGCGACGTCGAGGACGTGATCGCGATGCTGCGACTGAACTACGACCGCGCGGTGGCTCGGCACGGGCTTCCGGTCGCGTCGTGAGCGCGTCACGGCCCTGAGCTCGACCGGCTGAAACCGCAAAGGCAACGGGCGCCCGTGGAAGCGCCCGTTACCCGTCGGAGTGGTCGCAGCCGGCAGCACGGGACCGGCCGCGACGTTTGTCAGCAGCTGCGCTTGACGTCCGTCCCCGGACCTCCCTTGCAGCTGTCCGACCCGCCTCCCCCACGCAAGTCGTCGTCGCCGCTGCCACCGCCGAGGCTGTCGTCGCCGGCCTTGCCGCGCAGGTTGTCGTTTCCGCTGCCGCCCTTGGCGGTGTCGTTGCCGCCCCCGGCGCGCAGGGTGTCGTCGTCGCTACCCCCCTTGACGAGGTCATCCCCGCCACCGGCGCGAACGTTGTCGGTCCCGGCCGCCCCCTTGATCGTGTCGTTGCCGGGCCCTGAGCAGATGATGTCGTTGGCGCCGAGCCCGAGGATCGTGTCGTTGCCCCCGAGCGCGACGAAGACGTCCTTCTTGTCCGTGCCGGTCAGGGTGTCGTCGTTCTCGGTCCCGACGAAATCCGCGTCCTGGCCCGAGCAGGTCGGCGGCGGCGGCGGCTCGACCACGTTTGTGGTCTCGGTGTCGGTGTTGTTGGCGCTCACCGGGTCGGTGTCGACCGTGGTCACGCTCACGTTGTTGACGACCTGGCCCGCCTTCTTCGCGGTCACCTTGATCGTCACGGTCGCCGACCCGCCGTTGGCGATCGTTCCGAGATTGCAGGTGATCTTCTTGTTCCCGGCGCAGGAGCCCTGGCTCGGGTTCGACGAGACGTGGTCGGTCTGGCTGTCGAGATCGTCGACCAGCTCAACCCCGTTCGCGGTGGCGGGTCCGCCGTTGGTGACGGTGATCGTGTAGGTGATCTCGCTGCCCACCGTCACCGCCGGGCTGTACGTGTCCAGCCCGTCCGTCTTGTCGACGGCGAGGTCGGCGTTGGCCGCGAGCGCGCTCGCCGGAAGCAGGGCGATAATCCCTGCCCCGGCAAACGCCGCGGCTCCGAGTCGGATTCCGTGCTTCATCTCATCCTCCTACCCGTCTTGCCGTGCCTAATCCCTTGCACTACCCAAGAAACGCGGGCGCGGCACGAAAGTAAGGGGCTATCGACCCTGCTCGTCGTGGCCCGGGGCGTTCGCCGAGTTGCCGGGGCTGTAGCTCTGCTCCGGTTCGGTCCGCGTCTGGCCCGGGGCCGTGGCCGTGCCGCCACCGTTGGCCTGGCCGGTGGCGCTGGCGTTGGAGCCTGCGGCGCCCGATTGCGCCTGCCCGGTCGCGCTCGCGTTCGAGCTCGCGCCCTGCGAGCCCGACTGCCCCGGCGTGGTTCCCGACTGCCCCGGCGTGGTTCCCGCCTGGCCCGGAGCGACGCCGGAGTTGCCGGGCGAGGTCGTCTGGCCTGGCGCCGATCCCGAATTGCCGGGTGACGCCGACTGCCCGGGCGCGGTCGCCTGACCGTGGTTGCCGGGAGCGCCGTTGCCCCGACCCGGGTGTCCGTGTCCCTGTCCGTGGCCGTTGCCGCGACCTTGGGCGTTGCCGGAACGTCCCGGTCCCTGCGAGCCGGCCGGGCCCGACCCAGAGCCGGACGAACCGCCGGCGCCCTCGCCGGCGCCGCCGCCCGGGGTCTCCGACGGCTGTGCGGGCGTCGTCGCAGGCGCGCTCTTCTGCTTCGAGGACCCGGTCACGTCGATCACCCCGGAGAGCTCGGCCGCGCCTCCGGCGACCGCGGCCGTGGCGACGACGGCCACCGCCGCCTTCAGGGCCGCCCCGCCGCCGAGGCCGGCACCGAGCCCACCGCCGATCGCACCCGCACCGGCGCCCGCGCCAACGGCGGCGGCTCCTCCCGCCGCCGATCCGCTGCCGAGCACGGCGTGGAGCGTCGCCAGAGCCGCCGGAACCGCGAGCGGCGGGGCCAACGCCGCGAGGTCCGAGCGCCGCTGGCCGATCGCGGACTCGAAGTCGCTGCAGCGGTCGCAACCGCGCAGATGCGCGCGGATCCGCCGGCCGCGCAGCACGCGCCGGTCGTGGGCCGAGATCGCCTCTCTGACCAGATCGCATTCCATCTCGCGACCCTCAGCGATCTCCTGCAGCGCGACGCGCGCCTCGTAGACGGCCTGCTTTGCGGCCGCGGGGCTGAACGTGAACACGCGACCGATCTCCTCGAAGCTGAGTCCGCTGAGCTCCCGCATCAGCAGCGCGCCGCGCTGGCGCTCGGGCAGGTGGTCCAGGTCGCGCACCAGCTCGCGCATGCGCTCGCGCATCTGCCGCCTCCTGCTCGGTCGCCGCCCGCGGGTCCGCCGCCTCGGCGTCGAGCGCAACCGGGCTTTGCCGAGCGCGGATGATGCTGATCGCCTCGTTGTGGGCGATCCGGAACAGCCACGGCTTGAGCGCGATTTCGCGCGTCCTCGCCCGGCAGCGCGCGCAGCGCCTTCACCATCGTCGCCTGCAGCGCGTCCTGGGCATCGTCGGGGTGGCGGAGGATCGCCAGGCAATACCGATATAGCTCCTGATGATGGCGCTTGTAGATCGCCGCGAAGGCCCGCTGGTCCCCGCTCGCCGCTCGCCGGACGAGGCTGCTCTCGTTCGACAACCGCGTGCCCCCGGACAGCGGGCGGTGCAGCGGCAGGCGTCCCGCGCTTTCGCTCATCTTGGAGATTGTGGAGCATCGAGCGCCTTTCTCCTAGGGACGGACCTCGGGGCAGCAGCTGCACGTCTGCGGGCAGAGCCCCTCGCGCGTGCGGGCGCGCCACGCACGCAGGCGCGCCACGGCACGGAACCCGAGCTGGGCGGCCTTGGCGAGGAGCACCACCGCGAGCAGCAGGCCCGCGGTGATCCCGATCGGGGTGAGGGGAACCGCGCTCAGACCTTGACCGCCCGGATCGGTGCCGGCGCCGAGAATCGCGCCTGCGAGCAAGAGGCCGCGCAGCGCGAGCTCGACCGCGACGATCATCGCGATCGCGATCGCGAACTGGCGCCCGACCTGCCGCCACGCCCCGGCGCTGCTGCGCCCACGCGCGGTTCGGCCGAGCTCGACCGCGGGCGCGAGCAGCGCCGGATGCGACGAAGAACAAGCCGCCGAGCCCAAGCCCGGGAAGCCCAGCAGACATCAGTGCCCCTTCTCGTAGACGAGTAGCGGCCGGCCGATCACGAGCTCCCGCCAGACGGCGCTGAGCATGAAGACGCCGTTGACGATCCGCAGGACGAAGAAGCTGGGGAAGCTCGCGAGCGCACGGCGGGTCTCGCCGCGGCTGATCGCCTGCCACAGAACGGGGACCAGGACGACGGGCGCATCGACGAGGTACGCGCCGAGCACCCACGGGCTGATCACGATCGCCAGCACAGGCAGGAGGAGGAGATAGGCGAACGAGGCCATGATCGCGTCCCAGAAACCGACCGCGACCGTCGATCGCAGGTATCCGAGCTCGAGCAGGGAGCGCCAGTGCAGGCGGACGTTCTGGACGAAGCCGTGCGACCAGCGACGCAGCTGCTTGCCCATGAACTCGAAGTTGTGCGGCTCGATCGGGTAGGAGACCGCCTCGGGGACGAAGCGAACCCGGTGCTCGGCGCGATAGAGGGTCCAGGTGAGGTCCATGTCCTCGGCCATCGTCCGCGTCGACCAGCCGCCGGCCTCGCGCAGCTCGGCGGTTCGGTACATCGAGAAGCACCCGGAGGAGATCAGCGGCTTGCCGAACTGATCCTGGACGCGCTTGAAGAAGCTGAAGGCGAGCAGGTACTCGACGTAACGCCCGCGCTCCCAGATGGTGCGCACGTGGCGCGGGAGCACGAAGCCGCAGGCCGCGGCGACCCGCTCGTCGCCGAGCGCCTCGAGCAGCTTCTCGACCGCGTCGCGCTCGAGCGTCGTGTCGGCGTCGACGGCCATCACGAGCTCGGTGGTCACCTGCTCGAGCGCGAACGACTGGGCGCCCGCCTTGGATCCCGTGTTCTCGGGGGGCCGGATGACGGTCGCCCCGGCGGCCGCGGCGACCTCGGCGGTGTCATCGGTCGAGCAGTCGTCGACGACGACGACCTCGTCCGGCGGACGGGTCTGCTCCAGCAGGGATCGAACGGTCGCGTCGACCGTCGCCGCCTCGTTGTAGGCAGGGACGATCGCGGTCAGCCGCGGACTCATATTGCCGTGCACGGAGCAAGAACGGCCCTCGCGCGCAGAAGTCAGGACCTAGTTCGATCGAATGGTCAGGAAATGGGCCGATCGGTCGGATCGGCGCCTGAAATCCGGTCGCGCGACGCACGGCGGCCGACGATCAGGATCAGGACGACGCCGCCGATGCTGAACAGGGCGCCGGCCGCCGTGAGCCCGACCCCGACCCAGATCAGCCAGTCGAGCTCGCCCCCGATCTCGGCCTGCACCGCGACCCCGCGGGCGCCGCCGGCGTTCATCGCCGCGACCGTCCAGACACCGTCCTCGGGGTCCCAGTCGATCCGCTGGTTGCCGACGCCCTGGCTGGAGGCAACCCAGAAGTCCTGGCTGCCCGGCGGCGAGGCGGGCGGTCCTCCGGGAATCTGGAGGTAGACCGGGCGACCGCGACGGAAGTCGGTGAGCTCGGAGTGGGCGACCCGGCCCAGATACCGCTGCACGTCGGCCGAGGGCCCGATCCCGAGGAAGATCGCCCTGCCGCCGGTCCCCTCGGCGTCCACCCGCAGGGTCCCGAGCAGGTCGTCGGGGAGGTCGTCGACGAAGTCGAGGTTGAGCTCGTCCGTGGTGATCGCGTAGCCGGTGCTGCGCAGCGGCTCGGTGGCGGAGGTGTAGTAGCCGTCGTCGTCGCGGGCGAACGCGTGCACTGCGATCAGCCCCAGCCCGCAGAGCAAGAGGGTGAAGCCGAGCAGGGCGCCGAGGCTGGCGAAGATCATCGCCACGATCCGCCCGCCGGTCCAGTTCGACGTCGTCGGGCCTGTCGTCATCACTCGATCCGATCGCGGAACGCCGAGGCCGGCTCGACCGTCGCCCCGAGCCCGTGCACGAGATCGGTGAGCACGTTGTCCGAGGTGACGACCCGGATGGAGCCGGGGCTCGGATCCGCCCGCAGCCGGCGGACGATCTCGTCGTCGGCCGCGTTCGGCTTCGGCTTCGGCGCGTGGGCGACCTCGATGACGGGTGAGTTCAGGGGCGGGCTCGGCTTGCGCTCGAAGACCACCGTGACGTCGTCGCCGGTTTGCGCCGCCCAGCGCTCGAGCCGGTCGACGAGCCGCGCCATTGCCGCGTCCCGGTCCTTCCACCAGCCGTCGGGCCGCGTCCCGATCACGTTCATGCCGTCCACCAGGTAGCGCACAAACTAATACCTCCGCCCCAGTCCGCCGAGGACCAGGTTCAGCCACGATCGCTTGCCGCACCGCGGGCAGCGGCTGAGCGTGTGCTCCAACACGGCGCCGCAATGGCGGCACTCGGGCTTCTGCTTGACCACGCCGGGCATCTCCGGATTGTCCCGCAGTACCGCCGGCAAGGGCGGCCGGGCGCGATTAGAGTCGGACTGATGGAGATGAGCCCCGAGCCCAAGGTCGGCCTGGCGCTCTCGGGCGGCGGCTTTCGGGCCGCGTTCTTCCACGTCGGCGTCCTGGCGCGGCTCGCCGAGCTCGGGGTGCTCCGAAGGGTCGAGGTGATCTCGACCGTGTCCGGCGGATCGATCGTCGGGGCCGCGTACTACCTGCGGCTCAAATGGCTGCTCGAGCGCGAGCCACAGGAGCGGATCACCGACGACATGTACTGCGAGGTGGTCGCCGACGTGGCCGAGCGCCTGCGGGCGATGGTGCGCAAGAACATCCGCGGCCGGATCTTCCTGAACCCGTTCAGGAACTTCTTCATGGCGTCGCCGCGCTACTCGCGAAGCGATCGGATCGGGGACCTCTACGACACCTACCTCTACAACCCGGCGTGGGAGGGCGAGCGCCCGCGGACCCGCTGGGGGCGCCGACCCAGGTCGAGTTGCGCGAGCTGCTGATCCATCCGCCCGGGGTGGGCGACGCCTTCAAGCCCGATGAGGACAACGGTCCGCTCCCCGCCAAGGTGCCGATCCTGCTGCTCAACGCGACCTCGCTCAACTCGGGCCACAACTGGCGCTTCGAGGTGGTGCGGATGGGCGAGCCGCTGCCCGACAACGAGGAGCTGCGCCGGGTGGTCGAGGACGCCGACAAGAACATCCGCCTCGAGCAGGGCTACTTCGAGCCGCGGGAGGGCAAGCCGCTCATCACGGAGAACCAGCGCGCCTTCCCGCTCGCGCTCGCGGTCGCCGCCTCCGCGTGCGTCCCCGGGGTCTTCCATCCGCTCGCGATCAGCAACCTCTACGGCGGGATCAGGGTGCAGCTCGTCGACGGCGGGGTCCAGGACAACCAGGGGGTCCAGGGACTGTTCGACGAGGACTGCAGCCACCTGATCGTCAGCGACGCCTCGTCGCAGCTTCGCGACGACCTGGAGCCGTCCGGGAGGGTGCCCGGCGTGATCGCCCGCTCGCTGAACATCGAGTCGGACAAGATCCGCGACGAGCAGCTCACCCACGTCTTCTCGCGCCGGCGCCCCTTCGCGCTCATGCACCTGCGCAAGGGGCTCACCGGCCGGGCGCTGGCCCCCGGCGAGTCGCTCGCCCAGGCGATCGACGAACGCGCCGGCGCCGTGCACTCCTCCGAGTTCGGGGTCGACCCGGATGTCCAGAAGGCGCTGGCGCGGATCCGGACCGACCTCGACTTCTTCAACGACACCGAGGCCCTCTCGCTGGAGGCCGACGGCTACCTGATCAGCGCTCACGAGCTGCGCGCGAAGGGCTTCGAGGCGCTGGCGACCCGGCCCGGCGCTCCCGTCGATCCGAGCCGCTGGCGCTTCGGCGCCGTGGCGAAGCGACTCGCTCGACCGACCCCGGAGTACCTGGGGGTCCTGCGATCCGGGCGCAACAGCTTCTTCCGCCTCGCCGGCTACGTCCTCGACTCGTCGCCGACGTTGAAGGCGCTCTCCCTGGCGGGGCTGGCGGCGCTGGTGGTGCTCGCCGTGCTGAACGCCGACGAGCTCTTCGGCTGGCTCGGCGATCAGCAGCCGGTCTGGACCGCCGTTGCCGCGTTCGCGATCCCCGCGCTGATCGTCGCCGCGTACATGTCAACCGGCACCCGTGGGCTCGCCCGGATGCCGACCGACCTGCTCGTCGGCGCCGTCATCCCGATCGTGCTCGCGCCGGTGCTCTTCATCTGGGCGGTGTTCCTGCTCGCGCTCCAGCCGCTGAAGGGGATGATCGGGCGCGTGCCACCCGGTTAGGTCTCGCCGTCGAAGTACTCCACGCCGCTCGACCGCCTCACCATCACGTTGTCGATTCGGTCCTTGGTCCAGACGCCGATCTTGTCGCTGTCGGGATAGACGGTGACCGCCGGGTGGACGACGGTCGAGTACATCATCACCCTGACCGTGTCCTCGGTCTCGTTGCGCACGCCGTGAGCACCCTCGGGGCCGGGCGGAAAGCACACCAGGTCCCAGGGCTCGAGCTGGGTGCTGCCGCTGGGTTCGCGCAGCGTCGGCCTGCCCTCGAGCACCAGCAGCCACTCCTCCTCGGCCCACTCGTAGTGGTAGGGACAGAGCGCCTCGCCGGGTGGCAGCTCGTAGACGCTGGTTCCCGTCTGGGTCGCTCCCAGCAGCGGGCCGAACCGGGCCATGCCGCTGCGGAAGCCGTCAGGGTCGTCGGCGTCGTACTCGAAGCTCGGATTGGCGATGTTGACTCGGTTCACGTGTCTCCTCTCGTCAGCTCGTCGAGCGCCTCGGCCGGGACGCGGGCGATGTCCATCCGCACCCGCTTGCCGCGGAACGGAACCGCCTCGGACTTCAGCAGTCGGCGCTGGCGCTCACCCTTTGCAACCGAGCCGTCGGCGTGGACGATTCGCTGCCAGGGCACGGTCGGATCCTCGCAGGTGGCCAGCGCGTGGCCGGCGAGTCGCGGCGCCGCCGGCCACAGGTCGCCGTAGGTGCTCACGAACCCCTCGGGCACCGCGCGGGCCCGCTGCAGGATCCGCTCGGCGTCGGCGTTCATTCCCCGGCCCCCGCCTCGACAAGCCGGTCGGCGGCCGGGGTCCGCAGATAGAGGACCGAGCGCCCGTCTCGCTGGCCCTCGACCAGGCCGTTGCCACGAAGTACGGACAGGTGCTGGGAGACACCTCCGGGGCTGAGCCCGAGGACGCGCGCGAGGTCGGTCGTCGACCGCGGGGCCGAGAGCGCCGCCAGGAGGTCGGCGCGGGTGCGCCCAACCAGCCCGGCGAGGGCGTCGGGGCCCGCCTGGCTGCCCGGTTCCCAGAGCAGCGCAAGCCCGCGCGAGGGATAGATCAGGGTGGGCTGCCAGGGCGGATCGGCGACCGCAACCGGATGCGACGCTTCCAGCGCCGACGGCAGGAGCAGCAGGCCCTTCCCGCGGAGCTCGACGGTGTCGGTCCACCGCATGTCGATCTGGAGGCGATCCCCAGACCAGGCGACGTTCGGGTGCAGGTCGCCGAACAGTCGCACCGGACCGCCCTCCGTCAGCCGTCGCGAGCGATGGCGAAGATCGGCCTCCAGCAGCGCGTGGATCCGAGGCCAGTGAGGCTGGACGGCCCGCCGCCAAAAGGCGTCGAACAACCGGCAGAGGCGCCCGATCTCCCGCCGCGGGTGAGCGCGCATCGCCTCGATCGCGGCCGACGAACCGGAGCGCCGGGCGACGATCTCGAGCTCGAGGCGGATCTGCTTGACCCGCGTCGACCGGACCAGCTCGAGCTCCTCCTCGAAGGTCGCAAGCGGGGTACTGGGCGGCGGGGTGAGGAAGTCGGGCATGTAGCCGCGGGAGGGCATCAAGCCGAGCCACGGCTCGAGCCCGAGCTCGTAGGCGACCGGCAGCGCGGTGCGGATCCAAGGCAGGTGGATCGCGGCTCGCCCAGAGTCCCGCAGGATCCTCAACCCGCTCACGAGCTCGAACATCGGCGAGATCGCAAAACGCGTTCGGGCGAGGTCGTCGACGGTGAAAACGTAGGTGAGCATTTAGCCAGAGCTAAATCTATCGACCGGACGCGGTTGGCGCGAGAACCTCGCTCCCAGATTGACCGACTACCAGGAGGACCCCATGCAGACCTACAACCCGATCTTCATTCACGACCTGCTGGATCGCGCGGCCGACCGCGAGCGCGCCGCCCGGGCCGCCCTGACGCGCGGCTCCGGGCTGCCGGACGCGCTCAGCAAGACGCAAAGAAGCGCTCGAGCTGGTCGACGAGGCCATCGTCGGGCAGCTCAGTCGCCGGCTGCAGCAGCTGGTTGAGGACCAGGCCGTCGAGCAGGGCCAGCAGCTGCGGCGCATGACGATGAGGATCCCGGCAGCCGGCGGTCGGCAGGAGCTGTTCGACCAGCAGGAGGTACTCGCGCCGGACCTCGTCGAGCGCGAGCTGGAACCGCGGGCGGCGGCGCGCCTCGAGGAAGAGCTCGTAGCGCGCGACGGCCAGGCCCGCCCGTTGCGGGGCGAGCCAGCTCCGCACCTGCTCGGCAACGAGCTCGGCGGCGCGGTGGGGCTCGTAGGGACCGTCGGGGACCAGCGCCTCCATCGCGCGCACGGATGGGCGCTCGAGCTCGACCAGCCGATGCAGCGCGGCCGTGAGCAGCGCCTCGCGGGTCTGGAAGTAGTTGCTGGTCGAGCCCTGAGGTAGTCCGGCGCGCCGGTCGACGGCGCGGTGAGTCAAGCCGCGGCCGCCATCGGCCTCGAGCACGGCGAGCGCCGCGTCGGCAATCGCGGCGCGGCGATCGGTGACGGGTGTCACTTCCACGGCGGTCACTACATCTGTAGTATGGCATCCGTGGTCACCGCACAGCTGGACCTCGACCGGATCGACCTCGGCGACCTCGGCCTCTGGGACGACGGCCCGCCCCACGACCTCTTCACCCGGCTGCGCAACGAGGCGCCGCTGCACTGGAGCCCGCTCGACGACTATCCGCAGGAGGGCGGCTTCTGGTCGCTCACCCGGGCCGAGGACCTGCGCAACGTCAGCCTCGACTGGGAGACCTTCTCCTCCTACGTCGGCGGGATCATGGTCCTCGACGACTTCGGGATCCCGCTGGAGGGCCAGCAGCAGCAGATGATCTCGATGGACCCGCCGCGCCACGATCGGATCAAGGCGCTGTTCCAGCGCGGCTTCACGCCGAAGCGGATCGCCGAGCACGAGGAACGGATCCGCGAGATCGTCAACCGCGTCCTTGACCGGGTCGCCGCCCGTGGTGAGTGCGACCTCGTCAACGAGGTGGCCGGCCCGGTCGTCTCGCGAGTGATCGGCTCGTTCATCGGCTCCCCCGAGGAGGACGACCAGCGTCACATCGAGGAGACCAACATGGTCCTCGGGTTCGGCGACGAGGACCTGAGACCGACCGAGGAGGCGGTGGTCGAGATGATGAGCCGCGCCTGGGACGAGACGATGGAGCGGATCGCCGAGCGGCGCGACAGCCCGGGTATGAACGACCTCACCGACGTGCTCGTGCACGCGGAGGTCGACGGCGAGCGGCTCTCGGACACCGAGATCTTCATGGGCCTGGGGCTGCTCGGCGCGGCCGGGAACGACAGCACGCGTTCCGTCTTCACCAGCGGGATGCTCGGCCTGTTCGAGAACCCGGACCAGCTAGGGCTGTTGCTCGACGACCCGGCGCTGGTCCCGGGAGCGGTCGAGGAGCTGCTCCGTATGTACCCCGCGTTCGCCCACTTCCGGCGCACCGCCACCCGCGACGTCGACATGCACGGGAGGACGATCCGCCAGGGCGACAAGGTCCTGCTCTGGTACGTGTCGTCGAACCGCGACGAGCGGGTCTACGACGATCCGCAGCGCCTCGACGTCACCCGCAAGCCCGACCACCAGGCCTTCGGCGCCGGAGGCCGGCACTTCTGCCTCGGCGCGGCGCTCGCGCGGCTCGAGATCAAGGTCCTGCTCCAGGAGACCCTGCGCCGCTTCCCCGACATCGAGCTCGCCGGTGAGCCGGCCAAGGCCAGGTCGCTGTTCCTGAACCAGCTGAAGACGCTGCCGGTCCGGTTCACGCCCGCAACCGCTTGACTACGGCTACAGCCCGGTCCAGTGGCGCTTCTTGAACGGGCCGTTGACGAGTCCGGCCTTGACGTCCTTCGACCAGCCCGGCCCGTCCTCGCCATCGTCGGGCTGCGAGGTGTCGAAGCGCAGGCCGGCGATCACGACGTAGGCGTGACCCGGGTTCGTGTAGACGGTGATCCAGGTCCCGCGGCCGCGCTCGCCCCACTTCTTGAAGCCGCTCGAGTCGAGCGGCTCGTCGAGGATCCCCGCGCCCTTCGGGCCGAGGACGTAGCTCACGGTTCCCGAGCAGTCATAGCAGTTGCCCTTGTGGCCGCCGCCCATGCAGTAGCCCGCGTCGTCGATGCTGTTCGCGGCTTCGATCGCAGCCTGCACCTCTTCCGGCGCGTCGGCCGGCGGGCGCGCCTGGCCGCTGGGCATCAGCTTCGCCTTGCTGCCGGGGGCCGGGGGCGGGGGGGCCGATCCAGGACCGACTCCGCCGGAGCCGGCGACGGCCGTGGAGGGAATCGCAAGCGCGGCGGCCGCGGCGCAGGCGATCACGGCCACGGCGGGTTTGCGAGCGAGTACTGACTTGGGCACTGGTCCGTCTCCTTTTTCTGCCTGCGGGGTTAGCTGACGGGCGAGCGCTAAAGAAGCAGCGCCCCCACCTGAACGAGGTGGGTTAGCCCCAACACTTGGTTCCCCCGCTCCCCGTCCGCGTACGGACGGAGATTCGGCACGGGTCCAAGAACGCGGGGCAGGATACACATCGACGCAGTCACAAGAACCACCCACCAAGGAATCCCTGCTTGCACGGCATAAGCTGGCGGCGATGAGCAGCGCCGACGACCTCGCCGTCCTCGCCGAGCTCGAGTCGCGACCGCTCGCCCTACCGGCCGGGCTCGAGGTCGAGTGGCTCGGTGTCTCGGGCTACCGGATCGCGTACGAGGGCCGCAGCCTCTACGTCGACCCCTACTTCTCCCGGGCGTCGCTGCGCAGCCTGCTCCTGCGCCGGACCGCCCTCCCCGATCCCGCCGCGCTCGACCGCTATCTGCCTGCCGCCGACGACGCCGTCGGCGTGCTCGTCGGCCATACGCACTTCGACCATGCTGTCGACGCCCCCGCGGTCGCCCGGCGCTACGGCTGCCGGGCGTACGGCTCGAGCTCGCTGACCCATCTGATGGGCCTACACGGGCTCGCCGAGCTCGCGGTCGAGGTCGAGCCCAACCGCCCGTACGAGCTCGGTCCGTTCGTCGTGACCTTCGTCCGCAGCGCCCACTCGAAGCTGATCCTGGGACTGAAGGTGCCCTACGCGGGCGAGCTCACCTGCGACCACCTCGACGGGCTCTGCCCGAGCGCGTACAAATGCGGCCAGGTCTGGGGCATCCACATCGCGGTCGCCGGGATCAGCCTCTATCACCAGGGCAGCGCCGAGCTGCTCGACGACGAGGTCCGCCACCAGGGCGTCGACGTCTTCCTGGCGGGGATCGCGGGTCGCAACTTCAGCCGCCGCTACTGGGAGCGGATCCTGCCGCGGCTCGACCCGACGGTCGTCGTACCGACCCACTACGACGACTTCTTTCGTCCCCTCGACGACGACCTCTCGCTGATCGCGGGGGCGAAGCTGGGCGAGCTCGAGGGGGAGATCGCCGCGGTCAGCGGCGACGCTCGGCTGACGGCGCTCCCGCGGCTTCCCGAGCTGCCGGGGTGAGCGGCCGCGACGGACGCGCGACCGCGGTCGCGCTCGTGTTCGGCGCGACGGTCTCGGTTCAGTCGGGGGCCGCGGTCGCCACCGAGCTCTTCGATGAGCTCGGCCCGGTGGGCACGGTGATGCTGCGGCTCGCCTTCGCGGCGATCGTGCTGGCGGCGATCTGGCGCCCGGCGCTCGCCGCGCTGCGCGGCGCGCACGCGCGCGACGTGATCCTGTTCGGCGTCGCCCTCGCCGCGATGAACACCAGCTTCTACCTGTCGCTCGACCGAATCCCGCTCGGGATCGCGGTGACGCTCGAGTTCGTCGGGCCGCTCGGCGTCGCGTTCGCCCTGACCCGCAGCCGGGCGGACCTGCTGTGGGCTGCGCTCGCCGCCGCCGGGATCCTGCTGCTCGCGCCCGACCTCGGCGACGGGCTCGATGCGCTGGGCGTGGCGCTGGCCCTGCTCGCCGGCGCCTTCTGGGCGGCCTACATCGTGCTCGCGGCACGGGTTGGACGCGCGTTTGCCGGCGGCGAGGGCCTCGCGCTCGCGATGCTCGTGTCCGCGGTTCTGATCCTGCCCGCCGGGCTCGTCGCCGGTGGCGCGGACCTGTTCGACGCTCGCGTGCTCGCGGTCGGGCTGGCCGTCGCGATGCTGAGCTCGGCGATCCCCTACTCGCTCGAGCTCGAGGCACTGCGCAGGCTGCCCCGAAGCACCTTTGGCGTGCTGATGAGCCTCGAGCCCGCGATCGCCGCGACGATCGGCTTCATCGCCCTCGGACAGGACCTGGCGTCCACCGAGGTGCTGGCGATCGTGCTCGTCGTCGTCGCCAGCGCCGGGGCCCTGCGCAGCGCGCCGCCGCCGGTCGAGGGTTGATCGTCAACGTGGGTGCACTCTCGCTAGCCTGCCCGCGATGCCGGCGATCCGGGTCACTCTGATCGGAGCCCTGACAGCTGTCGTTCTGGCGCTGGTGGCGTGTGGCGGAGACGACGGGGCGACCTCGGAGACCACCGAGACCGACGCGATCGCGAGCGGCGACTGCGCGTCCATCGAGGAGGTGAACGTCGGGCCGGTCAAGCATGACGACAAGGAGTTCACCGTCGCCGACTACGACACGAACCCGCCGGCGGGCGGCGACCACAACGACCCGGCGCTCACGGCGGGAACCGTCTACACCGACCCCCCGCCGCTTGGTGAGGCGGTTCATTTCCTCGAGCACGGAGGCGTGATCGGTTGGACCAACGGCCTCTCCGAGGAGGACCAAGCGGCCGTCGAGGAAACGTTCGACGAGATTTTCCAGGAGGGCTACTACCAGCTCGCTACGGTCGAACTTCCCGACATGGACGTCCCGTTCGCGCTGAGCGCCTGGGGCGCCGTCCAGACATGCGAAAGCGTCGACACAGACGCGATCGGGCCGTTCGTCGAGGAGTGGTACGCGTCGCCGAAGACGCCCGAAGGCGGGCTCGCGTGCCAGGGCGACGCGCGCACCCTCCCCAACTGCTGAGCCCCTAGGGCAGATCGAGGTATTCGAGCGCCGACGAGTACGCGAGCCCGGGCTGCGGGCCGCCCTCGAGCGCGTATACGCGGCCGTCCTTCGTGGCGCCGCCCAGGCCATGGCGGGGTGTCAGCATCTGGGGCAGCTCGGTCCAGCCGTCGTCGCCGGGGGCGAAGAGCTCGACCTGCTCGATCGTCGTCCCGCCGCCGCCGACCTCCTCCCCGCCGAAGACGACGACCCGATCGCCGACCGTCACGGCCACGTGTCCGCTGCGCGCCGTGGTCAGTCCGGGAAGGCTGCTCCAGCTCCGGCGCTCCGGGTCGTAGTGCTCGACCGTGGTCATCCCGCCGTTGACGGGGCCGGGCCGCCCGCCGGTGACGATCAGGCCGCCGTCGAAGACCGTGGCGCCGACATGGTTCCGGCCCGTCGGCATCTTGGGGCCGACGGTCCAGCGCCCGGCGCGCGGGTGGTAGATCTCGAGCCGCTGGACCGTGTCATCGCCCGCCGTCACGCCGCCCACGGCGTAGAGGCGGGAGCCGAGCCCGACGAGGCCGAGCGCCGCGCGCGACGTGGGCGCGTCGACGAGCCGCTTCCAGTTATCGCGCTCGGGGTTGTAGCGGTAAAGGCGCCGCGATTTCCCGCCGCTGTCCAGGTTCCCACCGACCACGTACACCTGATCGCCCAGGGTCGTGATGCCCGGATGGTTGACCGCGATCGGCAGCGGCGCGACCTCCGTCCAGCGATCGGAGGAGATGTCGTAGCGGACCATCCGACCGGTTGTGCCGCCGCTCGAGATGAAGCCCCCGACGACGTAGATCCGGTCGCCGACGCGAGCGGCGCCGACCTCGGTGCGGGCGAGTGAACTCGGCGTCAGGCTCGCCCAGGCGTCGGAGCTCCGCCCGGCGGGCGCCCGGTCACCCTCGCGGGTCGCGGCGTACACCACCGCGGTGACGGCCACGAGGCCGACGGCCGCGGCGAGCGTGATCCGCGCCCAGAGCGAGGTCATCCCGCCACCTCCACCGCGCGGCGCTCCCAGCCGGCGCACCGGGAGACCGGCAGGCGCGGATAGCGCGGGTACGCGCGATCGATGCGAGAGCGCTCGCACAACGAGAAGCTCGAGCCGCGCGTGTTGCGGACCACGCGCTGGTGCGCGCACGAATCGCACAGTCCTGCAGGCGGTGGCGCCACCCCATCAGTATTGCGCTACCCGATACTTCACTTTGTATAGTCAGGGCGATGGTCACATTTCGCCGTTTGCTCGGGTTTTTGCGTCCCTATCGGCGGACGGTGGTCTGGTCGCTGGTCTTCGCCTCGGCGGCGATGGTGATGACGGTCCTCATCCCGCTGCTGATCGGCGCGGCGGTCGACGCGATCAACGAGTCCGACCGCGATCCGCTGCTGCCGCTCGCCCTGGCGCTGGTCGGCGCCGGGATCCTGCGCCTCGGCCTGACCGTGGTCCGGCGGCTCGTCGCCGGCCAAGTCTCCCTCGCCGTCGAGTTCGACCTCCGCCAGCGGGTCTACCAGCACCTGCAGGCGCTCGAGCTCGGCTTCTTCGACGGCCAGCAGACCGGCCAGCTGATGTCGCGGGCGACGGTCGACCTGCAGTCGATCCGCTTCTTTCTCGGCTACGGGCTGATCTTCCTGACCCAGAACGCGCTCACGATCACGCTCGCCAGCATCGTCATGTTCGTGCTCAACCCGGCGCTCGCCGCGCTGGCGCTGCTTCCCGTGCCGTTCGTGATCTTTGCCGCCGCCCGGTACAGCCGGCTCTCGCGCCCGGCCGTGCAGGAGGTGCAACAGCGGATCGCCGAGCTGACCGCCGAGGCCGAGGAGAGCGTCTCGGGAATCCGGATCGTGAAGGCATTCGCTCGCGAGGAGCACATGCTGCATCGATTCCGGCGCTCGGTGACCCGGGTCTTCGACCAGAACGTGTACTCCACCCGCCTGCGCGCCTTCTACTCGCCGATGCTCGGCTTCATCCCCAGTCTCGGGCTCGCGGTCGTGCTCTGGATCGGCGGGCGCGAGGTGATCGCCGGCGACATGAGCCTGGGCGAGTTCACCGCCTTCTACACGTACCTGATCCTCTTGATGGGGCCGATGCGGATGCTCGGGATGGCGCTCGGGATGGCCCAGCGGGCGGTGGCTTCGGGCAACCGGCTCTTCGAGATCCTCGACCGCGAGCCGCGGATCACGAGCCCGCCGCAGGCGCCGGAGCTTCCGCCCGGCCCCGGCGCGGTCGAGTTTCGCGGCGTCGGGCTGCGCTACGACGGCGGAGCCCCGTCGCTGTCCGAGGTCGACCTCGACGTTCCGGCCGGGAGCACGATCGCGTTGGTCGGCCCAACCGGGTCGGGGAAGACGAGTCTGGTGGCGCTGATCGCGCGCCTCTATGACCCGACGGACGGCGAGGTGCTGGTCGACGGCGTCGATCTGCGCTCGGTCGACGTCGGCTCGCTGCGGCGCCAGGTCGCCTTCGTCGCCGATGACCCGTTCCTGTTCTCGGCGACGGTCGCGGAGAACATCGCCTACGGGCGGCCCGACGCGAGCCAGGAGCAGATCGAGCTCGCGGCGCGGCGCGCCCAGGCGCACGGCTTCATCGAGTCCCTGCCGGACGGGTACGAGACGATGGTCGGCGAGCGCGGGCTGACGCTCTCCGGCGGCCAGCGCCAGCGGATCGCGATCGCGCGAGCGCTGATCGCCGAGCCGCGGATCCTGATCCTCGACGACGCCACGTCGTCGGTCGACGCGACAACCGAGGAGGAGATCAAGCGGGGCCTGCGCGAGGCGATGGCCGGCAGGACGACGTTCGTCGTCGCGCACCGGCTCTCGACGATCTCGCTCGCCGACGAGATCGTGGTCATGGACGCGGGACGGATCGTCGACCGCGGGTCGCACGACGAGCTGCTCGAGCGCTGCCCGCTGTACGCGGAGATCGCCGAGTTCGGATGCGAGGACGTCGTGTTCCTGCAGCGCGACCTCGAGGAGCGCGAGGAGCTGGTGCGGCTGTGAGCGAGCCGGCAAGGGATCCCGAGACCCAGGGCTCGGACGTCGCCGAGGAGACCGAGGACCAGGCGAACCAGCCGGGGCGGCTGGCCGGCACGCTGCTGCTTCTTCGCGACCTCTGGCGGCTGATCCGCGGCGAGGACGAGCGGGGGCGCAAGGTCCGCTGGCTGCTGGGGCTCCTGCGGCCCTACCGGACGCAGGTGGTCCTGATGATGGTGGCGCTGCTGGTCGCGACCGCCGCGGCGCTGGCGCCTCCGTATCTGGCGGGGAAGGCGATCGACAGCGGGATCAGGGCGGGCGACGAGTCGGCGCTGACGGTCATCGTGGTCGTCTTCATCGCCTCGGTCGCGATCTACTGGGCCGCCTCCTACGCGCAGACGTACCTGGTCGGCTGGGTCGGCCAGCGGGCGCTGCAGGACCTTCGCGAGCGGATCTACGTCCACCTCCAGAGGATGTCGATCGGGTTCTTCACCCGCCGCAGGCCGGGGGTACTGATCTCACGGATGACCAACGACGTCCAGGCCCTCGACTCGCTGGTCACCGACGGAGTGGTCACGTTGTTCTCGAGCACCCTGACCCTGGTCGGGGTGGTCGGGATCCTGCTGGCGCTTGACGTTCAGCTGGCCCTGGTGACCTTCCTCACCTTCCCGATCCTCTTCGCCGCCAGCGTCGTCTTCCGGATCGCCTCGGCGGGCGCCTACCGGCTGACGCGGGAGAAGATCGCCGACATCACCGCCTACCTGCAGGAGACGCTCTCGGGGATCCGGGTCGTGCGCACGTTCGGGCGCGAGGACCAGCACGTCGCGCGGATGACCGAGCTCAACGAGGCGAACCGCCGGGTCAACATGAGGACCGTCCATCTCAACGCCGCCTACTTCCCGGCGGTCGAGTTCCTCTCGGCAGTCGGGACGGCGGCGATCATCCTGTACGGCGGCTTCCAGGCGATCAACGATCAGATCGAGATCGGGATCGTGGTCGCGTTCATCGGCTATCTGGCCCTGTTCTTCGACCCGATCCAGCAGATCTCGCAGCTCTACACGACCTACCAGCAGGGCATGGCGGCGCTGGACAAGATCTTCGACCTGCTCGACACCGAGCCCGACATGGTCGATTCGCCCGGGGCGATCGACGCGGGGCGGCTTCGCGGCGAGATCGAGCTCGACGACGTCTGGTTCTCCTACCAGCGCGGCGGCGACGCGGCGGCGAGCGAGCTCTCGGACGAGTCCGGATGGGCGCTGGAGCAGATCGACCTGCACGTGCCGGCGGGCCAGACGGTCGCGCTGGTCGGCGAGACCGGTGCCGGGAAGTCGACGCTCGCGAAGCTGGTCGCGCGCTTCTACGACCCGCAACGCGGGCGGGTACTCGTCGACGGCCATGACCTGCGTGACCTGCGGGCGTCGAGCGTGCGGCGACAGCTCGGGATCGTGCCCCAGGAGGGCTTCCTGTTCTCCGGCACGGTGCGCGACAACATCGCCTTCGGCCGGCCTGACGCCACCGACGAGGAGATCGTCGCCGCGGCGCGGACCGTCGGCGCGGTCGAGTTCATCGAGCGGCTGCCTGACGGCTTTGACGACCGAGGTCGGGGAGCGCGGCGCGCACCTGTCGGCCGGGCAGCGCCAGCTGGTGGCGTTCGCGCGGGCGCTGCTCGCCGAGCCCCGGATCCTGATCCTCGACGAGGCGACGTCGAACGTGGACGTGCGCACAGAGCGGGTGATCGAACACGGCCTCGAGCGCCTGCTCGCCGGGCGGACGGCGATCGTGATCGCCCATCGGCTGTCGACGATCAGGCGAGCGGGGCGGATCGTCGTCCTGGAGCGGGGCAGGATCGTGGAGTCCGGCACCCACGAGGAGCTGATCGACGCCGGCGGGCGCTACGCCGAGCTCTACGGGTCCTGGGCCGAGTCAGCCGCGGCGTAGAGCGGCTCGATCGAGCTGAGCAGCTCAGTTATGGGCTGACGCCGCCGGAGGAGGACCCGTCCGTCCCGCCGGTGTCGCCGCCGTCGGTGGGCGCCGGGGCCGGGGCCGGAGGCGCGGTGCCGCCCTCGTCGGTCGGCGGCGCCACCGGGACCGGGGTGGTCGTGGTCGGCGTGACCGGCGTGACCGGGGTCTCGGTCCCACCCGTGTCCGTGGGCGTCGTCGCCGCGGTGTCACCGCCGCCGCCGCCGCCGGTGTCGGCCTCGCCGACCTTCGAGAGGTCGCCGCAGACCTTGAACCCGAAGGCGTCGGCCGCGTCGGCCGCGTCGCCGGCGGTCTTGTCGATCGTCGTGTTCAGCTCGGCGACCGTCGCGTCGTCGCCGCGGTCGGCCGCGGTCGCGCGGTCCTGGTAGGCGAGGGACTGCTTCTCGAGCGCCGAGAGGAACTTGTCGAGGTCGTCGGTGCCCTCCTCGGGCGGCGCCAAGGGTCTGCAGCTGCTGGAGCTCACCGGCGACGATCTGCGCCTTGTCGTTGTCGGCCTGCACGGCATCGCTCTCGTCGACGTCCGCGAGCTGGGTGTTCGCCTCGAGGCAGATCGGGTCGGCCTGGGCGATGTAGTCGGTCTGCGAGAGCACGGTCACGCCGCCGAGGCCACTGGCGCCGCTTGCTCCGGCAGCAAGCGGCGCCGGCTCCTCGTCGTCGCCCCCGCAGCTGCGGATCAGGAGCACGAAGACGATGAAGATCGCCGCGATCGCGCTCAGCGCTACGAGGCGCCTGCGCTGGTAGACGTCCATGGCGTGCTCAAAGTAACAAAGGGGTGGGTCGGGTCCTGCAGGAGTACCTACCCCTGGGCAGGGGTTTTCATCACACGGCGGTGCCCGTTGCGACCGCCGAAGGTGTCGGTCTGCGAATGGCAGTTCGGGCAGAGGAACTGGAGATTCTCGAGGCGGTTGTCGAGTCCGTCGCCATTGATGTGGTGGAGCGCGATCGACAGAGGCTCGCCGCGCCATGCGTCGAGCCCGCAGAGCTCGCACCGATTCTCCTTGAGGCCCGCCGCGATCAATCGCATATTCAGGTGGCCGCGCGCGGTGCGCCGACCGACGACGAGCAGCTCCTCGATCGGCATCGCCCGCGGGCGCGGCACGATGTCACCCCGGTGCACCGCTGCGGCCCAGGTTGCCCTGTCGCATCCGAACCGCTCCCTGCACCGCCTCGCCGAGAGACCGCCCTCGTATGCGCGCCGGATCTCGTCCCAGTCGTATCGCCTGGAAAATCGGTCGTCGATCGGTGCCCCGAGCCTCTTGAGGTGGTAGACGACGGTGCACGGTTGATTCCGAGCCGCTCGGCGATGGCAACGCCGGTGAGGCCCTGGGCGTGCAGTTCGCGAACCAGCTCCCGCGTTTCGCCGGGTCCGCGTTTTGGCCCGCTTCTCTGCTTCATCTACGAACATATGTTCGTACATGAGCCGGACGGAACCAGCTGCCCGAGGCTTGGATTCCCGGGCGCTATTCTCCCCGTCCACCTCGTTGCGGGGTCGGATAATGGCAATCCGCTCGGCTCTGGACCGAGAAATCGGGGTTCGAGTCCCTGCCCCACAGCTCTTGTACGGGTTCGAATCGCCGGGCCGCTACCGCCCGACGGATTCGAGCTCTGAATCGACGTCCGCGAGCGCGTCCTTGGCCGCCGAGATGTCCGCCCCGGTCTCGATCAGCGTGCGGGCGTGGACCAGGTCCTCGGAGCGCCCGACCGAGAGCGCGCCCCTGACGACGCCGCCGTCCAGGTACCAGACGCTGAACTCGTCGGCGCCGGGATCGCCGCGCCAGACGACCTCGTCCCAGTCGTACGCGGGGCCGACGTACTCGAGCGACGCCCAGTCGGCGAGGTCGCTGAAGAAGTACGGGATCTCGCGGTAGGGCTCGTCGGAGCCGAGCATCGCCTTCGCGGCGTGGCGGCCCTGCTGCAGCGCGACGTCCCAGTGCTCGACCCGCAGCCGCCGGCCGTGGACGACGCTGTCGTACGAGCAGACGTCGCCGGCGGCGAAGATCCCGGGCGCCGAGCTCTCCAGCTTCGCGTCGCAGACGATCCCGTCGTCGACCTCGAGCCCGGCGCGCTCGGCCAGCATCGTGTCCGGCTTCACCCCGGCGCCGACGACGACCATCCCGCCCTCGACCGTCCGCCCGCTCTTGGTCACGACCGCGCTCACCCGCCCGTCGCCCTCGAACGCCTCCAGCTCCTCGCCGCCGAACAGCTCGATCCCGTGCGTCGGCGAGCTTGTCGTGGAAGTAGCGGCCCGCCTCCTCGCCGAACGTGCGCGAGAGCGCCACGTCCTCGAGCATCACGATGCTGACCTCGATGCCGATCGCGCGTCAGCGACGCGGCCACCTCGCAGCCGATGTAGCTGCCGCCGATCATCACGACCCGTCCCGCCTGCTTCGGCCTCCTCGCGGATCGCGTCGGAGTTGCCGAACGCCCGCAGGTAGTGGATCCCCTCGAGCTCCGCGCCCTCGACCCGCAGGATGTTGACGTTCGCCCCCGTCGCCAGCAGCGCCTTGTCGAACCCGACCTCCTCCCCGCCCTGCAGCTTCGCGGTCCGCGCCTCGGGATCGAGCGACATCACGTTCGTCCGCGTCAGCAGCTCGACCCCGTTCTCCTCGTACCACTCGGCCGGGTTCACGTACGCGTCCGCGCGCTCGGCCTCGCCGCGCAGGTACTCCTTCGACAGCGGCGGGCGCTCGTAGGGCGGCTCCGGCTCGCGGGCGGCGAGCAGGATCGAGCCCTCGGCGCCCTGCTTGCGCAGCTCGGACGCGCAGTAGGCGCCGGCCAGCCCGCCCCCGACGATCAGGAAGTCAATCGCTCGAGCCATCGGGCCCGAAGTACGCGGTCAGGTCCTCCTC
Organism: uncultured Solirubrobacterales bacterium; assembly: GCA_963811505.1. GTDB lineage: Bacteria > Actinomycetota > Thermoleophilia > Solirubrobacterales > 70-9 > WHSW01. The sequence continues at coordinate 469,999 of CAWERC010000010.1, read as the reverse complement.
CATCCGCGGATCGAGCACCGCGAGGATCTCGTCGCCGGCTTGGAGCACCGTCTCGGAGTTCGGGACGAAGCCGCTGTCGTCGCGAAGGACCGAGATCAGCAGGCTGCCCTCCGGCATCGCCAGGTCACCGACCCGCGACCCCGGCGGCGCGTGAGTCGTCGGGCAGCTCCATCTCGATGATCTCGAGCCGCTGCTCGGGCAGGTCGAGCAGATGGACGAGCCCGTACTCGGGCACCTCGTGCTCGATCAGGCGCAGGATCAGGTCGGTCGCCGAGACCAGCGGCTTGATCCCGAGCAGCTCGAAGTGCTCGCGGTTGCGCGGGTTGTTGACCCGGGCGATGATCCGGTCGACCAGGTACTTCTCCTTCGCCACCTGGCAGATCAGCATGTTGTCCTCGTCGTCGCCGGTGACCGCGATCACCATGTCGGCGCGCGAGATCCCGGCCCGCTCGAGCACCCAGAGCTCGGACGCGTCGCCGTACTGGACGTTGTGCTCGAGCTCCTGCTCGACCGTCAGGTAGCGCTCGCGGTTGGACTCGATCAGGGTCACCTCGCTGCCCTTCTCGATCAGCTCGCGGGCCAGGTTCCAACCGACCTTGCCGGCCCCGACGATGATGATGTACTTGCGGCTCGGGCTCATCCCAGATCTCTAGAGGTCGGCGTCCTCGTGGTCGACCGCCCCCGTCGGCGCCGCCACGCGCTCGGCGGTCTCGCGGATCTCCTGCTCGAGCATCTCGATCGCGACCTTGGTCGGGCAGATCGTGTCGCAGCCCCTGGTCGGCGTACCACTTCGCCCGGTATGGGTCGAGGATGCGGGCGATCACCTTCGGCACGTTGAAGCGGCGCTTCGCGATCTGGGCGATGACGATGTTCGTGTTGTCGCCGTTGGTCGAGGCGACGAAGACGTCGGCGCGCTCGATCCCGGCGGCGGTCAGCGCCTCGATCTCGAGCGCCGTCCCGACCGTGAAGTGCCCGCCCATGTCCTCCCAGGGCTTCTCGAGGCCGATCTCGAGCCGCGCGTGCGACTCGGGGTCCTCGTCGAGACAGGAGACCTCGTGGCCCTCCGCGAGCATGGTCCGGGCGACCGTTGACCCGACCCGGCCGCAACCGACGATGACGACGAACATGGGCGTGATCTTAGACCTCGCGTGAGCGAGCCCGGAAGTCGCCTATTCGGCCACCGGCAGAGCGCCCTCGCGGCCGATCGCCCCCTCGGGCGCGTTATCGGCCGAGCCGGCTGTGACCCGCCGCGCGCCGTCGGTGGCCGGCGCCGTGACCAGCACCCGGCATGGCGCGCGGCGCAGCACGTACTCGGTCACCGGCCCGATCTCGGCCGGGCGCGAGCCCCCGATCCCGCCGAGGATCGCACCGCCCCTGATTCGGGTCGGCGGTTCGGCCCCCAACACGATCATCTCCACTCCGCGGTCGCGCGCCGCCTCGACGATCCCGGCGCCGATCGAGCGGGCTCGGATGACGGACGGATGGACCTCGACGGTCTCGTACTCCTCCCCCACCTCCTGGGCGCGCTCCAGCGCCGCGTTGGCGGCCGCCGCGCGGTCGGGCGGCGGCGGCGAATCGAGCGGTACGGTCAGCGGCAGGTCGATCACGTAGACGACCTCGAGCCGCGGCGGGGTCTCGCCCGGCCGATCGGCGGCGTCGGCGAGCCGCCCGGCGGTACCGACGATGTCGTCGTCGAGCTTGGTCCCGAACACCGGCACGAGGATGTCGCCGTACTCGGGCGCGCCCGACGTCCTTGACCAGGGCTTCCGGCGGCACCTCGACCCGCTCCGAGAGCGTCATCCCCTCGACGCCCTTGCGGTAGATCACGTAGGCGACCAGCCCGAAGAGCATCCACCCGCCGCCCACCCAGCGCGCGGTGTCGTGATAGACGATCACGCTGAGCCAGGCGAGCGCCGTCAGCGCGGCGGCGGCCAGGGTCGGCAGCGGGACCCGGGCGCCCCTGAAGGTGACGTCGAACGGGATCCGGAACGGTCGCGGGCGATCCGGCTCGCTGATCCGCATCCGGATCACGGAGAGGTGGGCGATCGTGAACGCGATCGTCGCCCCGAATGCGAACAGCCCGCCGAGCAGCGCCACGTCGGCCGGCGCGACCAGCCCGATAGCGATCACCCCGGCGCTCGCGATCGCCACGTACGGCGTCTGGTACCGCCGGTTGAGCTTCCCGAGCCAGCTCGGGATCTGGCGATTGGTGGCGAGCGTGTACACGTGCCGGGAGAGCCCGAGCATCGCCGTGTTCGCGGCCCAGATCAGCGCCGCCGGGACGACCGCGACGACGGCCGCCTGCATCAGGCTCGACAGCCAGGCGGGCTCGAAGTTCTCGACCACCCCCAGTACCGGGTTCTCCAGATACGTCGTCCCGAGCGCAGTCTGCGGGCCGTCGGCGGTCGGCACGACCGGAACCGCCATCAGCGCCACGACCGAGACCCCGACGTAGATCAGGGGCACCAGCGTCGCCGCCGCCACGACGAGCTTGCGCAGGTCAACCGGAGCGGTCTGGATGTCGGGCGCGAGGTTGGCGGCCGCCTCGATCCCCGCGAAGGCGACGGTCGCGATCACTCCGGCGTAGATCACGTCCTCGAGCGTCGGGCTGGTGAACGGATCGAGCTCCGCGGTCAGCGCCGACGGATCCCACGCGGTCGCCAGTCCGATCGCGATCACGGCCAGCAGCAGCCCGACCCCGGCGATCGAGATCAATCCGAGCAGCCGCTGGCGCCCGACCCCGGTCACTCCGGTGATCGTCAGGAACACGGTCAGGGCGACGACCAGCGACCCCGTGACGATCTCCGGTGCCGTGTCGCTGAACCCCGACCAGATCGGCGTCAGGTAGTGCGGCACCGATAGCGCCGCGAGCGCGATCACGATCACGTAATCGATCAGAATCGCCCAGCCGGCGATGAAGCTGACCAGCTCGTTGTTGAACGCGTGCCGGGCGAAGGTCGCCGAGCCGCCGCGCTCGGGGACCATCGCCTCGCCCTCGACATAGGTGAGCGTGTTGAGGATGAAGACGAGCCCGACGCCCAGGAAGATGAGCGGCGTCAGCCCCAGGCCGCGCTCGGCGACCAGCCCGAGCGCGAAGTAGAGCGAGAACCCCACCGCGGAGTAGGCCACCGCGAACAGGAGCGGCACCCCGAGCCAGCGGCTGGTCAGCGGCGAGCGATCGCCGGCCTTGAACGGATCGATCACTCCCGCCCCCTTCGCAGCGACAGGTACAGACGGCCGAGGCCGAGGCCCGTGAACACGAGCCCGATCCAGATCCCGCCGGAGGCGGCGCTGCCGCCGTTGGCGAGGGTGACGGCGACGATCGCGATGCCGAACCCGATGATCACGACCGCGAACACGCGGGTGACGCCGCGATAGACCTCATCGGGCGGCGGCGCGGGGCTCATTGGACCCCTCCGAGGCCCGATCCGTCGGCGTCGTGAGCCGGATTGGCGGAAATGATGACCCTGCATGGCCGCTTCGCGAGCACGGTCTGCAGGGTCTTCCCGTACAGCGGCGCGACCCGTTGCGGTAGCGCAGCGGCATCACGATCGCGGCCGCGTTGATCGCCTTCGCCTCGTCGACGATCGCCTTCCCGGCCTGGCCCATGCGGATGTGCTCGATCGACGCGCTGACCCGCTGGCCGCAGATCAGCTTCGCCTGCTCGATCTTCGTCCGCGCACCCAGCTCGCCGCCGTTCAGCTCCGCATCGAGCGGCAGGTTGGCCGGCACGGTCACCAGGGTGAGCACGTGGATCGCCCTCCGGCGGCGCGCCGCGAGCGCCTTCGCGGTCGCCACCGCCTCCTCGGAGAACGGGTCGTCGTCGGCGAACGCGACCAGGACGGAGCGGTACTCGACCTCCTCGACCCCGAGCGGGGTCAGGCTCTCGACCATCACCGTCTCGGCCAGCGGCAGCTGCTTGTAGCGGCGGTAGCCGACGTACAGCAGCGTCCCGACGATCATCCACCCGCCGCCGGTCACCAGCACGATCGGATCGAGCACCATCGCGACGACGAAGGCGCCGGAAGTGCCCAGGCCGCCGAGCACCGCGAGCACCGGGACGTCGAACCCGAACATTCGCACGTTCCCCGGGGAGCGCCACATCGGCGTCCCGTCCGGGGTCTGCGGGCGCTCGGCGAGCGGCCGCAGCTTGCGCAGCCGGATCACCGAGACGTGCGCGACGGTGAACGAGAGCGTCGCCCCGAAGGCGTAGATCGCCCCCAGGAAATTGGTCTCGCCGGGCGCCATCACGACCGCGGCGACGATGGAGAAGACGATGATCGCGATGTAGGGCGTCTTGAACCGCGGGTGGATGGCGCGCAGCATCTCGGGCAGCTGGCGGTGCTGGCCCATCGAGAACGTGAGCCGCGAGAGCCCGATCAGGGCGGCGTTCGTGGCGATCAGGAGGATCACCGCCGCGAGCACGCCCACGTAGATCCGCAACACGTCGGTGAGGCCGGCGCTGAGGCCGATGTTCTCCACGATCCCGAGCACCGGGTCGTCCTTGAAGGTCGTCGCCAGCTCGGTGGTGAAGCCCCCGTCGGCGGCCGCGGTCACCGGCATCGCCGACAGCGCGATCATCGGCAGCAGCGCGTACAACCCGACGACGGCGATCACCACCAGCGCGGTGCCCTGCGGCACGGTGCGCCAGGAGTCGCGCGCCTCCTCGGACATGTTCGAGATCGTCTCGATGCCGGTGTAGGCGACCATCCCGACCGCGATCCCGAGCGCGAAGTCGCCCCAGCTCGGGACGGTGCCGAGCTCGACCTGGTCGACGAGCAGCTCCGGGTTGAAGACGAGGAAGAGGCCGATCGCGACGAGGACGATCTGGGTCAGCAGGTCGGCGACCGCGAGCACCAGGTTGAGGCGCGCCGACTCCTCCGTCCCCTTGACGTTGAGCGCCGCCAGCAGCGCCACGAGGGCGATCCCGAAGATGACGTCGCCCGGGCCGTGGCCGAGCGGCTCCCAGAAGACGGCCAGGTAGTGCGGTACGAAGAACGCGGAGATCGCGATCGTGACGATGTAGGTGAGCATCTGCGCCCAGCCGGCGAGGAAGGAGGCGAACTCGTTGAACGCCCGGCGGGCGAAGCTCGACGAACCGCCGGCCTCCGGATAGAGCACCGTCGCCTCGACGTACGTCGCGGCGGTGAAGGCGAAGATCGCGCCCGCGATCACGAACGTGACCGGGGTGAGGCCGAGCGCGTAGAACGCGACGAGGCCGAGCGCGTAGTAGATCGACGAGCCGACGTTGCCGTAGGCGGCGGCGAACAGCGCCCCGGGGCCGTGGACGCGCCTCAGCGCCGCTTCGCGGGGATGCCTTTCAGCCATTACTCGCCGAGTCTAGGCGCGACACGGACGTGCTCAGCGCCGATCCGATCGGGCGTCGCGCACCCGAGCAGGACCATCCCGAGCTCGATCTCCGAGCGCAGGAGCTCGAGCACGGCGCGCGCGCCCGCCTCGCCGTCGACGGCGAGCCCCCAGAGCGCCGGCCGGCCGACGAGCACCGCCCGAGCCCCGAGCGCGAGCGCGATCAGGACGTCGGTCCCGCGGCGCACGCCGCCGTCGATCAGCACCTCGCAGCGGCCGCCGACCGCCTCGACGACCTCGGGCAGGATGTCGATCGTCGCCGGGACGCAGTCGAGCTGGCGCCCGCCGTGGTTGGAGACGATCACCCCCGCGGCGCCGTGCTCGACGGCGAGCGCCGCGTCCGCGCCCGTCTGGATCCCCTTGAGCACGATCGGAAGCGAGCACTCGGACGCCAGGGTCTCCAGGTCGCTCCAGGTCAGGGTCGGATCGACGAGCTCGAACACCTCCTGGACGGTGATCGGTCGATCGGCGCCGACCGCGGCGGCAACGGCGGGCGCCGTGACGTCCGGCGGGACGACGAACCCGGTGCGAAAGTCGCGCTCGCGCCGCCCCGCACGGGGCGCGTCGACGGTGAGCGCGATCGCATCGAAGCCCGATTCGACCGCCTCGTCGATCAGCGCCCTGGTCACCCCACGGTCGCTGAAGCAGTAGAGCTGGAACCACCGCGGCGACGCCGGCGCCTCGGCGGCGATCTCGGCCGGGTGCGAGGTCGCGATCGTCGACAGGCACATGATCGTCCCGGCGGCCGCCGCGGCCCGGGCCATCGCCACCTCGCCCTCGGGATCGACCAGGCGCTGGAAGGCAACCGGGGCGACCAGCAGCGGCATCGAGACCTCGGTCCCGAGCACCGTCGTCCCCGTGCTCACCTCGCTGACGTCGACGAGCACCCGCGGGTGCAGGGTGCGGCGCGCGTAGGCAGCGACATTGTCGCGAAGCGTGCGCTCGTCCCCGGCGCCGCCCGCGAAATAGCCGTGGACGCCGGGCTCCAGCCGCTCGGCGGCAAGCCGCTCGTAGTCGGCGACGTTGATCGGCTCGGGCACGGCCGCGACTATATGGTGGCGGCCATGAGCGAGCTGATCCACACCTGCTACCGCGTCCTCGACCTCGAGCGCTCGGCCGAGTTCTACGAGAAGCTCGGGTTCGAGCGGCTCCGCGAGGTCCCCATCCGCGACGAGGCGACCAACCTGTTCATGGGCCTGCCCGGCGACGGCGCCCGGCTCGAGCTCACCCACAACCACGGCCGCACCGACCCCTACGAGATCGGCACCGGCTACGGCCACATCGCGATCACCGCAGACGACCTCGACGGGACGCTCGAGCGCCTCGCCGAGCTCGGAATCGAGCCGGAGAAGCCGCCCTACACCGTCCGCGAGGGCGGCTCGCGCCTCTGCTTCGTCCGCGATCCGGACGGTTACCGGATCGAGCTGATCGAAGCCAACCCGTCGTAGTTCACGAAACGCTCAGGCTGAATCGGCGGCCATCGCGTCCGCCATGCGCTTCTCCATCTCGTCCGCCGGGACATCTTCGACGTGGCTGGCGACGTGCCAGCGATGACCGAACGGGTCCTCGAACGATCCCGAACGGTCGCCGTAGAACTTGTCCTCGACCGGCTGCAGCTGCTTGGCCCCGGCGTCGATGGCCTTCGCAAAGGCGGCGTCGGCGTCCTCGACGTAGACGTGGAGCGACACCGGCGTCCCGCCGACCGTGCCCGGGCTGAGGGCCTCCATCTCGGGCGCCTCGTCGGCGAGCATGATCACCGAGTCGCCGATCTCGAGCTCGGCGTGGCCGACCTTGTCGCCCGGGGCGCCCATGCGCATGCGCTCAGTCGCACCGAGCACCGACTTGTAGAAGTCGATCGCCGTGCTGGCGCCATCGACGATCAGATACGGCGTCACTCGCGGATAGCCGTCGGGAATCGGGTTCACCATCGCTCGAACCTCCTAGAAGTGCACGATCGGGATGATCAGGATGGCAACGATATTCGCAACCTTGATCATCGGGTTGATCGCCGGGCCGGCCGTGTCCTTGTAGGGATCGCCGACCGTGTCGCCGGTCACCGAGGCGGCGTGGGCCTCGGAGCCCTTGCCGCCGAAGGCGCCGTCCTCGATCAGCTTCTTGGCGTTGTCCCAGGCGCCACCGCCGGCGGTCATCGATAGCGCGACGAACAGCCCGACGACGATCACCCCGATCAGCAGGCCGCCGAGCGCCTTGACGCTGATGATCCCGACGATCACCGGGACGATGATCGGGATCAGCGAGGGCAGGATCATCTCCCGCTGCGCCGCCGCGGTCACGATCCCGACCGTCCTGCCGTAGTCGGGCTTCTCGGTCCCCTCCATGATCCCCGGGTGCTCGCGGAATTGCGTCCGGACCTGCTCGACGACCTCGCCGCCGGCGCGCCCAACCGCCTCGATCGCGAACGCCACGAACAGGTACACCATCATCCCGCCGATCAGGAGGCCGATCAGCACGGCCGGGTCCGAGATCGAGAAGATCAGGCCGGCTCCGCCCTCCTCGTCGGCGAGCTCGATCTCGAAGGCGGAGAAGAGCACGAGCGCGGCGAGCGCGGCGGATCCGATCGCGTAGCCCTTGGTGACCGCCTTGGTCGTGTTGCCGACCGCGTCGAGCGGGTCGGTGACGTTGCGGACCTCCTCGGGCAGATCCGCCATCTCCGCGATCCCGCCGGCGTTGTCGGTGATCGGCCCGAAGGCGTCGAGGGCGACGATCAGGCCGCAGAGCGAGAGCTGCGCCGTGACCGCGATCGCGATCCCGTAGATGCCGGCGATCTCGTTGGCACCGAAGATCGCGAGCGCGATCAGCAGTGCCGGGGCGACCGCCGACTGGAAACCCTGCGCGAGCCCCTGGATGATGTTGGTCGCGTGGCCGGTGATTGATGCCTGGCTGATCGTCTTCACCGGGCGGAACCGGGTCGAGGTGTAGTAGTCGGTGATCACGAACAGACCGCCGGTGACGACGAGGCCGATCAGCGCGCAGAGCCAGAGGTCGGTGACCGAGGCGCCGAACAGGGCGCTGCCGGGGTCCTCGATCCCGAGCGAGAGCGGGTCGCTCATCAGCCACTCGGTGACCGGGTAGAAGGCGGCCGCAGCGATCACGCCGGAGATGATCAGGCCGCGGTAGAGCGCGCCCTCGACCCTGTCGGTCGTGGTCCGCACGGCGAGCGCGCCGATGATCGAGGCGATGATCGCGACCCCGCCGAGCACCAGCGGGTAGAGGGCGATCTCGCGCGCGAAGTCGGGCGAGAACGTGAGCACGCCGAGCAGCATCACCGCGACCGTGGTGACGGCGTAGGTCTCGAACAGGTCGGCCGCCATCCCGGCGCAGTCGCCGACGTTGTCGCCCACGTTGTCGGCGATCACGGCGGGGTTGCGAGGGTCGTCCTCGGGAATCCCGGCCTCGACCTTGCCGACCAGGTCGGCGCCGACGTCGGCGGCCTTGGTGAAGATCCCGCCGCCCAGACGCGCGAACACGGAGATCAGTGAGCCGCCGAAGCCGAGCCCGATCAGCGCGTCGACGGCCTCCTTGTCGGTGTGGTCGGTGAGGATCAGGATCCCGAAGTAGCCGGCCACCCCGAGCAACGCGAGGCCGACGACCAGCAGGCCGGTGACCGACCCGCCCTTGAACGCGACGTCGAGCGCGGGCGGGACGCCGCCGCGCGCGGCCTCGGCCACGCGGGCGTTGGCGCGCACCGAAAGGTTCATGCCGATGAAGCCGGCCGCACCGGACAGGGCGCCGCCGATCACGAAGCCGATGGCGGTGGGCACGTCCTGGAGGATCGCGATGAGGATCGCCAGCGGGATGGCGACCACGGCGATGATCGTGTACTGGCGGTTCAGGTAGGCCTTGGCGCCCTCCTGGACGGCGCCGGAGATCTCCTGCATGCGCTCGTTCCCGGCTGAGCGGTTGAGTAGCCGCTGGGTGACGAGCGCTCCGTAGAGCACCGCGGCGCCGGCGCAGACGAGCGCGATCAGGACGCCGTAGTCGGTCAGGAAATCGGTCACGAGGGATCCTCCGTAAGGGTCTATTCAGTCAGAAGCGGCCGGAACGCTCCGGCCGCGAGGCGCGCGTACTGTAGCGAGGCGGAGCCCCCCAAGGCGCGCCGGGACGCGGGTTCTAGGTCGATCCGGGAGGTGTCCACAGGCGCGGCGGCGGCTCCCCGGGCCTCGGCTCCGCGCCGGGCTCCGGCGGCGCCGGCGGCGGCTCCCCGCCCTCCGGCGGCGGTTCGCCCCCTTCCCGCGATTCGCGCGCGTAGAGCATCTGGACCTGCGAGAGCGCCTCGCGAACCTGCTCGCGCGGTCCCTCGTCGAGCAGATCGAGGACGGCGCGCACCGCCTCGATCCCGACCCTCCCCTGCTCGAGGTCGCGCTCGTCGGGTTTCGAGATCCGCCGCGCGGCGAGGTTGAGGATGCTGGCGACGCTCTCCAGCAGCAGGTCCTGGACCCGGATCCGGCGCAGCTGCTCCTCGAGCCGGCGCTGCAGCTCCTCCTGGTCGGGTGTCGGCGGCTCGCCGGTCGGGGGACCGCCCTCCTCCGCGTGCATCGCGCGAATCTAACCGACGGCGGGCTCGGGGACGTAGGTACGACGCGTCTCGGCGACCGCCTCGCGGTAGACGTCGGGGAGCGACGCGCCGTCCTCGAGCGCCCGGCGGGCGCGCTGGGCGCCGTTTTCCGCCGGCACCGCGACCTCGAGCCCGAGCGCCTCGCGGGCCGGGGCCGTCCATTCGATGACCCGCTCGAGCGCCGCGCGTGGTCTCGATCACCCCGCGGGCCTCGAAGTCGAGCTGGGTCCCCTCCAGCCCGTGGCGGATCGCCTGCCAGAGGTTCTCCTCGATCTCGCGCTGGCGCAGCGGCTCGCCGAGGCGCCCGTCGTCGTAGTCGAGCGCCGACTGGGCGACGCAGGCGCGTGATCAGGGCGGCGAGCGCGAAGGCCTCGTCGCCGCGAGTCTGGGCGTCGCAGATCCGCACCTCGACGGTCCCGAAATGGTGATGCGGGCGCACGCTCCACCACAGCTGGGTCGACTCGACGACCCGGCCGGTCGCGGTCAGCAGCTCGATGAAGTCGGCGTACGTCGGCCCAGTCGCCGAACGGCTCGTGGACCCCGCAGCGGGGAAAGGTCCGCGTGAAGATCTCGGTCCGCACCGAGTGCAGGCCGGTGTCCTGGCCGTCGAGGAACGGCGAGTTCGCCGACAGCGCCAGCAGCGGCGGCAGCAGCTCGCGCAGGTGGTCGCATACCGCGATCGCCCGGTCGGCGCCTCGGACGCCCACATGTGCGTGGAGGCTCCAGGTGTTGTTGCGCTGCGCGACCCAGCGCAGCTCCTCGCGCAGGCGGTTGTAGTGCTCGGTGTCGATGATCCGCTGGTCGAGGTAGTTCGCCCACGGATGCGTGCCCATCGACGCGAGCCCGATCCCGAGCCGCTCGGCGCGGTCGAAGAGCCGCCGGCGGTGCTCGCTGCTGCCGCTCGACCGCCTCGCGCGAAGCTCTCGGCGCGCCCGGAGCGGATCTCGATCTCGGTGTCGATCAGCTCCCCGGCGACCGACTCGGCGAGCAGCTCGTCCTGAACGCAGAGGTCGCGCAGCTCCTCGAACCGGTGAACGAGCTCGAGGCTATCCGGGTCGACGAGCGCGAACTCCTCCTCGAGCCCGACCGTGAAGTCGGTCGAGCTCTCGAACACCTCGCGGGTGTGGGAGAGGTCGAGGCTCCGCGATGGGTCGGTCGCGCGCGCGGCCACCGGAGCTCAGGCCAGGTAGAAGTAGAGCGCGTAGAGCAGGTCGACCGCGGGGCTCGAGGTGTGGACGGTGACCTCGGGCGGCACCTGGAGCAGCTGCTCGGAGTAGTTGAAGATGATCTTCACCCCGGCCTCGACGAGCTGGTCGGCGACCGCCTGGGCGGCCCTCGCGGGCACCGCGAGCACGCCGACCACCACCTCCTCCTCGGCTGACCACCTGCTGCAGGTCGCCGAGCGCCCGCACCGGGACCCCGCCGTACTCGGAGCCGACGAGCTTGGTGTCGGCGTCGAAGATCGCGACGATCCGGAACCCGTGGTCGGCGAAGATGTCGGAGCTCGCGATCGCCTGGCCGAGGTTGCCGGCGCCGAACAGGGCGATGTTGTGCTGGCCCGAGGTGTGGAGGATCTTGCGGATCTCGCCGACCAGCGACTCGACCCGGTAGCCGACCCCGCGCTTTCCGAACTTGCCGAACCCGGAGAGGTCGCGGCGGATCTGGGTCGAGTTGATGTGCGTGTACTCGGCGAGCTCCTGGGAGGAGATCGTCTCGCGTCCCATCTTCCTCGCCTGGATCAGCACCTGCAGATACCGCGAGAGCCGCGCGGCGACGCCGAGCGAGAGCCGATCGCCGTCGCCGATCCCGTTGCCAACGACCGGTCGCGCCGTGCTCTGTCACTTCCGGCTCGGTCACGGCGAAGACAGTATGCATGGCGGCCGAAAATGCGTCGCGATCGAACTCGAGCTCGCTGACGATCCGCCCGCCGACCTCGACCACCGGGATGCGCTCCAGCATCGCCGCGAAGCAGGCGCTCGTCGGACTCGATGTCGACCTCGCGCAGGTCGATCCCGTCGAAGGCGAGAATCGCGGCCCGCGCCTCGTCGCAGAGGTGGCAGTCGGGCCGGCCGTAGAGCACGACCTCAGGCAACGTCGGCGTCCCAGGCCAGGTAGTCGGGATACGGGGTCGGCTCGAGGTAGCGCGCCGCCGAGGCGATCATCGCCGCGTTGTCGGTGCAGAGCTGTGCCGGGACGAGCTTCAGCTCGAGCCCCTCGGCATCGCAGAGCTCGGCGACGCGCTCGCGCAGCAGCGAGTTCGCGGCCACCCCGCCGCCGAGCGCCACCGCCTTCCAGGCCGCGGCGGGATCGCGGTGACGGCGGCTGCCGCCGCGAGCGGCGCGGCGCAGCTTCGTGACGAGCTGGTCGACGACCGCGGCCTGGAAGCTCGCCGCGAGGTCAGCGCGCCGAGCGCGCGCGCCCTCGGGCCCGAGCTCGCGGACCGCGTACAGGAGCGAGGTCTTCAGCCCGCTGAAGCTGAAGTCGAGGCGCGGGTCGTTTGTCATCGCGACCGGGAACTCGAACGCCTCGGGGTCGCCGCCGACCGCCTCGCGCTCGATCGCCGGGCCGCCCGGATAGCCGAGCTCGAGCAGCCGCGCGGCCTTGTCGAGGGCCTCGCCGGCGGCGTCGTCGAGCGTCTGGCCGAGCACGTCGTAGGAGTCGTGGGCGGTCACCCCGGCGAGCAGCGTGTGACCGCCGCTGGCGACGAGGCATAGGAACGGCGGCTCGATGGGGTCGGGCTCGAGGAAGTTGGCGGCGACGTGTCCGTGCAGATGGTCGACGCCCCGCAGCGGCTTGCCGGCCGCCGCCGCCAGCGCCTTCGCCGTGCTGACTCCGATCAGCAGCGCGCCGATCAGGCCGGGCCGGCGCGTGACCGCGACCGCGTCGACATCGCCGAGCTCGATCCCGGCGTCGGCGAGCGCGGCGTCGACGACCGGGTTGATCAGCTCCAGGTGGTGGCGCGCCGCCACCTCGGGGACGACGCCACCGAAGCGCTCGTGCGCCGCCGCCTGCGAGGAGATCACGTTCGAGCGGATCGCCGCCCCGTCGACGACCGCCGCGCAGGTGTCGTCACAGGACGTCTCCAACGCCAGGATCGTGCTCACTCGAGCCACATGATGAGCGCGTCCTCGCCGTTGTCGTGGTAGTAGCGGCGGCGGTGTCCTGCCGGCCGGAACCCGAAGCGCTCGTACATCTGATCGCGGGCCCGTTGGAGGTCCGCACCTCCAGCGTGAACCGGGCGCCCTCGCCGGCGCGCTGGAACAGGCCCTTGATCAGCTCGGTCGCGATCCCCTCGCGGCGCCGCTCCGGGGCGACGGCGATGTTCATCAGGTGCCAGACGTCGGCGTAGCGGGAGCACACCAGGTAGCCGGCGAGCCCCGGCCGCCCGCGGCGGGGTATCGCGAGGCAGATCCCCGATGGCTTCGAGAGCTCGAGCACGAACATCGCCAGCGACCACGGGGTCTGAAACGAGCGGCGCTCGATCGCGAGCACCGCCGGCAGGTCGCCGTAGACGAGCCGGCGCAGCTGGCTGGCCGTGTCGGCCGGCTCAGCGGGGCCCGGGGTTGCGGTCTCGTTGCTCACGCCATACCTCTGCGTCTGGTCTTCTCAAATAGGCCGGTCTGACGTCGGTCGGCGGCCCTGGCTCGACCGTGGCGGCGAGCGCGCAGATGTGGCGGGCCGCCAGTCGGTGCGCCGGGTCCGCATCGGGAGGCACCTCCACGCCCGCGGACTCGAGCTGCGAGCGAAATCGTAGCGAGCCGTCCCCCACCGCCACCGGGGCGGGCGCGAGCTCGGCAAGGCGCCCGGCAAGCGCTTCCGAGCCGGCCGTCATCGGCTCCCAGAGCTCCTTGCCGCGACGCGTCGTAAAGCGCGGCGAAGACCTCGGCACGGCGGGCGTCGATCAGCGCCAGCCGGGCGTGCTCCGGCGCCCGCTCCCCGATCCCGCGAGCGAGCGCCGCGAGCGACCCGACCGCGGCGATCGGCAGCCCGCGAGCCTGGCCCAGCGCGCGAGCCGTCGCGATCCCGATCCGCAGCCCGGTGAAGGTGCCCGGCCCGATTCCCGACCGCGATCCGCTCGATCCGCTCCCAGCCGCCGCGCCTCGGCGACGCACGCCTCGACCTCGGCCATGAGCACCGCGGCGTGGCGAGGCCGCCCGCCGGGCCCGGGTCCCTCGCGCCGCTCGCTGACCAGCTCGCCGCCGATCGTGACCGCGACCGCGGTGTCAGCCGTCGCCGTGTCGAAGCCCGAGGATGCGCGGGTACGCTCATCGGCGTCAGACTAGGGATCGACCCCTCGACGACCAGGAGGTACAGCAGATGTCCGCGCCGAACGCCAAGCGCATGCTCGTCGCCCTCGCGGCGCTCGCGATCGCCGTCCCGCGTCGTCGGCTGCGGCGAGGACGACGTGGACCAGGCCCGACGAGGACATCGAGCAAGCGGCCGAGGACATCGGAGAGCAGGCCGAGGAGGCCCAGCAGGACATCCGCGAGGAGGCCGAGCAGGTCCAGCAGGACATCGAGGACCAGATCGATGAGGCGACGGACGACGAGACCACGACCACCGAGGACGAGTCGACGACGGAGGACTCGACGTCGACGACGACCGAGGACAGCGGCGGGGTCGGCTACGAGCCCTGAGGGCCGACCTCGACCTCGCGCCGGTCGCCGCCGGCGTGGCGGAGGGCGACCCGGCGGGCGACTCTGGACCCCGTCGGCGAGCTCGAGCTCGGGCGCCAGCTCGGGCCACTCGACGAAGGCGATCGACGTCCGGCGTCCAGGTAGTCGTCGAGGAGGCCCGGCTCCTCGCCGGCGAGCCCGTCGAGCCGGTACAGGTCGAGGTGCGAGATCGGGTCCGCGCGCGCCGCGGTAGCGCCGCCCGATCGTGAACGTCGGCGAGACGACCGGCCCGCTGACGCCGAGCGCCCGGCAGGCGCCGCGGACGAGCGTCGTCTTGCCGCTGCCGAGCTCGCCGCTGACCAGGACGACGTCGCCGGGCCCGAGCGCGGCGGCGATCCGCGCCCCAAGCGCCTCGGTCGCCTCCGGGCCCTCGGAGATCTCGACGGTCAAGCGAACAGGTCGAGCTGGCTGTCGCGCGCCGGGCGCTCCGGCTCCGGCGGGCGTCCTCCGGGGCATCGGCCTGCTCGAGCTCCGGCAGCGGCTCGGCGAGCAGCGCCGGGATGCTTGGCGAAGTCCTCCCGCAGCCGGTCTCGAGCACCGACGGTGTGCGCAGCGCCGCCGCGGGATGGAACAGGGGGTAGACGAACACAGTCCGGCCGGCCAGCGCGTGCACCTGAGGCGTCCCGCAGCAGCGGGTGATCCCGGTCTGGCTGCCGGTGATCTTCTTGGTCGCGAAGTTCCCCAGCGTGGCGATCACCCGCGGCTCGATCAGCTGGATCTGGCGCTCGAGATACGGCCAGCAGGCCTCGATCTCCTCCGGCTGCGGATCGCGGTTGCCCGGAGGCCTGCTCTTGAGGATGTTGGCGATGAAGACGTCCTCGCGGCTCATCCCGATCTCCTCGAGCAGCTGGTTGAGCAGCTGGCCCGCCCGGCCGACGAACGGCAGGCCCTGGCGGTCCTCCTCGGCGCCCGGCGCCTCGCCGATGAACATCAGCTCGGCGTCGGCGTTGCCGTTTCCGAACACCGCGCGGCGTGCGGTCGGCGTGCAGCGGGCAGCGCGTGCACTCGGAGACCTCGCGGTAGAGCTCGATCAGCCGCTCGCGCCGCTCCTCGGCCGGCGCGCTCATCCTCCTCCCTTGTCCCTGGCCCGTTTGCGCCGCGCCTTGAAGTCGGCCTTGGTGCGCTCGCGCAGCTTCGCGTTGCGCTGCTCCTGCTGGCGCGCCGAACCGGGCGTCTTCACGAGTCCGAACGGGGCCGCCTGAGCTGACAGGACCCTGACGGCCCCCTCCGCCCCACACTCCCTGCAAACCGCGCACTCCGTCCCGACATCGACCAGCGCCTCGAAGCGCTCACCGCAGGCCCCGCAGCGAAACTCGTAGATCGGCACCAGCGGATCGTATCCGCGCCGTCGCTAATATTCTTCGCACGCCGCGACCCGCGAGGGCGTGGACGAGACGCCGGCGAAAGCCGGCACACCCCACCGAAACGACTCAAAGCCGTCTGGTATCTCCAATGCGGGAACTGGAACGGGATCTCCCGTCCCCGAGCGCGACCGCGCAGCAAGCCGCAATTCCGGCGCTCGCCGTCGTGGGCGCGGGCCGTGTCGGCTCCTCGCTCGCGGCCGGCGGCCGGGCGGGCCGGGCTCGAGGTTCGCCTCGCGGGTCGCGCCGACGCTGCTCGACGCCTGCGCGAGTGCCGAGGCGGTGCTGCTCTGCGTCCCCGACGAGGCGATCGCCGAGGCCGCCGCGGCGATCGCGGAGGCGGCGCCGCGGCTGCGCTTCGCCGGCCACACGAGCGGCGCCTCGAGACTCGACGCGCTCGACCCGCTCGCCGCCGAGCGGGCGCGGCGACGTTCTCGCTTCACCCGCTGCAGACCGTTCCCGACCGCGACACCGACTTCACCGGCTGTCCCGCGGCGATCTCCGGCTCGACGCCGGAGGCGCTCGGGCTCGCCCGCGCGCTTGCCGACCGGCTCGGGATGCGCCCGTTCGAGGTCCCCGAAGAGCGGCGCGCCGCCTACCACGCGGCCGCCTCGATCGCCTCGAACTTCCTCGTCGCGCTGGAGGAATCGGCGGCCGTCGCTGCTCGCCGAGGCCGGCGCTCCCGACGCGCGCGAGCTGCTCGCGCCGCTGGTCCTGCGCACAGCCGCCAACTGGTCGGAGCGCGGCGCCGCGGCGCTCACCGGTCCGATCGCGCGCGGCGACGAGGCCACGGTCGCCCGGCACCTAGAGGCGCTGCGCGAGACCGCGCCGGAGCTCGTCCCGCTCTACGAGGCGCTCGCCGAGCGCACCCGCGCGCTCGCCGAGGGCGGTCCCCGATGAAGCTCGTGCGCACGAAGGCCGAGCTGCGCGCCGGGCTCGCCGCCGCGCGCGACGCGGGGCGGACCGATCGGCCTGGTGCCGACGATGGGCGCCCTGCACGACGGCCACCTGGCGCTGCTCGCCGCCGCCCGCGAGCGCTGCGGATTCGTCGTCATGAGCCTGTTCGTGAACCCGGCCCAGTTCCGGCCCGGCGAGGACCTCGACGCCTATCCGCGCGACGAGGCGCGCGACCTCGCGCTCGCCGAGGGCGCCGGCGTCGACCTCGTCTACGCGCCGGCGTCGACGAGGTCTACCCGGACGGGTTCGCGACCGCGGTCGAGGTCGGCGGCGGGCTCACCGACGTCCTCGACGGCGATCCGCACGCCGCGGCCCCGAGCATTTCCGCGGCGTGACCACCGTGGTCGCGAAGCTGTTCAACGCGGTCGGCCCGCGAGCTGGCCTTCTTCGGCCAGAAGGACGCCCAGCAGGCGGTGGTGATCAGGCGCATGGCGCGCGACCTCGACTTCCCGGTCGAGATCGTCGTCGTCCCGACCGTGCGCGAGGCCGACGGCCTGGCGATGAGCTCGCGCAACGCCTACCTCGGCGACGAGGATCGCCGGCGCGCGGCCGCGATCAGCCGGGCGCTGCGGGCCGCCGAGGCGGCGGTCGCGGCCGGCGAGCGGTCCGTCGATGCGGTGCTCGACGCGGCTCGGGCCGAGCTCGCCGAGGCCGGCATCGAGCCCGAGTACCTGGAGGCGCGCGACGCCGAGACCCTGACTCCGGTCGAGAGCTTCAACGGGCGGGCGACCGTTATCGCCCTTGCCGCACGGGTAGGCCCCGCGCGGCTGATCGACAACGTGGTGATCGGGGGTACCGGCGACGCCGCGGCGACGCCGGCCGACTGAATCGAGAGAGGAAAACGGATGCAACGGCAGATGTTGAAATCCAAGATCCACCGGGCGACGGTGACGGGGTGCGACCCCGACTACGTCGGCTCGATCACGCTCGACCCGGAGCTGATGGCGCAGGCGGACCTGCTCGTCAACGAGCAGGTGCACGTCTGGGACGTCGAGAACGGGTCGCGCTTCGTCACCTACGCGATCGAGGGTGAGCCCGGCTCGGGCACCGTGCGCGTGAACGGCGCAGCCGCGCTGCTCGTCAACGACGGTGACAAGGTGATCGTCGCCTCGTTCGGCTCCTACGACGAGCGCGACCTCGAGACCTACGACCCGGTCGTCGTCCATGTCGACGACGCGAACCGGATCGCGAGGGTCGACTCGCACCCCGAGGTCCTGCTCGACTCCGAGCTCGCTTCGGAGGCCACCCGATGAGCCCGGCCGACGGCAAGCCGATGACCCTCCCGCGGCTGGCGGAGATGAAGCTCAACGCGGAGCCGATCGTGATGGTCACCGCCTACGACTTCCCCTCGGCGGAGGTCGCCGAGGCCGGCGGGCGTCGACCTCGTCCTGGTCGGCGACACCGCGGCGATGACGGTGCTCGGCCACTCCTCGACGACCCCGGTGAGCGTCGACGAGATGCTGGTGCTGACGAAGGCCGTCCGGCGGGGCTGCGAGACGCCGCTGCTGATCGGCGACCTGCCGTTCGGGTCCTACGAGCTCTCCAACGAGCAGGCGATCGAGACGGCGATGCGCTACGTCAAGGAGGCGGGCTGCGACGTGGTCAAGCTCGAGCGCGGCGGCGCCTCGGTCGAGCGGGCGCGGGCGATCGTCCGCGCCGGGATCCCGGTGATGGGCCACGTCGGCCTCACCCCGCAGACGGCGACCGCGCTCGGCGGCTTCAAGGCCCAGGGCAAGACCGCCGACCAGGCGGTGAAGATCGCCGAGGAGGCGCTCGCCCTGCAGGCGGCGGGCTGCTTCGCGATCGTCTTCGAGGCGGTGCCCGCGGCGCTCAGCGAGGTGCTGGTGCCGAAGCTGAGCATCCCGGTGATCGGGATCGGCGCCGGGGCCGGCAACCGACGGCCAGGTGCTCGTCTGGCACGACCTGCTCGGGATCTACGGCGGCCATACGCCGAAGTTCGTCAAGCCCTACGCGGAGCTGCGCGAGGAGATGCTGCGCGCGGTCGGCGAGTACGCGAGCGAGGTTCGCGACGCGGCCTTCCCGCGGCCCCGAGCACACCTACTCGATCGAGCCCGAGGAGCTGGAGGCGTTCCGCCGCTACCTCGAGCACGAGAGCCTCGCCGGAACCGAGGCGTTCGGCGGCGACTGGTCGGCGACCGAGATCTGAACGCGAACTCACTTGCAATGGCAGGAACCCGCCGGTAACCGGGCGAATCCAGCGGTGTAAATGCTCGTAACTATCCGCACTATATGGGGTGCGGGTGTGCTTCGCAGGAAAGCGAGGTGGCGCAAATGGAGATGCGTCAAGAAGTTGGAGCCGCGTGGCTCTGTTCCTGATGATCATCGCCGCGCTCAACTGGGCGATCGTCTCCCTGTTCGACACCAACGTGATCACCGAGGTGTTCGGCACCGGGACCGTTACGGACGTCATCTACGTGCTCTTCGGAGTCTCCGCTCTGGTCTGGGTGCCCGCGGCTGATGGAGGAGCTCCATCTCGGCCACGGCCCGCACCCGCGCAGCGTCTGACACCGAACGTAAATGGCAGGAACGCGGACCGGGCCTTCGGGCCCGGTCCGCTTGTATGTACCGGGGCAGTGAGCAGCTGTCACGAGCGAGATCCGCCTCTCCACCGACGGCGACGCCGACGTCATCGACATCACCCGCGCGCTCGCCGCCGCGGTCGTCGGCCAGCGGCGTCAGCGAGGGCCAGGCGAGCGCCTTCGTCCGCGGCTCGACCGCCGCGATCACGACGATGGAGTTCGAGCCCGGCGGCGTCCACGACCTGCGGGCGGCGCTCGAGCGCCTGATCCCGACCCGCGGCGACTACGAGCACAACCGGCTCAACCACGACACGCAACTCGCACGCACACCAGCGCGCCTCGATCGTCGGCTCCTCCGAGGTCGTCCCGGTCGTCGACGGTCGCCCCGCGCTCGGCACCTGGCAGCAGCTGGTGCTGATCGACTTCGACGACCGCCCCCGCGAGCGGACGGTGATCTTCCAGGTGCTCGGCTAGTCCCGAAGCGCCGCGCGGACGGCCTCGGCCCCGGGCGCTATCCCCGGCTCGAGCCGTTCGAGCAGATCGGCCCAGCCGGGATGAGCCGCGATCGCCGCGGCCACCCGCTCGGCGCCCGTCTGCCACATCGCCCGCGGCGGCGATCCCGAGCCCGGCCCAGAACGCGAGCTCGACGTTTGTCCGGCGCCGCCGCGGCGGCCTGCTCGTACAGTCGCGCCGCCTCGGCATGCCGGCCCGCGCCGGCCAGCGCGTCGGCGCGGTCGGCGAGCGCGTAGGCGTCGTGGAGGTCGAGCAGCCGGCGGAGCTCGGCGAGCGGGTCGGGCGAGTCCTCGACACGCAGCTCGACGGTCCGCTCCCAAGCCTCCCCCTCCGCCGGGACGACGAGCAGCGCCGCCGACTGGCGTCCGCGGACGTCCCCGCCGACCGCCTCCGCCGCCGCGAGCGCGGCGAACAGGCGGCGCGCCAGCGTTCCCTCGGCTGCTTCGAACGCCGCCGCTATCGCCGGCCAGACCTCCGCCGAGGCCATCATGTTCGCCTGGGCGCTGAACCCATCGCCCTCGACGTGTCCGGCGTGGGCGATGCAGCCGTCGCCGGTGTGGACCGCGGTCCGGCCGGCGCAGTCGACGGTCGCGACCTGGCGGTAGACCGCCGCGGCGTCCGCATCGAGCTCGGCCGCAAGCGCGTCGGCGGGCTCCTCGCCGGCGGCGAGGCGGTCCAGCAGGCGCGGGCCGTAGGCGGGCTTGGCGATCGATTGGGTCGCCACGACGCCGATCCCCGCCCGTCCCCAGGTGACGATCGCTCCGACCGAGAACCAGTGCGACTGGACCGCGACCCCGAGCTCGCCGGTGGCCGCGTCGCGGGCGACGAGGGAGTAGGTCACGGCCCGGCCGGGACGTCTGCGAGCAGCGAGTCGACCAGCCAGGCGCCGTCGAGGTCCGTGGCGGCGACCAGCGACACCTCCACGTCGACCCCGTCGTAGGGTCCGCCGGCCGGGCGCGCAACGGCCGTGGCGGTGTCTCCCGACTCCTGCACGTCGCCGACCTCCACCGACTCGGCGAGCGAGCCGGGCTCCTGCGCGGCGAGGCATCCCTCGCGATCGCCGTATGCGGTCTGCACGTACTCGGGAGTGACCAGGTCGTCACAGATCACCTCGGGCGTCTCCGATCCGGTGAGCACCGCGGTGACCACGTCCTCGACCGAGCGCGGCCGGTCGGCGCCTGGGTCGTCAGCCGCCTCCGGATCGCCGGCGCTGTCGTCGGGCGGCACCGGCACCGGCGCCGTCGACTCGTCCGGCGCCGTCGCCTCGGGCTCCGTCGGTACCGACGATCGTCGTAGTCGGGCCGGTCGGGTCCGAGTCGCCGCAGCCGGCGAGCAGGATCGCGGCGCCGACTCCCAGAATGATCGCCGCGCGGCCCATCGGCGCGAGGCTACCCATCGGTCTGGGACTTGAACTCGATCTCCCGGAGCACCTTCGCCGGGACGCCGGCGGCGATGTGCCCGGCCGGGATGTCGCGGGTGACGACCGAGTTCGCGCCGATCACCGCGCGATCGCCGATCTCGACGCCGCCGGTGACGACGCAATTGACCCCGAACCAGACGTTGTCGCCGATCCTCACCGGGCCGCGGGGTTTGAACCCCTGCAACGTGATCGGCTTGTCCGGATCGTCGTAGCGGTGCTCACCGTCGCCGACGAAGCAGCCGTTGGCGAACATGACGTGGTCGCCGATCTCGATCCGCTCGACCGCCGCGAGCATTGTGTTCTTGTTCAGGAAGCAACCGGATCCGATCCGGATCTCGGCCTCGGGGCCGAGCGTCAGCCAGCACCCCGGCTCGAGCAGGGTCGACTCACCGATCACGAGGCGGCCGGAGTCGAGCGCCTCGAGCACCTCGCCCTCGACCGGATAGCGGATGTAGAAACCGCCTCGGGCCGCGTGCTCGTTGATGCGCTCTCGCCGCTCCGGCCGGCTGTTGCGCTCGTACCAATCCTGCTTCTGGCGCCACACGCGCCAGGCCTCGTCCTCGTCCACGGCGCGCACCTTGTCAGACTCGGCGGCGAGGAATATCTTCGCCTCACACGACCGAAAGGACGGCCACGGATGGGCATGTTCGACATCAGCGAGGAGACCGAGCGCGAGTACACGGAGAAGTTCCGCGCGATGGCCCAGGAGAAGGTGTCCGAGCCGGTGATCGCGGTCGGCCTCTTCAGGCGCGGTGGCGCCGCCTCGAGCTTTGCGATCTCCAAGGGCCAGCTCGGCGGGCTGGTCTACGCGGCGAACGCGCTCCGCAACAAGAAGAAGGCGGGTGGGCTGCCGCAGCAGGCGTTCCTCATCGTCACGCCGACGAAGCTCCACGCCTTCAAGTACAAGCTGCGCGGCCGCAACTACAAGCTCGACGACGAGGTGGCCGTCTGGGATCGAGCGGGCCTGAGGGTCAGCACCGAGCCGAAGCTCGGGCTGACGATGCTGACGATCGAGTCACCGGCGGAGGGCGAAGGGGTCACCCTGGCACCCGGCGGCGTCAAGGACGACCCCTGGAGCAAGGAGGTGACCCGCGTTCTCCAGGAGAACGTGACTGAGGTTCCCGCATGACCATCCACAAGCAGCGCGGCGGGCGCTACTGGTACTACTGGGTACTGATCATCGGCGGGGCGATCTTCGTGATCGCCGCGCTTGCGACCGACATGTTCGGGCTCGGCGGCGGCTACTGATAAGCATCCGGGGGTGATGAGCGATCACCGCTCGACCCGCCTCCTGATCGCCTGCCCCGATCGCCCCGGGCTGATCGCCGCCGTCAGCGGATTCCTCGCTGACGCCGGACTCAACATCACCGACGCCGATCAGCACTCGAGCGCCGAGGGACGGTTCTTCATGCGACTGGTCTTCGACGCGCCAGCGCCCGAGCAGCGTGACGAGCTCCAGCGCCGATTCGCGGAAGAGCTCGCCGGCCCGTTCGAGATGGAGCACCGGTTCGCCGAGGCGGGCGCGCCCAAGCGGGTCGCGATCATGGTCTCGCGCGAGGACCACTGCCTCGCCGACCTGCTCTGGCGCTGGCGCAACGGCGAGCTCGAGGCCGAGGTCACGGCGGTGATCTCCAACCATCCCCACCACGCCGAGACCGTCAGCATGCTGGGCGTCGACTGCCACCACATCCCGGTCACCGAGGAGGCGAAGCCCGACGCCGAGGCCGAGGGCCTCGAGCTGCTCGCCGGGCGGATCGACCTGCTCGTCCTGGCGCGCTACATGCAGGTGCTCTCGGCCGAGTTCCTCGAGCGGCTTGGGGCCCCGGCAATCAACATCCACCACAGCTTCCTGCCCGCTTTCGTCGGCGCCGACCCCTACCAGCGCGCGCACGAGCGCGGAGTGAAGCTGGTCGGCGCGACCGCGCACTACGTGACCCCCGAGCTCGACGCCGGCCCGATCATCGATCAGGACGTGACCCGAGTCAGCCATCGCGACGAGACCGCCGACCTGGTGCGGATCGGGCGCGACATCGAGCGCCTGGTCCTGGCGCGGGCGGTCAAGGCCCACCTGGAGGACCGGGTCCTGTTGGACGGGACCCGCACCGTCGTTTTCTGAGCGATCACGAAGGACGCCGCGGGCGTGGGTCGAAGCCCCACCCATGCCCTCGGAGCCGGCACAGCGACCCTCCCCTCTGACCCGCGAGCTGATCGCCCTGATCGACGCGGTGACGACCGCGGAGCGGGAGCGCAACGCGCGGCTGGAGGCGAAGCTCGCCCAGCTCGACGCCCAGATGCAGGAGGCTGAGCGGGTTCAGAAGCTGGTCACCGGCGGCGCCGCCCGCCGCGAGGCCCGCCTACGGGCGCTGGAGGAGATGGTCGAGGCGATCGCCGCCGAGCGCTCACGAGCGATGTCTCCCCGCCCGCTCGGTCCGAACGACTGATCCCTACGCCGCGACGGGCTCGCGCTTCTTCGCCCGTGACCGG
The DNA here is from genome assembly GCA_963811505.1 of uncultured Solirubrobacterales bacterium. Classification (GTDB taxonomy): domain Bacteria; phylum Actinomycetota; class Thermoleophilia; order Solirubrobacterales; family 70-9; genus WHSW01. The sequence continues at coordinate 446,105 of CAWERC010000010.1, read as the reverse complement.
CGGGGCTTCGGCGCCGGCTCCTCGGCCTCGACCAGGTCGCGCAGGAACTGGCCCGTGTAGGAGGTCGCCGAGCCGGCCACCTGCTCGGGCGTACCGGTGGCGATGATCTCGCCGCCGGCCTCGCCCCCCTCGGGGCCCAGATCGATGATCCGGTCCGCCGACTTGATCACGTCGAGGTTGTGCTCGATCACGACGACCGTATTGCCCTGGTCGACCAGGCGGCCAAGCACGTCGAGCAGCCGCTCGACGTCGGCGAAGTGAAGGCCGGTGGTCGGCTCGTCGAGGATGTAGAGGGTGTCGCCGGTGGCGACCTTCGAGAGCTCGGTGGCGAGCTTCACCCGCTGCGCCTCGCCGCCGGACAACTGCGTCGCGGGCTGGCCGAGGCGGATGTAGTCGAGGCCGACGTCGTGCAGGGTCCGCAGCCGGCGGGCAATCTTCGGCACCGGTTCGAAGAACTCGAGCGCCTCGCCGACGGACATCTCGAGCACGTCGGCGATCGACTTGCCCTTGTAGCGGACCTCGAGCGTCTCACGGTTGTAGCGCCGCCCATGGCACTGCTCGCAGGGCACGTAGACGTCGGGCAGGAAGTGCATCTCGATCTTGATCTGGCCGTCGCCGCGGCAGACCTCGCAGCGACCTCCCTTCACGTTGAATGAGAACCGTCCGGGCTTGTAGCCGCGCGCCCGCGACTCGCGGGTACCTGAGAACAGCTTGCGGATGTGGTCGAACAGGCCCGTGTAGGTAGCCGGGTTCGAGCGCGGGGTGCGCCCGATCGGCGACTGGTCGATGTTGATGATCTTGTCGACCTGCTCGATCCCGTCGATCCGGTCGTGGGCGCCGGGGCGCATCCGCGCCCGATGCAGGCGGTTGGCGACCGCGCGGTAGAGGATCTCGTTGACCAGCGTCGACTTGCCCGAGCCGGAGACACCGGTGACCGCTGTAAAGGTCCCGACCTGAAAGCTCGCGTCGACGTCCTTGAGGTTGTGCTGGCGGGCGCCTCGGACGACGATCTCCCCCCGTGGCTCCCGGCGCTCCGCCGGCACCGGGATCTGACGCTCGCCGGCCAGGTACTGGCCGGTCAGCGAGCCGGGCTGGCGCTCGATCTCCTTCGGGGTGCCCTCGGCGACGACCTCTCCCCCGTGTTCGCCTGCGCCGGGCCCGAGGTCGACGACGTGGTCGGCGGCGCGGATCGTCCCCTCGTCGTGCTCGACCACGATTACCGTGTTGCCCAGCTCGCGCAGCCGCTCGAGCGTCCCGATCAGCTTCGCGTTGTCGCGCTGGTGGAGGCCGATCGACGGCTCGTCGAGGATGTACAGGACGCCGACCAGACTGGACCCGATCTGGGTCGCGAGCCGGATCCGCTGGGCCTCGCCGCCGGAGAGCGTCGTCGCCGCGCGCTCGAGCGACAGGTAGCCGATCCCGACCGAGTCGAGGAAGCGAAGCCGCTCGCCGATCTCGCGCACGACCAGGCGCGCGATCGCGCGCTCGGTCTCGGTCAGCTCGAGCTCCTCGATCCACTCCAGCGCCCGCTTCGCGGAGAACTGCGTGTACTCGTAGACGTTGAGGCCGCCGACCGTGACGGCGAGGCTCTCGGGGCGCAGCCGGGCGCCGCCGCAGGCCGGGCACGGCTGCAGCGCCATCAGCGCCTCTACCCGCTCGCGCGTGTTCTCGGAGTCGGTGTTCTCGTAGCGGCGGTGGAGGCTGTACAGCATGCCGTCGAAGCGGACCGTGTACTTGCGCAGGCGGCCGAAGCGGTTGCGGTAGGAGATCGTGTGCCGCTGGTCTCCGGTGCCCTCGAGCAGCAGCTCGCGGTCGGGCTCCGGCAGATCGCGCCAGGGCACGTCGGTGTCGATCCCGTTCGCCTCGGCGACCGCCTCGAGCAGCCGCCGGTGGTAGATCGATGCCGCCTTGGTCCACGGCTCGAGCGCGCCCTCGGCGATCGACAGGGTCGGGTCCGGGACGATCAGCTCGGGATCGATCACCCGCTGGAAGCCGAGCCCGTGACAGCGCTGGCAGCAGCCGTGCGGAGAGTTGAACGAGAAGATCCGCGGCTCGAGCTCCGGCATCGAGGTCCCGCAGTTGAGGCAGGCGAACTTCTCGCTGAAGAGCAGCACCTCGCCGCGCTTGCCGGCGCTCGGTCCGCTGAGCACCTTGGCCCCCGGGCCCTCCGCGGCGCCCTCGTCACCGCTCTGGCGGTCCAGGATCTCGACCTCGACGAGCCCCTCGGCGAGCTGCGAGGCGGCCTCCAGCGACTCGGCGAGCCGCTTGCGCACCCCCTCCTTCATCACCAGCCGGTCGACGACGATCGAGATGTCGTGCTTGTACTTCTTGTCGAGCACGATCTCCTCGTCGAGACGGCGCAGCTCGCCGTCGACTACGGCGCGCGCGTAGCCCTGGGCGCGCATCTCCTCGAGCAGCTTCCCGTACTCGCCCTTGCGCTCGCGAACGACGGGCGCGAGGACCATGAACCGCGCCCCGGGCTCGAGGGTCATCACGCGATCGGTGATCTGCTCGATCGACTGCCCGGCGATCGGCTCGCCGCAGTTGTGGCAGTGCGGCTTGCCGATCCGCGCCCAGAGCAGGCGCAGGTAGTCGTAGATCTCGGTCACCGTGCCGACGGTCGAGCGTGGGTTGCGCGAGGTCGTCTTCTGATCGATCGAGATCGCCGGCGAGAGGCCCTCGATCGAGTCGACGTCGGGCTTCTCCATCTGGCCCAGGAACTGGCGCGCGTACGCGGACAGCGACTCGACGTAGCGGCGCTGGCCCTCGGCGTAGATCGTGTCGAAGGCGAGGCTCGACTTGCCCGAACCGGAGAGCCCGGTGACGACGACGAGCGCGTCACGCGGCAGCGTGACGTCGACGCCCTTCAGGTTGTGGGCGCGCGCACCCGAGATCACGATTTGGTTCGAGGCCGCCACGGGCCCGGAATTGTACGAGGGCGAACGGATGTTCTGGTCGCCGGAAAGCGCGGAGCTTCCCCGCTCAGGCGGCGCTCGCGGCCTCCCCCACCCCCGCTGCCAGCGCCATGATCGAGATCTGCGGGTTGACGCCCGGGCAGCTCGGGAGGATCGAGGCGTCCGCCACCCAGACGCCCTCGGCGCCGCGAAGGCGGCCGTCGGGCCCGACCGGGTGGCGTGCTCGGATTCGAGCCCGCTGCCGCCGTCCCGGTCGGGTGAAAGGCGGCCATGCGCAGGCGGCGAAGGTCGATCGCGGCGACCGTCTCCGGAAGGTCCGTGGGATCGCTGACGGGCGGCGATCCGGCGCCGAGCTCGACCCGCTCGGCGCCGGCGGCCAGCAGCACGCGCCCGCAAGCCTCCAGCGCCAGCCGCAGGCGGCGGCGATCGGCGCGGTCGAGTCGGTAGACGACGGTCGGCCGGCGAGCGCCGAGGACGCGACCGGAGGGCTCGTCCGCGATCATCGCCCCGAGCGCCGCTGTGTGCGGCGCCCGCGCCAGCCGCTCGAGCAGCTCGGCGCCGAACCCCGGAATCGTCATCGCGCCCATGCCCGGCGGGCTCGCGGTCGCCTCGAGCAGAACGCCCTCGCGCTCGTGGATCTCCTCGATGCCGACGCTCTGCATCACCCCGCGCCAGGCGTACACGGGCTCGGCGAACGAGCCGGTGACACCGAGCGCCGGGTGGATCGAGAGCCCGCGGCCGAGCCTCGGGTGCCGGGCCAGGCCGCTGCGGCGCAGCAGCGGCGGGGTCTCGATCGCGCCGCAGGCAACGACCACGGCCCGCGCCCGCAGCCGCACGGTGCGCCCGCCCGTGGTCCGTGCGTCGACCCCCACGGCGCGCCCGCCCTCGACCGCGAGCGCCGTCGCTCGCAGCCCGGTGAGGATACGGGCGCCCGCCTCGCAGGCCTGCGGCAGGGCGTTCAGATGGACACCGCCCTTGGCGTTGTTGGGACAGCCGATCGCGCACTGACAGGCGCCGCGACAACCGGGCGCGTTGCGGCGCAGCGGCGCCGCGAGCCAGCCGAGCTCGGCGGCCCCGGCGAGCGCGAGCTCGCCGTTTCGCCCCACGATGTCGAGCGGCGCCGGCGCCACCGCGACCGTGCTCTCGGCGTCGTCGAGCCGCGGCGCGAGTCGCTCCGGCGCCGCGAGCGCGAGCCCGTGGTCCTCGCTCCAGGCCTTGATCACCGGCTCCGGCGGCCGGTAGCAGGTGCCCGAGTTGATCACCGTCGTGCCGCCGACGGCGCGCCCCGTCGGCAACGCGATCGGCGGTGAGCCGAGCGCGAGCGTCGACCCGGCGTCCCGGTACATGCCCGCGAAGCGGTCGGCCGGATGCGACTCGCGGATCCGGCGCGAGTCCCAGCGCTCGCCCTCCTCGACGATCAGGACCTCGAGCCCGGCCCTGGCGAGCTCGCGGGCCGCGAACGCGCCGCCGGCCCCCGAGCCGATCACGATCGCGTCGCAGGTGGCGAGCTCGGGGAGCTCGGCCCCGGGGGTCAGCGCGAGCTTCGGATCCGGGCGCGAGGGCGCGTGACGGGTGGCGGTGGCCGCGATCTCGGGTGCGAACTCGTCGGTTCCCGCGGCCAGCAGGATCAGCGTCTTCAGCCCGTCCACCGAGGCGGCCGCGAGGGCCCCGCTGCCGGCCAGGTCGCCGAGCAGGTCGGCGCGGCGCGCCGGGTCGAGGCGGCCGAGCGTCCGGCGGTGACGGATCAGCGACAGCAGCTCGAGGCTCGCCAGCCCGGCGCCGATCGCGTAGCGCTGCGACTGCGGCATCGCGTCGAGCAGGCGGCGGGCCGTGGCCGCGACGCGTCGCGGATCGGGCCCGCCGTGCTCTTGGGGCACGAGCGCGGCGGCGAGGTCCGAAAGCGCCGACACCTGTCGCCGGCGCTAGTGCTGCCCGGCGTAAGTTCCGTCCGGAATCGGCGAGTGTCCGGCCGTGGCTGTCGGTGCGCGGTGGCCGCCCGCGTGCCGTTGGGCACGTGGGTGGACGCCGCGTGCCGACAGGCGCGTCCGGGCGCCGCCGAAACGGGCGGAACTTATGGCGGTCAGCACTACTGCTTCGAGGTCAGCGCGAGGACGTCGTCGACGAGCGAGCCGGGGTCGGCGAGCGCGTAGTTCTCCGCCAGATGGGCCTCGATCGTCTCTCGCGAGGCGCCGTCGAGGGCCATGTTCATCGCGACCAGGCGGGCGCCGGCCGCATCGTCCGACTTCGCGGCCGCGTCGGGCGCGGCGCCGTTGACCGCGGCGACCGGCTCCGGGTCGGACTCGATCTGGGGCGGCGTGCCCTCGTCGGGGGGCGGCGTCGGCTCGGGGATCAACGGCGGCTCTGGCTCGGGGACCGGCGGGGCCGGCGGTCCCGGATCAGGGGCCGGCGGGGTCGGCTCGGGGACCGGCGGCGAGGTCGGATCGGGGACCGGCTCCGGGCCGGGCGGGACCTCGGCGCCGAGACCGAGCTTGCGCTGCAGCTCCTCGAGCGCGCTGCGGGCCTCGGCGAGGCGCTTCTGCGACTCGGCCTCCGCCTCGGCGCGAATCCGCTTCGCGTCGGCCTCGGCGTCCCCCACGATCTGCGCGGCCTTCGCCTCCGCGTCCGTGACCAGGGCGCGGATCTTCTCGGCGACGTCGTGAACGATCTGCTCTCCGTCCATTGCCGAAGAGTAACGGGGCGCGGTCATCGCGAGCGACGGTCGCCGTTCCAGCGGCGACGGGCTCGGGTACCGGTCGCGGCCCTAGATGCCCGGCCCGACGTTCGGCCCCAGGTTCTGCATGGCCGACGAACGCGGGTCGTCCGCTGTCGGCGGCCTTTCCTCGGCGCGGGTCTCGGGGGTCGTGTCGGCATTTGGCGGGAGGGCGATCTTGACGACCGACCAGGAGCCATCGGCCTCCTGCCGCGGGTGCCATTGATGGGTGGCGCGGTCAGGATGCTCGGCCGCAAACCGGGTGCAGGCCTCCCTGGCCTCGCTCTCGTTCATGGGACAACCTTACGCCCGGCCGCCACCCGCGGCGAACCGGCGCCGCGCCTGTCGCGCTCTGTTAACACTCATTCCCCGCGCGCTGAGCGCGCGGACACGGTGACGATGGTGCCGGGGGCCGCAAGAGATCGCGTGCAAACCGTTGCCCTGCTCGGGTGCGTCGTCGCGATCCTGGGCGCGGCGTCCGCGGGCGCCGCCGTACATGCGCCGAAGATCAAGGTGCTCTCCAACCGCGCGGACCTGGTCTCCGGCGGAGACGCGCTCGTGCGCGTCACCCTGCCGAGCGGCGCAAAGGCGTCCGAGCTGCGGCTCGAGGCCGGTGACCGCAACGTGACGCGCACCCTGAAGCGGACCGGTCGCCATCGGCTCAAGGGCCTCGTACGCCGGTTGCCGGCGGGCGTGACGCCGCTCACGGCCCGGATCCGCGGCGGCGCCGTGGCCGAGCTGGAGGTGACCAACCATCCGATCGGTGGACCGATCTTCGCCGGCCCGCAGATCCAGCCGTGGAAGTGCCAGGAGGGCGCTCAGGACGAGCAGTGCAACGAGCCACCCTCGTACAAGCTCCTCTACCTCCCGAAGGGCGCGCCGCAGGCGGGAGCAGCGCTGCCCGGAACGAACGACAACGACTCCGGCGGGGTCGTTCCAGCCCTACGACCCCGAGAGCCCTCCGCCCGACGATCAGATCGAGACGACCACGACGACGGAGGGCGTCACGGTCCCGTTCATCGTCCGGCTCGAGACCGGCTACATCGACCGCGACCAGTACGCGATCGCGACCCTGTTCGATCCGAGCAAGCCGTGGAAGCCGACCAAGCCGCAGCCCCAGTTCAACCGCCGGCTGGTGATTCACGCACGGCTTCTCGTGCGACACGGAGTACAACGCCGGGGCCGCGCCGAGCGTCCTGGTGCCGAGGGTCCTCGGCGCCGGGTTCATCGTGACCTCCCACGCCCTCGACCACGCGGGGCACAACTGCAACCTGCTCACCCAGGCAGAGTCGCTGGTGATGACCAAGGAGCGCGTGATCGACCACTACGGCAAGGTCCGCTGGACGATCGGCAGCGGCTGCTCGGGCGGCTCGCTCGCCCAGCAGCAGGTCGCGAACGCCTATCCCGGCGTCTATCAGGGGATCACGCCGCAGTGCTCGTTCCCGGACGCCTGGTCCTCGGCGATGCAGTACGAGGAGTACTACTTCGGCCTCGAGTACCTCCAGAACCCGAGCCGCTGGGATCCGGGCGTCGTCTACGACCCGGTCGCGATCAGCGCCTTCCTCGACCATCCCGAACATCGCCAACCCGGTCACGTTCACGAGCGTGATCCCGAACTCGGGCGACCCGTCGCGGTCCTGCCCGGGGGTTCCGGACGACCAGGTCTACAACGCGCAGACGAACCCTGACGGGGTCCGCTGCACGCTCCAGGACTACATGGTCAACGCATTCGGGGTCGACGACAACGGCTGGGCGCGGCGCGGCTTCGACAACGTCGGCATCCAGTACGGCCTCAAGGGGCTGCGCCAGGGGCTGATCTCACCGGCCCAGTTCGTCGACTTCAACACGCACATCGGCGGCGCCGACCTCGATCTCAACATCACACCGGAGCGCACCGCCGCCGATCCGATCGCGCTCCGGCGCCTCTACCGGACCGGGCGCGATCAACTCGGCCGAGCAACCTCGACCAGGTCGCGATCATCGACCTGCGCGGGCCCGACCCGGGCGCCTTCCACGACGTCTTCCGCACCTACGCGATGCGGGCGCGCCTGGAGCGCAACTTCGGGACCGCCGCCAACCAGGTGCTGTGGCGCGGCCAGGCGCCGCTGATCGGCGACCCGGCCTTCGCCGACGAGGCGTCTTCGCGATCGACCGCTGGCTCGCCCGGGTCCACGCCGACCACCGCAAGATCCCGCTGGCGAAGAAGATCATCCAGGACAGGCCCGACACCGTCGCGCCCCGCTGCACGGACGGCCAGGGGAAGGAGCTGCCGTCGAGGCCTGCGACCAGACCGTCTCCTCCTACGGGACGCCGCGCCAGGGCGCCGACGGGCCGCTGACCGAGGACGTGATGAAGTGCCGGCTCAAGCCGATGCGGCGCGAGGACTACCCGGTCACCTTCACCGACGAGCAGTGGAGCCGGCTCCAGCAGGCGTTCCCCGGCGGCGTCTGCGACTACACCAAGCGGGGCGTCAGCCAGGGCGAGACCATCCCCTGGCTCACCTACCAGGACAAGCGCGGCCGCGTGATCTACGGCGGCGAGCCGATGGGACCTCCGCCACGGTCGCACCGCGTGCGATAACGCCGAAGCTAGGTCCGCAGGCCCTCGAGGTCGCGCCGCAGCTCCTTGAGCTCGTCGCGGATCCGGGCCGCCTCCTCGAAGCGCAGCTCCTCGGCGGCCAACTGCATCTCCTCCTCGAGGTCGACGATCACCCGCTCGAGCTCGGCCTCGCTGAGCACCTCGCCGTCGCCCGACCGCACCCGGCGGCGCCGGTCGGGCGTGACACGCGACTCCATCGACAGGAACTCGGCGATGTCGGAGATCCCCTTCTGGACCGTCTCCGGGGTGATCCCGTGCTCGCGGTTGTAGGCGAGCTGGATCTCGCGCCGGCGGTCCGTCTCGGCGATCGCCTTGCGCATCGCCTCGGTCTCCTTGTCGGCGTACATCAGCACCTGGCCGTTGACGTTGCGGGCAGCGCGGCCGATCGTCTGGATCAGGGAGGTCTCGCCGCGCAGGAAGCCCTCCTTGTCGGCATCGAGGATCGCGACCAGGGTGACCTCTGGCAGGTCGAGGCCCTCGCGCAGCAGGTTGACGCCGACCAGGACGTCGTACTCGCCGAGCCGCAGGTCGCGGATGATCTGAATCCGCTCCAGCGTGTCGACCTCGGAGTGCAGGTAGCGGACCTTGAACCCGTGCTCGAGCAGGTAGCCGGTCAGGTCCTCCGACATCTTCTTGGTCAGCGTCGTGACCAGGGTGCGCTCCTTGCGCTCGACCCGGCGGCGAACCTCGTTCATCAGGTCGTCGATCTGGTTGCGGGTCTCCCGGACCTCGATGTCGGGATCGACGATCCCGGTCGGGCGGACGATCTGCTCGACGATCCGCTTCGACATCCCGCGTTCGAACTCGCCCGGGGTCGCCGAGAGCATCACCAGCTGGCCGACCCGGGGCAGGAACTCGTCGAACTTCAGCGGCCGGTTGTCGAGCGCCGAGGGCAGCCGGAAGCCGAAGTCGACCAGCGTCTGCTTGCGCGAGCGGTCGCCCTCGTACATGCCGCCGATCTGGGGAACCGTCTGGTGGGACTCGTCGACGAAGGTGACGAAATCCTCGGGGAAGTAGTCGATCAGCGTGTGCGGCGGCGACCCCGGCGGGCGGCCGTCGAAGATCCGCGAGTAGTTCTCGATCCCGGAGGTGAAGCCGAGCTCCTTCAGCATCTCGATGTCGTAGCGGGTGCGCTGCTCGAGCCGGTGCGCCTCGAGCTCCTTGCCGCGCTCGCGAAACCAGGCAAGCCGCTCGTCGAGCTCCTCATTGATCTCGACCACGGCGCGCTCCAGGGTCTCCTCCTCGGTCGCGTAATGCGAGGCCGGCCAGACCGCGACGTGGTCGATCTCGTCGTAGATCTCGCCGGTAAGCGGGTCGAAGTGGTGGATCGACTCGATCTCGTCGCCGAACAGGTTGACCCGGTAGGCGGACTCCGCGTAGGCCGGGAAGATCTCGAGCATCTCGCCGAGGGCGCGGAAGGTGCCGCGTGTCAGCGCGGTCTCGTTGCGCGTGTACTGCATCCCGACCAGCTTGCGGAAGAGCTCGTTGCGATCGATCCACTCACCGACCTTGAACAGCTGCATCTGGCGCCGGTAGAGCTCCGGCGAGCCGATCCCGAAGATGCAGGAGACCGAGGCCACGATCACGACATCGCGTCGCGCCAGGAGCGAGGCGGTCGCGGCGTGACGGAGCCGGTCGATCTCGTCGTTGATCGACGAGTCCTTCTCGATGTAGAGGTCCTGCTGCGGGACGTAGGCCTCGGGCTGGTAGTAGTCGTAGTAGCTGACGAAGTACTCGACCACGTTCTCGGGGAAGAACTCGCGGAACTCGTTGCAGAGCTGCGCGGCGAGCGTCTTGTTGTGGGCGATCACCAGCGCCGGACGCTGGACTCGCTCGATCACCCCGGCCATGGTGAACGTCTTCCCGGTCCCGGTCCCGCCGAGCAGGGTGACGAACTCCTCCCCGGCCGCGAGGCCCTCGGCGATCCCCTCGATCGCCTTCGGCTGGTCGGCCGTCGGCGTGTAGGCGCGGTTGAGCTTGAACTCGGGCACGGCTGAGTGAACATAGCGGCCGTCATACTCGGGTCCGGTGACGGGCAGGGCGCTCCTCTCCTCCTTGCTGATCCTGCTGGCCCTCGGCGGGGCGCTGGCGCTCGCCGGGCCCGGCGGCGACGCCGCGGTACCGGGGGACGAAGCGGCGACCGCGGACCCCCTCGACCCCGACGAGCTCGCCCGGATCAGCGTCAACTCGCTCCCCGCGGTCGCCCGCGACGTCGAGCGCGTACGGGAGCTGCCGTTCGAGCGCCTGCCGGAGCCCGAGGTCGTGAGCAGCGAGTTCCTCAACCGGCTCGGCGCCCGCGAGCTGCGCCGCCAGCATGGCGAGCTCGGGATCGGTGCCGACCAGGCGGTCGGCGAGATCACCGGCCTGATCGAGCCCGGCGAGGACCTGGACGCCGCGTATTCCTCGACCGGCGACCTCGCCGCCGCGGCCTATGACACGAGGACGAAGCGCCTCTACGTCGTCTCCGACGCCGTCGCCGCGAACCGGGCCCTCGTCGAATTCGTGCTCGCCCACGAGCTCGACCACGCGCTCGAGGACCAGCGCTTCGGGATCGGGGGCGGCGGCAAGCTCGACGACGACGCGGCGCTCGCCGGTCAGGCGCTCGTCGAGGGCTCGGCCACCGACGTGATGATCGAGTTCGCCGCCCGTTACCTGAACCCGTTCGAGCTACTGGCGGCGGCAGAGACGATCGACGAGGGCACGGGCGAGGTGCCGAAGGCGTTCGTCGACCAGCTCACCTGGACGTACCTCGGCGGCAGGAGGTTCGTCGCGGCGCTGCGCGACTACGCCGGCGGCTGGAAGCTCGTCGACTACGCGTTCGAATCCCGCCCGCCGGCGACCACCGAGCAGGTCCTGCACCCGCGCAAGTACGTCCTCGACGAGCGGCCGGAGGAGGTGCGGATCGACGGCGCCGAGTTGCGCGAGCGCGGCTGGCGACTCGCCGACGCCAACGTGATCGGCGAGCTGCCGACCGACTACGTGCTGCGGGTCGGCCTGGATCCCGACGCCGCCGGCGAGGCGGCGGCGGGATGGGACGGGGACCGATACGAGCTGTGGCGGCGCGGAGTCGCACCGGGTGAGTGCGAGTCCCCGTGCCGCGCGGACCTCGTGCTGATCGCGAAGTGGGCGTGGGATGCCCCCGGCGACGCGGCGGAGTTCGACGAGGCGGCGGTCGCCTACGTCGAAGAGGGGCTGGGCGGTGAGGCGATCGCGACGAACGTCTGGCAGGTGGATGGCGGCTACGTCGCGCTCGCCGGGTCCGCGCTGGCGACCACGCTCGTCTTCGCACCGGACCGGGACCTCGCCCGCACAGCAGCTGCGGCGCAGCGCGGCAAGTGACCTGACACGATCCGGACATGAGCGGATCTCGGCTCCGACTCGCGATCTTCTGGCTGTTCGCCGGCTCGCTGCATTTCCTCCGCGCCCGCGAGTACGAGGCGACCGTCCCCGACTACGTCCCGATCTCGGCTCGCCACGCCGTCCGCTGGAGCGGGGCTGCCGAGATCGCCGGCGCCCTGATGGCCGCTCCGGCCCGGACCCGGCGGCTGGCGCGCTGGTGGCTGACCGGCCTGCTGATCGCCGTCTTCCCCGCCAACGTCCACATGGCGCTCGAGCCCGACCAGGTGATCGAGCGCGGCGCGCCGATCAAGGGGATGCCGCGCTGGCTGCTCTGGGCGCGCCTGCCGATCCAGCCGCTGTTCGTCCTCTGGGCGTGGCGCGCGACCGAGTGAAGCGCTACTCCGCCAACCCGGCGGCCGCGAGCGCTTCCGCTCGTTCCCGAAAGCTTTCGATGCGGATCACGTGTCGGCCGCGGAACGACCAGAGCATGAAGTAGGGCAGTTCCGTAGGAACGCCGCTGTCCACGTTCTCCTCCGACATCTCCGCGCAGTATCTCGTGCGCCGAACTACGGCAGGAGGTCCTCGGCCTCGTCGAGCAGGCCGCCGAGGTCGTCGAGGACGCCGCCGGCGCCGTTGAGGACGTCCTCGGCGCCGCCGATCAGGGCAATCGACTCCTCGACCGGCAGGCGATTGGCGAGGGCGCGCAGCCCCGTCGCGACCAGCGGGGAGAGGACGCCGGCGGTCTCGGCGTCGTCGATCGCGCGTCGAACGCCGGCGCGCAGGGCGAATTCGAGCCGCAGATCGTCGATCCCCTGCTCTGCCGCGAACTCCTCGCGCGACTCATCGGTGGCCAGCGCCGCCGCGAGCTCCTCCCGGCTGACCCCGAGCTCGCAGGCGGCACCGTCGAGCGCCGAGAGCAGGAACTGCTGCGCGCTCTCCTCGAGGTCCTCAGGCGACGTCCAGGCGCGCGGCGCGCACGGGTCGGCGACCGGAGTTGGTTCATAGCTGCCGCCGCCCGCCGCCAGGTAGACGGCGACGAGCACGACCGAGAGGGCCGCGGCCGACCCGACGAGCAGCTTGCCCGTCACAGTTCCACCCTTCGGCGCCCGAACCCGATCGGGATCAGGGCCGCGAGCGCGAACGCGGCCGCGATCAGGAACGACGCCGTGAACGCGTGGGTCGCGGCGCTGTCGATCTCGTTCTCGATCGCCGTCCGCAGCGAGACGGCCGCGGCCCGCTCGGTTGGATCGGCTGGTAGCGGCTCGAACGCCGGCGCGACCACCGGAACCTTGTCGCCCTGGGCCGCGATCTCGTCGGCAATCCGGTTGGCGAGCGTCAGCTTCGAGGTCGGATCGACATCGGCGTCGAGCAGCGCCGCGATCCCGGCCTGCTCGGCGTCGGCGCGCTCGGTCTCCAAGTCGGCCGTGAACACCGGGGTCAGCACGAGGAGGCCGGCGACGACGCCGGCGTGGCGCGCGGCAATCGTCCAGCCGCCGTGGATCGCCTGCGGCGAGCGGCCGGCGAGCGCCGCCTCGGTGAGCGCCGAGAGGGTGAGCGCGAGCCCGGCGCCGACCAGCGCCTGCGGCGGAAGCGTGAGCGCGACCGAGGCGTCGGGAAGCAGGCCGAGGCCCGCAAGGCCGCCGGCGATCAGGATCGCTCCCGCCGCCGCGCGCGCGGTCGCCGACTCGACCCACCTCGCCAGCGGCGCCGCGGCCAGCGCGCAGATCGGAGTCACGCTCACCGCGGCGGCAGCCGCGATCGGGCTCAGCCGCCAGCCCTCGATCAACAGCAGGACGACGAGGAAGAGGGCCGCCGCCAGCGCCGCCGAGACCAGCGCCAGGGCGGCGTTCGCGGCCAGATGCGGGCGGCCGGTGACACCGACCTCGGCCTCGATCCGCTCTCGCGAGCGCTCGGCTCGCGCCGCGCCGGTGAATGCCAGCGCACAGCCGGCGGCCACTGGCACCTGGACGAAGAAGATCGACTGCCACGAGATCAGTTCGGTCAGCACGCCGCCGAGCCCGGGTCCCAGCGCGGCGCCGAGCGCCCCGGACGCGGCCCACACCGTGGCGGCGCGCCGTTCCGAGCCGACCACCGCGGGCAGCAGCTCCAGCGAGGCGCAGACCGCCGCGGCCCCGCCGATCGCCTGGGCGCACCGGGCGACGAGCAGCGGCTCGATCGCGCCGGCGAGCCCGCAGGCGAGGCTCGAGGCGCCGAACAGGAGCATGCCCGCGAGTGCGACCCGCGCCGGCCCGTGGCGGCGGGCGAGGGCCGCGGCCGGGACGGCCGCGAGCGCGAGCACGAGGTTGAAGGCGACGAGCACCCAGGTGACCGCGGCCACCGAGACGTCGAGCTCGCGGTAGATCTCCGGGAGCGCCAGGACGACGATCGATGAGTCGGCGAGCACGAGCCCCACGCCGACCGCGAGGGCCGCGCGCAGGAGGCGATCGCCACGGGTCACCGCGCTACAGGCCCAGGTCGTCGGCGTAGTTGTCCCGGTAGGCCTCGCGGTCGTCGAGCACCGCCTCCACGTAGGCGCGGGTCTCCGGAAACTCGATGTCGTCGACCTCGAGCTCGGAGCCGCCCCAGGTCACGACGGTCTCGGGGCCGCCGTTGTACGCGGCGAGCGCAGCGACCTCGTTGCCGCCGAAGCGGTCGAGCAGGTGGCGCAGGTAGAAGGTCCCGTAGCGGATGTTGAGGTCGGGGTCGATGAGGTCTTCGTAGACGAACGTCTCGCCTCCACTCAGCTTCTCGATCTGGTCGCCGGTGTCGGGCGTGATCTGCATCAACCCGCGGGCGTCGGCGGGCGAGGTCGCGTCCGAGTCGAACCCGGACTCCTGGTTGATCACCGCCGCGATTAGTGCCGGGTCGAGGTCGAAGCGCTCTGCCTGCTGGCGGATGATGTCCTCGTGCCTGAGGGGCAGGGTGATCTCCTTGATCGCCTCGTCGACGTTGAGCTCGACCAGGATGAGCACCGTGGCGGTGGCCAGGACCGCCGCGATCACGAACCAGCGGGCGCGGCTCAAGCCGGCTCGCCCTCCGCCAGCTCGGCGACCAGAGCGCTGATCCGCTCCTCGAGCCGATCCAGCCCGGCGTCGTTGGCGATCACGTGGGTCGCCCGCGCCGCCTTCTCATCCTGGGAGAGCTGCCGCCGCTCGCGGCGCTCGAGATCCACCGTCCCGCGGGCGCCGGCGCGCTCCGCGCGCACCGCATCCGGGGCGACGATCGAGACCGTAGCGTCGAAGACGGAGTCGAGGTCGGTCTCGAACAGCAGGGGCACCTCGACCACGCCCACCCGCACGCTCGGGTCGAGCCCCTTCCGCCAGGCGACCATCTGCTCGCCGACCAGCGGGTGCAGCGTCGCCTCGAGCCAGGCGAGCTCCTCGGGACGCTCGAAGACGATCGCGCCCACCCGGGCCCGGTCGATCTCCCCCTCCGGCGCCACCTCGGGGCCCCACCGACCGACCAGCAGGTCGCGCACCCGCTCCGTCCCGAGCAGCTCGTGGACAACCGCGTCCGACGACAGCGTGGCCGCGCCCGCCCGCTCGAACGCGGCCAGCGCCTCGCTCTTGCCGGCGGCGATCGCCCCGGTCAGACCGAGGACGACGGTGCGCTTGGGCTCGGGCGCGGCAGCCACCGCGCTCGCCTCAGGAGGCTTCTTCGGACTCGGCCGCCGACGCGTCGTCCGCGGCTGGTTCGCCGCCCTCGTCGGCCGTCTCTTCGACTACCTGCTCAGCGGGTGGCTCGGGGTCGGCGGCCTCCACCTCGGCGGGCGGCTCGGCGGCTGACTCCTCCTCGGTCGCCTCGGCGGCCGGAGCCTGGTCCGCGAAGACCTCCTCGGAGAGACCGAGGTCGGGGGCGGCGGTCTCGGGCTCGGGCGCAGACTCGGGCGCAGGCTCGGGCGGGGGCTGGTTGCCGGGCTGGAGCTCCGGCGGGATCAGGTCGCGCAGCGGAAGGTTGTCGTTGGCCTGCGCGCGCTTGATACTGAGCGAGATCCGGCGCCGCTCCTCGTCGATCTCGAGGATCCGCACCCAGGTCTCCTGGCCCGGCTGGACGACCTCGCTCGGGGTTTCGACGTGATGCTCGGCGAGCTCGGAGATGTGCACGAGTCCCTCGACCCCCGGCACGATCTCGACGAAGGCGCCGAACGCGACGACCTTGGTCACCTTGCCCTCGAGGATGTCGTTGGGCTTGTACTCGTTGAGGACCGTCTGCCACGGGTCCTCCTGGGTCTGCTTCAGCCCGAGCGAGATCCGCTGGCGGTCGCGGTCGATGTCGAGCACCTTGACGCGCACCGTCTCGCCGATCGAGAGCACCTCGGAGGGATGGTTGACGTGGCTCCAGGAGAGCTCGGAGATGTGGATCAGGCCGTCGATGCCCTCGAGGTCGACGAAGGCGCCGAAGTCGACGATGTTCGAGATCTTGCCCTCGACGACCTGGCCGGGCGCGAGGCGTCCGAGAATCTGCTCGCGGACCTCCTTGCGCTCCTCCTCGAGCACCGCGCGGCGCGAGAGGACGACGTTGTTGCGGCTGCGGTTGAGCTCGATCACCTTGCACTCGAGCGTCTGGCCCTTGAACTCGTCGAGGTTGTGGACCCGGCGGATGTCGACCAGCGACGCCGGCAGGAAACCCCGCACGCCGAGGTCGAGGATCAGGCCGCCCTTGACGACCTCGATCACGCTGCCCTCGACCGGCTCGCCGGTCTCCGCCGCGAGCTCGATCTTGCGCCACGCCTTCTCGAACCGCGCCCGCTTCTTGGAGAGCACGAGGCGGCCCTCCTGGTCCTCCTTGGTGAGGACGAGCGCGTCGACCTGCTCGCCGAGCGAGACCTCCTCGGAGGGATCCACCGACCGGCGGATCGAGAGCTCGTTCGCGGGGATGACGCCCTCGGATTTGTAGCCGATGTCGACCAGGACCTCGTCCTTGTCGATCCGGACCACCTCGCCGGCGACCACGTCGCCCTCCTCGAAGGGCTTGATCGTCGCGTCGTAGTTGGGGACGAGCTTGCCGTCGACCTCGATCAGCAGGTCGGTCGAGCCACCGTTCGCCGCCGCGGGGGGCGGTGCGACGGGCGCTTCCTGGGCAGGCTCGGTCGTTGTGTCAGGCGCGGACACGGCGGCTGATGATAGGGAAAAGCGCTCCGTACACGTGCGTGATGACCGGTTGCTGACGGTGCGCGTCCGTCCGAGCTGCCGGTACCCTCGGCCAGATGCCGACCCGGGCGACCAAGCGGGGTGCCGAGCGGACCGCGCTCGCGGGCGATTACGACGTCCTGATCTGCGGGGCCAGCTTCGCGGGGCTCGCCGTCGCGCGCGAGCTCGCCGGCTCGGGCGCCCGGACCCTGGTCGTCGATCGCTACGAGATCGGCGAGCGCCAGACGTCGGCGTGCGCGGCGCCGACCGAATGGCTCGAGGAGATGGGGGTGGCGGACTCGATCCGCCAGACGTTCGACACGCTCGTCATCCACACCCCCCACGCCGACGTCGACTTCCGCCTGCCGTGGACGTTCTCCACGTTCGACTATCGCGAGCTCTGCGCCTTGCTGTTCGAACAGTGCGATGCACCGTTCGAAACAGCAACAATCAACGGCCGCGCCACGTCCTCGGCTTCGCCTGCGGGCGTGCGCGGGTCAGCCGAAGGACGGCTGATCACGGTCGATACGGATCGCGGTCAGCTCAGCGCCCCGCTGATCGTCGACGCCCTGGGCTGGAAGCGGGTCCTGGCCGGCAACGAGTACCAGCCTCCGGACGCGCCCCTGTCGCGCGGGCTGGAGGTCCATCCCCACGGCGCCAGCGAGAGCCTGGAGATCTGGATCGACCGCGGCTACGTCCCGGCCGGCTACGGCTGGAGCTTTCCCGCCCGCGACGAGGTCCGGATCGGCGTCGGGTCGTTCGATCCCCGGTTCCACGTCAAGGAACCGACGGTCCGCCTCGCCGAGGACCTCGACTCCGATGCCGTCCGCTATCAGGGCAATTGGATCCCGCACAAGCTCCGCACGGCCACCGCCGACGGCGTCTTCTTCGTCGGCGACTCGGCCGGCCACTGCCTGCCGCTGACCGCGGAGGGGATCCGGACCGCCTTCTACTTCGGGATCGCCTGCGGGCGCGAGCTGCGCGCCGTGATCGAGGGCCGCTCGACCCGCGAGGCGGCCCTGGGCCGCTACGCGGAGTTCTCCGACGCTCACGAGTGGAAGTTCAAGTGGATGCTGCGCACCCAGCGACTGGTCCCGCGGGTCCCGCCGCGGCTGCTCGGCTTCGCGCTGCGGCGGATGGAGCGCAAGTCGTTCGTCGACTGGTCGTTCGGCCACTACCTGGGGATCGCGCCACCCTCGTTCGCCGGGATGCCGCAACGTCCCGTGTCCGAGCGGACCCCCCTTCGCGCCGCCGCCGCCTAGCGGGGGCGGTAGGCGACGACGTACCCGGCGCCGCCGGAGCCCCCGGTCGCGGTGAACACCGAGCCGCCCGCGATCGCCACCCCCGCCCAGCTCGGGGTCCCAAGCGGAAGCTTCGACAACACGACCCCGGTGGCCGCCTCGCGGACGGTGAGGAAACCGGCCGTGTCGGTGGCGTAGACCACGCCGCCCGCGGTCGACACCGCCCCGAACCGCAGCGGGGTCCCGTCGCTGTTCGTCCAGGCAAGGCGGCCGTCGCGGTCGACCGCCCACACCTGGCCGGTGAGCGCGTTGGGGCCGAAGACGTGGAAGCCGTCGAAGGCGGTCGACCCGACGGTCCCACCCTGGAAGCTGCCCGGGCCCGTGTACGCGGTCCAGATCGGCTGCATCCGCCCGCGATCCAGGGTCCAGTAGAGGCCGGACTTCGACGCCTGGCCGACGACCGCGCGCCCGTCCGGGAGGCCGAACAGGTTCGGCGACGCTCCGAAATCGGCATCCGGGCTCCTTGCCGAGTCCTCGGCCCCGTTCCAGGCGTCGTTCGCGGTGGCCTGGAAATGGCGAAGGAGCCTGCCGTCCCGAACCCGCAGCTTCAGCATCGAGTCCGTGGTCCCCGCGGCCGGGGCGTGGTAGGCGTTCCCGGTCCCGACGTACAGGCGACGCCGGTCCCGGTCGATCGCCGGCGTGCTCCACACCGCGCCACCGTCCATTCCCTTCGGGACCGTGTACGTCTTCCACAGGCGCTTGCCCGTTCGGGAGTCGAGCGCGACGACGCTGCCCCTCGCGCTTACCTCGACACCGGTCACCTGCTCGCCGAAGTAGCCGGAGGTGCCGATGAAGACCCGCCCGCGCCACACCTGGGGGCTTCCGTAGGCGTCCGAGCGCGGCTGGCGGTCGATCACGCGCTGCCAGAGGAGGCGGCCGGTGCGCAGCGACAGCGCGACGACGGCCGGGCGCCCGACCGCGTTCACAGGCACGTACACGCGCCGGCCCCGGATCGCCGCGGAGGCGGAAATGCGGGCGTCCCCCTCCTTCTCCTCGGCGATCAGGTCGCGCCCCCATCGCGGCTCGCCCGTCTCCGGGTCCAGCGCGACGACGGTGCCCCCGCGAACGCCGACCACCAGCCGGTTTCGAGCGATCACCGGCGTGCCGGTGATGTCGCCGTCAGGCGAGCGATAGCTCCAGACGGGGCCGAGCTGCACCGCCTCGGAGACGGACGGGCCGTTGCCGCCGGCGTCGCGCGAGTTGCGAAGGTCGTGGCCATACGACGGCCACGCCCCCGCGCCGAGAGGCTCGGGCGGCGCCGGCGGGGCCAGCGTCGCGGGGTCCGGTGAACCCGAGCCGTCGCCTCCGCCCCCGCCGCCCCCGGGAGGCGGCGGTACGGCGGGGCCTCCGCCGCCCGCGTTGACGGTGAGCCTGCCGACCATCCAGGGGTGCAGGGAACAGTGGAAGCCATAGCCGCCGGGCGCCAGCTTGTCGACCCCCTCGACCAGGGTCGACTGGCCGTTTGCCACCAGCGGGCTGGAGAAGAGGCCATCGTCCGAGTCGAGGTCGTGCTCGGCGGCCGGGTCGTAGTTGGTGAACCGAAGGGTGTCGCCCTGTCCGGCGGCGATCGCCGGCGTGGTGTAGGCGAGGGCGGCCGCGCTCCCCTGCTGCTCTGCGGCCGCCGCCGGCGGAGGGCTCGCGGCCAACGCGGCCGCGACCGCGACGGTCGCCCAAACCGCCGCGCCCAAGCCTGCGGGCGTGGCCGGGACCATCTGAGAACTCAGCGGACCGAGAGCGTGCCGCGCATCCCCTGGTGGATCGAGCAGAAGAACTCGTAGCTCTTGCCCGAGCTCACCCGGTCGAGGCCCTCGACCGGGGCCGTCTCGCCGAGGTCGATCAGCGGCGTGCTGAACAGCGGCCTGCCGTCCGACCCCTTCTCAACCGAGACCACGTCGTGCTTGGCGACGATCGAGGTTGACGAAGTGAGCGAGCCGCCGACGCTGGTGGTCGCGACCGGGGTCGCGTAGCTGGTCGAGGCGGCACCGGGCCCGGCGATGATCGGCGGGTCGCTGCCGCCGCCCTCCTCGTCGCCGCCACCACCGCCGCCGCCGTCGTCGCCACCACCGCCGCCGAGGCCGCCACCGGTCTCGCCGACGTCCTCGGGCGAGATCGTTGAACGCCGCCGGGCATGAACGCGACGACGTGGCCCTCGGGAAGGCCGCGGATGCCGACCGCGGCGTAGACGGTGTGCCGGGCGACGCTCACGCCGGCCCATGACAGCGAAGCCGGGCTGTTGCTGCCGCCGAGCAGCAGCGGCCGTTTCGCCAGCAGGGCGCCGGTGCGGGCGTCGTAGGCGTCGAGGAAGCCGGTCAGGTCGGTCGTGTAGACGACGCCGTTGGCGACCGCGACCGCCTCGCCCCAGTGGGCGCCGTCGCCGACCGGCGCCGCCCAGCGATAGCGAGCCCTCCTGGCCGAGCGACCACACGTACCCGGGCACCGTGATCGGGCCGTAGACGGCGTCGCCGTCGTAGGCGGTCGAGCCGACGATCCCGCCCAGCGGGGTCGGCGGCCCGACGATCTGAGTCCAGACCGGCTCCATCGTCTTCGCGTCGAAGACGTGATAGACGCCGGACTTCTGTCCCGCGCCGACGAGCATGCGACCGTCCGGGCCCCTGATCAGGTTCGGCGCCGCACCGAAGTCGAGGTCGATGTCGCCGCACGCGCCGATCCCCTGCGGGTAATACGGCGGGGCGTTGCCGGGGATGTCGTAGCACGGCATCTCCGAGAGCCCGGGGATGTACTCGTCGACGCTGCCCCTTGTAGGAGCCGATGATCTGCCCGAACTTCTTGTGCTTGCGGTTGAGGTCGTACTTGACGACCGAGTTCGCGTACTCGTGCTCGACCTGTGGCCGGAACGGGTTCGCGGTCCCGACGTAACGCGACCTTCGCCTTGCGGTCGATCGCCGGCGTCGACCAGATCCCGGCCCCGGCGAAGTCGTCCTCGGGCGGGACCTCCTCGGGGTCGGACGGCGGGTGGATCGTCCAGGTCTTTCGCAGCACCTTGCCCTTGCGGGTGTCCAGGAAGACCATCGAGCCCTGGAAGGCGTAGCGGTCGGCCTCGTCCCCGAGCTCGGCCGAGCCACCGGAGATGCCGACCATGAGGCGTCTTCTGGAAGACCATCGGGCTGCCGTAGAGGTCGCTGCCAGGCTGCTTGTCGATCGTCCGCGTCGCCCAGACCACCTTGCCGTTGCGCCGCTTGAGCGCCGCCACGTACGGGCCAACGCACGGGTCGCCCTTGCGACAGCCCTCGGCCGGGGACAGGCGCGAGACGCCGACGTAGATCCGCCTGCCCTGCGCGAGGACCGAGCCGTTGACGCCCCCGCCGTAGGGAAGCTGCGCTTCCAGACGAGCTCGCCGGTGTCGGCGTTCATCGCGAACACCCAGCCCTCCGTCGTGGCGACGAACACGCAGCCGCGGGAGACGATCGGCGTGCCGGTGATGTCGCCCTCGCCGCCCGCGTCGGTGGTCGAGAAGCTCCACGCCGGCGACAGCAGCGGCGCGTCGGCCGGGCGAGACGACCTTCTCGCGGGTCTGGAAGCGGCTCTGGCGGACGTCGTGGCCGTAGCTGGGCCAGTCGCCGCCGCCGACGTCCTCGGTCGAGCACCGTGCCTTGTCGCCCGCCTGTCCGCCCGGCTTCGCGGCGCCGGCCTGCGCGGGCACGGCGAATGCCAGGAGCAGCATGCCAACGACAACCCCCGCGGAGTCTCACGGCGACCACTCCGATTCGACGCAGGTTCTTCATCACCTCACGGCGGGTGCGGGCGCCGGGCGCGAGGTGCGAGGCGAGCGGCGCCGACTCCGTCGGGCCGCCGGGCTCCCCGCGCAGATAGGCCTCGTCGCGAACCTGGTTGACGTCGTCGCAGTGGATCTCGTGGCGGCGGGCGTCGGGGTCGATCTCGTAGGCGCGGGCGGCGTTGCGGCCGAGGATCCCGTTGCGGATCGTCCGCTCGGGCCGCGGCGCCTTGCGGGTCGGGTCCTCGACGTCACCGTCGAGCCCGTAGGGAAGGCCGTAGAGCTCCTTGCCCTCCTCGGTGAACTCGAACTTGCGCATGCCGACGATCTCCGGCTGCGGCGAGCCGTACCAGAGGCTGTCCGTTCCCCAGGCGATCCGCTTCGGCCCGACGTAGGTGATCAGCTTGCCGAGCAGGTGCGCGCACTGGTCCGGGTCGTGCATGGTGTTGCGCCACACGGAGCCGAGCTCGGCGTAGACGTTGGGCACGTTGCCGAACCGCTTGCCCTTCTTGCGGAACTTGGTCGCGTCGTAATTGTTCTCGCGCAGGCTCTTGATCAGCGCGTCGACGGTGTTCGTGTTCGACTGCGGCCTTGTCGTCGCCGGCGTACGGCTTCTGGTCGTCGCCGATGTCGTAGCCCGAGTGGTAGACGAGGAAGCGCACGCCGCGGATGCTGCGGGGCGGCGGCGCCGATGTCGCGCGGCGTTGCGGCACGCTGGTCGAAGCCCGGCAGCGCGAAGCCCTTGTGGGTGGCGACCACCGGCGGGATCTTCTTGACCGTGTTGGAGACGTTGACGACCTGCTCCAGGAACGCCTGCCCCGTGTCGGTGTCGAAGAACCAGCCGCTCGCGTTCGGCACGTCACCCCAGGCGCAGTAGGTCTTCCAGCCGCGCAGGATGTGCTTGTACTGGTGCGCCCGCTCCATCATCAGCTGGAGCTCCTCGTCGAGGTAAAGCGGCTTGACGCCCGGGGTCTGGTTGCCGCCCGAGCCGCGGTTGGGCATCACGAAGGCGTGCATGACGCAGCGCCGCGAGCGCGCGAGGTCGTTGACCAGGTGCACGGTCTCAGCGGCCTCGGCTAGCGGCAGCGGGTTGCGGGTGTCCGGCGACGTCGGAACGACCGAGAGGACCGAGTGCGTCGTCGCCGAGTCGAGGAAGACCTCCTTCAGGTAGTGAAAGCGCGACAGGTTCGCGATCGGATCGACCTCGCCGCCCTCGCGCGCCTGCGGCCAGACGGCGCTGAAGAACGCCTCGAACGCCGGGTTCGAGACGCGCCACATCCCGTCCGGGTCGACGTGGTGTGACTGGACGTCGAAGATGAACTCGCCCGGCAGGTTGCGCAGCGTCTCGAGCCCCTTGCGCCCGGCCCACTCCAGGTCGCACGCGTCGGGCCGCCTCGTTCCCGCCTGCGCGTAGCCGTAGCTGCCGAAGCGGCCCATGCGGACGAGGTCGACCGCCCAGAAGCCGATCGCTGTCGCCGCCGCGGTGCGCACGAACTGGCGCCCGGGTCATCCCGAACTTCGTCCGCAGGCGCTCGGTCTCCCGGCTGGCGAGGTCCATGATCGCCCGTTGCGCGACGCTTGGCGGCGGCGGGAAGTACTCGTCGTTCGAGCACGGCATCACGTCGACCGGCAGGTCCTCCGACATCTCCCTTCCAGGAAAACCGCGCCGGGCTCGAGCTCGGCGATGGTCCGTTGCGCCGCCAATTGATCACTTGGTGACCTCGAACGCCCCGCGCATGCCGGGATGGATGCGGCAGAAGTAGGTGACCACTTCACCGGGCTTGTAACCCTCCTCCTCGGTCACCGGCAGGCCCCAGTGCAGGGTCTGCTTCGCCGGTCCGATCGCGGGCGCGCCGATAACCGAGCTCGCCCGAGTCGAAGTCGAGCGAGCGGCCCGCGCTCGTCGTCCCGTCGGCGAGCGGGAACGAGGTCCCGGTCGGCCCCAGGCAGGGGAAGGCGCAGGAGGTGGCCGTGTGGTAGATCGCCGCGCCGTCGAGGTTGGTGAAGTTGAGCGTCTCGCCGAGCTTCACCGTCGGCACCCCGCTCATCTCGATCGTGCTCAGATCGCCGGGCTGGTAGAGGAAGTTCGCGATCGCCACGTTGCCGTTCGCCGAGGCGCCGGTGTTCGCGGTCCACTCCCCCTGCGCGCCGCCGTAGTTGTCGTTCTCGGCCAGCGGCCCATGGGTGACGATCCCGGACCGGTTGCAGAGCTTCGGCCGCTTCGCCTCGAGGCCCTTGGACCTGCAGACCTTGGAGCGATCGACGGGCGCCTTGAACGGGTTGACGCCCGGCGCCGTCGGCTTGCCGTCTGGCGTGTTCGGCGCCAGCAGCGTGACCGCGATCCCCATGTTCTCGTAGGTCGACTGGATCTTCGTGTCGTAGGTGACGTTGCTGCGAAGCGCGTCTCCGGGCTTCACCTTCACCCCCCAGTACGGGGCGCCGATCACTCGCATCGAGAAGTCCCACGACGTCGGCGGACCCCCGATCTTCGGCTTCTTGCCGCGCTTCCAGTAGGCGGCGCGCCCGGTGTAGATGCGTTTCGCCTTGCCGTTGCGGACCAGGTCGATCTCGTTCTGGATCCCGCCCGGGTGCAGGTGCCCGCCGATCCCGATCAGCGTTCCGCCGGTGAACTTCTCGATCGCCCCGAAGGACTCGCCGAGCTCCGGGAGCTCGAAATCCTCACCGATCCCGTTGCCCGGCTCGCCCTGGCCGACCTCGGTCTCGCCCCACGAGTTGAAGGACGCGCATTCCTGCTTCGGCCAGGTGCACTCGCCGCCCTTGCCGTAGCCGCGCTGGGTGTTGAAGACCGGGTAGCCGGAGGGGCGGACGTCGAGCCAGACCGGGTAGGCGGGCTTGATCCCGAGGTCGTCGGCCTTCGCCTCGGGGATGAAGTCGACGTCGTAGGTGATGTAGACCTCCATCGGCTTCTGGATCGCCGAGTGGACCATGTAGAGCAGCAGCCAGGTGTCGGTCGCCTTGACCGGCATCCCGTAGCCGGTCGGGAACGGCGCCACCGTCTTCTCCTCGCCGGCGGCGAAGAACGGTCCGCTGCCGTAGTCGTTGGCGGACAGCCAGGTGCCGTGATGGAGGTGGACCTGCTCGATCGGCGGCACGGTGCCGTCGGGGAACACGAGGTTGGGCTCGAAGCGGGTGATGTAGCCGTCGCGCATCGGCTTCTCGATCTTCACCGGCTCGACGAGGACGTCGTTCTGGCCCGGCTTGACGGCGATCGGGCCGAACGAGAAGCGCAACCGCTGGCAGGCGCCGGGGTAGCGCTCGTAATCGGGGCCCTCCCAGCCGGCCATCCGGTAGGTGCGCGCCTCGTACTTGTCGTTGCCCTCGAGCGCGCAGGGGCGCGGGAGCACATCGACGGCGGCGCCGACCTCCGGCGGGAACGGCTCATGCGGCGGCGAGGCCGAGGCGCTCGCCGGGACGAGAACCGCAACCAGCCAGACCAGCGCCGCCAGCCCAGTGCGGCTCGCCGAGACGCGCATAACCCACTCCCTTTCCCTCACGAATTACCCCTGCGGGATCGTAGTTGGCCGTTCGGCCGAACGCAACATGGAACCGTGTCACATTCGGCGATGGCGTCCTGGGCCGTTCCGCCGGGTTCAGCGCACGATCAGAAACGTGCCCGCGAGCAGCAGGACGACGCCTGCGACTCGCTCGACCGTGATCGGCTGCTGGTCGAGCCCGAGGATGCCGAGCCGGTCGATGATCACCGACAGCGTGAGCTGGCCGGTGATCGTCGCCGCGGCGACGCCGCCGGCGCCGATGGAGCTCACCGTGACCAGGGCGGTGAACACGTAGGCGGCACCGAGGACGCCGCCGAGCAGGTAGTACCAGCGGACGTCGAGCGCCGAGCCGATACCGCCGGCCTGGCCGGCGATGACGACGATCGCGGCGAGGACGAGGGTCCCGATCGCGAACGAGACCAGGGCCGCGGCGATGTTGCCGGTGGCCCTGCCGAGCCCGGCGTTGATCGCCGGCTGCAGCGCGATCAGGCCGCCCACCACCGCCATCAGGATCACCGCGACGCCCCGGTCCATCGGGGCGGACTGTAGTCAAGGCGCAAAATTCGTCCGTGATGGTCGCGCCGCGGGCGTGTTCAAGCTCCGAGGACCCCGTGGCTGCGGACGGGACCGAGCCACGGGACGCGATCGCCCGTAGTACCTGTAGGAGAATAAGAAGGAGCGAATGGAAGAGGGGAAGTCAAGACTGAAGCCGCTCGCCCGAGCGGTCCTTCGCACGCAGAGCGACAACCGTCTGGTCGCCCTGGCGCGCGATGGCAGGGAAGCCGCGTTCGACGAGATCGTTCGCCGCTACCGCACGTCCCTGGTCGCGTTCGCCGCCGCCTACGGGCCGCCGGATCCGGAGGACGTCGTTCAGGAGAGCCTGCTGCGCTCCTGGGACGCGCTGCGTGAATCGACCGGGGAGATGCACTTGAAGGCCTGGCTCTACACCATCGTTCGCAACCGAGCCCTGAACGCGCACCGTGACGCGCGCGTGCACGAGCCGCTGAGCGACTCGATCGACGGCGTCCGGCAGCCGATCGAGATCGTGCTCGAAAAGGACGAGCTCGACCGAGCCGTGGCCGCCGTCACAGCGCTTCCGACCTCGCAACGCGAGGCGCTCGTCCGCAGCTCGCTGGACGGCCACACCCATGCCCAAATCGCCGCGGCGACCGGGTCGACACCGGGCGCGGTACGCCAGCTGGTCTACCGGGCGCGGCTGGCGGTCAGGCACGGCGTCGGGGCGGTGATTCCGCTCCCGGTCGTCGCGGCGCTGCTCGAGGCAGGTGCCGGAGAGGCCGGCGCGGCGGCGGGCGGCGCGGCCGTCACGGGCGCTGCGGCCGGCGGCGCCTCGGTGGCGACCAAGGCGGCCCTGTTCGGCGCGGTCGGCGTGATCGCCGCCGGCTCGGGCGTGGCGATCAAGCGCTCCGCGGATGGCGAGGCGGACCGGCGGTCGAACGCGACCGACGTCGGCAAGGCCGAGGCCGCCACGCGCGGGGACCTGGGCGCCGCGGGACCGACGACATCCGCCGCCACCGGTGCCGCGCCGGGCGAGGGCTCGAGCGACGGCGGGTCAGGCGGTCCGGGTTCGGCAGACGACTCCCTCACCAACGGCTCCGGCGACAAAGGTTCCGGCTCGGATGATTCCGGGGAGACGGGCAAGGACCGTGGCGCCTCCGGGCCGGGCGAGGATTCCGGCCCCTCCTCCGCGGAGGGTGGCGACGGCGAGTCGAGCGGGTCAGGATCGGGCGACGAGGGCCCGAGCGAGCAGGACGCCGGCTCCGGCGACTCCGGCGAGTCGGGACCCGGCGGGGGTGGTTCGAGTGGGTCTGGCGGGTCCGGCTCCGGCGACTCGGGATCGGGCGGGTCCGGCTCCGGGTCCGGCGACGATGACGACTCATCGGATGGCTCCGAGATCGAGCCCGTCGAGCCCCCCGATGCCGACGAGGACACGCACGCCGACGAGGACACGCACGCCGACGAGGACACGCACGAGGGCGGCGACCACGCCGACGAGGACACGCACGTGGACGAGGACACCAGCGGGCCCGGCGGCGCCTGATCGATCGGGCTCCGGCGAAGGACGGAAGCTCAGGTCCAGCGCGGCTTCAGCCCCGAGAGGCGCGGCTTCGATTGGGCGCGCAGGACGGGCTCGAGCGACTCGGCGACCTCCGCCGGCAGCGCCCGCTCGCTCGGGTCCGGGCGCAGGCAGGCGAGGATCGGATCCGCGACGGCGGCCGGGAGCCTGTCCGGATCCGGCGCCGCGGTCAGCTGCGGCCAGCGCTCGAGCGGGTCGTCGGCCTCCTTGTCCGCTCCCGGGAAGGGCCGCTCACCGCTCGCCGCGCGATAGAGCGTCGCCCCCAGGCCCCAGACATCGGCGGGCGGGCCGACGGGCCCGCGCCCGGCCGGGTCGCACTGCTCCGGGGCCATGTAGGAGTCGGTCCCGATCGGGCGGTCGAGGCGAGCCGCGGCGTCGACGTCGAGCGCGACGCTGAGGTCGATCAACCGCGGCGGTCCGGTCATGATCGTGTTCGCCGGCTTCAGGTCGAGGTGGACGACGCCCTCGGCCGCGAGATAGTGAATCGCGGAGCAGAGCTGCAGCGCGAGCGGGATCAGCTGCTCGGGCGGGAGCGGGCCATAGCGGCGGATCAGGGTCGACAGCCGCGGGCCCTCGAGGTGCTCGAGCACCAGGTGCGGCCGCGGACCCTCGAGGACGGCGTCGAAGGCGCGGACGATCACCGGGTGGTCGAGGCGGTCGAGCATCGCGGCTTCGGCGGCGAGGCCGGATAGCGTGCGCGGATCCTCGACCAGATGCGGGCGGACGAGCTTCGCGACCACGATCGCGTGCAGCCGCTCGTCGAACGCGAGGTAAGCCTCGTAGTGGTTACCGCCGCCGAGTCGCCGCAGCGCGGACCGGCCGGGAACGATCTCATCGCCCTCGGCGAGGCCCCACTTGGTTTGGAGTTCCGGTTCGGTCAGGGTGCTCATTCTCGCGGCGAAGACGAGCGGGCGGAGCGTCGTGCTCCGCCCGCTCGGTCCTTGATCGGAGGGCCGGATCAGCGGCCGCGGGTGCGCGTCCCGGTCGCCGTGTCGTTGGTGGCGGTGTTGCTCGGGCCGGTCCCCTGCGTGGTCCCAGTCGCCGTGTCGCCGTCGTCCTCGGTCGGCTGGGTGGCCTGAGTGGCCGTCCCGGTCGCCGTGTCGTTGGTGGCGGTGTTGCTTGCGCCTGTCCCCTGCGTGGTGCCGGTCGCGGTAGCCGTAGCGGTTGCCGTGCCGGTCGCCGTGTCGTTCGTGGCGGTGTTGCTGGCGCCGGTCCCCTCCGTGGTGCCGGTGGCCGTGTCGGCCGTGTCACCGTCGTCATCGTCGCCACCGCCGGGCCCACTGTTGTCGTCGTCATCGTCATCGTCGCCGTCGTGGCCCGGTCCGGAATCGCGGTGCGCAGCGATCTTTCCGGCGTCGTCGCTGCTCGCCGCCGCGATGCTCACCGCGCTGAAGCAGAACGCCGCGAGCAGCAGCAGCATGATCGCGAAGCTGAGCCGGTTGATCAGGGTGGGCTGACTCCCATCCATTGTGGTCCTCTCTTTCGCTTGCTCCCTGGCCGGGCATGCCGGCCTCCTCGTGGCTGAAACACGAGCGCCTCGAGAGGATCACGGACCTATTTGGCGGCGAGCCAGTCCTCGCCGACGCCGACGTCGACCGCGAGCGGGGGGTCGAGCTCGAAGGCCCCGATCATCTCGGCGCGGGCGATGTCTGCGGCCTGGTCCATCTCCGCCTCGGGCCCCTCGAACAGGAGCTCGTCGTGGATCTGCAGCACGAGCTCTGTCTTCAGGCCGGCGGCGGCGAACGCGTGGTGGCAGTTGACCATCGCCACCTTGATGATGTCCGCAGCGGTCCCCTGGATCACCGTGTTGACCGCGAGCCGCTCGCCGAGGCCGCGCCGCTGCGGGTTGCCCGAGCGGATCTCGGGCACGTTGCGCCGGCGGCCCATCAGCGTGCGGACGAAGCCTGTCTCCGAGGCCTGGGCGATCGTCTCGTCGATGAACCGGCGCACAGCGGGGAAGCGCTCGAAGTAGCGGTCGATGTAGGTCGCCGCCTCGTCGCGGTCGATGTTGAGCCGGTCGGCGAGCCCGAAGGCCGAGAGGCCGTAGGCGATCCCGTAGTTGACCATCTTCGCCTTCGAGCGCTCCGCGGGCGTGATGGCGTCGGGATCGGCGCCGATGATCCCGGCCGCGGTCGCGCTGTGGACGTCCTCGTCCGACGCGAAGATCTCGCGCAGCACGTCCTCGCCGGCAACGTGAGCGAGCACCCTCAGCTCGACCTGGTTGTAGTCGCAGGAGAGCAGGCGGTTCCCGGGCTCGGCGACGAAGCAGGCGCGCACCGGGCGTCCGACCTCTGATCGGATCGGGATGTTCTGCAGGTTCGGGTTGGTGCTCGAGAGCCGTCCGGTGGCCGCGGTCACCTGGCTGAAGGTGGTGTGCAGGCGCCCGTCGTCGTCGACCAGGGTGGGCAGCGAGTCCAAGTAGGTGCTCTTCAACTTCGTCAACTCGCGCCAGCGCTCGACCTTCTCGACGATCGGATGCTCGTCGCGAAGCTGGCCGAGCACCCGGGCGTCGGTCGAAAAGCCGGTCTTGCCGCGGCGCTTCTTCGTCAGGCCGAGCTCGTCGAAGAAGACCGTCCCGAGCTGCTGGGGCGAGCCGATCGTGAACTCGTGGCCGGCGTGGTCGTAGATCTCGCCCTCCAGCGTCGCGATCTGCTCCTCCATACCGGCCCCGATCTCCGCGAGCCGGACCGTGTCGAGCTTCAGCCCGATCCGCTCCATCTCCGCGAGCACCTCGATCAACGGCATCTCGACCTCGTTCAGGAGCCGCTCGACGCCGAACTCGGCGACCCGCTCGCGCTGGCGCTCGGCCAGCTCGCCGGCCAGGCGCGCGTCGACCGCCGGGTCTCCGGCGGCATCACCCTCCTCGGCGGCGAGCGAGAGCTGGCCCTCGGCGGCGGCCGCCGGGGCCGCGGCGAGGCCGGCGTCCGCGGCGAGCTCGTGCAGGTCGTAGGTGCGGCGGGCGGGGTCGATCAGGTAGGCGGCGACCATCGTGTCGTGCTTCAGGTCGAGGCCCTCCGGGCGGGCCGCCGACGAGCAGGCTTCGCGGCCCGTGGCCGCCGAGCTCCTTGACGTCGTGACCGACGATCGACCGGCCGCGCAGGTCGCTGGCGAGCGCGGCGAGGTCGGACGCGTCGCCGGCGACCACCTTGGTCCCGTCGCTGCGCCGCCCAGCGCCCCGCGACGATCGCCAGCGCGATCGGCCCCTCGGCGAGGTCGGCCGGGGTCCCCTCCTGCGCGTCGACCTCGATCGTCTCCTCGACCATCCGGCCCGGTACGACCTCGTCCCACTCGTCGTCGAGGCGCTGGATGACCGCTCGCAGCTCGAACTCGTTCGCCGCGTCGCGCAGCTTCGAGCGGTCGGGCGAGCCGCGCAGCTCTTCGGTGATCTTGATCGGCACCTCGACGTCCTCGACCATCGTCGCCAGCTGCTTCGACACCCGGGCGTCGTCGGCGTGCTCGGTCAGATTCTGCTTGCGCTTCGCGCCCGAGATCTCCTCCACGGAGCCGAGCACCGCTTCGAGGTCGCCGAACTGCTGCAGCAGCTGGGCTGCGGTCTTATCGCCGATCCCGGGGACGCCCGGGATGTTGTCGGAGGTGTCGCCCTTGAGGCCGATGAAGTCGGTGACCAGCTCGGGCGGGACGCCGTAGCGCTCGACGACGCCGTCCCGGTCGTAGATCTTGGTATCGGTGACGCCGCGGGAGGTGGTCATCACCCGCACCCCGTCGCGGACCAGCTGGTAGACGTCGCGGTCGCCGGAGACGATCATCACCGGCACCCCCGCCTCGGACGCCTGACGGGCGAGGGTGGCGATAACGTCGTCGGCCTCGAATCCCTCGACGTCGACGTTCTTGAACCCGAACGCCTCGGCGAGCGGGGCCAGGTGAGGCCACTGCTCCTTGAGCAGGTCGGGACGCGACTTGCGCTGGGACTTGTACTCGGCGTAGACGTTCTCGCGGCCCGACCAGCCCCGGTCCCAGGCGACGATGACCGCCTTCGGCGAGTGGTCGATGAGGATCTTGGCCATCATCGACGCGAACCCGTAGATCGCGTTGGTCGGCCGCCCGTCAGCCGTAGCGATGGATTCGGGCAGGGCGAAGAACGCCCGGTACGCGAGCGAGTTCCCGTCGATCAGGAAGACCTCCTCGCCCTTGCCGTTCTGGCCCTTCTTCGGCGGCACGCTCCGATCTTAGGCAGCCGCGCCCAGAAGGCCGCTCACGGCCTGCGCCACCCCGGAGGGATCGTCGGCGATGCGGGAATCCTCGAGCCGCACGACGCGAAACCCGAGTAGCTCGAGCTCGAGATCGCGGTCGTTGTCGTCCCGCATCGCCCGGCGCCCCCGGTGGTAGACGTAGCCGTCCACCTCGATGACCAGTCGCTCCTCGCGCCAGAGGAAGTCGACCCGGTGGCGACCGAGCTTTACCTGTGCCTCCGGCTCCGGCACTCCGAACCGGCGGCAGATCGCGAGGAAATCGCGCTCCAGATCGCTCTCCGTCCTGTCCGAGACATCGCCGGGATCGAGCGGGAGCCCGAGCTTCTCCGCCGCCCGCGTGGCGCGGCGAACGTCCGCGGCATCGGCCGTCCGGGCGAGATCCGCGAGGGTGCGGGCCGGCATGGTGACGGGGATGTTGTCGCGGCTGGTGCTGCGCTCGCGCCCCACCGTCCGCGAACGATGAACGCGGATGGTCGCCCGCTTCGCGGGCGAGGCTGGGTAGGGAAGGGAGACGTGCGGGATCGAGCCGGTCGACGGCAGCAGTTCCCAGAGTTCGGCCGCGCTGCGGTGGGAGAGGACGGCACGAGGGCCGAGCGCGAGCGTGGCGGCCCTCCACCGCCCGTGGTCCGTCAGGCCGTCGTGGCCAACCGCGTAGACGCCACGGTGGACTCGGTACAGCCTGCCCGCGCGGGCCCGTGAGCGAACGGCCTCGCGCGTAAGCCCTGCCGCGAGGCATTGCTCGAGCGTGATCACGCCGTGCTGCCGCGCGGCAATTTGGGCAATGAGGAGGTTGGCTGTGACGCCTTTGCGGTCCATATGACCGCTAACCCCACACAGACCACCCCCGCCCCCTACCCAGCCAAATCCGGCCTGCCCCAGCCGTCCATACAATCGCTCGCCCATGGCCTCCGTCTCCGCCCAGTTCTCCGTCACCGTGCGCGTCGAGCTCGACGCGCGAGCCGAGCCGCTGGGCAAGCTGACCGCGGCGATCGCCGAGGCCGGCGGGGCGCTGCAGGGCGTCGACCTGGTGCCTGGCGCCGGCGCCGAGGGCAAGCGGGTGCGCGAGTTCACGATCGACGCCCGCGACCAGGCGCACTGGGAGGAGATCCTGCGCGGCGATCGGCTCGACCCGCGGCGCGCGGGTGATCGACTACGTCGACCGCACGCTGGCGATGCACCGCGGCGGGAAGATCGAGCAGCACAACAAGTACCCGCTGAAGACGCGCGACGACCTCTCGATGGCCTACACGCCCGGCGTCGCCCGCGTCTGCATGGAGATCCACCACGACCGCAAGAAGGCGTTCGACTTCACGATCAAGAAGAACACGGTCGCCGTCGTCTCCGACGGCTCGGCGGTGCTCGGCCTCGGCGACATCGGCCCCGAGGCGGCGATGCCGGTGATGGAGGGCAAGGCGATGCTGTTCAAGGAGTTCGCCGACATCGACGCCTTCCCGATCTGCCTCGACACCAACGACCCGGAGAAGATCATCGAGGCGGTCCGGCTGATGGCCCCGACCTTCGGCGGGATCAACCTCGAGGACATCTCGGCGCCGCGCTGCTTCGAGATCGAGGACACGCTCAAGGACGAGCTCGACATCCCCGTCTTCCACGACGACCAGCACGGGACGGCGGTGGTGACGATGGCGGCGCTGTTCAACGCGCTGAAGATCGTCGGCAAGCCGATCGAGGACCTGAACGTCTTGATGACCGGGCTCGGGGCCGCCGGCGTCGCGGTGACGAAGATGATGCTCGCCTCCGGCGTGACGAAGATCATCGGCTGCGACCGCAAGGGCGCGCTCTCGACCACCCGCGACGACTACGAGCAGATGACCGAGATCAAGCGCTGGTACGCGGAGAACTCGAACCCCGAGCACCGGCTCGGCACGCCCGTCGGAGGTGATCGACGGGATCGACCTGTTCGTCGGCCTCTCGGGCCCGGGCGTGATCGAGGCGAAGGAGCTGGAGCGGATGAACGACGACGCGATCGTCTTCGCGATGGCCAACCCGACCCCGGAGGTGATGCCCGAGGACGCCGAGCCCTACGTGCGGATCATGGCCACCGGCCGCTCGGACTACCCGAACCAGATCAACAACGTGCTCGCCTTCCCGGGAATCTTCCGCGGCGCGCTCGACGCCGGCGCGCCGCGGATCACCGAGGAGATGAAGCTCGCCGCCGCACAGGGGATCGCCGACGTGGTCGCCGAGGAGGACCTCTCCGAGGACTACATCATCCCCTCGGTGTTCGATCGCGACGTCGCCCCGGCGGTCGCCAAGGCGGTCGTCGAGGAGGCCCGCCGCGACGGGATCGCCCGCGTCTCCGAGGAGACCGGCACGTTCTCGACGATCGAGTAGCGAGGCCGGAGCGGGTAGAGAGGGGGTCCGATGCGCGTACTCGTCACCGGCGCCAGCGGACTGATCGGCTCGGCCGTCTGCGACGCGCTGCTCGCGCGCGGCGACGAGGTCGCGGCTCTGAGCCGCGACCCGGCGCGGGCGCGCAGGACCAACCCGACCGTCTCCTGGCACGCCGTGGGACCCGGTCCACGAGCGCCCGCCCGAGGCGGCGTTCGAGGGCGTCGACGCGGTCGTCAACCTGATCGGCGAGAACATCAACCAGCGCCTGACGCCGGCCGCCAAGGAGCGGATCCGCGACAGCCGCGTCCGCGCGACCAAGAACCTCGTCGACGGCATGCTCGGCGCCGCGCGGACAGCCGGCGACGCTGGTCAGCCAATCCGCGGTCGGCTACTACGGCGACCACGGCGAGGCGATCGTCGACGAGTCGACGCCGCCGGCCACCGACTGGGTCGGCCGGATGTGCGCCGAATGGGAGGCCGAGGCGCTCGCCGCCCAGCGCGGCGACGTGCGGACGACGGTCCTGCGCTCGGCCCCGGTGCTCGACCCCGACGGCGGCCTGCTCAAGCAGCTGCTGCCGGTGTTCAAGCTCGGCGTCGGAGGCGCGCTCGCCGGCGGGCGCCAGTACATGCCCTGGATCCATCGCGACGACGAGATCGGCCTGATCCTCTGGGCGCTCGACGATGAGGAGGTCGAGCGGCCCGCTGAACGCCGTCGGCCCCGACCCCGGCCACCAACCGCGAGTTCACGAAGGCGCTCGGCGCCGCCCTGCGCCGGCCCGCCGTGATGCCCGGTCCCGAGGTTCGCGCTCACGGCGATGCGCGGCGAGGAGCTCACCGACCAGATCCTCGGCAGCATCCGCGCCGTCCCGCGCCGGGCGCTCGACCTCGGCTACCCGTTCCGCTTCCTCGAGGTCGAGCCGGCGCTGCGCGACCTGGTCTAGGCCCCGCCGCCGATCCTGGCGACCGGCTTCGCGGCCCGCCCCGGCCGAGCTCGTACCCGCGTCATCCGGTCGAGCGTCGTGTCCCCGACCTCGTCGATCGAGTAGGTGCCGAGGACCGAGTCGCGGTCGGCGGTCGCGAAGAACGCGTCGATCACGGCTCCACGGTCGGCGGGGTCTGAGGCGCGCTCGATCGAGTCGAGGATCACCGCCATCGCCTCGTAGCCGTAGGCGGCGTAACGGCCGGGCGCGCGACCGTACTCGGCGCGGAAGGCGGCCACGAACTCTCGCCCCGCGGGCGGCAGCTGGCTCGGGTCGAGCGCGGCCGAGGTCGCGAGCGTCCCGTCGGGCTCCGAGACCCCGGGCTCGAGCTCGGCGTCGGTGACCATCAGGCCGTCGAGCCCACGGGCATCAGCGAGCGGCTGATTTTCCGGCAGGCCGCCGTAGTAGACGAAGTCGGCGCCCGGGACGACCGCGGCGCGTCGGAGGCCGTCCTCGAACCCGGCGACCATCGCGTCGCCGAAGCGCGTCCCGTCGGATTCGGGCAGCGACCTTGGCGACGTCCATGCGATCGACCCAACCGGCTCCGGCGAGCGCCTGCGCGCGATCGCTCGGGATCACCCGTCCGAAGGTGCGGGTGCCGCTCGGCTGCGCGTCCGGGACCTCGTCTGATCCGGGTACCGGCGCGACGAGTTCGCCCGCCGCGCTCGCCGGCGAGACCTGGAGCATCCGGGCGGAGTTGGTCACCGGCAGCGACGTGCGGGTAGCGCCGGATTCGAAATCGCCCAGGTAGGCGATCGCGGTCGAGTCCTGCGTCGCGGTGCGCGCGTTGGCGGCGGCTGCCGCCGGGGTCCACCGGGCGTCGCGGGCGCTTCCCTCCGTGTCGTCGAGGAACCTGGACTCGACCTCGATCCCGCCCGCCCGCGCGCCCGCGTCGCGCGAGCGCGAGCCGGGCGCCGTCGGCCGCGTCGCGGCCGTCGGCGCCGCGCGGGTCCGCGCAGCGGCAGGCTGACGTAGACGGTCAGCGGTCGCCTCGCCGGTCTCCTCCTCGCCGCCCGCGCAGCCGCCGGACCCCGACCGCGAGGGCAACCGCGAGGACGGCGGCGCTAACCGAGGAAGGCTTCGGCAAACGCGAACTCCTCCGGGGTCACGGTGCGCAGCTCGGCGACCGCATCGGCGAGCGGGACGAGCTCGACCCGCGCGCCGCGGAGCGCGGGCATCATCCCCCACCGGCCGGCGTCGGCGGCGTCGATCGCGGCGACGCCGAAGCGGGTCGCGAGCACCCGGTCGTACGCGGTCGGCGTGCCGCCGCGCTGGATGTGGCCGAGGACGACGGCACGGGTCTCGAACCCGGTCCGCTGCTCGATCTCCTTCTCCAGGCGCTGGCCGATGCCGCCGAGACGCTCATGGCCGAACTCGTCCGTCTCCCCGGCGACGACCTGCATCGTCCCCTCCTTCGGCATCGCGCCCTCGGCGGCGACGACGATCGAGAAGAAGCGGCCGCGTGCAGTGGCGGCGGCGGATCAGGTTGCAGACCTGCTCGATGTCGAACGGCTGCTCGGGGATCAGGATCACGTCGCCGCCGCCGGCGATTCCGGAGTAGAGGGCGATCCAGCCCGCGTGGCGCCCCATCACCTCGACCACCATCACCCGGTGGTGCGACTCAGCGGTCGTGTGCAGCCGGTCGATCGCCTCGGTCGCCACCTGAAGGGCGGTGTCGAAGCCGAAGGTGACGTCGGTGGCCCCGATGTCGTTGTCGATCGTCTTCGGCACCCCGAGCACGTTGAGTCCATGCTCGGCGTGAAGGCGGTTGGCGGCGCCGAGCGTGTCCTCGCCGCCGATCGCGATCAGCCCGTCGAGACCGAGATCGGACATCGTCTCCCGGATCATGTCCGGCCCGTCGTCGCGCTTGAACGGATTCGTCCGCGAGGTGCCGAGGATCGTTCCGCCGCGGGGCAGGATCCCGCGCGTCGACTCGATGGTCAGCTCCTCGTGATCGCCCTCGAGCGGTCCGCGCCAGCCGTCGCGAAAGCCGACGATCCCGTGCCCGTGGATATCGATCCCCTTGCGAACGACGGCGCGGATGACCGCGTTCAGGCCCGGGCAGTCGCCGCCGCCGGTGAGCACGCCGAATCGCACGCGGCCACGATACCCGCAGACCACCGGGCCCACTCATGCCCGTCTAATCCGCGAGCGCCTCCCGGCGGACGTCGAAGAACTCCGCGGCCCGCGCCTCGGGATCGTCGGCGGCGAGCAGCTCGGCGTAGTCGAGCTCGGCGCCGGCGAAGCCCGTCGCGTTCCAGATCCCGCCCGAGGTCTGCGCCTGCCAGGGAGCGACGTAGACGTAGGGCTCCGTGTGGTTCTCGTCGCCCGGCGAGGCGCCGTAGGTGGCGCGCCGGCCCAGGCTCTCTGGTCCCGCCTCGCAGGCGATGTCGAAGTGCTCGGGCCAGAGGGTGACCGGCGACGCCTCATCGGCCGGCGACACCGTCGCGCGGAGCGAGTCGAGGATCCGGGCGCCGAAGGCGTAGAACTCGGCGAGGCGCTTCGCGGCCGCCGGGTCGATCTCGAGCGGGCTCGAGTCCGACGGCGCGCCGTCGGGAAACAGGTCGGGGCCGACGAGCCCCGCGGCCTGGGCCACCGACCGAATCGGGCTCGCGGCGCTCCTCGCCGTCCTCCTCGACGACGATCTCGGCGCCCTCGACCCGCACCAGGAGCGAGCGCCCCTCGTGCTCGAACGGAGGCGTACCGAAGCCGCCGGGGCTCTGGGCAAGCGCGATCTCGTTGTGGGGCTTGCGCGCCGGCGCGACCACCTCGGCGGCGATCCGGTGCAGCGACTCGCGCGCGGAGGCGAACGAATCGGGGAGCGGCTCGAGGCCCATTGGCCCCTCCACTCTAAGCGCGGATCCAGTCGAGGAGCGGCTTCGCCCAGCGGTCGAGCACCGCGTTGAAGATGATGAACAGGAAGATGATCGAGGCGACGGTCCCGCCGAGCGAGAACGCGTAGGCGATCATCATCGCGAGCAGGCCAACGACCGTGAAGACCAGTAACCGCACGGCCGGGAATCTACACGGCCGCCATGCGCTCGCGGCACTCGCCGATGAACGATGAGACCGCCGCTGCCGCCCCTTCGGGAGAGGGCGATTCGGAGACCGCGCGCACGAGGCGAGTCCCGATGATCACGCCGTCGGCGGCCGAGCCGACCTGGGCGGCTTGGTCGGGGGTGGTGATCCCGAAGCCGACCGCCACGGGCACGGGCGAGTCGGCCTTGGTCGCGGCGATCAGGTCGCTGAGCGCCTCGGGCAGCCGGTCGCGCTCGCCGGTCGTGCGCGTGTCGGAGACCAGGTAGACGAAACCCTCGGCGTCGGCGCAGATCCGTGCCCGGCGCTCGGGCGGCGTCGTGGGCGCGACGAGCTGGATCAGGTCCAGCCCGGCGGAGCGCAGCGCTTCGGCGACCTCACCCCCCTCCTCCAGCGGCAGGTCGGGAACGATCGCGCCGGCCGCCCCGGCGTCGGCGAGCTCCCGGGCGAAGCGCTCGGGACCGCGCGCGAGGATCATGTTCGCGTAGGCCATCGGCACGACCGGCACCCGCGCCGCGATTAGCTCGCAGTCCGCGAGGACCGACTCGAGTGTCGCCCCGGCCTCGAGCGCCCTCGTGCCCGCGGCATGGATCACGGGCCCGTCGGCGAGCGGATCGGAGTACGGGATCCCGAGCTCGACAAGATCGGCGCCGGCGTCGGCGTACGCCTCGGCGACAGCGGTGGAGGTCGCCGCGTCGGGGAAGCCGCCCATCATGTACGGCATCAGCGCGGCCCGGCCGTCGGCCTTGGCGGCCGCGAACGCGGTGGCGACGTCAGCCATCGCCGAGCCGCTCGACGACCTCGGCCAAGTCCTTGTCACCTCGCCCGCTCAAGGTGACGACGTCATAAGACCGTCCTTCGGCTGACCCGCGCACCCCCGCAGGCGAAGCCGAGGAGGTGGCGCGGCCTTGGTTTGCGATCGCGGGGTTGCGGAGCAACCACGCGATCGCGTGGGCCGGTTCCAGCGCGGGGATGATCCCCTCCAGCCGCGAGAGCTCGCGGAAGGCGCGCAGGGCGTCGTCGTCGGTGACCGCCTCGTAGCGGACCCGCCCCGTGTCGCGCAGGTGCGCATGCTGGGGACCGACGCCCGGGTAATCCAGGCCGGCGGAGACCGAGTGCGCCTCCAGGATCTGGCCGTCGTCGTCGGCGAGCACCGAGGAGAGAGCGCCGTGCAGAACCCCCGTCCGTCCGGCGATCAGGGAGGCGCCGGTGCGCCCGCTGTCGAGCCCCTCGCCGGCGGCCTCGACGCCGATCAGCTCAACCTCGGCGTCGTCGAGGAAGGGGACGAAGGTGCCGATCGAGTTCGAGCCCCCGCCGACGCAGGCGATGACACGGGCCGGGAGGACGCCCTCGGCGGCGAGCGCCTGCTCTCGCGCTTCGAGGCCGATCACCAGCTGCAGGTCGCGGACGAGCGCCGGGTAGGGCGCCGGTCCGACCGCCGAGCCGATGATGTAGTGGGTGTCGGCGACGTTGGTGACCCAGTCGCGGATCGCTGCGCTGACGGCCTCCTTCAGCGTCCTCGCGCCGGCCTCGACCGGCGCGACCTCGGCCCCCAGGAGGCGCATCCGCTCGACGTTCGGCGCCTGCCGGCGCATGTCCTCCGTCCCCATGTAGACGACGCAGTCGAGCCCGAGCAGCGCGCAGGCGGTCGCGGTCGCCACCCCGTGCTGCCCCGCGCCGGTCTCGGCGATCACCCGCGTCTTGCCCATCCGCTTCGCGAGCAGCGCCTGGCCGACGGCGTTGTTGATCTTGTGGGCCCCGGTATGGGCGAGGTCCTCGCGCTTCAGGTAGGTACGCCGGCCGAGCCGCTCCGAGAGCCGCTCGGCCAGGTAGAGCGGCGTCGGCCGCCCGACGAAGTCGCGCAGCAGGCCGTCGAGCTCAGCGGCAAAGCCGTCGTCGGCGCGGGCCTCCCCCCACGCCCGGGTGAGCTCGTCGAGCGCCGCGATCAGCACCTCGGGCACGAACCGGCCCCCGTAGGGCCCGAACCGCTCCTCCACTCCCGCCGTGGCGCTCATCCGCGGGCCGCCGGCACCTGGAGTCCGGCCGCGGCGGCGAAGTCGGCCATCAGACCATGGTCCTTGACGCCCGGAGCGGCCTCGATCCCGCTGGCGACGTCGACCGCGACGGGGCGGGCGATCTCGATCGCCCCGGCGACGTTCTCGGGGTCCAGTCCGCCCGCGAGGATCATCGGCACGCCCGAGCGGTGCTCGCGCAGCAGCTCCCAGTCGAAGCTCGCGCCCGTGCCGCCGGGGGTCCCCGGCCGGTGGGCGTCGAGGAGGTGGTAGTCGGTGCGGAACGCCTCGGCCGCCTGGAGGTCGGCGGCGGTCCGAACCCTGATCGCCTTGATCACCTTGGCCCCGGTCCGGCGCGCCACCTCCTTGCAGAAGGCGGGGCCTTCGTCGCCGTGCAGCTGGACGATCGAGAGCTGCTCGTCCTCGACCGCGCCCGCGATCTCCTCGAGCGTCGCGTTGACGAACACGCCGCAGATCTCCACCTTGCGGCGCAGCTCCGCGCTGATCGCGACCGCGGTGCCCGGGTCGCAGCGGCGCGGGCTCTCCGCCCAGTGGTTGAGGCCGATCGCCCAGGCGCCGAGGCGGGCCGCCTCGCGGGCGTCCTCGATCCTCGTAATGCCGCAGAACTTGACTCGCATCGCGAGTAGCGTAGGGAGTCGATGGCTGGGTCCGGATCAGGGGGATTCGAGGCGCCGCCCCGGGAGCTCGAGGCGGAGGTGCAGCGGATCGGCCGCGAGCTCGCCGACCGCTTCCCCTCCCCCGCTCGCCATCCGCTGCGCTCGCTGGACCAGAAGGCGATGCAGCTCACCGCACAGGACTCGCAGCTGGCGGCGGCGCTGTTCCGGCTCGTCGACGTCACCCCGGCGTGCCGCTCCGTCGACGACCTCAGCTCGCACCTGGTCGCCTACCTCGACGAGGTCCCCGAGCGCCCACACTCGCTCGATGCCGCGGTCAGGCTCGCCGGCACCGGCGCGGGGCGCAAGGCGCTGGGCGCGGCGACCGCGGCGGGCGTCCGCCACATGGCGCACCGGTTCA
This sequence comes from uncultured Solirubrobacterales bacterium, assembly GCA_963811505.1. Lineage (GTDB taxonomy): Bacteria > Actinomycetota > Thermoleophilia > Solirubrobacterales > 70-9 > WHSW01. Next base: position 405,144 of record CAWERC010000010.1, on the reverse strand, counting down.
TCGTCGGGGAGACACCCGCCGACGCCCTGCACACGCTCGCCGGCCTTTGGCGCGACGGGATCGCGAGCTCGGTCGACCTGCTCGGCGAAGCGACGGTGACCACCGCCGAGGCCGACCGCTACGCGGCTCGCTGCGAAGAGGCGCTGCGGACGCTCGCCGCCGCGGCGGCGAAATGGCCGGCGCGTGAGTGGCTGGAGCGCGACTCCGCCGGAGTCGTCCCGCGGGTCAACCTGTCGGTCAAGGTCACGGCCCTGACGCCGCTGATGCGCCCCCGCGCCCCGGCCGTCGGGCGCGAGGACGCGGCCGGGAGGATGCGTCCGCTGCTTCGCACTGCGCGCGACCTGGGCGCGCACCTGCACGTGGACATGGAGTCGGTCGACTCGCTGGAGACCACCGCCGAGCTCGTCCTCGGGCTGCTGGCCGAGCCCGAGTTCGCCGACGGCCCGTCCGCGGGCGTCGTCCTCCAGGCCTATCTGCGCGACTCGCCCGGCCAGCTCGACCGCCTGCTCGAATGGTCGCAAGCGACACCCCGCGCGGCGCCGCTGGTCGTGCGGCTGGTCAAGGGCGCGTACTGGGATCACGAGGTGGTCGAGGCCCGCCAGCACGGCTGGAGCCCGCCCGTGTTCGAGGACAAGGCGGATTGCGACCGCAACTTCGAAGCCCTAACCCGGCGGCTGCTCGACGCACGACCGCTGGTCCGGGTCAAGGTCGGGTCCCACAACCTGCGCTCGGTCGCCCACGCGATCGCCTACAACCGGCTGCGAGGCGGTGCCGACGCCGACCTCGAGCTCCAGGTGCTGCGCGGGCTCGGTGACGAGCTCGCCGAGGCGCTGCGCGCCGACCACCAGCGCGTGCGGTCCTACTGCCCGGTGGGCGACCTGGTCGCCGGAATGGCCTACCTCGTGCGGCGCCTGCTCGAGAACACCTCCAACGACTCCTTCCTGCGCGCTCACCAGGGCGGCGCCCCGGTCGAGGAGCTGCTCGCCGCACCGTGAGCTTTCGCAACGAGCCGACGATGGAGCTGCGCCGCGCGGCGGACCGCGAGCGCCTCGAGGCGGCGCTCGCGGAGCTCGACCGGCGTCTGCCGCTCGCCGTCCCCGTGCTGATCGGCGGCGACGCGGGAGCGGACAGCGGCCTCGAGTCGACCGACCCGGGGAGCCCGAGCCGGATCGTCGCGGTCGCCGGGAGGGCCGGAGAGCGCGACGCCGCGGCCGCGGTCGAGACCGCGGTCACCGGCCTCGAAGAGTGGCGCCGGCGTAGCGGGGCCGACCGCGGCGCGATCCTGCGCGCCGCCGCCGAAGCGCTGCGCGAGCGCCGTCCGGAGCTGGCCGCGCTGCAGGTGCGCGAGTGCGCGAAACCGTGGCCGGAGGCCGATGCCGATGTCTGCGAGGCGATCGACTTCCTCACCTACTACGCCCTCGGCGCGGCCGACCTCGACCGGCCGCCGGAGCTCGCCCAGGCGCCCGGGGAGCGCAACGCGATGCGCTACGAGCCGCTCGGGGTGGCGGCGGTGATCGCGCCCTGGAACTTCCCGCTCGCGATCCCCACCGGGATGACGGCGGCTGCTTTGGCGGCGGGCAACGCGGTGATGCTGAAGCCGGCCGAGCAGTCGCCGGGCTGCGCCCTGGCGCTGGTCGAGGCGCTGCACGGGGCCGGGGTCCCGCCCGCGGCGCTCGCCTTGCTCCCGGGCGAGGGTGACGCCGGCGCGGCGCTGGTCCGCGATCCGCGGGTGAACGTGATCGCCTTCACGGGCTCCGGCGCCGTCGGGCTCGAGATCGTCCGCGCCGCGGCCGAGACCCCGACCGGCCAGGGCCACGTGAAGCGGGTGATCGCCGAGATGGGCGGCAAGAACTGCGTGATCGTCGACGCCGACGCCGACCTCGACGACGCGGTCCCGGCGATCGTCGACTCGGCCTTCGCCTACGCGGGCCAGAAGTGCTCCGCGGCCTCGCGTGTGCTCGTTCACGAGGCGATCGCGGAGACGCTGGTCGAGCGCCTCGCCGGCGCGACCGACGCCCTGATCGTCGGCCAGGCCGAGAGCTTCGCCACCGACGTGCCGCCGCTGATCGAGGCGGACGCTCGCGACCGCGTCGCGCGCTACCGCGAGCAGGCAGCGGTCGCCGGCCGGATCGTCACCGCGGCGCGCGAGCCCGACGGCGAGGGCTGGTTCAGCGCTCCGACAGTGGCGACCGAGCTGCCAGCCGATTCCGCCGCGCTGCGCGAGGAGATCTTCGGGCCGCTGCTCTGCGTCGAGGCCGTCGGCAGCGTGGCCGAGGCCCTGGCGATCGTCGACTCCCTCCCGTTCGCGCTGACCGCGGGCGTCTTCTCCCGCGACCCGAGGACGATCGCGGTGGTGGCCGACGCCGTCCCCGCCGGGAACCTGTACGTGAACCGCTCGACCACCGGAGCGATGGTCGCCCGCCAGCCGTTCGGCGGCAACCGCCTCTCCGGGATCGGGGCGCAGGCGGGCGGCCCCGACTACCTGCGGCAGTTCACCCGCTCGCGCGTGGTGACCGAGAACACGATGCGCCACGGGCTCGAGACCGTCCCGGAGGAGGCTCACTGAACGACGACGGGCCGGCGAGAGAACCGGCCCGTCGCGTGCTCGGAGGTCCCCGTCGGAGGAGTGGGACTTATCCGCTTGCTCGATCCGGCCGCTCGGCCAGCTCGACGGTGACGGTGCGCGTATCTCCGCCGTGCAAGAGCGTGAACTCGATCGAGTCGCCGGGCTCCTTCGCGTCGACCGCGGCGATCACGTCGTCCATGCCGGAGACGGGATCGCCGTCGACCTCGGTGATCACGTCGCCGCCGGCGCGGATCCGCTGGCCGTCGACGGTGACGGTCGCGTCACCGGCCTCGATCCCAGCCTTGTCGGCGGGGCTGTCGGGGACGACCGCCTGGACGAGGGCGCCGCTGTTGGCATCGAGGTTGAGCACGTCGGCGATCGCCGGGGTCAGGTCGGCACCGCTGATCCCGACGAAGGCGTGCTGGACCTCGCCGTGCTCGATCAGCTGCTGCGCGACCTCCTGTGCGGTGTCGATCGGAACCGCGAAACCGATCCCGACGTTGCCGTTCGACTGGCCGCCGGACTCGATCTGGGAGTTGATCCCGATGACCTGGCCCTCGGAGTCGATCAGCGGGCCGCCCGAGTTGCCGGGGTTGATCGGCGCGTCGGTCTGGATCGCGTCGGAGATCGTGAAGCCGTTGGGCGCGTTGATCTGGCGATGGACGGCCGAGATGATCCCGGCGGTCGCCGAGCGATCGAGCCCGAACGGGTTGCCGATCGCGACCACCGGGTCGCCGACCTTGACGCCGGCCGAGGAACCGAGCTCGAGCGGCTGAAGCTGATCCGACCCCGAGCCGACCTCGAGCACGGCGACGTCGGTCGAGGGATCGGTGCCGAGGACCTTGGCGTCGAAGGTCTGTCCGTCCTCGCCGCCGACCCGGACGGTGACCTCGTCGGAGCCGTCGACGACGTGGGCGTTGGTGAGGATGTGGCCGGCATCGTCGAAGACGAACCCGGAGCCGGTCGCGGTGCCACCCTGGGAGGGCCCGAACGGGTCGAACGGCGACGGCTGCGTGCGCTGCTGGGCCTCGATGTAGACGACGCCGGGCGAGTCCTTGGTGTAGATCTGGTTCACGGTCAGCGCCTTGCCGGACTGGTCGGAGGCGAGCGCCGTCTGCGGCGTGGTGGCCGGAATGGTCGTGGTGGTGGTCGTGCTGTCGCCGGTGTCGACGAGGCCGGTGCCGATCGCGACGAGGCCGAGTACCGCGACGACGAGCCCCCCGGCGACCGCGGAGGCGAACGGGGTCTTGATCAGCTGCTTCATGGCCGGGGGAGCTTGCCCCGGCGTCCCTAAAGCGGGCTAACGCGAACTGAAAGGCAGCCTAAGAATGTTGAGTCGTGAGCCAGGAGCTCGCGGCGGCCGGCTGCCTCAGCCCTCGGAGGCGCGGTCGAGGTAGTGCTCGCGGGTGCGCTCCTCGTCCATGGTGAGCTCGCGCACGGCGGTCTCGGGGTCGCCGGAGCGCATCAGGGCCTCGCCGATCAGGACCGCATCGCAGCCGATCCGCTCGAGCTCGGCGAGCTGCTCCCACCGGTCGTATCCGGACTCCGCGACGACCGTCTTGCCCGCCGGCACGTCGGTCATCAACTCGGCCGTCGTCTCCAGGTTCACCGTCAGGTCCTCGAGGTTGCGGTTGTTGATCCCGATCACGTCGGCGCCGAGCTCCAGGGCGCGTTCGAGCTCGTCCTCGTCGTGGACCTCGACCAGGCAGTCGAGATCCAGCTGGGTCGCCTCCTGATAGAGCCCGCGCAGGGTCGCGTCGTCGAGCGCGGCGACGATCAGCAGGACCGCGTCCGCTCCGTTGACGACCGCCTCGTAGAGCTGGTAGGGGTCGACGATGAAGTCCTTGCGCAGGATCGGCAGGCCGCAGGCGGCCCGGGCGGCTCGCAGGTCGTCCAGCGAGCCGCCGAAGTTGCGCTCGTCGGTGAGCACCGACAGCGCCGCCGCGCCGCCGCTCTCATACGCGGCGACAACCTGCGCGACCTCCACGCCGGGCGCGATCTCGCCACCGCTCGGGGAGCGGCGCTTGAACTCCGCGATCAGGGAGAGCCCCGGCCGGACGAGCGCCTCGCTGAACGGGCGCGATCCGCTCAGTGTCCCGACCGCCTCGCGCAGCTCGGCCGCCGGAACCTGCCGTTTGCGACGCTCGACGTCCTCCCTCGCTGCCCCCACGAGCTCATCCAGCTTGCTCATGCGCAGCTCAGGGTAGTCGAGCCGCCCGTCACCCGGGTTGAGCGGACAGATCCTGGGTCAGCCGCGTCAGGCGCCCCAGCACGCCCTCGGCCGCTCCCGAGTCGATCGCCTCGGCCGCACGCTCGACCCCGGCGGCCAGGTCGTGGGCGGCGCCGCCGGCGAGGATCGCCGCGCCGGCGTTGAGGACCACCACGTCGCGTGCGGGCCCCGGTTCGCCGGCCAGCACCCCGCGGACGACGGCGGCGTTTTCCTCCGGACTGCCGCCGGCGATCGACGAGAGCTCGGCCCGCTGGATCCCGATGTCCTCCGGGGCCACGAACCACTCCTCGGTGCCGCCGCCGGCAACCTCGACCACCCGGGTGCGCTCGGCGACGCTGAGCTCGTCGACGCCGTCGTCGGAGCAGACGACGAGGGCGCGCTCGCACCCAAGGCCGACGAGCGCCTCGGCGATCGTCTCCTGGTAGCGGCGGTGGGAGACCCCGAGCAGCTGTCGCTCTGCACCCGCGGGGTTGGTCAGGGGACCGAGGAAGTTGAAGATCGTCCGCACCGCGAGCTCCTTGCGCACCGGGACGACGTGCTTCATCGCCGCGTGGTGGCGCGGCGCGAACATGAACCCGAAGCCGATCTCGTCGATGCAGCGCGCGACCCCGTCGGTCTCGAGCTCGATGTTCACCCCGAGCGCCTCGAGCAGGTCCGCCGACCCGGAGCGGCTGGTGTTCGAGCGGTTGCCGTGCTTGGCGACGGCGCAACCCGCCCCGGCGGCGACGATCGCCGCCGCGGTCGAGATGTTGAACGTGGACGGCCCACCGCCGGTGCCCGCCGTGTCGACAAGGTCGCCGCGGCTCGTCTGGACCGAGGCCGCGAGGCGTCGCATCGTCCGCGCCAAGCCGACGAGCTCGGCGACCGTCTCCCCCTTCGCCCGCAGCGCGATCAGGAAGGCGGCCGTCTGGACCTCGCTCGCGCGGCCCTCCATCACCTCGTCGAGTACGGCCGAGGCGTGATCGGCGGTCAGGTGGCTGCCCGACGCCACCTCGTCGATCGCGCGCGTGAGGATGTCGTTGGGCACGCCTCAATCCTCCCCGAGGAAGTTCGCCAGCAGCCGCTTGCCGTCCGGCGTCAGCACCGACTCGGGGTGGAACTGGACCCCAACGGCCGGAAGCTCGCGGTGGCGAACCCCCATCACCACGTCGCCGCCGGTCGCGCTGCGCTCGAGCTCGGCGGGCAGCTGCGGGTCCGCGACCAGCGAGTGGTAGCGCCCGCCGCGGAAGGGGTTCGGCAGCCCGGCGAAGATCCCGGCGCCGTCGTGGTGGATCTCGGCGTCCTTGCCGTGGATCGGCTCGCCGCGGATCGTGCGGCCGCCGAACGCCTCGACCATCGATTGGTGGCCGAGGCAGACACCGAGGGTCGGAATCGCCGCCTCCGGGAAGGCACGGGAGGCCTCGATCGAGATCCCGGCGTCGGCGGGCGTGCATGGACCCGGCGAGATCACGAGCCGGTCCGGGCGGCGCTCGAGCAGCTCGGCGACCGTGGCCTTGTCGTTGCGGACCACCTCCACCTCGCAGCCGAGCTCGCCCAGGTACTGGACGAGGTTGTAGGCGAAGGAGTCGTAGTTGTCGATCACGAGCGCGCGCATCAGCCCCACTCCGGCTGATTCTCCGCCAGCTCGACCGCGGCGAACATCGCCTTCGCCTTGCTGACGCTCTCTCGGTACTCGTAGTCGGGCTTCGCGTCGGCGACGGTGCCGCCGCCCGCCTGGACGTGGACGAGCCCGCCCTTGACGACCGCGGTGCGGATGTGGATCGCGGTGTCGAGGTCGCCGGTGAAGCTCAGGTAGCCGATCGCGCCTCCGTACGAGCAGCGCTTGTGCGGCTCGAGCTCGTCGATGATCTGCATCGCCCGCACCTTGGGCGCCCCCGACAGCGTCCCGGCCGGGAGCGTTGCCCGCAGCACGTCCATCGCCCCGACGCCGTCGCGAAGCCGCCCGGAGACCTGGCTGACGATGTGGAAGACGTGGGAGTAGGTCTCGACGACCATGTACTCGTCGACGTTGACGGTGCCGTACTCGCAGACGCGGCCGAGGTCGTTGCGGCCGAGGTCGACGAGCATCACGTGCTCGGCGCGCTCCTTCGGGTCGTCGAGGAGCGCCTTCGCCTGCGCGCGGTCCTCCTCCTCGTCCGTGCCGCGCGGGTATGTCCCGGCGATCGGCCGGGTTTCAGCGCTGCGACCGAGCACCTTCACCAGCGGCTCGGGCGACGCGCCGGCGATCTGGAAGTCACCGAACTCGAGGAAGTACATGTAGGGCGAGGGGTTGACCGTGCGCAGGCCGCGGTAGATCGAGAACGCCTCCACCCTTGCGGGCGCCGTGAATCGCTGGGAGGGGACGACCTGGAAGGCGTCGCCGGCGTGGGTGTACTCCACGATGCGGGCGACGTTCGCCTCGAAGTGCTCGCGGCTCAGATTGGAGCGCCACGGTCCCTCGACGCCCTCCGGCTCGAACGAGTCAGGCGCCGGCGGAGTCTGCGCGGTGGCCTGCGGCCGGGGCCGCGGGGGCGGGACCGGGCCGCGCAGGACGGCGCGGGCCTCGTCGATGACGCCGAGCGCGCGATCGTAGGCGGCGTCGATCGCGTCCCCCTCGGCGAACGCGTAGGCGAGCACGAGCACCTCCTGCTTCATGTGATCGAAGGCGAGCATGAGCTCGCAGATCATCAGTGCCATGTCCGGGAGGCCCAGCGGATCCGGGTTCGGCTCGGCGAGCGCCTCGACCGTGCGCACGAGGTCGTAGCCGAAGAACCCGACCGCCCCGCCGGCGAACGGCGGCAGCCGTTCGGGCTCCGCGATCACGTACCGCGCGATGACATCGGCCGCCGCGCCGTAGGGGTCGGCGACCGGGGCCTTGACCAGCTCGCCGTCGCGGGTCTCGGTCAGCTCCCCGTCCGTCCACCGCAGCTCGAGCCGCGGGCGAAAGCCGAGGAACGAGTAACGCCCGAGCCGTCCCTGCTCGGCCGACTCCAGCAGGAACGAGGGGCCCGGGAACGCCTCGCGCAGCTTCAGGAACGCCGACACCGGCGTCTCGCAGTCGTCGATGAAGCGGAACGAGACCGGGATGACGTTGGCCTGACGGGCGAGCTCGCGGGCGCGGTCGAGGTCCGGCTCTACCTGGGCGCCGGGATCAGCGGCGACGGCCATTGAGGACCTCCAGGGCATCGGCCAGCGACCGCCCGCGCGACAGCATCAGCACCTCCAGGTGATAGAGAACGTCGGCCGCCTCCTCGGCGAGCCGCTCGTCGGACTCGTCGGCCGCGGCCCTGACGACCTCGTCGGCCTCTTCGCGCACCTTCTCGCCGATCCTCGCCGGGTCGGTGAGCAGCTCGGCGGTGTAGGAGCCCTCCGGTCGCTCCAGCGCCCGCTTCGCCAGCGTGTCCTGGAGCTCGGACAGGGCCTCGTAGGTGGCCGGCTCGGGCTCGCCCTGCGCGCGCGGCGCGTCGGGCGCCGGATCGGCCGAGCCCTCGAGGTCGCGGTAGAAGCAGGTCCGCTCACCGGTGTGACAGGCCGGCCCCGCGGGATCGACGAGCGCGACGAGTGCGTCGCCGTCGCAGTCGTAGCGCAGCTGGCGCAGCCGCAGGACGTTGCCCGACGTCTCGCCCTTGCGCCACAGCTCCTGCCGCGAACGGCTGAAGAAGTGGACCTCGCGGGTCTCCAGCGTCAGCCGCAGCGCCTCGGCGTTCATGTACGCGAGCGTCAGCACCTCGCCGGTGCCGAAGTCCTGGGCCACGCACGGGACCAGGCCGTCTTCGTCGAAGCGAACCGCGTCGTCCATCGCGCAATCGTAGGGGCAGATCCGCTAATCGATCCCGAGCCGGTCGAGCAATCCCTCGTCGCGGCGCCAGTGCTCGCGGACGCGGACGTTCAGGTCGAGGAAGACCTGAGCCCCGAGCTCGCGCTCGAGCTCCTTGCGCGCCGCGGTGCCGATGTCGCGGATCATCCGCCCTCCCTTCCCGATCAGGATCGCCTTCTGCGACTCGGTCTCGGCCCAGACCTGGGCGCGGACGTGGATCAGGCCGTCATCGCGCTGCTCGATCTCCTCGACCGCGACCTCGACCGCGTGCGGCAGCTCCTCGCGCGTGCGGCGCAGCACCTGCTCGCGAATCAGCTCCGCCAGGTGCACCTCGCTCGGCTGGTCCGAGCGGTCCTCGGGCGGGTACATGAACGGCCCCTCGGGGACGAGCTCGGCCAGCCGCTCGACGAGCGGCCCGATCCCGGTGCCGCGCTTCGCCGAGACGGGAAAGACCTCGTCGACGATCTCGAGCTCGGCGGCCGCCGCCAGCACCGCGGCGGTCTCGGCATTGTTCAGCCGATCGACCTTGTTGACGACGCAGATCACCCGGACGTCCGGTTTGGCCTTCAGGAGGTGGGAGGCGATGAAGCGGTCACCCGGGCCGATCCCCTGCTCGCCGTTCACGACCAGGAGGACGGCGTCGGCCCCCTCGAGCTCCTGCTCGACCCGGCGCTGCATCCGCTCGGTGAGCACGTCACGCGGGCGCTGGACCCCGGGCAGGTCGACCAGCACGAGCTGCCAGCCGCCGGCGACGTCGGTGGCGACCCCCCGCACCGCGCGGCGCGTGGTTTGGGGCCGGTCGGAGATGATCGCCACCTTCGCGCCCACGACCGCGTTCACGAGCGTCGACTTGCCGACGTTCGGGCGTCCGGCCAACCCGATGAAGCCGGACCTCGTTTCGGTCACAGCGATTCCATGATCTCGGCCTGGAGCGCAAGCATCTCGCCGTCGTCCGTCTCGTGGTCGTAGCCGCACAGGTGAAGGACGCCGTGGACGGTGGCCTCGACGAGGTCGGCGGTCTGCTGCGGGCAGATGACGACGTCGCCGAGCTCGCGAGGTCCGGCGGCCGGGCCGGCGCCGTCGATCGGGAACGAGAGCACGTCGGTGGGCTCGTCCCGGTCGCGGTGGCCGCGGTTGAGCTCGCGGATCCGCTCCGGGTCGACCAGCTCGACCGACAGGTGACCGTCCTCGAGCCCGACCGCGGCAAGCGTCACCTCCACCGCGGGGCGCAGGTCGGCCGGGACGTCGAGCTCGAACGTCAATCCTTGCCGCGTTCCGAGTACTGGTCGTAGGCGGCGACGATGCGCTGCACCAGCTGGTGGCGAACCATGTCCTCGCCGCCGAAGCGGACGAAGGCGATGTCGTCGACCGCGGCGAGGATCTCGCTCACGACGACCAGCCCGGAGCGCTGATCGCGCGGCAGGTCGATCTGGGTGATGTCGCCGGTGACGACCATCCTCGAGCCGAACCCGAGCCGGGTGAGGAACATCTTCATCTGCTCGGGGCTCGTGTTCTGGGCCTCGTCGAGGATGATGAACGAGTCATTGAGGCTGTTGTGGGTCAGCAGCAGGTCGTCGGTGACGTAGAGGGAATCGGGCGCCGCGACCTGGATGCAGACGGTTTCAGCTTCGCCGGCGGGCTCGATCGAGTCGATGAACCGCATCGGCCGACCCCCACCATCGCGCCCATACACGGCCCGCTTGCGTTCCAGCCGGAAGGGCTCGATGCCATCGGGAAGACGGATGTCGAGGATGTAGGCGTCGGAGCGGTGGTATACCGGGCGACCGTCCGCAAGACCGGGCTTCCGACCAGCCGCAGGACGACAGTGCCAGTAGGCGACGCCGCCGAGCGAGCGAACCAAGAAGAGGACGTCATCGCGGAGGACGTCGGAGCAGGTCGTGTATTGGATTCGGCAGGTGCGCCCCGTCTGCGTGACCGGCCCGCCGTCGGTGTCCAGCAGGCCCTGAAGGACAGCGATACGAACGTCACTCGTGTTGAGCAGGTAGTCGAGAGGGACGAACTTGGTCACCGATGTCGCGCCTGCCAGCATCAGATCACGTAGGGCGGCAGTTACCGGATTGACGGTGATGACGCCGCCGCGATGCCCCTCGCGGTTGCGGAGCACGTAGTCGCCCGGACCCTTGCGCCGCAGCTCGATCCCCTCGAGGGCGTCTTGAAGCGCGGCGGCCAGCTCTGGATCGCGGCTGGAGAAGCTCGGGGTGGTCGTCGTCGTCAGGCACCCGTCGCCGAGCAGGAGGCCCAGCGCGTAGGGATCGATCGGAACATCGCGTGCTGGAAACTCGGCCGGGGCGCTGAGGAGCGGCAACTCGTAACGCCGCTGGTGAGCGGTCCGCAGGTTGCCCGCCATCGCCTGGGTCTGCAGGACCCGCCCGGGCTTCCCTCGCCGGCGATCGCTGGCCGTGTACACGTGCCACAAGTGCTCCCCGCAGCACAGAGTCGACGCGCCGTCCTGGGCCTGGACACGGAACACCTCTTTGCGCCCCTGGGGGTAGATCCCGATCACCGGCGTGGGCTGTCCGCCGGAACCTGTCACGAGGTCCCCAACCTGCAGCTCGCCGATGGGTCTGAAGCCATCCGGCGTGAGCACCGGGCTCGACACCGGCTGCGCGCGACCCCGCATGAAGGCCAGCGGCGCCACCTCGATCACCCCGCGGTCGAGATAGGTCATCACCTTCTCCGGGTCGAGCATGTCGTAGAGGGCGTCGAACAGCGGGCGCAGGTAGGGGTCGACCTTCGCCTGGATGTCGCCCGGCAGGAAGCCGAGTCGCTCGCCGGCCTCGACGGCGGGCCGGGTGAGGATGATCCGGCTGACGTTGCGCGCCTCGAGCGCCGCGACCGCGCTGGCGACCGCGAGGAACGTCTTGCCGGTGCCCGCCGGGCCGATCCCGAAGGTGACCGTGTGGCGGCGGATCGAGTCCGTGTAGCGCTTCTGGTTGACGGTCTTCGGCGCGACCTTGGTCGCCCGGTGGCGCCAGATCACGTCCTCGAGGATCTCGACCGGCTTCTCCGCGGCGGCGATCGCCCCGGTCACGGTCTCGACCGTCCCGGGAGCGAGGTCGTGGCCGCGCTCGGCGAGGCCGACGAGCTCGTCGACCATCGTCGCCGCCTTGTGGACGTCGGCGTCGTCGCCGTCGAGGGTGAGAACGTTGCCGCGCAGGTAGACGTCGCAGCCGAGGCGCTCCTCGAGCTCGCGCAGGACCGTGTCCTCGGAGCCCGCGAGCTCCGCCGCGATCGTGTTGTCGAGGGTGAGCTGGCGGCGGGCCACTAAGCCGCGAGCCTGTCTTTGACCATCGCGCTGACCCGCTTCCCGTCGGCGCGACCGCCGACCTTCGGCATGAGCGAGCCCATCACCTTGCCCATCTCCGCCGGCGAGGTCGCGCCGGATTCCGAGATCGCCTCGGCGACGAGCGCCGCGAGTTCGTCGTCGGACATCTCCGCCGGCAGGTAGCGCTCGATCTCGCGGGCCTCGGCCTCCTCGGCCTCCGCGCGGTCGCCGCTGCCGCCCCCGCGGTAGGCCTCGGCCGCCTCGAGGCGGCGCTTGCGCTCGCGCCGCAGCACCGCGACCTCGTCGTCGCCACCCTCCTTGGCGTCCTTCTGGAGCGCGTCGGCGACCAGCCGCAGCGCGCCGACGCGCTCGCGTTCGCCCGCCTTCATCGCCGCGCGGGTATCGCTCTGAACTCGTTCGAGAATGGTCTCGGCCATCGCCCAAAGGGTACTTGCGCCGTCCGCTGCGGCGGTCAGAGCTCGACGCGCTCGACCTCGCCGAGCGGCAGCTGCAGGAAGCGGGTGCCGAGCTCGCGGAACGAAGCGGGATCCCCCGTGCAGATGAACCGGTAGGTCCCCTCATCCGGCCCCGCGATCTCCAGCCCCCGCGCCTCGAGGATCCGCTGCGCCGTCGCCGCCAGCGCGTGGCCGGCGGTCACCAGCCGCACCTCGCGGCCCAGGATCCGCTGCAGCATCGGGCGCACGAGCGGGTAGTGCGTGCAGCCGAGGATCACCGTGTCCACCTCGGCGCGCTTCAGCGGCTCGCAGTACGAGCGCACCGTCTCGACCACGTCATCGGAGAACGGGAAGCCGCGCTGGATGATCGCCGCGAGGTCGGGCGCGGCGACCTCGGTGACGGTCAGCTCGCGGTGCTGATCGCCGAGCGCGCGCAGGTAGGCCCCGCCGGCGACCGTCGCCGGCGTCGCCAGCACGCCGACCCGCCCCGAATCCGTGATCGCGGCGGCGATCTCGGCCTCCGGCTCGATCACCGCGACCACGTCCACCCCGCGCTCCGCGGCGATCGCTCGCGCCGCCTCGAGCCCGGCCGAGGCGGCGGAGTTGCAGGCGATCACGATCAGCTTCGCGCCGCGGTCGAGGAGATAGGCGGTGTTGCGCTCGGCGCACTCGCGGAGCTCGGCGTCCGTCTTCGCGCCGTAGGGAAAGCGCGCGTCGTCTCCCAGGTAGACGTAGTCCTCCTCGGGCAGCGAGACGAGGCATTCATGCAGGACGGTGAGCCCACCCACGCCCGAGTCGAAGAAGGCGATCGGCAGCGAGGGGTGCGGGCCGTCGGTGCTCATGCGGGAGATTGTTCCGGCTGAGAGACTGGGCCGGTGAGCGATCACGCCCAGGACCACGAATCGACGCTCTCGCTGTGGTCGGAGGACTCGCTGCTCTCGATCGCCTCGAAGGGGTCGGTGCTCTCGATCGGGTCGGTCGGCTCGGCGCTCTCGGTTGGCTCGGTCGGCTCCGCGGCGTCGGCGTTCTCGGTCGCCTCCGCGGCCTCGATCGGCTCGGCGTTCTCGTTCCGGTCTCGCTCCTCTGTGATGTCGGAGCGGGCGCGCGGCGCGGTGATGGGCGAGGAGCGGCCGGTTGCCGGCCTGCTCGCCGCCGCGGCGCTGGTCGTCACGGCGATCGCGGTCGCGCGACGGATCTGAGCATGGCCGGCATCGCGCTCGTGCTGGGCAGCGGCGCCGTGATGGTTCTGACAGGCGTGCTCGCGGAGTCGGACCACTGGCTCCTCGCGGCGGTCGTCTCGCTGGTGGGCGCTGCGCTGGTCCTGCTCGGATTTGGACTCGCGGCGCCCCGAGGAACCTCCACCGCGCTTCGCGCACCGCGGATCCCGACGCTTGCCCTGATGCTCCTCTCGGGCCTGTTGATGGCGGCCGCCGGCTACCTCGCCGCGCGCGGGGACTGGTCGCCGGTGCCGCTGCTCGTCCTCGGCGGCGGCGTCACAATCCTCGCGGCGTATCCGACCGCGAGCGGCGAATAGCGGCCTAGAGGAACGGCTTCGCGGCCATCACGTAGATCGTCAAGATCACGATCAGGCCGGCGATCGGGCCCATACGGGCGCTGCGGCCGGAGACCTCGTTGAACTCGGCGCCGAGCTCGACGTCCGACGGTCCGGCGGCGTCGATGTCGCGCTTCGCCGCGCGGAGGGCGCGCTGGTCGTTCGGGAGGAAGAACCCGTGGGCGAGGCCGAGCAGGACGATGATCGCCAGCAGGCCCCAGATGACGAAGAAGTCGCCGAACCCCCAGGGATCCTTGGCCGTCAGGTACATGCCGGTGATGAAGATCAGGACCCCGCCGAGCGTGACGAACGAGCGCGTGATCGCGATCTGGGACTCGAGCACCGCGGGGATCGCGCGCGGGTACTTGCGCTGTGCGAGGGCGATGTAGATCCCGAACGCGAACGTCGGGCCGAAGGCGAGCACCACAGCGCTGATGTGCAGCCAGAGGACGACATCGGTGAAGGTGACGGCGATCGTGTTCATGGGCGCAGCCTAAACGGCGCTGCCGTCGGACTCGGGCCCGCGGAACAGCAACGCGGCCCAGTCGCCTTCGGTCCGTTCGGCGGCCGGCTTCAGGCCGGCGGCGGCGAGCGCCGCAGAGACGCGCTCGACCTCGCTCCCGAGCAGCCCGGAGCAGACGAGCACGGCCGGCGGGTGACGGAGTCGCGACGCAACTGCATCGAGCAGCGGCGCGGTCAGGTTCGCGACCAGCGTCGGCGCCGCCGGCGGCGGTTGCTCGCGCAGGTTCAGCCGTTCGAGCTCGATCTCGACACCGTTCGCGGCCGCATTCTCCGCCGCGGCGTCGATCGACGCCGCCTCGCTGTCGACACCGAGGACGGGACCCCAGCCGAGCTTCGCGGCCGCGATCGCCAGCACGCCGGAGCCGGTCCCGAGGTCGGCGAGCGGTCCCGTGGCCTCGCCGCCGTCGGCGAGCCCGAGCAGCAGCTCGAGGCACATCTTCGTCGTCGCGTGGGCGCCGGTGCCGAACGCCTGGCCCGGGTCGACCCGGATACTCAAGACACCGCCCGTCGGCTGCTCCCAGGAGGGATGGACGACGATCCGCCCGCCGCCGATCGAGACCGGCTCGTGGAAGTCGCGCCAGCGGTCCGCCCAGTCGTCGGGGATCTCGGTCGAGCTGATCTCGACCAGGCCCTCGCCGGCGGCTGCTTCGAGGTCCGGCAGCGCCGGGATCTCCCCCGGCGGCCCGTAGATCGCATACTCGACCCACTCGCTGCCACGCTCCTCCTCCACTCCCCCGGGCGCCAGCTCGAGCAGGTCGGCGAGCACCCGCTCGGCGAGCTCGGGCCGGCACCGGACCGCGAGGCGGATCATCCCTCGAGCGATTCGTGGAGGCGGTTGGCGAGCTCGCGCTGCTGCCTGGAGAGCTTGCTCGGGATGACGACGTCGACGAGCACGTACTGGGAGCCGCGCCGGCCGTTGCGAAGGGAGGGCAGCGCCGAGGCCCTTGAGCCGCTCGGAGTGGCCCGGCTGCGCCCCGGCGGGGATCTTCACCTCGCGCTCCCCGTCGAGGGTCGGGACCGAGAGCTTGCCGCCGACCATCGCCAGCGTCGCGGGCGACCTTGACGACCGCGATCAGGTCCTCGCCGCGGCGCTCGAACCGCTCGTCCTCGGCGACCCGCGACCGTCACGTAGAGGTCGCCGGGCCGGCCACCGGGCTCGCCCGCGTGGCCCGCGCCGGCGATCCTGATCCGCTGCCCCGACTCGATCCCGGCCGGGATCTCGACGTCCCAGGTGCGCTCGCGGACCTCGCGCCCGGCGCCGTCGCAGCGCCCGCAGGGCTGCTCGGCGATCTTGCCGCCGCCGCCGCAGGTCGGGCAGATGCCGGTCTGGACGAGCTGGCCGAACGCCGTCCGGCGGACCTGCCGGACCTGGCCGGCCCCGCCGCAGGTCTCGCAGGTGTTGATCGGCGTCCCCGGCTCGGCGCCGTTGCCGCGGCAGTGCTCGCAGGCCGAGACGGCTTCGAAGGCCACCTCCTTGTGGACGCCGCTGACGACCTCGGCGAGCGTGATCTCGACCTCGGCCCCGACATCGCCACCCGATGCCGGGCCGGCCCGGCGGCCGCCGCCGAAGATGTCGGCGAACGGCGATTCGCCGACCCCGAACAGGGCCGAGAGGATGTCCTCGATCCCACCGGTCGCGTGCGGCGACCACCCGCCGCTGCGCAGGCCCTCGTGGCCGAAGGCATCGTAGGTTCGCCGCCGCTCGGGATCGCCGAGCACCTCGTACGCCTCCGCCGCCTGCTTGAACTTCTCCTCCGCGTCGGGGTCGTGGCGGTTGACGTCGGGGTGCAGCTCGCGTGCAAGGGTCCGGAACGCCCGCTTGATCTCGGCCTCGCCGGCATCGCGGTCGACGCCGAGGACCTCGTAGTAGTCGCGGGGCACGGCGGGTCAGCTCACCCGTAGACCGATTCGAAGAACCGCGAGAGCTCGCCGGCGGCCTCCCGCACCGACGCGATCGCGTTCGCGTAGTCCATCCGCAGCGGGCCGACGACGCCGACCGTGCCGAGGTTGCGGTAGCCGAGCCCGTAGTTGGCGCCGACCACGCTCACCGAGCGCAGGTCCGGAGCGGGGTTCTCGCCGCCGATCCACATGAACACCGAGCGTTCGTCGATCGTCGAGCGCAGCACCTCGAGCAGGTTCGCGCGCCGTTCCAGCGCGCGCATCAGCGCGTCGGCCCGGGGCAGGTCCGGCGCGTGCTCGGCGGACAGCAGGCGCGCCGCGCCCTCGACGTAGAGGTCGCTCTCGGCCTCTCGCTCGAGCCCGGTGAACGCGTCGCCGACCTCGGCCAGGAAGCCACGCTCGGCGGGTCCGAGCTCGGGATCGTCGAGCCGGTCGCGGGTCATCCGGGCACCGAGCGCCAGACCCAGCCAGGCGTTCGTTCAGAAAGCTCGACGCCCACTCGACGAGGCCGGGGTCGACGGGGCGAGTGAAGTTGAACATCCGCTTCGTGACCGCTCCGTTCGAGGCGATCACGACCACCATCACCGAGCCGGGCTGGAGCTGCAGCGCCTCGACCCGGTGGATCCGCGCCGCCGACGGGGGCGGCGCCGTCGCCACCGCGAGCAGGTCGGTCATCCGCGACAGCGTCGAGGCGGTCTCGCGCAGCGCCTCTTCGACCTCGCGGCGCATCCGCGAGAGGTCGATCGTCCCGCTCGACGGCCCCGGCTTCGCCTCGGCGGCGACCAGCGAGTCGGCGTAGAAGCGGTAGCCGGAGTCGGTCGGCATGCGCCCGGCCGAGGTGTGCGGGTGGGTGAGGTAGCCCTCGCGCTCGAGCGCGGCGAGCTCGGCGCGCACCGTCGATGGGCCCCACTCGATCGCCGGGTCCTCGGCGATCGCCGCCGACCCGATCGGCTTGCCGGATTCCAGGTAGGCGCCGACGACCATGTTGAGGATCCGCTGCTGGCGCTCGGTGAGCATCGGCACCGATTCTAGGATCGGCGCATCCGCTACAGGCGGACCTCGGCCTCGGCGTTGCGGATGATCTGGTTGCCGCCCTGCTCGGCGACGACCTCGACCGTCGCGGTCTCGCCCTCGACCGCGGTCACCGTGCCGCTGACCGTGATCTCCTGCTCGGGGATCCCCATGCCGCGGAACTGGACCCGCAGCCGCTTCAGCGCCCGCGGGTCGCCGTCGGCGAGCGCCGCGCAGCCGCGCGCCGTGATCGCCATCGAGTAGAGGCCGTGGAGGATGTTCTGCGGCAGCCCGACGGCCTTCGCGAACTCCGGGTCGATGTGGATCGGGTTGAAGTCACCCGAGGCCCCCGCGTAGCGATGGGGCAGGTACTTGTCCGGCGTCACCTTGAGCTCGGGAATCGCGGCTCCGGCCTCGAGGTTGACCTCGGTCACCGTCACACCCCCCTGACGATGTCGGTCCAGGTGCCGCGCACGACCTCGGCGCCGTCCTGGTTGGTGGACACGGACTCGAAGACGTAGAAGCCCTTGCCGTCCTGCTCGTAGATCTCGGTCACCTTCGCGGTCGTGGTGATCTCGTCGCCGGAGCAGACCGGCTCGCCCCAGACGAACTCCTGGCCGCCGTGGACCATCGCCGCGAGGTTGATCCCGACCTCGGGGTCGACGATCGCCGGGCCGAGCGCCGGCGCCGAGTAGACGACGCAGAACATCGGCGGCGCGACCACGTTGCGAAAGCCGGCGGCCAGTGCGGCCTCGCGGTCGTGGTGGACCGGGTTGGTGGCTCCGATCGCGTTCGCGTACTCGCGGATCTTCTCGCGCCCGACCTCGTAGGTCGCCGGCGGATACTCCTTGCCGACCGCGTCCGTGTTGACTGGCATCGGCGCGGCAGTCTATTCGCGGATCGCGGCCACCGCCGTTTCGCGATCGGCGTAGATGTGGAAGCGGACCGCCTGCGCCGTCGCGGACCTCGAGGAGGTAGTAGTTCGTCATCTCGACCGGGACCCCGCTGACGCGAGCCGACGGCGGTCTGTCGCATCTCGGCGATCAGGTGGCTGTCGCCGACCATCTCGACGCCGAGCACCTCGCTGCGGTCCGCTGCGAACGCGTCGCCGCCACGCCCGAGACCATCTCGCGGAAGCCGTCGAGCCCGTGCCAGGTTCCGGGGTTGCCGGGCCGCGATCGACATGGCAGCTCGATCTCGGGATCGAACAGCGCGACCATCGCCTCGACGTCGCCGCGGTTGTAGGCCTCGATCCCGGCGCGCAGCAGCCGCTCGTTTCGCTCCTTCTCACTCATCGACCTGCAGCACCGCCAGGAAGGCCTCCTGCGGGACCTCGACCGAGCCGACCTGCTTCATCCGCTTCTTGCCCTTCTTCTGCTTCTCGAGCAGCTTGCGCTTGCGGGTCACGTCGCCGCCGTAGAGCTTTGCGGTCACGTCCTTGCGCAGCGCCTTGACCGTCTCGCGGGCGAGCACCCGCGAGCCGACGGCCGCCTGCACCGGGACGTCGAACTGCTGGCGGGGGATCGTCTTGCGCAGCCGCTCGACCAGCAGCTTGCCGGCGTCGTAGGCCGCGTCGCGGTGGACGATCTGCGAGAGCGCGTCGACGCGCTCGCCGGCGAGGAGGACATCGACGCCTGACGAGGTCCGACTCGCGGTTGCCGATCGGCTCGTAGTCGAGCGAGGCGTAGCCGGCCGTGCGCGACTTGAGCTGGTCGAAGAAGTCGAGCACGATCTCGGCCAGGGGCAGGTCGTAGTGCAGCTGCACCCGCTCGGGCGAGAGGTAGTGCATGTCGACGTGGGTGCCGCGCTTTCGCTGGCAGAGCTCCATCACCGTGCCGACGTCGCTCGAGCGGGTGATCACCGAGGCGCGGATGTAGGGCTCGGAGATCGACTCGATCACGCCGGGATCGGGGAGCTCCGCCGGCGAGTGGACCTCGATCACCTCGCGGTTGGTGAGCGTGACCACGTAGCTGACGTTGGGCGTGGTCGAGATCAGCTCGAGGTCGTACTCGCGCTCCAGCCGCTCGCGAACGATGTCCATGTGCAGGAGGCCGAGGAAGCCGCAGCGAAAGCCGAAGCCGAGCGCCTGCGAGGTCTCGGGCTCGTACGAGAGCGCGGCGTCGTTGAGCGCCAGGCGCTCGAGCGCGTCGCGGAGGTCCTCGTAGCGGTCGGTCTCGATCGGATAGAGCCCGGCGAAGACCATCGGCTGCACCTCGCGATAGCCCGGCAGGGCCTCGGTGGCCGGCCGCTGCTTCGAGGTCAGGGTGTCGCCGACGCGCAACTTCGAGACGTCCTTGAGCCCGGAGATCACGTAGCCGACGTCGCCGGTCGAGATCCCGCCGACCGGTCGCATCGCGGGCGAGAAGAAGCCGATCTCGTCGATCTCCGCCTCGGTCCCGGCCTGCATCGCGACGATCGGCTCGCCCTTGCGGAACCCGCCGTCGAACATCCGCAGATAAGCGACCACGCCTCGGTACTGGTCGAACTCGGAGTCGAAGATCAGCGCTCGCGGCGGCGCGGCCGGGTCGCCCTGAGGGGCGGGGATGCGGGCGACGACTGCCTCCAGCACGTCGCGGACGCCCTCGCCGGTCTTCGCCGAGATCCTCAGCACGTCGGCGGGATCGCAGCCGATCAGGTCGACGATCTCGCCGATCACACGCTCGGGCTCGGCGCCCGGCAGGTCGACCTTGTTCAGCACCGGGACGATCTCGAGCCCGGCCTCGACCGCGGCGTAGGTGTTGGCGACGGTCTGCGCCTCGACCCCCTGCGCGGCGTCGACGACCAGCAGCGCCCCCTCGCAGGCGGCGAGGCTACGCGAGACCTCGTAGGAGAAGTCGACGTGGCCGGGGGTGTCGATCAGGTGCAGGTGATAGGTCTCACCGTCGTCGGCGCGGTAGTCGACCCGCACGGCCTGCGCCTTGATCGTGATCCCGCGCTCGCGCTCCAGGTCCATCGAGTCGAGCAGCTGGGGCATGTGATCGCGCGACGCGACCGTACCGGTGAGCTCGAGGATCCGATCGGCCAGGGTCGACTTCCCGTGGTCGATGTGGGCGATGATCGAGAAGTTGCGGATCCGGTTCATGGGGGAACCGGGCGAGGATACGGCGGGAGCTACCTGCGCTTCTTCTTCCGCTTCACCTTCCAGCTCGCCTTCGCCGGGCTCTGGTCGGTGTTCGCGGACCCGTCGGTGGCGCGGACCTCGAAGCTGTGCTTGCCGGTCTTCACCTTGTAGGTCTTCGGGGAGCTGCACGGGCCGAAGGAGCCGCCATCGAGCTTGCACTCGAAGCTCGAGCCCGCCTCGGTGGCGCTGAACTCGAACTTCACCTTCGCCTTCTTCTTCGTCGTCTTGACGACCTTCTTCGGCTGCTTGTCGATCAGCGTATTGGGCGCGGTCTTGTCGGGCACCGGGTCGGTCGCGAAGCTCGCCGTGACCGACTTGGCGGCGTCGAGCGTCACGTTGCAGGCGCCGGTGCCGGCGCAGGCGCCGCTCCAGCCCGTGAAGCTAGCGCCCGCGGCGGCGGTCGGCGTCAGGCCGATCACGGTGCCCGCCGCAACGGTCTCCGTGCAGTCGGTCGGGCAGCTGATCCCGGGGCCACTGACGCTGCCCGGCCCGTTCACCGAGACGGTCAGGGTATGGGTCGTGGCAGCGCCGCCGCGCGGGACGGCCGAGCTGATCGTGCCCCCGGGCGAGACGAGGTTGACGGCCGCGTCGTTGGCGGGCTTGCCGGGCGCGGGCTGCCGGGTTCCGATGACGAAGCTGCCGTCGAGCACCGGGACCGCCGCCGTCGGCTGGTACAGCTGGGCGGCGGTTGCCGGGCCGCCGAGGCCGCTGTCGCCGCAGTTCGCATCGGGGCTCGGGGTCATCCCGGCGACCGTCGAGATCGTGCCCGAGGCCGAGACCTCGCGGACGATGCAGCTCCCGTACTCGGAGATCAGGAAGCCGCCGTCGGCGGTCGGGACCGCGGCGGTCGGCTGGTTGAGCTGCGCGGAGGTCGCCGGCCCGCCGTCGCCGCTGTAGCCCGCGACCCCGGTTCCGGCGACGGTGTCGATGATGCCGCCCGGCGAGACCCTGCGGATCCTCGCTCCCTCGGCCTCGGCGAGCAAAAAGCCGCCGTCGGCGGTAGGGACAGCGGCGGTCGCGAACTGCAGCTGCACCGTCGTCGCGGGGACGTCGTCGTCGCGCACGTCGTAGGCGTTGGTGACCTTCCAGGTCGGGTTCGCCGCGGTCGGGTTGGTCGTGATCGCCCGGTGGCTGGTGAACGGCGTGCTGCCCCGACTGCCGAGGGCCACGCAGAGCGAGGCCGAGGCGCAGGAGACGTCGTTGAGCCGATCGTCGACCTGCTTGGAGCTCCAGGTCGGCGTCGCCGCGGTCGGGTTGGTCGAGGTGTTCGCGTTCCCCTTGTCGTCGACCGCGACGCAGAGCGAGGTCGACGGGCAGGAGACGCCCCTGACGATGCTGTCGGAGGGGGAGACGGTCTGCGGGGTCCAGGTCGATCCGCTGCCGGCGCCCGGGTTGGTGGAGACGTAGACCTGGCCGCTGGTCGCGCCGACGACGCACAGGGCGGCCGAGGGACAGGAGATCGAAGCGAGCCCGCCGTCGAAGGACGAGATCATCTTCGACTCCCAGATCGGGCTCGCCGCGCCGGGATTGGTCGAGGTGTGGACGCGGCCGTCGACAACCGCGGCGCAGAACGCCGTCGTCGGGCACGAGAGGTCCCTGACGATGTCGCTCGAACCGGAGATCGTGTGTGACGTCCAGGTCGGATTCGCGGCGGTCGGGTTGGTGGACGTGAAGACGTGGCCGCCGTCGTCGCCGGCGAAGCAGGCCGCGGTCGACGGGCACGAGATCGACCACAGGTTCCCCGGCGTGCCCGGGGTCGAGGTCCTCCACGTCGGATCGACCGCGCCGGGATTCGACGAGGTGAACGCGGTCTCGTCGTCGTCGATCAGGGCGCAGAAGGACGCCGTGGGGCAGGAGGCATCGAACAGGGACCGCGAGAAGAACGTCACATCGTGGTTGCGCCAGATCGGGCTCGGGGCCCCGGGATTGGTGGAGACGGAGGCGAGCCCGGTGTTGGCGCCGTTGGCGCAGAGCGACGGGACGCACGAGACCGCGGTCCCGTGCACGCTGTCGCCCGCGCAGGTCTTGTTGCCGGCGACGGTGCTGATTGTTCCCGCGCCATTCACCCTACGCACCGAGCAGCCGCTCGCGATCAAAAAGCCGCTACCGGGGGTCGGGACGGCAGCGCCGGGGGCGTTGAAGGGAACGACCGAGACGACCGCGATCTGGGCCGCGGTGGCGGGGCCCCCGTCGCCGTTCTCCCCGCACTGGCCGATTCCGGCGACGCCGGCCACGGTGGTGATCGTCCCTGACGCGTCGACCTCGCGGACCCTGCACTCGAGCGGAAAGAAGCTCGAAATCAGAAAGCCGCCGTCGGCGGTGGGCACGGCGTCGGTCGGGTAATAGAGCTCCGCTTCGGTCGCGGGACCGCCGTCGCCGTCCGGCCCGCCGTCGCCGCAGTTGCCGTTTCCCGCGACGACCGAGACGACGCCCGAGGAGGAGACCTCCTTGATGACGCAGTCGGTGTAATCGGCGATCAGGAAGCCCCCGTCGGGGGTGGGGACGGCCGCGGTCGGGGCCTGGAAGCCGCTCTCCCCAGCCCTGCCCGCGGAGCTGATCGACGCGGCGACCGAAAGCGCCGCCAGGAGGACGGCGCCGACGACGGCAAGCCGACCGACCGCCCCGCGCGAGCGGTCGCCTGACGCCTCCTGCATGATCACACCGTCCCGTCCTTTGCACCCATCGACGCCAACCTAGGCGCCGGACGTCCAGCGAACGTCCAACGAGCAACCCTAGTTCGCCCGCTCGGTGTCCGTCAAGGGGGGTCCCGCCGGCGTGCTGCCGCATGGGAGGGCGCGCCACCGAGCCGTGCTCGGATCCTGCGCAGCCACCGCGGCGCCCACCAGTTGCGCCGGCCGAGGATGCACATGTACGCCGGCACGAGCAGCATCCGGATCACGGTCGCGTCGATGGCGACGCCAAGCGCTTGGCCGACGGTCAACTGCTTGACGATGTAGATCTGCGACGTGGCGAGGGCGAGCAGCGCGACGCAGAGCAGGAGGGCTGCGCTCGTGATCACCGGGCCGGTCCGCTGCATCCCGACGGCCACGGCGCGCGCATCGTCCCTCCCCGCCGCGTGCTCCTCGGTGATGCGGGCGAGCAGCAGGATCGAGTAGTCGGTTGCCAGCCCGAGCGTCGTGGCGACGATCACCACGCAGGAGGTGATCTCGAGCGCGGACGGCCCGTCGTAGCCCAGCAGCCAGCCGATTCCCAGCGCGTCCTTCTGGAAGATCAGGACCAACAGGCCGAGCGTCGCGCAGATCCCGAGCGCGTTGAACACCAGCGCCTTCAACGGCAGGATCAGCGAGCCGGTCATCCACAGCACGACCAGAAACGTGGCGAAAGCGGCGAAGGCGATCGCGACCGGCGCCCGCTGGGCGATCGAGCGCTTCAGGTCGACGAACTCGGCGGTGCGGCCGCCGACGAGGAACGGAGCGGGCAACTCGCGCAGGTGGTCGACGAGCTCCTGGCTCTCCGCGGCGTACGGCGATCCCGCGGTGTAGAGCTGGACGACGGCGACTCCGGAGCGTGACTCGAGGCGGTGAAGGCCGACCACCCCGGGAGCCCGAGCCAGTACGGGCAGCCACGAATCCGGCGGTGGCCCTCCGGGCCGCGCCTCGATCGCCACCTCGACCGGAACCCCGCGGAAGGGCGGGAAGTCGTCGACGATCGCATCGGCCACGGTTCGTACCTCGTTGCCCTCCGGGACCGCGTCGGCATCGCCGGCCGTCGGGCTCAGCAGCAGCGCGGGCGCGGCCGCCGCGATCAGGATCGCGGTGCCGGCGATCGCGACGTCGACGGGGCGCCGCATGACCCACGCTGCCCAGCGGCCCCACCAGCCGGTTCGATCCGGCGGTCCGACCGGCCGTGGGGCTCGGGTGCCGACCCGGGGCCCGAGGAGCGCCAGCAGCGGCGTCGTGACCACCAGCGCCGCCGCGACCGAGAGGACCGCCACGATGATGCCCGCCAACCCCATCGAGTAGATGAAGCTCTGGGGGAAGACCAGCAGGGCCGCGCTCGCCCCGGCGACGGCGCATCCCCCGTAGACGACGGTCCTGCCCGCCGCTGCGAGCGTGGCGCGCACCGTCTCGGGCCCGTGGCCGCGAGCGTATGCCTCCTCGCGGTAGCGCGCGACGAGCAGCAGGCCATAGTCGACCGCGAGCCCGAGGCCGACGAGGACCGCAAGGTTGACGGCGAAGATCGAGAGGTCGAGCGCTTCGCTGAGCAGCCGCAGGGTGGCGACCGTCGCGGCGATGGCGGCGCCACCGCTGAGCAGGGGGAGTGCCGCCGGCCAGGCCCCGCGGAAGATCAGGAGCAGGAGCAGCGCGAGGATCGGCAGGGCGATCAGCTCCGCCCGGACGAGGTCGGAGCGGGCGACCTCCCTGAGCTCGGCGAAACCGACCGCGTAACCGTCGTAGGCGAGCTCGATCCCGGGCGGCGCCTCGAGCCCGCTCCGGAGACGATCGATCGGCTCCGCGAGCTCGTCGAGGTCGGAGCTGCGGAAGTGAACCACCAGCAGGGTCTGGCGCCCGTCGCCGGAGACCAGGAACGGCAGCGGGGGCCGCCCGAACGCGGTCTCGACCCTGCCCACCGCGGGGTCGCGGGCCGCCGCCGCGGCGAGGTCCCGGATCGCCCGCCTCGGACCGGCTCCCCGGAACCCCTCGTCCGAGCGCGCGAGGATCACCATCCCGGGCTCGGGGTCGAATCCGAGCTCCTCGCGCATCGTCGCGAGCGCCCTGGCGCTCGGCGAATCCGGGTCGACGAACCCCGCCGCCCCGAGCCGGTCGGAGGTCAGCGCGGCCACGGCCATCGCGGCGGCGACGCCCACCCCGACCACGGCGAGGACGGCCCGCGGTCTTCGCAGAGCCAGGTTGACCATCGCGCCATCCTCACCGAGCGACGACGACGGGGTCAACCCCTTGTCGAGCTCAGCGAGGTTGGTCGAGTGACTCCCAGCTGCGCAGCAGCGGCATCGGGTCACGGGGCTCGCCCCCGTAGCCGCGGCCGTCGCGGACCTCGAAGTGCAGGTGGTCGCCCCAGCAGGATCCGGTGCAACCGACGCCGCCCAGCAGTTGGCCGGCCTCGACGCGCTCTCCCGGCTGGACCTTCGCGGGCTCGATCATGTGCATGTAGACGTAGGTGCGGTCGCGCTTCGGGTCGTAGAGGTGCACGTAGTTGCCCTGGCCGCCGTCCGTCCCGGTCTCGATCACGACCGCGTCGGTCACCGCGACCTCCGGCGTGCCCGGCTCGGCGAACATGTCCTGGCCGGCGTGGACGTGGCCCGACCTTGCCGCGCCGAACGCGGCCTCGGCGCTTCCGTAGTCGACCGAGCCGACGATCGGCACGAATGGGCCGTCGGCCCGGTGCATGCGCCGGCGCTGCTCGCGAACGTTCCTCTGTGCCCAGTCGGCCACCTCGGAAACGTCGAACCGGTGCTCGGCCGCGGGAGCGACTGCTTCGGCGGCGAGCGCCGGCGCCGCGCAGGCGGCGACGGCCGCGCAGAGCGCGAGCGTGCTGAAGATCCGGTTGTTCGGTCGCATGCGACGCATGCGCGATCACCCTCTTTCGTGTCGGCGCGGCGGTTGGCCGCGGGGGTTACGGGCGGCGCCCGCGCCGGCGAAGCCGGGCGTTAGCGGGCGCGTGCTTTCGGGTCCAACACCGTGGAGGGCCGTTGGTACCGGATGAGTGACCGGTGTCACACATCGTTTGCTTGCAATCGAACTTGCGGGCCGCGCCCGCCCGCCCTACTCCTCGAGGAAGACCAACGTGTACGCGCCGACCTGGATCTCGTCCTCGTGCTCGAGCAGGTGCGCGGCGACCCGGCGCCGGTTGACGAAGGTTCCGTTGCGGGAGTCGAGGTCGTCGATGTAGAAGCCGTCGACCGTGTCGACGATCACCGCGTGGTAGCGGGAGACGCTGAGGTCGTCGAGGAACACGTCGGCCTCCGGCCGGCGCCCGATCGTCGTGCGCTCGTGCTCGATCGGGAAGCGCTCGCCCGCCCGATCGCCCGAGAGGACCTCGAGCACGGCCGTCGGGGCTGCCGGCGGCTCGAGGGCCTCGTCCTCAGGCTCGTCGTCCTCACGGACTTCCTCGGCGCTCTGATCACGGCGCAGCAGCGCCCAGATCCTGGCGGCCTCCGGGATCCGCAGGAGGGTGATCGCGATCGCGTAGACGACCGCGCCGGCCGCGAGGCCGATGCCGAGCGAGAGCGATCTGCCCGCCGAGCCCGCGCCCGAGCTCCTCGTCGAGCAGGTTCCAGACCTCGTAGCTGACCGCCGCGAGGGCCGCCGATGCGAGCAGGACGCGGGCCGTCGTCCAGACGAGGCGGCCGAGCTCGAGCCGGCCGAGCGCCCGCCGCAGGATCACGGCCTGCGCGATGACGCTCGCCGCGGTCGCGATCGCGGTCCCGGCGACGATCCCGCCGACCCCGAACGGGCCGTAGAGCGCGAACGCCGCGACCGCCGTGATCGCCAGGTTGCCGGCGGCGATCGCGGTCGGCACCCAGGGTCGCTGGAGGCTGAAGAAGGTCCGGGTGAGGAGCAGGAACAGGCCGTTGAACGGCAGCGAGAAGGCGAACCAGAACAGCGCCTCGGAGACCAGGTCGGTGGCCCCGGGGCCGAAGTCGCCGCGCTCGTAGACCACCCGGATCATCGGCTCGGAGAGGACGAGGATCGCCGCGGTCGCCGGGATCAGCAGCAGGACGATCAGCCGCATCCCGCTCGCCAGCGTCGCCCGCAGGCGGTCGAGGTCCCCGCGAGCCGCGAACCGCGCCAGGGTCGGGAAGAGGACCGTCGCCACCGCGACCGAGAACACGCCCTGGGGCAGCATGTAGATCCGGAACGCCTTGTCGATCGCCGCCGGCGCCTCCTCGGAGACCAGGAAGCCGGCGGTCGAGTTGATCAGCAGGTTGAAGTTGATCAGCCCGAGGCTGATCGTCACCGGCAGCATCAGCAACAGCACCCGGCGCACGTCGATGTCGCGGAACGCCGCGCGGATCCGGCCCGCGAACGGTGCCTTCAGCGCCCGTCGCAGCCCGTACGGCGTGTGGCGCAGGTCGTAGAGCGGGATCGCGAGCTGGATCACGGTCCCGACGAGCACGCCGATCGCGTAGGCGTAGATCTCGTCGCCCTCGGGGAACGCCGGGCGCGAGCCCGACGAGGACGACGATGATCGCGACGTTCCAGAAGAAGGGCGAGATCGCGAAGGCGCCGAAGCGGTCGTAGCTGTTGAGGATCCCGACCACCATCCCGGTCACGCCCGAGCAGGACCAGGATCGGGAACAGGATCCGGGAGAGGCTGACCGTGAGGTCGGCGACCGCCTCGTCGGAGGCCGGGCACGAACACCGGCATCAGCAGCGGCGCGATCAGGATGAAGAGCGCGGTCAGGGCGCCGAGGACCAGGGTGACGACGAAGATCAGGTTGGTCGCCAGCGCGAACGCCTCGCGCCGGTCGCCGCGCTCGAGCTTCTCCGTGAACACGGGCACGAACGCCGCCTGGATCGCGGCGTCGGCGAACAGGCTGCGGACCAGGTTCGGGACCTGGAAGGCGATCGTGAACGCCGACATCGCGCCGCTGACCCGAAGTAGCGAGGCGGCGAAGATCTCGCGCACCAGCCCGGCGATCCGCGAGAGCCCGGTGGCGAAGGAGAAGAAGGCGGTCGAGCGGGCGAGCCGGCCGGCGCGCGGACGCGGCGCCGTGACCTCCTCGCTGGGGGCGACCTCGGCCTCGGCGACGTCGGCTAGGTCGCCGAGCCGGCCGTCCGGATCCTGCGGCGTCGCTCACGAGCTCGCACCGCTATCATCCGCCGTCGCCCGATGGCCAACATCGCCTCACAGAAGAAGCGCAACGCTCGCACCCTGCGCGAGCACGACGAGAACCGGCGGCTCACCAGCGCGGTGAAGACGCAGTTCAAGCGGCTCGAGGCCGCGGTCGCCTCGGGCGACGCGGCGGCCGCCGACGCCGAGCACCGGGCGCTCTGCTCGCGGATCGACACCGCGGTCGGCAAGGGCGCCCTGCATCGCAACACCGGCGCCCGCAAGAAGGCCCGCGCGGCGCGGATCCGCGCCGGCGCCGGCTCGGCGTCCTGAGCTTCGCGTCACCCGCCGGCGGCTCGCCTGCACCGCGAGCGTCAGGGCCACGCGCTCGGGATAGTCGGCGCCGCCGCGCGTCCACCACTCGAGGTCGGCGATCGCGCAGGCCGAGGCGCGGATCTGCTCCGCGCGAGCGGCCGCCGAGCCGCCGCAGCAGCATCTTCGCCGCGTATGGGTGCATCGGCAGCGCCGCCTCGACCTCCTTCGGCGGCCATCCCCCGCTCGAGCAGCTCCAGCGCCAGGTTCGCCTCGCGCAGCCGCTTCGCCGCCTGGTAGATCAGCGGGGTCACCGACTCGCCCTGGTCGGCGAGCCGCTCGGCGGCGGCCAGCGCCGCCGCCGGGTCGCGGTCGACGATCGCGTCCGAGAGCGCCCAGGCGACCTCCTCCGAGGTGTCGGCGACCATCGCCTCGAGGTCGGCGCGGCTGACCGGCGCCCCCGGGCCCGGCCCAGAGCGCCAGCCGGTCGAGCTCGGTCGCCAGGCGCGCGGTCCCCTCCCCCAGCCGCTGCGCCGAGCAGCTCGGCGCGCGTCGCGGATCGAGCTCGAACCCGCGCCTTCGGGCCTCCGCGACCAGCCAGCGCGGCAGGTCGCGCGCCTTCGGCGACGCGTAGGCGAGCACCTGTGCCGCCCGGCCGCCTCGACCGCGTCGGCGAGCTTCTTCGGCGCCTTCAGCTTCGGCGGCTGCTCGCGGGCGACGAGCACCACGGTCACGTCCGGCGGCAGCGCGGCGAGGGCGTCGGCGACGGGGCCGGCCTGCTTGGCCGACCAGCGCTCGACCCCGTCGGCGAGCAGGTAGCGGCGCGAGGCGGTCAGCGAGAGCGCCGGGATCGCGTCGAGCAGCGCCTCGGCGTCGGGACCCGCGGCTCGATCCGGCCGGCGGCGGCGAACGACTCGAGCGCCCCCGGGCCGCCCTCGGCCTCGGCGCGCGCGCGCAGGCGCGCCAGCGCCGCGTCGAGCTTCGCGACGTCGGTGCCCGCGATCAGATACGCGGGCGCGATCTCGGTCTTCTCGCGCGGCCCGGCCAAGGTCGGCCGAGTGTATTCGCCGCCCCGGCCGCAGCCGGGGCGGCGAACCTGTGGGCGGCTTAGACGCTGCCGATCAGGATGCTGGCGGCGCCGAGCACGATCGCGGCCCCGGTCAGCTGCAGCAGCAGGCGCCCGCGGCGGCCCGTGGCGGCGAAGTAGAGGGCGACGAGCGCCGCGATCCCGGCGAGCACGCCGCTGACGGCCAGCCGAGGACCAGGGTGATCGTCTTCTGCGTCGACGAGCCGTCGAAGTACTCGGTGCAGGTGCCACCGCCGACGCTCTCGGCGATGCAGTCCTTCTCGATCGGCGTGTCGGCGATGTCCGCCATCGCGATCACCATCACCGCGCAGGCAAACGCGAGCGCGAGGAACGAGGACCACGGCGAGCGCTCGCCAGCCGCCGCTCGGCCTTGCCGTCGTCCGGCGCCGGCGCCGGCGCGGTCGGAGGTGGCGGAGGCGGAGGCGTGGCGGGCTGCGCCGCCGGCTCCTCGGGGGGTGGTGGGTTACCGCTTGCTTCCATCTTTCGTTGTCCTCCTGGCGAGACGGCGTTAGGTCAGGGCACCCCCTACCCGGTGCGGCACCCTACCGGCTGCGCGAGGCGCCACTCGCCCTGACCGCGACCGAGATCGCGATCTCGCCGGCGAGGTCGGTGCGGGCGACCGGCACGCCCGCGGCCTCGCAGCGCCTCGAGCGTCGCCGCCGCCGGGTGGCCGTACGGGTTGTCCGCGCCGACCGAGATCAGCGGCCAGCTCCGGCGTCGCCTCGGCGAGCAGCGCCGGCAGGCCGGCGTCCTCGCTGCCGTGATGAGCGACCTTGAGCACGTCGACGTCGCCCGGATGAACCGGCGCGAGCTCCGCCTCGGCGTCGCCGGTGAGCAGGATCCGGAAGCGGTGCCAGCGGGCGAGCATGACGAGCGCGAGCGCGTTCGGCTCCGATCGCCGCCAGCGGATCGCGCAGCAGTTCGCGAGGCGGCCAGAGGACGCGCAGGCGCAGGTCCGCCCGAGCGCAGCCGGAACCCCGCGGCGACCCGCTCGGACTCGACCGCCGCGGCCCGCGCCGCCCCCCGCGTCGCGGGGCTCGCCCGCGCGTAGAGCAGGTGCCCGACGTCGAGGCGTGCCGAGCACGTCGGCGGCACCGCCGTCGTGGTCGGCGTCCGCGTGGGTGACGAAGAGGGCGGCGAGCCGGTCGACCCCGTGCTCTGCCAGCTGCCCGGCGACGTCCGCGTCCGGCGGCCCGGCGTCGACGAGCACCGGATCGCCGTCCCGGGGCTCGAGCAGGATCGCGTCCCCCTGGCCGACGTCGAGCGACGCTCACCCGCAGGCCCGGCGTCGCGACCCGCGGGCGCGGGCGGCGCCGACGAGCGACGACCAGGGCGACGGCCGCACCCGCCGTTGCCGCCACGAGAGCCCCGGCGCGCCGGCGGGACCGGGCGGCGCCGAGCCCGCGGCGTCGGGCCGCCCAGCGCACCACGACGGCCAGGCAGGCGCCGAGCAGCGCGTAGCTCGCGACGAGCGCGGCGGCGCCGCCGATGCGCCGTCGTGTCGACCTGCGCCCAGCCCGGGGCGCGCGAACCAGGCAGCGACCTGGGCGATGTAGGCGGCGAGCAGCCCCGCGAGCCAGGTGATCGGCTCGACCGGTGAGCCAGGGGAGCTGTCCGGCCGCGGCCGCCAGCATCCCGAGCCACATCACCGGCGCCTCGGCGGCGACGGCGACGAGGTTGGCGGGCAGCGAGACGACGCGAGACGGACGCCGAAGTGCAGCGAGATCAGCGGCGCGGTCGCGAGGGTGGCGGAGACCGTCAGCGCGGCCGCCTCGGCGAGCGCTCGCCGCCCGCGCGCCGGCCTCGAGCCCGCGAAGAGCGTCGCGAGCGGGGCGCAGAAGAGCAGGATGCCCGCGACGGCGGCGAAGCTGAGCTGCCAGCCGACGTCGCCAGCCGCGCGCGGGTTGAGCCCGAGCGTGACCGCGGCGGCGAGCAGCGAGCACGTACCAGCGCGATCGCGGTCGGCCGGCGAGCGCGGCGGCGATCCCTGCGGCGCCCATCACCCCCGCGCGCTGGATCGACGGGCCGGCGCCGGTGACGAACACGTAGACGACGATCAGGCCGACGATCGCGAGCAGGCGGGCGCGGATCGAGATCCCTGCGAGCGCGAGCAGCGCCGGCGGCGAGCATCGCGAGCAGGACGACGTTCTGACCGCTGACCGCGAGCAGGTGCGCGAGGCCGGAGCGCTTGAACTCGTCGATCGTGGCTGCGTCGATGCGATCGTCCTGGCCCAGGACGAAGCCGCGCAGCAGCGCCGCGGAGGCGGGCGGGGTGCCGGTGGAGAGCGCCTCCTGCGCCCGCGCGCGGACCCGGTCGAGGAGCCCGGTCAGGCCGCCGCGCCGCTGCGGACGCGTCTGGATCTCCCGGCTCTGGAGGATCCGCCGTATCCCGAGGCGGGCGAGATATTCACGCTCGAACTGGCGAGGGCGCCCGGATCGTCCCGGACGCCTCGAGCGCGGCGCCGACCTCGAGGTCGGCGACCGGCTCGGGCGCCTCGACCAGGAGGCGTCCATCGGGGGTGTCGACGCGGACTTGCACGACCTCCGTCGGCACGGCGCGGGACGGCCGCGACGAAGCCGTGGACCTGGACGCGGCTCCCCGGAGCGAGGTCGAGGGCACCGGCGTCGATCGCCCGCAGGCGCAGCGGAGCCGAGACCGAGGCCGGCGGACAGGGCCGCGGCCGCGACGAGCGCCAGCCAGGCGGGAGCGGCGAGCCGACTTGTCGACCGCGGCGCTGTCGCCAATAGGGCAATGAGAGCAACGACCGCCACGGGCAACGCCCCCGGCGCGCCGTCGAGGTACGCGGACGCGCTGAGGCCCGCTGCAACGCCCCCGAGCGCGGCAAACCGCGCCGCGACCGCGATTCGGGGCGTCAGCCGCGGGCGCTGTGTGGGGTTTCCGGTCATATGCACCGCAAAGTCCACACACGCCTCCCCCACCTGCCCGACCCACTCCCCGCTCTACGGCTGGAGGCGGTCGCGCAGCGCCTCCATCGTCGCCGGGCCGATCCCGCTGATCTGGTCGAGCTCGTCGACCGACGAGAGGCCGCCGTGCTCGTCGCGGAAGGCGACGATGTCGGCGGCGGTCACCGGACCGATGCCCTCGATCGTGTCGAGCTGCTCGACCGTCGCCGTACCCAGGCTGATCGGGGCGTCCTCGGCGGCGGCGGCCGTGACCGAGGCGCCCGTTCCGCCCGTCGCCTTCGCGGGGACCACCACCTGCTGGCCGTCCGCGAGGCTCGCCGCGAGGTTGATCGAGTCGACGAGTCGCATCGGCGGTCGGCCCGCCGGCGCG
This sequence comes from uncultured Solirubrobacterales bacterium, assembly GCA_963811505.1. Classification (GTDB taxonomy): domain Bacteria; phylum Actinomycetota; class Thermoleophilia; order Solirubrobacterales; family 70-9; genus WHSW01. The sequence goes on along the minus strand of CAWERC010000010.1, from coordinate 372,257 downwards.
CTCGACCGCGTCGGCTACGCGCGCGCCCGCCGGGACCTCGTAGACGCCGGGGTCGCGAACCTCCCCGGCGACGTGGACGACGATCGCGCCACCGCCGCGGTCAAGCTCGACGGGCGCCGCCGCCGGGGCCTCGGCCACCCCGCCGAAACCGGCCTCGGCCTGGTCGGCCGAGCGCAGCCAGCGAGCACCGAGCAGCAGCAGCGCGACGGCGATCGCGCCGTAGACGAGCAGTTGACTGCGGCTGAGGTCGGGCACACCGCGATCGTTGGCGACCGCGGCTCACGGGTGGCGCGCGAAGGGTCGCGGGAGGGCTACACGATGCGAAAACCCTCGTCGCCCCGCGGCTCCTCGTCGAACACCTCGATCCGCTCGACCTCGGCGCGGTCGGGGCCGCGGCCGCAGAACTCGACGAGCACCGCGACGTCCTCCTCCGCGCCCTCGAAGACCGCCTCGACCGTCCCGTCGGGGCGGTTCGCGACCCAGCCCGCGACCCCGAGCTGCTCGGCTCGCCGCCGAACCGTGTCGCGGAAGAAGACGCCCTGGACGTGGCCGTGGACGATCACCCGGCGCCGCACCACCTCGGTGCGGCTACTCGTCGTAGTCGTCGTCGTCGTACCCGCTCGCCTGGGTCGCGAGCCGGCGGCTGTAGAGCTCGTCGGCGGAGACCGCGGGTGACTGCACCGAGACCAGCACCAGGGTCTCCGTCACCGTCGTTGGCGACGGCGTGGTCGGTGGCCGGCGGGATCAGGACCAGGTCGCCGGCGCCGAGGCGCTGCGTGTCGCCGGTTGCCGACATCGTCCCGGACCCGGCTGACGACGACGTAGACCTGCTCGGCCTCCTCGTGGGAGCGCAGCTCCTCGGAGACGCCCGGCGGCACCTCGAGCCAATTGACCGAAACATTTCGCGAGCCAAGCTCGCCGGCGTCCATGAGGATGTGCGGCCGCAGGCCGTGGACCTCGGTCACCGCCGCGTCGGAGAGCCGCCTGACCAGCACGCGAGCTTTCTACCAGACGTACGCCGATTCGTGGTTGCGAATCAGCTCACGACGAGGTTTACGAGCTTGCCCGGCACGACGATCTCCTTGACGACCTGCTTGCCGTCGAGGTGGCGGGCCACGTTCTCGCTCGCCCGTGCCAGCGCCAGCAGTTCCTCCTCGGGCGCGTCGGCCGCGGCCACGATCTGGTCGCGGCGCTTGCCGTTCACCTGGACGACGATCGTCACCTCGTCGCGGACCAGCAGCGCCGCGTCGGCCTCGCGGCCACGGCTGTTCCCAGACCCGCTCGCCGGTCAGCGCCTCGTAGACCTCGCAGCCCAGGTGGGGCGCGAACGGGAAGATCAGCGACGCGGCGGTCGCGGTCGCGAAGCGCAGCGCGGCCTCGCCGGCCGGGTCGCCGTAGAGGTCGTCCTTGAGCCGGTAGGCGTCGTTGACCAGCTCCATCACGGCCGAGATCGCGGTGTGGAACTGGAAGCCGTGCTCGATGTCACGGGTGACCTTGTCGATCGCCCAATTCGTCTTGCGCGTCAACTGCAAAGCCGGTCCTTCCGGCAACCCCGACACCCCCGGAGGCGAAGCCGAGGAGGTGGCGGGCGTTTGTTCGTTGCTCAAACGCCAGAGGCGGACGAGGAAGCGGTGCACGCCCTCGACCCCCGCCGGGACCCAGTCGCCGCCGCGCTCGGGCGGCCCGAGGAAGCAGACGTAGGTGCGCGCGGTATCGGCCCCGTAGCGCTCGACCGTCTCGACCGCGCTGACCGTGTTGCCCTTCGACGAGGACATCTTCGCCCCGTCGCGCGTGATCATCCCCTGGGTGAACAGGCTGGCGAACGGCTCCTGGACGCCTCGAGCATCCCGATGTCCGCGAGCGCCTTGGTGAAGAACCGCGCGTACATCAGGTGCAGGATCGCGTGCTCGACCCCGCCGATGTACTGGTCGACCGGCATCCAGTAAGTCGGCCGACCTCGCGGTCGAACGGCAGCTCGCTCGTTGCGCGGATCGAGGTAGCGCAGGAAGTACCAGGACGAGTCGACGAACGTGTCCATGGTGTCCGTCTCGCGGCGCGCCGGGCCGCCGCACGTCGGGCACTCGGTGCTGCACCCAGTCCTCGGCGGCGGCGAGCGGGCTCCTGCCCTTCGGCGCGTAGTCCTCGACCTCGGGCAGCTCGACCGGCAGCTGATCGTCCGGGACCGGCGACCATGCCGCACGCGTCGCAGTAGACGATCGGGATCGGGCAGCCCCAGTAGCGCTGGCGCGAGAGCAGCCAGTCGCGCAGCCGGTAGTTGACCGCCGGCTCGCCCTTGCCCTCCGCGCTCAGCCACTCGACGATCCGGCCGTAGGCCTCGCGGTTGTTCTCGCCATCGAACTGGCCGCTGTTGACCATCGTCCCGTCGCCGATGTAGGGCTCGCGCCTGCACGTCCTCGCCCCCGCTGACGACCTCGCGGATCTCGAGCCCGAAGGTGCGCGCGAACGCGTGGTCGCGGTCGTCGTGGGCGGGCACCGCCATCAGCGCGCCGGTGCCGTACTCCATCAGCACGTAGTCGGAGACGAACATCGGGATCTGCTCGCCGTTGACCGGGTTGGTGACCGTGCGCCCGAGCGGGACGCCGGTCTTCGCCCGCGCCTCGTCGCCGCGCTCCTCGACCGACTCACGGATCGCCGCGTCGACGTAGGCGCGGACCTCGTCCTCGTGGCCGGTGCCGGCGGCGAGCCGCTCGACCTCCGGGTGCTCCGGGGCAAGGACGAAGAAGGTGGCGCCGAAGAGCGTGTCGGGCCGGGTGGTGAACACCGGGAAGTCGATCCCGAGCTCCTCGCAGCGGAAGGTGACCTCGGCGCCCTCGGAGCGGCCGATCCAGTTGCGCTGCATCGTGATCACGTGCTCGGGCCACGACTCGAGCAGGTCGAAGTCGGCGAGCAGGCGATCGGCGTAGTCGGTGATCTTGAAGAACCACTGCTCGAGCTGGCGCGACTCGACCAGCGAGCCGCAGCGCTCGCAGTGGCCGTCGATCACCTGCTCGTTGGCGAGCACCGTCTGGTCGACCGGGCACCACTGCACCGGGGCCTCGGCCCGGTAGGCGAGCCCGCGCTCGAACAGGCGCAGGAAGATCCACTGCGTCCAGCGGTAGTAGGCGGGGTCGTGGCTGGAGATCTCGCGCGACCAGTCGATCGACACGCCCCAGGCGCGGAACTGCTCGCGGTAGGCGGCGATCGACGCCTCGGTCGCCTCGCGGGGGTGGATGCCCGGTCCTTGATCGCGTTGTTCTCGGCCGGCAGGCCGAAGGCGTCGTAGCCCATCGGGTGGATGACCTGGAAGCCGTTGCGGCGCCGGAAGTGGGCGATCGCGTCGCCGAGCGAGTAGTTCTTCAGATGCCCGACGTGCGGCTCGCCGGAGGGGTACGGGAGCATCTCGAGCACGTAGAACTTCGGCTTCGAGTCGTCGAAGCCGGGGCTCGCCCGGGTTCGGCACCTCCCAGGTGCGCTCGTCGGCCCAGACCTGTTGCCAGCGGCGCTCGATCTGCATGCGGCTCGTAGGGTTCCACGCGGCAAGTTTACGAACGGCCCGCGGCGCCGAGCGGGGTCATCAGGACGTAGCCGCCGATCTCGCGCCGCGCTTCGAAGTTGTCGTCGATCCATTCGGACAGGGGTCCGCCGGGCACCGTGCGCCCGGCGCTCCAGAAATCGATCAGCGACTGGTTGCGGACGATGCAGAGGCCGTCGGCCTCGCGGAGGTCGGCGAGCGCTCGCCGTTGCTGCTCGTCGCTGAACTGGTACATCCAGTTTCCGGTGCTCATTCCCGTGGGCGGCTCGATCTCGCCCCAGACATAGAGGCTGTTGATCCCGGGCTCGCCGTAGAACGTCGCGCAGTGCGCGTGGACCGCCTTCACGAGGGCCACGAAGACGTCGTGCTCGGCGGGACTGACTCGCGCGCGCTCGGCGCCGGGCAGGCCGAGCGGGACGTTGCGGGCGTGGAGGTCGAGCCGCGTGTCGATCGGATCGTGCGCGGGGCCGAGCACGAGCCACGCCGCGAAGCAGGCGATCCCCAGGTTGAGCGCAACCCACCGCGCGCGAAGTCCGCCGGCGGCCGCGGCGGCGACCTCCTCGAGACCGTCGGCGATGCACACGCCGCCGACGAAGACGAGCGGCAGCACCGCGAGACGCATCTGACTGCCGGCGACCGGATAGGCCTGGATCAGCATCAGGACCGCGAGGGTCGGGATCAGAGCGCGCACGAGGGCCCCGCGCGGGCCTGCGAGGCGGTCGCCGGGGGGAAGGGCGGCGACCCAGGCGAACGCGCCGGCGGCCGCGAACGCGGCCGCGCTCGGGACCTGGACCAGGACGACAGCGGTCCATGCCCAGAGTCCCGCGGCGATCCGGCCGGCGCCGCTGAACGCCGGAGGGATGCGGGCGATCGTCCGCCGGTACGCGATCGCGAGACCGAGGCCGGCGGCGTTGATCCACACCGCCGCGCTCGGCGGCTCGAACCGCCGGATGAAGGCGTCGGACTGACCGAGCGGCTGCACGATGATCCCGTCGATCAGGTCGACCGGGCCGCTGCCGCTGACGATCGCCGCCCCGAGGATGACCCCGCACGCGGCCGCGATCCCACCGAGCCCGAAGCGCAGCTCGCGCGGTCCCAGCTCAGGGCCCGAGCCCAGACGCGGGATGCTCGCGACCACGGCGGCCAGCGCGAAGCCGACCGCAAGCGCGAACTCGAGCACGATTCCCCGGTGGAGCTCGGAGGCGACGACCACGAACGGGGTCGCGATGCAGAGCGCCGCGACCGTGAGCTCCAGGGCCCGGATCCGCCGTAGCGCGGGAAACGCGGTCACGCAGGCGACCACCACCGCGATCGCGGCAAGCGCGCCCACGTTGACCTTGACCAGGGCCGCCGCCGTCGCCAGGAAGCCGATTGCGAACATCGCCGGCGCCGGGCGTCGGCGAAGGCCGAACGCCGCGGCGAGGACGATCCCGACCACCAGCAACGACAGCCAGCCGCCGGGGTAGAGCGGATCCTGGGCGATCCCGATCATGCCGATGAACGCGACCACCTGGCCACCGACCGCGATCACCGGGTTTCCGGTGAGTCGCATCACAGTGATCGCCACGAGGACCGTGATCGCGAGCCACAGGACGAGGGTTACGAGGCGGGCGGTATCGCTGTCCAGCTCGAGCCCGAAGAGCGTGAAGATGCCCCCGACGAGCCCGACGTACCCCGGCCCGTACTCGCTGTAGACCCCATCGAACAGGTCACCCCGCTGGAGCCACTCGCGGATCAGGAGCAGGAAGTGGCCCTCGTCATCGTAGGTGGCGAAAAAGCTGAAGGCGATCCGCTGGGCGTAGACGGCGCATCCCGCGAGCGCGACCAGGCTCCCGGCTGCGAAGGCGACCAGGGTGGTTCGCGAGAGCGGCCTTCGTCGCGCCGGCACGTGCCGCAGGCTAGATGAGTGATTCCGGTCGCCGGGAACGGCAGCCCGCGCGCTTAGACTTCGTCCTCCGATCCGATCAGGAGGTTGAGATGGGACGGCTGATCAGGCTCGACCGAAGCGGCCACACGACACTGGCGCAATGGACGGCCAACGGCGATGACGTCGACGCGGCGATCGCGGCCTTCCGCGCCGAGCTCGATCGGGGCATGGTCGCCTCGGTCAGCTACGACAACGGGACCGCGGAGGTGGTGCGGGAGTTGCCGCTGGACGCCGAGCTGGTCGTGTTGCGGCGGCCGATCGCGGGCGGCTGACCGGCGCCGCGGTGGATCCGGTCCTCGAGCCCGCCCGGGCGCCGGCGCCCGGTGGCCTCGCCGAGGCCGCGCGGCTCCCCTGGCGCGAGGACGCCAGCGACCGGACGCTGCGCCGCGACGGGCGCCTTTGGACGCTGTGGACGGCGTGGATCGTGTTCGTGTTCGTCGCGCCGGGCGCGCTCCTGCTCGCGATCGAGCCGCTGACCTTCCCGGTCGCGGCGATCTGCTTCGCGCACGCCTGGTTCGTGCCCTGGATCCAGGCCCGGCGGGGCGCCCGCCAGGTCGTGCCGATCGGAAGCGAGCGCAGCGCGGCCCGGCGCGATGACGCCGATCCCGGGGCGGAGGGCGTCGCGCTCGGCCTGCTCGGCGATCTGGTCGGCCACGCCGAGCGCGACCTGCTGCGGGCGACGGGCCTGGCGCTTCAGCCCGGCTCGCTCGGCGACCTGGCTGGTCGGCGAGCAGGGCGCGTTCCTGGTCCGCTCGCGGGGGCGGCGGGTGGACTGCTGGTGCGTCCGCGTCGCGGAGACGGCGGAGCTGCCGGCGGGCGACCGGGTCGCCCACCTGCTGCTGGCGCTGCGCGAGGACGAGCTCGGGTTCGCGAAGGTGGCCAACCTGGGTTTCTCGGGGGCGCGGTGGCGGGTGCGCCGCCACCTGCCCGCAGCGCTCGCGTCCGGCGCTCGACGTCGCGCGCCGGGCGGTGCGTACGTAGGCGGGCTCAGGCGGCGACGGCGAGCTCGCGATCGGTGGCGATCTCGGCGGCGAGCGCCCCGAGGACCTCGAGCATCCGGTCGTCGTGATCGGATGAGATCAGGGCGCCGGCGTCGTCGAAGGCCTCGTGCGCCTTGCTCAGCGGCAGCTCGAGGTCGACCACCCGGGCGCCGGTCGAGGCGAGCACCTTGCGCAGCTCGGCCTGCGCCCAGACCGCGCCGAAGCTGCCGGTGGTGGCGCCGACGACCGCGGCGGGCTTGCCCTGCAGGGGCGTCGTCGCTCGCGGCCGCGACGCCCAGTCGATCGCGTTCTTGAGCACGCCCGGAATCGACGAGTTGTACTCCGGGGTCGCGAAGAGCAGGCCGTCGGCCTCGGCGATCGCCTGCGCAGCTCGGCGACCGGAGCGGGCGCGATCGCGACGTCGTCGTCCTCGTCGTAGGGCGGGATCGACTTGAGCCCGTCCCAGACCTCGATCTCGACGCCCGCGGGCGCCCGCTCCGCCGCGTGGCGGAGCAGGCGCGCGTTGTGGGAGTCGCGGCGGACGCTGCCCGGGATGGCGAGGATCCGCATCGCGATCAGCCCTTGAGGAGCTCGAGCTCGACGACCAGGCGGACGTCGTTGGCGAGCGCCTGCCCGCCGCCCGGGAGCTCCATCTGCCAGACCATCCCGAACGCGGTGCGGTCGATCGTCGTCTCGAGCGAGAGCGAGAGCTTGTCGAGGCCCTCGCCGAACGAGACCGGTCCGCGGATCCGCCCCTTGGCCTCGACCGGCAGCGTGACGCCGGCCATCGAGAGCTCACCGGCGACGGTCAGGTCGTCGGCCGAGCCGCTGATCTCGGTCGAGCGGTAGGTGATCTCCGGATTGCGCTCGACGTCGAAGAAGTCGGGCGAGAGCAGGTGCGGGCGCAGGTTCTCGTCGTCGATCGTGATGTCCTCGACCGCCACCCGGCCCTCGAGGACGACGCCGTCGTCACCGGAGACGAGGGTCGCGTCGATCGGCTCGAAGCCGCCGCGGAAGACGGAGAGCCCGCCGTGCTCGACCTCGTAGTTGGCGCTCGAGTGCGTGTTGTCGACCGCCCAGGTCCCGGTCGGGACCAGCTCGGTCGTTTCGGTCGCTGTGGTCATCTGAAAAGCCTCCTTGAATGACAGTGCAACTGTTGTTACTGCAACAATCATAGCGGAAACGGTTGCATTGTCAACTACCTCAGGTACAATCCAGACATGGAGACGAGCACGGCAACGAGGATCTCCGCCGACCAACTGGCTGCTTGGCGGGCGTTTCTGCGCGCCCACTCGACGATGCTGCGGCGGATCGCGGCCGACCTCGACGAGGCGGGCCTTCCCCCGCTGAGCTGGTACGACGTGCTCGCCGCGCTGCGCGACGCGGACGGCGGCGCTGCGCCAGGTGGAGCTGGCGGAGCGGGTCCTGCTCTCGAACAGCGGCCTCAGCCGGCTGATCGACCGGATCGAGAAGGCCGGGCTGGTGCGCCGGACGTCGTGCGATACGGACCGGCGCAGCTTCTACGTCGAGCTCACCGACGAGGGCGCGCGAGATGCTGGAGCGGATGTGGCCCGTGTACGCGCGCGGGATCGCCGAGGACTTCCTACCGGCGCTCGGCTCGAACCCGTGCGAGGTGCGCCAGATGCTCGAGATGATCGGGGCGAGCTGCGAGGTCGCGAAGGCGGCCGAGGCCTCGCAGACCGGGAACGGGCGCGACGCGGCCTAGTCGGGCAGCGCGGCGCAGAAGTCGACGAACTTCTTCGTGTCGCGGTACGGCGGCCCGTGACCGAGCAGGACGAGCTTCGGCTCGAGCAGGCCGAGTCGCTTCGCCGACCGGCGGTTCTCGGCCGGGTCGGGGGTGAAGAAGTCGTACGGCAGGCGCAGGCCGGGGATGCCGGTGAACGCGTTCGGCGCTGTTGAAGACGTCGCCGGCGACCAGGACGCGGTCGGACTCGCGCCAGAAGGCGACGTGTCCGGCCGAGTGGCCGGGGACGTGAAGGACCTTGAAGCCGGCCGACCTCGTCGCCCTCGACCAGCTTGCGGTCGACCGGGTGGCCGGGGCCGGTGCAGGTCTTGAAGAACAGCTGGGCGATGAAGTGGTCGGGCTGGCGCTCGCCGATCAGCTCGGGATTCTCGGCGGCGTCGGCGTCGCCCTCGCCGACCCAGAACGGGATGCCGAGGCTGCTCGCAGACGTTGTGGCTGGCGCCCTGGTGGTCGGGATGGGCGTGGGTGAGCGCGTGCGCGGCGAGGTCGTGATCGTCGACCTGGCGCAGGATGCGGCGGGTCGCGTAGCGGGTGGAGGCGTCGATCAGCACGTCCTCGATCACGAACACGTTGATCGAGTTCGGCGGGAAGCCCGAGAGCTGCCAGACGCCGTCGGCGAGCTGCTTCATCGGGCGCAGCCTATTGACCGGCGGCGCGGTCAGGCGCGGCGGACGCGCTCGCAGCCGCGAACCGTGTCGGCCTTGTCGCGGGACCGCACTGTCGCGGCGGCCCTGGCCGCAGGCGAGCGTGTCGGCGCCGGGCCCGCCCTTGAGCGTGTCGTTGCCCGCGCCGCCGCGGATCAGGTCGTCGCCGCCCCCGCCCGACGCGCGGTCGCGGCCCTGGTTGCCGAACAGGCAGTCGTCGCCGGCGAGGCCCGTGAGCCGGTCGGCGCCGCGCCGGCCGCGGATCACGTCGTCGTCTGCGGTGCCGCGCGAGCTTGTCGTTCTTGGCGCTGCCGGGTGACCGGCGTCGGCGCCGGCGGTCCGCCGCCGCCTGACACGCCGCCGCCAGCCTCGGAGGCCGGCCGGTAGTCGATCGCCAGCTCGTAGCCGGGCGGCAGGACCTTCGGCGCCGGGACGCTGGACCGGGCCGCTGCCCGGCGCTCGAGCACCGGCAGGCGCAGCTCGAGGTCGGAGACGGTCACCGGCGCCTGGCCGTTGGAGGCGCGGCCATAGGGCTCGTCGGCGGGCAGCAGCTCGAGCTTGGCGACGTGGCCCTGCGCGAAGCGCCAGCCGTTGGCGTGCAGCTGGAAGACCTGCTGCGCGTCGCGCCGTCGGCCGGTAGAGGCCGCGGGCGACGAGGGTCTGCGTCGCCGCCCGGCGCGACGTCGAGCAGCCGGGCCGCCACCTGCGAGGTGGGCGAGCCGGCGGCGATCGAGGCGACGACCGTCGGCGAGCCCATCAGCGTGTAGCCGCCGGCCGGGGCGGGGTCGAGCCGGTACGTGGCGACGCCGGGCTGGTCGGAGCCGTCGAGGCGGTAGCGCAGGCGCCGGCGCCGGCGATCGGGTCGATAGGCCTGGCCGACGCCGGCGAGCCGGGCCCGGGACGGATCGTCTGCGCCGCGGCGGAGTCGAGGCGGACCTCGCCGGGCGCGAGGGCGCGTCCAGGTCGGGGCGCGGAAGGGGCGTCGGCCGCCAGGTCGTCGAACGGTCCGCGTCGCGCCGCCCGAGGGCGCGGTATCGGGGCAGGTCTGTGGTCAGCGTCTGGACGCCCTGGAAGGGCTCGGAGCCGGCGCGCTTGACGTAGTGGTCGAACCAGGCATGGGTCTGCGAGTTGCGGAAGTCGGTGTCGACGTCCTTGTTCTGCCCGCGCTGGTGGCCGTGGTCGCTGAAGATCAGCGAGATCGGCGTGCCCGGGTGATGGGTGCGGGTGCGGTTGTAGAAGCGGATCGCCTCGTCGGGCGGGAACAGGTCGTCGGTCCAGCCGTTGGTGATCAGCATCGGCGCGGGCGCGATCGAGTCGTCGATGTAGTACGAGGAGTGGTGGGTGGTGAGCTCGTCGACGATGTCCTGTGAGAGTGGGTTCTCGTCGTAGGGCTCGCCGGCGTTGATCAGCGGAGTACCAGCTGGTCAGGTCGGCGTCGGGATCGGTGCCGGGCGGGGCGTAGTTGCTCGTGGCGAGGCCGAGACCGAACAGGCCGGCGACGAACGACTGCTTGAGGACGCCGATCGGCGGTCGCCGTTGGGGCCGAGGTAGGGCGCGTCGGCGACGTAGTCGAGGGTGGCGCCGTTGGGCTGCAGCGAGTAGGCGAGGTCGGTCCAGGGGATGTTGGGCTGCACGGCGGCGATCTTCATCTGCTTGCCGCCGGCGCTCGATCCACGGGACGAGGGTGCCGTCGGGCATCATCTGGCGGTTGCGAGGGCGCCGAGCGCCATCGAGATGCCGCCGCCGTAGGAGCCGCCGGTGGACGCGATCGCCTGCGGGTCGATCAGGCCGTGCCGGCGTCGCGCGAGCGCCTCCCGAACACCTCCTGGGCATCGCGGACCTCGTAGCGGGTGTCCATCAGGTGGTTGTAGCCCTCGGCGCACACCGGCTGGAGGCGCTTCGGGTCCATGCCGCCGCAGGAGTTGCCCCAGCCGCGGTCGCTCATGCTGAAGACGGCGTAGCCATCGTCGAGCCACTCCTGCATCCCGTCGCCGGTCAGCGAGATCTTCGAGCCGCCCCAGCCGTGGAAGACGCCGACGATCGGGAAGTCGCCGTCGGGGCCGGAGGCGGGCGCGGAGCGGAAAGCCGACGTTGACGTCGATGGGGGCGCCGTCGAAGGTGGTGAAGATGCCGGAGCAGTGGCGCTCGCCGGCGTTCGGCGCCGGCCTGCTCGGTGCAGGCGATCTGTCCGCCGGCGCCGTCGGGGACGTCGGGGATCGCGGCCTGGGCGGCCGGGCGCGAGCGCGAGCGCGCCGAGGATCGCGGCCGCGGCCACGAGCGCACGCGTTGGTTGGCTTGCGCCTCACCGTCTCCCTCCGTCCTCTCTCAGGTGCGAGCTCGCAGCGTAGACGCGGTGTCGCCGCGGTGCGCCGGTTCGCCGGGGCGTCAGGCGAACAGGGCGCGAGCCTCGTCGGCGACCAGGTCGGGTCGCTCGTCGGCGATGAAGTGGCCGCAGTCCGCGACCAGCTCCACCGACATCTCGTCGGCGTGCGTCTCCCAGCCGGCCATCATCGCCGGGCTGATCACCGGATCGTCCGCGCCGAGCCACCAGGCGGGTGGGGACGGTCAGCCGCGACGACATGTAGCGGCCGCGGACCACCGGCAGCGACTCGCGCAGGACGAAGACGCGATAGACCTGCACGCAGGCGCGGGCACGCGCCGGCTCGGCGAGGTTGTCGGCGAACGAGTCGATCGTCGTCCGGTCGAAGGCGTTGCCGTCGGTGACGCCGCCGCGTAGCGCCGCGCGGACGAGGAGGCCGCTGCGGTGAAGCGCGTAGCCGAGTCCGGGGGTGATGATCGGCAGCTGGTACCAGAAGCGCGGGAGGTCGCGCCAGCCGCTGCCGAGCGTCTGCCAGGGGTGGGGGATGCCGAGGGCGAGGAAGCGGTCGAAGCGCTCGGGCGCGCGGAGGCAGAGCAGGAAGCCGATCCAGCCGCCCCAGTCGTGGCCGACGAGCTTGACGCGGTCGATCCCGAGCGCGTCGAGGACGGCGAGGACGTCGGTCGCCAGCTGCTCCTTCTCGTAGCCCCAGGGCGGGGCGTCGGACCAGCCGAAGCCGCGCAGGTCGAGGGCGAGGACGCGGTGGCGGTCGGCGAGCGCAGGGATCAGGTGGCGCCACTCGTACCAGTGCTGCGGCCAGCCGTGCAGGAGCAGGACGGGGTCGCCGTTGTCGGCGCCGGCCTCGGCGACGTGGTGGACGATCCCGTTGGCGCCGATGAAGCGGTGGCGTGACGCCGTCGACGTGGGGCATCTCCGACACGGCACGGAACGCTATCGGGAGCAGGTGCTCAGAACGGCCAGTGGAGGGCGCCGCGCTCGTCGAACGTGGCGCCGGGGAGCCAGGCGATCTCCCACGCGTTGCCCTCGGGGTCGGCGAAGTACGCGGAGCGGCCGCCCCACTCGCGGTCGACCGGCTCGGCGAGGACGGTGGCGCCGGCGTCGACGGCCGCGGCGAGGGCGCTGTCGACATGGTCGCGGTCGTCGACGTTGATCGAGAGGGTAAAGCCCTTGAACGGGACGGGGTCGGGAACCGATGAGCCGCCTGCCTCGGCGGCCAGGTGGGCGATGTCGTACAGGCAGAGGACGGCGCCGCCGAGCGGGAAGGCGGCGAAGTCGCCGCCCGGCTTGGTGTTGGTGGTGCAGCCGAGGCGCTCGTAGAAGGCGCGGAGGGTCGGCGACGTCGCGGACGCCGAGGGTGACGACGGACAGTCGGGCGGGTGCGGTCATGCGCGGCGCTCCTTTGCTTCGGTGATCGGGACGACCGCGGCCGGCTCGGGCGCCGGCAGGTCGAGCTGGTCGTGTGGCGGCGAGAGGCGAGCGTATGGCTTGCCGCGCCGGGTGATCAGGAAGCTCTCGCCGGCCGCGGCGCGCTCCATGTACCAGCCGAACCTCTGGCGGTACTCGTGGGCGCCGAGCTGAGTCGGCGACCCTTTCGTCAGCGGATGGAGCTGGTCGGACTCGAACCCACGGCCTCCTGCGTGCCACGCAGGCGCTCTCCCAGCTGAGCTATAGCCCCTTCGAGTCGGTACTCAGCGGCCCAGTTTAGACAAGCTCGCTGGCCATTCTTGGGCGGAGTGAGGCGGAGCATCACTTGCCGTCGCCCATCGATCAGCGGCATCGGCAGCAAGTAGCAGTCATCGAGTGTCGGCGCAGTACGCCGCGATCGCGTCGATCTCGTCGGCCGTGTACGCCCTACGGATGAACCCGTTGGGGCCGCGACGGTTGGTGACCATCCGAACGCACACCACGTCGCCATCGCAAGACGCCCATTTGCACTGGATCCTGAAGAAGCGTCCGTCCACCTCGAACACCAGGTCGTAGCGCTCGTGCTCGGTCATCGGCCGCAGGACGGGGATCCCGAGACGCGCGGCCTCCGCCGCGATCTTCAGCTCGGCGACGTTGCCCTTCAGGTTCGGGTCGTGATCGGACACGAACGCATGTTCGCATTCCGACCGGACGGAAGGAGTCGTTCAGCCGCCCAGCTGCTGCTGCGCAGTACGCGTCGCGCTGGGCCCGGTAGCCCGGGGATCGACGTCGCGGCGATGCCCCGCGCCCACTCGCGCCGCGTACGACCTGATCTCGTCGGCGATCCGGCGCCCGCTCCTCGTCGTCCTTCGCGTTGACCAGCCGCTCGGCGTTGCGCCAAACCTGCTCGCGCCATTCGCGGACCATCTCGAGGCCGGCGACGTCGTCGGCCGGCACCCCGGGCGGGTTGGTCACGCCGAGACTCGGGTCATACCGGTCGCGCACCGCCTTCGACCACGTCCTCGTACGCCGCGCTGAGCACATCGTTGGTCAGGTCGTGGTCGGGCTTGCGCGCCTCCCCCTTGCGGTCGCGCAGCCCGAGCTGCGCGACCACGAACGGCATGTCGTTCTGCACGTGCGCGTTGATCCCGAGCAGCATGTCCTGCGCATCCGAGCACCTCGCCGTCGTCGGCCGTCTCGAACGCGATCCGCCACGCCGGCGGCACCTCCCTCCCCTGCTCCCAGCGCCGCACGGACGGAAGTACACGTTCGCGAACAGCGCGTCCTCGCGGAAGAACCACTTGGGCCACCGCAGCATGTGCGGGTCCGCGAGCATCGCGTCGCGCAGCGCCCGGGTCAGCACCAGGTACGTGGTCGCGAACACCGCCTTGTGATCGCACCCGAGCCGCTCCTGCAGCGCGCGCATCCGCCCGATCTGCATCCGCACGCACTTCAGCTTCGCCCGCTTGCAGTGCGCGACCCGGTTCGGGTGCGTCTGCGACGGGCTCGGCAGCGCCGGCAGGTACTGCGTCCACGGCACACCGGGGGCCGCTGCGCCGGCCCACGCGACGACACCGGCCGACCAGCGCCGCCGCGACCACGCAGCACCACCAGACCCCGTCCCCGACCCATGCGGCGATCGTAGACCGCCCCGCGGGCGGGCGCCGGTTACTGACCGACGGCGAGAGGCAAGCCGGGCAAGGAAGCAGGGAGCGACGTGTGCTTCGCACACGAGCGACCGATGACGCCGCCCCGGCGCCGCCTATCGCTCGTCGGCGGCGTCGACGTCAAGAACCAAGCGGTCGAACCGCCGGTCCCGCACCCGGAACTCGAACGGCGCCCGCTCCTCGAGCTCGCGCAGCAGCTCGACCGGCTCGGCGAGCCGCATCTCCAGCGTCGCCCGCCCGCGCGCGAACCGCCGCACCGAGATCTCCGACGTCGCGTCGATCGCGCCCGGCGGCGTCCTCGAAGCCGACCAGCTGCGAGAAATCCTCCAGCGGCCCGACCTCGACCTCCACCAGGCCCTCGAAGATCTCATCCGCCGCGTCGCGCACGGGCCCGTTCGACCTCGCCGCCGCCGCCGTCGCCGGTTCCTTCAGCGCCCATGCGGTCGATCGCCGCGCGGATCGCGTCGAGCAACCGCCCCCGGTCGGCGGCCGGCGACTGCGACACCTCCGCCAGCCGCGCCGACAGCTCCGACGCCTCGCGCAGCGCCTGCAGCCTGATCCGCGTCGCCTGGCCGCGCGCCTGGGCGCCGATCGCCTCGATCCGCTCGACCTCGCGGCGCGCCCACGTCAGCTCGGCCCGCATCGAGTCCAGCTCGCGGTCGCGCCCGACCACCCGGTCCGAGAGCAGATCGCAGACGAGCTCCAGCTGCGCGACCCGTGTCCCGGCGCCGCTCAAGCTCACCGGCGTGCCAGGCGAGCGACTTGGCCCCCTCGGCGAGCGCGGCGTCGCGCGCCGCGAGCGCCTTGTCCACTTCCTTCGGCCGGTAGCCGAACAGCGACCTCTTGAACGCCTTCACCACCTCGGGAAGCTAGGCCCGCCGTCGGACGGACAGCCCGGATCTAGTCCGCGGCGCCCTCGAGCTCGAGCTCGAGCCGCGCGCCCTCGCCCCAGAGCCGCTCGAACCGGTAGCGCTCGCGCATCTCCGGAACCTGCACGTGAAGCACGCAGTCGAGGTAGTCGAGCAGCACCCAGCGGGCCTCCACCTCGCCCTCGGCCCGCGCAGGCAGCAGGTCGTCGTCGCGCTTCAGCATCAGCCGGACCTCGTCGACGATCGCCTTCGCCTGGCGCTCGTTGCGCGCCGTCGCGATCACCAGGTAGTCGGTGTAGGAGACCAGCTCGCGGACGTCGATCGCGACGATCTGCTCGCCCTTCTTGCCGTCGACGATCGTCGCGATCCGGCGCGCCAGCTCCGCCGACGCGCCGGGCGCCGCGGTCCGGCGCTCTGCGACCGCCGCCTCGCGGCCCGCGTTCTCGGCCGCCGCGGTCACGCGCGCACCGCCTCCCGGTACAGCCCCGCCGACTCGATCAGCTCGATCACGGGATCCGGCACCAGGTACCGCACCGGCCGCCCCTGGGCGATCCGCCGCCTGACGCGGGTCGACGACACCCCGATCTCGGGCATCCGGATCCACTCCGCCCGCCCCTCGCCGCCAAGGCGCTCGAGCGCCGCCTCGGCCTCGTCTAGCGTCGTCCCGGGCCGCGCCGCAATCCCCAGTCGCGCCAGCTCCAGCACCCGCTCGGGCCGCTTCCACGACTCCAGATGCGCGGCGACATCGGCCCCCATCAGGAAGAAGATCCGCTCACCGGGCCGCTGCTCGCTCAACTTCTCCAGCGTACGGAAGGTGTAGGACGGGCCCGGCTCGCTCACCTCGAGGTCCGACACCTCGAGCAGCTCGTCGCCAGCCGCCGCGCGCCTCGTCATCTCCAGCCGCACCTCGGCCCCCGGCTCCGGATCGATCGCCTTGTGGGGCGCCTCCCCCGTCGGCATCAGCACGACCCGCTCGAGGTCGAGCTGATACGCCGCCTCGTGGGCCAGCACCAGATGGCCGACGTGCGGAGGGTTGAACGCTCCGCCGAGCACGCCATAGGACCGGTCGCCGACGTCTACCCCCGGACCTGGCCGTGGCCGTGGACGATGTACTTGCTCGTCGTCAGCTCCCGCAGCCCGATCGGGCCGCGGGCGTGAAGCTTCTGGGTCGAGTTGCCGATCTCGGCGCCCATCCCGAACTCGAAGCCGTCGGTGAACCGGGTCGACGCGTTCACGAAGACGACCGCCGCGTCGACATCGGCGGTGAACGCGTTCGCTCGCCTCGTCGGAAGCTGGTGACGATCGCCTCCGAGTGCCCCGTGCCGTGCGCGTTGACGTGGTCGATCGCGGCCTCGAGCGAGTCGACGACGCCAACGGCCATCTTCATCCCGAGGTACTCCGTGTCCCAGTCGGCGTCCGTGGCGTCGCCCACCGCGGAGTCTCCGGCCGCCTCCCGCGCCCGCTCATCGCCGACGAGCTCGACACCCGCCCCGGCGAGCTCCGCCAGTGCCCCGGGCAGGAAGTCATTCGCCACGTCGGCGTGGACGATCAGTGTCTCGGCCGCGTTGCACACACCCGGCCGATCGACCTTGGCGTTGAACGCGATCCGGCGCGCCATCTCGAGGTCGGCGTCGGCGTGTACGTAGACATGGCAGTTGCCCGCCGCGGCGTACATCACGGGCACCGTCGCGACGGCCTTCAGCGCCTCTTTGAGCCCGCCGCCGCCGCGCGGGATCACGAGGTCGACCAGCTCCTCGGCCGTAGCCAGCTCCGCGAGCTCGTCGCGCTCTGCCCCGAGCAGCTCGACCGCGCCCTCCGGCAACCCGGCATCGGTCACCGCCTCGCGAACCAGCCCGGCAAGCGCCGCGTTCGAGCGCTGCGCGTAGCTGGAGCCTCGGAGCACGATCGCGTTGCCGCTCTTCAAGCACAGCGCCGCGCAGTCGACCGTCACGTTCGGCCGCGCCTCGTAGATCACGGCCACCACGCCGAGCGGGACCCGCTCCTTCACGAGCTCGAGCCCACTGTCGAGCGTGCGTCGGTCGAGCTCCTCGCCGACCGGATCGTCTAGGGCGGCGATCGCGCGTACTCCCTCGGCCATCCCCGAGATCCGCTCCTCGGTCAGCGTCAGGCGGTCGCGCAGCGCGGGCGTCAGGCCCTGAGCCCGCTCGTCCGCGAGGTCGGCGGCGTTCGCCTCGAGGATCTCGCCCGCGCGCTCGCCGAGCAGCTCGGCCAGCCGCTCGAGCGCCCGGTTCTTGGTCCCGGTGTCGGCGCTCGCAAGCACACGCGCGGCGCGCTGCGCGCGCTCGCAGGCCTCGGTGACGGTGAGGGTGGCGATCGCCATGGTCAAAGGGTAACGGCGGCGGCGCCGGTCACCCCGCGGGCCGCGTCAGCTCACGCGAGCACGAATCGATCGCGGTGCACGGCCTCCTCGGAGGCGTTCGGCAGCAGCTCGAGCACATCGGCCGACTTCATCCCCTTGATCCTCACCAGCTCGGCCGCGGAGTAGTTGACGATCCCCTTGCCGACCGGGGCGCCATTGCAGACGACGTCGACCGCGTCGCCGGCCGCGAACTCGCCCTCGACCCCGACGATCCCGACGGGCAGCAGGCTCGATCCGCTCTCGCGCAGGACCCGCGCCGCCCCCTCGTCCACGACGATCCGGCCGCGGGCCGGCTTCGCGTGGCGGAGCCAGAGCTTGAAGGACGGCGTGCGCTCGGCGTGGGCGACGAACCGGGTGCCGACGTCCTCGCCCCGTGCGGCGGCGAGCAGGGTCCCGGTCCCAGTGCCGTCGCAGATCGAGGCCGCGATCCCGGCGGCGCTCGCCATGCCGGCGGCCGAGACCTTGCTGCGCATGCCGCCGGACCCGTACAGCGTCGCGCGGTCGCCGATCTCGTAGCCGTCGAGCTCCGCGAAGTCATCGACGACCGGGACCCGGCGAGCCTCAGGATCGTGGCTCGGATCCGCCGTGTGCAGGCCGTCGGTGTCGGTGAGCAGGACGAGCAGGCGGGCGCCGAGCAGCAGCGCGAGCTGGGCGGAGAGGAAGTCGTTGTCGCCGAACGTGATCTCGTCGGTCGCGGTCGTGTCGTTCTCGTTCACCACCGGGACCGCCCGCCACTCGAGCAGCTTCCGCAGCGCCTGGCGCGCGTTGAGGTAGTGCATCCGCACAGAGAGGTCGAACGAGGTCAGCAGCACCTGCGCCGCGTGCACCCCGCGCTCGGCGAGCCGCGACTCATAAGCGCGAAACAGCGTCCCCTGGCCGACCGCCGAGGCCGCCTGCAGCTCGTCGACGGTGCGCGGGCGCTGCTCGAGCTCCATCAGCCGCCAGCCGAGCGCGATCGCACCGGAGGTGACCATCGCCACGTCCTCGCCCGCGTGGTGGAGGTCGGCGACCTGCCCGCAGACGCTGTCGAGCACGCTCTCGCGCACCTCGCCGCGCTCGTCGGCGACGATCGAGGACCCGAGCTTCACGACCACGGTCATGGCGCTGAGTCTAGGTGCGCGCCTGACGCGCGGATCGTCAGCGCGAGCTCAGGTGAACCCGCTCGCAGCCGCGGACGGTGTCCCGCCGGGTGATCGCCGCGTAGTCGTCGTCGCCGGGCCCGCAGCGGATCACGTCGTGGCCGCCGCCGGCCCGCACGCAGTCGTCGCCGGCGCCGGCGCGCACCTCGTCGTCCCCGCCGCCGCCGCTGATCCGGTCCCCGAGCGTAGTCCCGCGAAGGACATCGTCCCCGGCGGTCCCCCGGATCGAATGACCGCACTCGCCCGCGGCCGCCTGCCCCGGACCTTCGCCGCCCTCGGGCCCGGCCGGCGCAGTTGCCGGCCGCCCGGAGAGCTCGACCGAGGCGGCCCGGTTGTAGTTCCCATAGGCGTCGGTGACGTCGCCGCGCTCGACGCGGGCGACCTCATCCGGGCGCAGCCGCCGCGAGACGACCCAGCGATCGCCGGACGGGTGCGCCGGCACGCGAGCGACGACTCGCCCGGTCCGCGCGTTGCGAATCGTGACCACCGCCGCGGTGGCGTCGCCGGCGTCGATCCAGGGCCGGAAGCTGCAGGTGAAGCAGAACCACTCGAGCTTCGAGGCGTCGCCGGGCGCCGCGGGATCGCGATACGCGGTCAGCTTGCGCTCGACGAACCGGGCCGGCGAGTCGTAGGAGTCCGGATAGTCGATCGGCCCGATCTCTGCCTGGACCGTCGGGCCGCCTCCGACCGCGGTGCGGGTCGTGCGCGGGCCCACCTTGAAGGTGATCGCCCGGTTCGCCTCGAGTCGCATGTCCTCGACCGTGATCCCGCTCCAGGGCTCGACCTCGAACTCCTTCGAGATCACCTTGTACGGCGCCGCCGCCCCGCCGGAGCGGTGCATCCCGCGAACGACGAAGCGGTAGGTCCCGGCCGGCGTCGCGCGATCGCCCGAGCCGGGGTCGAACGGAGCCACGAAGGCCTCGAAGTGCGCGGTCCACGGCCACGCCTGCCCGCCGGTCAGGTAGCTCGGCAGCTCGTCGCCGGGCGGGAACTCGAGCGTCACCGGGATCTCTCCCGACTGATCCGCGAAGGTCCTCCAGCCGGCAGCGGTCAGCGCGCTCGAACCGTGACCACCGGGTTGTCGGTGAAGTTCGAGCCGCCGTTCCAGGTGAAGAACGCGGCGCCGAAGCGCTCGGTGTCCGCGGGCTGGCTCACCACCTCGACCGGCGCCTCGTCGGGCAGCGCCGCCTCGTAGGCATCGACGGCCGCCTTGCCGACCGTCCCGAGCGCCGTCGCGCGGGCATCGTTGAGGGCGAGGTCCGCGGTCGTCTTCGGCTCGAGCAACCGCTCGTCGACCATGTCGGACGGCAGCCCGACGTCGGGATCCTGGAGCGCGCGGCCGATGTAGACGAGCCGCGTCGCCATGTAGTCGCTGGAGTGCGGGCCCCAGCCGGTCAGCGCCTTGCGGTAGTGGTCGCCGCGCTGATACTCGCGATAGGTGGCGATGTAGCCGTTGTAGTCGTTGGCCATCGAGATCGGGATCGTCAGGTCGTAGCCGAGCTCGGCCGAGCGGTGCGCGGCGTCGTCGTCGTGGGTGTAGTTGCCCTTGATCTGGCGCGGGTCGACCGGCTCGGAGTCGGCCGTGAGCACGTTGGCGAGGTCGTTCCAGCCGGCGGCGTCGTTGTTGACCTGGGCGCGCATCCGCTTGTAGCGGAGGTCGCTGATCGTCAGCGTCTGGGAGCTGTCGTGCGGGTTCGGGCACGACCAGGTGCCCGTGCCGGTGCCGTCGGCCTCGTAGGCGTCCTCGGGGTCGTTGGGCGTGCACTGCGCCCCCCAGTCGTAGCCGAGGTGCTCGTTGCCGAGGACCTTGTCGGTCCGGGTCTCGATGTTCGTGCTCTGGTCGTACCACTGCTCGCAGGAGCAGATCGGCAGGTAGAGCTCGCCGAGCCGGATCCCCTGCAGGTGGACGTCGATGTCCTCCTCGAGCCCCGGTAGGCGGGGGCGCCGTAGTTCTCGGGGACGGGGATCCCGAGCGCCTGGAAGTCGTCGGTCGTCAGCCCGGGGTCGATCGGCGGGATCGGCGACGGCGGCGGCTCGGGCAGGCCGAGCAGGTCGGCGAGGCTGTGCAGCCCCTCCTCGGGCGTATTGCAGTCGGGCAGCCCGATGATCGGCAGCAGGTAGTGCCCCGACAGCGTGCGGTCGGCGCGGCAGTTGGAGACCCCGGGGTATGGATGGGTGAACGGGCCCGGGATACCAGCGGTCGGTCATCGCGACCGGGAAGTCGGTCGCAAAGGGGACGTAGCGGTCGGGGTCGGGCGGGTCGCCGGCGCCGATCCCCCGCCAGACGCCGAGCAGCGAGTCGGTCAGCAGGCGGGCCCCGTACTCGGCCTGGGCGTAGTCCTTGTGCGAGAACTCGAGCCGCTCGTGGACCGAGTGGTAGCTCGAGCGCTCCGGCTCGGCGGTCCCGACCGCGCCCTGGGTCCAGATCGTGACCGTCGCCGGTCTCGCGGTCGAGCATCCGCTCGGCCGGCGCGATGTAGTCGGCCGAGATCAGGTCGTTGCCCTCCAGGAACTCCGGGTGGCCGCTCCAGTTGACCAGGTTGGCGAGCGGCTTCGGGTGCTCTGGATCGGACACGTCGTCGAAGCGGACGATGCTGAGATCGTGGTCGGTGTTCGAGAACGGATAGCCGGCCGGGCTGCCGTCGTCGCCGACGGCGGGCCCGTAGGAGTGGCGGTGGGTCTTGTCGAACTGGCCGACCGCGGCGCCGACCCGGACGGGCACCAGCTCGATCGCAGGCGTCCTCGACGGCTTCGAAGATCTGCCGCGAGAGGTAGTTGTAGAAGCGGACGTCGAAGACGTCCTGGAACGCCCACACGCCCCACGACGTCGACGAGTACATCGGCGACGAGTGGTCGTGGGTGGCGGTCATCGTCAGCGTCCTGCGGGTGATCCCGCAGTCACCCTCGGTCTCGAGCAGCTGCGCCGCGCGGCGGTAGAGGAGGTCCTGCGGGATGTACTGGTCGGTCTTCGCGATCGCGATCCGGTTGCCCTCCGGCCCCTCGATCACCAGCGCCCGCACCTGCAGCCGCGACTGGATCCCGTACGAGTTCGCGCGGCGGATCGA
Organism: uncultured Solirubrobacterales bacterium; assembly: GCA_963811505.1. GTDB lineage: Bacteria > Actinomycetota > Thermoleophilia > Solirubrobacterales > 70-9 > WHSW01. The sequence continues at coordinate 350,547 of CAWERC010000010.1, read as the reverse complement.
ATGCGTGGTCGGGTCGTAGGTCCCGTCCGCCGGATCGACGCCGAACGTCCCGTCGGATGCGTACTGGCCGGCGGAGGCGCCCACGTGCCAGCTCGCGTCCGCGACCGCCGCGCCGGCCCTGACCTCGGCCCCAGCGGTCGCCGGCGCGACCACCGCCGCGCAGACGCACACCGCCCCCAACGCTCCCCAAAAACCCCTCACTTGGCCAGCCAGCCTAACCCGCGTCTCCCGGGCATGCGCCGGTTCTAGCCCGGGTCGAGCTCGAACTCCTCCTCGCCGATCCTGACTTCGTCGCCGGGCTGAAGCCGGCGCGCTCGAGCGCCGCGATCACCCCGATCTCGCGCAACCGCTGCTCGAGGTAGGCGAGCGCCTCGAGGTTGGAGAGGTCGTGGCGGGCGACCAGCATCTCGACCCCGCGACCGAGGACGCGGAACGCCTCGTGCTCGCGCACGACCTCGAAGCCGCCGTCGCCGGCGGGCGCGTAGACGATGTGCTCGGCCTCGAACGCCGGCTCGCCGACCGCGCGCTCGGGCGCGGGCGCCTCGGTCGGGTATCGCCGCGAACAGCGCGCGCGTCAGCTCCGTCGAGCCCGGCCCCGGTCGGCGCCGAGACCGCGAGCACGCCGGCGACCCGATCGCCGAGCCGCTCGCGCCAGGCGGCGACCTCCCGCTCGACGACCTCGTCCGGAACCAGGTCGCGCTTCGAGAGCACGACCAGCTCGGGCAGTCCGCTCGAGGCCGGCGCCGTGCGCGGCGAGCTCGGCGCGCACGGTCTCGTACGCGGCCACCGGGTCGACCTCTCCCGCCCCGACCTCGCCGCCGAGGGCGACGAGGTGAACGAGCAGCCGGCAGCGCTCGACGTGGGCGAGGAACTCGTGACCGAGCCCGACCCCCTCGGCGGCGCCCTCGATCAGGCCGGGGATGTCGGCGAGCACGAGCTGGCGCTCGCCGTCGTCGATCGTCCCCAGGACCGGCTCGAGGGTCGTGAACGGGTAGTCGGCGACCTTCGGCGCCGCGCGGGTGAGGCGCGCGAGCAGCGACGACTTGCCGGCGTTCGGCAGCCCGACCAGGCCGGCGTCGGCGAGCAGCTTCAGCCGCAGCTCGATCCAGCCCGACTCGCCCTCCAGCCCGCGCTCGGCGAAGCGCGGCGTCTGACGGGTCGAGCTGGCGAAGCGCTTGTTGCCGTGCCCGCCGGCGCCGCCCGGCGGCGACGACCGCCCGCTGGCCCGGCTCGACCAGGTCGTAGTGGCGGCCCTCGAGGCCCTCGACCTGGGTGCCGGGCGGAACCGGGATCACCGCGTCCTCGCCACGGGCGCCGTGGCGCTGCGCGCCCTCGCCGTGGCCGCCGCGCCCGCCGCGCTGGTGCGGCGAGAACCGCAGCGCGGAGAGGTCGCGGCGCGAGGGATCGCAGACCAGCACCACGTCGCCGCCGCGCCCGCCGTCGCCGCCGTCGGGCCCGCCGCGGGGGACGTGCGCCTCGCGCCTGAACGAGACCACCCCGTTGCCGCCGGCGCCGCCCTCGACGTGGATCTTGGCCCGGTCGTGGAGCATCGATTGAACGGTAGACGTGTTAACTGGTTCTCCACGACGACTCCCAAGGAGGGATGCAATCTTGAGAGAGAGGATCCGGCGCGTCGGCGCTGCTCGCGCTCGGCGCGCTGATCGCCACCGCGTCGTTCGCCGCGACGGCGGACGCGCGGGCGAAGCAGGCGAGAGCGTCAAGGTCAAGGTGATGACCCGCAACATCTTCCTCGGCGCCGACCTGACCCCGGCGCTGAACGCGAACAGCGTTCAAGCAGTTCATCGAGGCCAACGGCGAGATCCTGCGCGAGGTCGACGAGACCAACTTCCCGCGTCCGCGCGCAGGGCCTGGCGGCCGAGATCGCCGAGAAGAAGCCCGACCTGGTCGGCCTCCAGGAGGTCGCGCACTGGTGGCGCACCGGCCGCGACGCCGACGCTCGAGCATCCGACGCGCAGGGCGAGCGCACGTCGGCCAGTTCACCGCGACGACGACAGCTACGACTTCCTCGCAGCTGCTCGCTGACGGCGCAGCTCGAGGCCCGCGGAGTACAACTACGAGGTCGCGGTCGTCAAGGAGGAGTTCGACTTCGAGGCGCCGCCGACTACGACAACAACCCGAACACCGGCCGGTGCTCGGCGGCGAGATCCAGGGCCGGCTGACGATGCGCGACGTGATCCTCGTCAACGAGGACTCGAAGGTGAAGGCGAAGCTCAAGAACCCGCAGACGGGGCACTTACTCGAACCTGTTCACGCCGACCATCTCCGGGATCGACGTCCCGGTCACCCGCGGCTGGACCGCGGTCGACGTCGACCGTCCAGAAGGGCAAGGGCAAGGAGCGGTGAAGCGGAAGTTCCGCTTCGTCAACACGCACTTCGAGGCGTTCGACGACGAGACCCAGCACCCGAGCATCCGCGCCCAGCAGGCGGCGCGAGCTCGTCGCCGGGCCGGCCTCGAACCCGAAGTCGATCATGCTCGGCGACTTCAACTCGGACGACGACACCGGGTCAAGCCCGGCGACCAGCAGGCGTACCAGACGCTCGTCGCCGGCGGGTTCACCGAGCGCAGCACGGCGAACCCGCTGAGCTGCTGCGTGAACGACCTGTTCACCTCGCCGCCGACCGCAGTTCGACCACCAGGTCGACCACGTGTGACCAACATGGGCAAGAAGGTGAAGCTGGTCGAACTCGTCGGTGACCGGCCTCGCGCAGGTCAACGGCATCTACGACTCCGACCACGCCGGGGTGTTCAGCACGCTGAAGCTGAAGTAGCCCTCAGCCGGGGCTCGCGCCGGAGCGCCACTCCGCGAACACGTGGAGGAGCTCGGCGCGGGCCTCGGCGGGGATCGTCTCCTCCGGGATCCGGCCGAGCGCGTCGCAGGCGTGATCGCGCATCTGCTCGACATAGGCCTGGCAGCCGTCGCAGAGCTGCCGAGGTGGGCCTCGAACCGCTCCGCCTCGGCAGGCTCGAGCCGCCCCTCGAGGTAGTCGGTCACCAGCTCTACGAACTCTGACAGCTCATCGTCTTCAGTCCTCGCGCTCATCCGCCGGCCTCCGGCTCGAAGTACGACTCGAGCTGCGGCGCGGACCTTCGATCGCGCCCGGTGCAGGAGCACTCGCTGGTTGGTCTCGCGTGACGTCGAGAACGTTGCGCGCCTCCTCGGCGCGAGTAGCCCTGGATGTCGCGCAGCACGATCACCTCGCGCTGGCGCGGCGGCAGCTCGGCGATCGCCTCGAGCAGCACGTCGCGGACCTCGTCGGACTCGAGCCGCACGTCGGCGCCCTCCCACTCCGCCGGCGGCCGCGCCCACCAGCCGGGCTGTCGCCGCGCCGGCCCTGGAAGCGGTCGGCGTCGACCGCCGGCTCGTCGCGCCCCTCCTCGGCGCGGCGGCGGAAGAAAGAGAACGGCAGCGTCCGCTTCTCGCGCACGCCCCGCGTGCGCGCCGTGTTGAGCAGGATCTGGAAGATCCAGGTGCGCAGCGACGAGCGGCCCTCGAACCGGTCGATCCCCTTGATCACGCCGATCCAGGTGTCCTGGACGACCTCCTCGGCGACCGCCCGGCTCGGCACGTGCAGCGAGCGCCAGCCGCAGTCAGGGCCGGGCTGAGCTCGTCGACGAGCGCGGCGAACGCGGCCTCGTCGCCATCGCGCAGCGCCTCGACCAGCTCGGCGTCGTCGGGTCGCGCTCGCGCCACGCGCCCAGCCTATTCGCGAGGGGCATCTAACGCCCGTGGCGGTGAGCTACTCGGCCGTCGGCTGACCGAGACGACGCGGCCCTTGCGGGCCGGGCTGAACTCGACCACGCCGGCGCGGGTGGCGAAGATCGTGTGGTCGCGGCCGAGGCCGGCGCCGTCGCCGGGGCGGAAGCGGGTGCCGCGCTGGCGGACGAGGATCTCGCCGCCGCTCGACCTTCTGGCCGGCGAAGATCTTGACGCCGAGCATCTTCGGGTTCGAGTCGCGGCCGTTGCGGCTCGAGCCGAGTCCCTTCTTGTGAGCCATCGCTAGCTCTCCTTCTTCTCCGCCGGCTTCTTGGCGGCCGGCTTCTTCGCGGCCGGCTTCTTGGCGGCGGGCTTCTTGGCCGCGGGCTTCTTCGGCGGTCGGCCTTCGCGGCCGCGGGCTTCTTGGCGGCGGGCTTCTTCGCCGGCGCCTTCGGCTTCGCCGCGGGCTTCGCGGCCTTCTCCTCCGTCGCTGCCTCGGCCTTCTTCGGGGCCGCCGCCGGCTTGCGGGTCAGCATCTTGACCTCGGTCACCTCGAGCCTGGTCAGCTCGGAGCGGTGGCCCGGCGCGCTTGCGATAGCCCTTCTTCGCCCTGTACTTGAAGACGCGGATCTTCTCGCCGCGCTCGTGGCCGGTGACCGTCGCCTCGACCTTGACCTTCTCGAGCTCGTCGGCGCTCGAGACACGTCGTCGCTCGTCGCCGCGGAACATCACCGCGCGCAGGTTCACCTTCGCGCCCTCGTCGGCCGTCAGGCGGTCGACGACCAGGGTCGTGCCCTTCTCGGCGCGGTACTGCTTGCCGCCGCTCTCGATGATCGCGTAGGTCTCAGCCATGGTTCGTCAGCCCTCGTCGCCCGAGCCGCTCTCGCTGCGGGCCCGGCTGCGCCGCCGGCCGCCGCGGCGGCCACGGCGCCTGGCTGAGGGAGCGGGCGATTCTAGCTTCTCGACTTTCTCACCGTTCTCGTCCAGCAGCGCCGCGGTGGCCGCCGAGCGGGCGACGCTCTCGATCGCGCACCATCCGCCGCTCGCCGACGTGGTCGCCGCCGCCGCTGACGCTGACGATGTAGGAGTCGACCCGCGCGATCGCGTCGTCGGCGTTGTACATGTGCGGCTCCTCGATCGTCACCAGCACCTCCTCGCCGACCCGGAACGGCAGCGCCCGCTCCTCGATCTCGGCGCGGGTGCCGCGGTCGACGACCTCGTAGGTGTCGATCGCCAGCGCCTCGCCGCCCTCGAAGTGGAAGTGCTTGCCGGTCTCCTCCTCGAGCTCGACCAGCCCGCTGCCCTCGGCGACCAGCTCGGCGGCGACGTTCGGGTTGACCCGGACCAGGAACGCCTCCGGCTCCGGCTCGTCGGCGGCCAGCTGGCGCAGCTTGCGGATCACCTCGATCGCCATCGTCTCGGCCGAGCGGCACGACGCCCTCGCCGTCGCAGGTCGGGCAGCGCTGGGTGAGGATCTCGCGCACGCCGTCGGTGACGTTCTGGCGGGTCATCTCGACCAGCCCGAGCGGCGAGACCTCCATCACGTAGGACTTCGTCTTGTCGGCGTCGAGCGCCTTCTTCAGCGTCTTCAGCACCTGGTCGCGGTTCTTGGCCTTCGCCATGTCGATGAAGTCGATGACGATGATCCCGCCGATGTCGCGCAGCCGCATCTGGCGCACGACCTCCTCGGCGGCCTCGACGTTGACCTTCGTGATCGTGTCCTCGAGCCGGCCCTTGCCGCGGCCGGTGAAGCTGCCGGTGTTGACGTCGATCACGGTCAGCGCCTCGGCGTAGTCGATCATCAGGTAGCCGCCCGAGGCCAGGTCGGCGCGCCGGGTCAGCACCTGGTCGAACGCCTCGGCGGCGCCCTCGCGCTCGAGCAGCGGCTCGGCGCCCTCGTAGAGCTCGACGAACTCGACCAGCTCCGGCGCCGTGCGCTGGAAGAAGCTGGTCACCCGGTGGTGCTGCTTGGGGTCGTCGATCACCGCGCCGTCGAACTCCTTCGTGAGCACGTCGCGCAGGACCCGGATCGAGAGGTCGGCCTCCTGGAAGACCAGCGCCGGCGCCTTCACCTCGCTCGGCCCGGCGCTCCATCACCTCGTGCAGCTTGTGCAGGTAGTCGAGGTCGCGCTCGAAGTCGCCCTTGCGGGCGCCCTGCGCGGCGGTGCGGACGATCACGCCGCCGTCGCCCTTGTGGAGCTTCTGCAGCAGCTTGCGCTGGCGGTCGCGCTCGGCGTCGGGCAGCCGCCGCGAGGCGCCGACCCCGGCGCCGTTGGGCATGTAGACGAGGTAGCGGCCCGCGATCGAGATCTGCATCGACAGGCGCGCGCCCTTCGACTTCAGCGGGTCCTTGACCACCTGGACGAGGACCTCCTGCTTGGGCTTGATCAGCTCGTCGATCCGCCGCCCGCGGCCGTGGCCGCGCCGGGGGACCTTCTGGCCGTCCGGGAGCGACGATCTCGTCGACGTGCAGGAAGCCGTTTCGCTCCAGGCCGATGTCGACGAAGGCCGCCTCCATGCCCGGGAGCACGTTGTCGACCACGCCCTTGTAGATGTTGCCGACGATCGAGCGCGAGCTGCGTCGTTCGACGTACAGCTCGCCGACCTTCATGCCGATCGCGCTGCGGCTGTCGGCTTCGCCTCCGCTGCCGCGCGTTGCAGCGCCTGGCTGGCGCGCCGTGCCCTTGCCTTCGAGTACCGCGACGCGGGTTTCCCCCGCGTCGACGGAGACGAGAATTCGCTTCTTCAGTTCAAATCACCTCAAAACGGAGTTGAGCCCCGCTTCGAGGTGGTGAGCTGCGCCTGGACGTAGATGCTCTGCAGCAGTCCGAGCGCCAAGAAGGTGACGATCACGGACGAGCCGCCTGAGCTCATCAGCGGCAATGGGATGCCGGTGATCGGCATGATTCCCAGGTTCATGCCGACGTTGACGAAGACCTGGAACATCAGCATCGCGGCGATTCCGCCGGCGATCATGCTGCCGTAGAGGTTCTTCGACAGAGTCATTATGCGCAGCGCCCGCCAAATGAGCAGGGCGTATAGAGAAAGTAGGAACGCGGCGCCGACGAAGCCGAAGCGCTCGCCGACGACGGCGAAGATGAAGTCCGTGTGGCGCTCCGGCAGGAAGCCTTTGTTGTGTCTGTGTTGCGTCATCGCCGCGTCCTGTCTTGCCCCCCGAGCCTACGGCGATCAGAGCTTGATTGATCTGATAGCTGGAGTCGGCGGGGTCGTCGCTGGGATGCAGGAAGGCGGTCAGGCGCTCCTGCTGGTAGTCAGCCAGGATAGGGGTACCGACGGCGGGAGCGATCACGAGCACGATCGCGATGACCGCCGCCGCCCCGCCGAGCGATCGCCGCGAAGTGGGTCCAGCGGACGCCGGCGATGAACAGCACCGCGAGCGTGATCACCGCCGTAGACGAGCGCCGTGCCGAGGTCCGGCTGCAGGAAGACGAGCGCCGCCGGGAACAGCCCGAGCGCCAGGAGCCGCACCGTCCGCCGGCGCTCCGAGACTGCCGCCGCGAGCGGTCGATCACGAACGCCGCCAGGGTGACGATCAGCAGCACCTTGCCGAGCTCGGAAGGCTGGAAGGTGAAGAACGGCAGCTCGATCCAGCGGCGCGAGCCGCGGGTCGCCTCGCCGAGCAGCAGCACGAGGACGATCAGGCCGATCATCGCCGTGTAGATGCCGACCCGCAGCTCGCGGAAGCGTGAGTAGTCGATCCGCGCGACGGCGAACATCAGCGCGATCCCGACGACCGCGTAGATCGACTGGCGGACGACGTAGTAGTAGGGGTTGCCGGGCACGTCCTCGCTGGTCGCGACGCCGAGCGTGTAGATGCTGAACGCGATCAGCGCGATCCCGGCGAACAGCAGCATCGGGTCGAGCCGCGCGAAGCCGGCGCGCTCGATCAGCGTCTCGCGCGGGCGCTCGAACGGCGGCGGGCGTGGGTCGGCGGTAGGCCTCCATCACTCGTAGATCGCCCCCGGCCGCGTTCGACCTCCTCGATCTGCGCTCTCGTTGACGCTCGAGCAGCTCGTCGAGGATCTGGCGCGCCGCCGGCGCCGCGGTGTCGGCGCCGAAGCCGCCGCGCTCGATCGTCACCGCGACCACGTACTTGGGGTCGTCGATACGGCGCCAGCGGCGATGTACCAGGACTGGTCGATCCCGATGCCCGGTCTCGGCGGTGCCGGTCTTGCCCGGCGATGTCGACCGGGTAGCCGCCGAAGACCTTGTACGAGGTGCCCGCCGGGCTCCATCGCGGCGCCGTGGAGGCCGTCCATGATCGTCCGCTGGGCCGGCGGGTCGATCTCGACGTGGTCGCGGATCGCCGGGTCGATCTCCTGGATCGCCCGGCCCTGCGGGTCCTCGACCCGCAGCCCGACGTGCGGGCGGACGATGTCGCCGCCGTTGGCGATCGCGGCGTAGGCGACCGCCATCTGCAGCGGGTCGGCCTGCAGGTCGCCCTGGCCGATCGCGAGGTTGACGTTGTCGCCGACCGACCACGGCGCGGTCGGTGACCTCGCCCTTCTCGAGGCAGACCTCCTCGCCGCACGGCGAGTCGGGCGCGGTGTTCGCGCTCGTAGGCGCTCGTTGCGCTGCTCGGGCGTCGGCACCCGGCCGGCGCCCTCGCCGCCGACGTCGAGCCCGGTCGGCTCGCCGAGGCCGAGCGCCCGCGCCCACTGCTGGAGCGGCGCCGCCGTCGCCGCTGTCGACGTTCATGCGGCACGCCGAGCGTGTAGAAGAAGACGTCGGAGCTGACCTTGAGCGCCTGGCGCAGGTCGATCGGGCCGTTGACCGCGTCGCCGGCGTTGTGCAGCACGTTGCCGTCGCCGAGCTCGAAGCTCGCCGGTGTCGTTGATGATCTCGTTCAGCTCGAGCTCGCCCGAGTCGAGCGCCGCCAGCGCGGTGATCGGCTTGAAGGTCGAGCCGGTCGGATAGAAGCCGTTGGTGGCGCGGTTGAACAGCGGCGCGCCGAGGTCCTGGCGATCGGTGAGCGCGTTGTAGGTCGCCGGCGGGACCCGCGGCTTGGCGAAGATCGCGGGGTCGTAGCTGGGGCTGGAGCCGAGCCCGTAGAGCTGGCCGTTGTGGATGTTCATCGCGACGAAGCCGCCCGGCAGGCCGATCGCCGGCGATCGCGCTCTCGCCGGCGCTCTGGATCGCGTCGTCGATCGTCAGCACGAGGTCGTTGCCGGTGCGCCGGCTCGCGCTCGGAGAGGCGCCCGCCGGTCGGCTGCCCGGCGGCGTCGACCTGCACCCGGCTGACGCCGTTGCTGCCCGCGCAGGAGGCTGTCGTAGGCGTACTCGACCCCCTCCTTGCCGACCTGGTCGCCCGGCTCGAGCGCCTCGTAGCGCGGGTCCTCGAGCTGGTCGGAGTCGACCTCGCCGGCGTAGCCGAGCAGGTGCGCGGCGAGCGTGCCCTGCGGGTAGTGGCGCACGTAGACGCGCTCGACCGAGACGCCGGGGAAGCGCGCCTGGTTCTCGCGCAGGAAGTAGACGGTGTCGTAGGGGACGTCGCGGCGCAGGGTCGCCGGACAGGCGGCGCACTCCTTCGCCTCGGCGCGGATCTTGTTGCGGATCTGCTTCGGGCGCAGGCCGGCGATCTCGCCGACCCGCTGCGAACAGGCCGCGCGCGGCGCTCGGGGCTCCGCGGCAGGTCGGTCTGCTTGACCTGCAGCTCGAGCGCGGTGCGGTTGTCGACCAGCACCTCGCCGTGGCGGTCGACGACCTTGCCGCGCGGCGCCTGGACGGTGAACTCGCGCACCTGGTTGTTCTGCGCCTCGGCCAGGTACTTGTCGCCCGAGAGCACCTCGAGGTACCAGAGGCGCAGGAAGATGATCGCGAAGGCGACCAGGCCGACGCCGCCGAGGATCGCCACCCGGAGCGCGAACTGGGCGGGCGTCGGCGGGCCGCGCCACTCGGAGCCCAGCGAGGGTCCCATCAGCTAGACGCCTCCGTGGAGCGGGGCGCGCCGGTCGCGGCGTCGCGAGCGCGGCGTGCTCGAGGCTCGACGGCCGCGGCGCGACGCCGCGGCGGCGCGTCCGCCCCGGCACGAGCAGGCCGGCTCGACGGCTGGTAGTCGATCAGCGCGGCGCCGAGCGCCCGGCGGACCAGCGGGTAGACGGCGAAGGCGAGCACGACCGCGAGCAGCGCCTGGACGAGGATCTCGCGGACGACCAGCAGGCTGACCGGGGCGTCGACGCCGAGCATCAGCTCGATCGCCGCGAAGCCGGCGGCGCCGAGCAGGGTGAAGCCGCCGGCGAGCAGCGCCGGGACGATCCCGTTGCGGATCTCGAAGCCCTCGCGGTAGCGGCCCGGCGAGGTAGCCGATCGAGAGCAGCACCAGCGACGAGACGCCGAGCGTCTGCAGCAGCAGCGAGTCGATCAGCAGGCCGGCGGCGAAGCCGCAGACGGCGCCGACCACGCCGCCGCCGAGCAGCCCGAGCGAGACGATCACGACCGGGACGAGGTACGGGCGTCGCGCCGAGGATCGAGAGGATAGGAGAAGAACGAGACCTGGAGGATCACGGCGACGATCACGATCAGCGCGAGGCGCATGGCGATCCGCGGGGTGACGATCATCCGGGCACCCCCGGTCGCTCGGGCCCGCCGGTCAGCACCTGGACGTACTCGAGCTGGCGCAGGTCGGCGAACGGGGTCGACGTGGACGCGCTGGAAGCTCCTGCTGCTCGGCCTGCCTCGGCCTCGCTCACGCGGCCGATCGGGATCCCCGGCGGGTAGGCGGACGAGATCACGCCGTTCGACCAGCCCGCGGTCGCCAGCGTCTGGTTCTCCTGGATCGTCTCGTCGTTGTCGATGAAGTCGAGCAGCAGGTCCTCGGGGTCGCCGACCTCCGGCTCGACGATCCCCGTCGGGCCGGACGGCAACACCTGCGCGGAGACGGCGTTGTCGTGATCGGTGATCAGCTGCACCTGCGCCGTGCCGGAGGTGACGTCGGTGACCCGGCCGACGAGGCCGTCGCCGTTGATCGACCGCGTCGTTGCGCTCGATCCCCGAGCTCGATCCCTTGTCGATCGTGACGTCGGCGAACCAGACCGTCGGCGAGCGCCCGATCACCCGGCCGGTGACCAGGTCGTACTCGGCGAGGCCGGGGTTGCGTGTCGGACGAGCCCGAGCAGCTTGCGGAACTGCTCGTTGTCGCCCTCGGCGCCCTCGGCGGCGACCACCTCGGCGCGCAGCTTCGCGACCTCGGCGCGCAGGTCCTCGTTCTCGCCGCGGGCGTCGAAGGTCTCGTCGAACCAGTTGACCAGGTCGCGGACCGGCTTCAGGGCCCGCTCGGCGACCTCGCCCGACCGGCGCGAAGATCGTCGCGACGCCGCGCTGGATCGCGTGCAGCGGGCCGCTCTCGGCCTCCGAGAAGTGGCGTCGAGAGCAGCACCAGCGAGAGCACGATCAGAGCGACCAGCACCGCCCTGCGCCTGCGTACCTGCTTGCGGTACATGGCTAGTGGACCCTCACTAGGCGGCGGCCCCGACCCGGCGCCGGCCCGTCGTCCGTTGCATACGGTGGATGACCTCGAACTCCTCGAGCGAGCGTCCCGACCCGACGGCGACGCAGGTCAGCGGCGACTCGGTCACCTGGCACGGCATCTGGCACTCCTCGCGCATCCGTGCGTCGATCCCCTGGAGCAGGGCGCCGCCGCCGGCGAGGGTGATCCCGCGGTCCATGATGTCGCCGGCGAGCTCGGGCGGAGTGCGGTCGAGCGTCTCACGCACCGCCGCGACGATCTGGCTGACCGGCTCCTCGAGCGCGGCACGGACCTCGGTCGAGGTCAGCTCGATCGTGTTCGGCAGGCCGGTGACCAGGTCGCGACCGCGGATCTCGGTCGTCGTCTCGGTCGGCAGCGGCGCGGCCGAGCCGATCTCGAGCTTCACCTCCTCGGCCGTCTGCTGGCCGATCAGCAGCTTGTGATGCTGCTTGCAATGGGCGACGATCGCATCGTCCATCTCGTCGCCGCCGACCCGGATCGACTCGGAGACGACGATCCCGCCGAGCGAGATCACCGCGACCTCGCTGGTGCCGCCGCCGACGTCGAGGACCATCGACCCGGTCGGGTCGGCGACCGGGAGACCGGCGCCGATCGCCGCCGCCATCGGCTCTTCGATCAGATAGGCCTGGCGGGCGCCCGCCGACAGGCAGGCCTCCTCGACCGCGCGCTTCTCGACCCCGGTGACGCCAGAGGGCACGCAGACGACCACGCGCGGGTGGGCGAAGCGGTTCTGATGTACGCGCTGGATGAAGTGGCGCAGCATCTCCTCCGTGACGTCGAAGTCGGCGATCACGCCGTCCTTGAGCGGGCGGATCGCGGTGATGTTCCCGGGCGTGCGCCCGAGCATCCGCTTCGCGTCGACGCCCACGGCCTGCACCTCGCCGGTCGCCGAATCGACGGCGACCACCGAGGGCTCGGACAGCACGATGCCGCGGCCGCGCACGTAGACGAGCGTGTTCGCGGTCCCGAGGTCGACCGCCATGTCGCGGCCACCGAAGCCGGTGAGGTTCCCAAAAAAGCCCATAACGAGATGGGCCGCGGGGGTGCGGCCCGCGCCCGAGTGTAGACCATGATTTCAAGCCCTCAAGCCGGAATCGAGCCCTCTGAAAAACCCTAAGGCTAAATATTCGCCTTAGGGTTTTTGCCGGTTTCGCGGACCGTGCAGGAGAATCGCCCGGCGGGGGTCGGACCGCCTGGGAGTCGAAGGCCGACTGAGGACCGCCACCGCGCGGCGCCGACGATCCGGCGCCGCGCGGCTGGACGGGTCAGCGCAGCTGACCGCGGACCGCCCCGTCCGGGTAGCTCCGCGTGGTCACGTCGGCGTAGTGGTCGGCGGGCTTACGCTTCAGGCGCTTGATCAGGCGGCTGCGGATGTTGTGCTCGCATCCCTTGACCGTGCCGGTGCCCGGCTCGGTGGTGTTGAACAGGGTGATGATCGGCCGGGCGATCTGGCCCGCGTCCCCCTTGTGGATGAACGCGCCGGTGACCGTGCTCAGGCCATCGCTCTGAAGGCGGAAGCAGATCCGCTCCTTGACCCGGTTCACCCGAAGCACGAGCTTCGCGGTCCCGTTCGGATCCCCGCCGTTCGGGTTCACGATCTGAGCGCCGGTCATCTTCGTGGTGATCCGCGTCGCGCCGCCGGCGACCGCCGGGATCGCGATCACCGCGACCAGCGTCGTGGCGACCGTGATCGCCAATCGCTTACGCATATGTCCCTCCTGTCGTCGTTGGTGCGACGGTATTCGTCGCGGTGCGTCGCGCCCCTGCGCTCAGCGCAGCGACGGCACCAGCTCGAACAGGGTCGGCACCGGCAGCCCGACGACGTTCGAGAAGTCGCCGCGGATGGAGCTGATCAGGATCGAGCCGAGGCCCTGGATCGCGTAGGCGCCGGCGCGGTCGCGCCACTCCCCAGAGGCGAGATAGAGGTCGATCGTCTCGGGATCGAGCTCGCCGAAGGTGACCTCGGTGCGGGCGACGGCGCTCGACGCTCCCCGGCTGCCGTCCGATCACGGCCACGCCGCTGAGCACCTCGTGGGTGCGCCCCGAAAGCGCCTCGAGCCGCTCGCGAGCCCCGGCCTCGTCGGCGGCCTTGCCGAGCAGACGGCCGTCGAGGGCGACGTCCGTGTCGACGCCGAGGACGGGAATCGCCCTCTCCGCGCGCGAGCCCGCAGACCCGCACGCGCCTTGCGGCGGGCGTTCTCGCGCACCACCTCCTCGGGCTCGCCCTCGCTGCAGCTCGTCGACGTCGGGGACGACAGCCTCGAAGGCGATCCCGAGCCGCTCGAGGATCTCGCGCCGGCGCGGCGACGCCGAGGCGAGGATCAGCCGCGGCGGTCGCTCAGGGAAACCAGATCCCGATCTCGCGCTCGGCGGACTCATCGGAGTCGGAGCCGTGGACGAGGTTGAAGGTGACCTCGAGCCCGTAGTCGCCGCGGATCGAGCCGGTCGCGGCCTCGAGCGGGTTGGTGGCGCCGATCAGCTGGCGGGCGGCGGTGACCGCCTCGTGACCCTCGAGCACGAGCGCCACCAGCGGCCCGCCGGTGATGAACGAGACCAGCTCGCCGAAGAACGGCTTCTCGACGTGCTCGGCGTAGTGGGCGTTGGCGATCTCCTCGTCGGCGGTCAGCAGCCGCATCTGCGTGATCTTCAGGCCCTTGCGCTCGAAGCGGGCGAGGATCTCGCCGGTCAGCCCGCGCTCGAACGCGTCGGGCTTGATCAGGATCAGGGTGCGTGAGGGGTCGGCCATCGGCGCGGCAGCCTACAGAAACCGGGTCGGGGCGCTACTCGCCCGTCTTCTCGGAGGATCGCGAGGAGCTCGTCGCGCGAGCTGCGCGACGACCGCGTCGAGCGGCGGCTCGACGGCGTGCGCTGCGGCTCGCCGTCGGCGCCGCTCGAGGCTCGGCTCGAGCGCGATCGCCGAGCTCGACCGGCTTCCCGACGTGCGCGAGCTCGGTGCGGCGCGCGACTTCGGCGGCGCCTCGGAGGCGACGTCGAGCGGTCTTCGCCGCGCCGCTTCGACGGCGGACGGCGTTCCGGCGGGGCCGCGCGGCGCTGCGGCGTCTCGCAGTACGGGCAGATCGACCAGCGGGGGTCGATCGGCTTGCCGCACGACTCGCAGGGGTCCTTGATCCGCGCCCGGCAGCTCGGGCAGCGCAGGAAGGTTCGCTCGACCGGGTGCTCGCAGTTCGGGCACGACGCCTCCTCGAGCTGGCGCACGCGCAGCTCCGAGGCGCGGATCTCGAGCTCGCGCTCGCGCTTGTCGGCCAGGAACTCCGGCGGGCGCAGGATCGAGTAGACGATCGTGCCGACGAACGGGAACAGCGAGGCGGCGGTCGCGCAGGCGACCAGGACCGGGTCCTCGATCCGCCGGCGGGCGTCGAAGTACGTCCAGGCGACGAGCGCCAGCCAGAGGACGACCAGGAACAGGATCAGTAGGTTGACGGCCAGGTTGAGGCCGTCGTTGGTGATGCCGAAGAGCGCTACGGTCATGGTGAGGGTTGGGCAGTGTAGGGGCTGGGTTCAGAGGAAGAGCCTTCCGAACAGGTAACCCAGGCCGAAGAAGACCAGGATCACGATCGCGACGACCGCCGCGACCAGCCCCATCATGTGGAGAAGCTCTGAACGTGCGCCCCGATCCAATGGAGACAGAAGGTAATCGGAAACCGGCTTCGCCGCGCGGCGCTGGGCGCCGATTTGGGCGGTGGCGACCATCGCCACTTGCTACGCGGGCGCGGCGCCTGGCCGGGTCCCGTACCCGACCAGGAGCGGGGCGCCCCCAAGCCCGCCGATCACCGCCGACCCGATCTCCTACGGCGACGACCGCAAGGCCCAGATGGCGCGCTACTCGCGCCGCCATTACGGCGAAGCGCGAGTGGCGCCTTCGCAACCCGAAGGTGATCGTCCTCCACTTCACCGCCACCGACAGCTACGGCTCGGTCTGGAGCACCTTCGACTCCAACGCCCCCAACCTCGGCGAGCGCCCAGGCGTCTGCGCCCACTACGTGATCGAGCAGGACGGAACGATCGACGAGCTCGTCGCGCCGCGGATCCGCTGCCGGCACACGATCGGCCTCAACCACGTCTCGATCGGGATCGAGATGGTCCAGTCGACCGGCCGCGGCGCGCACTGGGCCGACCAGCAGATCCTCGATCGCCGCAAGCCAGGTCGGCGCCGCGCTGCGCCTCGTCCGCTGGCTCCAGGCCCGCTACGGGATCCCGACCGGCGAGGTGATCGGCCACTCGATGGCCAACGACGATCCGCTACTTCAAGGACCTCCAGGGCTGGACCAACGACCACACCGACTGGCTCAAGCGCGACGTCAAGGAGTTCCGCCACCGCCTCAAGCGCCGCTAGCCGTCGAGCGTAGCGGAGCAGGTAGTGGGAGCCGGTGCACGAGCGCCACGCCGCCCTGCGCTCGCGCCACCTCGCGCGCCCGCGCCACCGCCGCGGCCGGATCAGCCACCTCCTCCACCCAGCCCAACCCCGCTTCGCGGCGCAGCGCGGCCAGGTCGGCAGGCCGCGAGCGACTCGGCCCCCGGCCGCCCGGCCTCCGCCAGCCGCTCCGCCGGCACCTCGGTCGCGACCACGCCCGCGAGCACCGGCGCCAGCGCCGCGACGAACCCCGCCGCGTCCTTGTCGGCGAGCACCGCCAGGCAGCGCGATCACCGGCCGCCCGCCGGCGACCGCCGGCAGCGCCTCGGCCAGCGCCGCCGCCCCGGCCGGGTTGTGGGCGGCGTCGAGCACCAGCGCCGGGTCGCCCTCGATCACCTCCATCCGCCCGTGCAGCTCGAGCCCCGCGGCGACCGCCATGGACGCGCTCGGGGTCGAGCGTCCCGAGCATCGCCTCGGCGGCGGCGAGCGCGACGGCGAAGTTCCGGCGCAGATACGGCGCCGCGGTGGCAGCTCGACCGCGGGCGCGAGATCGCGGACGCTGACCAGCGCGGGCGCTGCGCTCGGCCGCCACCCGGCGCGCCAACCGCCTCGACCTCCGGCGCGAGCGGCCCGGTGACCAGGGTCGAGTGGTCGCGGAGGACCGCGAGCTTCTCGGCCGCGATCTCGAGCTCGGTGTCGCCCAGGTACTCGGTGTGCTCGAGCCCGACCGAGGTCAGCACCGTGACCTGCGACGGGAGCACGTTGGTCGCGTCGAGGCGACCGCCGAGGCCCGGCCTCGATCACCCCGACCTCGACCCCGGCCGCGGCCAGCGCGACGAACGCGGTCGCCGTGTCGGCCTCGAACTGGGTCACCGCCTCGCCCTCGCCGAGCGCGCGGTCGACGACCTCGACCGCCTGCGCGACCCGCTCGACCGCGGCGCCGAACGGCGTCGGGGTCGATCTCGGCGCCGCCGATCCGGATCCGCTCGCGCCAGCGCTCGTCGTGCGGCGAGAGGTAGGCGCCGGCGCGCCGCCCGTGCGCCTCCAGCAGCGCCGCGGTGATCTCGGTCACCGACGACTTGCCGTTGGTGCCGACGACGTGGATCGAGGCGAACCGGTGCTGCGGCATCCCGAGCACCGAGACCAGGCGGCGGATCCGCTCGAGGCCGAAGCGCATCCCGAGCGGCTTCAGCGAGCCGAGCCAGGCCTCCCCCTGTTCGGCGCGTCCAGGCCAGGGCGCCTATCCCAGCTGCTCGAGCTCGGCGCGGTAGTCGGCGAGCTTCTCCCGCTCGGCCTCGACGACCTCGGCCGGCGCCTTGGCGACGAAGCCCTCGTTGCCGAGCTTGCGCTCGAGGCGCTCGATCTCGCCCTGAAGCCGCTCGCGCTCGGCGCCGATCCGCTGCCTCGACCTGGGCGGCGATCGACCTCGTCAGACGCGAGGATCTCGACCCGCTCGATCGTCGCCACCGGCTCGCCGGCGCCATCGGTCGGCGCGAGCCGCGCGAGCCGTGCCACGAACTCGGGCTCGTCCGCGGCGATGCGGGCGTCCAGCACCGCTCCCGCCGGCACTCCGACCAGGTCTCGCCAGCGGCGGATCAGGCCGACCGTCCCGATCCCGGCCTCAACCGCGGATGCGGCCTCCTCGTCGATCAGCCCGCCGTTCGGCTCGGGGAACTCGCGTTGGATCAGCAGCCCCTCGCGGTCGGGCAGGTACGCCCAGATCTCCTCGGTCACGAACGGCATCACCGGGTGCATCAGCGCGAGCACCCGCTCGAGCACGTGCAGCAGGTTGGCCGCCGCGTCCTCGTCGCCGTCGTAGAGCCGCGGCTTGACGATCTCCAGGTACCAGTCGCAGAACTCCGACCAGAAGAACGAGTAGAAGTCGAGCACCGCGTGCGAGAAGTCGTACCCGTCGATGCTCGCCGTCACCGACTCGATCGTCGCGCTGCAGCCGCGAGAGGATCCAGCGGTCCTCGAGCGTCGCGGTCCGGGGCTCCGGCTGCGGCTCGCCTGCGTTCAGCAGGATCAGCCGCGACGCGTTCCAGATCTTGTTGGCGAGGTCGCGGCCCTGCTGGATCCGCTCGGGCGAGTAGCGGACGTCCTGGGTCGAGGAGATCGCGAGCATCCCGAAGCGCAGCGCGTCGGCGCCGTGGACGTCGATCTCGTCGAGCGGGTCGATCCCGGTCCCCAGCGACTTCGACATCCGCCGCCCGTCGGGCGCCTGGACGACCGGATGCACGTAGACGTCGCGAAACGGGATCGTCGCCGGCGAACTCGATCCCCATCATCACCATCCGGGCGACCCAGAGGAAGATGATCTCGCGCGCCGTGGTCAGGAAGCTGGTCGGGTAAAAGGCCCGCAAATGGGGGGTTTCGTCGGGCCAGCCCAGGGTCGCGAACGGCCACAGCGCGGAGGAGAACCAGGTGTCGAGGACATCCGTCTCGCGGGTCAGCGAGTCGGGGTCGAGCCCCCGCTCGCGCGGCCGCCTCGCGGGCGAGCTCCTCCGACTCGGCGACCACCTCCTCGCCGCCCGGGCCGTACCAGACCGGGATCTGATGGCCCCACCAGAGCTGGCGCGAGATGCACCAGGGGCGGATCTCCCGCATCCAGTTGAGATAGACCCGCTTGTAGTTGTCGGGGACGATCCGGACCTCGTCGCGCTCGACGACCTCGATCGCCGGCGCCGCGAGCTCGTCCATGCGGCAGAACCACTGCAGCGAGATCAGCGGCTCGATCCGCTCGCCGGAGCGCTCCGAGAACGGGACCGAATGCGCGTACGGCTGCTCGCCGCGCAGGCTGCCCTGGTCGCGCAGCGCCGCGACCACGGCCTCGCTCGCCTCGGCCGCGGTCATCCCCTCGAAGTCCTCTCCCGCCGCCGGCGGTCATCCGCCCGTCCTCGCCGATCGCCGAGATCTCCTCGAGCCCGTGGCGGCGGCCGATCTCGAAGTCGGCCGGATCGTGGCCGGGGGTGATCTTCAGCGCCCCGGTGCCGAACTCGGGGTCGACGTGCTCGTCGGCGATGATCGGCAGCCGGCGGCCGACCAGCGGCAGGATCGCGTGGCCGCCGACGAGGCGCTGGTAGCGCTCGTCGTCGGGATGGACCGCGACCGCGGTGTCGGCGAGCATCGTCTCCGGGCGCACGGTGGCGATCGTCAGCACCTCGTCGGAGCCCTCGACCGGGTAGTCGATCTCGTACAGCACGTCCTCGACCTCGCGGTTGACGACCTCGAGGTCGGAGATCGCCGAGTGGCTCCCCGGGTCCCAGTTGACCATGTAGTTGTCGCGGTAGATCAGCCCCTTCTCGTAGAGGCCGACGAAGACCCGGTAGACCGCGCGCACGTAGCCCTCGTCGAGCGTGAAGCGCTCGCGCTCGTAGTCGCAGGAGGCGCCGAGGCGCTTGTACTGCTCGATGATCTGCGCGCCGTACTCGTCGCCGCCACTCCCAGACCCGCTCGACGAACGCCTCGCGGCCGAGCTCGTGGCGCGAGATCCCCTGCGCGCGAAGCTCCTTCTCGACCACCGCCTGGACCCCGATCCCGGCATGGTCGGTGCCGAGGATCCAGAGCGCGTTGCGGCCCTCCATCCGCCGCAGCCGGATCAGCGCGTCCTGCACGGTGCCGTTGAGCGCGTGGCCCATGTGCAGCGCCCCGGTCACGTTCGGGGGCGGGATCGCGATCGAGAAGTTCTCCTCGGGAGTGCCCTCGGCCGGCGGGTCGAAGGCGCCGCTCGCCTCCCAGGCGGCGAAGATCCTGCCCTCGACCTCCGCCGGGTCCCAGCGGGTCGTCGCCTCGAGCTTTGCGCGCCGCGCCTCGTCCATAGAGGCGGCGAGTCTAGTTAGAAGCCGGTGCACCTCCGAACGCACTCGCCGGTCCACTTGTGCTTATCGCCGGAGCCGTACGGCTCGAAATGGCCCTTGAAGCTCTTGCCGTCCTCGATGTGGACCGTGAACGACCCGGACGACCCGTCGTCCCCGGCATAGCCGCCCTCCCAGACGAGGCCGGTCTTGTCCGTCTTGCCGTTGATCGTGCCGACGAGCCTGCCTCCGTCCTCGTCCTTGTCCTTGTAGCGACCCTCGACCTTCTTGCCCTCCTGGCTCAGCAGCAGGGTCGGGGTACCGAACTTGTTCTCCGTCTTCCACTTCCCAGCCCAGTACTCCTGGTCGACCGCGCCCAGCGACGGCGCCAGGACGGCGGCGGCGAGCAGGGCGACTCCGACCGCGAGCGCGAGGTTGCGCCCCGGGCGCGCACACGCCTTCGAGAGTGCCGTGTTCATGCGGATTCCTCCTGCAGGCCGCCGAGTGCCTCATCCTCGTCGGCGGGCGGGGTCTGCGTGACCAGGGTCGGGCGCAGGCCCTGCTCGATCGTCTCCTTGGTGACCACGCACTTGGAGACGTCGCGCCGCGAAGGAAGCTCGAACTGGACGTCCATCAGCGTCTCCTCGAGGATCGAGCGCAGGCCGCGGGCGCCGGTCTCGCGCTCGAGCGCCTTGTCGGCGATCGCGCCCAGCGAGTCCTCCTGGAAGCTGAGCTCGATGTCGTCGAACTCGAAGAAGCGCTGGAACTGCTTGGTGAGCGCGTTGCGCGGCTCGGTCAGGATCGTGATCAGGTCGTCGCGGCTGAGCTGGTGGATCGCGGCCATCACCGGCAGGCGGCCGATGAACTCCGGGATCAGCCCGTACTCGATCAGGTCCTCGGGCAGCACCTGCTCGAACAGCTCGCCGGTGTCCTTCTCGGCCTTCGAGGTCATCTCGGAGCCGAACCCGACCCCGTTGCGGCCGATCCGGCGCTCGATCACGTGGTCGAGCTGGGCGAACGAGCCGCCGCAGATGAACAGGATGTTGGTCGTGTCGATCGTCAGGAACTCCTGGTGCGGGTGCTTGCGCCCGCCCTGCGGGGGCACCGAGGCCGTCGTCCCCTCGAGGATCTTCAGCAGCGCCTGCTGAACGCCCTCGCCGGAGACGTCGCGGGTGATCGACGGGTTGTCGGCCTTGCGGGCGATCTTGTCGATCTCGTCGATGTAGATGATCCCGGTCTCGGCCTTCTTGACGTCGAAGTCGGCGGCCTGGATCAGCTTCAGGAGGATGTTCTCGACGTCCTCGCCGACGTAGCCGGCCTCCGTGAGCGCGGTCGCATCGGCGATCGCGAACGGGACGTTGAGGATCCGCGCCAGGGTCTGGGCGAGCAGCGTCTTGCCGCAGCCGGTCGGGCCGAGCAGCATGATGTTCGACTTCTGCAGCTCGATCTCGCCCTCGGCGACGCTCTGCATCATCTGCACGCGCTTGTAGTGGTTGTAGACGGCGACCGAAAGCGTGCGCTTCGCGGTCTCCTGGCCGACGACGTACTCCTGCAGGACGTCGTAGATCTCGACCGGCTTCGGCAGGCTCTCGAGCTCGAACGAGGGCGGCGCGGTCAGCTCCTCGTCGATGATCTCGTTGCAGAGATCGATGCACTCGTCGCAGATGTAGACCCCGGGGCCGGCGATCAGCTTCTTGACCTGCCGCTGCGACTTCCCGCAGAAGCTGCAGAGGAGCTGCTCGTTGGAGTCGGTCGGGCGTGCCACTGCGCTGTTCTCCCTTCGCGTCCTTTGCGTCCCGGGGCGCCACGGTCAGGTTACGACACGAGCGCCCTCGGCTGGACCCGATGTTGTTACGCGACCACGCCCGATCCCCCTGCACGCGACGCTTGAGTTGCAGAATCGCCCGTTTTGGCCGATAACTTGAGCATGAGGGCTACGCGACCCCTTGCCACCGCATGCGTACTTGTCGTGCTGAGCGCGGCGGCGCTCGCGTACGCGGGCCTGGCCGGCTCGCAGAAGAGCCCGAACAAGACCCACCACCGCCACGCCTTGACGGTCAAGGGTCACGTCGAAGATCTGCAGCCGGGCGTGACCACGACGCTCGACGCGCAGGTGCGCAACAACCTCCTCAATCAGGTCCGGCTGCGCGGCATCCGCACCACGGTCGGCGACGCGAGTCCCGAGTGCCCGGCCACCATGCTGACCGCACCGCGCGTCAGGGTCAACGCGACGCTCCGCCCCCGTCGGGTGCGCACCGTGCTGATCCCGATCACGCTCGCCGGCACCGCGCCGGACGCCTGTCAGAGCGCGACCTTCCCGCTCGAGTTCGCGGCCTCGGCGCGGCGCCGCGACGGCAGCTTCTGAGTCGCGGGAGACCCAGCCGCTCGGGCAGCGGCTAGTGGTTCTCGATCACGCGGTCGACGATGTGGTACTCCATCGCCTCCTCGGCGGACATGAAGTAGTCGCGCTCGGTGTCCTTGGTGACCTTGTCGAACGGCTGGTTCGTGTGCTTGGCGATGATCTCGTCGAGGCGGCGGCGGACGTCGATGATCTCCTTCGCGTGGATCTCGATGTCGGTCGCCTGACCCTGGAAGCCGGCCGAGACCTGGTGGATGAGGATCTTCGAGTTCGGGGTCGCCATCCGCTTGCCCTCCGCGCCACCGGCGAGCAGCAGCGCGCCCATGCTCATCGCGACGCCGACGCAGATCGTCTGCACGTCGGGCTTGATGTACTGCATCGTGTCGTAGATCGCCAGGCCCGCGTACACCGAGCCGCCGGGCGAGTTGACGTAGATCGAGATGTCCTTGTCCGGATCCTCGGACTCGAGGTGGATCAGCTGGGCGACGATCAGGTTCGCGATGTCCTCGGTCACCGGGGTGCCGAGGAAGATGATCCGCTCGTTGAGCAGGCGCGAGTAGATGTCGAAGGCGCGCTCGCCGCGCGACGTCTGCTCGACCACCATCGGCACCAGGGGACTCATTGGCGCGTGAGTGTATAAGGACCTACCCCACTGGACCCGGCACACCCCGGATGCGCCCGCTGACACATCGCGCTGCGGCACCGCCACGAGGCTCGCGTGGCTGCGCCACGCCACGCCTCGTGTCGGCACCGCCGCGCTCGGTCAGCGAACGCCCCGGTGCGCACCGAGCCCACCGGGATAGGTCCTAAGGCAGCGACCTTGGACCCGTTCGGCGCCGACGACCTGATCCTCGCCTACGCCCTCCTGCAGGCGGTCATCGCGCTGCTGCTGGTCCGCTTCCTCGACCTCTACGAGCGCGAGCCGATCGCGATCTGCGCGCTGATGTTCCTCTGGGGAGCGATCGTCGCCGCGATCGGCGCCTCGCTCGGCAACACGGCGCTGCAGGGCGAGCTGCCGCGCGACGTCGACGCCGTCTTCGGCCCGGCGATCTCGGCGCCGGTGGTCGAGGAGCTCGCCAAGGGCCTGGCGCTGGTGATCGCGTTCGTGGCCTCGCGCTGGGCGGGCCGGCGCTTCGGCGTGTTCGAGTTCGACGGGGTCACCGACGGGATCGTCTACGGCGCCGCGGTCGGGATCGGCTTCGCGTTCACCGAGGACCTCTACTACTTCTTCCGCGAGGCGCGGGTCTCCGGCGTCGGCGACGCGCTCTCGGTGTTCATCGACCGCCGCGACTTCTTCGGCCCGGCGATGCTGCGCCACGCGATCTGGACCGCGACCTTCGGCGCCGGGCTCGGGCGCCGCGACCTGGTCGCGAACGTGGCGGGGGACGGATCGGCTGGCCGCTGCTCGGGCTCGCCGCCGCGATGCTCATGCACGCGGTCAACAACGGCCTCCAGCCGATCCTGCTCTCGCTCAAGTACGGCTTCGAGACCACCTACGAGTACCTGGCGGTCGGCGTCCCGGTCGAGCCTCGCCGACCGCATGGACGCCTCGGCGGAGTCGGCGGCCGAGGCGCTGAAGTGGATCTCGTGGGCCTACGTGGTCCTGTTCTTCGCCGGGATCGCGCTCTGGCTTCGCCACCAGCGGCGGGTGATCCGCGAGGAGCTCGCCGACCGAGGTCGACGACGGCCTGATCACCGCCGAGCAGGCGGCGACCGCCGCCAGCTTCACTCGCCGCAGCCGGCGTCGAGCTCGCCCAGGTGCGCGCCGGCGACCTGGAGGCCGCCCACCGCACCAGCTCGCTGTGCCGCGAGCTCGCCGAGCTCGCGTTCTGCAAGCGGCGCATCGTCCGGGCTCGACGACGCGCCGGCCCAGGTCGAGCGCCGGCGCGAGTGCGTCCGCGACGTCCTGCGGGCGCGCTAGCTGCTCGGACGAAGCTGCGCGGTTGAGCTGCTTCTTCTTCGGCACCGGGCAGGAGCCGGGGCGCCGCCGTTGTAGCCCTGGTCGAAGTACTTCTGGCGCAGGGCCGAGTTGCCGTGCGCGCCGGGCGCGTTGATCGGCGTGCCCTCCGGATCGCCGGCGATCTCGACGAGGCCGAGGATCTCGCCGATGTCGCCCTCCTCGAGCAGGCCGCGCTCGATAGACGGTCTTCGCCCAGACGCCCGCCAGGCAGTCGGCCTGCAGCTCCAGCTGCGCCGAGATGATCCCTCGAGCGTCGAAGAGCCCGAGCAGGTCCTGGACCCGGTGCGCGTTCTCGTGCGCGACCACGATCGCGGTCGCCGCGTCGCCGAACTGTCTCCGGGACCCGGTCGAAGAAGACGACGGGGTAGTAGATCGCCTCGTCACCGGTGCAGTAGAACGGGCCGGTCCGAAGGCTGGCCTTGATGCCGCAGGCGGACTTCAGCTTCTTGTCGAAGATCAGCTCCTGGGCCGGCGAGTAGCGGTAGCCCGAGCCGTTGAACTGCTTCTGCCAATAGGTGGCGACGTCGCCGTTGACGGTATGGATCCACTCGGCGGTCGAGAGCCCGGCGGAGCCGCGGATCGCGGGCACGCTCGGCGCGCCCTCGGCGGTGCGCAGCTCCTCGAACTCGTCGAGGACCTCGGCGCCCTCGCGGCGTCTCCGTCGCGTCGGGATCGGCCTCGTCGACGTCGGTGGGCGCCGCGGTGTTGATCGCCGGCTCGGTGCCGCCGTCGTCGCTCTCGTCGTCGCCGCAGCCGGCGAAGAGCGCGACGGCGAGCGCAGCAAGGAGCGCGAGGACCGATGCCAGGGGCGGATGCATGGAAGCGAAATATTGCCAAATGGGCACATCGGGCTCGCGTGTAGGCTCGCCGCGTGCAAGAGGAATCGCTGGAAGCGAACCCGTTCGCCGGCGAGAGCCGCACCTCGTGGACGCTGCGCAGGTTCTGGCGCTCACGCGTGCGGACGGGGTGGCGCGAGCTGCGGGCGCCGCTCATCGCGGCGCTCGGCCTGACCGTCATCGTCTTCGGCACGATCGGCTACACGAAGCTCGGCGACGACTGGTGGGAGGCGCTGTTCAAGTCCGCCCAGCTGTTCGCGGTCGGTGGTACCCCCACCGACGGGGACCCGGTGCTCCTCAACATCGCCCGTGTGCTCGGGCCGCTGCTCGTCGGCCTCGCCGCGGTGCGCGGCCTGATCGTGCTCTCGCGGGAGCAGCTGCGGGTGGTCGGCTGGCGCCTGTTTCGCCGCAACCACATCGTGATCGTCGGTCTCGGCGACGTCGGCTTCAAGCTCGCGGCCACCCTGAACGAGCTCGGCGGGCGGCTCATCGCGATCGACCGCGACGCGACCGCCCCCACGATCGCCGGCTGCAAGGAGCGCGGCATCAGCGTCATCGTCGGCGACGCCACCGACCCCGACCTGCTGCGAACCGCCTGCGTGCACCGCGCCCGCTGTCTGATCGTCGCCCCGGGGACCGACACGGTCGCCGCCGACGTCGTCGCCGCCGCGATCGGGGTCACCACCGGCCGCGGGCACGACCCGCTGCGGGTGATCGCCCATATCGAGGATCGGGCGCTCTGGCAGGCGCTGCGGGCGCACACGATCTCGCACGGCAACGAGCCGGACGTCGACGTCGAGTTCTTCAACCTCTACGAAACCGCCGGGCGCCTGGCGCTCGAGCGCCACCCGCCGTTTCCAGCCCAGGATTCCGGCGCGCGCCGCGGCCCGCGGGTGCTGATCGTCGCCGACCAGGCGATCGCCGAGGTGCTGATCGTCAACACGGCGAGGCTCTGGCGGAACTCGCGCGTTCACGAGCGGGCGAGGATCACGATCACGCTCGCCGGCGCGGGCACGGAGTCGGAGTGCGAGCGAATCCGCGAGCGCTACCCGGCGATCGAGGAGATCGCCGACCTCGATCCGTGGGAGATCGACCTCGCCTCGCCGGAGCTGCGCGAGTCGGAGCGCAATCGCGATGCCGGGGCCGCCTACGTCGCGCTCGGCGACGAAGCGCGCGGCGGCGCGGTCGCCCTGACCCTGGCGGCGACCAACCCGCCCGGGCGCACCGTAGTGCTGGTGGTCAACGACAGGTGGCTCGGGGCGGGACAGATCGCCGGGGCCGGCGACACCGGCGGGCCGATCGCGCTGTTCGGGATCCTCGAGCTGGTGCTCAGCCCCCGGTTCCTGGTCGACGGCCTGCGCGAGACGCTCGCCCGCTCGATGCACGACAGCTACGAACGCACCCAGCTCGCCCGGGGCGCGACCGGCCTGCCGAACGTGAGGCCGTGGGCCGAGCTCGACGACGATGCTCGGTCGTCGAACCGCGACCTCGCCGCCGACATCCCAAGCAAGCTCGCCGCGGTCGGCTGCGTCGTCGTGCCTGCCGCGCTGGCCGACGCCGAGCGCTCGCGGACGGTGTTCGAAGGGCGGGTCGGCGGACGGCTGGAGGAGCTCGCCGAGGGCGAGCACGAGCGCTGGATGGCCGAGCGGATCCGCCGCGGCTGGTCCTACGCCCCGGTTCGCGACAACGGGGCCAAGCACCACGATTGCCTGCTCCCGTACGACCAGCTCTCCGAGTCCGAGAAGGAGAAGGACCGCGACACGATCCGCGACCTGCCCGCGATGCTCGCGATGGCGGGGTTCGCCATCGAGCCGGCAGCGACTGGCCCCACACGTCAAAGCCCGTAGAGGCCGCGCTCTTCCTCCGTCGGCAAGCGGGTGATCCGCTCGCGGGCCAACGCGATGAGCCGATCGAGGTCGGCGGTGCAGATCTCGCACTCGATGATCGCCACCGGGATCGACTCGCTGGAGACTTGGACGATCGACCCGTCCGGCGCCACCTCGGCGCGGCGCACGCGCTGGAAGTTGGTCACGATCACATCACCGGTCGCGGCGCTGTAGACCCCACCGCCCGAGACGGAGGCCGTGACGACTGTGCGGCCGCCGGGTGCGAAGCGCGCGGAGTCGATCTGGGCCTGTTGAGCGTCGATTCGAACCAGCGGCTCACCGGTCCGGGCCGCCCAGATCTGCGCGAATCCGGCGACGCCGCCGGTGACGATCCGCTCCCCGGAATCGTCGAAGGCAACGCTCAGGGGGACGTCCGGATGCACGAGTCTGGCAATCTCGTCGCCGGAGGCCGGATCGAGCACGCGGACGCTGTACTCGAACGACCCGTCTCCCAGCGCGGTCTGCTCGGTGACCGCGACCAATCCGCTGTCCGGGCTCCAAGCGACCTCGCCCACGTGGGCCGAGCGGAGCAGGTCGTCGGCCCCGCCGCTCTCGAGGTCCCAGATCCGCGCCCGTCCGTCCCCGGCGCCCGTGAGCAGGCGCCCGCCGGCCGGATCGAACGCGAGACCGACGACGGCGGCGTCATGCTCGAGGACCGGGCTCGCCGGCTTACCCGTCGCGACGTTCCACGTCCTGGCGGTGCCGTCCTCGCTCGCGCTCGCGAGCAGCTCACCGTCGGCCGAGAAGCCGAGGTCGCGAAGCGGCCCAGTGGCGGCCCGAAAGGAACCGGCCCGCTCGCCCGATTCGCCATCGAACAACAGCACCCGCCCGTCACCGTCACCGGTGGCGACGATTGCTCCGTCCGGGCTGACCGCGGCACTGACCGCGAGCTCGCTCCCTGTCAGCCGCCGCTCGATCGGCGTCAGATCCCACACCCGCGCGGTCCGATCCCGGCCGGCGGTGGCCACGGACTCGCCGTCAGCGCCGAGCTCGGCGCTGATCACGACCCCCTCGTGGCCGCGGAGGATTCCCAGCGACGTGCGCGTCTCGAGATCGCCGGTTTCGGTCGAGCCGTCCTGGCGCGCCATCACCACGGCGCTCGCGTCGGCGGTGAGATCGACGCTGGCCACCCGGCCCTCGCGAAGGACGTCGTTCAGCGGCTGGCCCACGGTCTCGCCCGACGTGACGTCCCACTCGCGCGCGATGCCGTCGGAGCCGACGGTCACCGCCGTGCGGCCGTCCTCCGACACGGCGGCGTCGTGGTCGGTGCTGGGACCCTCGAGGCGAGCGAGCTGCTTGCCGGTCACCCCGTTCCACAGGCGCGCCGTGCGATCGGACCCGGCGCTGATCAGCGCCGGGCCCCTGGGCGCGAAGTCCACGCTCGCCACCGGGCCCTCGTGACCCCGGAGGACACCCAGGGGATCGCCGTCCGGGTCGAAGGTCAGCAGGTCGCCGGTCTCCGTGGTCACGGCGATGACCCGATCCTCGTCGCTGACGGCGATCGAGGCCACCGGCCCCGGGGTCTCGATCTCGTCCTCGAGCGCTCCGTCGGGCAGCGAGAACCGGCGAACCGTCCCGTCCTCGCCCGCGGTGAGCGCCGCCCCGGAATCCGCGGTGAAGGCGACATCGAAGACCGGGTCCGGGGGCCCGAGCCGGCGCAGGGGACCGCCACTGGCGGCGTCGAAGAGCGCCGCCCCCGACGTCGTGCCCGCCACGAGCCAGCGGCCGTCCGGGCTGAGGCCGGCGATGTACGGGTCGCCGTCGAGCTCGGCGCGGGCCCGTAGGCGCGAGTCGTTGACCGCGCTCGCGAGCGCGCGCTCGGAACGCTGCGTCGACTTCGTCTCGACCGCCTCCAGCGCGAGGATCAGGCCGAGCTCCGGGTCGCTGGGCAGGACGTTCAGCGCGCTCAGGGAGAGCTCGTTCGAGCGGGCAAAATCGCGCTGGTCGATCGCCTCGTTTCGCTGGATCAACGCGAAGACGCCGAGCGCGGCCGTGATTACGAGCGCGCCGAGGGCGAGGACCAGACGGGTCCGCTGGCGCCTGCTCGCGGCGGCGCGGCTGGCGAGCACGAACTCGCCCTGGAGCCCGGTCGGCTCCGGGCGTCGGTTCGCAGCCGCCGCCAGGAACTGCTCCGCCTCGGCGAGGTCCGAGCCGCGTGCGAGCAGGCTGCCGTCGCGGCGGCGGCGCTCCCACTCCTCCGCGCGCTCGCCCCAGCGCGTGTGGGCGCGCACCCAGTCGAGGTCGGTCTCGATCGCCTCGATCAGCGTCCCGACCGACGCCTCGAAGTCGTCTTCGAACACGCCGCGCTGCGGGATCCAGTTGTGGCTTCCGATCGCCTCGGGAACCTCGGTGTCGCCGACCTCGATGTGGTTGATGGGGACGATCCGCTTGTTGCGCTCGCTCGCGTAGTCGAGCTCGCGACGGCAGTGGTCCGACGCGACCGAGCCGGGGCTGATCACGAAGCAGAACGCGTCCGAGCCGGCGACGCCTTCGCGCAGGTCCTGCTCCCACTTGCTCGCGGGCGGGATGTCGTCGAGATCGACCCAGGTGTCCTTGTCGCGCTCCTCGAGAGCCGCGCTCAGCCGCTCGACGAACTCCCTCGAGTCACCGCGTGAGTAGGAGATGAATGCGTCGGGCACGGACGACCTCGATTCCAACTCACGGCGGCCGCTGTGACAACCGTAATTTCCCCCCGATCGAGCGCTAGGAGCCCGGTGTCCAGAGCTCGGACGGCGGCTCCGACTCGCGTTCCTTCTCCGGCGTCCAGATCTGGTCGCGGGCGGCGGCACGCTCCATCGGGATCGGCTTGGCCGACTCGGCGATCGCATCGGCGGCCTGGCGCATCCTGACCTCGTCGCGCAGGAGCTGGTCGCGGCCGGCCTCGCGCAGGCGGTCCAGCAGCTTCTCGGGGGCGTTCTTGCCCTCCCCCGGTCCGATCGCCTCGATCAGGTCCGCGTCGGTCGGCTCGATCGCCTCCGCTTCGGCGACCGCCGCGAGCACGGCCTCGCGTCGCAGGGCGCGCTCGGCGTCCTCCTCGGCGTCGTCGATCAGGTCGTGTCGGTCCTTCCCCTGCATCTGCGCGTAGGCCTGCGGGTCGATCCCGCGCGCCTCGAGCTGGCGCTCGATCCGCTCCCACATCTCGTGCGCCCGGGCGTGGACGAGGTCGTGCGGGACATCGAGCTTCGCGTTCGCGGCGACCGCGTCGACGGCGGCCTCGCGGAACTCCGCCTCGGCACGCTGCTCCAGCCCCTGTGCCATCCGCGAGCCGATCTCCGAGCGCAGCTCCGCCAGGGTCTCGAACTCGGACGCCTCGGACGCGAACTCGTCGTCGAGCTCGGGCAGATTCTTCTCCCGCACCTCCTTGACGGCGACCTCGAAGATCGCCGTCTTGCCGGCCAGCTCCTCAGGCCGGTGGTCGTCGGGGAAGGTGACCTCGACCGTGCGCTGGTCGCCGGCCGAGGCGCCCGTCAGCTCGGTCTCGAACTCCACCAGCAAGCCGTCGCCGCCGAGCTCGATCACGAAGTCGCGGGCCTCGGAGCCGTCGAACGGCTCCCCGTCGATCGTGCCGGAGAAGTCGATCACGACCGCGTCGCCGGGTGCGGCCGGCCGCTCGACCGGTGCCAGGCTGGCGAAGCCCTCGCGCAGCCGGTCGAGCTCGGCGTCGATCGCGTCGTCGGGGACCTCGACCTCCGCCCTGCCCACCTCGAGCCCGCGCCACTCGCCGAGCTCGGCCTTGGGCCGCACCCCCACCTCGATCGTGAACCGCAGCTCCTCACCCTCGCCGGGAATCTCGCCGACGTCGAGCTTCGGGTCGCCAACCGAGGCGACCCCCGAATCGAGCAGGGCGCGCTCATACCACTCGGGGAGCCCGTCGCGCAGCGCCTGCTCGACGACGGCCTCACGCCCGATCCGCTGCATCACGAGCTGGGCCGGCACCTTGCCCTTTCGGAACCCGGGCATCTTCATCTCGCCCGCGAGCGCCGCCGCAGCGCCCTCGACGCGCTTGGCGAGCAGCTCGGGCTCGATCGCGACGTCGATCTTGACCCGCGACTCCGGGAGCTCTGTGACCTCGGTCCTCAAGGGATCAGGAGCTTAGTTAGTGGCACTACGCTTGAGCCCGTGGACCCCGGGAGAACGGCGATCGGGACGTGGAGCGGTGGGCGCTTCATGCACTTCGGCGAGCCGATCGACGACGAGCGGCTGATGTCGCTGCTGCGCCCCGGCGAAGGGATCGACACCGTGATCACCGCGGACGTCTACGGCGCAGGCGAGGCCGACGCGATGCTCGGCCGCGCGCTCGCAGGCGTCCCGCGCGACTCCTTCTCGCTGGTCGGCGCGGTCGGCCACGATTTCATCGAGGGCGAGCGCGACGGGCCGCGGGGCTTCCCTCGCTTCACCGACCCCCGGCTGCGGGGGCCGGACGAGTACGCGTCGTACCTACGCCGGGCGACCGAGGCGAGCCTCGAGCGGATCGGGGCCGCCGCCTTCGACCTCCTGCTGCTCCACAACCCCGACCGCACGGGCTTTGCCTCGGAGGCGGTCTGGGACGGGATGGCGGACCTGCGCGACGCGGGCCTGACGGCGGCGATCGGAATCGCGCCCGGGCCCGCGAACGGATTCACGCTCGACCTGCTCGACTGCTTCGAGCGCTTCGGCGATCGGCTCGACTGGGCGATGCTGATCCTCAACCCGCTCGAGCCCTGGCCGGGCGAGCTCTGCCTCGATGCCGCCGCCGAGCACGCGATCCGGGTGATCACCCGGGTGGTCGACTACGGCGGGCTCTTCTGGGACGACGTCCTTCCCGGTCACGATTTCCCGGATTCCGACCACCGCCGTTTCCGCCCATCGGGCTGGGTCGAGGCCGGCCGCCTGAAGCTCGACCTGATCCGCCCGATCGCCGCCGCCGCCGAGCTGACCCCGATCCAGCTCGCGTGCCAGTGGAACCTCGCCCATGACGCGGTCGCCTGCGCCGCACCGACCCTGATCCAGGAGGCCGGGCCCGGCGCGCGGCCGATCGAGGACAAGCGCCGCGAGCTCGCGTCCCTGCCCGTGCAGCGGCTGGACTCGCTCGCGGTGGAGCAGGTTCGCGAGATCGGCGACAACACCGGGTCCATGGCGCTCAAGGGCGCCAGCCCCGACCACGAGGGCGAGGAGCGGCCGGACCGCTGGGTGGTGACGGAGGAGCTGGCGGAGGCTGGGCGGCACTGGGGGATCGATCCCGACCGCGACCTCGCCCAGCGCGCCGCAATAGCTTGAACGGCCCCGAGCGCTTCGCCGCCTGGGTGCTGACCGGCCCGGTCGGGCGCTTCGCGGCCTTCGTGGGCGACCTCGGCGTGTATTGGTGGCGTTGGGCCAGGGGCCGCGCTGCGCGATCCGGCGAGCGGTAAGCGCCCGGCGCCCTCAGTTGTCGGTCGCGTAGCCGAGGATCGAGCGATCGATCAGCCACTCGACCGGGGCGCGGTCGTCGGTGTAGACGCTGCCGCCGGGCAGCCGGGGGCCGAGCCGCGCGGCGTCGATCAGCGCCAGCTCGCGGAGGTTGCCGCGCATGCGTTCCTCTGCGGCGGTCGCCAGGCGCGCCGCCGTCGCCGGAGCCTCGCTGCCGAGCAGCAGCGTGTTCGTCTCCTCGGCCGGGTCGCGGAGCACGGTCGGGAAAACAGCCGCCATCGTCCGCCCCATCACCTTCTCGAACTCGTCGCTGCCCTCGGCGTGGCCGACGTTGACGACGACCACGCCGCCCGGCGCGAGCCGGTCCCGGGCGAGCTCGAAGAACTCCTTCGTCGTCAGATAGAACGGGATGTAGGGCTGGCGGTAGGCGTCGACGACGATCAGGTCGTAGTCGTCGTCGGCGCTCCGCAGCCAGGGACGCGCGTCCTCGTCGTGGACGGTCAGGTTGGGGTTCGAGCCCATGTCGAAGTAGCGGTAGCCGACCTCCGTCAGCTCGGGGTCGATCTCGACCCCGTCGACCACCGTCCGCGGCCAGAAGCGCCCGTACTCACGCGCGATCGTCCCCGCGGCGTTGCCGAGAATCGCGATCCGCCCCGGCGGCCGCTCGCGGGCCGTGAACGGCAGGACGAGGAACGAGTCCCAGTAGTCGGCGGTCAGGTACCCGCGCGCCGGCAGGATCGAGTGCGTCGCCTGGCCCTCGTTGAGCTCCAGCACCCGGTCGCCGTCGATCTGCTCGATCACCCGGATGTACTGCTGCTCGGACTCGTCCTCGTAGATGACCCGGCCGCCGTCGGTCGCCTTCACGGTCCCCACCGGGAGCGCGATCGCGGCCGCGAGCGCGACCGGGACGGCGACGTAGCGCCAGCCGAGCCCGATCGCCGCGACCAGGGCCAGGGCGAGCGCGAAGGCCAGGAAGGTCCGCTGGGTGCCCGCGAATGGGATCAGGACGAGCGCGGCGAGCATCGTCCCGGTCAGCGAGCCGACGGTCGAGATCGCGTAGAGGCGTCCCGAGGTCCGCCCGGCGTGCTCGACGTCGCCGACCGCGAGCCGCAGCGCCCAGGGCGCGCAGGTGCCCAGCAGCACGACCGGGATCGCGATCAGGAAGAGGACGGCGGCCAGCGAGCCGACGAAGGCGCCCGCCTCGACGTCGTCCAGGGCGTCCACCGAGAGGTCGAAGAACGGGCGCGCGATCAGGGGAACGGCGGCCAGCAACACGGACGCGACGAGCACGACGAGACAGAGGCGGCGCAGTTCCGGATGGCGGTCGGCGAGCCGTCCGCCGAGCCAGTACCCGAGCGAGAGCGCCACGAGGACGACGCCGATCGTGTTCGCCCAGACGATCGTCGAGGCGCCGAAGAAGGGCGCCATCAGCCGCGCCGCGGCGATCTCGGCCCCGAGGCTGGCGGTGCCGACGACGAAGACCAGGACGTAGAGGAATCGGTTCGTCAAGTGCCGCCGCTCAGGATCCGGTCGCGCAGCCGCTCGCCCTGACCCGCGGCCACGGCCCGCGCGGCGCGGCTCGGGTCGAGGTCGAATCCATGCGCGTCGGCGAGGTCCAGCAGTTCCTGCTTCTCGCTGCTGCGGTTGGCGGCGCGGAAGAAGAGCCAGGTGAACAGCCCGAGGGTCACGAACCCGGTCCAGATCATCATCACGTTGCCGGCCGCCCCCTGGTCGGCCAGCGGGCTGATCTCCCATTCCGCCTCACCGGGCGCGTAATCGGGATAGAGCACCGAGCCCGACCAGATCAGGACGTTGGCGAGCACCGCCTCGAGCAGGCGGACGACGACGACGTAGATCAGCATCGCGCCGTCGCCGAACCAGGACGGCTTCGGAAGCGGGCCGACCAGCGGCAGCCACATCGCCAGCCCGAAGGTGAAGAAGCAGGCGTGCTGGGCGAAGTGGAGCAGCGGGCTGTCGAGGACCCCTTCGTAGAGGGCCCCCAGATGCCAGAGGTAGAGGTTGAGCGCCCACAGCGGAAGCGCGATCAGGGGGTTGCCGAGCAGGCGCAGATACGAGAACGGGCGCCGCGCCAGCAGCGGCTGAAGGATCGGCCCGGTGAGCCCGAGCGCGATCAGCAGGCCGGCGAGATCGGCGATCAGCAGGTGCTGGACCATGTGGGCGACGACGATCTCCTCGGCGACGTCGCCGAGCGGCGGCAGGTCGGCGGCCAGCAGGAGCACGACGCCCGCGCCGAACGAGATCTGGCGCCAGATCGCAACCGGCGTATCCCGCTCGGCGAGCGTCAGGACGCGACGCGCGTAGGCGATCGCGACGACGATCAGCAGCGCGGGCGCGCCCGCGTTGATCAGCGCATCCACGCCGAAAAAGCTACAGCCAGCGAATCCGCTTGAAGAAGGCGAAGAGGACGGTGACCGCGACCGCCATCATCCCGAGCGCGACCCAGTAGCCCCAGGGCTCGTCGAGCTCCGGCATGTGGGTGAAGTTCATCCCCCAGATCGAGGCGAGGAACGTCGGCACGGCGATGATCGCGGCGTAGGCGGAGATCGCGCGCACGACCTCGTTCTGGCGCACGCCAAGCAGCGCCAGGTTGGCCTCCAGGATCGAGGTCAGCAGCTCGCGTTGCGCGGTGACCTGCTCGTCGACCCGCCGGGCGTGGTCGGCGACATCGCGGTAGTAGCGGCGCAGCTGGTCGTCCATGTTCGGGAAGGCCCCGCGCTCGATCGACTCCAGTGGCGCCATCAGCGGCGCGGTGGCGTGGTGGAACTCGATCACCTCGCGCTTGAGGAAGTAGATCCGCGCGGTCGCGTCGGCCCCATCGTTGAAGATCTCGGTCTCGACCTCGGTGATGTCGTTGTCGATGCCCTCCACCACCGGCTGGTAGTCGTCGACGACCTTGTCGACGATCGCCCAGACCGCGGCCGCGGGACCGAACTCGAGCAGCTCCGGATGGGACTCGAGGTGCTTGCGCACGCCCTTGAGCTCGCTGGCGGCGCCGTGGCGGACGGCGATCACGTAGGTCCGCGAGAGAAAGAGCATGATCTCACCGAACTCGACCTCCTCCTTCTCGTCGTCGTAACGCGCCGGGCGCAGGACGATGAAGTAGGACTCGTCGTAGTCCTCGAGCTTCGGCCGCTGGTGGGCGCCGTAGGCATCCTCGAGCGCCAGCTCGTGCAGGTTGAAGAGCTCACCGACCTCGCGCAGCTCCGCGACGGTGGGCTCGAACAACCCGAGCCAGACGAAGTCGCCGTCCCCGGCCACGCAGTTCGCCGCCACGTCGAGCGGCAGCTGGCCCTCGTGCTGGCGAACCCCGTCGCGGTAGTGCGCGCAGTCGACGATCACCCCGGGGTGTTCAGCCTCGGGGCGTCGCCTCCTTCGTGTGGAACGACTACTGCGCGGGCGGCGGAGCCGGCGGCGCCGGATCGGCGGGCGGCGGCGTGCTCGCCGCCGGCGCGGCTGCCGGCGCGGCGGCCGCGGGTGCCTGGTCGCCGAAGGAGAAGGTCGGCACCTCGCGGTCGCCCGGATCCTCGATCTCGAAGAACTCGCGCGCGGTGAATCCGCCGGAGTTGGCGACGATCGAGTTCGGGAAGATCTGGATCTTCGTGTTGTAGGCCTGCACGTTCGAGTTGTAGATCCGGCGCGAGGCCTGGATCTCGTCCTCGAGCTCGGAGAGGTTGCGCGAGAGCTGCTGGAAGTTCTCGGTCGCGCGCAGCTCCGGGTACTGCTCGGCGACGACCCGCAGTCCGCCGAGCGCCTGGCTCAGCAGGCCCTCTGCCTGGCTCGCCTCCGCGGGCCCGGTCGCCTGCATCGCGGCGGCTCGCGCCTGGGTGACCTTCTCGAAGGTCTCGCGCTCGTGAGTCGCGTAGCCCCTGACCGTCTCGACCAGATTCGGGACCAGATCGTGGCGTCGCTTGAGCTGAACGTCGATCCCGGACCAGGCCTCGTCGACCCGGTTCCGCGAGCCGATGATCGAGTTGCGGATCAGGATGTAGATCAACCCGATCAGCAGCAGTACGCCGACGATGATGATGGCTACGACCATTTGAACCTCTGACCTCTCCTTCGAAGTGGGTGTCGGCTGATTATGTCCTACTCGGTCGGCGAGTCAACGGCCCGCAGAGCCGACAGCCGGCGCAGCGCCGACTCGACCAGATCCGCCGGCAGCCCGCCCTCGCCGAGCGCGTCGAGGCGCCCCAGCTCGTAGGCGAGGCCGACCGCGTCGCCGGAGGCGATCGCGCCCTCGATCGCGTGCGCGTATTCCGGCTCGTCGGGTGCGGCCCCGGAATGGGCGAGCTCGCGCAGTCGGGAGAGCGAGCTCTCGCGCGGCGGCGTGCTCGGCGCCAGGGCGACCGTCCCGGCCTCGACGCGACGCGGGGGCTGTCCGCTCGGGGTGTACGACGGCGCGAGCGCCCCCTGCCTCCGCAGGCGCTCGATGTGCTGGTACACCGCGTTGCGGCTGACGCCGATGTCGGTCGCGATCTGCTTCGCCCCCATCCCCTGCTCGAGCCGGTCCAGGACCTCCTGCTGGCGCTTGGTAAGCCGGGAATGCGGACTGTTCGGATCGATATGCATAGTTGGCAGCCTAGGTGACAACCGTGCGTTTGTCAACTGGGCAAACTAGGCCAACGCTCCTTCGAGCCGCAAGAGGAACGCCTTCATCTCCGGCCCACCCCCGTAATTGCCGAGCACTCCCCCGGCCCGCAGTACGCGATGGCACGGGACGACGATCGGGATCGGGTTGTGACCGAGCGCCGTCCCGGCGGCGCGGAAGGCGCGCGGGTTGCCGGCGCGGGCGGCGACCTCGCCGTAGCTGGTCGTGACCCCGTAGGGGACCCTCGCCGTCTCGTGCAGGACCCGGCTCGCGAACTCCGAGCGCACCAACCGCCAGTCGAGCGGCAGGTCGAACTCGCGCCGGCGGCCCTCGAAGTACTCGTCGAGCTCACGCCGGATGGGGTCGAGGCGCCGCGGAAGCTCGAGCACCCGTGGGGAGAGCCCGGCCAGATGCTCGACGAAGGATTCGCTGCCGAAGCCAGGCAGGCTGACCGAGACGACGCCCCGGTCGGTGACCGCCACATGCCCCGTGCCCAGGGGCGACTCGAAGGTCGCGTAGGCCACGTCAACCAGTCCCTCCCGGTCGGCGCGGGCCACGAAACGCTCCGCGGCGGACGCCGCGTCCTCGTCCACTCCGCCGCCCAGCAGTTCCCCGATCCTCTTCGTCTCGACTCGGCTCATCGCCGCGCCTCCTCTCGATCGATGTTCTCGCGCAGGGCACGCAGCCCGTCGGAGACCCGCTTGCGCGCCGCCTGCTCGCTGCACTCCAGGGCGGTGGCGATCTCGCGGTAGGGCAGATCGGCCGCGTAACGCAGCGCGACCGCCGCCCGCTGCGCCTCGCCGAGCTCCGCGACCGCCGCCCAGACCGCGCCGTCGAGGTCGCCGAGGCGCCCGTTGTCGTCGGGGGCCGCCACCTCCGGCAGCCGCTCGCTGGGCTCGGGCCGGCGTGCCCGCGCGCGGTGATGGTCGATCGCCTTCCGGCGGGCGATCGTCATCACCCAGGCACGCGGATGGGCGCCGTCCATGCGGTCGTAGGCACGCAACGCGGCGATGAACGTCTCCTGGAAGCAGTCCTCCGCGTCGTGATGGCCGACCATCGCCCGCAGGAACGCGAGCACCGGCCGACGGTGCGCGTCGAGGAACTGCTGAAACGGGGGCCGCCGGACGGCCCTGCTTTTCGCGATGGCGCTCACGCTCTCGGTTTGGAACGTCGAGACGAGCGTATTCGTGAGCCGTCGGCCGAGCCGCGAGCCCGGCGAGTCAGGAGTCGGCGAGGGCGAGGTCGCCGCGCCCGACGAAGTACAGGTAGCCCTCCTCGTCGGAGCGAAAGAGGTCACCGCTGGCCAGCACCCGCTCCCACGGCCAGCGGCCGGGACGCAGGCAGGCTGCCGTCGCCTCCGCATCCCCCCCAATAGCCCTGCATCACGTGCGCGCCTCGGATCATCAGCTCACCCACCTCTCCCGGCGGGAGCCGGTTGCCGTCGCGGTCCTCGATCCAGACCTCCGTTCCCGGGATCGCGATGCCGACCGACGTCGGGCGCGCGTCGAGCTGGTCCGGCGGAAGGTAGGTCGTGCGCTTGCACTCGGTGAGCCCGTACATCGAGTAGAGCCGGGCGTTGGGGAACGTCCGGCGAAGGCGCTCCACCATCGACTCCGAAAGGGCGGCCGCGGTGTTCGTGAGGAATCGAAGGGAGGGAAACTCGCGGTCGGCGAGGCGGGGAAGCGACAGCAGGAGCTCGAAGATGGTCGGCACGCCGGGCAGGCCGGTGACCGCCTCGTCGTCGAGCAGCTTGACGATCCGCCCCGGCAGGGCGAACCCGGGCTCGAGCACGAGCGTCGCCCCGACCCTGATCGACATCAACAGCTGGTAGAGGCCGTAGTCGAAGGAGAGCGGCAGGCCGCAGAGGACGACGTCGTCGCCGCGCATCTCCAGGTACTCGATGATCGAGTCGGCGGCGAAGGTCATGTTCGCGTGGGTAAGGGTCACCCCCTTCGGGTCCCCGGTCGATCCGGACGTGTAGATGACCGCGGCGTGGTCGACGCTGATCGGGGGCGAGGGCGCCGGCCCCTCGGCTGAGGCGGCGAGGCCCGCAACGTCGGTGACCACCCGGATCTCCCCGGCCCGCTCCCGCGCCGCCAGCACAGTCGGGGCCCGCTCCTCGTCGCAGAGCACGACAGCGGCCCCGGAGTTGACCAGCACGTGTGCGAGCTTCTCGTGCTTGATGGTCGGGTTGAGAGGCGAGAACGCCGCCCCGGCGCGGATGGCGCCATAGATGCCGACCGCGGTCTCGATGTCGTTCGGAAGCACGATCGCGACCCGGTCCCCGCGCTCGACACCGAGCTCTCGAAGCCCCGCGGTAAGGCCGTCGACCAGCCGGTCCAGCTCCGCGTATGAGACCCGTCCGGAAGGGGTGATCAGCGCAGCTCGGTCGGGGTCGCGCGCCGCGGCGGCTCGAAGGTCGTCGTCGAGAGTCCGCCCCGTCACGGGAGCGATCAGGGTACCGAGCGGATCGGTGGATGACCGTGTTGCACTCATAGACTCACGCCGACTTGCAGCGAACCTAGAAGAGAGGAATGACGAATGAGCAGGAAGTGGATCACGGGACTCGTCGCCCTCACCGCGGTGGCGGGCACGGCCTTCGCCGCCGCCTCGGCGCTCAGCACGGGAACGCACTCACGCCCGCCCACTGCGACCGTAAGCGTGGATCTGAGCAAGGCGAACGCGGGCTCGAAGCGCGGGGCAAGCGGGGGGACGACGAAGAAGCCGAAGATCGTCTACCTGGAGTCGAGCACGCCGACGACGATCAATCCGGCCCCTCCGCCCGCCGGCATCGGGCCCAACGTCGACGTGAAGCTGACCGGTTGCTCGAAGGTGATCGATGGCGGCGTCGTGCCGAGTCGCTTCGACGTTTATCAACAGGGCAGCTACGTGAAGAGCAAGGGCGAATACCACGTGCTCATCAGCGTCGACAGCGAGACGACCGGGAACATGACGCCGTTCACGATCGCGACGAATCTGACCTGCCTCAAGGGCGTCAAGTAGCGCGCATCGCGGCCTCGACCCCCTGCAGCCGCTCCCGCTCGCCCGTCGGCAGCGTCACGTAGACGGCGCCGTCGCGGGCGAAACGCCGGCGCGGCTCGACGACGATCATCCCGGTCGGCCGGCCGTCGGAGTCGAACGTCCAGACGTCCCCCTCCTCGGTGCGCTCGCGCGAGGCGTCGCGGCCTTGGGTGATCCGCGCGTACAGAACGTCGCTGGGCGGGTCGTAGGTGACGTACGGGAAGGAGTAGCGGCCGGTGCGCATCCGAAGTAGGAAGATAGGGCCGTGACCGAGGCTCTCGCAGAGCTCGAACTGCCCGAGTACGACGAGCTCGACCCCAGCCTGCGCGGGCCGCAGTTCGACGACCACATGGCCGAGCTCGCGCAGCAGAGCTGGATCGTGCGCGGCAAGCTCGGGTACGTCGTCCTCGACCGCGAATCGGGCGAGCACTTCCTGCGCTCGAAACAGGCGACCTTCCCGGGCAAGGCGCTCGCCGAGATGTTCGACATGAAGGAGGGGGCCCTCGGCGAGGAGGTCGCCCGCAACATCCTCCATATCGACGGCGAGGACCATCGGCGGCTGCGCAGCCTGGTCAATCCCGCGTTCACCCCGAAGGCCGCGGACCGCTGGCGGCCGGTGATGGACGGGTTCATCGCGGAGCTCTTCGAGACGATCGACGGGACGAGCTGCGAGGCGGTCGCGGCGCTCACCAAGCCGTACCCGGCGATGACGATCGCGACGGTCGTCGGCGCCCCGACTGCGGACGCCGAACGGCTCGCCGCCTGGTCGCGCTGGATTCAGCTGCAGTTCGACGGCCCCACGCTGGCCGAGCACCGCGAGGAGGTCGAACGCGCATGCGAGGAGCTCTACGCCTACCTCGATGTCCTGATTGGCGACAAGCGCGCGGCCCCCGGCGACGACCTGCTGTCCACCCTGATCGCCGCGCGCGACGGCGACGACCGCCTCGACGACGCCGAGCTTCGCAATCTGGTCCTGAACGTCCTCGTCGGCGGCGTCGACACGACCCAATCGCAGCTCGCCCACGCGCTGCGGCTGTTCGCAGCGCACCGGGATCAGTGGGAGCTGCTCGCGCGCGAGCCCGAGCGCGCCGCGAACGCGGTGTCGGAGGTCATCCGGGTCGCGCCGGTGACGCCGTTCACCGCCCGCATCGTGCTCGAGGAGTTCGAGCACCGGGGGGTGGTCTTCCCGGAGGGGACGATCGTCCTCGTCTGCGCGCACGCCGCGAACCGCGAGCCCGCCGCGGGCGGCGCGGCGTTCGACATCACCCGCGAGGGCGCGGGCAAGCGGGCGCTGACCTTCGGCGCCGGGATCCACTACTGCCTCGGCGCGAACCTCGCGCGGGCGGAGCTCGAGCAGGGGCTCGCGTACCTGGCGCCGCGAACGCCCGGGCTCGAGCTCGACGGCGAGCCGGCGTACGACTCCGTCCACGGCGTCTACGGTCTCGACGAGCTGCCGCTGCGCTGGGGCTAGTGGGAGTGGCGGTCTCCGGCGAGCAGCCGGAGCGCGTGCGGGATCGCCTTCTCGAGCGCGGCGCCGGCCTGGTCGATCGCCGGCGGGTTGCCCGGGAAGTTGACGATCAGCGAGCGGCCGCGCGTGCCGGCGACCCCGCGCGAGGTCATCCACATCTCGGTGTGCTCACGCGACGCGGTTCGCATCGCCTCGGTGAAGCCGGGGGCCTCGCGCTCGATCGCGTCGCGGGTCGCCTCCGGCGTCACGTCGTCGAGCGAGAAGCCGGTGCCGCCCGTGGTCAGGACGAGCTCGCAGCCGCCCTCGTCGCACCAGAAACGCAGCCGGCCGGCGATCAGCTCGCGCTCGTCGGGGATCACCTCGACGCCGATGACCTCGGCGCCGAGTCGCTCGGCGAACGCCGCCAGCGCCGGACCGCTGACGTCCT
The DNA here is from genome assembly GCA_963811505.1 of uncultured Solirubrobacterales bacterium. Taxonomy (GTDB): domain Bacteria; phylum Actinomycetota; class Thermoleophilia; order Solirubrobacterales; family 70-9; genus WHSW01. The sequence goes on along the minus strand of CAWERC010000010.1, from coordinate 309,207 downwards.
CGCCGTCCCCGCGCGCCTTCGAGGTCGAGACCGTGATCACGGCGGCGCGGAAGCCGTCCTCGGCCCCGCTCATCCGTCTCGCTTCCATTCCCCGCTGCGCCCGCCGCTCTTCTCGACCAGCTCGATCCCCTCGATCGAGACCCCGCGCTCCAGCCCCTTGACCATGTCGTAGACGGTCAGCGCGGCGACCGCGCATGCGGTCATCGCCTCCATCTCGACCCCGGTGCGAGCCGTGATCCCCGCGGACGCCGAGAGCCGCACGAGCCCGGCCTCCGCGTCGACGGTTCCTTCGACGTCGACGAAGTCGAGGGCCAGCGGGTGGGCGAGCGGGATCAGCTCCCCCGTCCGCTTGGCGGCACCGATCCCCGCGATCCGGGCGGTGCCGAGCACGTCTCCCTTCGGCGCGTCGCCGCGGGCCAGCGCCGCGGCGGTCTCGGGGCTCATCCGCAGCCGCGCCTCGGCCCGGGCCCGGCGTTGCGTCTCGTCCTTGGCTCCGACGTCGACCATCCGGGCGCTGCCGGCGTCGTCCAGGTGCGTGAGGCGCGGGGCGTCGTCGGCGACCGGCGGCTGGGTGCCCTCGACCCACTCCCCCTCGCCGCCCTCGACCTCGCGCTTCCAGATCGGCGCCTCGGCCTTGATCCTGTCGATCGCGGCCCGGGCCCCGGCGAACGCCTCCTCTCGATGCGCCGCGGAGACCGCGACGACGACGCTCGGCTCGCCGAGCGGCACGGAGCCGACGCGGTGCTCGGCGGCGGCGGCCTCGAGCCCGTGCTCGGCTGTCACCTCGTCGAGGATCGCCGCAATCCGCCGCTCGGCCATCTCAGCGTAGGCCTCGTACTCGAGCCGCTCGACCTCCCGGGTCACGCCGCAGAACACGACCACGGCCCCGGCGCCAGGCCGGCCGACCGAGTTCGCGAGGTTGATGATCGAGAGCGGCTCGCCGGTGACGCGGACCGTCGCCGGCGCGGTCGCGCCGCCGCTGACCGGCGGGATCAGCGCCAGCTCGTCGCCGGCCTCGATCACCGCCTCCTCGCCCGCGTACTCGCGGTTGATCGCGACGCGCGTCGGCATCGCGGGCAGCAGGCTGTCGAGACCAGGCTCGCGCGCGGCGGCCTCGAGCGCGTCCGCAACCGTCGCTCCCTCGGGCAGCTCGAGCGCGAGCCGATCCCGCCCGGCGCGCTCGCGAAAGACCGCGAACAGTCGAACCTCGACCTCCATCGAGGCCATCGTAGGGCGTGCTTACTGCGGTCCGCGCTCGAGTTGCATCGCACCCTCGAAGCGCGGCGACCAGGGCTGGGCGGAGCTGGTCCACGCCTCGGCCGCCGGTTCAACCCATGAGGCGTCGTCCAGCGAGCCGGCCTTGATGAAGATGACCTCGGGCATCACCGCAGCGACGCTGAACACGGGCGAGCCGCACCGCGAGCAGAAGCTGCGGTTGGTCGTGCCGCCATGATCCTCGCCGGTCGTTCCGAAAGAGGCCAGAGTGTCCCCCTGAACCTCGAACGCTTCGGCCGGGACGCCGACGATCACCGAAAACGGGTTGCCGGTCTGGCGCTGGCAGTCCGTGCAATGACAGGCGGCCTGGACGACCGGCTCGGCGTCGGCGCTATAGGTGACCTCGCCGCAGAGACAGCGCCCGGTGATCGGTCTCGGTGCCTCACCCATGCATTCACCCTAACGGCAGCGTGACTTGATCGCAGGTCGCCGCCAGCCGCGATACTGGCCCGCGTGTCAGGGAAGAACGTCGAGACGGTGCGGCGGATCTATGAACGCTGGGGCCAGGGGGACTTCCGCGCCGGAGTCGAGCTCTACGACCCCCACATCGTGCTGGTCCTGCGGCCCGAGTTCCCGGAGTCGGGCCCGCACTACGGCATGGACGCGATTCGCCGCTACATGCAAGACGACTTCCTTCAGGACTTCACCGACCCGACGATCGCCGGCGACGAGTTCCACGACGCGGGCGACAGCGTCGTCGTGCACGTGGAGCAGCGGGCAAGTGGTCCACGGAGCGGCGCGCCCGTCCGGATGAGCTACTACCAGGTGTGGACCTTCCGAGGCGACTCGGTGATCCGCATCGAGAGCATCATGGAGCGCTCCGACGCGCTTGACGCCGTCGGCCTGGCGGACGGCTAGGGCAGGAGCTCGATCTCGACCCGCGTGCCGGCCGGGTACGGCGCGTCGGCCGGCGGGAGGATCGCGAGCGCGTCGGCGTCGAGCATCGAGGTGAGCACGTGCGAGCCCTGGGGGCCGGTCGGATGGGCGAGCCATCCGTCGTCGCAGAGCTCGAGGCGGCAGCGAACGAGCTGGGTTCGCATGGCGAGCGCGGGGTGCTCCGCTGCCAGCGTGGCCTGCGCTCGCCGTCGCGCATCCGCCGCCCCCATCATCGCCCGAATCGCCGGCCGCGCGAAGAGCAGGAAGGTGACCATCGCCGAGACCGGGTTTCCGGGCAGCCCGAAGACGAGCGCTCCGGATTCGCGCAACGCCGAAGTAGGTCGGGGCACCGGGCCGCAGCGCGACCCGCCAGAAGACCTGCTCGACGCCGAGCTCGCTCGGCCGCCGGGCGGACGTGGTCGTGCTCGCCGACCGAGACGCCGCCGCAGACGACCACCAGGTCGCCCTCGAGCGCCGTCGCCAGGATCGCCTCGCGTGGCCTCGGGCTCGTCGGCGACGATCTCGGCGCCGAGCAGCTCGGCGCCCGCGCGCTCGACGAGCGCCGCGACCGAGTGGGCGTTCGAGTTGCGGATCGCCCCCGGGCGGAGGGGCTCGCCGGGCTCCTGGAGCTCGTCGCCGGTGGTCAGCACCGTCGACCCGCGGCCGCACCGCGCAGAGCACCTCCGAGCGGCCGACCGAGGCGAGCACGCCGACCTCCGCGGGGCCGAGCTCGGCACCCGCGCGCAGGACCGTGGACCCCGCCTCGATGTCCTCGCCGGCGCGGCGGATGTCCTTGCCGGCCTCGACCTGCGCCCCGACCTCGACCTCCTCCGCCCCGCCGTCCGTGTCCTCGACCCGGACCACCGCGTCGGCGCCCTCGGGGACCATCGCGCCGGTCGAGATCGCGATCGCCTCGCCGGCCGCCAGGGCTCGCGTCGCCGGGTGCCCGGCGCGCGACTCGTCGACGACCTCCAGACGCGCCGGCCGCTCGCCCGCGCCCGCCGTGTCGGCGGCGCGGACCGCGTACCCGTCCATCGCCGAGTTGTCGAATCCGGGGACGGAGTCGGCGCTGGTCACGTCCTCGGCGAGGACCCGCCCGAGCGCCGCGCGAACGCCGACCCTCTCCGTCCCGAGCGCCCGCGCGCGCTCGAGCACGAGCCGGCGCGCCTCCTCGATCTCCAGTCGGCTCAACCGACATTTCGTCCGGCGGAGCCTAATCCGGTGCGAGACTGGGTATGTGAAACGCCCCGTGACCGTTGGCGCTGTGTTAGCTGGAGGGCTGAGCCGCCGCATGGGCAGCCCGAAGGCGATCGATCGAGCTCGCCAGCCGCCCGCTGGTCGCCGGGTGGTCAGCGCGGTCGGCTCGGCCGGGCTCGACCCGATCGTGGTCGCGAAGCCCGACTCGCCGCTGCCGAAGCTCGATTGCCGCGTGCTCAGCGAGCCCTCCGAGCCCCATCACCCGCTCACCGGGATCGTCACCGCGCTCGGCGCCAGCGCCGGGCGCGGGCGTCGTCGCGATCGCCTGCGACATGCCGCTGGTCCCGTCGAAGCTGCTCACCTGGCTCGCCCAGCTCGAGGAGCCCGTCGCGGTCTGCGAGGTCGACGGCCGGCTCGAGCCCCTGCTCGGCCGCTACTCGCCGCGAGGTCTGCGATCAGCTGCAGGAATCGCTCGACGCCGGCGCCGCGATGCGCGACGCGGTCGCCGCGCTCGATCCCTTCGTGATCCCCGAGGACCGGGTCGCGCGGTTCGGCGACCCGGAGCGGATCTTCTTCAACGTCAACACGCCCGAGGACCTCGCCGAGGCCGAGCGGTTGCTCGGCGACACCAGCGGCCGCTTCTCGATCTCGATCAGCCGCCGTTCGGGCGCGACACCGGCTCCACGCTGACCCGGGCGTTGTAGTCGGGGATCCGCGCCTCGGGCGAGCAGCCGGTCGCGCTCGATCAGCACGTTCGCCTCCGGCCAGTGGACCTGGACGTTGCCGGCGGCGATCGGGACGACGAGGGCCGTCCCTGCGAGCTCGCCGAAGTCGGAGCGCACCATCACGGCGCCCCCGTCCGCGATGCCCAGCCGCTCGGCGTCGGCGGCGCTGATCAGCACCGCCTCGCGGCCCGCGCCCGTGAGCGGGTCCCTCGCCTGCTGGACCATCGAGTTGAACTGCTTGCCGCGCCGGGTCGAGAGCGCCAGGCGGCCGTCGTCGGCGACCGGCTCCGGAATCTTCGGCACGCGTGAAGTGCGCCTTCCCGTCGGCGGTCGGGAAACTCGCCAGCCCTCGCAGAGCAGCGGCCCGCCGTACTGGAACGAGTCGCCCTCGCGCGTCGAGCTCCTCGATTCCGCGGTAGAGCTCCACCACGCTGCCGATCTCGGCGCGGATCGCGGCCGGTGTCGGCTGAACCTGACCCGCTCGGCGAGCTCCGGACGCACCCGGGCGGCGAGCTCGCCGAGCACCTCCCACTCCGGGCGCGCGCCCGCGATCCGCGGGCCGGGGATCTCGGGGCTGAAGATGATCCGCCGCTCGGTCGATCGTCTCGGTGACCCCGCCCGGGACCCTCGTAGCGGGTCGCCGCCGGCAGCAACAGCACCGCCTCGGCCGGCTCGACGAGCATCTGGGGCGAGAGCACGATGTCCATGTGGACGCGCAGCCCGATCCGCGACGAGCGCCACGCGGACGGCCTTCGGGTCCGGAAGGACCTCGAGGAAGTTGCCGCCGGCCGAGAACAGGACGTCGAGCTCGCCGCGCATAGCCGGCGGCGATCATCTCCGGCGCAGTCTTCCCGGGCTCGGACGGGACCTCGAACCCCCACTTGCCGGAGAGCTCGGCGGCGCTCTCGGCACCGACCGGGACGCCGCCGGGGAACGCGGTCGCGTAACAGCCCATCTCGGCGCCCCCCTGGACGCCGGAGTGGCCGCGGATCGGCATCACCCCGCAGCCCTCGCGGCCGACGAAGCCGCGTGAGAGCGCGAGGTTGATGATCGCGCGCACGTTGTCCTCGCCGGTCGTGTGCTGGGTCACCCCCATCGACCAGACGAACACCGCCTTGCGGGCCTCCCCGACGATCCGCGCGAACTCGAGCATCTCGTCGCGGGTCGACCCCGAGACCGCCTCCAGGTGCTCCCACTTCGCGCCGGCGAGCTGCTCGGCGAGCCGCGTCGAACCCGGCGCTGTGGAACTCGACGAAGTTGGAGTCGACCCAGCCGTTCTCGATCATGTGCTTGAGGGTCCCCGAGAGGAAGCCGATGTCCCCACCGATCGCGATCTGGAAGAAGCGGTCGGTGATCCGGGTGCCGAACAGCGCGCTCTCCGGTGTCGAGGGGATCCAGTAGCGCTCCATCCCGGGCTCGCGGTAGGGGTTGACCGACGACCACCTTGGTGCCGGCCTTCTTGGCCAGGTGCAGGTACTTCGTCGCCACCGGCTGGTTGTTGGCGACGTTGGAGCCGATGAAGACGACCAGGTCGGTGCCGATCCAGTCCGCGTACGAGCAGGTCGTGGCGCCGACGCCGAGCGCCTCCTTGATCCCGAACGTGCTGGGCGAGTGGCAGACGCGGGCCGCGTTGTCGATCGAGTTGGTGCCGATCGCGCGGACCGCCTTCTGGACCGCGTAGTAGCTCTCGTTCGACATCCCGCCGCGAGGTCAGGTAGAAGCCGACCCGCTCCGGGTCCGCCGCCCCGATCCGCTCGGCCGCCAGCGCCAGCGCCTCGTCCCACGAGACCGCGGTGAAGCCGGGCTCGCCGGCGCGGCGCAGCATCGGCTGAGCGAGCCGGCCGAGCTGGCGCAGCTGCGCCGCGGTGCGGCCCTCGAGCTCGCGGGCGTCGGCGAGCGGCGCCGGGTCGAGCGGGCCCATCGTGTTCAGCCGCAGCAGCCGCAGGCGGACGTTGCAGACGTGGGTCCCGCTCAAAGTCCAGTCGCGGAGGCCTTTGGTACCGAGCGCGCAGCCGTCGCAACATCCTGCGCTCAGGATGCGCCACGCGTAACGCGCGTTGTCGCGGTTCTCCCAGGCCGCCCGGAAGACCTCGCGGTAGTTGTTCGGGCGGGTCTCGCCGAGCCCGAACGGCCTCCAGCTCGCCCAGTTGGACGGGGTCGGCCGCTTCTTGGGTTTGCGCAGCACGCTTGGCATGTTCGCGGGTCCTCGGCGCCGTCGTCCGATCGCCGGGCGGGGGATCGCCTCTTCTGCCCCACTGCCGGGTAGCCTGCGCAGCGATGGCCCGGGGATCGAGGAGGAAAGCGGCCATGGTCGCCTCCGTCGGCCTGGCGATCACCGTCGCCGGGACCCCGGCGAAGGCCTCGGTATCAATCTCGTCGCCGACGATCGCACCCGCTTTTCACCAGCGCGACACCGACTACGTCGTCCACTGCGATGAGCCCGTCGGGCTGGGGATCGAACTCGATCGCGGGGCGCGTGCCCGCGTCGGAAAGGGCCCGTGGAGCGGCGGCTCGCGCACGACAACCGTGACGATGACGCCCGGCCAGGCGGTCAGGATCCACACCCGGCGCCCGAACGCCGCGGCGCGCACGTACGTCGTCAGGTGTCTCCCCGAGGACTTTCCCGCGTACACGTTCCAGCGCTATGGGACCCCGGCGGCGGCTCTGTATCTGGTCACGCCGGGGTCGACTGGTCCCGAAGCTCGGACGGCGGGGTACGCGGTCGTGTTCACCGGCCGGGGCGCGCCAATCTGGTGGATGCGCGACGAGCCGAGCCCATTCGACTTCAGCGTCCTCCCCGACGGCACGTTCGCCTGGACGACGTTCCAGGGCGGCGTCGGCATCGATCCGGATGGCTCCTACGTGCTGCGCCGCCCAAGCGGCCGGGTGGTCGAGCAGGTTCGCGCGATCGGTTCGCCCACCGACGTTCACGACCTCCAGCTGAGGCTGGACGGCAACTACATGGTGCTCAGCTACCGGACTCGCTCGGGTGTCGACACGAGCGCCTTCAACGGGAACTCGGACGCGTCGATCTATGACGGCGTTGTCCAGACCGTGACCCCGAGTGGGGAGCTGGTCGGCGAGTGGTCGACCGAGGGGCACATCGGCCTCGAGGAAACGCCGGCCGATCGATGGGAGAACCTCGATTCGGAGCCCTACGACACCACCCATCTCAACTCGGTCGAGCCGCTCGACAACGGCGACTTCATCATCTCGGCCCGCCACACCGACGCCGTCTACCGAATCGACGGCGCGACCGGTGCGATCGAGTGGAAGCTCGGCGGGACCACGACACCGAACTCGCTGCAGGTCGTGGGCGATCGACGCCCGTATCCCCTGGCCGGCCAGCACGACGCCCGCTGGCTCGGTCATGGGCAGCTCAGCCTGCACGACAACGGTGGCGGGGAGGGGCCGCGCGTCGTCATCTACCGCATCGCGGACGGCGTCGCGACGTACGTCGACAGCTACGCGGATCCGCTGGCGACCTTCTCGGTGTGCTGCGGATCCGCGCGGAAGGTGGGAGACAACTGGTTGGTCAGCTGGGGTGGGGTGCCGGTCGTGACGGAGTTCGACGCCGAACACCGCCGCGTCTTCCTGCTGAGCATCAACGGCCCCGGGACCAGCTACCGCGCAATGGCGGTCGACGGCGAGCTCACCCCGAGGCAGCTTCGTCGCGGGATGGACAGGCAGGCGCGCGCCGCCGCTGACCTCGGCGGCTGAGCGCCGCGGCGGCTAGCGTTGCCGCATGGACAACCCCGCCGCGATGCTGCGCAGCGTCGAGCACGACGGCGTCGTCGATCGGGTCGCCGTCGAGGAGCCGCTCGAGATCCGCGTCGACGGGGAACCGCTCGCGGTGATGATGCGCACCCCGGGACACGACGAGGAGCTGGCGCTCGGCTTCCTTTACGGCGAGGGGCTGATCGACGGCCCGCGCGATGTGGGGCCCACCGCCGACCTTGCCGCGAACGCCGTCGAAATCGCTGGCCCGCTCCTGCGCGAGCCGGGCGGGCGCTCGTTCTACGCCACCTCGTCGTGCGGCGTCTGCGGCAAGGGGGCGCTCGAGGAGGTCGGCGTGCACGCGCCCCAGCTGGGCCCCGGACCCGGGGTCGGTCGTGAGCTGCTCGCCGACCTGCCGGAGCGGCTCGCCCAGCCGGCGTTCGAGCGCAGCGGCGGCCTCCACGCGGCCGGGCTGTTCAGCGCCGCGGGCGAGCCCGTCTGCGTTCGCGAGGACGTCGGCCGCCACAACGCCCTCGACAAGGTGATCGGCCGGGCCCTGCTCGACGGTCGTGTCCCGCTGGCGGAGCTCGTCCTCTGCGTCAGCGGCCGCCTCGCCTTCGAGCTGGTCCAGAAGGCGGCTGTCGCCGGTTGCCCGGTCCTGGTCGGGGTCGGGGCGCCGACCTCGCTCGCGATCGAGCTCGCCCACGACCGGCGGATGACCCTCTGCGGCTTCGCCCGCGACGGCCGGGTCAACGTGTACTCGGACTTCGGCCGGGTTCGATGAGGGCGATCGCGGTCGCGATCCTCGCGCTGATGGTCGGCGCCGCGCCGGCATACGCCGCCGGCCTGCGAACGACGCCGGTGATCCCGCCGCTCGCCGGTAACACCGGGGAGCACGTGCGCGAGGTCTTCGCCACCGGGCTCGCGCTCGGCAACGAGCCCGATGTGTTCGCCAAGGTCGGCGACAGCATCACCGAGTCTGGCTCCTTCCTTCAGGACCTCGCCTGCTCGGAGCCGGCGTGGGGTCGCTGGTCGGCGCTCGGCGACACCCGTGGCTACTTCGGGCTCCACACCTTCCCGGGCACGTACACGTCGGTCTGGTGCGGGCGCGCGAACTCGTTCTCGCGCGCCAGCGCCGTTGCGGTGAGCGGTTGGGACGCCGCGGACGCGCTCGCCGCGCCGATGCACGATCCGCCCAAGGGCTGCGCCGGGCTGAGCGCGCTGGCGTGCGAGTACCGGCTCCTGCACCCGTCCGTCGCGCTGGTCATGTACGGGACCAACGATCTCGAGAGCTTCAGCGCCGACGCCTACCAGGCGAACCTGGCGGCGATCGTCGAGCGCTCGCTCGAGGCGGGCGTGATCCCGGTCCTCAGCACGATCCCGCCCCGCACCGATCGGCGTGGCCGCAACCGGCGTGTCGTCAGATTCAACCGTCGCGTGCTCGAGGTCGCCGACGACTACCGCGTCCCCCTCTGGAACTACTGGCGGTCGCTGCAGGGCCCGCGGCTCGTCAACCACGGCGTGAGCGACGACGGCATCCACCCGAATCTCTACGGCGGCTGCGAGCCGCCGCTGGGCTGCCGGCCGATCGACTTCACGCGGCGCGGCCTTCGCTACGGCTACAACCGCCGCAACCTAGGCGCGCTGCGCGTACTCGACCGGCTCCGCGCCGTCCTCGGCTAGATCTACCGCCTCGAGCCGCACCGGGATCCCGTTCAGGTGCGCCATCCCGGCGAGCCGCTCGAGGTCGTCGGGGTCGGAGGAGGCGAGCAGGTTGACGTTGGCGCCGCCGGCCGCGTTGGCGACGTGTCCAGCCGCCGCTGTGGCCCCAGCCGTGCGGGACCGCGATCGTGCCGCGCTTGACCTCGTCGGTGACCATCGCCGCGATCTCGATCGAGCCGTGCGGGGAGGTGATCCGGCACCGCGTCGCCGTCGCCGATCCCGGCCGCCTCGGCGTCGTCGGGGTGGATCCGCGCCGCGTGGGTGCGGCCGCCGCGCATCAGCAGCGGCGCGTTGTGCATCCACGAGTTGTGCGAGCGCAGCTCGCGCAGGCCGATCAGCCGCAGCGGGAAGTCGGGCTCGTTGCCGTTTCGGGCCGCGAGCCGCTCGGCCTCCGCGCAGGATCTCCGGCGGGTCGAGGCGCACCTGCCTCGGGCGGTGGCGGATCTGGTTGCGGAGCACGTCCGGCGCCAGGTGCTCGGCGAGCACGATCCCGTGCGGGTTGTCGCGCCAGCTTGGTCGAGGTTGAGGCCGCCGCGGCGGAGGCCGAACAGGTCGCCCTTCGGCCCGATCCGCAGCAGCAGGCTCGACCAGCCGGCGGGGCGAGAACTTGATCCCCACCTTGCCGAGCAGCCGCGCGGCGAGGACGCTCGACGGGACGACGCCGATCCGCGCGGCGATCTCCTCGATCACCTCCCACTCCTGGCGCGCCTCGCCGCGCGGCTCGACCACCGCCTCGGTCATCTGGATGAACGGGGTCGTGAACAGGGCGAGGAACGGCAGCGGGAAGTCCTCGCGCTCGTACATCGTCGTCGCCGGAAGGACGAAGTCGCAGTGGCGCGCGGTGTCGGTGACGTAGAGGTCGATCGCGACCGAGAGCTCGAGCTCGCCGATCGCGGCCTCGAGCTCGTCGCCGTTGGGGACCGAGAGCACCGGGTTGCCGGCGGAGAAGAACATCGCCCGGATCTGCCCCTCGCCCGGGCGTCGTCATCTCCTTCGCCATCACCGAGGCGGGCAGCGAGCCGAGCACCTCGGGCAGGTCGCCGACCCGCGAGCGCACCTTCGAGTAGGTGGCGAGCCCGGTCATGTCGGCGATCCGGCTGAAGTCGATCGGCGGATCGCCGAACATCGCCCCGCCCTCGCGGTCGAGGTTGCCGGTGACGACGTTGAGCGCGTCGAGCAGGAAGGCGACCAGGGTCCCGTTGCGCCCGAGGCAGGAGCCGGTGCGCCCGTAGACGGCGGCGCGCTCGGCGGCGGCGAGGTCGCGCGCGAGCGTGCGGACCGTCGCGCGCGGCGACGCCGCTGCGGCCCTCGGTCGCCTCCGGCGGATGGTCGGCGGCCAGGCGCGCGCAGCGCCTCGATTCCGGTCGACTGGCGCTCGATCGCGCGCCGGTCCTCGAGCCCCTCGGCGAAGATCACCTCGAGCATCGAGAGCAGCAGCCAGGCGTCGCCGTCGGGGTCGATCGCGACGTGCTCGAAGGCGCGCGCGGTCTCCGAGCGGCGCGGGTCGACGACGACGACCCGCCCGCCGCGATCGGTGATCGCGTGCAGCTGGTCCTTGACCCGCGGCGCGCTCAGCACGCTGCCGTGCGAGACGAGCGGGTTGGCGCCGACGACGAGCAGGAAGTCGGTGCGGGCGAGGTCGGGGATCGGGACGATGAACGGCGAGCCGTAGAGGAACGCAGCTGGCGGCGAAGCGGTTGGAGACGTCCTGCGAGGAGGCCGTGTAGGAGTGCGGCGAGCCGACGCGCGTCGAGGAAGCCCTTGACCCAGAGCGGGTGCGAGTAGGAGAAGGCGCCCGGGTTGCCCATGTACCAGCCGATCGAGCTCGCCGCCGTGGCGGTCGCGGATCGCCCCCAGGCGCTCGCCGATCTCGTCGAGCGCCTCCGTCCAGGTGACGCGCTCGAACGAGCCGTCCTCGCGGCGGCGCAGCGGGTGCAGGACCCGGTCGGGGTCGTTCTGGACCTCGGTCATCGCGATCCCCTTCGGGCACGCGAAGCCCGCCGAGAGCGGATGGTCGGGGTCGGGCCGGACCTTGGTCAGGCGCCGTCCTCGACCGTGGCGACCATCCCGCAGAGCGGCTCGCAGATCCGGCAGTAGGTGACCTTTTCCTCGGTGGCCATCGAGGCTCGCGGCGACGATAGCGCGATCCGGGCTCAGCGGGGCAGGATCACCTTCAGCCGCTGCTTCACCGCGGTTGGGTCCGGGTTGCCGGCCGCGTCGATCGCGCGGACCTTGACCCTGTGGCGCCCGAGGGAGAGGCGGTCGAGCGTCAGCGGCGAGTCGCACTCGAACGGGTCGCCGCCGTCGACGCGGCACAGGAGGGTCGCGTCCGGCTCGGTCGAGCCGAAGCGCACCGTCGGGGTCCGGTCCCGCGTGCGGCGATGGCGCGGCCGCTTGAAGGTGCTCGGCGCCGTCGAGTCCTCGACGTAGACCTGCGGAGCCGAGCAGGCCCCGGGGTTGTTGTTGGCATCGGTCGCCCGGGCCGTGAAGGTGGTGGTCGAGTCGTCGGCGACGTTGACGGTGAAGCCCGGGGAGGCGAGCTGCGCGGCGGTGACGCTCGCAAGCGCGGGTCCGGTGCACTCGGTGGCGGCGAACAACGTCACGGTCGAGAGCTCCTCGGCCGTGCCCCGCAGCGCCGGGGCGTTGTCATTCGCCGGCGAGCCAGGCGCGGTCGACAGGCTCGGCGCCGGCGGAGCCGGCTTCGGGGTCGAGATCAGCCGCGTGGTGTCGCCGATACGCGCGTAGACGTCGGTGCTCAGGTCGGCGTCAGTGCTGATCAGCTGTTCGTTGGAGGTGAACACGACCTGGTCCGGCGAGAAGCCGCCGAAGGTGGCGTCGAAGTCGCCGTTGCCGTTCACCGCGCCAGCCGAGTGCAGGATCGTCGTCCCGCCCACTCGTTCGTAGACGTCGACCGCCGGATCCGTGTCGGCCGCGACCAGCGGCTCGGAGGTCGTGAAGACGACGCGCGCGCCATCGGCCGAGACGTCCTCGAAGGTTGCGTCGAAGGCGCCGTTGAAGCCGCTCGGGCCCTGCGAGACGAGCGTCGTGGTCGCCCCCGACCGCTCGTAGATGTCAGCCGAGGCGTCGGTGTCGGCGGCGACCAGCTGCTCGTTGGTGCTGAAGAACGCGCGCGTCGCGTCGGCCGAATGGCCCTGCAGATCGGCGGCGAACGATCCGTTGAACCCGTTCGGGCCCTGCGAGACGAGCGTCGTGGTCGTCCCCGACCGCTCGTAGATGTCCGGCCAGTCATCGGTGTCGGCGCCGACCAGCTGCTCGGCGGTCGTGAACAGCACCCGGGATCCGTCAGCCGAGGGGCGCCCGGGGGAGGCGGCGAAGGCGCCGTTGAACCCGTTCGGGCCCTGGGAGATCAGGGTTGTGGTCAGGCCGTCGGAACGCTCGTAGAGGTCCGCCGACGCGTCGGTGTCGGCGGCCACCAGCGGCTCGGCGGTGCGGAAGTAGAGGCGGCTCGCGTCGCGGCTCTGCGTCACCGGGCCGAGCGCGTCGAATACGCCGTTGAAGCCGTTCGGCCCCTGGGAGACCAGACGCGTGATCCGCTGGAAGCGCTCGTACAGGTCGATCGAGTTGTCGGTGTCGCTGCTGAGCAGCCGCTCCGACGTCGTGAAGGTCGACGTGATCGCGTCGCCGGTCTCGAAGCCCTGCGGCGTGACGTCGATCGGTGCGTGGACGCCCGCGGGACCGCGCGACAGCCAGACGGTGTTGTCCGGCTGCTCGCGACGGTAGAGATCGAGGGCGTCGTCCTGGTCGCGGCCGCTGAGCCGGTCACGCGTGGTGAAGAAGACATGCTTGCCGTCGCTGGTAGCGCCGAACAGGTGCGCGTCGTTGGGGTTGTTGAACGAGCCCCCTTGGGAGGCGAGCGTCGTCTCGCCGCCCAGGCGCCGGTAGATGTCGATCGCCGAGTCGGTGTCGGCGCTCAGGAGCGGCTCCGCGGTCGCGAAGATCGCGGCGCCGCTGTCGAAGCCAAACCAGGGGTTCGCGTCGAGGTCGAACGGCCCGTTGAATCCGGCCGGGCCCTGCGACGAGAGGCCCAGGGCGCCGCCTGAGCGCTGGTAGAGGTCCACCCGCGAATCGGTGTCGAGGCCGAGGAGCGACTGCTCGGTGGTGAAGTAGACGTGCGCGCCGTCCGGGCTCGGCTCGACCTGGATCGCGCCGGGGGCGACCCCGGGCACGAGAGCGAGGAGGGCTGCTGCCCCGCCGACGATCACCCTGGCTTTGCTGACTGGTTCGCGCACTCTCCCTACCGGGGCGCACGATAGCTCAGGTCGAGTCGTCGACGGACGAGTCGCCCCCGACGCGTTCCGCCGCCGCCTGCAGCTCCTCGAGCGAGGCTCCAACGGTCCCGCCGAGCCAGCATGCGACCGGAGCGGCGATCCGCTCCGAGTCGTGAGCGGCGGTCGCGGCGAGGTCGAGGATCCGCTTCAGCTCGTCGTCGGTCGGCCGATCGGCGCCGATCTCGGCGGCGAAGGCGTCGATCCACTCGCGTGCGTTCATTGGTCCTCCATCCGGTCGACAGTCGCTGCGGGAGTATGCGGCTTGGCCTAGGGTTTGTTCATGGTGGATCAACTGTCGACGCGCAATCAGTTTCCCGGGGTCGTCCGGCGGGTCGAGGTCGACGGCGTGACTGCGCTCGTCGAGATCGAGGCCGGCCCACACGTGATCACCGCGGTGATCACCCGCGACGCCGTCGAGGAGCTTGGGCTCGCCGAGGGGGTCGAGGCGACCGCGATGGTCAAGGCGACATCCGTGATGGTGAAGCGCACCGGTTCGTAAGGACGGCGATGTCGGCACAGAACGTCGCGGCGGTGCGCGCCTACTACGACGCCTTCAACCGCGGCGATCACGAAACGGCGGAGGCCTTCCTCGCCGAGGACTTCGTGGCCGATTACACGCGCCGGCCGATCGAGCCCGGGGTCGCACACGGGCGCGAGCAGGCGATCGCGGCGGCTGAGCGGATCCGCGAGGCCTGGCGGGAGCTCTCGGTCGAACCCGAGGAGCTGATCGAGCACGGGGACAAGGTGATCGCGGTCGTCGCGAACCGCGCTCGTGGCGCGGCCAGCGGCGCCGAGATCGCCTCGCGCACGGCACAGGTCTGGACGCTCCACAGCGGCAAGGCGGTGCGGTTCGAGTACTTCGGCAGCAGGGAGGCCGCGCTCGCGGCGCTCGCGGCGGGCTAGCCGCCGATCGCGCTCATCGTCCGCGGCGGGGGCACGAAGCCGGGCTCGTTGACGTGGTGCTTGAGCTCCTTGCGCCAGACCGCGTCCCGGATGATCCGTTCGAGCTCGGCGTCCGAGGCGCCGGCGCGCAGCGGCTCGCGCAGGTCGGTCTCGCGGATCGAGAACAGGCAGGTGCGCAGCTCACCCTCCGCGGTCATCCGGATCCGGTTGCAATCGGCGCAGAACGGCTCGGAGACCGGGTTGATGAACCCGACCTCGCCCCTGCCGTCGGCGAAGCGGAAGACGCGCGCCGTCGCGTGCGGCTCGCGCGGCAGCGGCTCGAGCGGGTATACGGCGTCGATCAATCGCCGGACCTCCTCCCCGGTCAGCACCTGGTCGGGGCTCCAGGCCCGGTCGCCGTCCAGCGGCATGAACTCGATGAACCTGACCTGGTAGTCGGTGGATCTGGCCAACCCCGCGAACGCGAGCGCCTCGTGCTCGGTGAAGTCCCGCATCGCCACCGCATTGACCTTGATCGGGCGGACCCGCTCGTAGGCTGCGATCGCCTCGAGGCCGCGCAGCACCTGCGGGAGCGCGTCGCGCCGGGTGATCTCGTGAAAGCGGTCGCGCGCGAGCGAGTCGATCGAGACGTTGACGCGGTCGATCCCGGCGTCGACGAGCGCCGCGGCGTCGCGCTCGAGCAGGTAGCCGTTCGTGGTCACCGAGAGGTCGCGGATGCCGTCGATCCGGCGCAGCATCGAGACGAGGGCCGGGAACTCGCGCCTGGCGAGCGGCTCGCCGCCGGTCAGTCGCACGTCGGTGATCCCGAGCCGAGCCAGGACCCCGACCAGGCGGGCGATCTCCTCGAAGGTCAGCAGCTGATTGCGATCCAGCCACGGCATTCCTTCGGCCGGCATGCAGTAGCGACAGCGGAAGTTGCAGCGGTCGGTGACCGAGACCCGGAGATCGGTGATCGGGCGGCCGTGTGCGTCGCGAAGCGGCTCCACACGATCGAGGATAGGCCCTGCCCGCCCTTGCCGGAATATGAAAGGATCGGGGGGCATAGGGGATCCGCGTCACGGGAGGAATGAGATGGTCAAGGTCCGGCGGATGTTCGCGGTCACGCTCGCCGTCGCGCTCACAGCGGCGCTCGGCGGTTCCCTCGGCTCTGCCGGCGCGTCCGGACAGCGCGGCCCGGACGTGATCGACGGGGACTACCTCGGCGTCAGCCCCGCCGTTCGCGACCTCGCTCCCGCCGCCTCGAGCTCCTCCTCTGGCGCGACCGTCGCGCGGTCGAATCCGGATCCGGCCGCTCGCGGAACCGGCGCCGGCGACGACGGAGCCGATCCGCTGCTCGCCGACGGCCGCCGCGCCAACGGCCGCACCCCGGCAACGAATCTCGAGTTCGCCGGGGTCGGCAACCCGCTCGCCTGCGGCGGCTGCTCGCCCCCCGACACGACCGGAGACGTGGGCCCGAACCACTACATCCAGATGGTCAACGCGACCAAGGTCGCGATCTTCAACAAGGCCGGATCCCCGCTTGCGGCCCCGTTCGATCTCTCGACGCTGTTCACCTCCGGGAGCTGCAGCACCGATGACGCCGGCGATCCTCAGGTGCTCTACGACTCGCTGGCCGACCGCTGGCTGCTGGCCCAGTTCCAGGTCGACGACCGGCTGTGCTTCGCGGTCTCGACGACCCCCGATCCGATGGGGACCTACAACCGCTACTCGTTCGCGACGCCGGACTTCCCGGACTACTTCAAGGTCGGGGTCTGGCCCACGGGCTACTACGTGAGCACCAACGAGTCCACCTACACGGCCTACGCGCTGAACCGCACCGCCATGCTGGCCGGGGATCCGGCCAACGCGGTCAGGTTCCCGGGCGAGACCAACTTCCTGCTGCCCGCCGACGTCGATGGGCCGAACGCGCCCAACGCGCAGGGCGGCCTCTTCTACACCTTCAAGGACGACTCCTTCCCGGGGCACGGCGGCGGCGCCGACCGGCTCGAGCTGTTCCAGCTCAACCCGGACTTCGGCACGCCGGCGAACAGCACCTTCGCGAACATCGGGACGATCCCGATCGCGTCGTTCACGTACACCGTCTGCGGGTTCTTCGTCCTCGACTGCATCCCGCAGCCCGGCACCGCCGAGGGCGTGGACGCGGTCAGCGAGTGGCCGATGCAGCGGTTCGTCTACCGGCGCTTCTCCGACCACGAGGCCCTGCTCGGCAACTTCACCGTGGACGTCGGCTCCGATCGCGCGGGCATCCGCTGGTTCGAGCTGCGCAACACCGGCGGCGGCTACGGCCTCTTCCAGGAGGGCACCCACGCTCCGGCCGACAGCCTGAATCGGTTCATGGGATCGATCGCGATGGACCAGGACGGCAACATCGCGCTCGGGTACTCGGTGTCGAGCGGGTCCGTGTTCCCGGGCATCCGCTACGCGACCCGCGCGCCCGGGGATGCGCCCGGCACGTTGCAGGCCGAGGCGGTGCTGCAGGCCGGGGCCGGCTCGCAGACCAGCACCTTCAACCGCTGGGGCGACTACAGCGCGATGAACGTCGACCCGGCCGACGACTGCTCGTTCTGGTACACGAACGAGTACTACACGGCGACCTCGACCAGCACCTGGAGCACGCGTATCGGGCGCTTCAAGGAGCCGACCTGTCCCTCGCCGAAGACCCTGACGGTGACGGGCGCGGGCACCGGGTCGGGCTTCGTCGACTCGGCCCCTGCCGGGATCGACTGCGGCCACAACACGCCCAGCGCGCACACCGACTGCACCGAGGCGTACGGGTCCGGGACCGCGGTCACGCTGACCGCCCACCCCGACGCGGGGAATGACTTCACCGGGTTCACCGGCGCCGGCTGCTCGACGAGCCCGTGCACGGTGACCATGGACGCCGCGACGACCGTGACGGCGACGTACACGTCGCACGAGTTCTCGACCGGCAAGGTCAAGCGCAACACGAAGAAGGGCACGGCGACCATCCCGGTCACCGTTCCGGGCCCCGGCGAGCTCACCCTGACCGGCAAGCAGGTGAAGTCCCAGAAGCGCGCGGCGACCAAGCCGGTCGCCGCGGCGGGGACCGTGAAGCTGAAGGTCAAGGCCAAGGGCAAGGCGAAGAAGAAGCTGAAGCAGAAGGGCAAGGTGAAGGTCAAGGTGAAGATCACCTACACCCCCACCGGCGGCACGCCCGGAAGCCAGACGCAGAAGGTGAAGCTCAAGCTGAAGGGATAGCGCTAGGCAGCGCAGCGGATCGGTACAGGAGGCTCCAGATGCTCAAGGTCCGGTGGACGTTCGCGATCACCCTTGCGATCGCTCTCGCAGCGGCGCTCGGCAGTTCCCTCGGCTCGGCCGGCGCGAGCGGCCAGCGCAGCCCAGAGGTGGTCGACGGCGAGTACCTCGGCGTCAGCCCCGCGGTTCGCGATCTCGCCCCCGCCGACTCGAGCTCCTCCGCCGGGGCCGCCGTCGCGCGGTCGAATCCGGATCCGGCGGCCCGCGGGACGAGCGCCGGCGACCGCGGAGCCGACCCGCTGGCCGACGGCCGCGGCGCCAACGGCCGCACCCCGGCGACGAATCTGACCTTCGACGGCGTCGGCAACCCCGAAGCCTGTGCCGGCTGCCTGCCGCCCGACACGACCGGCGACGTCGGTCCGAACCACTACATCCAGATGGTCAACGCGACCAAGGTCGCGATCTTCAACAAGTCCGGGACCGCGGTTTCAGCGCCCTTCGACCTCTCGACGCTGTTCCCGGCCACCACCGGTTCCTGCAGCACCAGCGATGCGGGCGATCCGCAGGTCCTCTACGACCCGATGGCCAACCGCTGGGTGCTGGCCCAGTTCCAGCTCGACAACCGGCTCTGCTTCGCGGTTTCCCAGACCGCGGACCCGACCGGCTCCTACTTCACCTATGGGTTCGTGACCGCGGAATTCCCCGACTACTTCAAACTCGGCGTCTGGCCGACCGGCTACTACGTCAGCACCAACGAGTCGACCTACAAGGCCTACGCGTTCGATCGCACGGCGATGCTCGCCGGTGATCCGGCGACGTCGATCAGTTTCTCCGGCGAGACGAACTTCCTGATGCCAGCCGACGTCGACGGGCCGACCGCCCCCACGTCACAGGGCGGCCTGTTCTACACGTTCAAGGACAACACCTTCCACGGGGGCGCCGACCGGCTCGAGCTGTTCCGCCTCACTCCCGACTTCGCGACCCCGGGCAACAGCACGTTCTCGAACATCACCGACATCCCGATCGCGCCGTACACGTACACAGTCTGCGGCTTCTTCGTCCTCGATTGCGTTCCGCAGCCCGGCACGGCGGAAGGGCTCGACGCGGTCAGCGAGTGGCCGATGCAGCGCTTCGCCTACCGGCGGTTCCCCGGCCGCGAGGTCCTCCTCGGCAACTTCACCGTCGACGTCGGCTCCGACCGCGCCGGGATCCGCTGGTTCGAGCTTCGCAACACCGGGAGCGGCTACACGCTGTTCCAGCAGGGCACGCACGCGCCGGGCACGACCCTGCATCGGTTCATGGGCTCAATCGCGATGGACCAGGACGGCAACATCGCGCTCGGTTACTCCGTCTCCAGCGGCTCGGTGTCACCGGGCATCCGCTATGCGACCCGCGCTCCGGGTGATCCGCTCGGGACCCTGCAGGCCGAGCAGACGCTGCAGGCCGGCGGCGGCTCGCAGACCAGCTCCTCCAACCGCTGGGGCGACTACAGCATGATGAGCGTCGACCCTGCCGACGATTGCAGCTTCTGGTACACGAACGAGTACTACACCGCGACGTCAAGCAGCACGTGGAGCACCAAGGTCGGGCGGTTCAAGGAGCCAACCTGCGGGGCAGCACCGCCTCGGCAGCTAACCGTGACGACCGCTGGCAGCGGATCGGGCTTCGTCGACTCGGCGCCGGCCGGGATCGACTGCGGTCTCAACACGCCCGGCTCGCACACCGACTGCGGCAACTCCTACGCCGATGGGACGTCGGTCACGCTGACCGCCCATCCCGACGCGAACACCGACTTCACGGGGTTCACGGGCGGCGGCTGCGCCGGCTCCGTACCCAGTTGCACGGTGAGCATGACCGCCGCTCGGTCGGTGACGGCGACCTTCGCGCAGACCCAACGGCAACTCACCGTGACGACGGCGGGCAGCGGATCGGGCTTCGTCGACTCGGCGCCGGCCGGGATCGACTGCGGTCTCAACACGCCCGGCTCGCACACCGACTGCGGCAACTCCTACGCCGATGGGACGTCGGTCACGCTGACCGCCCATCCCGACGCGAACACCGACTTCACGGGGTTCTCGGGCGGCGGCTGCGCCGGCACAAGCCCGTGCGCAGTGACCATGGATGCCGCCAAGTCGGTGACCGCCACGTTCGCGCAGCAGGCCATCCCGCCCTCGAACGCGTTCTCGACCGGCAAGGTCAAGCGCAACACGAAGAAGGGCACCGCGAAGATTCCGGTCACTGTCCCGGGCCCGGGCGAGCTCACCCTGACCGGCAAGCAGGTGAAGTCCCAGAAGCGCGCGGCGACCAAGCCGGTCTCCGCGGCCGGGACCGTGAACCTGAAGGTCAAGGCCAAGGCCAAGGCAAAGAAGAGGCTGAAGAAGAAGGGCAAGGTGAAGGTCAAGGTGACGATCACCTACACGCCCACCGGCGGCACGCCCGCGAGCCAGACGCAGAGGGTGAAGCTGAAGCTGAAGACGTAGCGTTCGCAGCGATGTCAGCGTTCACCCTGCTCGCGGAGTCGAAGATCCGCGCCGCGATCGCGGACGGAGTGTTCGACGAGCTGCCCGGTCGCGGCAGGCCGCTCGCGCGCGATGAGCTGGCACGGGTCCCGGCCGAGCTCCGGATGGGCTACCGGGTCCTTCGAAATGCGGGGTGCCTGCCGCCGGAGCTCGAGGCGCGCACGGACGTCGTGCGCCTTGGCGCGCTCATCGACGCGTCGGGTGATCCGCAGGAGCGGGCGCGCCTTTCGCGGCTGCGCCGCGATGCCGAGCTCCGCTACGCGTTGATGGTCGAGCGCCGGCGGCGCTGAGGATAATCGGCGTCTCGATGTCAGACGAGAACGTCGAAGTGGTGCGCCGTGGGATGGAGCTGTTTCTGCGCGGCGATCTCGACGGCTGGCGCGCAACGGCGGACGCCGACATCGGCTGGGACATCTCGACCTACCCCCTCCCCGACGTTCCGAACCACGGTCGCGGGCGTGATGCGTTCGTGGAGGACCTGCTCGTGGTCTACATGAGGGGTTGGACCGACTACTCGGCAGAGCCGAAGGAGCTGGTCGACGCCGGCGACCATGTCGTCGTGGTGCTCCACGAAACGGCCAAGATGCGCGAGAGCGGCGTGCCGCTCGATCGCGACCTCGTCCAAGTTTGGACGGTGCGTGACGGGCGCGCGACGTTCCTGAGGGTCTTCAAGACGAGGGCCGAAGCCCTCGCCGCCCTGGGCCGATCGGAGTAGCGCTCAGGGCGAGACCGCCGCGGCGGCACGCGCCAGCCGCTCCGGCGTCTCGTCGTCGTACTCGGTGAAGAAGTCACCCACGGAGTCGACGAGGTGGTCGATCGACTCGGCGGCGAAGAGGACCTCCTGGTAATGGGTGATGTCGTAGTCGATCGTCCCCATCTGGTGGAAGTCGATCGGGCGGATCTCCATCTCGCGGAATTCCTCGATCTCGCCGTAGGAGGAGAGGATCCCCGCGCCGCAGGCCCTTAGCTCGCCCCCCTCCCAGACGACGCCGAACTCGATCGTGAACCAGAAGACGTCGGCGACGTACTGGACGGCGTCGTCGGTGTGGACGCGGCGGGCCGCCTCGCCGGCGAGCCGGTTGAGCTCGGCGAACTGGGGGTCGGCGAGCAGGTTGCCGTGTCCGATCACCTCGTGGATCAGGTCGGGCTCGGGCGTGTAGAGCGGTGCGGACGGGTGGCGGATGTACTGCGTGGAGTGGAACTCGAGGTCGGCGAGGCAGCCGTAGAACTCCTTCACCGGGACGATCCCGGCGGCCGGCACGTACTCGTAGCCGGTCAGCGGGCGCAGCCGCTCGGTGACCTCGTCGAGCTGCGGGATCCGCTCGTCCGGCAGGTCGAGGGCGGCCTTCGCCTCCAGGAACGGCGTGCACGCGTAGCGGGCGTGCTTCGGCGCGAGCTCGCGCTGGACGGTGCGCCAGACCTCCTGCTCGTCGTCCGTGTAGTCGATCTGCGGAATCGGGGCTCCTCGCGACCACTCGAGCGCCGCCGCGGCGATCTCGTTGCGCCGCGCCTGGTAGTCGGGATCCGTCTTGCCGGGGTGGTCGTCGGCGAGGTGGACGGTGACCGAGCCGTCATCGGCCGTCGTGACCGGCGAGTAGAGCTGTGCCTCCTCGAACATCCTTCCCCCTCCTACCCGGTCGTCGACTGCGCCACCGGCGAGGGCGCCTCGTCGCGCCAAGAGTAGGCGTACTCGGGCCGGTCGAGCTCGGCGGCGAGCGCGGTCAGCCGCAGGGGCTTGAACGTGTCCCACATCACCGCCAGCTCCTCCGTCCGGCGCATGCCGAGCGATTTCTCGACCAGGCCGGGCTGGGGCCCATGCGGAAGCCCCGAGGGATGGACGGTGATCGAGCCCTGTTCGATCCCCTTGCGGCTGCCGAACTCGCCGGAGACGTAGTAGATGACCTCCTCGGACTGCAGGTTCGAGTGGTGGTACGGGATCGGCACCGCCTGCGGGTCGTAGTCGAGCTCGCGCGGGCAGAACGAGCAGATCACGAAGTTCGGCCCCTGGAACGTCTGGTGCACCGGTGGCGGCAGGTGCAGGCGCCCGGTCCGCGGCTCGAAGTCGTGCACGTTGAACGTGTACGGGTAGACGTAGCCGTCCCAGCCGACGACGTCGAAGGGGTGGTAATCGAGCGTGTAGCGCTGGTGGCCGCCGCGGACGCGGACGACGAGCTCGAACTCACCCCGCTCGCGGTGGGTCTCCAAGTCGGCCGGAGGGTGGAAGTCGCGCTGCGAATAGGGCGCCGACTCGAGGAGCTGGCCGTAGCGGTTGCGGTAGCGGTTCGGGGTTTCGATCTCGCCCGGCGTCTGCAGGCAGAGCCAGGTCTGCGGCCCGTCGTCGAGCTCGAAGCGGTACGTCGTTCCACGCGGGACGACCACGTAGTCGTGCTCGCGGAACGGCAGGCTCCCGAAGACCGTCTCCAGCGTCCCCGAGCCCTCGCAGACGAAGAAGACCTCGTCGCCCTCACCGTCGCGGTAGAAGACCTCGGTCGCCTCGGTCGGGCGGCAGAGCGAGACCTCCAGGTCGGCGTTCCACATCAGGCAGCGGCGGCCCCAGACCGGGTCGCCTCCCGCCTCGACCGACGCGGTCTGCAGGTGGCGGTGGACGTGGGCGTCGGGCACCCACTCGCGGTGCTCGATCGGGGTGAACTTCCCCGCATCGGCGATCCGGCACGGCGACTCGACGTGGTAGAGGATCGACTCGTTGCCCGAGAAGCCCTCGTAGCCCATGACCTCCTCGACGAGCAGGCGCCCGTTGGTCCGGAACTGGGTGTGGCGCTTGGCCGGGACGTCGCCGAGCCGGTGGTAGCGCATCAGAGGTTCCCCCGCTTCTCCTGCTCGCGCTCGATCGCCTCGAACAGGGCCTTGAAGTTGCCCTCGCCGAAACCGCGGGCGCCGTGGCGCTCGATCACCTCCAGGAAGACGGTCGGCCGGTCGCCGATCGTCTGGGTGAAGATCTGCAGCAGGTAGCCCTCGTCGTCGCGGTCGGCGAGGATCCCGAGCTCGGCCAGGTCGGCGAGGTCCTCGTCGATCTCGCCGATCCGCCCCGGCAGCTCGTCGTAGTAGCTCCGCGGAGTCTTGAGGAACCGCACCCCGCGCTCGCGCAGCTCCTTCACGGTGGCGACGATGTCGGTCGTCGCCAGGGCGATGTGCTGGGCGCCAGGGCCGCCGTAGTACTCGAGGTACTCCTCGATCTGCGACTTGCGCTTGCCCTCCGCGGGCTCGTTGATGGGGAACTTGACCCGGCCCTTGCCGTCCGCCATCACCTTCGACATCAGCGCCGAGTACTCGGTCGAGATGTCGCGGTCGGTGAAGTGGATCATCTCGGTCATGCCGAAGACGCGCTCGTAGTAGCCGACCCACTCGTCGAGGCGGCCGAGCTCGACGTTCCCGACGACGTGGTCGATGCCGGCGAACAGCCCGGCGTCGCCGCCACCCGCCTCGGTGGCGGCGAAGCCGGGCAGGAACGCCCCCGCATAGCCGTTCCTCTCGATGAAGGTGTGAAGGGTCTCGCCGTAGGTCGCGATGGTCGCCATCCGCACGGAGCCGTGCTCGTCGGAGTCCTCCCAGGGCTCGCGGACGCCGCGGGCGCCGTGTTGGACCGCGTAGCGATAGGCGTGCTCGGCGTCGGGAACGGCGAGCGCGATCACCCTGACGCCGTCGCCGTGGGCGCCGACGTGGCGAGCGATCTCGCTGGTGCCGAGCAGCGGCGCGGTGAGCACGAAGCGCACGCGTCCCTGCTCGAGCACGTGCGAGGCGCGGTCGCGGACGCCGGTCTCGAGCCCGGCGTAGGCGCTCTCGCGAAAGCCGAGCGCGTGCGTGAACCAGTAGGCGGCCTGGGTCGCGTTGCCGACGTAGAGCTCGACGTGGTCGATGCCGAGAAGCGGCATTTCGTCGGTCGCCAGCGCGGGTGCCCGCGGTGCGGTCTCGGTCGCCATCTCGCTCCTTCTGTAGACCCGGTCCTGACCTCTGTTTATGATCAACCATTGATGGATGCTTCTCAAGCGCTGTTCGTTGCGTCAGACACACAGTCGGTCGCCTGAATGGACGAAATCGACCACCGAATCATTGCGCTGCTGCGAGAGAACGCCCGGCGCTCGTTCCAGGACATCGGCGGGCACGTCGCCCTCTCGGCCCCGGCGGTCAAGCGCCGGGTCGACCGGCTCGAGCGCGACGGGATCGTCCGCGGCTACTCGGCGAACGTCGACCCGGCCGCGATCGGCTGGAACACCCACGCCTTCGTCGAGCTGTTCTGCGAGGGTGGGATGTCGGGCGACGAGGTCAGCGGGGCGGTCGGCGAATACCCCGAGGTCGAGGCCGCCTATACGATCGCCGGCGCCCCGAGCGCGATCCTCCACCTGCGGGCGGCCGACACCCAGCACCTCGAGGAGGCGCTGGAGCGCATCCGCGATACCCCGGGCGTGATCCGCACCCAGACCCAGGTGGTGCTCTCGACGCTGTTCGAGCGCCGGGTGCTCGGGCCCGACTCGGACTAGCCGCCGCTACGGGAGGTTGCAGAGCGGCGGCGGAAGGCCGGCGAGCACGTCCAGCCCGGTGCACTGTGGCGCGTCGCTCGGCGGCTCGGTCGGCGGCGGCGCGGGCGGCTCCGATTCGGTGGAACTCGGCGGCGGCGCGGGCGGCGGGGATCCGCTCGAGCTGGAGCCGGGCGGCGCCTCGGCCGGCGCCGCCTCACTCGGCGGCGCTTGGCCCCCGTCGTCAGGGACGGCGGCGGCAGGCGCCGGCGCGTCGGTGCCGGCGCTTACGGCCGTGCCGGTCAGGGTCGGAGCGGATCCCGCTGCGGGAGCTGCCCTCGCGTCTCGCCGGGGCGGCGCGGCCCGGGCGCGGCTCGCCGGCCGCGCATGCGAATCGGGCGCATCCGCCAACGCCTCCGGAATCTCACACACAGCGGCGATTTCGGCGAACGCGGCGGTGGGAGCCGCGTCGGCCGCGCGCGCCGGATCCGCGACCGTCGACCCCGCTGCCGCGACGGCGGCGACGGCGATTCCCGCGGCGGCGGCGCTGCCCGCGTTGACCGCCCCACCGAACGCGGCCGCGATCCGCTCCGGCATTGCCGCCAGGACGGTCCAGACCGCAAGTGGCCGCGAGTCCGAGTAGTGGCCGACGAAGGCCCGCACGGCCTTCGGGTCGAGGTGCGTTCCGGCCTCGCCCGAGAGCACCGTGAGCGCCTCGCGATGGGTTCTCGCGCTCCGGTAGGGGCGCGTCGAGGCGATCGCGTCGAACGTATCGGCGACGGCGATGATTCGCGCCCCGAGGGGGATCTGCTCCCCCTCCAGGCCGTCGGGATAGCCGCTGCCGTCGAGCCGTTCGTGGTGGTGGCGGACGCTCCGGGTCAGGTCGGGGTCGTCGAGCACCGCGACCAGCTCCGCCCCGTCGACCGCATGACGCTGGACCAGGTGATACTCCTGGTCGGTGAGCGTGCCGGGCTTGCGGAGCACCTTCGCCGGGGTCTTCAGCTTGCCCACGTCGTGGACCGTGGCGGCGGTGTGGATCCGGGAGACCTGCTCAGGTGTCAGGTGCAGTCCCTTCGCGATCGTCGCCGAGTAGTGCGCGACGCGACGCGAGTGACCGTGCGTATACGGGTCGGTTGCCTCGAGCGCCGCGCTCAGCTCCCGCAGCCGCTCGGCGCGCTCCTCGGGGTCCATTCCGCCGGCGTCGACGGCCGGACCGATCCTGTGCGCCGCACGATCGAGCCGCCGCTCGCTCCACAGGCGTCGCAGCCAGCCCCAGATCATCAACTCGCCGAACAGCAGGTCCCCCGCCCCGGGATGGCGCTTCCAGACCGCCGCACCAACCTGGAAGGCGGCCAGCGAGACCGCAACCGTCACCGCGATCAGCAGCGGCGCCGAGGTCACGGCGCCCGAGGCGATCAGGATCCATCCGAGGGCCACCGGAATCCCGGCGATCAGCCCCGTAGCCAGCAAGGCGTGCGGGAGATAACGAAGCATGTGACCGCTGGATTCCATCCGCCCTGACCCGAACGGGATTATCGCGCCCGGCGGCGCACTTCGGCGCACTTCGCGCGCGCGTGATCGAGGCCTTGCCTTCCCGTGCGAGACTGACCGGCGTGTCGAGCACCGCAGACCGTTCGCGCGTTGGCACCGCGGCCACCCACGAGGTCCTCAACCAGCCACCGCCCCTCGAGGATTACAACGCCCTCGATGCCGATCCGGCGCTCGCCGAGGCCCTGGAGCGGGACGGGGGTGGCTGGGGGCTCGACCGGGTTCGCGACCTCGGCGCCCTGGTCGCCTCCGCCGAGGCTCAGGAGCACTCCCGGCGCGCGAGTCGCAACCTGCCGCGGCTGATCTCCCACGATCGCTTCGGCCATCGCGCCAACCGGGTCGACTACGACCCTTCGTGGCATTGGATGATGCGCGCGGGGATCGAACGCGAGCTCTCCAGCCTGCCGTGGCGGGCGGACCGGCCCGGGGCCCACGTCGTCCGCGGCGCGCTCTTCTACCTCATGTCCGGGCTCGACCCGTCACCGTGCTGCCCCATCTCCGTCAACTACGCGGCCGTGCCGACGCTGCGCCAGGAGCCCGCGCTGGCCGCCGAGTGGGAGGAGCGCGTCTCGGTCCCCGACTACGACCGCTACGCGCAGGCGGGGATGGCGATGACGGAGAAGCAGGGCGGCTCGGACCTGCGCGCGAACACCACCCGCGCCGAGCCGCAGAGCGACGGCACCTACGCGATCACGGGCCACAAGTGGTTCTGCACGATCGTCAACTGCGAGTTCTTCTTCACCCTGGCCCAGGCTCCGGCCGGGCTCTCGTGCTTCTTGATGGAGAAGGGACCCGGCTTCCGCGTGATGCGGCTCAAGGACAAGCTCGGCGGCCGCGCGATCGCCTCCTCGGAGGTCGAGTTCGAAGGCGTCCGCGCATGGCTGATCGGCGAGGAGGGCCGCGGCGTTCCAACGCTGGCGTCGACGCAGGTCAACTTCACCCGGCTCGATGCCCTCCTCGGCACCGCGGGCACGATGCGCCGGGCGCTCGCCGAGGCCGTCCATCACGCCCGCCACCGCGCGGCGTTCGGCCGCCCGCTGGCGGAGCAGCCCCTGATGCGGAACGTCCTCTGCGACCTCGCGGTCGAGTCGGAGGCGGCGATGGTCCTGGGGTTGCGCTGCGCCCGCGCCTTCGACGAGTCCGAGCCGCCCGCGTCGTCGGAGCAGGCTCGGGCGCTGCGGCGTGTCGCCACCGCGATCGGCAAGTACTGGGTCTGCAAGCGCGGTGCGGCGATGGCGGCCGAGGCGCTCGAATGCCTGGGCGGCAACGGCTACATCGAGGAGGCACCGATGGCGCGCATCTATCGCGACATCGAGCTCAACACGGTGTGGGAGGGCGCCGGCAACGTCGCGGCGCTCGACGTCCTGCGGGCGATCGTCAAGGAGCCCGCCGGGCTGCCGGCGCTGCTCGCCGAGTGCGAGCTCGCCCGCGGAGCCGATCGGCGTTTCGATGCGCACCTGCGCAAGCTCGAGGAGACCCTCGCCGCGATGCAGGGGACCGACGCGCAGTGGGAGGCCCGGCGCGTGGTCGAGGATCTGGCGCTGGCGCTGCAGGCGAGCCTGGTCCTGCGCCATTCGCCTCCCGCCGTCGCCGATGCCTTCTGCGCCGGGCGGCTGGACGGTCACGGCCATGCCTTCGGCACCCTGCCGGCGGGGATCGATGCGGATCCGATCCTCGCGCGGGCGCTGGCCCTGTAGCTCAGGCTCCCGAGACGCGGTCGGCCATCCGGTCGAAGAACACGCCCCAGCCCTGCTTCGCGCGCTCGTACCCCGCCGGCGGCAGGCCGCCACCGGTCTGGGTCATCACCATCTCGGTGCGGCCGTCCCCGAGGTCCGTGAGCACGACCGTGACCAGCTCGTCGGGGTCCGGGTCCGGCCCGTCGGTGATCGTGAGGACCAGGCGCTCGGGCTCGACCACCTCGCGGTACTCGCCATGCCAGTTGATCTCCCGCCGTTCGGGTCCGAAGTACATCGTCAGCCTCCACCGCCCGCCGGGCCGGACGTCCATCGAGACCGTCTCGAGCGGGTTGTCGGCGGCCGGGCCCCCGTACCACTCGGCGAAGCGCTCGGGCTCCGTCCACTCCCGCCAGACCTCGTCCCGCGGAGCGTCGAAGACGCGGGTGATCTGGAGTCCGGGCTCAGTCATCTTCGGTCTCACGAAGGCGCGCGTCGAGGCGATCGAAGCCGGCCTCCCAGAACGCACGGTATCCCTCCAGCCACCGCGCAGCCTCCGCGAGCGGAGCCCCTCGCAACCGCGACGGGCGCAGCTGCGCCGTCCGCCCCCGGGTGATGAGGCCGGCGTGCTCGAGCACCTTGAGGTGCTTGGAGACCGCCTGCACGCTGATCGGGAACGGCCGGGCGAGCTCGTTCACGGTCGCCTCGCCCTCGGCCAGCCGGCCGAGGATCGCCCTTCGCGTAGGGTCGGCGAGGGCCGTGAACGTCTCGGTGAGGGGGTCGGCGCTATTCAACTAACTGGTTGAATAGGATATCGCGGCCAACCGACGACCGAAAGGGGCGCATGCGCATGGGAAGGATCGTGGTGACGGAGTTCGTCTCGCTGGACGGGGTGATGGAGGCCCCGGGCGGCGAGGATTTCAAGTACCCCGGCTGGAGCTTCGAGTTCGACCGCGGGGACGAGGGCAACAAGTTCAAGCTCGACGAGACGATGGCGTCGGACGCGCTGCTGCTCGGCCGCGTGACCTACGAGGGCTTCGCGGCGGCGTGGCCCGAGCGCAACGATGAGGCCGGGTTCGCCGACAAGTTCAACTCGATGCCCAAGTACGTGGTCTCCTCCACGCTGACCGATCCGGAGTGGAACAACTCGACGGTGATCAGCGACGACCTCCCCAAGGAGGTCGAGGCGCTCAAGGAGAAGCACGACGGCGACATCGTGGTACACGGCAGCGCCCAGCTCGTACATGCCCTGCTCGAAGAGGACCTCGTCGACGAGCTTCGCCTCATGGTCTTTCCGGTCGTCCTCGGGATCGGCAAGCGCGTCTTCGGCGAGCTCAGCGACAAGAAGCCGCTGCGCCTGAAGGACTCGCAGGCCGTCGGCGACGGCGTCGCGATCCTCGTCTACGAGCGCGCGGGCTAGACGACCGGGTTCTCCAGGCTGCCGAGCCCGTCGGCTTCGAGCGCGACCACGTCGCCCGGCTCGAGCCAGCGCGGCTCGGCCCCCTCCCCACCCGCCGTCAGGTTGAGCTCGAGCAGGCAGCCACCCGTGAGGGTGCCGGAACCGAGCACGTCCCCCGGGCGCAGCCGAGTGTCGCGAGCGGCGTGCGAGACGATGTCCGGCCAGCCGAAGTGCTGATCGGCCGCGGTGGTCGCGCTCAGCTCGACGCCGTTGACGAGCACCCGGGCGGCGATCCGTAACCGGCCGTCCTCGTACGGCAGCTCGTCCGGCGTGACGATCCAGGGTCCGAGGCTGGTGGCGAAGTCCTTCGCCTTCGCGGGGCCGAGCCCGACCGTCACCTCGCCGGCCTGGACGTCACGCGCCGACCAGTCGTTCATCAGCGTGAAGCCGGCGATCTCCGGCTCGCCGCCGGCGTCGAGCCCGATCACCGCGGCGATCTCGAGCTCGAAGTCGAGCAGTTCGGTGGCCGCCGGACGGCGCACGGGCTCCTCCGGGCCGAGGATCGCCGCCGGGTTCGAGAAGTAGAACGCCGGGGCCTCGTACCAGTGGGGCGCGATCTCCTTGCCGCGCAGCCGCGCGCCGGCGGCGACGTGACGCTCGAAGGCGTAGAAGTCGCGCACCGAGGGCGGCTCGGGCACCGGGGCGAGCGCACGTACCTCCGTCTGCGCCAGCACCTCGCCGGTGCGCTCGCGGCCGTTACCCGTCAGCCAGTCCAGCATCCGCTCGGCGGCGAGCACGTGCACTCCGTCGCCATCGAGCTCGCCGACGAAGTCGGCGGCGCCGTCGGCCCTGAAGCTCCCAAGCCGCACCGCGGTCAGCGTAATGCGTGCCGGCTCAGTTGCCGTTCGTCGTCGTGTTGGCGAGACAGGAGGCGATCACGGTCGCTGTCTGCTCGGTGCTCTGATTGAGGATGTCGAAGCCGAACGTGTTGCTCGGCTTTGCCCGCGCGGTCGCCTTCCTCCCCGAGCCCGCAACCCGGAACCCGGACAGGAAGGTGTGCGGGTGACCCAGGAACGACCAGCCGGCGCCCACCGGGAAGGAGCCGTCCGGGCATTCGGCGCTGCCGGAGACATGCACGTTGGTCTCCTCGCCGCCCACGAACGAGCTCGGCACCTCGACCTGCTTGCTGACGTAGACCGCCTTCACCCGGTGGCGGTGTCCGGCACTCCGTCCCGTCTTCTTGCTCTGGCACTGGGCTCCGACAGTCCCGCTCGCGTCCTGCGAGCTGAGCTGCTCGATCCCGAACTGCCAGCTCTGACCGTCGCTGCCGGGCATCGACTGGGTGACGCGAGACGACTGGTCGCCGTCGAAGAACCCGCTCAGGGGCATGAAGCCGTTCGGGCAGCTGACCGCGGTCGTCGTGAACTCTCCCCTTCCCGGAAGCGCGACCGGCTGGCTGACGAACTGCTGCTTCAGGTCGTGGCTATGGGGTTCGTTTCGCGGCCCGCCCCGCGACCGCTTCGTCTTCTTCTTGAAGCAGATGATCCGGACCACCACGGTGGCTGCGGTGGCACGAGTATTGATCTCGAAGGTCGCGCCCGTGCTGCTCTCGCTGCTTACGACCGTGATCGCCTGGGAGGAGGAGGACGAGCCCAGCTCCTCCCAGGTGGCCGTCAGCAACCTGAACGGCTCTGGGCAGTTGAGGATGACCGTACGCGCAGCGTCCCCCGAAGCGAACGTAACGGTCTGCTCCTCGGTCACCTTCTTGCCGATGTCGTGCCGCTTCGCGGGCGCAGCCGCGGGGGCGGCCATGAAGACCGCCAGCACGAACGAGAACACCGCCGTGCGGCGACATCCTGTCGCACGCGACGCCATGTACCGACCCTAACCGACTTCCGGCCTCCTTGCTAGGGCTTCGTCGGTGTGCCGCCTCCGCAATTGTCGAGGACGACGCTGACCGCATCGCCGCGATCAACGGTGACCGCCTCGCTGTCCCGCTGGCCGTCGGGCGTCTCGCACCCGAGGGTCCACGCTTCGCGCGTACCGGGCACCGGCGCGGTCGGGGACGCGAACGTGAGCCTCGCGGTCCAGTTCTTGGCGTCCTCGTTGGTCGCGTACCAGTTCTCGACCCGGATCCGGTAGGCGCCCGGGATCGGATCGACAACCGTCAGGTCCTCCGGGCCGCCGGCGTTGGTGGACGAGGCGATCTGCTCGTAGGCGCCGAGCTCGTTCCTGCGATACAGGCGCAGGTCGAGGTCGTCCGGACCGAGCTCCGTCTCTCCCGAAGGCCACTGGAGGTGGAGGTCGAGGCGGCCGTTGTCCTCGTTCGCAGCGATCTCGAAGTCCCGCTCCTCATAGGAGCCGGGGACCGGCGCTCCGGCCGCCGGAACGAACGGCGCAGCCGGATCGTGGGCGAAGCTCTGCGGCTGGCTCGGCGGCCCGGTCGCAACCCGGCCGGGCCGGCCGCGGAGGACGTCCGGTCGCGTCGAGGGATTGACGTGCCAGACGAACCGCCCGGACTTCGGCACGAGCAGCCTCGTCACCAGTCGATCGATGAACAGGATCGGCTCGCCGTTCGGATCGAAGATCGGCAGCCCGTTCTCGTCCGGAGCCTGAGGCGAGGTCGCCGTCCGGAACGCCTTCGTGAGCGTCAGCACCGTGCCCGGCTTGGCCTTCCCGACGATCATCGAGTGCTTGGTGACGTCGAGCGTCGACTCGAGCGCGACGTAGTACGCCTCGCGGTTGCCCTTGCCGGCCCACGGGCCCTTGCCGTGCCACTCGGACACGACGCCGAGCGGGTAGGGGGGATGGAATCCGACGCCCGCGTAGGAGCCGGCCAGGTCGAGCACGAGGTCGGAGTTCGGCTCGCCCGTGCCGACGTCGTTGGTCACGCTCTGCGCGGCGCGTCCGATCTCGAACGTGAACCCGAAGCCGCCGGTCGCGAAGTAGCTCCAGTCCTCGGTCGTACCGGTGGTGTCGTAGAGCTGATAGCCCTTCCAGTTCGAGTAGCCGTTCTGCGCCGCCATCTCGGCCGCGAACTCTCGATACTGGTCCTCGTCGATCACGTCGCCGTGCGCCGCGACCCCCGGCGGACGGAGAATCAGATCCGAGAACGTGTGGTTGCTGATCGACGTCGTCGCCTGGCGGCGGGAGATCAGCCACTGGATGTTCTTGGTCTCCGGCTCCGAGAACGGACCCGTGCCCCAGAAGGTGTCGCTGGTCGGGTCCGGGGTTGCGCCGGGACCGCCCCAGAACCCACCGTAGTTGCGGTTTGGATCGACGCCGTAGGTGCGATTCGACGTCTCCGAGCACGCCCCGGCTCGGGGCTCGTAGCCGCTGGCGTTCGCGTTCAGCTGGATCATGCGGCAGTTGCGGCGCTTGTACGCGAACCCGGGATCCACGACGGGCTGGGCCCCGTCGACCGGCACCTCGCTCGCGATCGGATCGAGCGCCTCGTTCGCGAGCGGGACCTCGCGCGTCAGATTGAACCCGTCGGGGTTGACGACCGGCACGATGATGGTTCTCGTGCGGTCGACCAGACGGGTCGTGCGCGCGTCGGTGCCGTAGTTGTTGACGAGCTCGTAGGCGAACTCCATTGCCATCTCCCCGGACGGCCACTCGCGGGCGTGATGAACGCCCATCAGCAGGAACGCGGGCTTGCCGTCGCGCGGCGCCGGGTTCCGGGTGATCTCGATGCCCTCGACCGGCCGTCCCTCGTGAGTGAGGTACGGCAGGGTGATCGGGCGAACGAGATCCGGATTCTCCTCGGCGAGCTGCTTGAGATCGGCCGAGTAGTCCGGCAGGCGGCGATAGTTCGTGCGGCCGCTGGGCACCGCCGGGCTCGGGCCCGAGCTCGAGCGGGCGACCCGCAGGGCCGCGCGATCGTGCGCGACGAGGTCCGGGATGATCACGTTGTAGGCGAAACCGTTGGCCGTCAGGATCCGCACGTCGTCGGCCCCGTGGAGGACGACGTCGAGGTAGGTCGCCGCACCGTGCTCGGTCAGATCGAGGCCGGTTGCCACGAGGCGATCCTTGTCCGCGGTAGTCGGGGTGAGGACCCGGACCAGCTGGACCCGGTTGTCGCCGGTCGCCTCGGGCAGCGCCCAGCCCTCGACCCGGAGCCGGACCGAGCCGACGGGCCCGGAGCGACGACACGCCTGCACGGTCAGCCGCTGGCCCTCGGTCGCGATCCCCTCGGCGAGCTCCGTGGTGCCGAAGTGGGCCGAGCCGGCGACGGTGCGTCCTCTGGCATCGAAGACGCCGAGGTCCCAGTCGCCCCCGGGCGCGCCCGTCAGCCGCGCCC
The DNA here is from genome assembly GCA_963811505.1 of uncultured Solirubrobacterales bacterium. Lineage (GTDB taxonomy): Bacteria > Actinomycetota > Thermoleophilia > Solirubrobacterales > 70-9 > WHSW01. The sequence continues at coordinate 275,373 of CAWERC010000010.1, read as the reverse complement.
TGATCACGCCCGTCGCCGGGGCGGTGACCCGGCGCTGGACGTAGCCGGCACCGCCGCTCAGAAGCTGCGCGTGACAGGTCCTCTTGACCGCCGTCGGCGCGGAGAGAGTGGCGGACAGAACAGTGGACCCGGAGGCCGGCGCCGCCAACAGCGCCAGTCCCGCGGCCGCAAGCCAAACCGAGCGACGAAACATCAAGATGCCGAACCCTTCCCCGATTTATCCGTTTCCCATTGGGCCTGGGAACGGTGGCCCGCGGCCACCCCCCGACCCCCCACAAGTCGTGCGCCCGGATCTTTAGCACCGCGACTTGCGGCATGCGCCGGTTGACCGGCTCAGAACTCGATCTTCGAGCCGAGCCGGATCGTCCGGTCGGGAGGCAGGCGGAAGTAGTCAGCGGGCTCGGCCGCGATCAGCGCGGTGACCAGGAAGAGGCGCTTGCGCCAGCGGCTCATCCCCGGCTCGTCGCCGGGCGTCAGCTCCACCCGGGAGAGGTAGAACGAGGTGCCCTGCACGTCAACGGGGCGCTCGGCCCCGGTCTCCGCGAGCTGCCTGACAAGCGCCGGCACGTCGTAGTGCTCGGCGTAGCCGTACTGCGCCCGGACGAACGTGATGCCGTCGTCCCCGTAGCCCAGATCGTCGATCTCGAGGCGGTCCGCGGGTCTGATCCGCGGGGTCGGCAGGGTCTCCAGCGAGAGGATGATCGCGTGCTCCTGGAGCGCGTGCAGGTGGTCGACGCAGGCGCGCATCGACAGCGGCGCGGTTTCCTTTCCCCGGTTCATGAACACCGCGGTGCCAGGGGTCCTGATCACCGGTGGGTCCGTGCTCCGGACGTCGTCGACGAACGCCTGCAGCGGTCCCTCGACCCGGAAGCGCTCCGCCGTGACCAGCTCGCGCCCGCGGAACCAGGTGGTCATCACGATGAAGAGAAGCGTTCCGATCAGCAGCGGGACCCACGCGCCATGGACGAACTTCGTCAGGTTCGCGCCGAGGAACGCGAGCTCGATGGTCAGGAACACCGTCCCGCCGGCAAGCACGAGCCACAGTGGGCGGTGCCAGCCGCGATGAACGATGACGAAGAAGAGGATCGTCGTGATCACGATCGTGCCGGTGACCGCCATCCCGTAGGCGAACCCGAGGCTCGCGGAGCTCTGGAAGGTCAGGACGAGCGCCAGCACCGACCCCATCAGGAGCCAGTTGATGAGCGGCACATAGACCTGCCCGTATGCCCGCTCGGAGGTGTGGATCACGCGCAGCCGCGGGAGGTAGCCGAGCTGGGCGGCCTGATGCGCGAGCGAGAAGGCGCCGGTGATCACGGCCTGCGAGGCGATCACGGTCGCCGCGGTCGCCAGGACCACGAGCGGGATCAGGCCGGCGTGCGGCATCAACCGGAAGAAGGGCGCGCTGATCGCATCGGGGTCATCGACGATCAGCGCTCCCTGGCCCAGGTAGCAGAGGATCAGCGCCGGGAAGACCAGCAGCAGCCAGGCGCGGGTGATCGCGGGACGCCCGAAATGTCCCATGTCCGCATATAGCGCCTCGACCCCGGTGATCGCGAGCACCACGGACGCGAGCGCGAAGAAGCCGGTCGACCCGCTGTGGAACAGGAAGTCGAACGCATAGCTCGGCGAGAGGGCCTCGAGGACCTCGGGATGCATGGTGATCCCGCGGATCCCGAGGACGGCGATCGTCGTGAACCAGACGACCATGACCGGCCCGAACAGGCGGCCGACCGGGCCGGTCCCGTGGCGCTGGATCGCGAACAGCGCGACGATGATCGTCACGGTGATCGGGATCACGAAGCTCTCCATCTCCGAGGAGATGGTCTCCGTCCCCTCCACCGCCGACAGCACCGAGATCGCGGGCGTGATCATGCTGTCGCCGAAGAACAGCGCCGCCCCGAACACCCCCAGGCCCGCGAGCACGAACTTGGCGCGCGCCGGGACCCCCGTCCCGATCTGACGGATCTGCGAGATCAGCGCCATGATCCCGCCCTCGCCCTCGTTGTCCGCGCCCATCACCAGGCCGACGTACTTCACTGTGACGATCAACGTCAGCGACCAGAAGATCAGGAGACGATGCCGTAGACGCTCTCGAGCGACGCCTGGATCGGATGCGGGTCGCTCGGGTCGAACGCGGTCTGGACCGTGTAGATCGGACTGGTGCCGATGTCGCCGAAGACGACGCCGAGCGCGCCGAGCGTGAGCGCCGTCCTGCCGAGGGCGCGCTTCGCGGCGGCATCCATGCGCCAAGCCTATGAGCGATTACGCGTCTCGCTCCTCCGGGATCACCTCGAGCGAGCCGAACCCCTCCAGCGGGCCGTCGACGAAGAACACCTCCAGCGTCAGGTCAGGCTCGAGGTGCGCCTGACTGAGGAAGGCGACCACCGAGCGGCCCGTGAGCTCCGTGATCAGCTCCTTGTAGCGCTCGGCCATGAGCTTCTGGAACTCGTGGCGCATGATCACCACTCGATCGGACTGGCCGCCTTCGACCATCGTCTGCTCGACTGCGGTGAAGCCGTTGCGCAAGACACAGACGATGATGTCGTCGATCACATACGTCTTCGCTCGGTGGGGCCCGCGGCCGTAGTGCTCGCGCATGATCGCGACGATCCGATTCGAGATCGCGCTCAGCAGCTCTCCGCCTGACAGCGGACCCCCGTCTTTCCCATCGCTCGACACGCTCACCCCCACGGAGGCCCGTCGAGGGACAGGAGGACAATCGACTGTGCCGGGGCATGGCGCACGCGGGTGGGGTCAATCTACTCCCCGCAAATACGGTCGGCAAGCGTGAGCGTTGTTCGGTGCTCGTGGTACGGTCTGACCGCGGGTCAGATTCGTCGCCTTCGGTGGCTTTGCTGGTTTGCAGTGTCGGTCGGAAGCCGTCGCGAGCGCTGGGCGAGCGCGATTGCAGCCTTACGACGATGCCGACCGTTCGCGAACCCGGAGGCGACTATGAGCACAGGTTCTTCTCGTTCGTCCGGCCCGGCCGATCCGACTTCGATCGATGCCGGCGCCGGAGACCGACCCTTGCACGCGGTGCCCGACACAGCGCCGCTTGACGACCCACGCGCCCTCGACACCCCGCCAGGCGCCGCTATGGATGACGCGTTCGCGCCGTACTCCGACGAGCGCACGGCCGAGCTCGACTCGGTGGTCCGCGTCATCGGCCAGGCCATGCAGGCCGACGGCGCGATGCTCGCCGTCTACGACGGACGGCCGGGCGAGCCGCATGTGTTCTCGGCCTGGGGCCTTCCACTTGGCCTGAAGGTTCTGGACGGAGTCGCTGGAGGTGGGGCCATCGGACACTCTCTGGCGCGAGGCGAGGCGATCGCCCGGCAGCTGAAGCCCGCCGGCAATGGGACCCGGATCGCCGAGGCGCTCGTCGCCCCAGTGCGCGCCCCGAGCGGACTCACCGGAGCCCTCTGCGTCGGCTTCGCAGCGCCGCCCCAGCGGCAACGTGAGGGAGAGCTCCGGCGGCTGACGGCGTACGCCTGCCTGATTGGGCTCTCGCTCGACGACTCCGAGAGCCTCGTCCGGCTCCTGCGTGGCGCCTCCGAAGACAGTCTGACCGGATGCGTTACGTATCCGGCCGTCGTCCACGAGCTCGAGGCCGAGATCAAGCGCTCGCAGCGAACGGGCCAGCCGCTGTCGTGCTTGTTCATCGATATCGATGGCTTGGAGCGGGTGAACAAGGACGAGGGTCATCGCGCCGGCAACGCGCTCGTGGGTGCCGTCGGGGCAGCGCTGCGCGAGCGGGTCCGGGAGACCGACACGGTGGGCCGCTTCGGAGGCGACGAGTTCGTCGTTCTGCTGCCTGACACCGGCGGGCTTGGAGCAGGCGAGGTCGCGGATACGCTCTCGTACGCGGTCCGCGAGGCAAGCGCGCACCTGTGCGGAGGCCCGGTCGAGATCTCGATCGGGGTCAGCGAGCTCGCCGCTGGGATGACAGACGCCGAACTGCTCGAACATGCGGATCGCTCGCTCAGGGACCGCCGGGCACGCCGTTGAGCGATTGGGTGTTCCGTCGATCAGGGTCGGAGACGAAGACCGTGTGGTAGCCCGCTACGTCGAGCGCTCGAGCTTGCGAATTGCCCAGAGCCACGTGGCGAGATTGATGGCCGGGAGTGCCACCCCGCCGACCGCTATCGGATCGCCGACACCCTTCTCGCGGACCTCGAAGCCGCCGGCGATCGCATCGCACACATCGACGCCCATGTTGAGGAGCAGAGCTGGGCGGGCGAGATGGGGTGAGCGCGCCGAGAACAGCGTGAAGACGGCGATGGCCATGTATTGCCCACCAAATCCACGCAGAGACATGACGGATTCTGGTTCGGCCGGCGCATAGCGCCCGGCCATGAACCGCGGTGCGAACATCGCCGCGAGCCCGTAGGCGAGCCGCCCGACAGAACCGGCGGTCATCACGGAGCGTCCCGAGGGTTGGCGGTTGGCCGACATTTGGGCCGAAGGGTCGCGCGTGAACGTCATGCTGAGGGATCCAGTCCGGCGGCTTCGAGGGCCTCCTCCCGGGTGAGGTACTCGCGGCCGGCAACGATCTTGCGATTGCGTATCTCGACGACGATCGCGTAGCGAATGTCGATCTCGCTGTCGCTTCCTTTCATCCGCCCGATGCTACGAACGACGACGACGACCTGATTACCCGCGTCGATCGACTCCTCGACCTCCACGCGCATGGCATCAAAGGTCTCCTCCCAAGCTTCGTAGTAGCGCCGCAAGGCACTCGGGCCTTCCATCAGTCCGGCATCGTCGAGCGCGCCCTCGACCGCCCGCCAGGTGATCTCCGGGTCCCAGTACTCGGCGAGCGCATCCAGCCCGCCCGAGTCATAGGCCGCGAAGTACTCGGGCATGAGCTCGGCGTTGCCCGGCGTCATCGTTGTCCGACTATCCCCGCTGGCGTCAAGCAAGCAACCTCACGTCAGGTGTCCCGGACTGCCCCGGTTACGCCCTCCGCCCGCAGAGCCTCCAACGCCTCGTCAACCCCGGCGAAGCCGTAGATCTCGCGAATGATCTTGCCGTCGCGGAACTCGTGTGCCTCTGCGACCCGCCACTCCACCGGCGCCTCGCTCCCCTTCCCGACCGCACGCCAGTGCGAGTCGCAGATCACCCAAGGGTCAGCGTCGACGTACTCCAGCACCTCGACGGACCACTCCTCGAAGTGGTCGGTCCACCGAAGCAGATTGTCAACGACAGCCTCACGACCGCGCACCTGCTGAGGGAGGTCGGGCGCAGGCTGAAGGTCGCGCACCTCGACGTCAAGGTGGTAGACCGCAGCCGCATCCGCCTGGACTTGCTCGCGGTCGATCTCGCCGCCCTGGTTGAACATCGCCACTACCCGGCGCATCAGCTCGATGTTCTCCGTCGACATGGCTCGCCAGTGTCCCACGCGCGGGGCGGCGTCTCACACGAAGCAACCAACCGCAAGGTCCCTGATGGGATGGCTTTCGAACCCCGGCGGCCGTCCGGGCGATCACGCGATTGGGCGACTCGGCCGAAAGGCCTTAGCCTCGGCATCGATATGCAGCGGAACTCGGCTGAGATCGTCACTGCGATCTACGCCCAATGGAACAACGGCGAGTGGGGTCTCGAGCACTTTCACCCCGACGTGGAATGGGAGATGAACTCAGCAGCATTCGACCAGACCGGTCGGTCGCGAGGCCGAGACGCTCTCGTGCATTACTGGCGGCGATTTTGGGGGCTTGGCAACCGGGGGCCAGTTGGGAGATCGAGGAAATCAGTTCACTCGGCGAAGACCAGCTCCTTGCGACCGGGCGCCTGCGAGTGGTCGGCCGCTCAAGTGGGCTCGCGACAGATGTCGCGGTGTTCCACCTGTGGACGCTTCAGGAGGAGCGCGTCGTCCGGTTGCTCGCCTTCGATGACCGTGACAGCGCGTTGGGGGCCGCCGCGAGCTAGCCAAGCAACCGTGAAGGTGGACGAGGGGATGGCTTTCGAACCCCGAGGCGTTCTGGCGATTCTGCGGTTACGCGACGTCGGGGCGGGCTTCTGACGTATCCGACAGCCCCGCGGCTTCGAGAGCCGCGGCCTTATCGGTAAAGCCGTCGATGCGGATTATGAGGCCACCGCGAAAAGTGAAGAGCGTCGGAAGTTCGCGCTCGATCTCGATGCCGTCCCTCCCGCGAAAGACCCACATGTCGATGGCGAGAACTCGGTTGTCTTGAGTCTCGAGCCGTTCGCTGGGCTCGATAACGACGGACTCCCAGACCTCCGTGGCGCCGCGAACGAACTCCGTCCACCCGTCCCGGCCGACGTATCGTGTGTGCTGGTCAGGTGTCGTGATACCGGTATAGAGCTCAACCTGCGGATGCAGGTACTGCAGCAGATCCTGGCTGTCGAGATCCACGGCGTAGAAACGTCGGAGGATCTCGAGGCTCTCTGAAGCCATCTTCGGGACCAGTATCGCCCCTGCCGGGGCCGAGGGAGCACCTGGAGGAAGGTCTCGATGGGATGGCCTTCGAAGGAAACGGCCGTTTCCGCTAATAGCCGAAGCAAGCAACCGTTGGAAGGTCCCTGATGGGACGACGTTCGAACCCGATCCAATGGCTTTCGAACGCCGACGCGGTCGAATCCATCATGCGGCTGAGATCGGTGACCGGCAAGCGCGACGCCTGAAAGCGACGCCTGTGGTCTCAAGCGGCTACCTCTGCACGCCGGCGGCTTCGAGGGCTTCGGCGTGATCCCAGAAGTACTGCAACTTGACGATCCGACCGTCACGGACGGAGAAGACGTTGCTCCACTCCATGTCGCTCTGCGGGCCGCGTCCCAAGCCGTGCCAGCCCGTTCGCGTCACAACCCGATCGCCTGCCGCGATGGGGTCACTTAGGAACTCCAGGGAATCACTGTCGAAGGCAGCCCGCGCTTGGTTGAACTGCTGCATCACCGCGTCGCGGCCCACGAAAGGCCCGGGCTCCGGCCAGCCAGGAGCCACCTCCATGACCGCTTCGGGGTCATGAAGCTCTCGCACGCTCTCCATGTCCCCGACGTTCCAGGCGTTGAGAAAGGTGCGGACGACCTCGATGTTCTCCTGCGACATCGCTGGCGCAGTATCTCGCGAACGTTGCGCTTCCATGCGAGGCGGAAGTCTCAGAGCGCCAAGCAACCAACCGCAAGGTGGACGAGGGGACTCGAACCCCCGACCGCCTGGACCACAACCAGGAGCTCTACCAGCTGAGCTACGTCCACCAGGGCCGGTCAAATCTAGCGGCTGCGTGCGGCGCGGCGGGCGTGCGGGGCTACCCGGGAGGACCGAATCAAAACGACTTTCTCCTGCCCGTTATCCCCTCGGGAGGCCGGGTAGGCCAAGGGTGAGCGAACGAACGCTAGGAGGTAATCAACGGTGAGCTCTATCACCGACAAGATCACCGGCAAGGCCAAGCAGGTCGTCGGTGACCTCAAGGACGACAGGTCGCTGCACCGCGAAGGCCGTCGCGAAGAGGAGAAGGGCGAGAAGAAGGATCAGCTCGACCGCGCCGAGGAGCGCGTAACCGACAAGGCACAGGAGGTCGCCAACCTCGAGCGGAAGACGTCCTGACGTCCACCTCCAGACGCGAAAGACGTACGTGAGTCACACCGGTTATCGAACTGAGTGACTCCGAAGAGCCCGGCCCATCGGCCGGGCTCTTCTCGTTCTCACTGAGGTCGCAGCGCCCCCGGCAGGACTCGAACCTGCGGCCTGCTGCTTAGAAGGCAGCTGCTCTATCCAGCTGAGCTACAGGGGCTGGGGTCAGATTAGACCGCGGGGTCCCCGTCTCTTCCGCCGCGCCGCCCGCGCCCACCCCCGCCGCGTCCGTGGCCGTGTCGACCCCGTCTGCCGCGACCCTCGCGCTCCGCCTTTCCCGCCCGCTCCGTCGACGCAGGCACCGCTTCCGGTGCCGGAGCGTCGGTCGGCGGGGGCGCCGCGGCGGTCGGCTCGTCGTCGCCGGGCTCCTTGATCGCCTCGACCGCCGCCTTCGCCTTGTCGGAGAGGCTGCCCTTGCTCGAGGCGATGTCCTTGAGCTCCTCGGCGTCCTCCTTCAGGCTCCCCGTCCCGCCCCGCTTGTCGACCAGGTCCTTCGCTTTCTGCGTGAGGTTCCTCAGATCCACTTTCGTTCTCCTTCGTCGCCCGGCTCTTGAACCGTAGTGCCCTCAAGAGGAGGGGCTGAATCTCCGACTAGACTCGGCTTCGCGGGGCGTGGCGCAGCCTGGTAGCGCGCGGCCTTTGGGTGGCCGAGGTCCCCGGTTCAAATCCGGGCGCCCCGATTCACGCTGACCCCCTAACCGGCGGGCGTCCCCCTGCCGGCGAGGTAGTCGCGCAGGCGCAAGGCCGTCTCCAGCTCGGCCCGCCGGGCCGCTACGGCGTGCCCGATCCTCTGCTCGACCGTATGCAACCGGTTGGACACGGTCTGCTCGTGAACGCCGAGTCTCGCCGCTGTCGCCGCAGCGTTGTGGCCGCTGGCGAAGTAAGCGCGGAGCGTCTCGCGGAGCTTGGCTGAACGTCGATCGTCGCCGTCGAGGCCGCGAAGCTCGCGGGCGACGAATTCGAGCGCGGCGTCGTGATCACCGCCCGCCAGAACCTCGAGGGCCGTGTCCTCGAAACGGGTGACCGCGAGATCGCGGTTGAGCGTGACCCAGTACGCGCTCTCTGCCTCGGCGTGAGTGCGGCGAAAGCCCTCCCGGCCGTGAGCATCGGTACCGATCGTGATCCTCGTGCCGGGCGCCGGCTGCAGCCGCGCCACCACCGCGAGGCCGGCTTCCGCGATTTCCACTCCTCCCCCCAGCCATGCCCACCAGCTTCCCTCCAGCACCTCGACCAGAAGCGGTTGCCGGTCGAGTCCGCGACCCAGCTCCCGCACCGTGTCGGGCGCGTGGTCTCCCGATGCGATGAGACCGAGATGCCAACGACCGTTGATCTCGTAGTCGAGCGCACCCGAGTCGACCTCTGCGCCCGCGAGCAGTTCGCGGACCAGGTTCACCCGCCGCTGCTCGTGACTCTGCAGCAGCAGATCGCGCTCGCGGACGTACTCCGCCGTTACGAAGGTCGAAATTCTGTTCGCGTAGTCGAAGAGGTAACGGGACCCCGCCTCGAGCAGCTGCCGTCGGGCGTCCGGGTCGTGCTCATCTCGCTCAACCGCCCGAAACCAGGCGTCCCACTGCACCTGATGACCGACCTGGTAGACCCAGGCCACGGTCCCGATCGGGACTCCGTAACGCGCCGCGAGGCGGGCGCCCTCGGCGTCGACTTCGGGGAACTCGTCCGGCGGGGTCGGGTCGCGCTGCATCGCTACGAGCTCGGCGAGGATGCTGGGTCTGCTCCCCTCCGCAAGCGCCTCGGCGAGCTCGGGCGTCTCGACGGCGTACTCGGGGGCCTGCGCGCGAATCTGCTCGACCGCCCGCTCGGCGATCTCGTCGACAGCGCCGGCGAGCTGGGCCGCTGTAGACGCAAATTTCTGGGTCAATTCGAGGTTCATGGGCTGAGGATTGGATTTCGACCCGATATTTCGAATAATATGTGTATTTCGCCTCCTTCGACTTGAGCGATGTCCGATGGTGCTGGCCGCCTCGCGCCGTCACGCTGTCAAGGCACGAACGAATTGACCTAGGGAAGGCTGCACATGACTCACGCAATCAGGCTCGGACGCTTCGGACTCCTCGGTTGCGGGGCGGTGGTGATCGGCTTCGGGATTCCGATCGTCTGGCTGCTGATCGCGGCCGAGGTCCAAGGCGCGTCCGGTGTCAGGCAGATGACGACCGCTACCGCCGCGACGATCTTCCCCGGGATCGCTCTCTCGTACGCCTTGGTCCTGGGCGCGGTTCGCCGGCTGACCCCGCGCGGCGAAGGCCAAACGCCGCGACGAGGGCGCAGCCCCTACCCGTGGCTGCGGAGCATGCGCGACGAGCCCGCGCGGCCGGCGACGTCCACGCCGATCGAGACGATGTTCATGGTCTCGGCCCTGCTAGTCAGCGTCGCCTTCACGGTGTGGTTCTTCCTCTGGGCGGGCAACCCACTGCCGCCCGCATAAGCGCCGCGTTCACAGCCAATACACTCGCCCGCCATGCGACGCCTCATGCCGCTGACCGCGATCCTGCTCGCGCTCGGATTTGCCGCCTGCGGCGGCGATGACGAGACCACCTCGACTCCGGGCCCCACCGGCGCAACCGGCGTACAGGGGCCGGTTGACGGCGACATGACCGCCGGCGAGTTCATCGAGGCGTCGATTCCCGACGAGATCGAGGCCGTCAAGCAGGCGGCCGCCGACAACGCCGATTGCGCCGGCGTCGACACCGCGCCGGGCAGCGACTTCCAGGTCTCCGTCGCGATCGACGCCGCGAGCGCCGATCCGGACACGCCGATCTCGGACATCGTTGCCGACAACTGCTGAGGCCGGGACGAGCGAGCTCGCCGACACGCTGCGCGCTGCGATCGAGCCGGCGCTCGAGCCGGGCGAGGAGGTCCACGGGCTCTGCGTCGCCACCCAGCACGGCCTGTTCAAGGGCCGGATGGTCGCGCCGGCGTCACCCTGAAGCTGAAGACGACCGAGGGCGAGAAGCTGAAGCTGACGATGATGCGCGGCACCGGACCGCTCGGCGGCCTCGGTGGCGGCGAAGTGCAGCGCGAGGGCGTCGAGGCACTGGGCGCCTGGTTCGGCGCCCGGGGCGCCCCCTAGGTCACCCGGATCGGACGGCGACGTCCTCGGCCGCGACCTCTTCGGTGAGCGCGCCGAGCCGATCGATCAGCACGCGCAGCCGTCGCGCCTCGGCGGCCAGGTGCTCCTGCGCCTCGGCCGACTTGACCTGCATCCCGGCCCAGTCATCGTGGCTCGCGGAATAGGCGAGGCTGAGCCGAACGGCGAGGATCGTCTGCAGAACCTCGTCCCTGAGTTCCCTCGCGATCTCGGCGGCTTCGCCCATTCAGGTGAATCTAACCCTCCGCCGCATCGCCGCCATCCGCAGTTGTCGCCAGACCCGATCCGTGGAAACCCGCAATGCAGGCAGCAAGCGTGCATCCCTCGCCTCCGCGGTGCGGCCCGCTAGGGTTGCGCGGCCGATGGCCGAGGTCCGCCCGCTCAGCGCGCTGCACTACAACCTCGCCGCGGTCGGATCGCTCGCCGACGTGGTCGCCCCTCCCTACGACGTGATCGACGCCGAGCGCCGGGTCGAGCTGCTCGGGCGCTCGCCGTTCAACGTCGTCGAGATCGACCTCCCGGTCTCACCTGAGGACGGCGACCCCTACGAGCACGCCGACGAGACGCTGGAGGAGTGGACGCTGCAGGGCATCCTGACGGCGGACCGCGAGCCGGCGCTCTGGGCGCTGACCCAGGAGTACGCCACGCCCGACGGCTCGCGACAGCTGCGACGCGGTTTGCTGTGCCGGGTTCGCGTGACGCCGTACGGGCCCGGTCTCGTCCGCCCGCACGAGCGCACCCAGCCCGGGCCGAAGCAGGATCGGCTGCGACTGACGCAGGCCACCCGCCACAACCTTTCGCCGATCTTCTCGCTGCACGAGGGCGACGCCTGGCGCCACCTCGAGGGGTACACCCGCGACGAGCCGTGGGCCGAGGTCACCGACGACGAGGGCACCGTGCACCGGATCTGGCGAATCGCGGAGCCCGACGTCCACCGTGCGGTGGCCGCCGAGCTCGCCGACTCGGAGCTGCTGATCGCCGACGGCCACCACCGCTACGAGACCGCGCGCATCTACGCGGACGAGATCGGCGGCGACGGCCCACACCGCTACACGCTGATGGCCCTGGTCTCGCTGGAGGACCCGGGGCTGACCGTGTTCGGCTACCACCGGCTGCTCTCGAACCTCGGGGAGTCCGAGGCGCAGGTGGCGCTCGGGGCGGCGATCCGCGAGCACTTCGAGTTCGACGCGGTCGCGCTCGAGGAGCTCGACCCGGCCGGCGAGGAGGGGATCGGCGTCTTCGGCTACATCGACGCCCACCTGCGCCAGGGCTACCGGCTGCGGCTCAAGGACCCGGCCGTCCTCCAGGCGGCGATGCCCGGTGTATCGCCGGCGTATCGCGAGCTCGATGCCGCGATCCTCGAGTCGCTGCTGCTGCGCGACGCGCTCGGGATGAGCGCCGACGACATCGAGGCAAAGCGCGGGATCGCCTACACCGCCTCCGCCGAGAAGGCGCTCGCCTCGCTCGACGAGGGCACCCATGCCGTCTTCCTGATGCGCCCGACCCCGGTGCAGCAGGTTCGCGACGTCGCCGCGGCCGGAGAGACGATGCCGCCGAAGTCGACCTACTTCTTCCCGAAGCTGCTGACCGGGATCGTCTTCAACCCACTGAGCTGAAAGCCGCGCTAGGGTCGAAAAACGGTGACCCGCATCTACACCAAGAAGGGCGACGACGGGACCACTTCGCTCTGGTACGGCGGCCGGGTGCAGAAGTCCGATCCGCGGACGGAGGCCTACGGAGCCCTCGACGAGGCCGCCTCGGCGCTGGGCGTCGCCCGCTCGCTCTGCGGGCCCGACCAGGCCGAGCTCGCGGCCGACATCCTCCGGCTCCAGGACGACCTGTTCATCGCCGGGGCCGAGCTCGCGACCGCACCGGAGGCAAGCGAGCGACTTGTGGAAGGCGTCAGCAAGGTGACGCCGGAGGTCACCGCCGAGCTCGAGCGGCTGATCGACCGCTACATGGAGCGGGTCAAGCTGCCGCCGAAGTTCGTGATTCCCGGAGGCTCGCAGCTCTCGGCCCAGCTCGACCTCGCCCGCGCGATCCTGCGCCGCGCCGAGCGCCGCGCCGTCGCCCTCGACGCGGGCGCGGGCACGGTCTCGGGCGATCTGCTGCGCTTCCTCAACCGGGCATCGGATGCCGCCTACGCGATGGCCCGCTCGAGCGACGTCGACGGCCCGGAGCTGTTCGCCGGCCGCGAGCGCGACCAGCCGAAGGCCTGACGGACCGTGCGCGTCGTCGCCCGCCGGCGGGAGGGGTTCACCCATGACGTCGAGATCGACAGTGGCCACACGCTGGTGATCGACGAGCCGGTCGACCGGGGCGGCGACGACCGTGGCCCCTCCCCCACCCGCGCCGCGGCCGCCGGCCTGGCGGCCTGCACGGCGATCACCTGCGAGATGTACGCGGAGCGCAAGGGCTGGGAGCTGGGCGCGGTCGAGTGCGAGGTCGAGGTCGTCCAGGGCCGCGGCTCGGTCTTCGAGGAGATCACGGTGACCCTGAAGGTCCCGGAGGCGCTCGACGACGAGCAGTGCGACCGGCTGCTGGTGATCGCCGCCAAGTGCCCCGTGCACCGGGCGCTCTCCGGCGAAAGCGAGGTCGTAATCCACGATCGGATCGAGACCGGCGCCTGATGGACCTCGGCCTCGCCGGCAGGGCCTGCGCCGTCACCGGCGCCAGCCGGGGGATCGGGCGAGCGACGGCGCGCCAGCTGTGCGCGGAGGGGGCCTCGGTGCTGCTGCGTCGCCCGCGGCGCAGAGCAGCTGGAGGAGGCGGTCAGCGAGTGTCGCGAGCTGGGCGGGCGAGCCGAGGCGCTGGCGCTCGACGTCACCGACGCGGACGCCGGCGACCGGATCGTCGCGCGCTGCGCCGAGGACTTCGGCCAGCTCGACGTCCTCGTCAACAACGCCGGAACCGCGCGCTGGCGCGACATCGACAACGTTCCCGAGGAGGATTGGTACGCGGCGTGGGAGCTGAACGTGATGGCGCCGCTGCGCGCGATCCGCGCCGCCGCGCCGCCGATGGTCGAGCGCGGGTGGGGGCGGATCGTCAACGTCTCCTCGACCGCGGGCAAGCGCCCGTCCGCGCAGATGCCCGAGTACTCGGTCGCCAAGGCGGCGCAACTCTCGCTCTCTCGCCTGTTCGCCGACCGCTATGCGGCCGATGGGGTGCTCGTCAACGCGATCTGCCCGGGCCCGGTCAAGTCGGAGCTGTGGATGGACGAGGGCGGCCTGCTCGACCAGTCGAAGGAACACGGCGGGCATGCGAGCCGCGACGAGGCGCTCGAGGCCGCCGGCGCGAAGCGGCCGATCGGCCGCCTGGCCGAGAGCGAGGAGATCGCGGCGGCGATCGTGTTCCTCGCGTCCGAGCGTGCCTCCTACGTCGCCGGGGCCGCGTGGTCGGTCGACGGCGGCACGGTGCAGGTGATCATCTAGAGGTGTCCGACCTCGAGGCCCTGCGCAGCGCGCTTCTCCGTCCCGAGGAGGCCGAGGCGATGGACGCCCACGGGCGCACCGAGGCCGCGGTGCTGGTCCCGATCTTCGGCTGGCCCGATGAGCCCGGCCTGGTGTTCACGGAGCGGCGCGAGGATCTGCGCCGCCACGCCGGCGAGATCTCGTTTCCGGGCGGCCGCCGCGACCAGCCCGACGAGTCGCTGCTGCGCACCGCTCTGCGCGAGGCCGAGGAGGAGATCGGGCTCGCCCCGGACGGGGTCGAGGTGGTCGGCGCCCTGCCGCCGATCGGCACCTTCGTCACCAACTACAAGGTGCACCCGTTCGTCGGCCTGATCGGCGACGAGCTGCGCTTCGAGCCCAACCCCGCCGAGGTCGAGACCGTGCTCGCGTTCACGGTCAGCGAGCTGCGCGAGAGCTTCGCGATGCGCCGCCTGGTCCGCCGCGGGGTGCCGATCCGCACCCCGACCTACCTCGTCGGCGAGCACCTCATCTGGGGCGCTACCGCCAGGATCTTGGGAGAGCTGCTGCAGCGGATCGGCGAGTGACCGCGTTGTACCCGTCGAGCAGGCGCTCGGCCACGCCCTCGATCGACTGCTCGCCGTAGGCCATCGACGGCTGCTCGCGGGTCAGGATCGCGACGGAGAAGCTCCGCGGCGGCCGGCGCAGCAGCATCACCTGGTTGACGCGCCAGCTCGGCGCCCCCGACCAGCCCCCCTTGAAGTAGAGCTTCCAGTGCGCCGGGCGCGACCGGCGGGATCCCCCAGCGCTGCGAGGGCACGATCCCGGCGAGCAGTTGCATCGCGTACACGCCGGTGGCGCTTCGGGATGTAACGCTGGATCCGGCTGAAGAAGCGCGCCTGCGATGCCGCGGTGATCGTCGTCAGACCCCAGGTCGGCTGGGTGGTGAAGTGGTCGAGGCCGATCTCGTCGGCGAGCGCGGTAGAGGCGCGGCCTCGCCGACGCGGTTGTAGACCGCGGTCGCTGCCTGGTTGTCGGAGCGCTGGATCATCGGCTCCAGCAGCGCCTTCTCCGAGCTCGTCAGATCGTCGTGGCGAACGCCGGGCTCGCGCAGCAGCGCGACCATGAACAGGACCTTGACGACGCTGGCGGAGTTGTGAACGCGGTCGGGATGCGACGCGTGCATCTCGCCCGACTCGTCGACCACCGCGAATGAGATCCTGCCGGCCCGCCCATCCGCGTACCGCTTCCGCCGCCTTCACCCGCTTCGCCCAGTGATAGTGCGGCCGGGGCGCCCCGGCCGTCGCCTGCCCGGCTACGAAGAACGCCGCGATTACGGCGAGCCAGAATCGGCGCGCGCCGGACCTCATCCGGTTATCGTCCCACCGGGATGGGTGAGGAAGAAACCAAGGACGACGCCGAGGAGTCCAAGGACGACGCCGAGGAGTCGACGAACGGCGCCGAGGATTCGAGCGGCGGCACGGAGACCATCGACATCAGCGATACGCCCGCTCCGTCGATCGGCCCGAACACGACCTTCGACAAGCGCCCGGCGGAGGAGCGGCTCGCCGGCCACGAGCAGTCGGACCAGGACGCGATGGGGCTCGAAAAGCGCCGCCAGGTCATCGGCGGCACCTACGGCCCCAGCCGACCCGCCAGATCGTGACCTGGGTGATCGTCGTCGCCGTGATCGGCGGCGCGGCGTTCGGGCTCAAGACCCTCGCCGACGACCTCGACAAGCCGCCGGCCAAGGTCGAGGACCAGGCCCCCTGGACCGGCAGCGACCAGAAACCGGCAGAGCTGCAGTAGCCGGCGCCGGTCAGCCGACCAGCTCGCGCGCCGCGGCGACCATCCCCTCGAGCCACTCCTCGCTGCCGTACTCGGCCGCGACCACCTCGAACGGTATCCGCCAGCGCTCGTTCGCCGACCGCAGCGCCGCGAAGGCCGCCGCGGCGGCCGCCGGCTCGAGCTCCGCGTTGAGCTCGTAGACCAGGGCGCGCACCGGCGTGTCGACGATCTCCTCCAGCAGCCGCTCGAGGCGCGGGCCGTGGAGCTCGGGCGCCGGGACCGTGCCGAACAGCCAGTAGATCAGCGAGACGCCCTCGATCGCGTCGAGCACGGTCGCGATCCGGTCCGGGTCGGCGATCGCGGGCTCGATCCCCGCCGCCTCGATCGCCGCCGCCCCGGCCTCGGTGCGGCTGGTCCCGCGCACGACCCAGCCCCCCTCGCGGAGCGCCCCGCCGAGCTTCCGCCCGCGGCAGCCGCAGCCGACGATCAGGGCTCGCGCCACGCGGCCGGGTCCGCCTAGCCCATCTACGCGCCGAGCTCGTCCTCGAGCTCGTCCAGCTGAGCCTCCTGGCCGCGCCGGGCCCGCTCGCGGATCGCCTCGTCCTCGCGCGCCATCGCGTTCGCGTCGTCCTCGGTCAGCTCGCGCGCACCCCGCCTACGCCGGTACTCGTTCTGCGCCTCGAGCATCTGCTGGACGTCGTCGATCTCGAGCTGCGCCTCGACCTCGTGCGAGCGGGTCGGCTTCCAGTCGACCAGGTCGGCGCCGCTGCCGGGATACGCGCGGGCGATCAGGACCAGGCAGAGGACGATCAGCCCGATCGCTCCCAGCGTGATGAACATGAAGTCCACGTCTCCACCATAGGCGCTCTGGCATGATCGCGAGCCTGTCCGGGGCCCTGATCATCGACGCCGTGCGCACGCCCATGGGCCGCTACCGCGGCGCGCTCGCCGGTGTCCGGCCCGACGACCTCGCCGCCGGGGTGATCGGCGCGGCGGTCGAGCGCACCGGGATCGACCCGGGCCAGGTCGCCGACGTCTACTGGGGCGCGGCCAACCAGGCCGGCGAGGACAACCGCGACGTCGGGCGGATGGCCGCGCTGCTCGCCGGCCTGCCGCCGGAGGTCCCCGGCGTCACCGTCAACCGCCTCTGCGCCTCGGGCCTCGAGGCGGTCAATCAGGCGGCGCGCGCGCTGAGGCTCGGCGAGGCCGACCTCTACCTCGCCGGCGGCTCGGAATCGATGAGCCGGGCTCCCTGGGTGATGGCGAAGCCGGACGCCCCGCTCGCCCGCGGCGAGCAGACCCTGCACGACACGGCGCTCGGCTGGCGCCTTGTCAACCCGCGGATGGCGGAGCGCTACTCGACCGAGGCGATGGGCGAGACGGCCGAGAACGTCGCGGAGCGCTACGACGTCTCGCGCGCCGACCAGGACGCGTTCGCGCTGCGCAGCCACGAGCGCGCGGTCGCCGCCCAGCGCGACGGCGCGTTTGACGACCAGCTGATCGCGGTCGAGGCGCCCGGCCCCAAGCGTGGCGAAACCGCCTCGGTCGATGCCGACGAGGGACCGCGGCCGGACACGACGCTCGAGCGGCTCGCAGCGCTGAAGCCGGCCTTTCGCGAGGGCGGCACGGTGACCGCCGGCAACGCCTCGACGCTCAACGACGGCGCCGCCTGCCTGGTCCTGTGCTCCGAGGCGAAGGCGGCCGAGCTCGGCGCCGAGCCGCTGGCACGGGTGGTCGCCAGCGGCGTCGCCGGCGTCGATCCCGCCTACATGGGGATCGGCCCGATCCCCGCGATCCGCCGCGCCCTCGACGCGGCCGGGCTCGAGCTCGAGCAGATCGACCTGATCGAGATCAACGAGGCGTTCGCCGCCCAGGTCCTCGCGTGCGCGCGCGACCTCGGAATCGACGAGGAGCGCCTGAACGTCAACGGCGGCGCGATCGCGCTCGGCCACCCGCTCGGCTGCTCGGGCGCCCGTCTGATCACCGCGCTCGCCTGGGAGCTGCGACGCCGCGGCGCGCGCTACGGCGTCGCCGCGCTCTGCGTCGGAGTAGGCCAGGGCCTGGCGACGGTGATCGAGAACCCGGCAGTTTCCAGATAGCCTCGCGCCATGACCGTGCGAGAGCTCGCTTCCGTCGACGGGGTGATCGCCCCGACCGCCGAGACGACGGTCCCGCTGCGCGACGACGGCCTCTACCGCGGCGACGGCGTCTTCGAGGTCATCCGGCTCTACGAGGGCCGCCCGCTGGCGCTCACCGAGCATCTCGATCGGCTCGAGCGCTCGGCGGCGACGATCGACCTCGACGCCCAGCGGGCCGCGCTCGAGCCCGAGATCGCGGCCCTGCTCGACGCCCACGGCGACGCCGACGCGCAACTCCGGCTGATCGTCACGCGCGGCGGGCGGCGGATCGCGGCAATCGAGCAGCTGGCCGACTGGGGCGAGACGGTCAGCCTCGCCACCGTCGTCTACGCGCCGACGATGATCCTCAACGGGGTCAAGTCGCTCTCCTACGGCGCCAACATGCACGCGACGCGCATTGCGAAGGCGAACGGCGCTGACGAGGCGCTGCTGATCAAGCCCGACCGGATCGTGCTCGAGGCCCCCACCTCGACGATCTTCTGGGCCGACGCCGGCGGTCAGCTCCACACGCCGGCCCTCGACGTCGGCATCCTCGACTCGATCACCCGCCGCGCCGTCGTCGAGGAGCTGCACGTGCTCGAGGGCGCGTACACGCTCGACTCGCTGCTCGAGGCCACCGAGGCGTTCCTGGCTTCGACGACGCGTGAGATCCAGCCGGTCTCGGCGATCGACGGGCAGGCCTTCGAGACCGGGCCGCGGACCGCCGACGCCCACGAGGCGTTCAAGCGGGTGAGCGAGCGTCAGCTCGCGGAGGCCGCGGCGCGGTGATCGAGCTCACGGACGAGCAGAAGCTGATCGCCGAAACCGCCCGCGACTTCGTCGACAACGAGGTCATCCCGAAGGCCCGTGAGTCCGACCGCGCGCAGAAGTTCGATCTGGAGCTCGCCCGGCGCCTCGGCGAGATGGGCTACCTGGGCGCGCCGGTCGCCGAGGATTACGGTGGCCGCGGGCTCGACTTCCTCTCCTACGGGCTGATCGTCGAGGAGGTCGGGCGCGGCGACTCCGCGATGCGGACCGTGGTCTCCGTCCAGACGTCGCTCGTCTGCGGCTCGATCGAGCGGTGGGGCTCGGAGGAGCAGAAGCAGCGCTGGCTGCCGAAGCTGACCTCCGGCGAGGCGTTCGGCTGCTTCGGGCTCACTGAGCCGGACACCGGGTCGGACGCCGCCAACCTGCGCACCCGGGCAGAGAAGATCGACGGCGGCTGGCGGATCAACGGCGGCAAGATGTGGATCTCGCTCGGCAACGTCGCCGAGGTCGCGCTGATCTTCGCCCAGACCGACCCGTCGTTGAAACACAAGGGCCTCGCCTGCTTCCTGGTGCCGACCGAGTCGGCCGGCTTCAGCACCCAGGAGATCCACGGCAAGCTCGGCCTGCGGGCCTCGGACACCGCCGAGCTCTCGCTCGACGGGGTCGAGGTCGGTGACGACGCCCTGATGGGCGAGGTCGGCGAGGGGTTCAAGGTCGCGATGTCGGCGCTCGACTCGGGCCGCTACTCGGTCGCCGCGGGCTGCGTCGGGATCATCGAGGGCTGCGTTCAGGCCTCGGTCGCCTACGCGAAGGAGCGCAAGCAGTTCGATGTCCCGATCGCCAGCTTCCAGCTGGTCCAGGAGATGATCGCCGACATGATCGTCCGCCGGGACGCGGCGCGGATGCTCGTTCGCCGCGCAGGGCTGCTCAAGGACGCCGGCATGCCGTCGACGGTCGAGACATCGGTCGCGAAGCTGTACGCGACCGAGTCCGCGGTCGAGGCGGCGAACCTGGCGATCCAGGTTCACGGCGGCTCCGGCTACGTCGACGACTACCCCGTCGAGCGCTACCTCCGCGACGCGCGCGTGACGACGCTTTACGAGGGCACGTCGCAGATCCAGAAGCTGATCATCGGCCGCGACGCGACCGGGATCAACGCGATGACGCCACCTTCCTGACCGGATGGCGCCGCTGGTCGAGACGCGGATCGAAGACCACGTCGCGGTGTGCGTGCTGAACCGCCCCGAGGCCCGAAACGCGCTCTCGCCCGAGATGATGGAGGACCTCAGCGGCCAGGTCGCGCGCTTCGACGCCGACGCGGAGGTCCGCTGCATCGTGATCGCCGGCTCCGACGAGGTGTTCGCCGCGGGCGCCGACATCGGGGCGATCGCGGAGCGCCAGTTCCACGAGGCGCTCTTCCACCCCGCCGCCGCGTTCTGGCGCCGGATCGCCGAGTGCCGGACCCCGATGGTGGCCGCGGTCTCCGGCTTCGCGCTCGGGGGCGGTTGCGAGCTGGCGCTGATCTGCGACCTGATCGTCGCCTCGGAGACGGCCGAGTTCGGCCAGCCCGAGATCACCCTGGGGATCATCCCCGGCGGCGGCGGGACGCAGCGCCTCGCGCGGGCGGTCGGCAAGCAGCGGGCGATGGAGCTGGTCCTGACCGGGCGCCGCTTCGACGCCCAGGAGGCCGCCCGGATGGGGATCGTCAACCAGGTGACCGACAAGCGCGAGTGGATGGCGGCGGCGCTCGAGCTCGCCCATCGCGTCGCGAGGCGACCACCCCTCGCGGCCAAGCTCGCCAAGCAGGCGGTCCTGGCGGCGGAGGAGACGGCGCTGGCCGCCGGGCTCGAGGAGGAGCGGCGCCTGTACGAGCTGGCGATGGCGACCGAGGACCGGGTCGAGGGCACCCGCGCGTTCCTCGAGAAGCGGCGGCCCGAGTTCCGGGGGCGCTAGGCGGTGGCGAACATCTACGAGCCCGTCTGGGACGACGAGTCCGAGCGCGAGGGCTTCAGCTACCGCGACTGCTGGCTCGGAAACCAGGTCGGAGCCGACCGCCTCGGCGCGAGCCTGTACGAGATCGACCCCGGCGAAGCCACGTTCCCGTACCACTGGCACACCGCCAACGAGGAGGTCCTGCTGGTGTTGGAAGGGACCGTCACGCTCCGCGAGCCGGGCGGCACCCGCGAGGTTCCGGCCGGCGAGGTCGTGGCCTTCCCGCGCGGGGAAAGCGGCGCCCACCAGCTCTACAACCGCGGCGGCGAACCGGCCCGGTTCATCGTCCTCAGCGAGATGAACTGGCCCGACCCGTGCGTCTACCCCGACTCGGGCAAGGTCGGCGTCGGCCTGGTTCCCCCGGGAGACGAGGCAGGTCCCCGCAAGCGCGTGTTCTTCGAGGCGACCGCCGTCGACTACTGGGACGGCGAGTCGCCGCCGGGCACGTGACGAGCTTCCTCGAACCCGACTTCGATCCGCCGCTCGAGCGGGACGGCTTCCGCGGCCGCCGCGCCCGCCTCGGCCGCCAAGCGGGCTGCGAGCACCTCGGGCTGAGCCTGTTCGAGCTCGAGCCCGGCTGCGCGGCGTTCCCGCTGCACTACCACCTCGGTAACGAGGAGATGCTGATCGTCCTCGGTGGCCAGGCCGCCCTGCGCACGGCCGACGGCGAGCGGGCACTCGCCGAGGGCGAGGTCGTGGCGCTCCCGGCCGGCGAGGCCGGAGCCCACCAGGTGATCAACCGCGGCGACGGCCCGGCCAGGATCCTGATCGTGAGCGAGATGAACGCCCCCGAGGTCGTCGTCCGGCCCGAGTCGGAGAAGATCAGCGCCATGGGGCGCCCGCCGGGCTCTGCCGGCGAGGGCCTGCACGACGTCTACTTCCGCCGCGACACGGTCGATTTCTGGGAGGGCGAGCAGCCGCCCCCGGCCGGCGGCCGATGAGCGAGACGGTCGGCGTCGCCGGGGCGGGGACGATGGGCGCGGGGGTCGCGCAGCTCGCGGCGCTTGCCGGGTACGAGACCGTGCTCTTCGACCCGCAGCCCGAGGCGCTCGAGCGTGGGCTCGACCGAGTGCGGGCCGACCTCGACCGCGGCGCCGAGCGGGATCGATGGAGCGCCGCCGATGCCGAGGCGGCGGCGGCGCGTGTGCGGGGCGCCGGCGAGCTCGAGGACCTCGGCGCGGCGGAGTTCGTGGTCGAGGCGGCTCCCGAGGACCTGGCGCTCAAACGCGACCTCTTCGCCCGGCTGGAGGGTGCGTGCAGCGCGGACTCGGTGCTCGCCACCAACACCTCCTCCCTGTCGGTGAGCGCCATCGCCGTGGAGGCAGCGCGGCCGGAGCGCATCTGCGGGATGCACTTCTTCAACCCACCCGCGCTGATGAAGCTGGTCGAGGTGGTCGCCGGCGAGTCGACGGCCGAACCGGCGCTGGCCGCAACCGTCGAGGTCGCCGAGCGGATGGGCCGGGTGCCGGTGCGGTGCGCCGACGCGCCCGGATTCATCGTCAACCGCTGCAACCGCCCGTTCGCGCTCGAGTCGCTGCGGATGATGGGCGACGGGATCGCGACGCCGGCCCAGATCGACCGCATCGTGCGCGAGGACGGCGGCTACCGGATGGGGCCGTTCGAGCTGATGGACCTGATCGGGATCGACGTCAACTACAAGGTCGCCCGCTCGTTCTTCGAGCAGCGACCCGAGCCCCGCTGGGAGCCGCACCCGATTCCGGAACGGATGGTCGCCGAGGGCCGCCTGGGCCGGAAGACCGGCGCCGGGTTCTACGAGTACGAGGACGGCAAGCGGATCGAGGCGGCCGAGGTCGAGATCGAGGACGAGTTGCGCCGGCGGGTGCTCGACCGGCTGCTCGCTCAGCTCGTCAACGAGGGCTGCTATGCGGCCGACGAGGGCGTCGCCAAGCCGGGCGACATCGACGAGGCGATGCGGCTCGGCCTCAACCACCCCCGCGGGCCGTTCGAATGGCTGTACGACCTCGGGCCCGAGCGGGTGCTAGCGACTCTCGGCGCGCTCGGGGACGAGCTCGGCCCCGATCGGTACCGCCCCGCAGCGCTCCTCCGCCGCCTGACCGGCGGGGACGGCGGCGCGGCGGCGTAGCGCGCGCAGCGGGTTCCGGCCCTCGGCCGCGAGATAGGAGCCGAGCAGGATCAGCGCCAGCCCGGCGATCGTCGCGACGGTGATCTGCTCGTCGAGGAGCACGGCGCCGTAGACGATCGCGAACCCGGGCGCCAGGTAGGTGACGATGAACGAGCGCGAAGGGCCGACCGCCGCGATCAGGTAGTAGAAGATCGCGAACGCGATCCCGGTGCCGACGACACCCAGCGCGGCGACCGCGGCAACCGGCCCGAGCCCTGGGACCTCACCCGGGAAGCCGATCGCCGCCGCCGGGATGAGCAGTGCCGTCGCGGCGGTCACCACCCAGGCGGCGACCCCGATCGGCGGCATCTCGGCGAGCCGGTGCTTGACCATGAACCCGCCGACCGCGTACCCCAGCCCGGCGAGCACGACCGCCAGGCCGCCGACCAGCTGGTCGCCGGAGCCGCCGAGGTCGACCCCGAGCAGCACGGCTACGCCGGCGACGCCGAGCAGCAAGCCGACGAGGCGCGAGCCCTGCGAGCGCTCCTCCTGGTCCACCCAGATCGCCAGCAGCGCGGTGAACAGCGGCGCCGAGGTGACCAGGATCCCGGCCAGCGAGGAGGTGATCTCCTGCTGGCCGGCGGCGATCAGCACGAACGGGCCGGCGACCTGGAGGGCGCCGAGCGCGACCAGCGTCCAGAGGTGGGGCCGGAAGCCGCCGAGGGCGCCGGCGCGGGCCGCCAGCGCGAGCAGGGTGAGCGAGGCGAGCGCGACCCGCAGGAAGGCGACCATCCCCGGCGAGAAGTCGCGGATCCCGATCTCGATGAACAGGTAGCTGGCGCCCCAGATCGCGCCGAGGATGAGGAGCAGGGTCCAGGCGCGACGATCCATCCGAACGAGGGTAGCCGCGGATGCTCGCGGCGCCATTCGGGAAACCGATCGCGGCGATCGGCGGCGCTGATTCGCTCCCTACGGGCGTTCGATCTCGCCGTAGTTGATGCCGCCGTAGGAGAAGGTCGGCAACACCGGCCACTGGCGCTTCCAGCTCGGCATCTCCGACGACGGGAAGACGTTCGCGAAGCGCGGGTCGCGCGGGTTCGGATCGGCGAGCGCCTTCTCCTTGATCATCGAGTCGTACTGGTCGATCGAGTCCTCGAGCGTGTTCGAGTTCAGGATCACCTCGCGGCCGAAGTACGCGGCGGTCCGCCGCACGCCCGGGACCTTCGACAGGTGCGGGTGCCAGTTGTCCGCGCAGACCCCGTTCTCCGACGAGACCCAGACGCCGTCGGGGGTGTTGATGCACAGCGAGTGGTTGCCGTCGGTGTGGCCCGGCGTCGAGATCAGCGCGCACCCCTTCCCCAGCTCGACGTCGCCGTCGATCAGGACCACGTTCTCCGTCGGTACGTCCTTGATCCCGTCGCCGACGTACCACGCCCACTGCATCGGATGGATCGAGGCGAACGTGTCCCACTCGCGGCGCTGGGTGATCAGCTTCGCGTTCGGGAACAGCGGCGGGCGCGGCTCGGCCTCACCGTCCATCGGCTGCGTGGTCCCGAGCACGAAGCGCACGTCCTGGACGTGGAGGTGGTCGAAGCTGACGTAGTCGACGTCCTCGGGGCGCAGCCCGGTCTTCGCCAGCGCCTGGTCGGGCTCG
This sequence comes from uncultured Solirubrobacterales bacterium, assembly GCA_963811505.1. Classification (GTDB taxonomy): domain Bacteria; phylum Actinomycetota; class Thermoleophilia; order Solirubrobacterales; family 70-9; genus WHSW01. The sequence continues at coordinate 250,870 of CAWERC010000010.1, read as the reverse complement.
TTCCAGACCTTGGCGATCACCTTGTAGGCGAGCAAGTCGGAGACCGAGTCCGGCAGCGGCATCCGCATCATCTGCTCGTAGAACGGCGCCTCCTGCGGTCCCGCGGTGACGGTCGGCTCGTAGGCGAGCGTCCGCGGCCGGCCCTCGAAGTCCTCGAACTGGACCACCTGCAGGCGGTTGACGATGTTGATGTACGGGTTCGGGCCCTTCGCGGCACCCCCGAAGGCGAACTTGAGCGGGTAGGGCGCCGAGGCGATGTCGATCGTCCGCACGGCGCTGACCCGGTTCTCCGGGGTCGCGAAGCGCTCCCGGAAGGTCGCCGCCGCCTCGCGGATCGCGGCCGGGCGGTCGCCCCGCGGCCAGGTCTCGTTGGCGGCGTCGAACTCGTGCGAGCGGGCGCAGTCCGAGCGCCTCGAGGTCGGCTCCCGGGTGCCTCTATGACGGCCACGATTCCCACTGTACAGTCGGCCGTGCCATGGAGGCGTCCGCTGCGCGCAGGGTCGGCTTGGCGACCGTGGTCGCTCTCGTCGCAGGGTCGCGCAATCGCCGGACTGCTCGCGGTCTCGCGCGTCGAAGCGGGCCCCGCGGACCTGCCGCCGGACCTGGTCACGCTCGCGATCCAGCAGGAGGACCTGGTGATCCAGGTGGAGGGCAAGCAGCACGCTGCTGCGGTTCACCAACGAGATCGGCCAACCGCGGCAACGGGCCGCTGGAGGTCTACCCGAGCGCCGGCTCGCTCAACTGCGACGGCGACGGCGACCCCACAAACGATCGCGACGCCTCACAGCGCGTGTTCGCCGACTCGAACGGCAGCGGCGGGTTCGAGCGCGACGGCGACGCGATCGCCTCCGAGCGCGAAGTTCGGCTGCATGCGCTACCACGCCGCCCACAACCACTGGCACGTGCTCGAGATCTCGGACGTACGAGCTCCGCCGCGAGCCGAGCGGCAACCTGTTCGCGCGCACGCGCAAGGTGGGCTTCTGCCTCACCGACGCCCGGCTCGCGTTCCCGAGCGCGGTGACGCCGCAGACCTCGACCTACCCGATCAACCCGCCCGCGCAGACCGGCTGCCAGTCGGTGACGACGCAGGGGATCTCACCCGGCTGGGCGGACGCCTACCTGCTCACCCTCCCGGGACAGGACTTCGACATCACCGGCTTCCCCCGCGGCCACTACTGCCTGATCAGCCGCGCCGACCCGACCGGCGCCCTCGACGAGCTCGACGAGGACAACAACGTCCGCCGCGCGCACATCGCCCTGCGCCCGGCGAAGCTCGTCGTCCGCAGGCTCGACACGCCCTGCCGGGTCTAAGCCGGCAGGGATTCGGCGCGACCTCGACCGGCTCGCCGCTTCGGCAGCCAGTGCGCCTCGGGCGAGGGCGGGGTGTCGCGCAGGTACCACTCGGCGTCGAGGGCGCCCATGCAGCCGGTGCCGGCTGCGGTCACCGCCTGGCGGTAGGTCCGGTCGACGAGGTCGCCGACGGCGAACACGCCGCCGAGCTTCGTCCGCGTCGACTTGCCCTCGGTGAGCACGTAGCCCTCGTCGTCGGTCGTCGACCTGGCCCTCGACCAGCTCCGAGCGCGGGATGTGGCCGATCGCGACGAAGGCGCCGCCGACCTCGAGCTCCTCGGTGTCGCCGGTCTCGGCGTTGCGGAGCCGGACGGCGCGCAGCTTGCCGTCGTCGCCGGCCAGGAACTCCTCCGGGACGAACGGGGTCTTGAACTCGATGTTCGGCTGCTCGCCGGCCCGGTCGCGCATGATCTTCGAGGCGCGGTACTCGTCGCGGCGGTGGACCGAGAGGAGCTTGTCGGCGTACTTGGAGATGAAGATCGAGTCCTCCATCGCCGAGTCGCCGCCGCCGATCACGGCGACGTCCTCGCCCTTGAAGAACGCGCCGTCGCAGACGCCGCAGGTGGATACGCCCTTGCCGCCGAGCTCGAGCTCGCCCGGGATTCCGAGCCGCCTCGGCTCGGCGCCCATCGACAGGATGATGGCCTTGGCGACGTACTCGTCGTCGCCGATGAAGACTCGCTGGACGCCGCCGTCGGAGAGCTCGACCCGATCGGCGTCGTCGGTGATGAACCGGGTCCCGAACTTCTCGGCCTGGGCGCGGAACTCGTTCATCATCTCCGGACCCATGATCCCGTCGGGGTAGCCCGGGTAGTTCTCGACGTCGGTCGTGTTCTGGAGCTGGCCGCCCCACTGGAAGCCCTCGATGACGAGCGGCTCCAGGTTTGCGCGGGCCGCGTAGAGCGCCGCGGTGTAGCCGGCGGGGCCGCCGCCGAGGATGATCACGTTCTCGATTCGCTGCTGGTCGTCGCTCATGTCCATTCGTCCATCAAGAGTTTAGAGTGTTACTTCATTTTATGAAGTAATGGCGGGGCCGGGCACTGCCTCGGTGATCCCGGTACCCGCTCCGGGGCCGGGGCGGGCCGAGTTTCCTCCCAGCGGCGGACGGTCTTGCGCAGGTGCACGAAGGCGACGATCCCCGGCGGGATCGGCAGCCAGAAAGCGAGGATCCGGTAGAGCAGGATCGCCGAGAAGATCCCGTGCACACCGAACAGCGCGAACGCTCCGAGCATCCCGGCGTCCACCCCGCCGACCCCGCCCGGCAGCGGGATCAGGTTGGCGAACATGCCGACGAAGAACGCCTGCACGACGACGGCGAGCGGCACCTCGACGCCGAACGCCTTGAACGAGGCCCAGAGGATGCCGATCTGCGCGGCCCAGAAGCCGATCGCGCCGATGATCGCGAGCGCCCCCTGCGACGGCTCGCGGACGAACGCCAGCGCCTCGCGAACACCGACGGCCGCGGTCGAGGGCACCGTCGCCAGCCGCCGCGCCATCCGGCCCCAGAAGTGCTCCTCGGTGGCCTCGGAGAAGCGCCGCTCGAGGTCGCCGGGGACGAGCGCCATGAGCAGGAAGACGATGATCACCCCGCCACCGATCGCCGCCGGCACGATCGTCAGCCCGGGCGGCGCCGGGACGTCGAAGACGCCGGTCGCGCATCAGGATCCCGTTGATCAGCAGGGTGAGCATGTAGACGGCGTACAGGAGGACCAGGAAGGCGACCATCCGCGCGGCCGTCTCCTTGCGCGGCATTCCGGCCTTGCGCAGCGCCCAGTAGGTGAGCACGATCCCGCCGGCGCCCCCGGCAGAGAAGAGCCGGGTAGCCGCCAGCCCGGCCATCGTGATGTCGTAGGAGTCCTTCCAGCGCAGGTCGACCCGCTCGCCGACGACGCCCTTGAACAGGGCCACGTAGGCGCCGAACATCGCCACGGCAAAGACGACGGCGACGACGATCCAGACCACGCTCGCGTCGCCGAGCCTGGCGCTCGCGTCCTGGTCCTCGATGACCTTCGGCAGCAGCACGTAGATCGCCGACCACGAGCAGGAGGACGACGAGTCCGGTCTGCGCGAGCCGCTTCGGGTCCTCGAAGAACTTCGGCTCCTCCGCCTCGGCCTCCTCGTCGGCCGCCGGCGGCTCGTCGACGGGCGGGATCAGCGGGATCGAGCTCGTCCCCCTGAGCCCCCTCGGTCGCGTCGCTCCGTGACATGCGAGACCTGATCTTGGCAGGCCCGCTGGTCAACTCCTGGTCAGGCCGGCGCGGCGATCCTCTCCAGGCGGCGCAGGCCCGCGGTTGACGGCCTCGACCAGCGGCTCCACCAGCGGCTCGCCACGGCGGACCGCGACCACCAGCGCCATCCCCGCGAGCAGATCGGTGACGTAGTGCTCGCCGAGGTAGACGAGCGCGAAGGCGAGCGTGCCGGCGTAGCCCCAGCCGAGCGCCCCGGGCACCCGGCCCGCCTCGGACGAGGTGGATCGCCGCCATCAGCGAGGTGGCGAAGTGCAGCGAGGGCATCGCCGCCCAGGGGTTGCTGTTGAACGCCTCGTAGAGCGGGTCCCAGGCGCGCCGCCACAGCTGCTCGCCGGCGTCGACCATGATCCGTCGCACCTGCGGCGCGTCCTGCGTCGGCGACCTCTTCGGGAACGCCGCTCGACCAGCTCCGGGATATACCCCTGCTCCGCCGACCACCACGGCGGCGCCGTCGGCACGGCGAAGTAGATCGCGCAGCCGAGGTCGTAGGTGGCCGCGAGCTGGCGCGCCGCGCGCGGGAACCGCTCCGGGTGGCGCGCCTGCACGAACAGCAGCGAGGCGTGCGGCTCCATGAACCAGGCCCAGTGGATCGACCGAGAGGAAGCGGTCGAGCGCCGTCACCTCCCCGGGACGGCTGAAGGCGCGCTGCAGGCGGGCGGTGGGAAGCCGGCCGAGGCCGAGCAGCCGGTCGGTGACGATCGGGTACCGGATCTTGAGACGGCGACGCAGGGCTTCAGGGTCGTCGTACGGAAGCTCGTGGGCCATCGTGAAGCCCCACATCTGAAGCGCGAACAGCGCGATGTCGCGACCGCGCGTGCGCGGGCGCAGGACCGCGATCGCCATCGGCCCGGCGACGAGCGCCGCCGAGCGTCACGCTCGCCGGGATCCGGCGCCGGCGGCGGAGCAGCGGGACGGCGATCGAGGCGGCGACGGCGGCCCCGGCCGCGAGGCGGACGGTCGCGCGCTGCGCTGGTGACGGGCGAGGCGGGCGCAAGGCGGCGCGAGTATAGGAACCGGTCTCCGTCGACGGGCGGCGGGGCGGCGGCGGTTGGCGCGCCGCTTGACGATTAGAATGGCGCCGCCTTGAGCCGTCGGACGATCCTGCTCGCCGCCCTCTGCCGCCCTGCTCGCCCTCGCCTGGGCGGCCGCGCCCGCCTCGGCGATCCAGCTCGCGCCGCCGGAGCCGCATTCGCCGAACGCCGAGGCGATCCACTCCAGCTACGTGGTGATGCATCGTGATCACCTTCGTGCTCATGGCTGGCGATCGCCGGGGCCTGATCGCCGCCGTCGTGCGCTTCCGCGAACGTCGCGGCCAGGAGCCCGCCCGGTTCACGGCCGGTCGCGGCGCCTTCCGGCCGGTGCTCGGCGTGCTCGGCGTGCTCGCGATCGCGATCTTCGTCTTCGGGGTGATCAAGACCGACGACGCGCGCGAGATCGAGGCGTCGGGCCCGAACGGCCTCGGTGCCGCCCAGACGGCCCAGGTCGGCGTCAAGGGGCTGCCGCCGCTCTCCGTCACCGCCGACGAGGAGTCGGCGACCGGCGAGGAGCCGGTGACCGGTACCGAGCCGACCGAGTCGAGCCCGCTGCAGATCGACGCGATCGCGCAGCAGTGGCTGTGGCGGTTCGAGTATCCGGGTGCCAGCCCGGACAGCGCGCTGTTCTCCTACGGCGAGCTCGTGGTGCCCGTCGACACCCCCGTCGTCCTCAACGTCACCTCGACCGACGTCCTGCACAGCTGGTGGATCCCGGCGCTCGGCGGCCAGGTCCAGGCCTCGCCCGGCGAGGTCGCGCAGACCTGGTTCAAGGCCGATGAGGTCGGGCCGCTACGCCGGCAACTCGACGATCTTCTCCGGCACCGCCTTCTCGCAGATGCGCGGCTGGGTGCGGGTGGTCTCGGTCGCCGAGTACCAGGCGTACGTCGAGCGGCTCGGCGAGGAGCTGACCGAGGCCCAGGGAATCGTCCAGGACGTCCAGGCGTCACAAGCAGGGAGCGGCCGAGTGACCCCGCCCGCGCAGCCCACCGCCGCCCGCCCGGAGGTCGTCACCCGCGGCGTCGCCGAGCCGCGCCCGGAGTGGATCGAGCGCGCGACCAGCGCCGACCACAAGACGGTGGCGCTGATGTACATCGCCACCGCGCTCACGTTCCTGGCCCTCGCCGCGACCCAGTTCTTCGCTCATGCGGGTCCAGCTGATCGTGCCGGAGAACGACCTGCTGAAGCCGGAGATCTTCGACCGGCTGATGACCGCCTCGGTGGTCACCTTCGTCGTCCTCGCGATCGTGCCGCTGGCGCTCGGGCTGATCGGCTACATCGTGCCGCTGCAGATCGGCGCCCGCGGGGTCGCGCTGCCGCGCCTGCACCAGCTCTCCTACTACCTCTACCTGGCCGGCGGGGTGACGATCCTGGCGCAGCTTCCTCTACACGCGCCCCGGAGACCGGCAGCGCCGCGCTGCCGCCGCTCTCGAGCCTCGTCTTCTCGCCCTCGAACGGCGCCGACGCGTGGATCGCCGGCACGGCGCTCGCCAGCCTCGGCTTCGTCTGCTTCGCGATCAACCTCGTGGTCACCGTGCACAAGCTGCGCGCGCCCGGGGTCGCCTGGCGGCGGCTGCCGCTGTTCAGCTGGGCGGCGACCGTGATCGGCTACATCCTGCTGGTGATCGGGCCGGTGATGATCGCCGCGCTGACGATGCTCGAGATCGACCGCCACTTCGACGGCGTCTTCTTCGACGCCGGCGAGGGCGGGGCGCCGCTCCTCTACGAGCACATGGCCTACATCTTCTTCACCGGCACGTACCTGATCGTCTTCCTCGCCGCCGCGGGCGCGATCTCCGAGATCCTCCCCACCTTCGCCCGCAAGCCGATCTTCAGCCGCCGCGCGGTCTACTCCGTCGTTCGTCGCCGTCGCCGTCGCTCGGCCTGCTCGCCTGGATGCAGAACATGTACATCGCGCCGCTTGAACGAGGGCTGGACGATCATGGCGATGGCGTTCGCGATCGCCCTGATCGTCCCCGATCGGCGTCCTCTTCTACACCTGGATCGCGACGATCTGGGGCGGCGTCGCTGGAGCGTCCGCGCCGCGGCGCTCTGGTACGCGCTCGCGGCGATCGCGATGATGTCGTTCGGGCTCTGCGGCGAGCTCGCCTACTCGGTGATCCCGGTCGGCTGGGCGCTCGACTACACGACCGCGAGCCAGGGCGACACCCTCTACGTGCTCGTCGGCGGCGGCGTGATCGGCGGCTTCGCCGGCCTGCACTACTGGTTCCCGAAGCTCAGCGGCCGCCTGCTCGGCGAGGGCATCGGCAAGATCGCCCTGCTGACGATGCTGGTCGGGCTCAACCTCTACGTCGTCTGCATGTTCCTCGCCGGGCTCGAGGGCCAGCCGGTCGACGTCTACAAGTTCTACGAGGACGCCGGGGTCGACGGCTACAACCTGATCGCCTCGATCGGCGCCTTCATCCTCGTGGTCGGGATCCTGATCGAGCTCGGCAACGCCGCCTACAGCTGGAACAACGGCCTCCACGCCCGCGGTCATGACCCGTGGGGCGGCTCGACGCTCGAGTGGTTCGCGCTCTCGCCCCCGCCGCCGCACAACTTCGACGCGGTCCCGGACGTCCGCAGCGGCGAGCCGCTGCATGACATCCGCGACGTCGATCGCGCGCCGCGAGCAGGCGTTCGCTCCGCCGCCGGGTCCGGAGCGGGTCGCGAGCCCGGAGCCGCCGCCCGAGCCGGAGCCCGAGCCCGCGCCGGAGCCGGCAGCGGCACCGGACGCGGCGGCCGAGCCGGAGGCGTCGGCGGTGGCGACGGAGGCGCCGGAGTCGGAGCCCGCCGAGGCGGCGGCGGAGGATTCCGAGGAGACCGCCGAGCAACCGGAAAGCTCCGACGACGGCGATAGCGCCGCTCTATCCTGACCGCGATGGACGCAGTCGCCGTTCGTGGCGATGCGGACGAGCTGTCCCGCTTCCGCCGCCTCGTCACCTTCACCATCGTCGCCACCCTCGCGCTGATCCTGATCGGCGGCGTCGTCCGGGTCTCCGACTCCGGGCTCGGCTGCGGCGCCGAGGGCAGCGGCACGCACGGCTGGCCGCTGTGCGAGGGCGGCGTCCTGCCGGCCGACTCGGCCGAGTCGGTGATCGAGTTCTCGCATCGCATGGCGGCCACCGTGGTCACGGTCCTGATCGCGCTCCTGGCGCTGAAGGCCTTCCGCCGCCTGCGCTCTCACCGGCTGCTCGTCCGCGGCACGGTCGCCGCCGGAGTGCTCGTCCTCGCCCAGGCGGCGCTCGGCGGGCTGACGGTCGAGAAGGGGCTCGAGGACGAGCTCGTCGCCGCCCACCTGGGGCTGGCGATGCTGCTGCTCGGGCTGCTACTGGTGCTTCGCAGGGGCGCCGAGACGAAGCCGGCGCCCCCCGCCGAGACGGTGCGCGGGCTGCGGCCGCTGAGCATCGTGACCGCGGCGCTCGTGCTGGCGACGATCGTCGCCGGCGGCTACGTCGCCGGGACCGAGTACCACGGGACGCCCGACCAGCCGCTCGTCGGCGCCCACTCCGCGTGCGGGACGGGCTGGAGCACCGACCAGTTCCCCGGCTGCAACGCGCAGGGGCCGCTGTCGTTCGGCCAGTCGCGGCTCGCCGACATCCAGCTCGTCCACCGGCTGTTCATGTACCTGACCGCGATCTCGGTGCTGGCGATGGCCGCGCTGGCGCTGCGCCGCCGCGCCCCGAGCCGCGCCTTCTGGATCGCCCCGCTGATCCTCGTCGCCCAGATCGCGCTCGGCGCGATCAACGTCTGGGCCGGCAAGCACGCGGGTCTGATCGTCGGCCACCTGGCGCTCGGCACCACCCTGTGGGCGACGGTCGTCTACGCGACGGCGACCCTGATGCCGGCGTCGGTCCCGGCCCCCGAGCGGGCCGTGCGCGCCGACCCGGGTGAGGCGGTGCCGGCGTGATGGAGAGCGCGACCACCACCGGCCTCGGCCTGACGCGCGAGCGCGCGCTCGCCCAGACCGTCCGCGACTACATCTCGCTGACCAAGCCGCGGATCATCTCGCTGCTGCTGCTGACGACCGTGGCGACGATGATCGTCGCCCTCGGCTCGTTCCCGCCGATCGACACGTTGCTCTGGACGATGCTCGGCGGCTATCTGGCGGCCGGTGGCGCCGGGGCGATCAACCACTACCTCGACCGCGAGCGCGACGCGCGGATGGTCCGCACGCAGGGCCGGCCGCTTGTCGCGGGGCGGATCGAGCCGCTGCACGGACTCGCGTTCGGGATCGCGCTCGGCGTCCTGGCGACGATCCAGCTCACCCTGACCGTGAACGCGCTCTCGGCGGAGCTGGCGCTCGCCGGGCTGCTCGGCTACGTCGTCGTCTACACCGTCTGGCTGAAGCCGCTTACGCCGCAGAACATCGTCATCGGCGGCGCCGCGGGCGCAATCCCGCCGCTGGTCGGCTGGGCGGCCGCAACCGGAAGCCTGGCGCCCGAGGCGCTGTATCCGTTCGGGATCGTCTTCCTCTGGACCCCGCCGCACTTCTGGGCGCTCTCGCTGCTGATCAAGGACGACTACGCGCGGACGGGCGTGCCGATGCTGCCCGTCGTCAAGGGCGAGGCCGCCACCCGCCGCCAGATCACGCTCTACACCCTGATCCTCGTCGCGTTCACGCTGCTCCCGGTTGCGACCGGCTTCCTGGGGGCGGTCTACGGCGTCGCCGCGCTCGCCCTCGGCGCCGCGTTCATCGCGCTGGCCGCACGCCTGCTGGGCAATCCAAGCCGCGCCGCCGCGCTGCGGCTGTACCTGTGGTCGCTCGTCTATCTGGCGCTGCTGTTCTGCGCGATGGCCGTCGATCGGGTGGTCTGATAGAAGATCGCCGTGGACCGCACCCGTGTCTCATCGAATCTCGGAGCCGGCCTGCTGGCCGCTTCGGCGGCGCTGGCGGTCTTCGCGCTCTGCTTCATCGCCGCGATCATCTACATCGGCTGAGCCATGACGACGCCCGACGATCGCCGCAACGGGGAGCCGCTCGAGCTGGTCTACGTGCCGGAGCCGTCCTGGCAGCCGGCGCTGATCGCCTTCGGGCTCGCCGCGGTGGTCGCCTCGCTCTTCACCTGGTGGCCCTACGGGGTCGTCGGCGCCGTGGTCGCCCTGTTCGCGCTTCGCGCCTGGATCCACGACGCGCGCGAGGACTTCGCCCGCCTGCCCCGCAAGCAGCGGATCGCGACCGCGGTGATCCCGGCGGTGCCGCTGCAGCGCAGCTCGAAGAGCGACTCCTAGACCGCGTTCTGCTCGGCGTCGGGCGAGGTCATGCTCGCGGTGGCGCCGTCGGAGGTCCAGACGCGGACGATGTCGCGCATCGAAAGCACCCCGACGAGCTCGCCTTGCTCGACGACGACCAGGTGGCGGATGTGGCGGCGTGACATCTCGACCGCGGCGCGCTCGAGGCTCCAGTCGGGCGAGGCCGAGATCACGGTGTCGGTCATGTGGTCGCCGACCCGCTCGGCGTCGGGATCCTCGCCCCGCCCGAGCGAGATCAGGATGTCGCGCTCGGAGACGATCGCCGGCCCGGGCTGGTCCTCGTCGATCACGACCGCCGCGCCGACGCCCTTCTCCGTCATCCGCTGCGCGGCCTCGCGCAGCGTGTGCCCAGGCCCGACCGCCAGGACCACGCTCGACATCCCCTGACGGACTTCCATCTACCCGATGTCCTTCTCTGGTGGCATGTGCAGATCCGCTCGAACCCTAACGGATGAGGACCCGCTTGCCCACGGCTCTCATCCCCCGGATGGATAGGATTCGCCGCGTGCGCGCAGCCCTGTCCCGCAGTCGCCGGCGGATCGTTCCGGCCCGCCTCGGCATCGTCGTCGCTGCGCTCGCGGCGGCGCTCGTGGCGGCCGGCTGCGACGCCACCGAGGACGCCGACGTCGAGCGCGGGCGCGCCCTGTTCCAGTCGAAGTGCGGGACCTGCCACGCGCTCGCGCAGGCAGGAACGAGCGCCGTCGTAGGGCCCGACCTCGACGCCTCGTTCGCACAGGCGCGGGCCGACGGGATGGACAACGACACGATCGAGGGCGTCGTCCAGACGCAGATCGAGTCGCCGCGCTACATCGAGCAGAACGCCGCCAACTACGACAAGGTCTTCATGCCGGCCGACCTGGTGGTCGGCCAGGACGCCGAGGACGTCGCCACCTACGTCGCCAGCGTCGCCGGCGTGCCCGGGGCGAAGCCGCCGCAGCTCACGCCGCCGGACCTGTTCGCCGAGCAGTGCGGGATCTGCCACGCGCTGAAGGCCGCCGGGACGACCTCGACGACCGGCCCCGACCTCGACGAGGCGCTCGCCGGCAAGGACGCGGCGTTCGTCGAGGAGTCGATCGTCGACCCGGACAAGGTGATCGCGCAGGGGTACGCGGCCGGGATCATGCCGCAGGACTTCCGGACCACCCTCAGCGAGCAGGATCTGCAGGGGCTGGTCGACTACCTGCTGAACAGCGTCGGCGGCGGCGGCTCGAGCAGCGGCGGCGGCTGAGCCAGCCCCGCGGGGTCAGGCCGCCTGCGCGCGTTCGGCCTCCAGGTCGACGATCACGTGCGTAACGGGGAGCGGGATGTCGGCCTCGGCGCGCTCGACGACGCCGCTCTCGAGCCACTTCGAGCGCTCCGGCGGATGGGTGGAGATGATCACCTCGTCGGCCGCGAAGCCCGCCAGCGCGTCCTCGATCGCCGCGTTCGGATCGTGATGGTCGCCGACCGCGCCCCGGGCGTTGAGCCCGGCCTCCTTCATCGCCGCCAGCGACTCGTCGAGCCGGACACGCGCCTCGGCCAGTGCGCCGTCGACGTCGTGCGCCAGGTGCTCGAGGCGGGAGTGCGGCAGCGCGGGAACGACGACCAGGATCTCGGTCGCGCGGCCCCCGTGGTGCTCCCTGATCTCGCTGAGCAGCGAACGCCCGGCGACGGTCTGGTTGGCGACGACGAGGATGCGGTGGACGCCGTCATCGGTGTGGGCGACCTCGGCCTCGTGCGGAAGCGTCCCGCGCGACCCGCGCCAGATCAGGCCGATCCCGATCCCGAGCTCGATCCCGAGGACGACCAGGCCCCACTCCGGCCCGACGGCGAGGCCGAGCACGATCACCGGCAACGCCGCGATCCCGATGATCACCACCAACCGGAACATCTCTGCCTCGGAACGGAGCGGGTTGTGCATCGGGACCTCCTCGCGTCGGGCAACCCCCGGTCAAAGTATCGCGCCATCGACCATCGGTCCAGCCAGTCGTAATACGGCCGCGGGCGCGGGTAGGGTCCCGCCCCGACAGGGACCGTTCCGACCAGAAGGAGAGCGATGAAGAAGATCCTGATCGCGTCGATTGCGGCCGGGGCGTTGGCCTTTGCGGTCGTCAGCCCGGCGACCGGCGGCCTCGTCGAGCCCGTGCCGCAGGTCTACGCGCCGAAGGACTGCGAGACGCCGAAGAAGAAGCCGCATCGGATCGTCCTGGCCTGCGGCGACAACAACGCCCTCCTGCGCCATATGGAGTGGTCGGATTGGGGCGGCGAGAAGGCCGTGGGGACCGGGGAGCTCTCGATCAACGATTGCGATCCCAACTGCGCCGAGGGGACGTTCATCGGCTACGGCGTCAAGGCGAAGCTGAAGAAGATCAAGGAGAAGACCTGCGGCGGGCAGCTGGTCGACCTCTACCGGCGCGCGAAGCTGCGCTTCATCGGCGAGGTGCCGCCGCACGCCGGCAACCTCCGGGAGTGGAAGCTCTTCTGTAACCCCTGACGGCGGACCCGGATTGAGGATCGGAGGCGGCCGGGCCTGGTGCCCGGCCGCTCGTCGTTCGGGGCGTTGGCGGCGGGCACTGGCCGTGCGCGGTTTGCGCGGAGCCAACCTTGTGCTCCGCCTTCGCATTGAGCGGCGTCCCTCCCGGCGGGGGTGACCGTCACGTCATGCGTGTAGTGCCTGTGACGGTGATGGACCTGGCTCTATCAAGGGGCGCCCGCTCAATCAGCTCGCGCCCGACTGGCGCGCGCACCTGACGACGCGCAGGCCGCGGCCACTCGCCCGCGCCCCCCTGGACCTGTGAATCCGTGAGCTGCGTTTAGCCGCCCATCGCGATTCCGGTCAGCGTGCAGCCTTCGAGGAGGTGGGTGTCGACGTTGCGCACCTCGTCGAGCGCAAGGTGGGCGACCACCACGCTGCCGTCGGGGGCCGAGTAGTGAAGCGTGCCGATCGAGGCCTGTCCGGAGTTGGGGGTCGCATTGTCGATCTCAAGCGAATCACCGACATCGAAATAGAATCCGTTTGTTGGGGCGCGCTGATCGGCATCGATCGATCGGATCTCGTCGGTGTCATCGGTCTGAAAAGTCGAGCCGGCGAAGTAGTGGGCGCTCGCGCCGTTCTTCGACGTGAATGCCTTGACGTCGACAAGGTCGCCGAAGTTTTGGCACTCGGCAGTGATCTGCAGCCCGGCCAGATCAAGGACGGGCGTCGGGCCGGTTCCGATCGGGACCTGAAAGTTGATCTTGCGGACCTGAAGGCCGCTGACCGTGCCCGCGTTGACGCCCGAGAGCGTCGGCTCGTTGACGTCGGCGCCGGTGAGGTCGTTGTCGAGCACGTCGCTGGATCGCACCTGCCCGGTCCCGATGTCGGACGTCTGCACCGATCCAGGGAGGATCTTGTGCGAGTTGACCGCGTCGTCGGCGATGTCGCTCGTATCGACGGCCCCCGGGGCGATGTCGACCGATTTGACCTCGTTGTTGACGATGTCCTCGCTGAAGACGGTGTTGGCGGCATACGCCGCGCCGCCGCCGACCGCGATGATCAGCGCGAGCGTGGCGACGACGTTGGCATAGGTCAGGTGGCCGCGAATGCCTCGCATGGGGTCTCCTCGGTGAATCGTCGGTCCACCCTCCCACACATGGGCTTGGATGCAAGGGAGGGGCCCTGGGTCCCGGCTTTCCTGGGACCACTACGAGCACAAACTGGCGCTGCCCAGGGCCGCGAACCGCTCTAGAAAGCCGCTTCTAGAGGATGTAGACGGCCGTGAAGACGATGATCCACATCGTCCGCCCACGGCTTCAGTAAGGGAAGTATCGCTTGATCAAGCCGTTTTCGCGTCGCCTCGCGTCGCCTCGCGTCGCCGAATCCGTGCATCATTGTCCCGCGGTTGTCCCGAGCTCGGAGCGGCGGCGCGAGCCTGTTCCTCGGCGCGACCGCGCTGAGCGTCGAGATAGTCAGTGAGCAGACCCGCGGCCTCTTCCTCTGACCCGGGCATCAGGTGCCCGTAGCGATCGAGTGTGATCCCGATCTTCGCGTGGCCCATGAACGTCGAGAGAGCCTTCGCGTTGACCCCCGCCGCGATCATCAGCGAGGCGAACGTGTGGCGACACTCGTGGGGTGTCAAACGCGTCAAGCCCGCGTCGCTCCAGGCCTTGTCCGCCCGCCGCTGAAGCATGTTGGCCGCGAACGGGCTCGCGGGCGTGCGGCCGAAGATCAGATCGGAACCCGTTCGATCCGATCGGGCCAAGACGTCGAGCAGGTGATCCCGGAGAACGGCTGCGACCGGAACCTTCCTCCGCCCAGCGTGCGACTTCAGCTTGATCTCGCCCTCCGCCGGGTCCCAACCGCGTTCGACGTGGATCACGCCGCCCGCGAGGTCAACGTCCTCGACCCGAAGTGCTCGGAGCTCGCCAAGCCGAAGGCCCGCGTACGTCGCCGTCGCCCAGATCTCCCGATCCCTCGCCGGCGCGGCAGCGATCAACGCTTCGGCCTCCTCCACCGATGCGTAGCGCTCTCGACGGCCGCGGACCGCCGGGAGATGGAGACCGGAACAAGGGTTCACCACCAACTCGCCACGGCTGATCGCGCGGCGATAGATGGCCCGTACCGGAAGCAAGGCGACCTGAATCCCCGACGGGCTCAGTCCCTCTGCAAGCAGCCCATCGGTGAACCCCTGCAAGTCAGGCCGGCCAAGATCCGCTAGCCGCGCCGAGCCGAGCGCAGGCAGGACTCGCAGCCGCATCGCGCCCTCATACGCCCGCAGCGCGGACGGCTTGAATCGGTCGCCCGAACGATTCCGGATCGTCCCTTCTTGGGCTCCCTCGTACCACGCGTCCCAGGCGTGTTGAAGGGTGATCGGCTTCGGCGCTCGGAGCGCACCCTTCGAGAGAGCGACCAGGGCGTCGGCCCTCCACGTCTTCGCCTCGGCGACCGAAGGAAACGCCTTGCGGATCCGCTTGCGCTCGCGGTTCGACCAGACGCTCGCACGATACGTCGGCTCGCAGTTGCAGCGCCCGCCGGCCGCTGATCGACAGCCGTTCGCGTGGCGCACCTCGATCCCCTCTGGCATCCCGCTCGACATTACATCCCCCCGGAGTCGGAGAACCGATCCCGAGGGCCGTCGTCGAACAGATCCTCCGCGTTCTCCTCCGCCCACCGCTCGAGCTCACCGACCGGAATCACCCGCAGCTTGCCGCGGCGGATCACCCGCACATGCGGCTGGACGTACTTCTTGAAGCTCGTGAGTCCCATTCCGAGAGCGGCCGCGGCCTCCGCCGGGGTGAGCACAAGGCGGGGAATCGCGGCAAGTACTCGGACGTCGGCGGCCGGTCGGCCTGAGCGCGGCCGGCGGCCGGCCGGCGTCCTCGTAGCCGCCGGCAGAGTCAGTTGCGCCAGACGCCGCGCATCTGCCCGCGCTGGCGTCATCTCAACGGCCGCCCCAATTCGAGCACGCTCACCTCGTCCTCGGCATACGCCCGCCGGATCGCGTCGTTTACGACCTTCTGGGTGGGGGTGGAGGGCGGCACCACGTAGATGCACCCCACCACGTTGTCGGCCCATCTCCAGGCCCGCAGGATCGCCTTGAGGCGCGAGCGCGACTTCGGGGTCAGCTCGACCTCATAGACCACGTAGCCGCCGTCGACTCGGACGACCAGGTCGGGGCGGTGAAGGCGCGGGTGGCCGTTGAGCGTCTCTCCCAGCGTGCCGCTGGCGATCGGCTTGCCGGCCATCATCTCCTCGAAGCGAAGCTCGCGCTCGGTGATCACCCGATGGGGTCCGTGGAGCTGCTCGAGCTCGATCGCGACGTCGGCAACAGTGAGCCAGTGGTCGACCTCGCCGAGGCGGATCGTCGGGCGGCGCAGCCCCAGGCCGGCGTAGGTGATCCCGTCGCGCGTCGCGCTGATCAGGGTCGGGTCGCCGATCCCCGTCTGCGTCCTTTCAAGCAACCCGAACTTGACCAGCCGCCTCACCTGCTCATAGGCCACCGACCGCCCGACATGAAATCGCCTGCCGATCTGCTCCACCGACACCGCACCCAGCCGACTCACCCACAGAACAATCTCCCGATCGCGGTTCAAGTCGACCTCTCCCCTTCTCCTCTGTCCTTGAACCCATCCATTCCCATCCCCTCTAACAGCCCAACCTCCTGATAGTCCACGCTTTGCTTTCGCCCCTCGCCCGCTTGCCACCCACTTCTCTGCCTCGCCGGATCTGACCACCCGAACTCACCCCATGGTGGGGGCGGGTGGTCAGGTCCGGCGAGGCCCCCCGCGGCCGATATCCATGCGGGCGAGGCCCGGAATCCGGATCCGGAGGTCCGTCCGGGGTTGGGTGCGGTCTTTAGGAACCGCCGCGAGGCGCTTCGGGCCCGCGAGCTCGCCCGCTGTGCCGCCTTAGCGAACGGGCTTCGAACCGATTGGCCAGCGAGTCGCCCCGCATCTGCTTAGACACGCGAAGTCCGCTGAGAGCTACGCGATCTTCGCGCCGAAAAAACACGTACAAAGCATGGAGAGTGCGAGCGCTCCCGGGGCCCGGATCGACGCGTTGTTCTCGCCTAGCGAGAGGAACTCGTCAGAGCTGCGCTTAGGACGAGGAGTAACCATTTTCGTCCGAAGCGCAACTTTCCACGGGTGAGCGTTCGGCCGAGGTCCCATTCGAGGGCCCAATCTGCAGGTAACTCAGAAAATTTCAACTGACCTGCACGCGCGTGCGAGGCTCAGCGGCGCCGCGCACCGACGCTGAAGCGCGCGATCAGGTCCCGGTACACGGCGAAGGCGGGCTTCGGCGAGTAGTCGTCGTGCATCAGCCCGTAGCGCTGCTGAAAGTCGGCGCTCGAGCTGTCGGCGTCGCGCAGCGAGAACCAACGGTAGTCCGTGACTCCGTAGTTGCCAGCGTAATCATGGGCGGCTCCGACCATCTCCGCCAGCGCCTGCGCCTGCTCTTCCTCCGAGCGCGCGGGGCTGGTCGGCCAGCCGTTCTCGGTGATGTGGATCTCGACCCGCTCGCCGAGGCCGGCAAGCGGCATCAGGCAGTCGCGCACGTAGGAGACCGCGTTCGTGATCGCCCCCGCGCGGGAGACCGGCGGCGGCGGGAAGTAGGTGCCGGGATAGACGTCGACTCCGACCCAGTCGATTGCGCGCGCGAACGCCTCGCCGCCGAGCTCACCGATCTCGGCCCAGAAGCCGCGGTCGCTCTCGGGATCGAGGCGATAGAAGTAGTTGAACCCGAGGTGGACCCGGTGCAGGCCGGCGCGCTCAAGCTCGCGCCGTGCCGCCAACATCCCCTCGACGAGGGCGATCCGGGCGGCCGGGTAGGCGCCGTCCGAGGCGTCGGGAGAGGCGGAGTTGTTGACCTCGTTGGTGATCTGGAGGCCGCGCAGCGCCGGCTCGTCGCCGAAGCGCCGTACGAAGCGGGCGGCGAAGCGCGCGAACGCCCGGGCGTCAGGCTCGCCGCGCCGGGCCGCCGGCCGGTAGGCGAGCACGTACTCGACGGGGGTCCCCTGCCGTCCGTGACGGCGGATCAACCTTCCCGCCTGGCGGACGCGGGCCCGCTGCTCTTCAAGACCCGTGAACTCGAGATAGAGGTGGGCGAAGAACGGCCGGCCGCCGGAGAGCTCGTCGATCGCGTCCCTGACCCGCGCGGGCTTGTTCGGCTTCGCGCCCTGGGGCGGCCCGACCACGGCTCCTGCCCTGCCGCCGGGATAGACGCCGAAGCGCAGCGGTCGCGGCTCCGGGTCGGGGAGGTTCGTGCTCAGGTCTCCCTGGCAGCCGAGGTCCTGGCCACGTCCCTCCGGCGCGCGGATCAGGGGGACGAGCAGCAGCAGACCGCTGAGGAGGGCCAGGGCGGATGCTCGTCGGCGCACGCCGCCGAAGATCGCAGACCGGCACCGAGCTTGCGCCGGGCACAGGTTCGTGGGAAGAACCGCGGGCCCGGCGAGGTGCAATGCAAGGGCGACCGCTCACCCACGACTACCTTGCTGAGGCAGAACCCGCGTCTACCTAGCTCTTGGCGTTCCGCTCCTCGTCCGAAGCGCTACTTCTGCCGGACCAACCGGACCCTCAACCGAACCCGCTCGCGGTTGCCTGCCGAATCCGTCATCTTCGCCTTGAGGCGCACTGGGATCTGGCCCTTGCGCGCAAGGGTCTCGAGCACCACCGCCGTCTCGCGGTTTCTCGCGGGCTTGAGCGAGAGGACCTTTTTTCCGGCTCCGCGGAATCGCACTCGCCGCTGGTGCAATTCGACCGAATTTCCACCGCGGATCTTCCCGCTGGCCAACACGCTCATAGCCTCGCGGGCTCTGACCTTCAACTCGATTCGGACCGCATCATCCGACTGGCGCTGCCGGCGCCGAGCGTGGACCCGAGCGGACACCGCACCATCCGTGCGCTTGTCGAAGGCGATGCCATACGGGTAGTAGCGGGCCGCGTTTGGGATGAAGGACTGGTTCGCATCCGCGCCGTCGAGCAGGGCGGATCCAATCGACGCGAAACTACCCGGGCCCGGCAGCGAGTTGGTCCAGTAGAGACGCTCGTCGCCGGCGACGACGTCGAACGGGTAAATGGCCCCCTCGACGAAGTCCTGATCGACGTTCGTGCCGTCCAGGTCAGCGCGCCCGATTGATGTAGCGGGGCCTTGCGAGGTGTCGGACGGCTGGTTTGTCCAATACAAATGGCCTCCGGCGACCGACAGCCCGTGGCTGAAATCCCGGGTCTGCACGAACTCGGGCTCATAGTCGGTCCCATCGAGACGGACTCGTCCGATCTCCCCAGACGCGCAGCAAGGGGGCGCCAGGTGAGTCCAATAGATGTAATCGCCGTCGACCTCGAGGTCACCGACCCCGAAGGTCTCCAAGGCGATGAACTCCTGGTCGACATCGGATCCGTCCAGGCGAGCCCTGCCGATGACTGCGTGAAACTCGGGTGTCCCGACACCCAGATACTGGGCCCAGTAGATGTAGGTGTCGTCGATCGCGACAGCTTGCGGATCGCCGGCCGTGAGGATGAAGCGCGTCTGCGGGTCCGTCGACTCGAGGATCGAGGCCCGCGCGATTGCAGGCGGGAAGGGATCGCGCGGATCGGGGTCGCGCGCCCAATAGATGAACGCATCTCCGACTTCAAGGTCCTGCGCCGAAACGTCCGGGATGAAGTCCAGTTCCGGGGCAGAGCCATCTGCCTGCGCTCTGGCGATGCCCTTGTCACCACTCCAATAGACGAACGAGTGGGCAGTCGTCGCAGACGCGAGTACAGCCCATGCAACCGAGACGGCAACCCAGAGGACGGGCTGGTTGCGGAGAGGTCGCCGGGTGGACGGCATGACCCACCCTACCCGGGCCGAAAACGAAAGTTGCGCTTTCCCATGCCGAGCGATCGTTGCGCTCGTCGTCCGAAGCGCAACCGCTGCGGCTGTCTCAATAAGTCAGGGTCGTCTCGGCCGCGGCTGCGAGCTCGACAAGCTTCTGGGGCTGCGCCGGCTCGGCGCCGGACGTCGCGACATCGACCGCTCGTGCCTTGCTCGACATTCCCGAGGCGTAAATGGCCACGCCGGCCTCGAGTAACGCCGCCCAATGCTCCTCGAACGCCCCGGTTCCAATTCCGTGGGTCGCCGCGGCGGTCTCAGCACGCAAGAACTGCACGGCGTCGCCGGCGAGGAAAACGCTTACGTCGTGTCCTTCGGATGCGGCGGTTCGCGCGACCAGCATCGCCAGTGCCGCGCGGGTGGGATTCTCGGGACCGGTTGCCAGGTGGACGAGCATTCTTGCCATGCCGGCAACCCTATCCGGGCTGCGCGCCTCTACTGCGTCTCGTCCGAAGGGCTACTCCTGCGAGTCCGACGGCCCGGCGGCTTCGAGGGCTTCGTCCTGGCTATTGAAGTACTCCGTCCGGATAATCAGACCGCCGTCGAGTCGGTAGACGATGGCGTCGTCGCGCTCCATCTCGATCCCGCTCCCCTTGCCCTTGGTGATGATCTTGAACAGGGCTATGACCTGGCCGTTGGCCCCCGGGCGAAAGTCGACGTTGTCGACTCGCCACTCGTCCCAGCTCTCGCCCCAGTTCGAGAGCCACTCCCGGAAACCCTCGTGGCCTCGATACACCCCGGCATCGGGGATGTCGAAGTCGTGGACCTCGATTTCGGGGTGCAGCGTGGCGAGGGCGGTGGGCCAGTCGTCCTCCATGACCGCCATGAACCCGCGCCGCACGACCTCAACGTTCTCCTCTGACATCGCCCGCGCAGTATGTCGCGGTTTGTTGCGCTTCCCATGCGTTGTATGCGTTTTTTCGGCGACGTTGATGGCCGCGCGGACAACCGCTCGGCGCGCTGGCGACAGCCGCCGGTACCGACACGAATCCGTGCACGAATTTCCGCGCATTGTCCCGTGCGTTGTCCCGCGAGTGTCCCGCAGCGACACTACTTGGCTTGCTAGAGCCGAAACTAGAGGATGTAGACGGCCGTGAAGACGATGATCCACATCACGTCGACGAAGTGCCAGTAGATGCCCGGCACCTCGACGCCGAGGTGGTCCTTGGCCTCCGGGCCGAAGTGGCCACGCCACGCGCGGATGTTGGCGAACGTCAGCAGCACCAGGCCGACGAAGACGTGGGCGCCGTGCAGCCCGGTGAGCCCGTAGAAGATCGAGCCGAACGCCCCGTCACGGGCCGAGAAGCCGATGTGGATGTACTCGTTGATCTGGATGAAGAGGAACGTCGCGCCCAGCAGCCAGGTCATCATCAGGCCCATCTGCATCGCCCGGCGGTTGCCCCGGCGGACCCCCTCCAGCGCCCAGTGGATGGTGAAGCTCGAGGAGACCAGGATCGCCGTGTTGACGCCGGCGACCGCGACCGGCAACTCGATTCCCTCCGGAGGCCAGGGACCCTCGTTGGCAACCACGCGGAGGAAGAAGTACGAGGCGAAGAACGCCCCGAACAGCATGATCTCCGAGATGATGAAGAGCAGGATCCCGAGCGTCTGGCGGTCGATCCGCGAGCTCGCATGGGCCTCGGGCGGGCCGTGATGCTCGTGCTCGCCGTGACCGACCGCGATCGAGGCGCTCTCCATCAGGCGGTCACCTCCTCGGACTCCTGTCGCGCACCGGAGCCCGCCTCGTAGTGCTCGACCGGCAGGTCCGTGATCTCGTTCACCCGGTCGATCAGTCCCTCCTCCAGCCACTTCGACTGCTGACCCGAGAGCGTCGAGATCAGGATCTCATCGATCCGGTAGTGATCGATCGCGTTGGCGATCGCCGCAAACGGCTCAGGGCTCATCGGCTGGCCGGTGGCGTCGATGTCGGCGCGGTAGAGCTCGGCGAGCGTGGTCGCGAGGCGGTCGCAGACGTCCTCGCGCGACAGGTCGCCCGAACGCGGGCAGATGATCGTGTAGCGATGGGGCTTGTCCGCGGCGCGCTCCTTCAGGCGCGAGATCAGGTCCGGGCTGGCGACCGTCTGCGTGCCGACGACGAGCGTATGGACCACGTCCCAGCGGACCGCGTCGTCGTCGACGCGCACGGGGATGTGGACGACCGGGACCTGGAGCGTCGCCTTCGCCCACTCGACGAGGTCCTTTCTGGTGAGCCCGAAGCGGGTCTCGTACAGCGCCGAAAGCAGCACCTCGGCGGGCTCGTAAGCGCGCACGGCATCGTCGAGCGCCAGCGCCGGGTCCGGATCCATGACCGCGCCCGCCGACTCGATCCCGAACTCGTCGAGCACCTGCTGGGTGACCTCGACCCGGCTCAGAGCGGCGTCGCGCACCTCGTCGCGATCGACGATCTGGCCGACGATCGGCTGGTTCTGCGGCGCGACCACCGCCACCGTGTCCGCTCCCGCCTCGACCCGCGACCGGACCGCCTCGAGCAGCCGGCGGCCGCCCGCGACCTCGTTGACGAAGGCGAGCACGGTGCCGCCGTCGCTCCAGTCAATCGAGCTCGACGGGTCGTCGATCGGGTAGGCCGCGTGCTCAGCGTCGGTCACGGGCCGCGCTCCGATGGCTCGCCGTCGCCGTCACCGTCACCGCCGCTCGCCGTGGCGCCGACCGTCGCGGGCTCGTGCTCGCGGACAGCCGCCTCCTCCGGGCCCATGATCGCGTGCCGGGCGCCCGGGACGCCGAACTCGTAGGGGCCGCCGACCACGCGCGGAATCTCGTCGAAGTTGAAGATCGGGGGCGGCGAGGAGACCTGCCACTCGATCGTCTTCGCCCGCCACGGGTTCGCGGTCGCCTTCGGGCCCCACTTCCAGCTGACGATCATGTTGTACATGAAGATCACCTGCGCGATCCCGAGCAGGAACGAGGAGATCGAGATCACCAGGTTCCAGTCGCCGAACTGGGCCGCGTAGTCGGCGACCCGCCGTGGCATCCCCTCCATCCCGATCCAGTGCATCGGCACGAAGGTGCCGAGCATCCCGAGCAGCGTGAGGTAGAAGTGCACCCGCCCGAGCCGCTCGTCGTACATGCGCCCGGTCATCTTCGGGAACCAGTGGTAGATCCCGGCGAAGATCGTGAACACCGACCCGCCGAAGAGCACGAAGTGGATGTGGGCGACGATGAAGTAGGTGTCGGAAACGTGGATGTCGATCGGCACCATGCCCAGCATCACCCCCGAGATCCCGCCGATCACGAACGTGACGATGAAGCCGAGGCTGAACAGCATCGCCGTCGATTTCAGGTGCAGCTTCGAGTCGAACAGCGTCGCCAGCCAGCTGAAGATCTTGATCCCGGTCGGGACCGCGATCAGCAGGGTGGTGATCATCATCGGCACGCGCAGCCAACTGAACATGCCGCTCACGAACATGTGGTGCGCCCAGACGGTGTAGGAGAGGACGACGATCCCGAGCAGGGCGAGGGCCATCAGCCGGTAGCCGAAGATCGGTTTGCGGGCATGGGTCGAGATCACCTCGGAGACGATCCCGAACCCGGGCAGCATCATGATGTAGACGGCCGGGTGCGAGTAGAACCAGAAGATGTGCTGGTAGCTGAGCACGTCGCCGCCGAACGTCGCCTGGAAGAAGTTCGTGTTCAGCGCGCGGTCGAAGAGGACCATGAACTGGACCCCGGCGATGAACGGGGTCGCCGCGACGACCAGCATCGAGGTCGAGAGGTTCGCCCACACGAGCAGCGGCATCCGCCAGAACGTCATCCCCGGGGCCCGCATGGTGATGATCGTGACCAGGAAGTTCAGCGCCGTGGCGATCGACGAGGCGCCCGCGAACTGCACCCCGAGGTTGAAGAACGATTGCCCTAACGGGGCCCCCGTGGATAGAGGCGCGTAGCCGGTCCAGCCCGCGTCGAAGGCGCCGCCGGGGACCAGGAAGCTCGCCAGGAAGAGCAGTCCGGCCAGCGGCAGCATCCAGAACGAGAGCGCGTTCAGGCGTGGGAACGCCATGTCCGGCGCCCCAATCATCAGCGGCAGCACGTAGTTGGCGATCCCGGCGAAGACCGGGATCACGAACACGAAGATCATCAGCGCCGCGTGGGTCGAGAACAGCCCGTTGAAGACGGCGGGATCGACGATCTGCGTGCCGGGCTGGGCCAGCTCGGCGCGCATGATCATCGCGATCAGCCCGCCGGCGAGGAAGAAGAAGAACGTTGTGACGATGTACTGGATCCCGATCACCTTGTGATCGGTGTTGAACTTGAAGTAGTCGCGCCAGGTCTTCGCCCCGTGCTGGGAGTGGTCCTCGGGGACCGTCGGGGCTCCCGCCGCCCAGCGGAACCAGTAGTCGAAGGCGCCGAGCCCGACCAGGAAGCCGAGTGGGCCCGTGATCGCCGGGACGATCAGGTGCGGGTAACCGGTCGGCTCGGTCTGGAAGATCTCGAGCCCCGAGATCGCGCGCAGGGCGACGACCAGCCCGAAGCCGAAGCCGGCGCCGAGCAGGAACCCGAAGCCCGCCCGGATCAGCCCTGGTCTCTTGATCGCGGC
Source organism: uncultured Solirubrobacterales bacterium (assembly GCA_963811505.1). Classification (GTDB taxonomy): domain Bacteria; phylum Actinomycetota; class Thermoleophilia; order Solirubrobacterales; family 70-9; genus WHSW01. The sequence continues at coordinate 227,107 of CAWERC010000010.1, read as the reverse complement.
CACCATCGCGCCCTCAGCCTAGTTATCCGCCCGCCGAGGTCGCCGCCCCGGCCTGCGCCCGCTTCTGCTCCTCGATCCACCGGTCGTACTCCTCCTGCGATTCGACGATTACGAACGCCCGCATCGTCGAGTGCCCTGTCCCGCACAGCTCCGTGCAGATGAGGCTGTAGGTGCCCTCGGTGTCGGGGGTGACGACGAAGGTGTTGTCGACCCCCTCCTCCTCGGGGTTCTCCGCGGGGACCGCGTCGCGCTTGATCCGCCACTCCGGGACCCAGAACGAGTGCAGGACGTCGAGGGCGGTCAGCGAGACGTTGAGCTGCCGGTCGACCGGCACGTGCAGCTGGTTGGTGGTCAGCGGGACGGCGCTCTCGCCGGTGCCGACCGTCTCCCCCGGGTACTCGAACGTCCACTTGAACTGCTGTCCGATGACGGTCAGCGGGATCGCGTCGGCCGCCTCGCTTTCGATGTCGTCCAACACGATCCAGCTGTACCCGGCGCCGAACAGGACGATGATCGTCGGGATCACCGTCCAGGCGATCTCGAGCTTGGTGTTGCCGTGAATCGGCTCGCCGTCCCCCTCGTCGCCGGGCTTGACGCGGAACCTCCAGATCGCGTAGGTGAACATCACCATCACGATCGCGAAGACGAAGCACGAGAGCACGATCATCACGTCGAAGAGCGTGTCGATCGGGCCTGCCTGATCGGAGGCGGCATCGCCGAACCACTCGAACTGCAGGAGGAAGACTGAGGACACGGCCGCGACGACGATCATCGCGGCGACGAGCCGTACATAGGTCTGCCGGGTCACTGCGCGGCGATTCTATTGATCGGCGAGACGGCGCCGGTGGGTGGCCGAGGAGCTAGTCGCAAGCGTCTCAAGCGTCCGCGGGGAGCGGCAGATCGTCGAGGTCGCCGGAGCTCGCCGCGAGCGCGCCGCGGGCCACGCCCTCCCAGCTCCAGAGGCGCTCCACGGTCGCCCGCAGCGCCTCGCTCGCGGCCCGGCGGTCGCCCTCCCCGAGCGCGAGCCAGGCGCCGATCCGGGCGGCGATCGCCTCGACGGCGCCGTCGTCGAGCGCGAACGAGACCAGGCCCCGGGCCACCTCGGGCAGCGCCGCGGCGAGCTCCCGGCTGACCTCGAGCGCGCCCGAGTGGGCGGCGGAGACCGGCAGCACGCCGGCGGCGGCCGCCTCCGCGGCCACCATCCCGAAGGCCTCCGGAAAGGTGCTAGGGAAGACCAGCGCGTCCGAGCGCCCGACCGGGGCCGGGAGCTCGTCGTGCTCGAGCCGGCCCGCGAACCTCACCGAGCCGGCCGCGGCACTCGCGGATTGCTCGTAGTCCGGCGGAAGGCGGTCGAGGAAGGCGTTGAGAATCGGGAGCGGGGCCGGCTCGCCGCCCTCGAGGCCGCGACCCTCGGTGGCCAGGTCGCGAAGCGGCCCCATGTCCCCGGCGGCGAAGCCGTCGACGACCGCGCGCAGGGCGGGGTCCGCGGCCCCGAAGCCGACGATCAGCAGCCGCGCGTCCGGGTGGTCGCGGTGGACCAGGGGCCAGGCCGCGAGGAGGAGATCGACCCCCTTCGAGACGATCAGCTTGCCGATGAAGATCACGCGCGGGCCGTCGCCCGCGGCGTACCAGCGCACGGCCCCCCCGGCGGCCCCGGCGTCGCGATCCCAGGACGTTGACGAGCTTCTGTCGCTATCCGACACCTTCTCGTCGATCTCCCGTCCGTGATCGCCCGCCGGCGTGAACAGCTCAACGTCCACGCCGGGCGGCCCCAGCCGCACCTTCGCGTTGGTGTCGGGATCGTCGACCGCTTGCCGCAACCGATCCGCGATGTGCCCCGATCCCACCAGGATGCCGTTCGCGCCCCTCACCGCCTCCTCCGCGTACGGCCGGAAGCGATCCAGGTCGGGAAGGATCGTGTAGGAGAGGTCCGAGCCGTGGACCTTGAGGGCGTAGTCCAGCCTGGCGCGGCCCAGAATCACCGGGGCCATGATCAGGTGGTTCGCCAGCGCGGCGTCGACGCCGCCCAGCGAGTCGACGAGCTCACGGACCGCCTCGACGTTGAGCTCGATGTAGCGGTCCAGCTCATCCTCCGTCAGCTCGCCGAAGGTCTTCACCTCGAACCCCTCGTACGTATCGCGGACGAAGACCGGCAGCAGGCCCCCGATCTCCGGGGTGTGGACGGTCACCGAGCCCGGCGCACCGGTGTCGAGGTCCGGGGGCTCGCGCTCCTGACAGACGAGGTGGACCTCGTGTCCGAGCCGGGCGAGCGCCCGCGCGAGGCTGGCGTTGTAGACGTTCGAGCCGGTGCCGCGCAGCAGCCAGCCGTGGAAGATCAGGACCCTCACCGGCGTGAGGCTATTCCGCGCGACGGCGTGTGCACCGGATACTGTTTCGGCCCCGCATGCAGAACCCGCGCCAGATCTACCGCCTACGCGCTCGCGCCTCCGGCCGCGAGGCGTTCGCGCCGGCCGATCGGGACGGCGTCTACATCGACCGTGAGACCGGTGAGGAGATGGAGCCGGTGACGCGGACCCTGCCACTCGCGCCTTCCGCGTCGGCACTGCTGCGCACCCCGGACAACCTCCGCGTCTGCCGGCGCTGCGATCAGCTGATCGGCGTCGATGTCAGCGATTGTCCGTACTGCGGCCTACGCCAGCCCCCACTGGCCTGAGCCCGGGAACGCCGCTCAGCGCGGGACGTAGTAGCCCCAGTAGAGGAGCCGGGCGCCCCTGTAGTCGCACCCGTACTCGCGCGTCGAGCCGACCTTCTGCTGCGGCTTGCCGTTCTTGATCTGATCCGGATCGTTGGCGCCGCACTGGCCGGCCGCGCGGCTCGAGCGCCAGATGTTCGTCGGCGCCGTGAGGTTGAACGCGAACGCCGGGGCCCACGTCGGGATCGTGAGGGCGAGGAACTCGCCCTTGCGGATCTTCAGCGGGTCGACGAGCGTGAAGGTCTGCCGGGTGCCGAACGAGGACTTGAGCGCGACGACCGGACTCTGCGCCTTGAGCTTGTAGTTGCGCTCGTCCTTGCGCTTGATCACCGCGATGCGCGCGGTCGAGACCTGACCGAACGCGTTCGACTCGTAGAAGTCGCCGAAGAAGGTCTCTTCCTTCTTGGTCGGGTTGGAGAGGTCGATCGCCCAGGCGACGATCGAGCCTGTCTCGCGGGCCTTGAACAGGGGCCGGGTGCCGTCGGCCGTCATCTGGAACCCGGTCACGCTGCCGACCGCCTGGCAATCCAGGTCGGGACCGGGATCGTCCGCGGTGTTCGCCGGGCACGACGGGGCCGGCGTGCGGTTCGTCTTGCCGAGCGTCTTCGCCTTCGCCGCCCCCGCGACGCCGGCGCCGGCGGTGAGCAGGCACGTGGTCGCCAGGACGGCGACGAAAAATGTTCTGCGGCCGGCCATGTTCTGGGTGAAACACCTGCTCGGCGACCGGGTTTCGGTTCTCCGAGCGGTGCGTAGCTTAGGCCGCTTCGCGCGCGGCGGTAGATTCCCCCGGCGTGCCTGCAATCGAGGTATCAGGACTCGAGCGTGAGTTCTCGGGGGGTATCAAGGCCGTCGACGGGGTCGACCTCGAGGTGAGCGAGGGCGAGATCTACGCCTTCCTGGGCCCCAACGGCGCCGGCAAGACGACGACCGTTCGCATGCTGACCACGCTGCTGCGGCCAACCGGTGGCAGCGCGCGGGTCGCCGGCTACGACGTCGTGGCCGAGGCCGCCGACGTGCGGCGCTCGATCGGCGTGGCACTCCAGGAGGCCGCCCTCGATCCGCTGATGACCGGCCGCGAGCTGATCCAGCTCCAGGCGACGCTGCACGGCATCACCGGGGGCGAGGCGGAGCGGCGCGGCGACGCGCTGATCGACCGGGTCGGGCTGACCCAGGCGGCCGATCGCCGCGTCGGCACCTACTCCGGCGGCATGCGCCGCCGCCTCGACCTCGCCTCGGCGCTCGTTCACGAGCCCCGGGTGCTGTTCCTCGACGAGCCGACCACGGGGCTCGACCCGGTCAGCCGCAAGGCGATCTGGGAGGAGGTCGCGGCGCTCAACCGGGAGGGCGCGACCGTCTTCCTGACCACCCAGTACCTGGAGGAGGCCGATCAGCTCGCCAACCGGGTCGGGATCATCGCCGGCGGGCGGATCGTCGCCGAGGGGACGCCGACGTCGCTGAAGGCCGAGGTCGGCAAGGCCCATCTCGAGATCGGGCTCGCCGACGGCTCGGCGGACCACGCGCAGGGGATCTGCGGCGACTTCGGCCGCATCCTGCCGGAGAAGGAGGGCCGCCTGCTGGTCGAGCTCGAACACGGTGCCAGCGACGTCGCCAAGGTCGTGCGGGCCCTCGACGAGGCCGGGATCCTCGTCGAGTCGCTCGAGCTGGTCGAGCCGACGCTCGACGACGTTTTCGTCGCCAAGACCGGCGAGCACCTCGAAGGGGATTCGCAGGCCGAGACCGCGTCGGAACAAATGCCTGCCGGCTCCTCGGCTACGCCTCCGGGGCCGTCAGGGTCGGTCGAGGGATGAGCTTGGCGGCCCTCGTCGCCAACGCGCGCGTCGTGCTCGCGCTCGGACGCCGCGCGGTCAAGCAGACCTTCCGCCGCCCCCAGCTCGCCGCCCCGATCCTGATCTTCCCGACGCTGCTGCTCGCGGTCCAGACCGGCGGCGCCGGCCGGGCCGTCGACCTCCCGGGGTTCCCCGAGGTCGACAACTTCCTCAGCTTCATGCTTGCCGGAGCGATGTTGCAGTCCTGCCTGCTGGCCGGCAACACGGGCGGGATCGCGCTCGCCGTCGACCTGGAGATGGGCTTCACGGACCGGCTCTTCGCGGCCCCGATCTCGCGCTATTCGATCGTCCTCGGCCGGCTCGCCGGGACCGCCGCGCTGGGTGCCGTAACGGCGCTCTGGTTCATCGCGATCGGGCTGATCTTCGGCGCCTCGTTCGAGCAGGGGGTCCCGGGGATGGCGCTGATGATCGTTTTCACCTCGCTGGCCGCGGTTGCCTTCGGTGGGATCAGCGCCGCGATCGCCCTCTATACCGGCACCGCCTCGGTCGTGCAGGGCCTGTTCCCGCTGATCTTCGTCGTCCTCTTCCTCTCCAGCGCCTTCTTCCCGACCAACCTGCTGCTCGAGCCGGCGGCGTCGGTGGCCGAGTACAACCCGCTCTCGTTCATCGTCGAGGGGATGCGCGAGCCGGTGATCGGCTCGGTGACCTTCGAGGCCGTCGTCAAGGCCTTCGGGGCAATCGCGCTCGTCGGCGCCCTGTCCTTCGGGCTGAGCGCGATCGCGCTGCGCCGCCGACTGAGGGCCGGCTGATGGGACTGGCGGCGAACCTGGCGACCGTGCGGGTGCTGATCCGCCGGGCGCGTAACGAGATCATCCGCGTCCCCGGCGCGGCGATCCCCGGTGTTCTCGCGCCGACGATCTTCTTCCTCGGCCTGACCGCGGTCTTCGGGAGCCTCACCCTGCTGCCTGGCTTCGACACCGAGAGCTACCAGAGCTTCATCCTCCCGGTCAGCCTCCTACAGGGAGCCGGGTTCACCGGCGCCGCGACCGGGGTCAACCTGGCCCGCGACATCGAGCAGGGCTGGTTCGATCGCCTCCTGGCCTCGCCGGCCCCGCGGCCCGCGCTGCTCGCGGGGATGGTGCTCTCGGCAAGCGTTCGCTCGCTGATCCCGGCGACCGTCCTGCTGGTGGTGGGATTCTCGATCGGGGTCGACTGGCCCGGCCTCGGCGGGCTGCTCCTGGCGCTCTTCTGCGTGATGGCGACGGGGACGATCGCCGCCTGCTGGGGGGTGACCCTCGCCCTGCGCTACCGGACCCAGAGCGCGGCGCCGCTGATGCAGGCGGGGATGTTCATCCTCGTCCTCTTCACGACCGCCTACGCCCCGATCGAGCTCTTGCAGGGCTGGCTCGCAGACATCGCCCGGATCAACCCACTGACCCAGGTCGTCGACGCGGCCCGGCAGGGGTTCGTCGGCGATTCGATCACATGGGCCGGAACCTGGCCGGCGATCGCCGCCCTCGCGGGGCTGCTCGCCGTGCTCACCTACTTCGCGCTGCGAGGCATGGCCCGCACTTCGTATTGAGCGAGCTCGCGAACCTCTGTCGGAGCGTGCTCGAGGCCAGCCACGCCGAGGGCCAGCGCAAGGGCGTCCCGTACTCCTACACCCGGCCGAGCCCGAGCCGCTACCCGTGGCAGTGGTACTGGGATTCGTGCTTCGCGGCGATCGTCTGGCGCCGCTTCGATCCGGCGCGCCCGCGCGAGGAGCTAGAGAGCCTGCTCAACGCCATGCGCCCCGACGGCTTCATCGGGCACGTGGTCTTCTGGGATCAGCCGCTGACCCTGCGGCGGCTCGTCTACTACAACGTCACCTCGCGCCGAGCCGAGATGACGGGGACGATCCAGCCGCCGCTGCTGGCCTGGGCGTGGCGCACCGCGGTCGGGGACCCGGCGGCCGAGCCGCGAATCGCCACCCACCACGAGTGGCTGCGGGCAAACCGCGACCTCGAGGGCGACGGGCTGCTGTGGCTCGTCCAGCCCGACGAGTCCGGCCTCGACTCCTCGCCGAAGTTCGATCCGGTCTGGGGGCACCTCAAGCACGGCGGCTACGGCTTCCCGCTGCTGGTCGCGCGCAACCGCCACCTGCGCTGGGACGCGCGGCGGATCCGCGACCGCGGCTGGCCGGTGCTCTGCGAGGTGATGACCAACGTGCTCTGGTGCCTGGCCCGGATCTCGGCCGGCCAGTCGTCGATCACCCCGGCGCTCGTCGACCGGCTCTGGGACGCGGATCGCGGCCTCTTCCTCGACGAGGTGCAGCCAGGGGGCGCGCGACCGGCGATCTCGACCTGGTCGGCGCTCTCGCCACTCGCCCTCCCCGACCTGCCGGAGGAGATCGGCCACCGGCTGGTCACCGAGCACCTGCTCGACCCGAAGCGCTACTGGCTCACCTACCCCCCACCCTCGGTCTCCGCGGCCGAGCCGAGCTTCGAGCCGAACCGGGGACCGGGCTGGAAGCTGCGCTACTGGCGCGGGCCGACCTGGGTCAACGCCGCCTGGCTGCTGTGGCTGGGGATGCGCCGGCTGGGCTACGAGGCCGAGGCGGCGGAGATGGCCAACCGCCTCGCCGGGCTCGTCCTGCGCGAGGGCCTGCGCGAGTACTACGACCCGCACACGGGCGAAGGCCTCGGCGCGCGCGAGTTCGCCTGGACGAGTCTGGTCCTGGAGATGGCGGAACCTAGAAGCTGATCTGCAGGAGCACGAATCCCGCCGCGGCGATGATCGGCGTCACGAGCGTGCAGAGCAGCAGGCGCCCGCCGCCTCCGCCCCCGCGGATGTAGCGAACCCCGGCCGCGATCCCGAACCCCGCGACCACGGCGGCAAGGCCCCCCAGAGCCACCGCGAGCGTCTTTCCCGCGCTCGAGGTCTCGAGGCACTCGTCGGCGTCGGACTCGAGCAACGCTGCACGGTCGTCGCAGCGCGGCAGCCCGGCGGCCTCGATCACACCGGCGACGAGGCCCGCGAACGCGAGCGCGAGGACGATGACCACCAGCCCGGCGAGCACCCGAAGCACGGCGTCAGTCTCTCATCGACCGGCCGCCCGCGCCACCTTCACGGCGAGCTTGCTGAACCCGTCGATCTTCAGCGAGCCGAGGCCGCTGGCGGCGTCGTAGCCCGGCTTGGCATGGCAGCAGCCGAGCGGCTGCGGCGGCCCGCCGTTGGGCGGCGTCAGCATCGAGCCCAGGTCGTTGTCGCCGACGACGACGTCGGAGAGGACCTTCGTCCGGTCCTTGCCCCCGGCGAGCCCGTAGACGAGCGGGTTGATCAGCCCGAGCGTCGGCTGGCCCTTCCGGCGCGCGGCCTCGTCGGCCAGCGCGATCCCGCTCGCCATCAGCGGCGCCGCCGCGCTCGTCCCGCCGACCGCCGTCCAGCCCGGGACCGTCTGGGGGAACTCCGCGCAGGGGGCGGCGGTGCAGTGGATCACGTACCCCGGGGTGACGTCGGCGAGCGCGCTGATGTCGGGGAGCGTCCGGGCGCCGCCGCTGAACCGCTTCGCCACCCGCTGCCACCAGGGGAGCTCGAACATGATGCTGACCCCGCCTCCGCCGCCGGCGAAGAAGGACGGCGAGTCGTTCCAGACCACCTGCTGGACGATCCGGTTGGCGGTGTCGAGCGCGACGTTCGTGCCGCCAACCGCGGTCACGTAATGCGAGTGCGCCGGGCTGCTGACCGCGAGCAGGTCGAGCGCGACCGGCGGCCGCGCGCAGGCGCTCGAGCCCTGGTCGCCGGCGGAGACGAAGACCGAGACGCCGGCGGCCGATGCGGCGCCGAAGACCCGGTTCATCAGCCGGTTGGTGACCAGGTTGCCGGTCAGGTCGGCCTCGCAGCTCCCGAGCGAGATCGAGATCACGTCGGGCGCGCGCTTGTTGGCCAGCGCCGCCGCGATCGCGTCGAGCAGGCCGACCTCGCTCCCGTCGTTCTCCCAGACGTCGATCGACTTCGCCCCCGGGGCTCCCGCCGACAGGACCTCCAGGTCGAGCGTCGTCTCGTCGCCGGGCGCCAGCAGTCCCGGGATGCCGACCGCATGCGGCCTGATCGGGGGGATCCTGATTCCGAAGCAGCGGCCGAACGTCTCGACGTCGCTCTGCGCGTACCCGTCGATCTCGATCACCGCGAGCCGGACGCCCTTGCCGGTGATCCCGCGCTCGTGCAGCGCCGCATGCCCGTAGGCCTCCAGGTACTGGTTCGGGGTGAACGCGTTGTTGTGCGCCGGCGCCGGCGCGCTGAGCGCCTCCGCGCAGCCCTCGGCCGTGCCGGAATGCGGTGCCTGCGAGTCGCGCTGTGGCGCCCGCCGTGCCACTGCGCGGGCCGGGACCGGACCGGAGGTGTAGACCGGATCACGGTCGACGACGGCGATCGCGTCGACGGAACCGGCGAGCCGCTTCGGCACCGCGAGCCGCGACCCCGGCGGCTTGGCGCCCGCTCGCAGGCGTCCTGCGGCGTTCCGCGGGATGCGGGCGATCATGAAGTCGCCCGTTGGCGAGACCCGCGAGCTACCGCCGCGAGCCACGACCCAGCGGGCCGCAGCTCGCTTCGCCGCTCCGTCCGCCCCGAAGCGGCGGGCGATCTTCGCGATCGACGAGTAGTCGCGGTAGCCGGGCGAGGCGGGGTCGGACACGCGACGGACCTCGCGGTCGAGGCCCCGGGGATGCTCGAGCGAGATCAGCAGCTTGACCGTCTTGCCCGATCCGCCCGTCGCGGCCGGCGCCGCCGTGCAGCAGAACGCGAACGCCAGCGCCACCGTGACTCCGACTCTCCCCGTCACCGCCGCGAAGTCTCGCGCGAGCGGCGGCGGCAAATCCGCGGGCGCTTACTTGTAGCGGTAGGTGATCCGGCCGCGATCGAGGTCGTACGGCGAGAGCTCGATCTTCACCCGGTCCCCCGGGAGGATGCGGATGTAATGGCGGCGCATCTTGCCGGAGATGTGCCCGAGGACCTCGTGGTCGTTGTCGAGCTTGACCTTGAACATCGTGTTCGGGAGGGCCTCGGTGACCTCGCCCTCCATCTCGATCTTTTCTTCCTTACCCATGCGGCGGCATGAGGGTAGCGCCTACCTGCCCTCGAAAGTGGCTTTCCCAGGCCCTTCGGCAAGGAACGAACGCACCGCGTTCTGGAGATCCTCGGTCGCGAACAGCTCGGCGAACTGCTGCGGCGTGATCTCGTCGGCGCGCTCGATCCCGGCGTCCGAGACCGCCTTGACGATCCGCTTGGTCGCCGCGTGCGCCTTCGTCGGGCCGCTCGCCAGCTGCTCGGCGAACTTCATCCCCTTCTCGTGCACGGTCCCGTCTGGGACGACCCGGTTGATCACGCCCCAGCGCTCCAGCACCTCGGCGTCGTAGAGGCCGCGGGTCATCACGAACTCCCGCGCCCGCGCGGGCCCGGCGCGGTCGGCCATCCGCTGGGTCCCGCCGGCTCCGGGCGTGAGCCCCACGACCGCCTCGACGAGGCCGAACTTCGACGACTCCTCCGCCCAGAAGAGGTCGCAGCCGAGCGCGATCTCGAGCCCCGCGGTCAAGCAGAGGCCGTGGATGAGCGCGAGGGTCGGGATCTCGAGCGCCTCCAGCCGCTGCACCCCCTCGATCAGCGGCCCTGCCATGCCGCTGGCCGCCTCGGGCGAGTCCGCATCGACGATCCGCTGGAAGCCGTTGACGTCGACGCCGCCGCTGAAGATGTCGCCCTCCGCGCGCCAGACGAGCGCCCTGGCGTCGGAGCCCTCCACCTCGTCCAGGCACGCCATGAGCTCGTTGAACGCGTTGTCGGTGAACAGGTTGAGCGGCGGGTTGGAGAGCACGATCACGGCGACCGCTCCCTCCCGCCTCAGCGTGATCGTCGGCTCGGCCATCAATCGTCTCCTCTGATCTTGCCCGCGATGCGGGCGATCTCGTCCATGTCTCCCCCGCGCGGGATCACCGGCAGCTTCATCGGATCGTCCTCGTAACGCGGGATCACGTGCAGATGGAAGTGAAAGACGGTCTGCCAGGCGGCGGCTCCGCAGGCGTTGAGGATGTTGAACCCGGCGGGCTGGAGCGCCTCCTTCATCCGCTCCGTCAGTCGGCGGGCCGCGATCATCGTCCGCTCGAGGTCGGCGTCGGCGATCTCGATCAGGTCGGCCGAGTGCGTACGTGGGATCACCAGAGCGTGGCCGCGCGTGAACGGGTTGATGTCCATGAAGGACACCGTGTGCTCATCGGAATCGACGATCTGGGCCGGGGCGTCGCCGGCCACGATCGCGCAGAAGATGCAGTCGTCAGCCACGGGCGCGCAGGCTATTCGAGGCGTATGCGATGGCGTCGTCGGCCGTCGTCACCTCGCCCGTGAACACCGCCGCCTCGATCTCGTCGAGCAGGCGCCCGAGATCCGGCCCCGGCTCGATCCCGACCGCGTCGGCGAGCTCGTCGCCGGCGATCGGCGGCCGCGGCGGACCGTTGCGGTGCCACGCGATCGCCGGCGGCAGCACCTCGCGCGCCAGCTCCAGGTGAGCCTCGATCATCTCCGGCGTCGCCGTCGGGCCCGTGCCCCGCGCGGAGAGCCGGTCGGCGACGGTGAGCAGGGTGACGTCGGCGGTGACCGGATCGGTGAGCTTCAGGTAGTCGTAGAGCCGGCGGCGCGAGAGCGGCCGCTCGTGGGTCATGAACCCGAGGTGCAGGTGATGGAGGGTGAGCGCCTCGAGGTGCCGCGAGAGCGCCCGGCTCGCCTTCAGCCGCGCGCAGGCCTCGCGGACGATCGCCGCTCCCTCGCGGTCGTGGCCGATGAAGGAGACGAACCCGCCCGGGTGCTCCTCGCGCGTCACGGGCTTACCCGTGTCGTGGAGGATCGCGCCGAAGCGCAGCGCCTCGCCGCGGCTGAAATCGTCGGCGAGCGGCTCGGCGAGCAGCGTGGCGACGGCGGGCGCCGCGTCGCCCGTGTACTGGACGAGGTTCCGCTCGAGCTCGAGCAGATTCGCGAGCACCTCGAGCGTGTGGCCGTGGACGTCGAGGTGGTGGTTGGGGTTCTGCTCCACGCCCCGCAAGCGCTCGAGCTCCGGCAGGACCGCGGCGGTGGCGTGGAGGCCGTCGAGCAGCTCGAGCCCCCGCAGCGGATCCGGGCCCGCGATCAGGAGCCGCAGCTCGGCGAGCTGGCGCTCACCCGCGGGCTCGGCGGCCCGCGGCGCCGCCTCGCGCGCCAGCCGGACAAGGTCGCGATCGAGCCCGAAGCGGAGCTCGGCGCCGAGCCGGGCGGCGCGCAGAATCCGCAGCGGGTCGTCCGTGAGGCTGTGGTCGGACACGGGGCTGAGCATCCGCGCGGCGAGCGCGCCGCGGCCGTCGTAGGGGTCGATTGGCTCGCCGCCGAGATCGTCGACCGGCACGGCGATCGCGTTGACGGTGAAGTCGCGGCGGCCGAGGTCGACGGCGATCGTGTCCCCGCGCAGGGCGCTGACGTCAGCGTGCCAGCTGCGGTCGCCGGCGAGCACCCGCCAGGTCCCGAACTCGGCCGACAGCTCGAACGCGGGACCGCGCGAAACGGCGGCGATCCGGCGCGCCAGATCCGCGGGGTCGCCGGCGACCGCGAGGTCGAGGTCGACCACGGGACGGCCGGCGAGCGCGTCGCGGACCGCCCCGCCGACGACCCAGGCGTCGCCGGTCTCCGCGAGGGCCTCTCGCGCCGCGGCGACCGCCGGCGCGGCGGCAAGCGTGTCGCCGGCAGTCATCCCGCGAGGACCCGCGGGACCCGGTCGGAGATCCCGCACGTGATCTCGTAGTTGATCGTCTCGAGGTGGCGGGCGAGGTCCTCGGCGAGGATCCGCTCGCCTCCCTGCTCGCCGATCAGAACGGCGTCGGCGCCGACCTCGACCGCGCTGCCGGGGCCGAGGTCGATCGTGATGTTGTCCATCGAGACGGTGCCGACGAGCGGGTAGCGGCGGCCGCCGACCAGAACCTCGGCGTTGTTGGAGAGGCCGCGGCGGACGCCGTCGCCGTAGCCGATCGGGAGCACGCCGACGTCGGTCGTCTCGGTCGCCGCCCAGCTACGACCGTAGCCGGCGCTGTCGCCGGGCTCGAAGCGCTTCACGTCGGCGACGTAGGAGCGCAGCTCGAGCGCCGGCTCGAGGCCCTGCCCGAAGGGGTCGACGCCGAACGGATCGAGGCCGTAGACGGCGACGCCGCAGCGAACCATGTCGAGGTGCGAGGCCGGCTCACGGAGGGTCGCGGCGCTGTTCGCGGCGTGGAGGATGACGCCGGCGAGCTCGTCGCGCAGCGGCTCGGCCCAGGCGAGGAACCGCTCCAGCTGCTGGTCGAAGAAATCCGAGTCGGTGTCGTCGGCGGTCGCGAAGTGGGTCCACAGGCCGACCAGGTCGAGTCGCGACGATCCGGCGGCGGCGCGAGCGAGCTCGGCGGCGGCGGCTGGATCGCGCTCGCCGAGGCGGCCCATGCCGCTGTCGTACTTCACGTGCACCTGCGGGCGGACGCCGAGCTCGCCGGCCCGAGACTCGACCAGATCCAAGAACCCGCGTCGCCAGACCGCGACGTCCGCTCCGGCGCTGAGCGCGTGGTCGAGCTCGAGCGGCGTCAGCGCGCCGAGGACGAGGATCCTGGCCCGTTCGGCCAGCTCGGCACGCAGCTCGGCCGCCTCGCCCGCCGCCGCGACCGCGAGCCAGGTCGCGCCGCCGGCGAGCGCCGCCGCGGCGCAGGGAACGGCACCGTGCCCGTAGCCGTCGGCCTTCACGACCGCGCAGAGCGCCGTCTCGCCCGAGAGCTCCGCGCCGAGCCGGCGGCAGTTGCGCTCGACCGCCCCGGTGTCGATCACCGCGGTGGCCCTCACTCGCCGTCCTCGTCCGGGGCGAGCGCCAGGGGGATCGCCTCGACGACGTCGGTCGCGACCACCGACTCCGGGGCGCCGACCAGCTCCGCGGCAACACGGCCCGCGCGCGTGTGGGCGTGGACGGCGGCGGAGGCGGCGGCGCGCGCCTCCATCCCGCGGGCAATGAAGGCCCCGATCATCCCGCCGAGCACGTCTCCGGTCCCCGCTGTGGCCAGAGCGGGGCTCGACAGGCCGTTCACCATCACCCCCTCGCTGGGCGCGGCGATGATCGTATCGTCCCCCTTCAGCGCGACCAGCGCGTCCGCACGCTCGGCCGCCTTTCGCGCGCAGGCCAGGCGCTGCCTGCCGACTGCGTCCGCGTCGCACTCCAGGAGCCTTCCGAGCTCGCCGGCGTGGGGCGTGAGCACGGTGGGCGCCGAGCGGCCGGCGAGCAGCTCGAGGTCGCCGTCGAGCCCGTTGAGGCCGTCGGCGTCGAGCACGAGCGCCGACTCGATTCGACCGACCAGGTCACGGACGAGCTGCCCGGTCGCTTCGGCGCGCCCGAGGCCGGGTCCGAGGATGACGGCGGCGCGCGCGGTCGGCGGCTTCGAGGATCGGCTCGAGCGCCTCCGGGCCGAGGCCCCCGTCGGTGCCCGGAAGTCGGATCGACATCTGCTCCGTCAGCTTGACCTCGAAGATCGGTTCGAGATCGGCGGGTACCGCCACCGTGACGTAACCGGCCCCGGACCGGGCGGCCGCCTGGGCCGCCAGGCAGACCGAGCCCGTGAGGCCCCGCGACCCACCGATCACCAGGACCGTGCCGGAACTGAACTTCGTGGAGTCGGGTCCGCGGTGCTCGAGCAGCTCGAGCACCGCGGGGCGAATCAGACCCCCCGGCGCATTGCCCGGGGCACCGTCCGGGACCCCGATCGGCGCCACCCGCAGCTCGCCCGTGTGGCGCTTGCCCGGGCCCACCCAGTGGCCGATCTTCGCGGCGTGGAAGCTCACCGTCATCGTCGCCCGAACCGCCGCTCCCGCGACCTCGCCCGTCGACGCATCCACCCCGGAGGCGATGTCGGCGGCGACCACCGGCGCACGGCAGCCGTTGATCGCCTCGATCGCGGCCGCCGCCGGGTCGCGGGGCGCACCCTCGAAGCCGGTACCGAAGATCGCGTCGACGATCACGCCGGATCCGGCGAGCGCGTCCGGCGCGAACTCCCGGACGGTCCCGTCGTAGCGACCCAGATTGGCGCTCGCATCACTCGACAGCTCGTCGGGCGGTGAGAGCAGGAGCACCTCGACGTCGTGGCCGCCCTGCGCCAGGTAGCGCGCCGCAACCAGACCGTCCCCGCCGTTATTGCCCTTTCCGCAGACCACGCGCGCGGGCCCGGGGTCGGCGACCTCCTCGGCCGCCTCGGCCACCGCCCGCCCGGCCGCCTCCATCAGCTCCAGCGAGGGCACCCCGCGCTCGTCGATCGCCCAGGTGTCGACGGCCCGCATCGTCTGGGCATCGTGCAGCGGGTCGAGCCAGCTCTCCATCGGCCGCAGGGTACGCGGGCAATAAGGGGAAGGTCGCGCCCTCTACCCGGCCCTATCCGCCCGCACCACCGCCGCCGCGATCTCGCGCGAGTGCGTGAGCGAGACCGAGAGGTCGACCCCCTCGCGGGCGGCAACCTCGGCCGCCTCCCCGTGCAGGCGCAGGCGCGGCGGCTCGCTCCCTCCGCCCTCGACCTCGACCTCGTGCAGACGGAGGCCGCCGAGGCCGAGCGCCTTCAGCGCCGCCTCCTTGGCGGCGAATCGGGCCGCGAGGTGGCGGCCCGGACGAGCCTTGTCTCGCGACTGCTCGAGCTCGGCGGCGCTGAACACGCGCTCGGCGAGCCGCGGGCGACGCTCGATCGCGCGCTCGAGCCGCGCGATCTCGATCAGGTCGATCCCGATGCCCGGCACGGCGGTCACCCTACTCGCCGGCCAACTCGACGGTGAACCGGCTCAGCACGAGGTCCCCTTCAACCCGGCTGCCGGCGACGAGCGCGGCGAAGGCGTCGGTGTACGGCCGGATCGCGTCGTAGTCGATGTCGCCGTCCGAGCCCTGCTCCGCAACGTCGAACAACGACGGCAGGGCGAGGTAGAGGCCCGGCTGGTAGTCGTCGCCGAGCGCGTGGGCCGCCGCCTCGAACGCCGGCGTGTCGCCCAGCCGCTCACCCGGTTCGAGCACCTGGTCGACGGTCGTTCCCCGTGCCGCGACGAGCGAGTCGCCGACCACGTCCGCGTCAACGCCGGGGATCCGCTCCAGCGCAGCGAGCACGTCCTTCGAGGCCGCCGGGTCGGTGGTCTCGGCGATCAGACCCGTCTCGATCGCGCCGGCGTCGGTGCCGGAGACGAACGCCGCCGCGTCGCCGAGCCAGCCGAAGACGTCCCCGAGCTCGAGCCCGGTGGCCTCGCGCACCCGGCGCTCGAGCTGGCCCGCCCCGGGCAGGCCGCTGCCGGAGAGCTGGTCGAGGCCATGCTCGAGCGCCTGGCCGAGCTCGGGAACGGCGATGGCAAACCACGCCGGGCCCGGGAGCGATGTGAGCAGCGACGCGTCCGCACCCAGCAGAACGTTCGAGTCGAGCATCGCGGAGACCTCGAGGCTGGCGGCGTCCGGGGTGGCGGTCAAGGTCGCCGCGACCGGCGCCGAGAGCAGCCCGTCGAGCAGCGGCGTCCACATCTGCGCCTGCTCTGGGTCGAGGCCCTCGGAGGCGATGATGGCCGCGATCGTCGCGGCGGGCTCGAAGAACACCGACCCGAGCGGGTCGTCCGGGAGCGCATCGGCGCGCTCGCCGTACTCCGGGCTCTCGGCCAGGGACTCGCCTCCGGAGGAGTCGACCGCGACCTGAAACGCTGTCTCCGTCCCCAGTACGAGGGCGGTGTCGTCGACCACCCCGACCGCGAACTCGTCCGCCGAGACGTAGTCGGTGCCCTCGTAGCTCCGCTCCTCTTCCTGCTCGGGGCTCTGGTCCGTGACGTCCTCGACGAACTCGCGCGCCGCCTCGCCGTCATCGACCTCGACCAGGGCGGCGAACTCGGGGAAGCCGGCGCCCGTGTCCGTGGACTCGAACGAGCTCACGAAGACGGCGCCGCGATCGCCGAGCCAGGGCTCGACGTCGTCGGCGTATGTGGCGTCGACGCCGCCGTCGGCGAGGAAGGCGTCGACTCGCGCGATCAGCTGCGCTCCCGGGTCGGCGATCCCACCCACCCGGTAGGCGAACGACTCGATCGCCGCCGCCTGATCGCCCTCCGGGCGGATCACCACCTCGGCATAAAGCGGCGCGTCCGGCGGGACCAGCGACGCCAGGTCACCGTCACCTTCGTCACCACCGCAGCCGGCGACGGCGCCCGCCGCGAGGGCGAGCGCGCAGACAGTCTGGCCGAGCCGTCCGAGCAAGCGGGCCATCCTAGGGAACCGCGAGCTACTCGACCGTGACGGTCTTCGCCAGGTTGCGCGGCTGGTCGACGTTGAGGTTGTTGAGCCGCGCGATGTAGTACGCGAGCAGTTGCAGCGGCAACACGGCGAGGATCGGCTGCAGGATCCAGTCCGTGCGCGGCACGAACAGGGTCTGGTCGGCCGCCTCCGCAACGCTTTCGTTGCCGGCGGTGGCGACCGCGATCACGTCGGCGCCGCGCGCCCGCACCTCGGCGACGTTGGAGAGCACCTTCTCCAGCACCGGGCTGTCGGTCGCCACGGTGACGACCGGCGTGTCCTCGTCGAGCAGGGCGATGGGGCCGTGCTTCATCTCACCGGCCGCGTACGCGTCGGTCGGGATGTAGGAGATCTCCTTCAGCTTCAGCGCTCCCTCGAGGCAGACCGGGAGCCCGATGTTGCGGCCGAGGTAGAGGAAGAAGCGCTGGTGGGCGTGACTGCGAGCGATCGCGCGGACCCGCTCGTCGACGCCGACGATCGTGTCCTGGATCAGGTGCGGGAGCTGCTTGAGCTCGGCGATCAGCTCGGCGATCCGCTCCGCGGTTCGAGCGTGCCGCGCTCCTGCGAGAGCCAGATCCCCAGCAGGTACATCGCCGCCACCTGGCTGACGAAGGTCTTGGTCGCCGCGACCCCGACCTCGATGCCCGGCCCGGGTGAACAGGACGGTGTCGGCGTCGCGGGTCGCCTGGCTGCCCATCACGTTGGTGACCGCGAGCACGCAGGCGCCGCGCTCCCGGGCCAGCCGCATCGCCGCGAGCGTGTCGGCGGTCTCGCCGGACTGCGTGATCCCGATCACCAGGTCGTCCTCGTTGATCACCGGATCCCGGTAGCGGTACTCGGAGGCGATGTCCATCTCGACCGGGATCCGCGCCCACTGCTCGATCGCGTAGCGGCCTACGAGGCCCGCGTGGTACGAGGTCCCGCACGCGACGATGACGATCCGCCGCAGCCGCTGCGCGCAGGTCGGCGGCGAGCTCGAGCTCGGAGAGGTCGACGCGCTCGGGGTCCTGGAGACGGTCGACGATCGTCTCGGCGACGGCGTCCGGCTGCTCGCGGATCTCCTTCATCATGAAGGTCGGGTAACCGCCCTTCTCGGCGGCCTCCTCGTCCCACGTGACCTCCTCGACGTCGCGCGCGACGGGGGTCCCGTCGGCCTCGGTGATCGAGGCGCCCTCGGGCGTCACGGTGACGATCTCGCCGTTCTTGAGCCCGAGCACATGTCGCGTCTCCGCGAGGAAAGCCGGGATCGCGGAGGCGACGAAGCTCTCGTCGTCGCCGAGGCCGACGATCAACGGGCACTCCTGCCGCGCCGCGACCAGCATCTCCGGATGCTCGGCGTGCATCGCGACGAACGCGTAGTGGCCGCGTAGATCGCGAGAACGCCTGGCGGACCGCGGCAGGGAAGTTGCCGTCGTAGTGCTTCTCGATCAGGTGCGCGACGATCTCGGCGTCGGTCTCGGAGCTGAACACGTGGCCCGCGGCGGTCAGCTCGCGGCGGAGCTCGGCGTGGTTCTCGACGATCCCGTTGAGGACGATGTGGACGCTGTCCGAGCAGTCGCCATGGGGATGGGCGTTCTCCTCGGTCACCCGCCCGTGGGTGGCCCAGCGCGTGTGCCCGAGCCCGATCGTCGCCGGCGGCTCAGCCACCGCGACCGCAGCCGCTGACCCGGTCGCTCCGGTCTCGGTCACCGGATGGGCGGCGTCGAGGCCGACCGCGGCCCGGAGGTTTGCCAGGTTGCCGACCGCCCGAACGGTGTCGATCTCGCCGTTCGAGAGCAGGGAGATCCCGGCCGAGTCATAGCCGCGGTACTCGAGCTTCTCGAGTCCCGCGACCAATAGATCACGGCACGGGCGCTGGCCCACGTATCCGACGATTCCGCACATGAGGAGGCCGTTCAGGGTACCGGGGGGTTAATCGGCGATCCAACCGCCCGACTCAAGCGAGCTCGGTGCGCACGATCTCGACCAGGCGCCCGCAGACCTGCTCGGCCTCGGCCTGGTCGGGAGCCTCGACCATCACCCGGACGAGCGGCTCGGTCCCTGAGGGACGGACGAGGACTCGCCCGCGTCCTTCGAGCGCGGCGCCCTCGCGCTCGACCGCCTCCCACACTGCGGTGGCGTCGGCGACCGCCTCGCGCTCGGCGACCGTCGACGTTCTCCAGCACCTGGGGCAGCCGGGTCATCGGCTGCGCATCGGCGAGCTCAGTGCCGCCAAGCGCCCCCAAGGTCAGCAGCGCGGCGGCAATCCCGTCGCCGGACGCGGCGAACTCCGTCCAAATCAGATGCCCGGACTGCTCGCCCCCGAGCGACCAGCCGCGGCCGGCGAGCTCGGTCGCGACGCTGCGGTCGCCGACCGGCGTCGTCGCCACCTCGATCCCGGCCTCGGCCATCGCGTTGTGAAAGCCGAAGTTGCTCATCACCGTGACCACGACCCCGCCGCCCAGCCGGCCGGTCTGCGCGAAGTGGAGGGCGGCGAGCGCGATGAGCTCGTCGCCGTCCCGAACCGCGCCGGTCGAGTCGACGGCGACGACCCGATCGCCGTCACCGTCGAAGGCGAAGCCGACGGTGGCGCCGCGGGCGACGACGCTGTCTGCGAGGGCCTGGGGATGGGTCGAGCCGCACGCCTCGTTGATGTTGCGGCCGTCGGGATCGACGTTGATCGCCTCGACCTCGGCGCCCAGGCGCTCGAAGATCAGCGGCGCCGCCCGGTACGTGGCGCCGTTGGCGCAATCGAGCACGATCCGCATGCCGGTGAGGTCGAGCGGAAAGCCGCGCTCGAGCTCGCGCAGGTAATCGTCGAGGCCGCCCTCGAGCTCGCGAATACGGCCGATCGACGCGCTGGCCGGCGCGTCGACGGGCGCCGAGCCGCTGACCGAGCGCTCGATGCGGGCCTCGGCCTCTTCGCCGAGCTTGCGGCCGTCGGGGCCGAAGAACTTGATCCCGTTGTCCCGCCACGGGTTGTGCGAAGCCGAGACCACGACCGCGAAGTCGAGCCCGAGCCGGCGCACGAGGATGGACGCGGCGGGGGTCGGCAGGACGCCGCCGACGAGCGCGTCGCCTCCCTCGCCGGCGACCCCCGACGCGAGCGCCGCCTCGAGCATCGGGCCGGACTCGCGAGTGTCGCGGACGATCAGGACCTGCGGGCGGTCGGACGCGGACTCGAAGGTGGCCGCGCGGCCGAGCGCGACCGCGAGCTCCGCCGTCAGCAGGTCGCCGGCGACCCCGCGGACGCCGTCGGTTCCGAACAGCTTGCGCGCCAAGGGTTGAAGCTAACGCTTCGAGAACTGCGGGCGCTTGCGGGCCTTCTTCAACCCGGCCTTGCGGCGTTCCTTCTTGCGAGCGTCGCGGGTCAGCAGGCCGCGCCGCTTGAGCTCCGAGCGCAGCTCGGGATCGACGTCGGTGAGCGCCCGGGCGATCCCGTGACGGACGGCGCCCGCCTGCCCGGCGATCCCGCCGCCGTGCACGCGCACGTGGACGTCGACGCTCGACTCATAGCCGGCCGTGAGCAGCGGGGATCGGGCCATCGTCCGCAGCGCCTGGCGAGGGAAGTACTCGTCGAGCGGCCTGCCGTTCACCTGGCAGTTGCCGCTTCCCGGCCGCAGGATCACGCGGGCGATCGAGCTCTTGCGCTTGCCGGTCGCCTGGATTCGCGCGTCGGGCGCGAGCTCTACCTGCGGGCCGCTGCGGGCGACCGGCTCGTCGCCGGCCTCGGCCTCGGCCTCGAGCCGGGCGCGCTCCTCCTCCTCGGCCTCCAGGCGGGCGCGCTCCTCGGCCGACAGCTCGCGCTCGGGCTCGAGCGCGATCGGCTCGAGGTCGGCCCCGGGCGCCTGGTCCTTGGCCTTGGGCTTCTCGGCGACCTCCTCGGCGGCGGGAGCGGCGGCCTCCTCGACGGCCTCCGGCTCCTCGGCGGCGGGAGCCTCTCCCTCCTCCTCTCCCACCTCAGGCGCATCCGCGGCAGGGGCGGCGTCGGAGGGAGGACCCTGAGGAATATCCGCAGCGGAGCGAGGACGTTCCGAAGGGTCCTGCCCTCCGGCGTCGTCCCCGGCGGGAGGACGTTCCGAGGGATCCTGCCCGCCGGCGTCGTCCCCAGCCACGTCCTCTGTCTCTTCGGGGGTCTGCTCGTTGTCGCTCAAGTCTCGATCTCCATCGGCTTCGGCTGTTGCGCGGCGTGGGGGTGGTCCGGCCCGGCGTACACCTTCAGCTTGCGCAGCTGCTGACGGGCGAGGCGGTTACGAGGCAGCATCCCGTGCACCGCCTTGCGGATGACCTCTTCGGGACGGCGCTCGAGCATCTCCCCCAGGGTCCGTGACCGGATCCCGCCAGGGTAACCACTGTGGCGCCAGTAGAGCTTGTCGGTGCGCTTGTTCCCGGTGACGACGATCTTCTCGGCGTTGACGACGACCACGAAGTCACCGGTGTCGCAATGCGGGGTGTACTCGGGCTTGCGCTTGCCGCGCAGGGCATTTGCGATCTGGGTCGCCAGGCGACCGAGGGTCTTGCCCTCGGCGTCGACGACGTACCAGTTCCGCTGGCGGTCGGTCGGCTTTGCCACGTAGGTCTTCATGCGGAAAAAGCCGCGCTGGCGGGCGCGCGGCGACGGCTGATGTTAGCCGGTGGGGGAACCGGTCGCCGCGCGTCGAACTCTCATCGGATGAGACGACCGCGCCTGGCCGTAGCGGTGATTCTCGCCGCCCTCAGCGTCGGCGTGTCCAGCGCCGGCGCGGCAGGTGGGGGGATCGCGGCGCCGGGGCCGGGCGATAGCGACCCGCCTCATGCCACGGGGGGCGAGGCAGGCGGCGGGGGTGGAGTGGCGCCGCCCGGTGGTCTCGGGCCCGGGGACTACATTTTCCCGCTCGACGTCGAGTACACCTGGGGGGACGGGTTCGGGGCCGGGCGAGGCCACCAGGGCCAGGACCTCTTCGCCGAGTGCGGGGCTCCGATCCTCGCGGTGCGTGCCGGCCGCGTCCAGCGGGTCGATTTCCACCACCGCGCCGGCAACTTCATCGTGATCGACGGCAACGGGACCAAGGTCGACACGATGTACGCGCACATGCTCCGGCGCCCGCCGCTGCGACGACGCGCGCAGGTAGCCGCCGGCGAGGAGATCGGGCAGGTCGGTAGCTCCGGCAATGCCTCGGGCTGCCACCTCCACTTCGAGATCTGGACGGGGCCCGGCTGGTATCAAGGGGGCCATCCGATGCCGAACGTGGCTCAACTCCTTCGCTCCTGGGCCGTCGCGAGCTAGGGCGAACACCAGGCGTCTCAAACGCGGCGCACGTCGGCGCCGCCTGCCCACGCTCGCGCTCGCCGCGATCGTGCTCGTCGGGGTCGCCGGACCAACTCAGGCCAGCCCCACCGGTGCCGGCTTCGATCTGCGCGCGGCGCGGGCGAAGCCGTCAGCGGTCTACTTCGACGGGGAGCGCCCGGCGACGGCGCGGTTCGTCTTCGACGCAAGGCGGCGCCTCGACGTCGTCGTCCGCGTCGTTCGCCTGCGCGACGGCGAGCCGGTGCGCCGCTACCCGAAGCACGGGCTCGCGCCGGGGAGGGCCCACGAGGTGCGCTGGGACGGGCGGCAGGGAGACCGCGACGTGGCCGCTGACGGCGCCTACGCCTTTCGCGTCGGGCCTCCCGGACATCGCGGCGCACCGGCCGGCCGCTTCGAATTCCACGATCACGTGTTCCCGGTGCATGGTGCCCACACCTACGGCGATCCGTTCGGGGCCCCGCGCAGCGGCGGCCGTGTCCACGAGGGACAGGATCTGCCGGCGGGCTGCGGGACCCCGTTGCTCGCCGCCCGCGGCGGCAGGGTCGCGGCGACCGGATACAGCGACGCCCTCTACGGCTACTGGGTGCTCATCGACGGTCTCGCCACGGAGCGGGACTACTTCTACGCCCACCTGCAGGGGCCGACGCCGCTCGCCGAGGACGAGCGGGTGCGGACCGGCGAGCGGATCGGCGAGGTCGGCAAGACCGGCAACGCCCGCGGCGAGTTCTGCCAGCTGCACTTCGAGCTCTGGCCCCAGGGCTACCACGACGGCAGCCCGACGGACCCCGCCCCCGCCCTCCGGGCCTGGGATGCCTTCTCCTGACCGCGAGCGGGTAGCTTGGCCGCGATGAACGAGCGGTCGAAGCCCCCGAGACGCACGAGGTCGCGGCCGCCGAGACACGCCAGTACGGGCGCTCGGCGGGGCTGCTGACGATCGCGCTCGGGGTCGCGGGGCTGCTCGCCTACGCCTTCTTCGCCGTTTCGTCTCACACGCTCGACAAGGCCGACTACGGGACGATCGTCGTCCTCTGGTCGGTCAACTTCGTCGCCGCGGCGACCCTCTTCCGCCCGATCGAGCAGCTGCTGTCGCGGACGCTCGCCGAGCACGAGGAGGCGGGCGAGGGCGCGGGACACGTGCTGCGGATCGCCGCGCTGATCCAGGGCGGGGTGACCCTGCTGACGGCCGCGGTCCTGCTGCTCCTGCGCGACCCGATCACCGACGACCTGCTCGACGGCAACGAGACCCTGTACTGGGTCCTGGTCATCGGGATCGCCGGCTTCGGCGCCGACTTCTACGCCCGCGGCTTCCTCGCCGGACGCCGCCAGTTCCGCTTCTACGCCGCGCTGCTCGTGGTCGAGGGCGCCTCGCGCTTGCTGTTCCCGGTCGCGGTCGCCGTCGGGATCGCCGAGGGCGTCGACGCCGTCGCGCTCGGGATCGCGGTCGCCCCCCTCGCCTGCCTCGCGGTGCTCCCGTTCGCCTTCGCCCGCCACGGCGCGCTCCCGCCAGGCGATCCCGCTCCGGACTCCGGGCTGGAGTTCACGCTCGCCCGCGGCGGCGCCTTCGCCGCCGCGGTCCTGCTGATGATGCTCTCCGAGCAGATCCTCATCAACTCCGGGGCGCTGTTCGTCCGCGGCGCCCTCGACGCGGCCGCGGCCGGGTTCATCTTCAACGTGATGATGGTCGCCCGTGCCCCGCTGCTGCTCTTCCAGGCGGTCGCCGCCAGCCTCCTCCCCCACCTCACCCGGCTCCGAACCCGCGGCGACACGACCGGCGAGAACGCCTTCCGCATGTCGGTCGACAACACCCTCCTGATCATCGCCGGCTTCGCCGCAGCGGTCGTGGTCGGGGTGCTGCTGATCGGCCCGGAGGTGATGCAGATCGCCTTCGGCGAGAAGTTCACCTACGACCGCGCCGGGCTCGCGATCGTCGCGATCGGGATGGGCTTCTACCTCTCGGCGGCCGCGCTCAACCAGGCGGCGCTGGCGCAGGGACAGGCGCGCCGCGCGGCGGCCTGCTGGGGCGCCTGCGCCGCCGGCTTCGTCGCCTTCAACCTGATCCAGCCCCTGACCCGTTCCGCACGGTCGAGGTCGGCTTCGCCGTCTGCGCGGCCGCCCTCTCCGGCCTCCTCTACCTGCTCTACCGCAGCCCGCACCCGGTCGCCGAGGACGAGATCACCCCGGGCTCGGCGCGGGAGCTCGAGGCGCAGCTGGCCGGCGAGGGCGAGCTCTGACTACTCCCACTCGATCGTCGCCGGCGGCTTCGAGCTGATGTCGAGCGCGACCCGGTTGACCTGGGCGACCTCGTTGATGATCCGGTTCGAGACCCGCTCGAGCAGGTCGTAGGGAAGCCGGGCCCAGTCGGCGGTCATCGCGTCCTGGGAGGTGACCGCGCGGATCACGATCGGATAGGCGTAGGTGCGCCCGTCGCCCTGGACGCCGACCGAGCGCACCACCGGGCAGCACGCAGAACGATTGCCAGAGCTCGCGGTAGAGGCTCGCCGCCTTGATCTCCTCCTGGAGGATCGCGTCGGCCTCGCGGAGGATGTCGAGCCGCTCGCGGTTCGTCACCTCGCCGCCGACGATGCGGATCGCCAGCCCGGGGCCGGGGAACGGCTGGCGCCAGACCACCCGCTCGGAGAGCCCGAGCTCGGCGGCGACCGCGCGGACCTCGTCCTTGAACAGCATCCGCAGCGGCTCGACGAGCTCGAAGCCGAGGTCCTCGGGCAGCCCGCCGACGTTGTGATGCGACTTGATCGTGTCGGCCGTGCGGCCGTCCCCGCCGGACTCGATCACGTCCGAGTACAGCGTGCCCTGGACCAGGAAGCCGGCTCCTTCGAGCTTCGCCGCCTCGTCCTCGAACACGCGGATGAACTCCTCGCCGATGATCATCCGCTTGCGCTCGGGCTCGTCGACGCCGGCGAGCCGGTCGAGGAAGCGCTGCTCGGCGTCGACGAGGATCAGGTTGACGCCGAGCTCCTCCATCGCCGCGACGACCTGGTCGGCCTCGTTCTTGCGCATCAGCCCGTGGTCGACGAGCACGCAGGTGAGCTGGTCGCCGACCGCCCTGTGGACGAGCGCCGCCGCGGTCGCCGAGTCGACGCCGCCCGAGAGCCCGCAGATCACGCCGGCGTCGCCGACCTGGGCGCGGATCCGCTCGACCTGCTCGTCGATCACCGACGCCGGCGACCACGCCGCCTCGCAGCCGGCGATCTCGCGCAGGAAGCGGTCGAGGATCTGCTGGCCGTAGGGCGTGTGGACGACCTCGGGGTGGAACTGGATCCCGTAGAGACCGCGGTCGGTGTCCTCGAGCGCCGCGACCGGCGAGCCGGGGCTGGCGGCGAGCGCCTCGAAGCCCGGCGGCGGCTCGAAGACCGAGTCGCGATGGCTCATCCAGCACTGCTGCTCGGCCGGCAGGCCGGCGAGCAGCCGCCCGCCGTCGCCGGAGAGGGTGAGCGTCGTGCGGCCGAACTCGCCCGCCTCGGCGCCCTCCACCCGGCCGCCGAGCTCGAGCACCATCGCCTGCATCCCGTAACAGATGCCGAGCACCGGGATCCCGAGATCGAGCAGCTCGCGACGCAGCCGCGGCGCGCCGTCGGAGTAGACCGATGCGGGCCCGCCGGAGAGCACCAGGGCGGCCGGCGAGCGCTCGCGGATCAGCTCCAGCTCGAGGTCGTGCGGGAGCAGCTCGGCGTAGACGCCGCACTCGCGGATCCGGCGCGCGATCAGCTGCGAGTACTGGCCGCCGAAGTCGAGCACCAGGACCTCCTCGTGCGCCGTCTCGGGCGGGGCGACCTCGATCGCCTCGTCGACCCCGGGCTCGAACGGCAGCGCCGGATCGCCGGGGGCGATCGTGTGCGACGCCGCAGGTTCAGGCATCCGCTACTGCGATGCCGTTGGAGACGCGTGCCTTGCCGTTCGAGCCCATCCCGACCTCCTGCGAGCGCTGCAGCTGCTTGCCCTCGGTCTGCAGGGCAGGCGCGACCATCACCTCGGCGCGCTGGAAGTCGCGGATGTCCTCATAGCCGCACGTGGCCATCGAGGTCTTCAGGGCGCCGATGAGGTTGAAGGTGCCGTCGTTCTCGTGGGCCGGGCCCATCAGGATCTCCTCCAGGGTCCCGTCCTGCTGGGTCCTTACCCGCGTGCCGCGCGGCAGCGAGGGATGGAAGGTCGCCATCCCCCAGTGGTAGCCGCGACCCGGCGCCTCCTTGGCGCGGGCGAGCGGCGAGCCGATCATCACCGCGTCGGCGCCGACGGCGATCGCCTTCGAGAGGTCGCCACCGGTGCGCATGCCGCCGTCGGCGATCACGTTGCAGTACTCGCCGGTCTCGAGCATGTGCTGCGCGCGGGCGGCCGCGACGTCGGCGATCGCGGTCGCCTGGGGGACGCCGAGCCCGAGCACGCCGCGAGTCGTGCAGGCGGCGCCCGGACCGACCCCGACGAGGACGCCGACGGCGCCGGTGCGCATCAGGTGAAGGCCCGTCGAGTACGAGGCGCACCCGCCCATCACGCACGGGACCGGGACCTCGGCGGTGAACTCCTTCAGATTGAGCGGCTCGGTCTTGGTCGAGACGTGCTCGGCCGAGATCACCGTGCCCTGGATGACGAGGATGTCGAGCCCGGCCTCGATCGCGCCCTCGTAGAACTCGGTCACTCGCTGCGGGGTCAGCGACCCCGCGGCGACCGCTCCGCCGGCCTTGATCTCCTCGACCCGCTGGGCGATCAGCTCCGGCTTCACCGGCTCCTCGTAGATCCGCTGCATCAGGTGCGTCGCCTGCTCCGGCGGCGCGGCGGCGATCTCCCTCAGCTTCTCGTCCGCGTCCTCGTAGCGGGTCCAGATCCCCTCGAGGTTGAGCACCCCGAGCCCGCCGAGGTTGCCGAGCTCGATCGCGGTCTGCGGGCTGACGACGCCGTCCATCGCCGAGGCCAGCAGCGGAAGCTCGAACCGGTACGGCCCCAGCGTCCAGGAGATGTCGACGTCGTCGGGGTCACGGGTGCGCCGCGACGGCACGATCGCGATGTCGTCGAACCCGTAGGCCCGCCTGCCCTTCTTGCCGCGTCCGATCTCGACTTCCATCGCTGGCTCCAAACCTAGGGGTGTTCGCGGACGAAAAAAGCCCCTCGAAAGGGGCCCCGAAAGCCGCTTTTTGCGGCCGCGCGGCCCCGAATATGTCCGCCCTTCGGGGCCTTGGCGATGATAACAGCGGTCAGCGCACGCCCGCCACGGGCTCCAGCTCCGCCACCTGGACCCGCGGCAGCAGGCGCTCGACCTCGCGCCGGTCGAGCGTCCCGGCGCCGAAGTGCTGGGTCGACTCCGCCCCGCAGGCGACCCCGAAGGCGAGGCATTCGCGGGGGCTCGCGCCCTCGAACCGCGCCGCGACGTAGCCGGCCAGGAAGCAGTCGCCCGAGCCGACGGTTGTCACCGGCTCGAGCTGCTCGATCCTGACCTCGTAGCGGCGCCGCTCCGGCCCGTGGCCGACGATCGCCACGCAGCCGGTCCCGGAGGTGATGATCGCCTCCGAGGCGCCCATCTCGATCAGCCCGGCGAGCCCCATCGCAAGGTCGTCCTCGTCGTTGAACTCGTGCCCGACCGCCTCCTCGGCCTCGCCGACGTTGGGCGCGACCACGGCGGGCTCCGCCCGCAGGCCGGCGCGCATCTGCTCGCCGTCGGCGTCGAGCACCGCCGGCACCCCGAGCCCGCGAAGCTCGCTGATCAGGCGGGCGTAGAAGTCGTCCGGGGTCCCCGGGGGCACGCTGCCGGCCAGCACGCACAGCGAGGCGCCCTGGGCGAGATAGAGGAGCTTGTCGGTGAACCGCTCGAGCTCCGCCTCGGAGACCTCGGGCCCGCGGTCGTTGATCTCCGTCTGCTCGCCGCTGGTCGGGTCGATGACCGCGAGGTTGGTCCGCGTCTCGCCCCCGATCCGGGTGAACGCGGTCAGCACCGACTCGTCACGAAGCGCCTCCAGCACCCTGGTGCCGGACGCCCCGCCCGCCATCCCGGCGGCGATCACCGGGCGGCCGAGCAGCCGCAGCGCGCGGGCGACGTTGACCCCCTTGCCGCCGGCCATCGTTCTCGCCTCCACCGCACGGTGGCGCTGACCGAGACGAAAGTTTGGGACTGCGACCGTGCGGTCGATCGCGGCGTTGAGGGTGACGGTGAGGATCAAGGCCGGTCGCGGCTAAGGCTATCGCGCCGGTCCCAGAGGGCGATCAGGCCGATCAGGGCCAGCGCCAGCACCGCGACCGCGATCCCCCAGGCGGCGACCCGCGAGCCCGGAACGGCGGCGTCATAGCGCTCCACGAGGCTCGCGGCCGATGCCGACGCGGTCGCCGCCAGCGCCGTCCTCGCGACCGCGTCGCCCTCGACGCGGACGATCGACCTCGCCAAGGCGCTGACCCTCGGCGATCGGGCCGTCGACCTCCGCGGGCGAGCGCAGGTCGGTCTCGACCCGCTGGCCCTTGCGCACCGTGACCCGCAGGTCATCGATCGGCGCCAGGCCGACCGAGACGTCGCGGTCGGCGATCGCCACCCGCGTGACGGGCCGGCCCTGGCGGACCGGCGTCCGCCGGTGGTAGAGCGAGAAGCCGTAGTCGAGCAGCTGCAGGCTCGCCGAGTCGCGTTCGGACTCGGTCGGCGCCCCGAGCACCGCCGAGACCAGCTCGACCCCCTCGCGCTTGCCCGAGGCCGACGAGCACGTTGCCGGCCTCGATCGTATAGCCGGTCTTCACCCCGTTGACCCAGGGCACGGTCTGGACGAGGACGTTGCGGTTGACGACGGTTGCGCGGGCGGGCGCCGGTCGCGGTCGTGTACGAGGGCGATGTCGAAGATCGTTCGGAACAGCGGGTCCTCGCGCAGCTCGGTCGTCAGCTCGACGAGGTCCGCGGCGCTCGAGTAGTTGCCGACCTCGTCGAGGCCGATCGGGTTCGCGTAGGACGTGTCCTCGAGGCCGAGGTCGTCGGCCGCGCCGGTTCATCTCGTCGACGAAACCGTCCTCGGATCCGCGCCGCCGCCTCCGCGAGGGCGACGGCGGCGTCGTTGCCGGAGGCGAGCAGCAGCCCGTAGAGCAGGTCGCGGACCTCGATCTCCTCCCCCGCCTCGAGCCCGAGCAGCGACTCGGCGGCCAGCGCCTCGTAGGGCGGCGCGACCACGGTCTCGCCGAGCCGCAGGTCGCGGCGGGCCACGTAGGCGGTCATCAGCTTCGTCGTCGAGGCGATCGGCCGCTCGGATCCTGCGCGATGCGCGGCGAGCACCGCGCCGTCGTCGGCGTCGACGAGCACCCAGGCGGCGGCCGGGAGGTCGCGCGGAGGATCGGCCGCGGCGCGGCGCGGGGCGGCGAAGCTCGCCGCCGCCAGCACGGCGAGCGCGAGCGCCGCCGCTACCCGTTTGCGAGGGCCTTGCAACCGTCGGGGACCAGATCGACGCAGTTCTGCGGCTGGAGTGCCGAACGAGTCGTCGAGGTTCGGGTTCAGCTCCTGCAGCCGCTGGACGGAGATGCAGGTCTTCTCGGCGATCGTCGTGAAGCTGTCGCCCACCTTGACCACGTAGAAGCCGTCCTCGACCGCCTGTTCGGCGCCGGGCTCGCAGCCGTATCCGCCGTCTCCCCGCTGGACCGCGTCGACTCGTCGCCATCGTCGTCGCCGGCGAGCGTGCCGCTGACCACGAGCACGATCGCGGCCGCGACCGCGACCAGGACCAGGGGCGCGAGCACCCGAGCGGTCCAGCTCGTCGGCTTTGCGATCGTCGCTCCAGGCGTGGCATCGGGGCCGAAATCGTAGGCGGTTGACAGCACCGGGTATGCCGGCACCCCGCTCAGCGGGCGGCGCTTTGCGAAGCGGCCCACACCCGCTCGCGGAGCTCGGCGGCCGCGGCGCCCGGGTCCTCGGCGCCGGCGATCGAGCGCGAGGCGGGGACGAGGACCGACGCGGGGTCGCCCGAGAACGCCGGGTCCGAGGTCCGCCGGGTCGCCGCCCTGGGCCCCGATACCTGGGACGAGGAAGATCGAGTCGGGCATCAGCTCGCGCAGCCGGGCGAAGTGGCGCGGCTCGGTGGCGCCGACGACCGCACCCATCCCGCTCAGCCCCGACTCGCCCGCCAGCCGAGGGGCGCGCTCCGGCCACGATCTCGGCGAGCCGCTCGTGGAGCGGCCCGTCGCCGGCGGGCAGGTCGAGCAGGTCCGCGGCCCCGGGGTTGGAGGTGCGCACGAGCGCGAACAGGCCGGCGCCGGAACGCTCGCGCCGCGGCGATCAGCGGCTCGAGCGCATCGCCGCCGAGCAGCGGGTTCACCGTTGCCGCGTCGGCGCCGAGCGTCTCGAACATCGCCTCGGCGTAGACGGCCGCCGTGTGCGGGACGTCACCGCGCTTGCCGTCCGCGACCACGCAGCAGGCCGGCGTCGTGGGCGGCGCCGACGACCTGCTCGAGCGCCCGCCAGCCGGCGGAGCCGAGGCGCTCGAAGCACGCGAGCTGCGGCTTCACCGCGACGCAGGACGCGGCGGTCGCCGCGATCAGCGCCCGGCACTCCTCGGCGACGGCCTCCGCCTCCGGCCCGGTCGGGTCGAGACCGAGGCAGACCTGGCTGCGACGCTCCGCGACGAGCGCCGCGAGCCGGTCGGCGAACGGTGACGGTCAGGCGTTAGCCGCCCTTGACCTTCGACTTCAGGCCGGCGCCGGCGGAGAACTTCGGCACCTTGCCGCCGGCGATCGTGATCCGCTCGCCGGTGCGCGGGTTGACGCCCTGCCGCGGCCCGCGCTCGGCGACGCTGAACTTGCCGAAGCCGGTGAAGCTGATCTCCCCGCCCCCCGCGAGCGTGTCGGTGATCCCATCGAGGACCGCGTCGACGGCGTCGGCCGCGGCCTTCTTGCTATCGAAGTCTGCCGGCGATCTGGTCGACGAACTCGGACTTGGTCAATTTCGTTCCCTCCTGGCCGTATGCGTGGTCAATGATCGCCGGGCAGCGTAACAGCGGCCCTCGACGCGTAACCCGTGCCTGGTCCAGGCGTCAGCTCGACGCGGCGACCGCGGTCGGCCGCAGATCCTGGGCGAGCAGCGCCTCGACGACCTCCTCGCCCTGGCGAACCGCGTAGTTGGTCCCGCGGTCGTCGGGGTAGACCTGGGTCGTGTTCGCGAGCAGCAGTCCGTCGACCGGGGTCGCGAGCGGCGGCATCCGGTCGCGATGGTTCGGCAGCACGACCGGCTGGCCGGCCGGCTCGCGGAACATCCAGCTCTGCTTGACCCAGCCGCGCTCGTAGTCCGGGTTGACGCGGCGCAGCCCCGGCTCGTAGAAGGCGAGCAGGTCGTCCATCTCGAGCCCGAGCAGCTCATGCCCATGGGGCAGGTAGTTGGCGACGTACAGGAAGTGGCGGCCGTCGTAGCGCTCGATCGGGACCAGGTTCGCCTGCTCGATCAGCCCGATGAAGCCGAGCTCGGTGTCGGCGACGTTGGTCCAGTAGAAGGGGTGGAACCGCCGGTCCATCTCGATCAGCAGGCACAGGGCGGCGAAGTACTCGATCGATCGCGTCTTGCCCAGATACGCGTCGCCGACCTCGGTGGCGAGGCCGGGATCGAGCAGCTGCTCGAAGATGTCGGAGGGCAGCGCCGCGATGACGGCGTCGTAGCGCTCCGGGGCGCCGGCCGGCTCGAACTCGCGCGGGTCGTGGCCGCGGCGAAACGAGTCGGGCGCCGCGGGAGTGACCAGGAAACCGCCGCCCGGGTCGCGTGCCACGCGGCCCGCCGGACGGTCGATCAGCACCCTGCCGCCGTACTCGGTGATCAGGTCGCGCAGGCGAACGAAGATCGACTCGAAGCTGCCCTTCGGGTAGACGAGCAGCTCGCCCTTGGCCTCCTCGCCGGTCACCTGGCGGCGGTTGCGCAGCTTCGCCCACAGCCACGACATCGAGATCTGGTCCGCCTGGTCGCGGAACTTGCCGTAGAGCAGCGGCCCCCAGACGTGCTCCCAGGCCTGCTTGCCCATCACCCGGTCGACCCACGACTTGATCGTGATCGGCTCGTAGGGCTCGACCGAGTGCGCGCGGCGCTGCAGCCACAGCGCCCCGAAACCCATGCGGAGCCGCGAGGGCAGTGACATCGGCTTGAAGCGCAGCAGGTCGAGGGGGGTCGTGAACGGGTGCAGCTCCCCGTTGCGGAAGATCGAGACCGACGACGGCCAGGTCTCGAGCTCGCAGCCGACCTCGTTGCAGATCGCCGCCATGTCCACGTCGCTGGTGAACAGGTGGTGGTAGTAGCGCTCCAGCAGCACCCCGTCGCCGACGTCGATCGTCGCGGCCTGCCCGCCCAGGCCCGGCCAGCGCTCATAGACGTCGGTCTCGTGACCGAGCTTGGCAAGGCGATGCGCGGCGGTGAGCCCTGCCGCGCCGGCTCCGAGGACGGCGACTCTCATGGGCGCGCCAGGTTACACCCGCACATGCCAAGATCACGCCGCTCGTGACCTCCCGTTCCCAACTCGACCACCCCGGGCGCTGCGCAGCCTGTGGCGCCGAGACGCTCGAGCCGCGGATGCAGGTCGGCGGCGAGATCGGCGAGCAGGGGCTGATCCCGACGACGAAGGAGTTCGGCACGGCGCTCGGCGACATCGTCGGCTGCCCGCGCTGCGGCCACATGCAGCTCGACCGCTTCCCGACCGAGGCCGAACTCGAGGCGGCCTACGCAGTGGCGGCGTCCGACGACTACGTCGAGGAGGAGGCCGGCCAGCGCTACAGCTTCGCCGGCGTGCTCGACCGGATCGAGCGCTACGCGCCGGAGCACGGCTCGCTGCTCGACGTCGGCTGCTGGGTCGGCTTCCTGCTCGCCGAGGCGCGCGAGCGCGGCTGGCGGGAGTGGGTCGGGATCGAGCCGAGCACCTTCGCCTCCGACTACGCGCGCGACCGCCTCGGGCTCGACGTTCGCACCGAGGAGCTGTTCCGGGCCGAGCTTCCCACCGGCCACTGGGACGTCGTCGTGATGGGCGACGTGCTCGAGCACCTAACGCGCGCGAACGCGGCGCTCGATCGGGTCGCCGAGCTGCTCCGGCCCGGCGGCGTGATCGCGCTCGAGCTCCCCGATGCCGGCAGCCGCGTCGCCCGCCTGCTCGGACCCCGCTGGTGGTCGGTGATCCCGACCCACGTCCACTACTTCACGCGCAACAGTGCGGCGACGATGGTCTCGCGGCACGGGTTCGAGCCGCTCTACGTGGCGACCGATCCGAAGTCGTTCACGGTGCGCTACTACCTCGACAAGGGGGGCGGGTACCTTCCCGGACTCTCGCGGGGGATGATCTCCGTCGCCGAACGGCTTGGAATCGCCGAGCGGATGTGGACACCGGACTTTCGCGACCGGATGTTGCTGATTGCCCGCCGAGCCGCGGCCTGACTGCGAGCGGCCGCTGCTGCACTAAGACTCCGCTGCTGGAGCACGGAACAGGCGCAGGAGCGAGCTGCCGACGACGAACCGGTAGCCGGCCGCGCGCGCCCAGGCCTCCTCCTCGGCCGGGGGGCCGCCCGGGTTGCCGCGACCGACGATCAGGTAGTCATATCCGCCCCGCTCGAGCGCATCGGCGAACGCTGCGCCGTCGGGATACTCCCGCAGCATCTCGTCCTCGTACCGGCCGACGTAGGCGACCTCGTTTTCGAACCGTGGCCCGAAGGCAGGTAGCGGCGGTGCGTACTTCACCCCCCAGGTCGAGGCGACCCCGACCCGGGCGCCCGCAGGTGCGTTCTCGCGGATCCAGTCGGTGGTCGGGTCGAGTCGGACGTAGCGAGTGTCGAGGAAGCTCTTCTGCATTCTCCACCCGGCGATCCCGGCCACCAGGGCAAGCGCCGTGAGCCCCACTCCGACGGCCACCAACCGTCGCCGTCCGGCGACCGCGCCGCCAACGCGGACCGCGGCCCAAGCCACGCCCAGCACGACGAGCACGGCGAGCAGCGCCTGAAGCCAATCGAGCGGCTCGAGTGTGGCAGCGCTGATCGTCCCATTGGAGGCACGACGGAGGCCGAAGAAGATCGCGACCAGGGCGGCCGCGGCGAACGCCGTCGGCCCCCACCGATGCACGCGGGTGGCGAGGGCGACCAGCACGGCGGCGACGAGCAGCGCCGGGACCATGTACCGCGCATCCGGACCGACCAGAATCGGCATCCCCTCGAGGCCTCCCGCCGTGTACGGGGTGATCGCGTAGACGGCGAACAGGAGCAGCGCACACGCGATCCCGGCGAGCAGCACGCCGCCTTCGCCGAGGCGTTCGCGGGTCCGCGGCCAGAGCGCGAGCGCGAAGGTGACCACCAGGCCGCCGATGAGGAGCGCGCCCGGGATGCTGATCGAGTCGCGGTACTGAGGGATTATCCACTCGTCCCAAACCGACCAGTCGGTGAGGTAGTGGGCGATCGGGAAGCCCACCAACTCGCGGAAGGTGTCGTGCGGCGCGTCGAAGATCGTGATCCCGAACAGCTCGACCTTCACCGGAAAGACGGGGTTGCCGGATTCGACCAGGTTCCGCAGCAGCCAGAACCCACCCATGAGGACGATGAGGCCGATCAAGGCCGCCGCATGCCGCGCGACCGGGCGCCAGTCCCGCAACTCGAGCAGCCGGGCGACGATCCAGACCCCGACAACGACGGCGACCGAGGAGACCGCATACCACTTGGTCCCGAACGAGATCCCAAGCGCCAACCCGGCGAGCACGAGATCGGAGGTTGCGGCCGTCCGCCGGTGGCGCAACAGGAAGAGCAGCCCGGCACCGAAGCCGAAGAACATGATCACGTCCGGGAAGCTGTTGGCAAGCGCCGGCACCACGACCGACGGAATCGCCAGGAACAGGCAACCGGCGGCGGTCGCGGCCGATCGCGGCGCTCCGACCTCGGCCGCCACCGCATAGACGGTCACCCCTCCGAGCCCGTAGTACGCGTAAGGCACCAGGTGCGAGAGGAAGTCGCTGTGCCAGGGAAGGATCGCGGCCAGCAGGACGAGGTCGCCGTTGTTCGGGTAGTTGCCCGCCGCGGTATCCGGAACCCAGTTGTGGATGTCCCAGACCGAGCCCGTCTGGATCCAGCGGGCGATCCCGGGGAGGTGGAAGTTGAGGATGTCCACCGAGCCGGGGGCGAGGACGAGCTGGTCGCGCGCGAAGGCGAGGGTGAAGAGGACGATCGCGCCGACCGCGGTCCCGGCGAGCAACCAGGAGGCGCGCTCGCTCGGCGGCGCCGACTCCGCGGGCTCGGACCCCGGCGCCGTCCGGCTGGGCCTGATCAGGATGGCCGCTCCGAGCCAGAGCGCCGCGGCGCCCAGCACCGACCCGCGCGCGAGCACGCCAAGGATCCCGGGCAACAGATGGACCCCGACGAGCCCGCAGGTGACCAGGATGCTGAAGGCGATCGCTCGCGGGGCGCCGCTGAGGTGGTCGAATCGCTTCGTCAGCAGCAGCCAGGCGCCACCGGCCGTCGCGGCGAGCATCGCAATGAAGCAGGCGAGGCCGAGCACGTAATCCCCTGTCGGCATCGCGCGGGAGGCTAGCCGGAGCCAATCACACCCGAGCCGGTTGGGCCGCCCGTAAGCTAACGCCGCGATGGGACCCTCGGTGCCGTACCCGCGTCGGACCCGCCAGCTGGCCGTAGGCTGGCGGTGGCGCCTCCAATATCTGCTCGGAACGCCGGTTCCGTCAGAGTACGACGCGACGCTCGCGGAGACGATCCGGCGGGTACGGCGGGACACAATGACCACAGCTCCCCGGATCGCGGCGCTCTGCGACAGCGTCGAGTACCTGGTCCGCGGGCGGATCGACGGCGCGTTCGTCGAGTGCGGCGTCTGGCGCGGCGGCAGCATGATGGCGGTCGCGCTCACCCTGCTGCGGCTCGGGGTGCGGGACCGCGAGCTCTACCTGTTCGACACCTTCTCCGGGATGTCCCAGCCCGGCGAACAGGACGTCCCGTCGCCCTACGACGGCTACTCCCCCCACAAGCGCTGGCGCCGGCAGATGCGCCTCGGCCGGCAGTGGGTCGGGGCGCCCGCCGCGGAGGTTCGCGCGCGGCTCGAGAGCACCGGATATCCGCCCGAGCGCCTGCACCTGGTGGAGGGGAGGGTCGAAGACACGCTCCCGGCGCAGGCGCCGAAGAAGATCGCCATGCTGCGCCTCGACACCGACTGGTACGCGTCGACCATGCACGAGCTCGAGCACCTCTACCCGCGACTCGCCGAGCGCGGCGTGCTGATCATCGACGACTACGGCCACTACGCGGGCGCCAGGCAAGCGGTAGACGAGTACTTCGCAAACGGCGCCGAGCCGGTGCTGCTCAGCCGGATCGACTACACCGGCCGCCTCGCGATCAAGCCCGCGACCGAGGCGGCGGCGCCCTGACCGGCGGCGAGCCACACCGGTCTCCCGGCCTGGTCAGCGTCACCGCTCCGGCCCACAACGAGGAGGAGGTCCTGATCGCCTTCTACGAGCGGGTTCGCGACGCGCTCGAGGGGTTCGAGTTCGAGCTCGTGATCGTTGACGACGGTTCCACCGACGGTTCCGCCGAGCTGCTCGACCGGCTCGCCGCCGAGGACAAGCGCGTCCGTGTGGTCCATCTCTCGCGTTCGTTCGGCTACCAGGCCGCCGTGGCGGCCGGCATCGACCATGTCGCCGGGGATGTCGTGGTGACGATCGACGCCGACCTCCAGGACCCGCCGGAGCTGATCCCGGAGCTGATCTCCGAGTGGAGCCAGGGCGCCGACGTCGTCTACGCGGTGCGCAGCGAGCGTCACGGCGAGGGCCGGATGAAGCTGACCACGGCGCGTTGGTTCACCCGCGTGTTCACGCGGCTGGCGGAACTCGACATCCCCCGCGACGTCGGCGACTACCGCCTGCTCGACCGGCGCGCGGTCCAGGCGTTGCGCCGGCTCCCGGAGCGCAACCGGTTCATGCGCGGGCTGACCGTCTGGATCGGCTTTCGTCAGAGCTCGGTGCCCTACGTGCGCGACCCGCGGTTCGCCGGCGAGACCCGCTACCGCTGGGGAACGCTGATGAAGATCTCGCTCGACGCGATCTCCTCGTTCTCCCACGTGCCGCTGCAGATCGCGACGATCGCCGGCTTCGTCGTCTCGTTCTTCGCCTTCCTGGGGATCCCCTACGTGATCGTCAACCGGTTGCTCGGTTTCTACGTCGAGGGCGTCAGCACGCTGATGTTCGCGGTCCTGCTGCTCGGCGGCATCCAGCTGATAACGCTCGGGATCATCGGCGAGTACATCAGCCGAATCTACGACGAGGTCAAGCGCCGGCCCCTGTACGTGGTCAGCGAGCGGCGGAACGTCGAGGCGCCGCCGACCCCCCGCGGGCCCGGCGACCGGCGCAGCGACGACTTCTCGGCAGCCGAAGGCGCGCCCGAAGCGCTCAGTCGCGGCGACGTGTGAGCACGAAACAGAACTGAGTGCCTTCGCCGCTGGTGCGCTCGACCTCCATCCCGCCGTCGGCGGCGGCCCGGCGCAGCTCGTCGAGCTCGACCGCCGAGCCGAGCCACTGCGGTGCTGCCTGCCCCTTCGGGCCGCGGCCGGTAAGCGCGCGGAGGCGAATCCGCAGGCCCTCGCGGCCGGTGCGCTTGCGGTGGATGGTGGGGTCGTTCGAAATCTGGAACGCCGCCCAGCCGCCTGGTCGCAGCACGCGGCCGATCTCGCGCACGTACCCGAGCGTGGTCTCGGGATCGGGGATGTGCTGGAAGACGACATGGGAGACGCAGGCGTCGGCGCTCGTGTCGTCGATCCCATCGAGGCTGACGCCGTCGCCGAGCACCCAGTCCACGTTCTCGAGCGCCCGGCCGCGCTCACGCGCCTGCTCGAGCATCTTGGGAGAAACGTCGATCGCCCGGACGGTGCCCGCGCGCCGCGCGATCGCGTGGGTCATCCGCCCGACCCCGCAGCCGATCTCGACAACGTCGTCGCCGCGCTCGATGCGAGCGCCGACCGCGTCCAGCAACGATTCGAGCGATGCTTCGCCGTGAGCCCAGAAGTCCGCGTCGCTCGGTGCCCTGTAGTCGAGCCTGTTGTCGATGTAGAAGAGGGCGTTCTCCTCGGCTCGAGCGTCCCAGAACTCGCGCATCGACTCCTTCATCGGCGTGCAGCTTAGTCGCGCGCCTCTCCTAGAGCACCGGGTCCCGGGCGCGGACGCTGCCGGCGAACAGCGCTCCGAGGCCGACTAGGTCGGCGGCCACCTCGGCCGCCAGCACGCGGGCGGCCTCCCTGCGTCCCCAGCGCCGAGCCGACGAGTACGCCGTCCGCGCATAGGGCACGGCCGCCGCCAGCGCGGCGAGCGTCAGGCCCCGTCGGCCAGCCCGGGCGAGCGCCGCCGCGCCAGCCGCGCCGGCAAGCGCCAGGTCGAGCTCGCGGGTGCGCCGATTGAGGTACAACCGGCGATCCAGGAACGTCGTCCGCAGCTCCGGGATCTTCGCGACCAGTGCCGGAAAGTAGAACAGCCGGACGCGCTCGCCGACGAACTCTCCCGCCCCGCGCCTGAAGACGGCGTGCTCGACCACGGCCTCGTCAGCGAACACCGTCGGTGCACCGGAGCGACGGATTCGCCAGCCGAGCCAGACGTCCTCGGCCAGCGGCTTGCCGATGCGGGCCTCGAGCCAGTCCTCGAACCCGCCGACGTGCTCGAACGCGGCCCGGGTCACGAACAGGTTCGCGGTCTCGTAGAGGCCGTACTCGCGGTCGACCCAGATCGTGCGGTCGAACGGTCGCCGCTCGACCCCGGCGACGGGCCGAACAGCGCCCTGTACGAGGTCGGCCCCCGCAAGCGCCTGCAAGCCGCGACGTAGCCAGTCTGCGCGGGGAACGCAGTCGGCGTCGGTGAACGCCAACAGGCGCGCAGACGAGGCCGTGACCCCCGCGTTGCGAGCCGGGCCCGGCCCCTCGGCCCGGTCGCGGCGAAGCACCCTCACCGGCCCCTTGGCCGCCGCGGCGATCGCGCCGGTCCCGTCGCGGGAGGCGTCATCGACGACGACCACCTCGTAGGGCTCCTCGACGTCCTGGCCGGCGAGGGCCTCGAGCGTCGCGCCGATCGTCGCCTCCGCGTCGCGGGCGGCGACGATGACGCTGATCGCCGGCGGCGGCGCGCCCTCGGACTCCACCTAACCGGGGCTCTCGGCGGTCACCATCGTGGCCGGCCGCCGACGCCGAAGGTAGCCGAGCAC
Organism: uncultured Solirubrobacterales bacterium; assembly: GCA_963811505.1. Lineage (GTDB taxonomy): Bacteria > Actinomycetota > Thermoleophilia > Solirubrobacterales > 70-9 > WHSW01. Next base: position 187,907 of record CAWERC010000010.1, on the reverse strand, counting down.
CTCACGGATCAGCGCCCGCTCGATCACGAGCGTCGCGATCACCGTGACGACCGCGTAGAGGCCCAACTCCGCGAGCGCCAGCTCGCCCGAGCGGTCCCCGTCGTAGACGAGGCGAACGAGAAGGACCGCGGCGACCGCCGGAACGGTTGGCAGGATCGCCCGGCCCATGTGCCAGGCGACCTCGATCCCGGGAAACAGCTTCGTGATGAAGTACCAGCGGGCGGTCAGCGAAACCACGGTCATCACCGCGAGGCCGGCAGCGAAGCCGTCGAGCTCGTAGGCGAACAACAGCGGCACGACCACCGCAAGGAACGTGGCGAGAGCAAGCCCGGTCACGATCCCGATCGGCCGCGTGATCCCGGCGGCTCGATAGAAGGCCCCCCAGTTGAAGCCGATGTGGTTGACCGCGGCGGTGATCCCGACCACCTGGAGCAGCGGCACGGCAGCGTCCCACTCGGAGCCGATTCCGTACTCGACGAGGTCGGGTACGAACAGCGTGAGGCTGATTCCGAACGGGACCGCCCACATCAGCGCCAGGCGATTCGACTTCACGAACGCCTCGTGCATCAGGTCGCGGCGGTCACGAACGCGGCAGATGATCGGATAGATCGTCTGGGTGACGATCGAGTCGACCCGCTCCGAGTAGGCAGCAAACGTCCCGGCAAGGCCGATCGCCCCCGCGCCGGCGAGCCCGAGCGCGAGCTCGCCGAAGAAGACCGAGAACTGGGCGATCATCAGCCCGAGCCCGACCGAGATCATCAGCGGCAGCGAGAACCGGAAGTACTCGCGCATCGTCGCGCGCTCGTAGCGAAGCGCGAGCGGGTACGGCGAAACGGCGATCGCCAGCGCGCCGGCGGCCCAGGACCCGGCGATCAACCCGATCACGAGGCTCCAATAGCCGAGGCCGGCGACGGCGAGGACGATCGTCACCACCAGGCCGACCAGCGGGTCGACCGCCATCAGCAGCCGCTGGCGGAAGAAGTCGAGCTTTCGATAGAAGACCCAGATCGGCGCCTGCAGCGCCATCCCGGGGAGCACCAGCGCGAGCGCGAGCGCCGGGGCGAGCAGCTCGCCGCGGTCGTAGACGAGCGCCAGGATCGGGGCAAGCGCCGCCATCGCCAGGGTCGCGAGACCGGCCGCGATCAGCTCCAGCGTGAACGCGCGCTGGAAGGCCAGCGCCTGATCGGCCTCCTGCTGCTGGATGTACTTGTCGCCGACCGCGACCGACTTGACAGCGACAACCAGGAGCAGTGCCAGCAGGACGATGCTCCAGACCCCGAAGTCGGCCGCCGTGACAAAGCCGACAACGATCAGGCTCTTGACCAGGTTGAGGCCGCCGAGCGCGACCATGAAGCCGGAGTTGATCACCACCCCGCGGGCGGCCTTGCGGCGACGGCTTGTGTCGGCGGACGGCTCGACGTCGGCCGCCGGCGCCCGCGAGCCCGCCGCCGCGACGTCGGCGGCAGCCGCCTCGGCCTCCGCGACCGGCAGCAGCTCGCCCGGCGGTAGGTCCGCCGGACCCCCTGGCGTCTCCCGAATGGTCACTTCAGGGAAGTATCCAGCGTCGCCCAGCCGGATGGCTCACACAGGTTCTCAGGGTGCGCGCTACCGTCCCGCCATGCCACCGGAGCTCGACGCCAGCGTGGTCGTCGCCACCCACAACCGGGAGCGGCGCCTGGGCGATCTCCTCGACGCGCTGCGGGCGCAGACCCATCCGAGCGAGCGCTTCGAGGTCGTGATCGTCGACGACGGCTCGAGCGACGGTACCGAGCGGCTGCTGGCCGGCGCCGCAGGGCGCGGCGACCTGCCGTTGCGGGCGATCCGGATCGATCCCGGCGCCGGGCGCGCCGCGGCACGGGAACGGGGCTGGCGGTCGGCGCGCGGAAAGCTGATCGCGTTCACCGACGATGACTGCGTCCCCGAGCCCGGCTGGCTGGCGGCCGGAATCGCCGCCTGTGCGGACCGCCCCGGGGCGATCGTGCAGGGACGAACCGAGCCGGTTGCGGCGGAGCTCGAGGAGGCGGGCGACGTGCGACGCGCGTTCACCCGCACGATCCGCGTTCCCGAGCTCGACCCGGGGTTTGCGACCTGCAACATCTTCTATCCCCGCGAGCTGCTCGAACGGGTCGGCGGCTTCGACGTCGAGCGGTACGGCCGCGTCCACGGCAGCGAGGACTCCGACCTCGCCTGGCGCGCGATCGCGCGGGGCGCCCGGGCGGCGTTCGCTTCGGACGCCGTCGTCCGGCATGCCGTCAACTGGCTCGGCCCGCTCGGCAAGCTCCGCTTCGCCGCCACCTGGGAGCTCCGCGCCTACGCCGACCATCCCGGGTTGCGCCGCGCCCACTTCACCCACGGAATCTTTTGGAAGCGATCCCACTACCTGCTCGTCCGGGCGCTGCTGGCCCTCGCCCTGCCGCAACGCCTGCGCTTCCTCGCCCCGTGGCTGGTGGCCCCCTACGCCCGGGACCTGCTCGCCCGCGGGCGGGTCGAGGGCGGCGGCCCACTGCTCGCTCCGTACTACGTGCTCCACGACCTGGTCGAGCTCGCGGCAACCGCGCGCAGCGCGATTCGCCACCGCACCCCGATGCTCTAGGGGGTTGATGTGGGTTAGGCGCGTGCGCGGGGGGCGTCGCATGCCGAGCTGGGCGCCGCACGCGGCCGAAGCGAGTAGCAGCGCTACTCGCGAGGTCGTGGGTGGCGATCCAGCGACGGGATGCGGCGTCATCCGCGTGCGTGGATAACCCGCATCAGCCCTCTAGGCCGGGGCCACGGACTCGTAGACGGACTCGTACTCGCGCACCAAGGTGCTCCAGTCGTAGCCGGCGGCCCGTTCCCGACAGGCGTCGGGGGTCTCGCGCCGCGAGCCGAGGTCGAGCGCCTCTGAGATCGCCTCGGCGAGCTCCACCTCGCCGTCGCCGAACAGGCGCCCGACGCGTTCGTCGACGATCTCCGGCGCGGCGCCGGTGCGGTCGGCGACCACCGGCGTCCCGGCCGCCAGCGACTCGATCAGCACAAGCCCGAACGCCTCCTCGACCGACGGCAGGACGGTCGCCGACGCACCGGCATAGGCGTCGGCGAGCGCCGGCGTCGAGTCGAGCGCAACCGTCGCGACGCCGTCACTGAGCGCCGGCGCGTCCCCGCTCATCACCGGATCGCTGCCGCCGGCGAGCACGAGCCGCAGGCCGGGGTCGCGCCGCCGCAGGATCTCGAACGCCGCGATCAGCAGCTCGACGCGCTTGCGGGGATCGCCCAGGGCCACCGGGCAGAACAGCGTCGGGCGCTCGGGCGTCAGATCCGGGCGCCGAAAGGCCTCCGTCAGGACGCCACCCGGCAAGACCCTCGGGTCGCGCAGCAGGTAGCGCCGGAACGGGTCGGCCGCCGCCTCGCTGAGGACGGTGCACTCGTCGGCGCCGGCGACCACGGCCTGCAGCGTCTCGAGCCGGTAGCGGCGCGCGACCAGATACCGGCGGGTCGGGATCCCGTGCAGGGTCGCGACGACGGGCGGTCCACCCCGGCGGCGCAGCTGGACCGCGACCCACGCGTCAACCGGAAAGAAGGAGTGGACGACGTCGTACTCGCCGTGGCGCAGGTGCCGAGCGACGTTGATCGCGTTGACCGCGTGGTACTCGTAGGCGCGGGTCCCCGGGAGCTCCGGTGGCCGCCGGGCGCGGACGACGCGGACTCCCTCCTCGACGGCGGCCGTCGCCGGTCCGCGGTGGCTGGTGATCAGGGTCACGTCGTGCCCCCGGTGGGCCAGGCTGACGCCGAGGTCGTGGACGACCCGCTCGGATCCGCGCCGCACCTCCGGCCAGTAGGTCGGCTGAAGGAGGACGATCCGCATGTCTCAGAGCACGAGCGCCCGGTGGCGGACCGCCCCTCGCACCACCGCGGCAGCCTCGACCGCGTCGATCGCCAGTCGGCCGGGCATCTGGAGCGCAAACCTGGCCATTCCCTTGGCGCTGCCGAGCCCGCGACCGCGGTTGTAGGCCACGTTGTGGGCGAGAAAGGGAAGCGCAGCGCCGAGCACCGTCGCCGGGGTCGGACGCCGCCGGGCGAGAAGCACAGCGGCGCCTACGACCAGCGCCGCGTGGGCGCGGTTGACGAACCAACGCCGGTAGAGCGACTCTCGCAGCTGCGGGTGGCGGGCGACCAGCAGCGGCACCCACTCGCGGCGGCGCGCTTGGGCGAGCGCCGCGGGCAGGCTCTGCGAGACGACCGCGTGCCAGACGAGCGCCTCGGGCGCGTAGCGCAGCGTCGCTCCCGCATCGCGAGCACGGAGGCCGAGGTCGGTGTCCTCGCCCCAATGTGGGAGCCGGAAGGCGGGGTCGAAGCCGCCGATCCGCTCGAGCAGCGCCCGCGGATAGGCGATGTTGCAGGACTCGTACCACTCGCTCGGGCCTGTGATCTCGATCGTCCGGGCGAGGCCGGCGAGCAGGTGGCGCTCGTCGGGGTCGGGCTCCGTGCGCCCTTGGACCACGGCGCGGCCGTCGGCAGCACTCAGCAGCCCCTCGAGCCAGCGCTCATCCGGTCGGCAGTCGTCGTCGGTGAACGCGATCAGCGGCGCCGCCGCCGCCCGCCAGCCGTGGTTTCGCTGCGCCGCAGGGCCGGTCTCGGGCGCGGTCAGGAAACGCACATCCAAGCCCCGGGGCGCGGTGGCAAACGGGCCCTCGGCGCCAGGCGCCCGCACCACCAGGACCTCGAACCTGGCGCGGTCGAGAGTCTGCGCCTCGAGCGCCTCGAGCGCGAACCGCAGTCGCGTCTCGCGACGATGCGTTGGGATCACGACCGCGATGTCGGGCACGGGGTGGCAGGGTACGCTGCCGGGCGTGTTGGCGGCCAACGCCCAGCGGATCGCGCGCGGGCTACCCGATGACGCCGTCGTCCTCGACATCGGCGCCTGGGCGCGGCCGTTCACTCGCGCCGACTGGGTGATGGACCTGGCGCCGTACGAGACCCGCGGCATGCTCGGGCGCGACGGCGAGGGCGACGAGCGCTTCTCCGAGCGGACCTGGATCCGCCGCGACATCTGCGATCGCGAGCCCTATCCGTTCGCCGATCGCGAGCTCGACTTCGTGATCTGCTCGCACACACTCGAGGACATCCGCGATCCGATCTGGGTCTGCAGCGAGATGCAGCGGATCGCCAAGGCCGGCTACATCGAGGTTCCCTCGCGGCTCGAGGAGCAGACCTACGGGTTCCAGGGCGACCTGGTGGGCTGGCCACACCATCGCTGGTTGATCGACGTCGCCGACCGGCGGATCGAGTTCAGGTTCAAGAGCGAGCGGCTGCGGGTGCCGGGCAACCACTTCCCGGGCGAGTTTTGGGTCCGCCTCTCGGAAGAGGAAAGGGTCCAGGCCCTGTGGTGGGAAGGGGAGTTCGAGTTCGCGGAGCGCATCTTCTCGTCGCGCGAAGAGCTCGACGCATACCTGTCGGAGTTCGTCGCCGCGCAGCTCGACGCCGCCGGGTTCCAGCCTGCCGGGACCAGGCGGGGGGTCAGGCGCCTGCTCTCAGGGCTGCGTCGACGAGCTGTTGCGGGACCGTAGGGCCCTCACTCTGGCGCGGCCGTGCCCGAGCCACCACCAGCGGTTGCGCGCGTAGCCGTTCGCGATCAGCAGGTCGCCCGCCTTGAGGTGGAACCGAAGCGCGTCGATCAGCCCGAACCGTGATCGCCACCCGCCGACCCTGCCGGTGCGCACGAAACCGGAGCGGTCCCCGACCTTCTTCGCCTCGAACGAGGTCGCCGCGATGATCTCGGCCAGCTGTGACTCCGAGCACGGGATGCCGCAGAACTCGAACACCTCACGCGCGTGCGGCAGTGGATCGGAGCGCAGGTCCTCGTAGCGAAGCTCGAAGAACCGGTCGCCGGCTGCGGCGCCGAGCCGACCTATGAAGGTCAGCTCCCTGGCCCAAAGACGCGCGGACCCGGTGAACGAGCTCCCGATGTGGGGCAGCATCTCCGGCGCCCAGCTGCGACTGGCCTCGCGCATCGAGACCGCGACGTCCCGGCCGTCGCGCATGATGTGGATGAAGCGCGCGTCGGGAAACAGCTCGTGGACGATCTCGTAGTCCATCGGGCCCTTCTCGACCACGAATCGCTGTCCGTCGCCGAGCGCGCGGCTGAGCCAGTCGGTCGACACCGAGCGCACGGTCTCGAAGGCCTCCTCGCGGGTGATCAGCTGCCCGAGCCCGGGATGGCGCCCGATCACCGATTGGCGGGTCGCCAGCAGGCCGTCGCCCCAGTGCGCGCATAGCAGCGGCACGAAGCCGTTCGACTGCGTGAACATCCACGACTCGAAGACGCCCGCGACCTCCGGATGTGAAGTGACGATGTCGAACAGCCACGTGGTTCCGGAGCGAGCGTGGCCGACGATGAAGATCGGCGGGTTCGGGAGCTTGGTCGTGGGCAGGGGCCCGGCCACGGTCGGGACCTTAGAATTTCGCACGATGCCAGGCCGCACCTCCTCGGCGCGCCGGTGCCGAGGGGGGCGCTAGCCTCATGCCGCCATGACGACCCTCGCCGAGCAGGCCCGTGACCTGACCTGGTACCACACGCTGGAGCTGGAACCCGGCGTCGTCACCGAGGGCATGTTCGACCTCCGCCCCGTGGTCGACAAGTACGGGCTCCCCGAGCGGCTCGACGGCAAGCGGGTGCTCGACGTCGGCACCTGGGACGGCTTCTGGGCATTCGAGCTCGAACGACGCGGTGCCGCCGAGGTGGTCGCGATCGACGTCGATTACGAGAAGGACTTCGACTGGCCGCCGCGCCGTCGCCCGGCGAGGCCGAACCCGGAGCGGCGCGGCGAAGGCTTCCGGCTCGCCAAGCAGGCGCTCGGCTCCAACGTCGAGCGAGTGACCTGCAACGTCTACGACGCACGGCCCGAGGAGCTCGGCAGCTTCGATTTCGTCTTCTGCGGTTCGGTGCTGATCCACCTGCGCGACCAGCTGCTCGCGCTCGAGCGGATCGCCGACCTGACCCGCGATACGTTCCACTCCGTCGAGGCATACGACCCCTGGATGGCCCTCGTCCCGTTCGCGGCGGCACGCTATCGCGCAGATCGCGAGCGGGCGGTCGTCTTCTGGGAGCCGTCGGCCCGCACCTGGGGCTGGATGCTGCGCACGGTCGGCTTCCAGCAGGTCGAGGAGCTGGGGCGCTTCCGCCTGCGCGCGCGCGAGGGCTGGACCGTGCACCACGTGGCGCACAGGGCAGTCAAGTAGCCCGCTCGTGCTAGCGGCGGCGGCGTCGCGCTCGTCCGTCATCATGGGGGTGAACTCTGGTGTGAGCGGCGAGATGGGAGCAAGTGGGGAAGCGGCGGCGGGTCCGCCGGTTCCGCGGCAGCGCGGGGCCGGCCGCGGCCGGCTGGTGTTCGAGCGGGGAGTCGTGGCCGGGGTCACGCTCGCCTGGTCCGCCCTCGTCCTCGGTTCGCTGATCGGTGAGCTCGCGCTGCCGCACCAGGACTTCGTCGTCCTCGCCTACCCCGCGGCCCTGATCGCGGCGCTGATCTTCACCGAGGGTGCAGCGCGGCGCCCGGAGCTGCGACTCGCCGCGGCCTGGTCGACGATCCTCGCGGCGGCGTACTGGATCACGCCGGACGCGATGACCAGCCCGGTGACCGCGGGGGGGTTTCTCGCCGTCCTTGTCGCTGCGGTGGTCTGCTGGCGCTTTCCGGCCGCGGCGATCGTCGCGCTCTTCGCGGGCACTGCGATCCAGGCGAGCGTGGTCGCGTTCACCGGCTACGACCTGATCAGGGTCGCGGACCTGGTCCTGGCCGGCTTCTGGATCGGCCTCTTCATCCGGCTCGCCAGCCGCCACCGCGACTACACGTACTCGCTCTGGCCGGCGGTGATTGGCTGCCTCGGGTACATCGGCCTCACCCTGATCGCAGCGCTGGTCGCCGACGTCCCGCAGATCGGATTCCTCTCCTTCCGCGCCTCGGCCTGGTTCATGCTCGCCTTCGTCCTCGTCGCCTACGCCGGCTTCTCGACGGAGACCCACCGCAAGATCGTCCGCGGCGTGGTTGCCGTCACCGCGCTGGTCGCCGGCTACGCGGTCCTGCGCTGGATCATCGGCCCGGCCGCCGACGAGGCGAGGCGGGGGTACGCGGCGGGCGCCGGTATCAACATCGTCGACGGGCACCTGCGCACGTTCGGCTCCTTCCTCACTGGCCACCAGCTCGCCTTCTGGACCGCGTTCACCGCGCCGTTCTGCCTCGCGATCGCGATCGGCGCGCGCGGCCGCCTGCGGCTTCTGGCGGGGGCCGCCACCGCGCTCTGCGTGTTCGCCATCCTCGCCTCCGAGGCGCGGGGGCCGCTGGTCGGGCTGGTGGTCGGGGTTGTGTTGGTGCTCGCGCTCAGCCAGGCCTCGATCGGGATGCGGCGCACGCGACGAGCCGTGACCGCGCTCGCGGTGGCGCTCGTGCTGGGCTGCGGCGGCGTCGCGTTCGCGCTCACCGCCTCGGACCCGGCGGCGCGCAGTCGCTACGAGCGCATCCTCGATCCGAGCAGCGACGTGCCCTACGCGATCCGGGTCGCCAAGTGGGAGGACGCCTTCGACGACATCGAACGCCATCCCTTCGGCCAAGGCCTGGGAAGCGCCGGTGACATCAACCAGCGCAGCGGCCGTTACCTGAGCATCGCCTCGGTCAACCTCGACAACTCGTATTTGAAGATCGCGTACGAGCAGGGGCTTGCGGTGATGGCCTACTTCGTCGTCGCGTTGCTCCTGCTGCTCGCCAGCCTCGCGGTCGGCGGCGTCCGGGCCCGCTCAGCCGACACTGCCGCCCCGGCGATCGGCGCGGCTGGAGCGCTCGCCTCGACTCTGGTCAGCTTCTACTCGGGGCTGTACATCGAGGGGTTGAGCGTGCTCGGGGCCTGGCTCATCGTCGGGATCGGGATGTCGCGGTTGGTCAGCTTCCCGGCCGCAGGCCCGGCGGCCGCCGAGGCCGATCCGGCTCGGGCGGCCGCGCCCTCGCCGTCCATCCAGCCCGCATGATCGAGCGCGACTCGCCCTGCTCGCTCAGACGCGGCGCCGGCGCGAGAGCCGGATTCGCAGTGAGCGGCCGATCCCGACCCTGATCCGGGGGACTGCGCCGAGGTCCGCGGCGCCACCGGCCGGCGCCAACCGCCGGGCCTCAAGGCGGCCGCGGATCGCGCCCGCGTTGCGATCGATCGCCATCTGCCCGGCGTAGGTGACCGCGTCGATCGCCAGCCCGCGCGCCCGCGACGGGAGCCCGAGCTGATCGCGGTACTTGTGCAGCAGGTAGCCGCGGCTGCGACCCATGAGCCGATTCTTCTGCAGGCTTCCCGAGCCCAGCGTCGCGGAGTGATCGTGGCGGGCGTGGGCGTCGTAGGCGGAGGCGCACCGGAACCCCGCGGCGGTCATCCGCAGGCCGAGGTCGACGTCCTCGAGGTAGGCGAAAAATCGCTCGTCGAACCCCCCCACGTCCAGGAACGACCGCCTGTCGAACCCGGCCGCGCCGCCACTCGGCGCCAGCGGGTCGCGGCCGCGGTGGGCGGCTGATCCGTATGGCTCGCCGTGGTAGAGGTCGTAGGCGATCAGCGAGCGGTCGACGTCGACGCCGGCCGAGTCGATCGAGCCGTCGGGACGAACCAGGCAGCCGGCGATCATCGCGGCCCCGGTCGCCGACCTCGTCGCGGCGATCCGCTCGAGGAACTCGCGATCGGGGACGGCGTCGTCGTTGAGGAAGACGACCAGATCGGCCGAGCTCTCGGCGACGCCGCGGTTGAGGGCCGCGCCGAACCCGAGGTTGCGGCCCGGCCGGATCACCCGGACTTCGTCGAAGGCGTCGAGGACGTCGCCGGTCGGGTCGTCGCCGCCGTTGTCGATCACCCGCACCGCGGGCGGCAGCGTCTGACTCCGTAGCGCCCCGAGCACCTCGCGCAGGCGTTCGCGGCCGGCGAGGGTCGGGATCAGGACCTCGATCTCCACGCGACCCCGAGGTACGCCGGGCGCATCATGCGCAGCAGCTCGCGGCTGCTGCGCCGGCGCCGGGCCTGGATCTGGCGCCGGGCGCCGAGCGCCGCCGGCAGCTGAGCGGCGGCCGCCTTCCAGGCCCTCAGCAGGAGGGCGGCCTCGCCGCGGATGTAGGCCTTGCCGAGCGACCCGAGCCGGCGGACCACGGCCCAGGGGACGAAGGCGAGCAGCGCCGGGGCCGGGAAGTCCTTGGCCATCATCAGAAGGATGTTCCGATGGCACTGGAACAGCTCGAAGCCCGACATCCGCGAGCTCGACGCACCACCGACGTGGTAGGCGACGGCGGTCGGCTCGTAGATGCAGTCCCAGCCGGCGAGCTGCGCCCGCAGGCCCCAGTCGACGTCCTCGATATAGGCGAAGAAGCCCTCGTCGAACGGGCCAACGTCGTCAAGCGCGTCGCGTCGGTACAGCGCCGCGGCGGCGCAGGCCGAGAGCACCCTCGGGGAGGAGTCGTACTGGCCGCGGTCGCGCTCCCCCTTGCCGCGACGGACGCAGTAGCCGTCCCATCCGACCAGGTCCCCGGCGCCGTCGAGGACGTTGCGGCGCGACCACTCGAGCAGCTTCGAGGCGACCGAGCCGGCCCGCGGATGGCTGTCGAGGACGCCGGTGACGATCTCGATCCACTGCGGCTCGAGCTCGACGTCGTTGTTGACCAGGGCGACGTACTCGCCGCTGCTCCGCGCGATCCCGTGGTTGACCGCGGCGGCGAAGCCCTCGTTCTCGGCCAGCGGGACGACCCGCACCGACGGCCACTCGGCGCGCAGGAACTCGACCGTCCCGTCGCCGGAACCGTTGTCGACGACGATCGTCTCGAAGTCGGGCCAGTTCTGCGCCTCGAGGCTCTCGAGCACGCCACTGAGCTGATCGCGGCCGTTCCAGCTCGGGATCACCACCGACACCTTGGGCATCGCTTGCGCGTTCACCAGGGTGTCTGTTTAGCTGATCGAATCGAGCACGGCGTCGATTCGCCGCCGCTTCGGCGACGCGATCGATCGCCACTGGCGCCGTCGCGGATCCGCCACGCTCGGCCGGCGCCCCCAGCCGACGAGCAACCGTGGCTCACGCGAGAAGAACCGGGCGAGGCTGACGATGTGGCGCCGCCGGGCGCTGTGAGTGAGCACCGAGGCGCCATCGCGGCTGCTCATTCTCGCGTAGTCGTGGCGGAGCCGAACCCGCGGCGCGTAGACGACGTCCCATTCGGCCCGCACACAGCGGCGGCAGAAGTCGGCGTCCTCCATGTAGAGGAAGAAGCGCTCGTCCCAGCCTCCGAGAGCCTCCCAGGCCTCGCGCCGGATCAGCATCGCGGCACCGATCACCCAGTCGACCAGGGTGCTGCGGCGACCCTCCTCCGACGGTCCGATGTACGTGTGGTAGACACGGCGGGCGATGCTCGCCGAGCGCACTGACGGCAGGGTCGCGAGCATCGAGGCGACCGTCGGATAGCGACGGGCTGACGGCTGTGGCGAGCCATCGGCGTGGTCGAGGCCCGGCGCGACGATCGCCGCCCGCGGAAGCTGGCGGAGCAGGCCGGCGAGCTCGTGGACCGGCTGCGGATCGCTCAGGTGCACGTCGGGGTTGACCAGCATCACGTCGCGCCCGGGTATCGCCTCGAACGCCGCGTTGACCCCGGCGGCGTAGCCGCGGTTTCCGTCCATCCGGATCAGGGTCAGGGCCGAGGATCGTCGCGCCGCCTCGCGCATGAGCTCGATCGACTCGTCGGTCGAGCCGTTGTCGACGACGACGAGCTCGGTGCCGAGCGCCTCGGCGGTGGCCAGCTGGCCGTCGAAGAACCGCCGCAGCGGCTCCGCGGAGTTGTAGGTGACCATCGCGATCGTGGGGGTCGCCGGTGTCGGAGTTCCAACCGCGGCCGGGCTTGGCTTGGGCAACGACCCGTTATCCCTGTACATCAACCGAACCCCCTTCGAGGAACTCCCCGGTCCCTTGGTCTCGGTGTCCCAATGCGGGCTTGCTCAACGGGACACCCCCTTTACCGTCCACCCCGGCCAACCACGTGGCCGACGGTCCAGAAGAGTAGACGGATGTCGTTCCAGAGCGACCAGTCGGCGACGTACTGATAGTCGAGCTCGACCATCTCGCTGGTCGGGACCCGCGCCGAGCCGAGCACCTGCCACGGGCCGGTGATTCCCGGGCGGAGGTCCAGGCGCCGCCGGTGCCAGCCCTCGATTCGCCGATCCTCGTCGAGGGGCAGCGGCCTTGGGCCGACCAGGCTCATCTCGCCGCGCAGGACGTTGACGAGCTGGGGGAGCTCGTCGAGGTGCAGGCGGCGGATCACCCGGCCGACCCGGGTGATCCGCGGGTCGTCCTCGATCTTGAACACGCCGTGGGCCTCGTTGAGATGCCGGAGGGTCGCCTTCTCCTCGTCGGCGCCCGCGTACATGCTGCGGAACTTGAGCATCTCGAAGGGCTCACCGTGACGCCCCGCGCGCAGTTGGCGGAAGAGCGCGGACCCGGGGCTGTCGATCCGGATTGCGATCGCGACCGCGAGCATCACCGGGGCGCAGACCACCAGCGCGGCGCAGGAGCCGCAGAGGTCGAAGAGACGCTTGACCGCGTGCGATGAGCGGGTGACCTCGAGCCGGCTGAGCCCGAGCAGCGTGATCCCGTTGAGGCGATCCAGCTCGATCGACGGGCTGACGAAGCGCGAGACGTCGGGGAGCACGCTGACCTTCACCCGGCGTCCGGCCATCCGCCGGATCGACTCGATCAGCTCCGATGGATGCGACGGCCCTGGGCCGACGACCACCCGGTGCACCTCGCGCTCCCCGAGCAGACCCCGGACCCGGTCAGCGAGGACCGACGCCTCGGACCCGTTCAGGTCGGCCTCCGCGGCGCTCCCGGCGGAGACCCAGCCGACGAGCTCGGCGTTCACCGAACGGCTGGTTGCGAGCTTCTCGCGAAAGTCTGCCGCGCTCGGCCCGTCGCCGACGAACAGGCAACGCTCCGGGGCGGTGATGCGCGAGCCGATCGTACGCGCCAGCGCCCGGAGGACGACGAGGAGGACGAACAGCGTCACCCAGGCGGTCGCGATCTCGCCCCGGCTGAGGACGCCGTCGATCAGCGTGCCGTCGGCGAGGAAGAGCGCCAGCACCGTCGCCGTCGCCGCCCCCAGCAGCCGCGGGACCTCGTCGAGCGTCGTCTTGTGGAGCAGGTGCTCGTCGCGGTCGTAGAGCCCGATCGTCTTCATCAGCAGGACGAAGACGACCGGGATGGCCGCCGCGCCCGGCTGCATGGCCTTGTCGCCGACGACGAACGCGACGAACGCGACCGTGATCGAGATCGCGGCCACGTCGGCCAGCCCGAGGAGCCGCCGGAAGGCCATCTCGCGCCGGATCATCGCGACGCTGCGGTACGGGATCCGCGAGCGCGCCCGAGGCGATAGCGCCCCGTCGACGCGGTCCGAGATCTCCTGCTGGCCGACCAGCCGACGCTCGAGGATTGTCTGGCTCATCTACTACTCCCCCGGGCCCCTCGACCCCTTCTTCGCGCGCACCCCAAGCGTGAAGCTCTCCTCAGGTCCCGGCCGAAGCCCGTGAGTCCCCTCCGGTCCCCTAACTTTGCGGCGCTGAGCCTAAATCAGTCGGTCCGCCGGCGCAACCGACAACCGTCGGCGGATCGCCAGGAAGACGCGGATCGCGATCCCCGCGGCCAGCAGCGCAAGCAGAACCGCGACCAGCGGCGAGAGCGGGTATCCGGTGAACGGCAGGTCGGCGGCCTTGCCCGCCTCGGCGCTGGCGCCGCCGTCGCCATCGCCCCCGCCGGGGATCGATCCGGAGACGGAGGCCCCGCCGTCGGCGCCGGTGGTCTCGGTGCCCGTCCCGCCACCGCCGACCTGGGTCGGCGAGCACTGCGGCAGATCGGGGTACTGGTCGCAGACCGCGGAGCCCGCGGCGGGTGCGGCTGACCCGGCGACTAGGATCAGCGCCGCGATCGAGGCCGCGACGAAGATCGCGGATCGATGCGAGACCAAGGCGATTCCGGCTGGAAGCTTGCTGATCATCTGACGGCCACGGGACGCGCGTCACCGCCGTCCCCCACAGTGAAACCTACGGCGCACTATAACCCCGGCGGCGAGACCGCGCGCCAGATCTCAGACCACGCTCCCGAGCGCGACCGGAGCCGCGGCGCCGAACGCGCGATCGTCTTCGCGCTCTGCGCGGCGGCCCCCACTTACCTGGCGCTCGACGGCGGCGGATACGACCTCGTCGTCCGCCAGGGAACCGGGCTCGCGGTCTGGGTCGCGATCGCGCTCGGGCTCGCGTTCGGCGTCCTGCCGCGGGCGCGGCCGCCGCGGATGGCCCTTTGGACCTTCGGCGCCTTCGCGGCGCTGGTGGCGCTCAGCACCCTGGCGCTGACGACCACGCTCAGCGATCAGCGCACCGCCGCCGAGATCGCCCGGCTGGTGAGCTACGCGGGGTTCGCTGCCGCGGCCTGGCTCGGGCTGCGAGCGAGCACCTGGCCGGCCGCGGTCGGCGGCCTCAGCGTCTCGCTGGCCACGGTCACCGCCCTCGCCCTGATCAGCCGCCTGGCGCCGGCGGCGTTTCCGCCCAACCCGCTGCTCGAGGTGCTCGGCTCGGAGCGGCTCTTCTATCCGTTCGGCTACTGGAACGCGGTCGCGGCGTGGTCGGCGCTCGCGACGGCGTCGATGCTCGCCTGGAGCACCGCGTCCAGGCGCGCCGCGATCGCCGGCGTCGCGCTCGCCGCCGTGCCGGCGGGTCTGCTGACGATCTATCTCACCTACTCGCGCGGAGGCGCGCTGGCGGCGGTGGCCGGCGCCGCCGCGGTGATCTGGCTGGCGCGGAACCGCCGGCGAGCCGCCGCGAACGCCGCGGTCGCCGGCGCCGCCGGCTTCGTCGTGATCCTGGTCGCCCGCGGCCAGCCGGAGATCGTCGACGGCAGCGGCGCCGGCGGCGCCGCGCTCGTGGTCCTCGCGCTGCTGGCGGCCGGCGGCGCCTGCGGCGCCTTCGCGGTCCGCCGGAAGCTCGCGCGCCGCCGGCCGGCCGGAGGGCTTTCGCCCGGGATGCTGGCCGGCGTCGCCGCCGCGGCGATCGCGATCGCGATCGCGATCGGCGCCGCGGCCGGGGCCTGGGACGAGTTCACCGGCGGCGAACCGGCGGCGGCGACCGCCGGGGCCGACCCCGCCGACCGGCTGACGACCTTCTCCGGCGATCGGTGGGCCTACTGGTCGGCGGCCCTCGACGCGGCCGCGACCCGGCCGCTCGTCGGGGTCGGCCCGGGGGCGTTCGAGTACTGGTGGGAGGCGACCGGCGATCCGGAGGACTCCGTCCGCGACGCCCACTCGCTCGTTCTCGAGCCGCTCGCCGAGCTCGGTTTGCCCGGCCTGCTCGCGGTCGCCGCGCTCGTCGGGGGGCTGCTGGTGGCGGCGATCCGCCCGCATCCGAGGCCCCGTCGGACCGCTGCTGCGACCGCCGCGATCGCGATCGTGCTCACGTTCGTGATCGCCGCCGCCGCGGACTGGCTGTGGGAGTTCCCCGGACTGGTCGCGGTCGCGCTGATCGCCGCCGGCGCCGCAGGCGCCGCCGGCTCGCGTCCCCGGCGGGCGCGCCGCTCGGGCGCCTGGCCGGGCCCGCGGCTGCGCCTGCTCCTCGTCGTCGTCGCGATCGCCTGCGCCGCGTCGCAGGTGCCGGGCCTGGTCTCCGAGCAGCTGCGCCGCGCCTCGCAGAGCGCCGCGGTCGCAGGCGATCTGGACGAGGCCGAGTCGCTCGCCGACGATGCGATCCAGGCGGCCGGTTGGAGCGCCGACGCCTACGCGCAGCGGGCCCTGGTCCGAGCCCGCCGCGGCGACCTCGTCGGCGCGATCGCCGATGCCGCGAAGGCGATCTCGCTCGAGCCGATGGAGGCGCGATATTCCCTGCTGGCGGGCGAGATCCAACGCGAGATCGCGACCTCCGTGCGACGATAGGGCGCGATGAGCGAGCAGCCACGCTACGCGAGCCTCCGGGACTACCTCGCCCTCTTGCGGCGCCAGCGGCTCGTCGTGATCGCGATCACGATCGTCTTCGCCGGCGTCGCGTTCCTGCTCTCGACCACGCAGGCGCCGCGCTACGAGTCGGAGGCCGCCGTCTCGTTCCGCAGCATCGGCCAGGATGTCGGCGTACTCGGAATCAACGTCTTCCCCGAGCCTTCGGCGGAGCGCGCCTCGATCAAGGCCGAGTCGATCAGGAAGCTCAGCGTCGCCCGCGCCGTACAGCGCAAGCTGCGCACCGAGGCCTCGCCCCAGTCCCTCGTGAACGCCGTGACCACCCGGGTCGAGGCGCTTACCAACCTCGTCGTAATCCAGGCGGCGTGGGACGATCCCGAGTTCGCCTCGGCGCTCGCCAACGCGTTTGCCGAGCAGGCCGCGATCGTCGGCCGGCGCCAGGAGCTGGCGAGGATCGACGCCGCGATCGCGGAGCTGAAGCGCCAGATCCGTCATGGCGGCGATGCCGCGACCGATGTCGGCACCGCGCTCGCCCGCCAGAAGCTCGCCGAGCTCGAGGCCGTGCGGGCGGTCGCAAGACCGGCCGACGTGACCAGGCGGGCCGTGCCGGCCGCGTCACCGGCCTCGCCGCGCCCGGTTCGCAACACCCTGCTCGGCGCGCTCGTCGGGCTCGCGTTCGGGCTGCTTGCCGCCTTCCTGCGAGATTCGCTGGATCGCAAGCTGCGGGCGCCGAAGGACGCCCACGAGGAGCTCGGGCTGCCGGTGCTGGGCCGGGTCGGCTCCGGGGCGATGGGCACCGCCGGGCTTGCCGGCAACGGCAGCCGGCCGCTCAGCCCGGCGGACCTCGAGGCGTTTCGGATGCTGCGCACCAATCTCGCCTTCTTCAATCCGGAGAGTCCGCTGCGCTCGGTGCTCGTGACCAGCGGAATCCCCGACGAGGGCAAGTCGACCGTCGCCGCCTCGCTCGCCAGCGCAGCCGCGGCCGCGGGACAGCGGACGCTGCTGGTCGAAGCCGACCTGCGGCGCCCGGCGCTCGCCGAACGGCTGAACCTGAACGAGGGGCCCGGCCTCTCCGAGTACCTGGCGGGGACGGCTGACCCGCAGGAGATCCTCCAGGTCCGCGAGTTCAGCATCGCCCCGTCCGCGAACGGCGGCAGGAAGGGGGCCAAGAAGGGAGGCAAGCCCGCCGCCGACTCGCCGGCCGGCGTCGCCGACCGCTCGCTCGTCTGCATCACCGCCGGCAAGCCGCCCGCCCAGCCGGCCGAGCTCCTGGCCTCGGACCGCTGCCACCAGTTCCTGACCAAGATCGGCGGCATCTACGACCTGGTCGTGATCGACTCCTGCCCGATGCTCGCGGCGGTCGATCCGCTCGAGCTGATCCCACACGTCGACGGGATCGTCATCTGCGTCCGGCTCGGCCTCACCAGCCGGGAGGACGCGCGTGCCGTCAAGGGCGCCCTGCGGCGGATGCCGGAGCGGCCGACCGGCCTCGTTGTCACCGGCCTCGGCGGCGACGAGGAGGAGTACGCGTACTACGGCTACGAGGCCGAGGGCTGAGAGCTACATCCGCTCCGGGGCACCGACCCCGAGGAGGCCGAGGCTGGCGGAAATCGTCCTCTTGGTCGCCACGCAGAGTGCGAGGCGCGCCGCCTCGGCGCCGGGCTCGGTGGCACCGACGACCCGGCAATCGCGATAGAAGCCGTGGAAGTCGGCCGCGGTCGCCATCGCGTAGGCGCAGATCCGGTGCGGGGTGCGGCGCTCGGCGGCGACCTCGATCTCTGCCGGCAGCTCGAGCAGGCGGCGGACCAGCACCCGCTCGCTCGGCTCGGCGTCTGCCGCGAGCGCCTCGGGCTCGGCCCCGCGCTCGGCGACCTCGTCCTCGGAGCCGGCGACGCCCTCCTCGGCGGCCTTGCTGAGGATGCTCGCGATCCGCGCGTGGGCGTACTGGACGTAGTAGACGGGGTTGTCCTGCGACGTCGAGCGGGCGAGCTCCAGATCGATGTCGATCGTCGTCTCGTGGCTGCGCTGCAGCATGAAGAACCGCGTCGCGTCGACGCCGATGTCATCGATCAGCTCGTCGAGGGTGACGAAGTCGCCGCGGCGCTTGCCCATCCGCCTGCGCTCGCCGCCCTTCGACGATCGAGACCATCTGCATGATCGGCGCCTCGAACCGATCCGGACCGACGTCGAGGGCCGCCAGCGCCGCCCGCATCCGCGCCAGGTAGCCGTGGTGGTCGGCGCCGAGGACGTTGATCAGGCGCTGGTGGTCGCGCTCGATCTTGTCGAGGTGGTACGCGATGTCGGGCGCGAAGTAGGTCGGCTCGCCGTCGGCGCGGATCAGGACCCGGTCCTTGTCGTCGCCGAACTCCGTCGTGCGCAGCCAGATCGCGCCCTCGCTCTCGTAGACGTGGCCGGTCGCGCGCAGCGCGTCCAGGGCGCGCTCGACCGCCCCCGACTCGCGCAGCCGGCGCTCGGACGACCAGGTGTCGAAGCGGACCCCGAAGCGCTCCAGCGTGGACTCGATCCGGACCCGCATCGCCTCGGTCGCCATGAGCTCGAGCGCGCTGAGGTCGGTGGGATCGACACCGGCGTCGGCGAGCTCGGCGGCGAGCTCGCCCACGTACTCGCCGGTATAGCCGTCCGGGGGCGGGTCATCGCCCTGCATCCGCGCCGACACCGATTCGGCGAACAGCCGCACCTGGGTCCCGGCGTCGTTGACGTAGTACTCGCGCTCGACCTCGTCGCCGACCGCTTTGAGCAACCGGGCCAGGGAGTCCCCGTAGGCGGCGCCGCGGGCGCTCGCGGCGGTCACCGGGCCGGTTGGATTGGCGCTCACGAACTCGACCAGGGCGCGCTCGCCGGGCTCGGCGCCGGATCCGTCCGCATCGGTGCCCGCGAGCAGCGCGGCAGTCGCCTCGCGATGCCAGCGACCGGAGAGGAAGACGTTCAAGAACCCAGGGCCGGCGACCTCGATCCGCTCGGCGCTCTCCCCCAGCGAGCCGGCGAGCTCGTCGCGCAGGCGCTCCGCGACCTCGCGCGGCGTCGCGCCCATGTGAGGCGCGAGCAGCATCGCGGCGTTGGTGGAGTAGTCGCCGAGCTCGGCCTTCGGCGGCCGCTCCAGGCTGAGCTTCGGCCCGAGGTCGCCGTGAAAGCCGGCGGTCGCCGCGATCACGTTCGCGCGCAGCTCGGCGAGCGGGTCCGATCTGCGGCTGACGGTCATGGCCCGATACTAGTGTCGCCCTGGGCCGCGGTTAAGCTGCGCGCCGATGCGGACACTGGTCACCGGAGGCGCCGGATTCATCGGGTCGAACCTGGTCGACGCCCTGATCGCGCGCGGCGACGAGGTCGTGGTTCTCGACGATCTCTCGACTGGAAAACGCGAGAACCTCGAGCCGGCGACCGCCGCCGGTGCGGAGCTGATCGAGGGCAGCATCACCGACGACGCGGCAATCGCGGCCGCGTTCGACCGCGCCCTCCCGGACGCGGTCTTCCACCTTGCGGCGCAAATCGACGTCCGCCGCTCGGTGACCGACCCGGCCTACGACCTCGGCCTCAACGTCGGCGGGACGCTGAAGCTGCTCGAGCGCGCGCGCCAGGACGGGGTCGGGCGGTTCGTGTTCGCCTCGACCGGGGGCGCCATCTACGGCGAGGGCGAGGGACGCGCGCTGCCGTTCGACGAGGGCGCCGAGTGCCGCCCGGAGGCCCCCTACGCGCAATCGAAGCTCTCCGCCGAGGGCTACGTCAGCCTCTACCGCCGCCTGCACGGGCTCGAGAGCACGGTGCTGCGGCTCGGCAACGTCTACGGGCCGCGGCAGGACCCGCGCCTCGAGGCAGGAGTGGTCGCGATCTTCTGCGGAGCGCTGACGAATGGTGTTCGGCCAACCGTGTTCGGAGACGGAGAGCAGACCCGTGACTACGTCTACGTCGGCGACGTCGCGGCGGCGTTCGCGGGCGCGGCCGAGGCGGCCGGACCGGGCCCCTACAACGTCGGCACCGGAACCGAGACCAGCGTGCTCGACCTCGGGCGAGCGATCGCCGCCGCGGCGGGCGCCGAGTTCGACCCGGAGTTCGCGGACCCGCGGCCGGGCGAAGTTCGCCGGTCGGCGATCGATCCCGGCCTCGCGGCGGAGTTCGGGTGGCGCCCCGAGACCTCGCTCGCCGGGGGGATCGAGGTCACGCTGGCCGCGGTCGCCGCGGCCGAGTAGCCGGACGCGGCGCGTGCCCGCGCACCCGGCAATCGACGTGGTCATCGTCTCCTACCGGTGCGAGGCGCTGCTTCGCGACTGCCTGGCGTCGCTGTTCGCGAACCCGCCCGCCGGCGAGCTCACCGTCCAGGTGGTCGACAACGCGTCGGGCGACGGCACCGCGGACATGGTCCGGCGCGAGTTCCCGCAGGCCGAGCTCACCGTCAACCCGGTCAACGCCGGCTTCAGCCGCGCCAACAACCCGGCCCTGGCGCGCGGCACGGCTCCGTACGCGCTGGTCCTCAACCCGGACACCCGGGTCACGCCGGGGGCCCTCCAGCGGCTGGTCGAGCTGATGGAGGCCCATCCCGAGGTCGGAATCGCGGGCCCCCGGCTCGAGCTCGAGGACGGGAGCCTCGACCACGCCTCGCGGCGCTCGTTTCCCACCCCGCTGAGCGCGCTCGGGCACCTCACGGGAGTTGGGCGGCGCGAGGGGGCCTCGGGAAAGCTGGCCGAGTACCGCGCCCCCGAGGTCGAGTCCGGCCCGGTCGACGCGGTCAACGGCGCCTTCATGCTGATCCGCCGCGCGGCGCTCGAGCGGGTAGGGGCGTTCGACACCCGCTACTGGATGTACATGGAGGACCTCGACCTCTGCTACCGGTTCGCCGAGGCCGGCTGGACGACCTGGTTCGAGCCGAGCGTGACCGTCGTCCACGTCAAGGCCGGGACGAGCGGCAAGCACCGATCGCTGCGGCTCAACTACGCCTTCCACTACGGGATGTTCCGCTTCTATCGCGACCACTACGCGCCGCGGCGCAACCCGCTGCTGAACGGCGCGGTCTACTGCGGGATCGCGGGGCGGTTCGCGTTCGCCGCCGGCCGCGACTCGCTGGCGCGGCTCAGCGCCCGCCTTCGCGGTATCTGATCGCCGCGCCGATCCGGTCGACCGTCGACGGGTGCGTGCCGAAGATCGCGCTCGACCACCCCGGCGGGTCGGGGTCGGAGAGGTTGGTCCGCGCGAGCTGGAGCTGGAGGTCGACCAGGGCCGCCGGGTCGCCGGTGAGCTGGAGCGCGAACTGGTCGGCGCTCGCCTCGACCCGGCGCGAAAGCTGGTTGCCGGCGATGCCGAGCGTCACCGAGGCGACGGTCAGCGCCAGCATGTAGATCGGAACCGCGACCGGGGCGGACGCGTCGACGCCCCGCCGGCCGGCGATCGCGAGGCTGAGCTCACGGGTGAACAGGAGCCCGAACGGGGCGACGATCGCGATGTAGGCGATCCCCCGCCCGATGTCGTCGTGGGCGACGTGCCCGAGCTCGTGGGCGACGACCGAGCGCAGCTCCGGTCGCTCGGCCTGCGCGAGCAGGTTGTCGTACAGGACGACCCGCTTGGTCGAGCCGATCCCGTCGACGAACGCGTTCAGCGACGTGACCCGCCGGCTGGCATCGATCCGGTAGACCTCGCCGACGTCGACCCCGGCCTCGTCGGCAAGCGCGAGGACGTCGGCCCGCGCCGGGCTGGATTCGGGTAGGGGCTCGAACTTGTTGAAGATCGGCGCCAGGACCACCGGAGCGATCCAGACGAAGACCGCGGCGAGCCCGGTGGTCAGCGCCGCGCCGGGGATCCACCAGCGGCGCGGGAAACGCCGGACCAGCAGCAGGAGCAGCGCGGTGCCGCCGGCGGTCAGCAGCGCGGTGATCCCGGCCGACCGGGCGAGGTCCCAGAACCACGAGCCGAGGTCCTGTGTCGACAGGCCGGCGTCGACGGCACGCTCGTGGGCGATCACGCCAAGCGGAACGGCGGCCACCGCCGTCAGCAGCGCGACCGAGGCGCCCGCGACCGCCGCGCCGAGGAGCGGGCGCGATGCGAGCCGCTCCAGGATCCGCCGCAGCGCTGCCGGGCGACCGAACGCGACCGCGAACAGGACCGCTCCCTCGAGCGCGAGGCCGGCGATCCCGAGCCAGCGCTGCGGGGCGCGGAAGTCGTGCGCGCGATCGAGCTCGACGGCGTTGAAGTAGTCGCTCTCCACCACCGGGACCGGGTCGGGCGGGTCGTCCCGGGGACTCAACAGCCACACGGCTGCCTCCGCCACGAGCACCATCGCCACGGCCGCGCCGCCGACGCGCGCCGCGGTGGAGCCCGCCAGCCTCATGGCCCTTACGATAGTCCGCCGGTCGAGCGGGACCGATGGCGTCGATGGGACTGCGCGAGACTCGATACAAGCTCCGAGCCACAGCGCGGTTGCTGGCCGGGCGGACGGCCGGCCGGAGGCGGAACCGCCAGGAGCCCGTCCCGGCGTTCGTCCCGCAGGCGGCCACCCCGTTCGACGGCGAGCAGGTGGAGTCGCGGCTGGTCTGGCTGATGGGCTCACCGAGGACCGGGTCGACCTGGCTGCTCGCGATGCTGGTCCATCCATGGATCCTCGCTCCCCACACCGCGTCCGGGATCCTGCGGCCGCTCGGCGCGGGGCGCGATCAGCTCCCCGACGTGGTCCCGCTCGACGAGACCTATCTCCTCCATCACCTGACCCCGCGACAGCAGATGTACGCGGAGCCCGAGACCTCGCCGGAGCCGAGCGAGCTGCTGCTCGGCCACGTCCGCGTCGGGCAGCCCGCGTACTTCTTCTCCGACGAGTTCGCCGCCGCCTGGAAACCCGAGGCGCGGCGGATGATCCTGGCTCGCTTCTGGTCGCAGGTCCAGGTCGCGTGCAGCGAGCACTCGCTCACCGATCCACTCGTGCTGATCAAGGAGCCGAACGGCTCCCACGGTGCCGAGGTGCTGATGTCGCTGCTGCCCAGCTCGAGACTCCTGTTCGTGGTTCGCGACGGGCGCGACGTCGTCGACTCGATGCTCGACGCTCGTGAGAGCTGGGCCAAGGTCACCTCGGCCGGCTGGGCCGACCGGATGCTCGCGGTCCGCCGGTCGTCCTGGGAGTGGGTCAACTACACGACGGCGGTTCAGCGGGCCTACGATCGCCACCCGCCCGAGCTGCGCCACATGGTCCGCTACGAGGACCTGCGCCGCTCCCCGGCGGAGGCGCTCGCGCCGATCCTCGACTGGCTCGGGCTCGCCCGCGGCGAGGCCCATCTGCGCGACGCGGTCGAGGCGAACGCGTTCGAGAATCTGCCGAGCTTCAGCAAGGGCCCGGGAAAGCCGCGGCGCACGGCGACGCCGGGGCTGTGGCGGGAGAACATGTCGCCGGAGGAGCAGGACGCCATGAACGAGATCATGGGCGCGAAGCTCGCCGAGCTGGGCTACGAGACGCCCGGATGAGCGCCGCCAGCTTCTCGGCCTCGCGCTCGACATCGCAGTGCTCGAGCACGAACTCGCGGCCCGCCCGGCCCATCTCGGCGCGGACGGACGGCGGCAGGGACAGCAGCTCGCCGATCGCCGCGGCCAGCGCCTCCTCGTCCCCGGCGGGCACCAGCCGGCCCCATTCGGGGCGGACCAGCTCCGGCAGGCCGACCTCGTCGCTGGCGACGACGGGAACCTCCATCGCGAGCGCCTCCTTGACGACCACCGGCATCGAGTCCCGGTCGCCGTCGGCGGCGATCACGCACGGCATCGCGAGCAGGTCGGCGCCCTCGAGGACGTCGCGGACGGATTCGAACCCGTCCGCACGGGGGAGCTCCACCTCCCCCTCGAGCCCGAGGCCGTGCGTGCGCTCCTCCAGCGCCTCCCGCAGCGGCCCGTCACCGGCGATCACGAACCGCGTCCCGGTGCCGTTGCCCCGCAGGATCGCGGCCGCGCCGAGCAGGTGGTCGAAGCCCTTCTTCTCCACGTAACGGCCGATCGCAGCCACCGTTCCGGCCCCGGGGGACGCGGCGCGCCGGCGAAACCGCTCGCCGTCGACGCCCATCACGATCGTTTGCACCTTCGAGCGCTGTTCGGGGCCCAGCAGTGCCTGCAGGTCGCGACGCGTGTACTCGCAGGATGCGGCGACGAAGGCCGCGTCCTCGAGCTTCTCCGGCAGGGCGCTCGGAGCGGCGTAGATGTCGTAGCCGTGGGCGGCGATGCTCACCGGCACCCCGGCAAGACGTCCGATTCGAAGCGCATGGGTCGCGGCCGGGCCGGCGAAGTGAGCGTGGACGTGGACCTCGCCGCCCCTCATCAGCCGCCGCGCCGCGGGCGCGAGGCCGCGCAGCGGCATCCGCCTGCCCTCGGGCCAGCGCCTGCGCCGGCGCAGGTCGGCGGCGCAACGCAGCGGATGTCGCGCGGAGATCCACGCGAGCGCGGCCAGGCGCGCGGCCGGGCCCTCGTCCTCGAGGTAGTCGACGCGCCATTCGCGCGCCCCCCCGAGCAGGGGACGATCGGGGCGGGCGGTGGCCTCGACGCGCACCTGCCAGCCGAGCCCCGACAGCGCTCGCGCCTCGCTCGCGACGAAGGTCTCCGAGACCGCCGGGAAGCGATCGACGAAGACGGCGAGCGAGCTCGTACCACCCGCGACCAACGGCTCCTTCAAGGCATCGTTGCCCTCGAGATTGCCCAGCGAGTTGGCCCCAAGCGCGAGTCCGTCGAGCGCGCACATCGAGGCGTCCTCGAAACGGCCCCGCACGGCGCGCAGCGCCGATGCCGCCAGCATCCGCGGCACGCGCAAGGGCCTGGGAGCCGGGCTCGCGCCCGGCCGCCTGCGGTTCTGCCACGCGTTGCCGGCGCCGTAGCGCCGCATCTGGCGGACCATGCCGCCGAGGGTGTCCCGGTGGCGGTGGCTCACCCTCGCCTCCGGGCGCCAATCCAGCGACCAGCCGGCGTCGGCCAGCCGCCAGCAGAACTCGAGGTCGCCGCCGGACCGCACCCCCTCGCAGAAGCCGCCAACCGACCGCCAGGCCGTCCGGCGGACGAGCAGGTTCGCGGTGACCGCCGCCGGGCCGCCGGGCAGGTTCGCGGCGGCGCGGTGTCCGAGCAGGCCTCGCGACGCGCTCCAGCGCTCGACCAGGGACGGCCCGGGCGCGGCGACCACGGAGCCGGAGACCGCTCCGACGCCCGATCCGGGTGGCGGCGCGAAGAACGCGTCGATCAGGTCCGGCTCGGGGACGCAGTCGGCGTCGGTGAACAGCAGCCACTCGTTGACCGCCGCCTCGGCCCCCAGGTTGCGGGCGAAATAGGAGGAGCGCTCGCCGGCGGCGCGCACGACCCTGATCGCGCCGGGTCCGCCGGGCGGCGTCACCGTCGGCTCGGGATTGTTGTCGGCGACGATCAGCTCGTCGCCGGCACGCACTGAGAGCGCGGCGAGCGTGCCCAGCAGCTCGTCGGCCTCCGCTCGCCCCCCGGCGAACGGAACGACGACGCTCACTGCCGGTCGCCGATCGGCCCTGGGATCGCCGCCTTCGGTCATCATCCTGCACTCTAGGTGGCGTGAACCCGGAGCTGACCGTGATCATTCCGACCCGCGATCGGGCCGCGACCCTGATCGAGAACCTCGGGCGCCTGGCGCGCGAGGGGCTCGGCGAATCGGCGGAGGTCGTGGTCGTCGACGACGGCTCGGTCGACGAGACGCCGGAGGCGCTCGAGCGGGCCGCCGAGCTGCCACTCGAGCTGCGCGTGGTCCGCCGCGAGGGCGCCGGCGGACCCGGGGCGGCGCGCAATCAGGGGATCGAGCTCGCACGCGGGTCGGCCTGCCTGTTCCTCGGCGACGACACGCTCGCCGCGCCCGGGCTCGTCGCCCGCCACCTCGAATTCCACCGCCGCAGTCCCGACGCGGAAAGCGGGCTCCTGGGCCTGATAGTGCCGGCACCATCGGCCGCCTCGCCGTTCGCCGAGTGGCTGCACGAGGCAGGCAAGCAGTTCGCGTTCGCGTCGATCGCGCCTGGCCGGCCGATCCCCGCCGAGCTGTTCAACACCGCGAACGCGTCGGTGAAGCGGGAGTTGCTCCAGCGGGCCGGCGGCTTCGACGAGCGCTTCGGCGTCGGGAACGACGACGTCGAGCTCGGCCTGCGACTCGGGCATGCCGGGCTGCGCCTCTCCTACG
Source organism: uncultured Solirubrobacterales bacterium (assembly GCA_963811505.1). GTDB lineage: Bacteria > Actinomycetota > Thermoleophilia > Solirubrobacterales > 70-9 > WHSW01. The sequence continues at coordinate 161,807 of CAWERC010000010.1, read as the reverse complement.
ACCCCGAGGCCGTCGCCGAGCACGACCACCCCACCGACCTCCAGGCGACCCTGCGCAGGATGCGCGCCAACGGGCGCTCGTACCGGCTGCTCACGGACCTTCACGACGACCAGCCGCGGCCGCGGCGGCCGGCGGCCCGCCACCGCGCGAAGGCCGCCGCGCTCACCGTCACGGCCGTGACGCTGCCCCGCCGGCGGGCAACCCGCGAGCGGGTCTGGGCGTTCCTCTGCGAGGAGGCCCACCGCGAGGGGTTCTGGGGCGAGCCCGACCCGGTGACCTCCCAGGTGCGGATCGGGCGACTGCTGGCGCGGATCGCCGCACGCGACCCTGGAGTGCGCTCGGCGGCGGCACCCGCGGCCAAGGCGCACCTGTAGCGCGGCACCCGGCGCGGCAGGCGGTCGCGCCGCCAACCCCATCGGCGCCTACGATAGTCCGCTCCTTGAGGCTCGCGATCCTCAGCGACATCCATTCCAACCTTCCCGCCCTCGAGGCCGTGCTGGCCGACATCGAGGGCGTCGCCGACGAGGCGTGGTGCCTCGGCGACGTGGTGGGCTACGGCGCGCAGCCGGACGAGTGCGCGACCCTCGTCCGCGAGCGCTGCACGGTGTGCCTGGTCGGCAACCACGACCTGGCGGCGCTCGAGCAGCTCGACATCTCGACCTTCTCACCGGCCGCGGCGGCCGCCGTGCGCTGGACCCGCGAGCGGATGACCGACGAGACCCGCGACTTCCTGGCCGGCCTGGACCCGGCCGACGAGGGGCGCGAGGTCGGCCTCTACCACGCGTCGCCCCGGGACCCGGTCTGGGAGTACGTGCTCTGGCCCGACCAGGCGGCGGAGTGCATCCGCGTCCAGGCCAAGCGGGTGAGCTTCATCGGCCACTCGCACGTGGCGCTGTTCTTCGCCCTCGCCGATGCCGGCGCGCAGGCGGACGCGACCGCTGAAGCGCGCGGCGCCCAGGCCGGTGCCGGGACCAGCCTCGAGATCGGCCGTGGCCGCTGGCTGATCAACCCGGGCAGCGTCGGCCAGCCCCGTGACGGCGACCCCCGCGCCGCGTGGCTCGAGCTCGACACCGACTCGTGGCAGGCGGTCTTCCACCGGGTCTCCTACGACATCGACCGGGCCGCGGACGCGATCATCGCCACCGACCTCCCGGAGCACCTTGCTAGGCGGTTGTACGTGGGGCAATGACCGCTTCGAGACCGCGAAACCCCTTGTCTAGACTCGCCGCGATGCGCGGGACGCTTCACAATGCCCTGCTCGTGTGCGTTTTCGCACTCACTCTCGCCGGCTGCGGAGGCGGCGACGGGACGATCCCGCCGGACGACGCGGACAACCTGCTCAATCAGATCGAGGCCGTCAAGAGCGCGGTTGAGGAGGGTGAGTGCGACCTCGCCGAACAGCACGCCGAGGAGCTGCTCTCGGCCGTCAACAGCCTCCCCAACGAGGTCGACCCGGAGGTCGCCGGGGAGCTGACGAAGGCCGCGGACAATCTCGACACGCTCGCCGCCGACCCCGAGGAGTGCACCGATACGGGCCCGTCCGGGATCGGCGGGGTCCAGACGGACACGACCGACACGACGGACACCACGGACACCACCGAGACTGTCGAGCCGGAGACGACGACCACCGAGACGACGACCACCGAGGAGGAGCCGCCCGAGGAGGAGACGACGACGATCGAGCCCTCACCCGACGATGAGCCGCAGCCGGATCCGAGCCAGGAGCCGCCGTCCGGCAACCAGGGCGGCGGCAACCAGGGGGGCGGGGTCTCCCCGCCGAGCGGCGGCGTTGAGGGCGGGAAGCCGGGATGAACACGACGATCTCCGATCGCTATGAGCTCGGCGACCGCCTCGGGTCGGGTGGGATGTCGACGGTCTACCGGGCCACCGACCGGGTGCTCGAGCGCACGGTCGCGGTCAAGATCCTCGCCGAGCACCTCTCCGACGACGAGAAGTTCGTCGCCCGCTTCCGCCGCGAGGCCCTGGCGGTCGCGAAGCTGATCCACCCCAACATCGTCCAGGTCTACGACACGGGGGTCGACGCCGACCGCCACTACATCGTGATGGAGTACGTCGAGGGCAAGTCCGTCGCCCAGCTGCTGCAGACCAAGGGCCGGCTGGGGGCCGACGCGACCACCGAGATCGGAATGCAGGCGTGCGCAGGACTCGAGTACGCGCACCGCCAGGGGATCATCCACCGCGACGTCAAGCCAGGGAACCTGATGGTGATCGGCGGGCCGGCGGGCCGGCGGCGGCGCGACAGCTCCGCGCACGAGCCGCCCACCGGCGAGATGACGATCAAGCTCACCGACTTCGGGATCGCTCGGGCGACCGCGCAGTCGCGGCTGACCCAGGTCGGATCGGTCGTCGGGACCGCCGCCTACCTCGCGCCCGAGCAGGCCCGAGGCGAGGAGGCGACGCCGGCCGCCGACGTATACGCGCTCGGCGTCGTGCTCTACCAGCTGCTGACCGGCCGCCTGCCCTGGGAGGGCTCGACCCTGGCCGAGCTCGCGATCAGGCGTGAGAACGAGCAGCCGCTGCCTCCGACCTCCTATGACCCCGACGTCCCCGAGACGCTCTCGAGAGCCGTCCTCACCTCGCTCGAGGGCGAGGCCGCGGCACGCTACTCCTCGGCCCGTGACCTCTCGCGCGCGCTCGACGCGGGGCTCCACGGCCAGGATCCACCACCGCCCTCCGACGAGCTGCCGACGAACATGCTCGCGGCAGGTGGGGGCACCGCGGCTACCCGGCGGATGCCGACCCCGGAGCCGCGGACCCCCGTCTCCCCCGAGCCGGTCGCGCCACCCCCGCGCCGCCGGCCGGTCCAGCCGGCGCCCCGGCCGGTGATCACGCCGGCCCAGCCGCGCAAGCGCTCGGCCGGCGCCCGGTTCATGCGGGTACTCGGGATCCTGCTCCTGATCGCGATCCTCGCCGCCGTGATCGCCGGAGCGGTCCTGCTGCTCACCGATGCCGGTCAGAACACGGACATCGGCCAGACGATCAAGGACAACCTCAACGACCAGATCCAGGCGATCGAGGACTTCATCCGCGAGAACACGCAATAGGCGCGTTCGGGGCAGGGCGAACAACGAGCTGGGTAGGGGTGTGGTTCCGCGGAACCGCCGGGGGAATCCAATCGGTTGGTGCCTTTTGGGGCCTATAGACCCCAAAACCCACCAACATCCCGAGACTCAGTCCGCGCCCCCGGGCCGGTTCCCCTTCATTGCCCGTTTTTCCAGGCCTCCCACGGCGCGGCCCCGCCGAGCACGGCGCCCCGGTACGCGTCGAACCGCCCCTCGCGGATCGCCTCGCGCGCCCCCGCCACCAACCGCTCCAGGAAGGTGAGGTTGTGCAGGGTCAGCAGCCGCGCCGCCGTCGGAGCCTCGGCTCGCACGAGGTAGTGCAGGTAGGCGCGTGTGTGGCCGGCGCACGTCGGGCACGGACAGCCATCGACCATCGGCCCCCGATCGGTTGCGAACTCGGCCTTCGCGACGTCGAATCGGAACCGCGAATCGGGCCGCGGCGCGAGGACCATCCCGTGGCGGGCGAGGCGGGTGGGGACGGCGCAGTCGAAGACGTCGATCCCGAGCGCGATGCCAGCGAGCAGGTCGTCGGGCTCGCCGATCCCGAGCAGGTGCTTGGGCGCGTCGGCAGGCAGCATCGGCGCCGTCATCTCCAGCACCGCGTGCATCTCGGGCTTGTCGCGGCCGAGGGTGCCGCCGATCGCCAACCCGTCGACCGCCGCCGCGCTCACGGCCTCGGCCGAGGACCGGCGCAGGTCCTCGTGAACGCCGCCCTGGACGATCCCGAACACCGCCTGCCCGGAGGGCCCGTGCTCGGCGTGCCAGTCGAGGCAGCGATGGAGCCAGCGGTGGGTGCGCTCGGTCGAACGCGCCGTGTAGTCGTAGTCGGCGTGGAACGGCGTGCACTCGTCGAAGACGAGGGCGATGTCCGAGCCCAGTGCCGCCTGCACCGCCATCGACTCCTCGGGCCCCATGAACCGCTCCGAGCCGTCGAGGTACGAGCGGAAGGCGACGCCGCGCTCGGAGATCTCGATCACCCCGCCGCCCGAGCCGGCGCCGCCGCGGCGGCCCTTGATCTCGTCGGCGACGTTGCCGTGGGCGAGCGAGAAGATCTGGAAGCCGCCGGAGTCCGTGATCAGCGCCCGCTCCCAGCCGACGAACTCGTGCAGACCGCCGAGCTCGGCGATCCGTTCGGCGCCCGGGGCGAGGAACAGGTGGAACGTATTGCCGAGGATGAGCTCGAACCCGAGCCCGGTCACGTCGGAGAGGTCGAGGGTGCGGACCGCGCCGCGCGTCGCCAGTGGGATGAACGCGGGCGTCTGAACATCGCCGTGAACGGTCCGGAGCCGCCCGGTTCGGGCGGCTCCGTCGTTCGCTTCGATTTCGAATTCGAGCCTGGCCGGATCGCTGCGCACGATCCGGAGCCTGACTACTTCTCCGTCGCCGTGCCGTTCACGCTCCCGGCGCCGATCTCGACGCGGTGGGGCTTGCGCTCCTCGGGCTTCGGGATCCGGACCTCGAGCACGCCCTCGGCAAAGTCGGCGGTCACCGCGTCCGGATCGACACCGCGCGGCAGCGAGACCGACCGCGAGAAGCTGCCGAACGCCCGCTCGACGCGGTAATAGCCCTCGGCCTTGTCCTCGTGCTCCGCGCGCCGCTCGCCGGAGACGGTGAGCGTCCCGTCCTTGACCTCGATCGCCACGTCGTCGCGGGTGAGGCCGGGCAGGTCCGCGCGCAGGATCAGATCCTCGTCGGTCTCGGCCAGATCCATCGCCGGGACCCACCGCCGGGCGCGGTCCGCGCTGCCGGCGGAGCTGCCGAAGAAGGCGTCGAAGACACGGTTGACCTCGGACTGCAGCGAGTCGACCTCACGGTTGGGATCGAATCGTACGAGTGCCATCGTGTGATTACCTCCTGGGTGATCTACAGGAAACCTTAGTGGCTTTTTAGCAGATCTATGCCCGCGGAGTCAAGGGCTCGGTCTGATCAGGGACCGGCCGGTCATCGCGGCGGGCTGCTCGATCCCGAGCAGGTCGAGCGCGGTCGGGGCGACGTCGGCAAGCCGGCCCTCGGCGAGCTCGAGCCCCGGCACGGTCACAACGAACGGGACGGGGTTGAGCGAGTGCGCGGTGTTGGGCGAGCCGTCGGGCTCGAGCATCTGCTCCGCGTTTCCGTGGTCCGCGGTGACGATGCAGGCGCCCCCGGATCGGTGCACCGCGGCGATGACGTCGCCCAGGCAGCGGTCGACCGTCTCGATCGCGGCCACGGCGGCCGGGATGCTGCCGGTGTGGCCGACCATGTCGGGGTTGGCGAAGTTGATGATCCCGAGCCGGTAGCCGCCCTCCGGCCAGCGCGAGGTGAACGCCTCGGCCGCCGCCTCGGCGCTCATCTCCGGCTTGTGGTCGTAGGTCGGCACGTCGCGCGGCGAGTCGACCAGCGCCCGCTCCTCGCCCTCCCATTCGACCTCGCGGCCGCCGTTGAAGAAGTAGGTGACGTGCGCGTATTTCTCCGTCTCGGCGACGTGCAGCTGGCGCTCGCCCCGCTCGGCCAGCACCTCGGCGAGCGTCGTCTCCGGCTCGGACGGTGCGAAGGCGACCGGGTAGTCCCAGTCGGCCCGGTACTCCGTCAGCGTCGTCAGCTCGACGTCGGGATGGTCGCTGCGATCGAACTCGTCGAAGTCCCGCTCCCCCAGCGCCATCGTCAGCTCGCGGGCGCGGTCGGGGCGGAAGTTGAAGTGGATCACCGCGTCGCCGTCGGCCACCCCGTCGTAGTCGCCGATCACCGTCGGGCGGATGAACTCGTCGGTCTCGTCGCGCTCGTACGCCTCGGCGATCGCCTCGGCCGCGGTCGCGGCGCGAAGGCCCTGAGCGTGGACGATCGCGTCGTAGGCGAGCTTCACCCTGTCCCAGCGGCGATCGCGATCCATCGCGTAGTAGCGACCGCCGACGGTGCCGATCCGCCCGGCGTGGCGCAGCCAGCGCTCGAGCTCGTCGACGTAGCCGCCCCCCGAGGTGGGCAGGGTGTCGCGCCCGTCGGTGATCGCGTGCACGACCAGGTCGGGGACCCCTTCCTGAGCAGCGAGCTCGATCAGCGCCTCGAGGTGGGTCCAGCCCGAGTGCACGCCGCCATCGGAGACGAGCCCGATCAGGTGCATGCGCCCGCGCGGACTGCGGCGGGCGCCGTCGCAAGCGGCGAGCAGGGCCTCGTTTTCGAACAGCGAGCCGTCGGCGACCGCGTCGTCGATCCGGGCGAGGTCCTGCTTGACGACGGCCCCGGCGCCCAGGTTGAGGTGCCCTACCTCGGAGTTGCCCATCTGCCCGTCGGGCAGGCCCACGTCGCGACCACTCGCCGACAGCGTTGCTCGCGGGTAGCCCTCCCAGAGCTCGTCGAACACGGGCGTGGCGGCCTGAGCGACGGCGTTGCCCGGCCCGTCCGGAGCGAGGCCCCAGCCGTCGAGGATGACCAGGGCCAGCGACGGCACCGGCACGGAAGTCGCCCCCCTCGGCACGTTCATGGCGTTGCGGCCCGGCAGATCGCTAAGAAGTCGTCGGGATCGAGCGACGCGCCGCCGACCAGCCCGCCGTCGACGTCGGCAAGCCCGAACAGCTCCGCCGCGTTGTCAGGCTTGACCGAGCCGCCGTAGAGGATCCGGATTGCGCCGGCGGCATCGGCGTCGATCCCGGCAACGAGTCGGCGGATGAACTCGCAGGCTTCCTGGGCCTGGTCCGGGGTGGCGGTCCGGCCCGTGCCGATCGCCCAGATCGGCTCGTAGGCGATCACGATCCGGCTCAGGTCCTGGTCGTCGACCTCGGCCAGGTCGGCCTCGAGCTGACGCCGAAGCACACCCTCGGTCTCGCCCCCGTCGCGCTCGTCCTCGCTCTCGCCGCAGCAGAGGATCGGCAGCAGGCCGGCTGCGAGCAGGGCCGGGACCTTGCGCGCCAGCGCCTGGTCGGACTCGCAGAACAGCTGGCGGCGCTCGGAGTGACCGACGATCGCCCCGTCGACGCCGAGGTCGGCGAGCATCGGGATCGAGACCTCGCCGGTGAACGCTCCCGACTCCTCCTCGTGGACGTTCTGGGCGCAGATCTCGATCCCGGATCCGGAAGCGATCCCGGTCGCGGCGGCCAGCGCCGTGTATGGCGGGCAGACCACGACCTCGGCGCCACCCAGCTCCGAGACGCGGCCGGTGAGCGAGGCGAGAAACGCCTCGGCCTCGCCGGCCGTCTTGTTCATCTTCCAGTTCGCCGCCACCAGCGGCTTGCGATCCTCAGGCATCGGCCAGCACCTCCACCCCCGGCAGCTCCTTCCCCTCCATCAGCTCCAGCGACGCCCCGCCGCCGGTCGAGAGCCAGTCGACGTCCTCGGCGAGGCCGAACCCGACCAGCGCGGCGGCCGAGTCGCCGCCGCCGACGACCGTGAACCCCGGCGCCGCGGCGACCGCCTCGGCGACTGCGCGCGTCCCGGCGGCGAACGGCTCGAGCTCGAACGCGCCCATCGGACCGTTCCAGAACACCGTCCCCGCGGCGGCGATCACGTTCGCGTACTCATCCACCGTCGCCGGGCCAACGTCGAGGCCCATCCAGCCGTCGGGCACGTGGATTCCGTCGAGCTGCCTGACCTCCGTGTCGGCGGAGAACTCCCGCCCGAGCACGAGGTCCCGGGGCAGAAGGAGCTCGCAGTCGGACTTCTCGGCGGCCTCGAGTGCCCGCTCGGCGAGCGCGATCCCCTCCTCCTCCACCAGCGAGTCGCCGGTCTCCACCCCGCGCGCGCGGAAGAACGAGAAGCACATCGCGCCGCCGATCAGGATCGAGTCGGCGCTGGAGAGGAAGCGGTCGATCACCGCGATCTTGTCGCTCACCTTCGCGCCGCCGAGGACGACGCACAGCGGCCGCGCCGGATCGTCGCGGACGGCGGTCAGCGCCCGCACCTCACGCTCGAGCAACAGCCCGGCGTAGCCGGGCAGGCGACGGGCGACGCCATGGGTCGTCGCGTGCGCCCGGTGGGCGGCGCCGAAGGCATCGTTGACGTAGAGGTCGCCGAGACCGGCAAGCGACTCCGCCAGCTCCGGGACGTTCCCGGTCTCCCCGGGCTCGTACCGGGAGTTCTCGAGCAGCAGCACGTCGCCCGGCGCCAGTGCCCGGGCGCGCTCCTCGACCCCGTCTCCGACCACCCCCGGGGCGAGCGCGACCTCGGCGCCGAGCAGCTCGCCGAGCCGCGCAGCGACGGGGCGCATCGAGAGCTCAGGCTCGCGGTCCTTCGGGCGTCCGAGATGGGAGACCAGGACCACGATCGCTCCGCGCTCGCGCAGCAGCTCGATCGTCGGCAGCGCGGCCCGGATCCGGGTGTCGTCGGCCACCCGCCGCTCATCGCCGTCACCGGTCAGCGGGACGTTGAAATCGACGCGGGTCAAAGCCCGCCGGCCCTCGACCTCGGCGTCGCGAACGCTCGCCTTCCCGAACCGGCCCCGCTCGATGAGATCGGCCGCCATTACGCACGGCGCCTCAACGGCGGCGCACCTCCGCCCCGCTCCGCTCCGCGATCGGAGTCAAACGGCGGCGGGCTCGCGCTCGAGCACCCGGGCGGCCACTTCGACGCAGCGATTCGAGTAACCCCACTCGTTGTCGTACCACGAGAAGACCTTGGCGAAGTTCCCCTCCAGGACGGCCGTCTGCCCGGCGTCGAAGACCGACGAATGCGGGTCCTTGACGATGTCGGTGGAGACCAGCGGCTCCTCGCTGTAGCGCAGGATCCCGGCGAGCGGTCCCTCGGCCGCCTCGCTCATCGCCGCGTTGATGTCCTCGGCGGTCGCTTCGCCGCCGAGCTCGCAGGTGAGGTCGACGACCGAGCCGGTGATCACCGGCGCGCGCACGGCCATCCCGTTGAGCTTGCCGTTGAGGTCCGGAAGCACGAGCCCCACCGCCTTCGCCGCCCCGGTCGAGGTCGGGATCAGGTTGACGGCCGCAGCCCGGGCCCGCCGCGGGTCCTTGTGCGGGCTGTCCTGGAGCTTCTGGTCCTGGGTGTAGGCGTGGATCGTCGTCATCAGCCCGCGCTCGATGCCGAAGGTCTCGTGCAGGACCTTGGCCACCGGCGCAAGGCAGTTGGTCGTGCAGGAGGCGTTGGAGATGATGTGGTGGCTGTCGGGGTCGTAGGCCTCGTCGAAGTTGACCCCGAGGGCGACGGTGACGTCCGGCTCGGTGGCCGGGGCCGAGATGATCACCTTCTTCGCCCCGGCCTCGAGATGCTTGGCCGCATCGTCACGCTTCGTGAACAGCCCGGTCGACTCGATCACCACGTCGACCCCGAGGTCGCCCCAGGGCAGGCTCGCCGGATCGCGCTCGCCGAGCACCGCGACCTCCGTGCCGTCGACGGTGAACGAGCCGTCGCCAACGTCGACCTCGCCCGGAAAGCGCCCGTAGGTGGAGTCGAACTTCAGCAGGTGAGCGAGCGACTCGGCGTCGAACACGTCGTTGACGGCCACGAACTCGAGCTCGGCGCCCGCCTCGTAGGCGGCGCGGAACAGGTTTCGCCCGATCCGTCCGAAGCCGTTGATGCCCACCTTCACCTTCGCCATCTGCGCGTTACTCCCTCGATTCGTGTCTCAGTTGCTCTGGACGGCGATCTCGATCCGATGCCCGTCGGGGTCCCGGAGATACGCCGAGTAGTAATTCCCACCGTACTCGGGGCGCGGTCCGGGCGCCCCGTCGTCTGTCCCGCCCGCCCTGACGCCCCCCTCCCACGCGGCCTTCACCGCCGGGATCCCGCTCGCCGAAATGCAGACATGTCCGCCACCCCCGCTCGAGTTGCCCGCGGAAGCGAAGAACACCGGCCGGACGATGCCCCACGCGACCTGCTTCTCGTTGTCGACGTGGCGGCGCCAGCCGAGCGCGCCCAGGACGGCGTCGTAGAAGCGCGCGCTGCGCTCGAGCTCCGAGACGTCGACGCTGACGTGGTGGATCACGGCTAGGACTGTAGTTAGCCTGCGCCGCAAATGACCGAGCCGGACCTGTCGCAAGTCACCCCGGACGAGCTCCGCGAGCGCCTTAGGGCGATCACCGACGAGGGCCCGGCTTGGTCGCGGCAGACCTACCTCCGCGACGGCGTCTATACCGTCGGCGATCGACCGCTGGCGACCGACTTCCGGCTCCGGTGGCTGCTCCGGCTCGCCTCGGACCTTTCGCAGGGGGACCTCAGCCGGCTCCGGGTTCTCGACCTCGGGTGCGAGGAGGGTCACTTCGCGGTCGAGTTCGCCCGTCACGGCGCCGAAGTGGTCGCCGTCGACGTGCGCGAGGCGCACCTTCGCCGTGCCCGGTTCCTCGCCGAGGCGATCGGGGTGGCGCGGTTCGAGACCGTGCTCGCCGACGTCCGCGAGCTCGACGTCGCAGCCCTCGGCGAGTTCGACCTCGTCCTCTGCCTCGGCCTCCATTACCACCTGGACACGCCGGAGCTGTTCACGCTCTTCGAGACGCTCGAGCGACTCTGCCGCTGGGCGCTGGTGCTGTACGGGAACTTCAGCACCGATGGCCACGAGGTGCGCGACCACCAGGGGCGTCGCTACCACGGGGCGAGCGTCTTCGAGCACGCCGAGGCGACCCCGGACGCCGAGCGCCGCGGGCTCGGCCTCGCCTCGCCCGACAACCCGCGCAGCTTCTGGCTCACCAAGCCGTCGCTGATCAACCTGCTCGCCGACAGCGGCTTCGGCTCGGTCTGCGAGCAGCTGTTCCCCCGCGGCGAGGTCTGGCACGCCGACCGGGTCACGCTGCTCGCCCTGAAGGGCTCGGAGCCGGAGGTCGAGGGCATGCCCGGGGCCCGCGGGACGCCGCGGCCACGCTGGCCCGAGCACGAGCGCGTCGCCCGCCAGCCCGCCTACACCCTCTGGGCCCGGTTGAAGGCGAAGCTGGCGCGAACCAAGCCGGTGGGCCGGCTCGATCGATGAGCCGGGCCGAAGCGGTCGGCTGGAGGATCGTGGGGGTGCTCTACAAGACGGGTCTGCTGCCGAGCGTGAACCTGGTCGTCCCCGTCCGCCGCCGGGGACGGCGCATCCGAATCCCGGTGCTCGCGGGCGTCGGCTACGGACACAAGACCCCGATCGAACCCCACGTGTTCCCCGCGCTGACCGCTTCGCTTGCCCTGCGCTCGGGGACGTTCGTGGACGTCGGCGCGCACCTCGGTGAGACCCTGGTCAAGCTGCTCGCCCTCGGCGACGCGCGGCGGTACGTCGGCTTCGAACCGCAGCTTGCCGCCGCCGCGTATCTGCGGCGACTGCTGGCGCTCAACCGCCCGGCCGGCGATGTCGTGGTCGCCGCGGCGCTCGGTGAGCGGAACGGAACCGCCGAGCTGCTGCTCGAGGGCGAGCTCGAGGGTTCCGCCAGCATCGTCCCGGGCTTTCGCCCGGCGGATTTCTACCAGCGCAACACCGTGGTCCCGCTGCTGCGCGGCGACGAGGCCGTCGAGGCGGTCGGGGCCCGGCCGGTGGGCGTGTTGATGGTCGACGTCGAGGGAGCCGAGCTCGACGTACTCCGAGGGTTCGAGGAAACGATCGCAGCCGATCGACCACTGATCCTGTGCGAGATCCTCCCCGTCTATGACGAGGGTCTCGAGCACGGCAGGCTGAGGCGTGAACGCGACGACGCGTTCGTCGACCTGCTCGTCCGCCACGACTACCGTCTGTTCCGGATCGAGCCCAGCGGCGCCGTCACTGCGCTCGAAGGGGTCGAGACGCACGGCGACCTCCGGCGTTGCGACCACGTCTGCGTCCCGGCCGCGGACGTCCCGCGGTTCCATGCGCTCGTCGGCGCAGGCGATCAGTCCCGCCGCGGCGACCAGCGGAAGTAGCGGATCGCGAGCAGCAGGCCGACCACGCCCCAGCCCAGGACGATCGCCAGGTTGCCCCACTCGAAGCCGCTGCCCCCGGTGGTGGGATCCCAGGCGGCGAAGAAGGCCTCGAAGAAGTTCCTGACCGGGAAGAGGTCAGCGACCCGGAGGACGCCGTCGGGGATCTCCGTCTCGGGGATGAAGACGCCGGAGAGGAAGTAGAGCGGCAGCACGGCGACGTTGGTGACGGCGGGCGCGGCCTCCTCGCTCGGGATCGCCGCCGAGAGGGCGATCCCCAAACAGCAGAAGCTCGCGGCGCCGATCGCAAGCGTCACCAGGATCGCGGGCAGGTGCTCCCACGGGATCTCGACGTCCCAGAGCAGGCGTCCGACCCCCGGCACGATGACCAGCATCAGCAGCGAGATCACGATCGCGTTGCCGACCCGGCCGGCGAAGAAGACCCAGTTCGGCAGCGGGGTGCCTCGGCCCCGCTTCAGGATCCCGTTCTCGCGGTCGACCGTGAGCCTGATCGCAACGCTCTGCAGGGTCGCCGAGACAACCGCGAGCGTGAGGATCGCAGGCACGAAGTAGGTCGACGTCCTCAGCCCGCCAAGCTCGTCGAGCGTGTCGTCGCCGAAGATCCCCTCGAAGATGAACAGGAACATCAGCGGCAGGGCGACGGTGAAGAAGACGGCACCCGGGTTGCGCCAGAACGACTTCTGGTCGTAGCGGAACTGATGAAGGGCGAGGGCGACGCCGCTCATCGGTCGGTCTCCGCGGTCAGTTCCAGATAGATCTCCTCGAGGCTCGGGCTGCCGACCCGCAGTCCCGTGAGCTCGCGTCCCTCACGCATCGCCCAGGCGGTCAGTTCGCCAAGGGCCTTGACCGGCTCGGTGGTGCGGGCGACGACGAAGCGCCCGTCCAGGACGGCGGTCGCGCCCGCCAGCGGGACGGCCGCCGGATCGATGCCGTCGGCGATGAAGCGGATCTCGGTGGTCGCCGCCTCGCGGCCGAGCCGGTTTGGCGGGCCCTCGGCGACGATCCGCCCGGCGACGATGATCGCCACCCGGTCGGCGAGCACCTGGGCCTCGTCCATGTAGTGGGTCGTCAGGAACACGGTCTTGCCGAGCTCCTGCAGACCGGCGATCAGGTCCCAGGCCTGACGGCGGGCCGAGGGGTCGAAGCCGGTGGTCGGCTCGTCGAGGAAGAGCAGATCGGGATCCCCGATCAGCGCGACGGCGACGTCGAGGCGGCGCAGCTGGCCACCGGACAGCGTCCCGGCGCGCTGATCGGCCTTCTCGGTCAGGCCGACGTGGGCGATCGTCTGGGCGATGTCCAGCGGCTCGCGGTAGTAACCGGCGTACAGGGCGAGCGTCTCGCGCACCGTCAGCTCCGGGCGCATCCGGCAGTGCTGCAGGACGATCCCGACCCGCTCGCGCCAGTCGCGCGTCGGGGCGCCGGGGTCGACGCCGAGCACCGAGACCTCGCCCCCACTGCGCTCGCGGTAGCCCTCGAGCATCTCGACCGTGGTCGTCTTGCCGGCGCCGTTCGGGCCCAGGAACGCGAAGACCTCGCCCTCGGTCACCTCAAGGTCGATGCCGCGCACCGCCTCGACGTCCCCATACGCCTTGCGGAGCCCGGACGCGTGGATCACAGGCGCCGACATGGGTGCGGCATTCTAGGGACGTGCGCGCGGCGAACTCCAAGGCCGGGAGCGATGCGACCTCGGAGCTTGGCCGGCTGGTCGCGGCGGTGCTCCTCGCGTTCGGCTTGCTGGTCGGAGTCGCGATCGCCGCGGACCTCGGGCCGTTCGGCGATCGATCCGAACCGGACCTCGGCCCGCTCCCGGCTGCGGCGACGTGCGCATCGGCCACGCCTCCTGCGCTCGAGGCCACAGGCGATCCGGCGGCCGGCCCGCTGATCGCGCGCGGGCCCGGAGGCCACCTGCCGATCGGGTTCAACGACGGCGCCTACCTGGCCCATCAGGACACCCCGGAGCAGAGCGCCTCGATGCAGCGCGCCGCCGGCTCGAGCGTCTGGCGCAGCGTCGCCCAGTGGCAGGCGATGGAGCCGCAGCCGGGCCGCTACGACTTCACGACGACCGACCCGTTCTACTGCGCCGCTCTCGCCGCCGGCATCGCGCCCCTGATCCACATCACCACCTCGCCGCCGTGGGCAGCCGATCCCGCCCTGCCCTGCGCACCGGGCCGCTGCACCAGCCCGCCGCTGGCAGAGCACTACGACGAGCTGCGCTCGTTCGCCGCGGCCGTCACGGCCCGCTATCCGGATGCGGTCGCGGTCGAGGCGTGGAACGAGCCGAACCTGCACCTGTTCTGGGCGGCGCCCGACCCGGCGCGCTACGTCGAGGTGTTGCGGGCGATCCACGACGGCGTCAAGGCGGTCGACGCGTCGATGCCGGTGTTGATGGGTGGGCTCTCCGATCGCGCCTACGACGACACCGCGAGCGGCGATCTCTCGCTGAGGACCTTCCTGGACCGGTCCCTCGCCGCCGGGGCCGGCGACCTCGTCGACGCCTTCAACGTCCACCTTTATCCCCAGGTGAGCGCCGGTGGAGCGGCGCCGACCGAGGTACGCGGCCTCGACGAGGCGCGCGCCGTGCTCGCGGCGCACGGGGAGGAGGGCGCCCGGATCTGGGTCACGGAGATCGGCGTGCCGGCCGGCGACGCCGTCAGCCGCGACCAGCAAGCGGCGGCGCTGCTCGCGCTCTACGAGCAACTCGAGCGCGCGCCGGACCTCGACGCGGCCCTCTTCCACACCCTGGTCGAACCGAACGCATTGATCATCGGCGGGGACGGCTACGGCTGGGTTTCGCAGCGCGACGCCGCGGGACGGTTTCACCCGTTCCCCGTCTACTGCGCGTTCGCGCGCCTGCTCGCCGAGCCGGTCGACTGCCGCGGGCCGGCCCCCGCGGGGACATGATTCGACGGCGCATCGGTGGCGGTCAACCGGTACCTTCGCGCGCATGGGACGAGGGGTACGGATGCCTCTGAGGATTCTGGCGGGGTTGGTGGTCCTGGGCGCGATCGCGACCGCGGCGGGCGCTGCCCCCGAGGCTCGCAAGGCCCAGCTGAATCCGGGGGGAAACGAGGCGATCCGGCTACCCGTCCCGCCCCCGGACGGGAAGCTGTTCGGCTTCCACGAGGAAGCCTGGACCTATCCGAATCCAGCGTTCACGCCCGCCCAGGCCGCTGCCGCAACCAGGCTTGCGGGCGGGAACACCTACCGGTTCGGGCTTGACTGGCGCGGCGTCGAGCCCCAGCGCGACCAGTGGAGCGAGCCCAACTGGCTTCGCGCGCAGCGGATGTACCAGGCGCTCACCGACCGCGGGATCAAGCCCGTCATCACGATCGGCTTCGCCCCCGCCTGGGCGCGCGACGATCCGGTGCTCGACCCCTTTGCGCGGACCTGCACGGCCCACCGCGGCTGCGAGTACCCGCCCGCGCGGGCAATGCTCGACGAGTGGGAGGAGTTCGCAGCCGAGGTAGCGCGGCGCTTCCCGCTCGCCGCGATCGAGATCTGGAACGAGCCCAACATCGAGAACTTCTGGCGGCCGCGTCCCGACCCCGAGCGCTACGCCGAGCTGCTGGCCCACGCCCACGCCGCGATCAAGGCGGTCAACCCGCGGGCGACCGTGCTCGGCGGGGCGCTCGCCTCCTCGCTCGAATACTGGTACGACGCCGGCGGGAACCCGACCGTGATCCCGATGCGCGACTTCCTGGACCGCGCCTACGAGGCGAACCCGGGGATCGGCGGGAACATGGACGCGCTCAGCTTCCACTTCGTGTTCCAGCAGGTCTACATGGGCGAGGGCAGCTCGCTAGCGAAGGCGTTCAAGTCGGCCCGCCGCTCGAGCGCCGCGCACGGTGACCGCCGCCTGCGCTTCTGGATCACGGAGGCCGCCCTGAGCACCACCGGCTGGGATGGGATGTCGGAGCGCGACCAGGCCGAGGGTCTGCTGCGCCAGTACCGCCGGATGCTGACGATGCCCGACGTCGACGCCTACCTCATCCACACCCTCTACGAGCGCTACGAGGTACCGGCCGACGATCAGGCTCGCGGCCATGGGGTCCTGCTCTCCGTCGACCCGATTCGCCCGAAGCGCGCGTTCTGCGAGTTCGCCAACCGCGCCGGGACACCGTCCGCCCAGACCCACTGCAGGCGGGGGGTCCTGGAGCCGTATCCGCGCCTGTGGCGGACAGCGAAACCGTGTACACGAGCGCTCGTCGGCGCGCGGCGCCAGGTGATCCGGGCGGCGCGCGGCGAACGCCACGGTCGCGAGCGCCGCTACGCCCGCCTGCTCCGTGCCTGCGTCGCGAGCGACGGCAAGCGTCGCTGCGGACGGTCGCTGCGCAAGCTCCAGCTTCAGATCCTGTTCGGGAGACCCGAGCTGGAGCTGAAGCGGATCGAGGCGCACCAGCGGCTCCTGCACAAGTGCTGACCGCCCGGACCCTCGCCCCGCTCAGCTGAGATCGACGTCGCGATGGACGACGCGTGGCGCGACGTCGTCGCGCGATGAGACGTGGCGCGCGAGCCGGTCCGCCACCGTGATCGAGCGGTGGCGGCCACCGGTGCAGCCGATCGCGATCGTCAGGTGGGTCTT
The DNA here is from genome assembly GCA_963811505.1 of uncultured Solirubrobacterales bacterium. Taxonomy (GTDB): domain Bacteria; phylum Actinomycetota; class Thermoleophilia; order Solirubrobacterales; family 70-9; genus WHSW01. The sequence continues at coordinate 145,352 of CAWERC010000010.1, read as the reverse complement.
GCCCTCGGCGACGTAGGCCGGCAGCAGGAAGTCGAGCAGCGGCAGCAGGCGGTGGTAGTACTCGCTGGCCAGCTCCCCCGCCTCGACGTGCTCGACGACCGCGGCGTCGCGGCCGGTGAGCGGCCGCAGGTCCTCGCGGTAATGGGGGTTGGGCAGGAAGCGCACGTCGAGAACGATGTCGGCGTCGCGCGGTGGCCCGTTCTTGAACCCGAAGGTGAGCAGCGTCAGGGCGAGCTTCGCGCTCGACCCGGGCGCCAGCAGGTCGGTGGCGATCTTTCGGCGCAGCATCGCGCCGGTGAGGCCGGTCGAGTCGACGACGACGTCGGCGCGCTCCCGCAGAGCCCCGAGCACCGCGCGCTCCGCCTGGATGCCCTCGAGGATGCGTCCGTCTGGGGCCATCGGATGGCGGCGGCGGGTTTCCTTGAACCGGTTGACCAGCGTCTCGTCGCTGGCCTCGAGGAACACGAGGACCGGGGCGAGGCCCTCGGATCGCAGCTCGTCGAGGACCGCGAGCAGGTCGTCGAAGTACTCGCCGCCGCGCACGTCGGTGACCACCGCTGCCCGGCGGACCGAGCTCTGGCCGCGGGCGAACAGCTCCCCGAGGGAGGCGATCAGCCGCGGCGGCAGGTTGTCGACGCAGAAGTAGCCGGAGTCCTCGAACGCCGCGATCGCCTCCGACTTGCCGGCGCCGGAGTAGCCGGTGATCACGAACAGCTCGACCTCGTCGCCGAAGAGCTGCTGGCCGCGGTCCACGATGTTCATCCGGCGCGGTTGAGCTGGCGGTGGATCTCGCGAGCGAGCTTGCCGGGGATCCCGGGGACCGCCTCGAGCTCCTCGCGCGAGGCCCGGACCAGGCGCTCCGGCGAGCCGAAATGCTCGAGCAGCGCCCGCTTGCGCTTCGGGCCGACGCCGCGCAGCTCGTCGAGCAGCGAGCTCGTCATGGCCTTGCCACGCCTGCTGCGATGGTGGTCGAGCGCGAACCGATGGGCCTCGTCCCGGACCCGCTGGAGGAGCTGCAGGGCCTCGGAGTCGGACGCGATCTCGAGCGGTTCCGAGCGCCCCGGCAGGTAGACCTGCTCGAGGCGCTTCGCGAGCCCGATCACCGCGGTGCCGCGGTCGATCAGCGGGCCGAGGACCTTCATCCCGGCCGAGAGCTGGCCCTTGCCGCCGTCGATCACGATCAGGTCCGGGACGGAGGCGAAGCTCTCGTCGCGCTCGGCGTCGTGCGGCGAGCGATCCGACTGCTCGAGCAGCTGCGAGACCCGGCGCGATAGGACCTCCTCCATCGACCGGAAATCATTGGGGCCCGCCATCTCCTCCGCTTCGCGTCCGGGGATGTCGGGGTCTGCCGCAGGACGCCAGTTCCCCTTGATCCGGAACCGCCGGTAGTCGGCCTTGCGGGGGGCGCCACCCTGGAAGACGACCATCGAGGCGACCGTGTGCTCGCCCCCGATGTTGGAGATGTCGTAGCCCTCGATCCTGACGGGCAACGCCTCGAGCCCCAGCGCGTCCTGCAGCGAGGAGAGCGCGTCGACGCGCTGGGCGCGGCGGCGCTCCTGTCGCAGCTTGTCCTGGGCGAGGGCGAGCACGGCGTTGCGCTCGGCGAGCTCGCGCAGCCGCCGCTTCGAGCCGCGCTCGGCGACCCTGACCTCGACCGGGCCGCCGCGCTGCGACGAGAGTGCCTCGGTGAGCAGCGCCCCCCGGTCGCGCAGCGCCGGGCCGAGGACGATCAGCCGCGGGATCGCGGGGGCCGCGCCGTAGTACTGGGCGAGGAACTCCTCGGTGACCTCGGCCTCGTCGCCCTCGGCCTCGTTCGAGAGGTAGAAGCTGTGGCGCTCGGCGAGCGCGCCGTCGCGGACCTGGAACACCTGGGCGTTGGCCTCGACGCCCTCGACCGCGACGGCGACCAGGTCGGCGGAGTCGAGCTGCTCGCCCGCTACCGAGCGCCGCTCCATCAGCGAGCGCACCGCCTCCAGCCGGTCGCGGAGAACCGCGGCGCGCTCGAACTCCTCGTCGGCGGCCGCCTCCGACATCTTGCGCTCCAGGTCGCGCTCGACGTCGCGGTAACGGCCGGAGAGGAAGTCGACGATCGCGTCGATCCCGCGGCGGTAATCGTCGCGGTCGACGTACCCGACGCAGGGGGCCCCGCAGCGCTTGATGTAGTAGTCGAGGCATGGCACCCCGGAGCGCCGGCCGGGCTCCGGGCCCTCGCAGGTGCGGTATTGGAACAGCCGCCCGAGCAGGTCGAGCGTCTCGCGGACCCGCTTCGCCGACGAGTAGGGGCCGAAGTAGATCCGCGACGAGCGGTGGCGCTCGCGGGTGAAGTACACGCGCGGGAAGTCCTCGTCCAGGCTGATCCCGATGTACGGGTACGACTTGTCGTCCCGCAGCCGGATGTTGAAGCGCGGCCGGTGGCGCTTGATGAACTGCTGCTCGGCGAGCAGCGCCTCGGCCTCGGTCTCCGTGACCAGGAAGTCGATCGAGGCGATCCGGTCGACGAACCCGAAGCTGCCCCGCGAGGTCTTGCCGGAGAAGTGCCCCGCCACCCGCTTGCGGATCGAGGTCGCCTTACCGACGTACATGACCTTGCCCTCGGCGTCGGAGAACAGGTAGACGCCCGGCTGGTCGGGCAGCCTGCGGCGCTGTTCGTCGACGTCCGCCATCGCACTCAAAGATAGGCCAGCGCCCAGCGGGGGCCGAAACCCTTGCGGTGGCGGAAATCGGGTTGTAAGGTCGGCCGACAACCCCGCCCACGGAGGGGCCCGGTGTCGACCCGCATCAGCGAATACATCCGCAACAACGTCCTCGGGCTGATCGCGATCTACCTCGCGCTGGGCGGGATCTCGGTGGCGAGCCACGGCGCGCCGAACTCGATCGACTCCGCCGACATCATCAACGGCGAGGTGCGGACCGGCGACATCGGCCCCCAGCAGGTGAGGACGCTGGACGTCGCCCGGGACACCGGGCCGTACGCCCTCACCGGCGACAACATCGCCGCGGACACGATCACCGACGCCGACATCGCGGCTGCCGCCCAGTTCAACGGCGCGACGGCCGGCGGTGATCTCGAGGGCAGCTACCCGGGCCCGACGATCGCGGCCGGAGCGGTGAGCGGCGGCGCCGGCGGCGAGGTCGCCGACAACACGATCACCGGCGCCGACGTCGACGAGTCGACGCTGAGCGGCGTGCCGCTCAGCGGCGCCGCGGGCGGGGACCTGACGGGCAACTACCCGGATCCGACGATCGCGGCGGGCGCGGTCAGCGGTGGTACGGGAGGGGACATCGTCGACGGGACGATTACCGGCGCCGACGTTGCCGACACCAACTCGCTCACTGGGACGGAGATTTTCGAGAGCGGCCTGACGGTCGGCGGCGATCTGACCGGAACCGTCGCCAACGCCCAGATCGGCGGCAGCGCGGTCGACAACCTGGCGATCGCCGCCGACGCGGTCGGCACCCCCGAGATCGCCGCCGACGCGGTGGGAACGAGTGAGGTCGCCAGCAACGCGCTCGGAGGCGCCGACATCTTCGAGGGGGCCCTCGGCAAGGTCCCGTCGGCGACGTCCGCGGACTTCGCCGCCGGCGCCACCAACGCGAACAACCTGGACGGGCTCGACTCGAGCGCGCTCGTCGTCGGGCGCAGCGACACAGCCGATGACAACGAGTGCACCGGGAGCCTGCCCGAGGTATTCGAGACGTGCGCCGACGTCAGCATCACCTTCCCGCACGCCGGCCGGGCAATGGTGGTCGTCACCGCCGGGTTTGAGAACGTGTCCGCTGATGGTGTCGGCGTCCACGCCCAGTGCCAGCTCCAGGTGGACGAGACCACGGAGATCGGCGTGCCGACGCACGTCGGAGACTGGGCGGACGACGATCATCCGGCGGAGGTCTTCGAGCAGCCCGTGGCGATGCACGCGCTGACCGATGTGCTCCCCGCGGGCTCGCACCCGTTCGAGTTCAACTGCAAGGACTTCGATACTGGTGACCCGGCCCCCGACGAGGCCGACATCGACAATGCCTACATCTCGGCCGTGGTGATCGGCTCCGGCTGACGACCCCTTAGGCTGCACCGGTCCCCGAACCAGGAGCAGCCGATGAGCACGACGACGATCCCCTCCCCTCCCGAGCTCGAGACCCTCTCGATCGAGGTCGACGGCGAGATCGGGACGCTGATCCTGAACCGTCCGGACTCGCTGAACGCGATGAGCCCGGACATGATCTTCGAGCTGACCGTGGCATCCGGGTGGCTCGCCGACCAGGCGCCGCTGCGCGGACTCATCGTCACGGGAGCCGGTGAGCGCGCGTTCAGCTCCGGGGGCGACGTCAACTGGTTCAAGGGCGGCGTCGACGATCCGGAGGTCGACCTGCCGTCCAACGTCCGCCGCGGCGCCGAACTCCTGCACCAGGCGATCGTCGACTTCCGCCGGATCCCCTATCCGGTGATCGGCGCGATCAACGGGGTCGCCGCCGGGGCCGGGTTCTCGCTCGCGCTGATGTGCGACATCCGGATCGCCGCGGACAGCGCGGCCTTCGTCTGCGCCTACGGGCGGATCGGGGCGTCGCCGGACGGCGGCATGACCTACTTCCTGCCGCGCGTCGTCGGCCCGGCGAAGGCGCTCGAGCTGCTGCTCAACGACCCGCTGCTGTCGGCGCAGGACGCGCTGGAGATGGGAATCGTCTCGAAGGTCGTGCCTGCGGAGGAGCTGATGACCGAGGCGCGGGCGAAGGCGGAGAAGCTGGCCGCGAAGGCCCCGCACTACGTGCGCATGGCGAAGCTGCTGATCGGCCAGAGCCTCGACAACTCGCTCACGGAGCACCTGCAGGTCGAGCGCCACGGGATCGCGGACTCGATGGGCACCGAGGATCTCCGCGAGGGTGTGACCGCGTTCTTCGAGGGCCGGGAGGCGACGTTCACCGGGCGATGAGGCGCCGGCACGCGATTGCGGTCACGGGACTCGCCCTGCTCGGTGCCGGGCCGGCGGCGTGCGGAGACGAGGACACGACGTCATCGGCCGCCTCGACGCCGACCTCGACCAACCAGAGCGGCCCGCCGATCACGAACACCAGTGGCAGCCCGGCGCCGAGCACGGTCACGCTGACCGCCGACCCCGGAGGCGCGCTCGCCTACGACACGACCGAGCTCGTGGCCGCCGCCGGCCAACCGCACATCGTCTTCGAGAATCCCTCCTCAGTCGACCACGACGTCACGATCGAGGACGCGAACGGCAACGTGATCGGCCAGTCGGAGGTGATCAGCAAGGACTCGGCCGAGATCAGCATCAGCGCCGAATCCGACGTCTACACCTTCTACTGCTCGGTTGACTCGCACCGCGAGGCGGGTATGGAGGGCACGCTGGCGCTCGTCAACAACTAGCGTTGTAGCCACCCCCGAGGAAAGGATCGCCCCAGATGAAGAAGCTTGGAGTCATGATCGCCGTGCTCGCGCTGGCGGCGTTCGGCCTGGCCGCCTGCGGCGGCGACGATGAAACGACGTCCGCCGCTCCGGAGACGACGACACCGGCCGCCGATACCGGCGGCGGTGGGGGCGGCGGCACGATCGCCGTGGAGGCCGATCCCGACGGCGCGCTCGCCTACACGCAGACCGAGCTCACGGCCTCGGCCGGCAGCAACACGATCGAGTTCGACAATCCCGCCGGGCTCGAGCACGACGTCGTGATCGAGGACGAGGGCGGCGGCGAGATCGGGCGCACCGACACGGTCGCCGGTGGCTCGACCAGCGCGACCGTCGAGCTCGAGCCGGGGACCTACACGTACTACTGCTCGGTCGACGGGCACCGCGATGCCGGCATGGAGGGCACGCTGACCGTCAACTGACGGGCGCGGCCCGAGGGCGGCGAGGACGATGGGCCTATAGTCGGCGTATGCGGGCAATCAAGATCGCAGGGCTGGCCGTCGTCGTCGTGGCGCTCGGAATACCGGCCGCTCAGGCCGGCAACACCGCCTTCGAAGGTCGAAGCAGCGGCGACGTCGGCGACTGGTACGTGAAGCTACGGGCGAAGGAGCACCGCGACGAGGTCGTCAAGATCGCCGCGGTCAACTTCATCGTCCTGTCTCACTGCGAGCTCGGCGACCAACGCTACGATCAGCGGATCGGGCCCAAGGGGCCGTTCGAGCTGGGACTCAAGGTCGGGTCCGACAGGCGTTTCTCCTACTCCGGCGAGCCCGACTCCGGCTGGGAGCTCGAGGTCAAGGGCAGGATCACAAAGAACGGTAGTAAGGCGAAGGGCACGATCGGATTCACCACCCGTCACCGCGACGTCGTCTGCACGCGCGACAGCGTCGCGTTCGTCGCGCCGCGGCGCTGACGGCTCAGCCGGTCAGCGTCACCTTGTTCGTGGTGCGAACCGTCGGTCCGCCGTCCTTCGGCTTCACCGAGATGCGCAGGCGCAGGCCGAGCTTGCCGAGCCGCTCGAGCGCCTGTCGGCCCTCGGCGTTCAGCTTCACGCGCAATGGAACCGTGCCCGCCGCGAGGTTGCGCTTGACGAGCTTCCCGACCTGGACCCTCCGCTTGCCGCTGGCCTTCGCGGACGTATCGAGGCTGGCGGTCAAGCGGGCGGCCGGCGCCAGCAGGGAGTGGCTGGCCTTGACGGAATCGCCGGTCTGCGACTTCTTCAGCGCCGTGCCAGGGGCGGTGAACGTCCTCCGTTCCCCTTCCGCCCCTCCCTGAGCGTTGACCGCAAAGACGTTGTACCGGTAGCTCTCCCCGGCCTCCAGCGACTTTGTCGGGATATCGCCGACGGCAATGCCGACGAATTCGGCCGGCGAAATCTCGGTGACGGCGGTCCTGTATTCGCGGCCGCGCTTGCCGTACTCGAACAGGGCGCTTGTCGCCAAACCGTTGGGACTGACGAAACTGTGGAGCGTCACCATGGTGCCATCCTGGTTGACCTCGACGCAGTCACGGGCGCCGCAGAACCCCCACACCAGTGGGGCCGCGACCGGCGTCGCACAAATGCGGGCGGCCTCGCTCTCCCCGACCGAGTTGACCGCGCTGACGTCGAAGCAGTAGCTGATGCCGTTGCGGAGGGGGCTAACGGTGTGGCTGCTGACGATGGGCGTGGCCGCGGGGAACTCGGGCACGGCCCCGCCCTCGAGGTAGACGGAGACCCGATACGACTCCGCCTCCTGCATGTCGTCCCAGTCGAGCGCCACGTCGCCGGTGGCGCTGTGGGTGAGGAACGCGGTCAGGCCCGTCGGCTCGTCCGGAGGCGTCGCCGTGTCGGTGGTATCGATCTCGAGGCTCCAGTCGTTGATCGATCCCGACGAGACGTTCGTGTCGTCGACCGCGAACAGGCGCCAGGTCCCGTTCGGATCGCCGCCGTCGAATGCCGACAGCGAGGACAGAGCACCCGCGGGCGCCGGCGCCGGGTACGAATCGCCACCCGCGCCAAAATCGCCCGGCCTGAAGGTCCCGCTGGTCAGGGGTCCGTCATCCGGAAGTGCCGTCGGCACCTCGTCGTTGAGCGTGAGCGTCACCCCGGACGCGTCCTGAGCGCCCCCCGCATCGGAGATCAACTCGACGGAATCGCCGTCCGGCGCCACGAGGACCAGGTCGATGTCGTCGGGCCGCGGGTGCGATAGCCCCTCGAGGGTGATGTTGACGTCGGCGATCGCGCCGCTCAGACCGTCCACCTGCTCCGTGGCCGGGTAGGGGTCTGCCCTGGTCGGTGGCGCGTTGCTGTCGAGGATCGCGGTCGCGCCCGCCGGCAGCGTCCTGAAGGTCCGGTCGACGCCCTCACCCGTCCCCGACGCGCTGCTCGCCGTGAGCCGGTAGTGGTAGATCGTGTCTGGTGCGAGCCCGGTGATCGTCTCGACCACTCCCTGAGTGCCGGACGATGGCCCGGCCTTGTCCGGCGTCTGGCTTCCGTAGGAGTCCGTCAGGCCGTACTGGAACCGGTAGGTCGTCGGCTCGCCGTCACCCACGATGAGCCCGGTGACCCGCGCGCCGCTCGGGGTGATGTTGTCCGAGCCGAACGTGCTCGCCGACGGGGCGGCGGCCACGGCGGGCGTCACGGCCACGACGGCGGAGAGGCAGATGACCGCGGCGACTACGGAGATCGCTGGTACTCGCACGGCGAACCGTCCTTCCGGCATAGAACGGTTCCCTGCACGTCAGCCACCCTACCCGGTCCCTCCTTGCCTACCAAACGGCGCCGGCGGCCGTCGCAGCGTGGCGCGGGACGCGCCGCTACTCGCGCAGCGCGCGGCCGACCGACTCGGCGACGCAGACGGGCTTCTCGCCGCCCTCGCGCTCGAGCGTGAACTTGGTCGCGACCTGGACCCACCCGTCGCCGAGCTCCTCGACCGACTGGATCTCGGCCGTCGCGCGGACCTTCGACCCGGCCGGTACGGGAGCCGGGAAGCGGACCTTGTTCCAGCCGTAGTTGATCCCCATCTTCACGCCCTCCTGGCTGATCAGCTTCAGCCGCAGGCCGTCGATCAGCGACAGGGTGAGGTTGCCGTGGGCGACGGTGGTCCCGAACGGGCTCTCGCGCTCGGCGCGCTCGACGTCGACGTGGATCCACTGGTCGTCGCGGGAGACCTCGGCGAACTTGTTGATGTCCTCCTGGGTGACCTCGACCCATTCGGAGGGGCCGATCGGCTCGCCGATCAGCTCCTTGAGCTCGTCGATCCCGGAAATCGTCAAAGGTGGCATCGCGCGGGAGCCTAGCGGCGTTTCAACGCGTAGGCTGGGCGCCGTGCCCGACGTCAAGGACGCGACCGAGATCGTCACCGACCCGGTGAACGTGATCGGCAGCGACACCCATACGAACGAGCGTCAGGTCAACGGCAAGCGCGCCGTCGCCGCCCTGCGCGACCTCGGTGCCGGCAAGGCCGAGGCTCGCGAGCTGATCAGCGAAGCCGTGCGCGAGCTCGGCGGCCGCGTCGACAGCGAGGTCCGTATCGGCGGACGCGCCGCGGGCCCCGATACGAGCAAGGCGGTCGACCTCTGGTACATCCCGGCCGACGCGGTGCGTAAGCCCGACTACTCCGCCGAGTAGCTAATCGACCAGCCGCACCTCGAGCAGCGGCTCGGCGGTCGCGACCGGACTGGCCCCGGAGCCCTCGATCAGCCCGAGGATGCGAGCGACGTACGCCTGGGTCTCCGGGATCGCGGGCACGCAGCCGCAGGCGGCGACAGGCGCCGGCCCGGCGTTGTAGGCGGCGAGCGCCAGCGAGGCGTCGCCGAACTGGCCGAGCAGGTCCGACATCAGGTGCGCCTGGGCGTCGATCGCGCGCTCGGGATCGAACGGGTCGTCGAGGCCGTACATCGCCGCCGTCCCCGGCATGAACTGGGCGATCCCGGCGGCGCCGGCGGGAGACACGGCGAACGGGTTGAAGTTCGACTCGGCCATGAGCTGCGCGGCGAGCAGGGCGCCGGAGACGTTCCAGCGCTGCGCCGCGGCAGCGATCGCCGCACGGAAGCGGGCGGGCACGAACGACGGCAGGGTCGCCCCCGCGGACGCCCCGTCGCCGGTTCCGGGCCGCTCCGGCTCGGCAGCGGCCGACGTGCCGAGCGCGTCGCCCTCGGCCGAGCACGGTGCCGGACCGGCGTCGAAGCCGTAGTGCCAGGCCTCCCATGAGTACCGGCCGCTTTCTGTCGGCCGATGCCTGCCGACGCTCGCGGTGCCCGTGGGCTCCAGTCGGCCGAGGTAAACGGACGGGAGGCTGCATGCAGGCGCGGCAGTTGCACGCGTGGCGTCGCAGAACTACCGTTCCGGTGTGACGCGGGGCCCAGGGATCCGTCCCTGGGCCCTCGCGCTCCCTTCGCCCTAGGACCGCTGCAACTTGGCCGGTTGCTCGCGATCCCTCTCCTCGCCCTCCCCCGACTGGCTTGTCGCGCTCGGGCTCGTCGACTCGGGCAAGTCTGCGTACTTCAAGATCTGGTCCGGAACGCCCGACGCAACTCGGCCGCGCGGCCCGAAGGGGAACCGAAGCCGGTAGAAGTTCTCGATCGTGTAGCCCTCGGGCGTGAGCGGGGCGACCTTGGCGGCATGCCAGGCTTGGAGCAGGTCGGCTCGGCGTAGTTCCCTCAGACCGCGCTCGACCGTGGAGGAGGAGATCCCGTACCAGGCCGGTCCGCGCGCCGCCGGGAGCCGGAAGAAGTCCGGCAAGGACATCGCGATCAGCAGCATCGCCTTCCCGGCCAGCGAGAGCTCCTCGACCCAGCCGTCGGTCCAGTACATGAACGGCACCTGGAAGTACTTCGCCCCGGTGATGCTCGGATGAGCGTAGGTGTCCCCGCTGCCGTCCTCGCGGAGCAGCTGGACCCGCGCAAGCCGCTTGACGCGCGTCACCTCCACGAGCCGCAGCTCCTGCAGGAACCGCCAGTTGCGCGACACCGTGCGGCGGCCGGCCTCGTCATCGGGGACTCCGATGGCGCGCGCCCAGATCCGAGAGTTGCGCCGAACGTCGTGGTCCCCGCCGCTGGCCCAAGCCAGCGCGATCATCTCCTGATCCAGCGCCGAATGGCGGCGGCGGCGGATCAACTCGGCCAGTACGCCCGGCTCCACGGCCCGACCCTGCCGACGCTGGACGAACGAGTTCCTGATCGGCACGCGTCCGGGCCGCTGCGACTCCTCGAGGATCGCGGTCAACTGCTCAAGCCGAGTCGGAACGGGAACTTTCACGCGTCCGAGTATGACATACCATCGGCCGCAATCCGCCGAGGTCTAGGCTAGATAGATTGCAGTTTCAGATGGGCCTTTACTACTACTATGCAAGTACACTGCAATCTCCCCTCCAATAGCCCATACAACCTCCCATAGGCGAATCGCACGACGGGACCCAGGAACGAAGCTGACCCCGCGCCGCCGATCCGACACCTTCAACAGGCGATGGACGCGAGTTCGGAGGTTCGGGCACGCGCTGGTCCTGCCCCTAGTGCGGAATCCGCGTGAGCTCCCCGCGACCCACCCGATCCGCTTCCTCGATGAGGAGGCGGTTGATCTCTCGGCGCTGGTCGAGGGTCGGGTCGCTTCCGTCCCCAACACCGGCTGCCGAATTCGCCCAGCCGTTGATGGCGGCGTAATCGATCACCCCGGCACCGAGGCTCTCGCGCAGGCGGTGGAACAGCCGCCCGGCGAGGCGTCTGCGCTCGCGCTTCATCGCTCGTGCCTCGACGTGGCGCGGGGTCGCCGGCTTCGAGAGCGGCTCCGCGTCAGTGGATCGCGCGCCGGTCTCCGGGAATCGAGCCACAACCTCGCGAACGGAAACGCCGTGGATCTTGGCCAGCGTCACGATCGCCGCGGCCTCCGATGAGTCCTTGAAGGCGACCCCGTCGGCATGGGCGCCGATCGCCTCCATCTCCGCCTGTAGGGGAGCGAACGATCCTGTGTCGGCCGCCGGCCCGGGTTCGGCACTCGGGGGTTCCGGCTCCTCGTCGCCCTCGACCGTGTGCATGATCTCCTCGGAGATGCGCTCGGCCTCCGCCACGAGGCGGGGGTCCGCAGGAAGGAACAGGAACGACGGCTCATCGAGCGGACCAGATCCGGTCCGCACAAACCGCCCGACGATCTGCCGGAAGCGCATGGGCGTCGTGACGTTAGTCGCGTACGCGCCCACCCGCAGCCGCGGAACATCCACGCCCTCGCTCACCATGTTCACCGCAACGAGCCAGCGCTGTCGACCAGCTGCAAACTGCTCGATGAGGTCGTTGGCATCGCGGTCGGCGGAGGTGACGACGACCGGCTCCTCGCCGACGATCTCGGCGAGCACACGCGCGATCGCCTCCGCGTGCTCGATGCTGATCGCGATCACCAGCCCGCCTGCGTCATCGTGACGCAGCCGCGCCCTAGTGAGCTTTTCGTCCGCCGCGGCGAGCATCGCCCTCAGCCCCGCCAGGTCGGGCTTGAGTGCGGTCCGGAGCCGCCGGCCGCTGTCCGTCGGGTCGAGGTCGTCGCCGAAGGTCGCCTCCATCGTCCCTTGCGCCGACAGCCACGAGAACGTCCCGTCCCACTCCTCGAAGACGATTCGACGGCAAACCCCGTCCGCCACCGCATCGGCGTACGAGTATGTGAAGTCCGGGACCGACACGCCGTCCTCGTCGTAGGTGATGTGCGGGATGCGGTTCGAGTCGCTGCGGAACGGTGTCCCGGACAGCAGCAGGAACTCCTGTCCGGCCTGCGTCGCGTGACGGAAGGCGTCCCCATGGCTGCGCTCCTCGCCGAGGTGGTGGACCTCGTCGGCGATGAAGAGGGTCGCCGTGCGCGCCGCGAGCGTGCGCTGGTGCTCGGCCGAGTGTGCGAGCGCGCTGTAGGTGAGCGCCACGCCATCGATGTCCTTCGCCTCCACCGCCGGGTTGTCGGGGTCCAGAACGAGCCCGAGGCAGTGGGCGGCGGTCGCCCACTGATCGGTGAGGCTGCGAGTCGGGGCGAGGACGACGATCCGGTCGATCTCGCCGGCCTCGAGGAGGCGCTGCGCGTGCAAAAGCGCCGGCAGGGTCTTGCCGCCGCCGGGAGTCGCCGCGATCAGGAAGCGGGTGGGCCTATCGGCGAGGAGGCCGAGCACCTCTCGCTGCCAATTTCGCAGGGCTACGGGGGTCGTCGTTGAGATGGTGTCTGAGGACTGCACTTGTGAGCCTTTCTGGCGATTGCATCCCGGGCAGAGGGCGAGGCCGTTCATGACGTCGGTCCGGCCGCCCCGGCTGTGCGGGATGCGGTGATCAGCGTGAAAATCGGCCTCGAGGGCCGCGCCGCAGCGCTCGCACCGCCCGCCCGCTACGTCGGCAAGGGCGCGCCGCTGGCGGCGCGAGAAGCGCCGACGCGGGTCGAGGCGGTCCGAGGGCACGGCGCCCTAGAACGGGATGTCGTCGTCGGGCGGACCCGGCGGTTTCCTCTTCGCTCTTTCCGGTTGTGGGACGTCCGGATCCTGCGCATCGACAGTTCCGTCCTCGTGGAAGTGACTGATGTCGGGGACCGCCCAGATGTCGTAGGCGCTGATCCCGATCTCCCCGCCCACAGCGCCAATCAGGTGATACCGGCCGAGCCAGTTCAGCACGACCACGGCCTCGAACGGCTTGGCGATCCCGCCGATCAGGTCGCCGTCGTAGTCATAGTCCCAATCCCAGCCCCTCCGGCTTGGGTAGTCGGAGGAGTCCGAATCCGGGCGATAAATCTGGTGCGGCGGCTTGCGAACCGTCACGATTTGCACCTTCGGCTCGACGTCGCCTTCCGCCGCGTGCGCGCGCATCGCCGCTTCGACGAGACGCCGCAGCCTCAGCGCCCGCTCGGACGGAGAGCTCTGGACCGCGGCCCAATCCTTGGGTGTTCCGCGCACGGGCATTGCGAAAAAGCCCGGAGCCTCGGCGGCGAGTCGTTCCGCGAGATATCTCGCGTGCATTCGGTAGCCGTCTTCCAGGCCGAGCCGAAGCCGTTCCGATCCGTGATCGGCAGCCCAATTCGACATCTCCGCCTCGAAGTCGGGCTCGCCGGTCAGTCGCGCCCGGGCGTGCGCCTGGGCGACTTCGTGGCGCTTTCGGGCAAGCTGCAGGAACTTGGCGGCACGGTCGCCCGGTTTCAGCTCAGCCAGCGTCTTCCCGGTGCTTGGCGACGGGGTTACCGCCTCTTCGGCCGCTTTTACGCTCTCGCTCGGGAGATGGGCCTGCATGTACTCGATCCGACTCCACGCGGCCTTGGCATCGCGAACAGCCAGATCACCATCCTCGAGCGTGATCGCTGACGTAACCCCGTTGCCGAAATCGAGTCGGACCGGGCCCCATTCGACTTCGATGGCAAAGATCGATCCGTCGGTTCCGTACGCCGGGGGCTGCGCGTTGAACGCCGAGATGACGGTCAGCGCCGCGTCCTTGTAGCTCTCCAGCCACTGCTCCCAGGAAGCGACAACGGTTTCGATCTTGTCGGTTGGCTCGGGCAGTTCTGGGAGGCGACCGACACGTTCGATCACGTCGGCGTCCATCGGCCGAGCGTCCGATTCGGACTCACCGTAGGTGGCGGCGGGATCGACCCCGGAGTCGAACACGGTGACCCGACCGTCGCTGTCCCACGTCGCTTCGAACTGAAGCTGATCCAGTCGGTCGCGGAACTCCTCGTCGAGCTCGCCCAGCTCGACCTCGAGGTCGAGCTTCCGGTTAGTCAACGGCTCGCCGGCGAGGATGCGGGACTGCATCCACTTCCTGCTCGCCTGGTACGGCAAGGTAAAGGTTGGCACGGAGTGCTCCTTCGTCCAGGACCTCGGTGGCTGAGCCGCGAGGTCGCGTTATGTCGGTGACGCTGGCTCGCCGCGCGAGGCGGCTGCCGTTGTCGGTCGGCGCTCAGAGAGCACCGCAGAAGGAGAGTATCACCGGCGGCGGCGGTTACCGACCGGGGCGGGGCGACGCCCCCGGGTGCCGCGTCGCAGCCGCGCGATACAAGCAGATTCGTCACCCGATGCAGACTCGATCCGGGGTCTCGGTCCGCCGGGGCTGGGCTCCGCGCGCCGCCTGCGTTCCCCCAACTTGGTGCCTCGCCATAGGTTCGATCTAGAGGCACCATGCGAACCCCTGGCCACACGATCCGCTTCCGCGTAAGCCCCGAGCAGGCCGACGCCCTTCGGCGGATCGCCGACAAGCGCGACACCCCGATCGCGGTGATCCTCGGTGCCGCCGTGACCTCGCTGACCGGGGTCCCGGACTCCCTCCCGCGCAACGCAACACGCAAGTCCAACTTCCGCGCCGCGGAGCGCTGACAACTACCCGGGGCCGTCCCCTCCGCAGAAGACGGCCCCAAGGAGAACCCATGACGAGGGTAACCCGAAACCCAACCCCGGATCCGGACCCCGCCGCCCCCACCACCGCGCCGCCGCAGCTCCCGGTCAGCCTTCTCTACAGGCTCTACGAGCGCGACGAGGGCGGCCCCGATCTGACCGACGGTGAACGGAAGCGGTGGGACTCGTACGTCACGGAGTCGGAGGAGTTCGAGCGCCGAAGGGACCTGCTCGGGCTCGTCGACCTCGCGGACGTGATGGAGAACGGCGTCACCGAGCCCGAGATGCTGACCGAGTCGCTCGTCAGGGGAGAGCACCATGTCGTCTTCGGCGCGCGGGAGTCCGCCAAGACCTGGCTCGTGCTCGCGGACGCCGCCGCGCTGATTCGCACGGGCGAGTCCGTCGTCTGGGTGGACAAGGAGATGGGCCGGAGGAACATCGCCGGCCGCCTGCTGACGCTCGGCGCAACGCCGGACCAGGCCCGAGCGGACTTCGTCTACATGGAGTTCCCGTCGATGGACTGCGGGTCGGAGTCGAAGGCGGCGTGGCGCGCCCTCCTCGGCGAGCGCGAACCGGCGCTCGTGGTGGTGGACGCGCAGACCGAGGTCCTCGCCGACGCGGGCCTCAACGAGAACAGCGGGACCGACGTGGAGAAGTGGTCTCAGGCCTACGTCACACCGGCCCGCCGCCTGGGGGCCGCCACCGTGATGATCGACCACACCGGCCACTCCGAGAAGGGGCGCCCGGTCGCGTCGCGCCAAAAGGGCGCCGCGGCGAAGGTCGAGCTCTCGGTCACCAAGGACGCACCGTTCCGACGCGACAAGGTCGGCGGCTTCACCGTCGAGGTGACCAAGAACACCGTTTCCGCGCCGATTCCGCGCCAGCGGTCCTGGCGCATCGGCGGCGAGGACGGGAAGTTCGTGTTCGCGCCGTCCGAGCCGCAGGCGGATCCCGCTGCCCTGAAGGGCGCCGAGCGCCGCGCCAAGATCGAGGCGGACATCCTGACCGTGCTCCGGAAGCACCGGGAGTCATGGCCGCTCACGCAGAAGCAGGTGTGCGACATGGTCGAGGGCCGGAAAGGCGAGGTCTCCGACGCCCTGCGGCGGCTGGCGCTCAGCGAGCTGTCACCCGTGAAGCAGGCGCCGGGCGCACGCGGCTCGCTGCAGTACTCGCTAAGCGACGCCGACTGACTCCGAGCTCCCGGTCCCGACCTGTTCCCCACCCCTACAAGTAGGGGGTGGGGCCAGGGGAACAGGTCGTCAGATGACCTGTTCCCGACCTATTCCTCAATTCCGGAACAGGTCGGTACCCGACGTACAAACGCGTGGCGGCGCCGGGCGCTCACCTGTTCCCAGGGGCGGGAACAGGCCACCTTGGTCACCTGTTCCCGGAGCCTGGAACATGTGGCTAGGGGAAGCTGGGCACGTTCCGGTGGAGCCTGACGTCTCGAATCCGTTGGCGGACCGCGCCGGGCCTCACGCAGTACAGCCGCCCGTTGTGGGAGCGGATCTCGGCGTTGTGGTTGATGCAGTAGTTGACGAACGCGTCTTGGTTTTCGTAGATGCGTTCGCGCTCTCGGATCCTCTTGACCACGACCGTGAAGCGGCCGCTCACGAGCGTCTTGCCCTTGAACTTCACGCTCAGCCTGACGCCATAGCTGCCCGGACCATCGAAGTCGGGGTTGAATTGGCTCCCCCCGAGGGACTCCTCCTGGCCCCAGTCAGGCGTGGATTCGCGCTCGAAGAGACCGATGCGGTCGCACTTCCTGTGCGTCTTGTTGTCCGTCGACCGACCCGCGTTGGTGAACTTCACGACGGTGGTGCCGTCGTAGTTGCACGGCTTTCGGGCGACGAGCTGCACCCAAACACTGGTGCGGTAGCCGTGTCCGGAGGACACGTTGACGCCCACGCGCATGTCCGACGGCTCGATCGCGCTCGCGGGTGCGGGGGCGGCCAGGATTGACGCCGCGACGAGACCTGCGAGCACTCCGATCCTCACGCGGAGCCACTACCCCGCCACAGGCCGGACAAAAAGCAGACGCCCGCTGAGCTACGGCGCGTGCTGCGCCCGGGTACTCAGCGTGAAAACGGTGTGAACTGGGCGCTGGGACGGATCGGCCCTGTCCCCTTCGGCGTCGGCGGGACCGGCCACCCGGTGCCCGTGGCGATCCCGTCGTCGCCGACCGCCATTTACGTTCGCTGGACATGAGTGCCAACAAGTGACCAGCGACCGAGGAGGAAGCGCATGCGAGTGGTGGGCTACGCCAGGGTCTCGACCCGGCGACAAGCGGACGGCGACAGCATCGAGGCGCAGGACGAGGCGATCCGCGGGTGGGCCGGGGAGCACGGCCACGACTTCGCCGGGCTCCACGCCGACGAGGGGAGGTCGGGCGCTCTAGACGAGGCCGACCGGCCCGCGCTGCTCGGCGCGCTCAGCGCGATAGAGGCCGGTGAGGCCGATGCCCTGGTGGTCCACCGACTCGACCGGCTCGCCCGCGCACTCCACGTTCAGGAGGCCGTGCTCGCCCGCGTCTGGGCGGCGGGTGGCGACGCGTGGGAGGTGGTCGGCGACCGCCCGGTGTTGCGGGACGACCCGGCCGACCCGATGCGGACCTTCGTCCGGCAGGTGATGGGCGCCGCCGCGCAGCTTGAGCGCGGCATGACCGTGGCCCGGATGCAGGGCGGTCGGCGGCGCAAGGCTGCGACCGACGGCTATATCGGCGGGCGTGTCCCCTACGGCTGGGACCTGGTGGGCGAGCACCTGGTGAGCAGCGAGGCCGAACAGCGGGTGATCGCCCGCATGGCCCGGGCTCGTCGGGGCGGGCGAACGTTCCGGGCCATCGCCGAGCAGTTGAACGGGGACGGCGTCCCGGCCAAGGGCGGCGGCGCGTGGCGCCACACGTCGGTGCGCGCAGTTCTCCGCAAGGCACCCTGACCGCGATTCCATTCAGGGTGGTCCGGGGTACCGCCCCGACAAGCCCACATCGGCTTTGGGCCAAAAGCAGTCGCCCGCAACCCGGCGTCGAAGCGCTAGATAGATCCGCGCCCCGAGCTGCCAGGTCCGGTCCAGGATCACCCAGGACGGGAAAACCGCGGCGGCGAGAACAGGGCCGCCCGCGGACCAGAGAGCGACCCCGGCCGCCGGCAGTACGAGCAGCAGCACGACGCACGAGCAGCCGCAGCACGACTGCTGCTGCTCAGGCCCGACGCGCCCAAGCCATTGCGCGCCGAGGGCGAGTGCCCCCAGGCCGGCAAGGACCCCGATAACGGTGAACACGCTCCCGACTGGATCTGGGTGTTTCGTCGCGCTCTCACCACCTTGGAGCGCGACCGCGATCAGGAACGCGACAACCGCAAGGGCTCCCAATGCAGCTGCGGGGCGCCAGGCGTTCGGATCCCTTATACGCGACCCGCACCCGGTGCAGATCGCACCCGGCGGCCCCCAGACCTGGCCGCATCCGTGGCAGAGGACGTTCCCACTGGATGATTGAGGTGGTGAAGCTGCGGGCTTCGGGGTCGACGACCGAGCCGGAACCCGGGGCTCGTTCGGAACAGGCACAGCACTCGTCTCGTCGACCTGCACGAGATCGCCGCCGCACTTGGTGCAGTACCGGCCGGTCGCGTGTTGGACCTCCTCACCGCAGTGCGGGCAGTAGGTCGGGCGGGACGCCACGGCGGGAAGCTATCCGATCCGATGGGGGCCTGATGAGGTTTACGCGCTTCAACGCGACCCGCGACTAGATCCTCCCCGCAACCTGCCACATGTCTCGGGATCGGGCGCACCCCGCGCCCGCGACCGAGGAGGAGGCCAACATGGCCGAGAGCAAGGAACACGCGGCGGTGGCCGCCGCCGCCGTCGCCAAGCTGCCGAAGGCGCTGCGCGACGAGATCGAGGTCGCCGAGGGCAAGGGCCCGTACTCGCTGATCAAGTTGCGCGGCCGGACCGTCGCGTCGGTGCGGAGCACGAACGCCCGCGTCACGTACCTGCACCCCGGCGGCCCGGAAGGCGCGGCGCTGCTCGCGAAGGCGGTCACGGAGGCCGCCGGAACCGTCCCCGCGAAGTCCGACTGACCGAATTTGCGGACCCGGAGACGGGCGGTCCTCACGGGGCCGCCCGTTTCCTGTCGCGGGGGGCGCACGACCGCCGGCCGGGCTTGTACTCGCCGAGGGGCGAAGGCCGGACCGGCGACGGGCCTCAGCACGAGGCCCGCAGCCCCTCCCCCGACCCTGACCCTCGCCATAGGTTTAAACCGATGGCCACCGTCCAGAAATCTGCCGCCCGCGTGGGCAAGTTCCGCAAGGCCGCGGACTCCGCCCCGCCCCCCGTGACCGCGGACGTCCGCGAGCCCGGCGACGTGTCCGAGGGGATCCGTAAGGCGCTCGCGAGCATCCCGATCCCGCAGCCCTTCGACGCCTCGGCCGCGAGGTCATTCCTCCACGCGGCCTCGGACTCGACCCAACGCCACCCCACCAAGCGGATAGGCACCGACGGCGACGGGGGCTTGCGCGTCGACACCTCGGGCGACGAGGGCGGCGCGCTGACCACCATCCAGCCCGCGACCACAGTCGGCCAGCTTCAGCATCAGATCTCGCTGCTCATCGGCGCCTTCAAGGAGGCGGAGGGCCGGGAGCCCAACCACGACGATGACGGCTTCTGGGTCGCGTATCGCAGACTTGTGGAGGCCTACGGCGGCGTCGAGCTCGGCTCGGCGCAGCGGGCCACCGAGCCCCTCAACGCCGACTCGCCCGTCCGCAAGGCGATCCGCACGGCGCTCGCGAAGCAGCGCCGACGGTGCGACCGCTGCGGCAAGGTCATCCCCTACGAGGTGGAGAACGAGGGATTCACCGGGGTCCTCTGCGACGAGTGCCGCTCTGATGAGTGAGTCGCCAATCAGCGAGCGCCTCGCCGCTCACGACGCTGCGGTGGCGGACGCGTGGGAGCGCCGCCAGCGGGCCTGGCGCCGCCGCCAGAACGAGTTCGAGGTCTCGGTGGACGCCACCGCCGACCTCACCGCCTACCGCGACCAGGTTCGCCACCGCCAGCGCGTCGCCGACCTCGACGAGCAGCGCACGTTGACGCGCGCGCTCTGCGAGCGGGTGCAGCGCGCGGGCCTGGTTTTCGAGACCGCCGGCACCGGCGGGACGCTGGTTGTCCGTGACCCACGGGTGATGTCCGACCTGGAGGACGCCCGCAGTGCGCTCGACACGGCGAAGCGAGCGCGGGCCGAGTTCCTGCACGTCCACGGCGCCGAGGTCGACGCCGAGCGCAAGCACGCCGAGATGGATCGGATCCGCGAAGCGCTGGACGGGGAGGACCCAGCGCGGCTGCGCGAGGCGCTCGTCGGTGTCTGAGTCATTCCGCCCCACGCCGATCGCCGGGGTCCCCGCCCTTCCGGGATGCCATCGGGGGGCCTCGGCGATCGGTGTGGGGCGATGAGCGCGCCGCCGGGGCACAGGATGATCGCCGCGTGGGTGCCGCCCGAGTTCGCCCGCGCGGTCGAGACGCTCGCGAAGGCCGAGGGCCGATCGCGCTCTCGGGTGCTCCGCGACGCGGTGACCCAGTACTCGCTGAGGCCGTCCCGCCGTGGCGCGGGCTAGGCCGCTCACTCCCGATCAGCAGCGCGCCGCGCAGCTGATCGGTCGCGGCTTCCGGCACCGCACCGTCGCCGCCGAGGTCGGGGTGAGCTCCAAGTCGATCCAGCGCTGGCTACGGCGCCCGGACTTCGCGAAGCTCGTGGAGCAGGGCCGCCGGGGGGCGCTCGACGCCGAGCCGACGGCGAAGGCGACCCTCGAGGCCGCGCTGACCGCCACCACCAAGAACGGCCAGCCTGACTGGGCCATCCGCGTCAAGGCCGCGTCGCTGCTTTTCACGGGATCCATCGAGGAGATCGAGACGGTGCGGACGGAGCGCGTCTACCTCGGCGCCGACGACGGTGCGCTGTGATCCCGCGCTCGGAAGTCGAACGAGTCCTCGACTCCGCGCGCGCGGAGGACGGCCTGATCCTGCTCGACCCGGACCTGCGGTTGCTGGCGGAACGGGCGCCGCTTGAGGGCGGCCACGCGGCCGTGATCGTGCTTTGCATCGACGGAATGCATCCGACGCTGGGCCCTATCCCCTTCGACGCCCGGCGCGCGTAGGCGCCGCCTCCGCCTAGCGCCGCTTCTCGTCGTGGAGTTGGCCCCTCTGGCGTTCGTACCACCTGAGCACGTCCGGGTCCCAGGAGGCCCGGTCGGCCTCGAGGGCGTCGGGGTCGCTGAGCATTCTTTTCCAGCCTTCGGCCTCGGCTGGCTTCAGCACCGCATCCCACGCTTGTTCGACCGTGGGCAGCTCGAACTCGTCGATGCTGCGACCGGCGCCGGGAAACTCTGGAACCGGTTTGGCGGGGATGGCGCGTGCGCCCCGCTCCAACTCGCCTAGCTGCTGGGCCGACATCGGCAGCCCGTCACGGGCCGACGAGATGTACATGGCCACCTGCTTCTGGGTGAGACCGACCGCCTTTCGAGCGTCGCGGCGGCGGCGCCCCTCTGCCTTCCGCCGCTCCAGCTCCTCGTCGGTCAGCCGTTCGCGAGGCACGGCGAAATACAAGCAAATTGAAGGCCCGTCCCAGACTCACTCCGGAGCCGCAATCCGGCGGCCCGCGCAACTCAGACTGGCCTGGAGGCCGGAGAAGGGAGGCTTCGCATGACGTGGAGCTTTGACATCAGGACCGCACGCACCGAGGTGACGAGCCGAACCGGAGCTGACGGTCACGAGGTACGCACGCATCAGTCGCTGACGCTGCACGGCTTCGCAGTGCTTTGTCGGGCGCTGGAAGCGCGCGGATTTGACCTCGACGAGGAGTGCAAGTCCTCGGAAGTGGGCGCGACGGGGTACACCATCTCGGGTGTGTCCTGCGGCCGCATCGCCGCGGAGGTGGACGCCGCGGTGCGGGCGGGTGACCTCGACGGGTCGTGGAGTGCGTTCGCCAGGTTCCTCGACGACGCGCGGACGCATGACGACGGCGTCTCGGTCTATTAGGCGGTCGTCCCGAGATGCACCCGCCACCAAATACCATCGGACAAACGCCCCGGCGGCGCGCCAACGCCCCGGGGCACGGCCAACCTACGAAGGAGGTTGACGTGAAGGACGCTACTAGCGGCGACTCCGGGAGCCCGATCCCTTGCGTGATCTACGCCGCCCGTTCCGCGCCCGACCATCAGGAGCAGTCGACGGCGAGCCAGACCGACGAGGTCCGCGAGCGTGTCGAGCAAGAGGGCGGTCGAGTGGTCGTCGGAGAGTTCGCAGAGTCGGGCGTGTCGGGCTTCTACGGCGAGCGTGGTCCCGAACTAGCAGCCGCCCTTGAGGCTGCCCGGGAGGCCGCGACCGACGACGTCGACGCCGAGCTATGGGTGTTCCACACCAGCCGCTTGGCGCGCGGCAGCGGACGGAAGGGCCAGCGCAGCCTGACCAAGATCTACGCCGACGCGCTCTACGAGGGCGTGCGGCTGCGGAGCGTGAGCGACGACGAGTTCCTCCGGGAGGAGTTCATCGGGATCGCGAGCGTCCAGAATCACAAGTACGCGCGGGACCACGGCGCCCACGTCGCCCGCGGTCGGCGCAGCGCGTTCGAGGCGGGCAAGTGGCCCGGCGGACCCGCGCCCGACGGCTATCTCTCCGAGAAGGTGATCGACCCGGACGGCAACCCCGCCACGACCATCCGCCTTGACCCCGAACGCGAGCCGATCATGCGGCTGATGTTCGACCTAAGCGAGCAGGGACTCGGTGATCCCAGCATCGCCCGGCGGCTGAACGAAGCCGGACACAGGCGGAAGAACGGCAAACCGTGGAACCGCCGGGCCGTGCAGAGCAAGCTCCTCAACCCCGTGTACGCCGGCCGCGTCGCCCGGTGGGGCGAGGGCGCCCGCAAGGGCGGCGCGTATCGACGCAACGACAGGCCGGAGGTTCGCCCCGGCCAGCACCCAGCGCTGATCGAGCCCGAGAGGTACGACCGGATCGTCGCGATGCGCCCGGGGCGCGATCGCGCGAAGGCAGGCCGCGAGTCCGCAAAGGAGCGCGGCCGGATGGGCGGTCGCCCGCCGAAGCGCCACCTGCTCGCGAAGCTAGCCGTCTGCGACCGCTGCGGCGAGACCATGTACGCGCAGACGAGCACGTACAGGCGGAAGGACGGCAGCCAACAGCGCTACTACGTCTGCGGAAACGTCCACTTCTCGACCGGCGAGTGCGATCAGCCCCGCCTCGACGCCGGGAGGATCGACGAGGCCGTAGTCCCCTACCTCGACCGCCTGTTCATCGACTTCAAGGCGTGGGCGGAGCAGCTCGCCAGCGGCTCCGACCAGCGGCGCGCCACGCTGACCGCCTCGGCGGAGGCCGCGCAGGAGAAGCTGATCGTCCTCGACCGCCAGGAGACGAAGCTGCGGGAGAGGTGGACCGCCGCCATCGACGCCGGGGACGAGACCAAGGAGAAGATCGCCTACGGGACCCTGGAGGCGCATACTGCGAAGAAGGACCTCGCGCGCGAGGCGGTCCAGTCCCTGAACGCCGAGTTGGCGGCGCTGGACGACGAGCCCTCCGACGAGGACCGGATGCTCGACGCGTACAACGAGCTTCGGCGCCGGATCCTTGGCGGCGACGGCAGCTTCGCCGACCTGAACGAGCGCCTGCGCGCGAACTTCGAGGAGTTCCGGCTCGACAGGGTGGCCGACGGGACGATCGGCGTCCTGCCGGTGCTCCGAGCCCACGAGGTCACGGACGTGACGGCCGCCTACAAGGCGTGGCAGGACGCCGGGGAGCCCATGCCCACCGACCAGGAGGTGGCGGACCACGACGCGCTGAGCGACGCCCAGGAGCCAATGTGGATCGGGGCAGGGCCGCCCGCCAAGGTGCTGGAGATCCCCGTAAAGAACCTGCGCAACTCACACCAGTAGCGCTGGACGAAGCCGAACCGCCCGGCGTTCGCCGCCAGCCAGCCGTACGCCGCCGGCGGGCCGATGTCGAGCTCGGTGGCGCAGCGGTGAAGCGAGGTGCCGGGCGGCGCCACCCAGCGCGGATCCGGGTTCTCCGCCCAGAGCTCGGCCTGCTCGGCGTCGGAGCGGAAGCCGTCGGTGATCAGCAGCGAGAGCCCGTCGGAGCGAGCCGCCGCGCCCATCCGGTCGAAGGCGCCGGCGACGTCGGGGCGCATGCCCTCGCCCTGGCGGTAGACGAGCGGACCGGCGTAGCCGCCTCCGGTCGCCATCGTCGGTGCCTGCTCCGCGGTGGCGGTGCCGGCCGGGACCGCCTCGGCGACGGCGTGCGCGCCGACGGGCAGTCGCGGGAGGGCTCCCGGCGTGTCGAGCTCGGCGCCGATCTCCGCCCGCACCCGCAAGGGCGCGAACGAGTCGCGGTCCGGGAACTCGATCCGCAGCCGTCCCTGTCCGACCCCGTTGCGGTTCGCGGCGTCGGCACCGGCCGCCGCGGCGCGCGCCAGGTACTCCTGCTTGTCGAGGTGGGCTGGATTCGCCGAGCCGTCGGGCCTTCGAGCCGGGACGAAGAGGCCCTCGAAGTCGTCGCGCATCGAGCGCGCCGCGGAGAGCGCGGCCAGGTCGGCGGCCCGCTGGGCGCGCGACTTGCCGGTCACCGCGCCGCCGAACGCGGCCAGCGCGAGGGTGGCGAAGACCAGCGCCAGCACCCCGCCGAGGACGAGCGGGAGCGCCTGACCCGCCTCGGCGACCAGCCGCGATGACGGTCGCGACCGTGACGGCCGGCTCGAGCCGAGCAGCCCCCGGGCCAGCCGACCGCAGCGCTTCGAGGCGGCGCCCCCCGGGTCGATCCCGGCGAGCGCCCGCCGGGCGCCCACCCGGCCGATCGGGCGCGGTGCCACCCGTATCCTCAGCCCCGCCTGACGGAGCTCGATCGCAGCGAGGGCGGCGAGCGATCGCTGCCGCGGCAGGTCCGCTCGCAGGAGGACCGCGTCGGGTGCGATGGCGCCGCAGCCGAGCGCCTCACCGAGGAGCGCGGCCGGAAGGCTGACCACCGCGGCGCGGGCCGTGGCGGCGATCCGCAGCGCATCGGCCAGCGCGTCCGTCCAGCCGGCCTCCGCCGCGATCCGCAGCCAGGCGAGCCGGCCGCGCGCCGCGGATTCGAATCCCCCGTCTCGCAGCGCGTGCTCGAGCTCGCGCGCGGCCTCGGAGGCGAGCATCGTCGGGCCACGGCTTCGAGCGCCACCGGCCTCGACCAGGAGCACGGCCGGCTGGTCGTCGGCCGCGTCCCGGCGCGCGATCGAGACGGCCGTCGACGCCGCCAGCGCCAGCCCCCCGCTCGCGCCCGGAAGCTCGGCGGCCAGGACGAGCGCCGCCATCAGCCCGACCCCGCGTCCGGGCGCCGGATCCACGCCGAGGAGCTGACTTCGAGGGCGCGTGCGATCGGCGCCAAGGGCGAGGGCGGCCGCAGGCTCACCGTCACCAGGCCGCCGTCCTGCTCGACCTCGACCCGATCGACCGCCCACCCCGGCAGCGCCGCCCCGACGGCCGGCTCAACCGGGAGGTCGGAGGCGAGCGCGATCGCCCCCGCCTCGGAAGCGCCGTCGGCGAGCGTGAGCGCGTATCCGGCGGCGAGCAGCTGCAGGCAGACCACCCCGGCGACGAGCACCAGCGGCAGCGTCGCCAGCAGCTCGACGGAGGCCTGGCCGCGCTCGGTCACCCCCCGACTCCCGGGTCGAGGGCGGTCGCGGCGCTGACGGGGATCGCCGGCACGCCGGGCAGCAGGGCCGGGGCCTCGACGCGGACCTCGACCGGGCCGCCTCCGGAAACCTCCGCGCCGCGCTCGAGCCAACCGGGGAGCGCACTGCGGGCCGCGTCCTCGGCGTCGCCGCCGACCGCCGCGGCGCGCGCCCCCGCCCGGGCCGCATCACCGGCCGTCCAGAGCGCGTATCCGGCCACGGCCAGCTGTGCGACCGCGGCGAGCAGGGCAAGCAGTAACGGGACGACCACGACGAGCTCCGCCGCGGCCTGTCCATTCTCGTTGGCGGTCGACGCCATGCGCCGACGGTAGGCGCCGCCGGCCGACACGTTGGCACGCGAACGTGCCGAAACCGTGCTCAGTGAGCCTCAGCTCAGTAGCTGGACCGCGCGTCGCCCCAGACCTTGATCAGGCTGATCACGGCGAAGGCGATCACCGCGAGCCAGACCAGCAGCCCGGCGCCGCTCTTGGTCAGCTCGCTGGCGCCCGCGATCATCAGGACGATCGCGCCCAGCGCTCCGACGACCAGCGCCCGCTGGCCGTCGGTGAGCCCGAGGTAGTCGAGCCGGTACTGGCGGTAGAGCTGGTAGCCGGCGGCGCCGATCAGCGCGAGGAAGACGATCGAGATCAGCGCCAGGATCCCCTCCGCGACGTTGCCGCCGCCGGGGACGACGTCGACGATCAGCGCCAGCACGGCGATGATCGCGATGTTGCGGGCGGTGCGCACGATGAAAGCGTAGCCCCGGTCAGCCCTGCGGCGCGGCGCAGACCCGGGCGGGCTCCTCCGAGGTGACCGCGAGCGTCCACGGGACGTCCGAGTTGTCGGCGGGAACGCCGATCTCGGCCGGCGATCCGGCCTCGATCCCGCCCAGATCGACCGGGAACTGCACCTCGGCGTAACGGCGCATCGCCAACGCGGTCGGACCGCGCGGGACGACCACTACCGCGCGCTCTGGAGCGATCTCGGTGGTCGACGGATGCCCGGGCGGCAGGACGACGCAACGATGGGTGTCCGGGCTGCCGGCCGCCGCCGCCTCGAGGCCGTAGAGCTCCTCGAAGGTCTTGTCGACGGTGACCTTGACCTCCTCGTCGGCGGCCGCGATCTCCCCCTCGTCGAGCGCCGGCGACCCGTACTCCTCGACGGCCCCCAGATATGGACCGAGGGTGACGCCGAGGATCGGCTTCGTGGCCGGGTCCGCGGCGCGCCCGGCGACCTCGGCGGCCGCGAGCCGCGTGCGGGTGATGTCGGCATTGACCTCGAGGAAGTTGCGCGGCTCGTCGAACGCTCGCCAGTTGCCGACCAGGGCGAGCGCCGAGATGACCATCGCGGTTGCGATCCCGGCGCGGCCCGGCCGCGAACCGCGCCAGAGCTCGGCGGCGATCAGGATCGCGAACACCGCTCCCAGGTACTGGTAGCGGCCGTTGGTCGGCGTGCGCCCGACGCCGCCGGCCACCGCGGTCATCGCCCAGAAGGCGATCCCGGTCCCGAGCACGGTCGCGAGGGAGGCGCTGACCGCGCGCAGCCGCCACAGCCGCCAGGCGGCGAGGGCGATCGCGACCACGAGCAGTGGCCGTCCCCATCGCAGCGGGTCGATCGGGAGGCCGTCGAAGTTGACGACCAGCCCCAGCAGCGAGGAGATCGAGGACGCGAAGCCGTTGAGGACGAAGATCGGGGAGTGCAGGATCTGCCCGAGGGTGAGGTCGTCCTTCGGGTCGAAGCCCCAGCCCCACCGCCAGGCCAGATACAGCGCGATCGGAATCAGGAAGATGTAGGCCCGCTGCCGGCGGTCGGGACGCCGCAGAACCCCGGCGGCGGCGCCGACGGTGAACGCGAGCCCGGGACTGTGGGCGGCGATCGAGGCGACCAGGACCGCGCACGCGAGCCGATCGCCGCGCCGGTCGTCGCGGTCGAGGGCCAGCAGCGCGCCGAGCCCGAACGCCATCGACCCCATCAAGGTGATCTGAAACGACCACAGGAGGTTGAAAGCGCTGGAGCCGAGCATCAGAAGCGGCACGGTCGCGGCGAGCGCGAGCCAGTCGCCGACCCGGCGGCGGACCCAGACGAAGACCAGGACCGCGTCGACGATCACCACGGCGGCCAGCACCACCTGGAACGGCTGCTGCGAGTCCAGCCCGAACGTCGTCAGCAGCAGCTTGTAGACGACGATCGGGATGAGCGACAGGTGCTCGTTGTGCGGGATCAGGAGGGCGTCGGCGGTCCACTCGCGCCGGTCGGTGATGACCTCCCACTCGTCGTAGAAGAAGGTCAGCGGGTCCGCGAGAACGAGCAGGATGACGAACGCGGCCGCCGCGAGCCCGGCGAACAGGAGCGCCGGGGCTCGGTCCTCGGTCCTCACTTGGTCGTCATCACGATGACCCCGACGACGATCGCCGCCACGGTGGCGAGCAGGCCGAGAACCGTCAGCGCTCCGAACAGAGTCGCCTGGGCCCTGTGGCCGTCCCGGCTCGCCTCCGAGAACCGCGTTGCACCCAGGATCGCGAGCGAGAAGACGACCGTCGTCCCGACCCCGGCGGCGAATGCGGCGACGACCGTCTGCCAGAGCGCTTCGGTGTCGACGATCGTCGCGATCATGCCGTCACCGGCTCGACCTGCCGCATCCGCCGAACGAACGCGAGCGCGGCGAGCCCGATCCCGACCGCTGAGACGAGGACGGGCCCGACGGCGCCCGGGAAGATCTCGACGAACACGTAGGTGATCCCGCCGATGGCCGCGGCGGCCGGCAGGGTCAGCAGCCAGGCGGTGACGATGTCGCCGGCCACCCCCCAGCGGACCGCGGAGAGCCGCTTGCCGGCGCCGGCCCCCATCACCCCGCCGGCGATCACCTGCGTGGTCGACAGCGGGTAGCCGAAGTGCGAGCTGGCGAGGATCACCGCGGCGCCGGCGCCCTGGGCCGAGAACCCCTGGGCCGAGTCCATCTTGATGATCCGCGTCCCCATCGTCTTGATGATCCGCCAGCCGCCCGTGTAGGTGCCGAGCGCGATCGCCGACGCGGCGGAGACGACGACCCAGGTCGGGACCTCGAAGCCCTCGGAGGACAGGTTGCCATTGGCGACCAGGGCCAGGGTGATCACGCCCATCGTCTTCTGCGCGTCGTTGGTGCCGTGCGCGAGCGCCAGCAACCCGCCCGACAGGACCTGGCCGAAGCGGAACCCGCGGGTCACGGGCCCGGGTCGCTGGCGGCCGAGGATCCGGTAGCAGGCGACGATCCCGATCCCGCCGACGACGAAGGCGAGGACCGGCGCGATCACCGCCGGAACCAGCACTTTGCCGAGGATCCCCTCGCCGAAGATCGCGTCGGCGCCCGCGGCGACGAAGGTCGCGCCGACGACCCCGCCGATCAGCGCATGTGAGCTCGAGGACGGGAGTCCGAAGTACCAGGTGGTCAGGTTCCAGGCGATCGCCCCGATCAGTCCGGCGAAGATCACCGTGGGCGTGATCGCGCCGGCGTCGACGACGTCCTTGGCCACCGTCGCCGCGACCTCGAGCGAGATGAAGGCGCCGGCGAAGTTCAGGATCGCCGCGTAGGTGACCGCGACCCGCGGCGACATCGCCTTGGTCGAGATCGAGGTCGCGACGACGTTCGCGGTGTCGTGGAAGCCGTTGGTGAAGTCGAAGGCGAGCGCCGTGGCGACGACGATGCCGAGGATCAGGTCCGACTCACTCACGCGCCGCTACGCGTTCTTGATCACGATGCCCTCGAGGATGTGGGCGGCCGTCTCCGTCGCGTCGACGGCCCGCTCGAGGCGCAGGAAGATGTCCCGCCAGCGGATCACGAACATCGGATCGATCCCGTTCGCGAACAGCGAGGCGACGGCGTCACGGTAGAGCCGGTCGCCCTCGTTCTCGAGCCGGTGGATCTCGATCCAGTAGTGATCGAGGTCCTTGAAGCCGCGCAGGTTCTCCAATGCGGCCGCCAGCTGCTCGCAGGACTTGACCAACACGTCGGCCATCGCCAGCGACTGCTCCATCGGCGCCTCGATCCGGTACAGGCCCATGAAGTCGGCGGTCTCCTCGATGTAGTCGACGATGTCGTCGAGCTGGGTCGCGAGCCCGTAGATGTCGCCGCCGTCGATCGGGGTGACGAAGGTCGTGTTCACGCGCTGGACGATCTCATGGGTGATCTTGTCGCCCTCCTGCTCGGCGAGCAGGATCTCCCGGGCAAGGCCGGCGTCGTCCGGCCAGCCCTGGAGCATCTGCTTCAGCAGCCCGGCCGCGTGCACGGTGTTCTGCCCGGCGCGGTTGAAGAGGTCGAAGAAGACGCGGTCGCGGGGGACGAGCGAGGGCAGCTTCACGGGCGCGAATCTACCTACCCGCGAGCGCTTCGGCGACACGCTCCGCCGCCCGCCCGTCCCATTTCTCCGGAGGTTGCGGCCGATCCGGGCGGGCCGTCGCGAGCAGGCTCGGAATCTCGCCGATCCGCCCGGGCGCCAGCCCGAGCAGCGTGTTGGTTCCGGCGCGGACGGTCACCGGCCGCTCGGTGTTGTCGCGAAGCGTGAAGCAGGGAACGCCGAGATACGTGGTCTCCTCCTGGATCCCGCCGGAGTCGGTGAGCACCGCGGCGGCGTCCGCCTCCAGCGAGAGGAAGTCGAGGTAGCCGATGGGGTCGGTGAGCGTGATCCGCATCGGTCGCGCGCCCGCCGAGCATCTTGCGGGTGCGCGGGTGGACCGGGAAGACGACGGGCATCTCGGCGGCGACGCGCTCGAGCGCCGCGATCGCCTCGCCGAGCAGCGGCCCGTCGACCAGCGCCGGCCGATGCAGGGTGACGAGCAGGAACGAGCCCGGCTCGACGCCGGCGGCCCGGGCGGCGCCCCGCTCGCGGAACCGCTGCTCGAGCGCCACCAGGGTGTCGATCATCGTGTTGCCGACGAACCGGAACCCCCGCTCGTCGACGCCCTCGGCGCGCAGGTTGTCCTCGCGCCTCGGGCGAGTGCAGGAAGAGCAGCTCGGAGAGGTGATCGGCGACGATCCGGTTGACCTCCTCCGGCATCGTGCGGTCGAAGCTCCGCAGCCCGGACTCGACGTGGCCGATCGGGATCCCGAGCCGGGCCGCGCAGAGCGCCGCGGCGAGGGTCGAGTTGACGTCGCCGGGAACCAGGACGAAGTCCGGTCGCTCGTCGCGAAGCACCGGCTCCAGCCGCTCGAGCACGCGCGCGGTCTGCTCGCCGTGGCTGCCCGAGCCGACCCCGAGCATGTGGTCCGGCTCCGGTACCCCGAGCTCCTCGAAGAAGACCTCCGACATCGCCCGGTCGTAGTGCTGGCCGGTGTGGACGATCACCGACGAGTCGGGGCCGAAGCGCTCCCGGGTCGCCGCGATGACCGGCGCCATCTTGACCAGGTTCGGCCGCGTGCCGACGACGTGAGCGATCCGCATCGGCTCAGACCGTCCGTCCGAGGAACTCGATCTGGTCGCCGACCGCGCGCTCGAACGGCTCCCCGACGTAGATGTCGAAGTGGCCGCCCGGGTACTCGATCAGCTCCCCGCGGGGCGCCCGCTCGGCGGCCTTCCGAGCCGGCCCGGGCGGGGTGACCACGTCGTCGCTCATCACCTGGACGAGCAACGGGCAGGTGACCCGTTTGGCCTTCGCGTAGGGGCGCTGCAGCGGCAGGCTCATCGTGCCGCGAGGGAGGAAGCTGTTCGGCCAGTCGAAGCCGGGCGGGAACAGCGCCAGGTAGCCGGGCTCGGCGTCGGGGCTCGTCATCGCCGCTGTCGCCCCCGGTGGGCCGACGACGGCGATCGGATACGCGGCGCCACGCCGGGCCGCGATCGCGTCTCGGATACCCGCGAGGCCGAGGCGGTTGTTGTGCGCGAAGCCGGCCGACCGCAGCACCGCGGCCCCGCTCATGAACGGTCCCTGGGCGATCACCGCCGCGACCCGTTCGCCCGCTGCCGCGAGCTCGACCACGTGGCCGCCCGAGAACGAGGTTCCCCAGATCGCGATCCGGTTCGGGTCGACGCCATCGAGATCTCGGGCGTACGCGATCGCCGCGCGCCAGTCCTCGCGCTGGCGGGCGATGTCGATCAGCAGCCGCGGCTCGCCGCCGGATTCGCCGTGGCAGCGGTAGTCGAAGACCAGGGCCGCGTATCCGGCGCCCGGCGAAGCGCTCGGCGTAGGCGTCGAGGCGCGCCTCCTTGACCCCGCCGAACCCGTGCGCGAGGACGACGCAGGCCACCTCGCCGGCCGTCGACTCGGGCCGGTACAGCCAGCCCGCGCACTCCGCGTCGGCGGAGCGGAAGCGCACGTCCTCGCGCTCAGTCAGCCAGCCCGTCGATCTTGCGAGGCGAGCTCGAAGTCGGCCGCGGTCAGGCCGCCGGCCGCGTGATTCGTGATCGAGACCTTGACCTCGCTCCACGAGATCTCGAGGTCCGGGTGGTGGTTCATCTCCTCGGCCGGCGCGGTCAGCCGGCGCACGAACTCGACCGAACCGACGAAGTCGCCGTGGTCGAAGGTCTTGACGATCTTGTCGCCCTCGCGGTTCCAGCCCTCGAGCGCGCCCAGGCGCTCCTCGATCTCGTCATCGCTCAGCAGATCAGCCATGGCCTGCACCCTAGAACTATCTTGGGTGGATGAGGATCGCGAGCCTTGTCCCGTCGGCCACCGAGGCGCTCTTCGCACTCGGCATCGGCGACTCCGTCGTCGCCGTCACCCACGAGTGCGATCACCCCGAGGCGGCGCGCTCGCTGCCGAAGCTCACCTCCAGCGTGATCGCCGAGGGACTCGCCGCCGGCCGAGATCGACGCGCGGGTGCGCGAGGTGACCGATCGCGGGGAGTCGCTATATCGGCTCGACGAGGCGGCGCTGGCGACCCTCGAACCCGACCTGATCGTCACCCAGGCGCTGTGCGCGGTCTGCGCCGTCTCCTTCGACGACGTCCGCGCGGTGGCGGCCCGGATGCCGAGCCGCCCACGGGTGATCTCGCTCGACCCGGAGACGCTCGAGGAGGTGCTCGGCGACCTGATCCGGCTCGCCTGGGCGACCGGCAACCCGAGGCTCGGCGAGCGGCTGCTGAAGGGCCTGCGGCTCCGGCTGGCCGCGCGTCGCCGAGAGCGTCGCCGGCGCCGAGCGCCCGCGCGTGGCGGCGCTCGAATGGCTCGACCCGGTCTTCGTCGGCGGCCATTGGGTCCCGGAGATGATCGCCGCGGCCGGCGGCCAGGACGTTCTCGGCCGGGCGGGCGAGAAGTCCCGCGTCGTCGAGTGGGAGGACGTCGCCGCGGCCCGTCCGGAGGTCGTCGTCGTCATGCCCTGCGGCCTCTACGCGCCCGAGGCGGCCGCGCAGGCGCGCGAGCACGCGGAGCGCCTGCGGCGGTCTGGGCGCCGAGCGGATCGTCGCCGTCGACGCCGCCTCGTCGTTCTCGCGCCCCGGGCCGCGCCTGGTCGACGGAGTCGAGCTGCTCGCCCACCTGCTCCACCCGGATTTGGTCGCGGCGCCGCCCGAGATAGCCTCGGAGGCGCTTTGGGAACCCACAGGGCCGAGCGGTCGGTCGAGATAGACGCCCCACCGGAGGCCTGCTTCGAGGCCGCGATCGACTACGAGACGTTCCCGGAGTGGCAGCGTGCGGTGGTGCGCGTGGAGGTCCTGGATCGCGATCCGGACGGCCGCGGCGCGCTGGTCCGGTTCGAGATCGACGCGAAGGTCAAACGGGTGGCCTACACGCTGCGCTACCACTACGACCCGCCGGTGAGGATCTGGTGGGACTTCGTCGACGGCGACGGGGTCGCGGACGTCGAGGGCGAGTACGCGATCGAGGCGCTCGACGGCGGACGGCGGACGCGGGTCACATACCGACTCGGGATCGATCCCGGCGTCCCGGTACCCGGGCTCCTGGCCCGCCGCCTCAACCAGGAGGTGATGCGCCGCTCGGTGACCGACCTTCGCGACGAGGTCGGGCGTCGCGCGCCTAGCGCGAGTTGAGGACCGCGGGAACGCTCGACTCGGCGGCGACGAGCCCGCCGACGAAGGTCGACCACGCAGAGGGCGATCAGCACGCCGTACTCGACCGTCTTCGCGTTCGGGACCCGGCTGCGCTCGAGCATGTTGACGAGCACAGCCGCGACCGCCCCGCCGACCAGGCCGCCGATGTGGCCGCCGATCGAGATGTTGTTGACGCTGAAGGTGATCACGAGGTTGATGATCACGAAGAAGCCGATCTGCGAGGCGAGCTCGTCGAGGCCGCGATCGCGGGCGATCAGGAACGCCGCCGCCATCAGCCCGAAGATCCCGCCGGAGGCGCCGACCGTGAGCTGGTTGGGGTCCATGACCATGACCAGGAACGAGCCGCTGAGCACCGAGACCGCGTAGATGCCGACGAAGCGCGCGGTCCCGATCGCCGGCTCGAGCAGGGTGCCGAGGATGTAGAGCGCGAACATGTTGAAGGCGAGGTGGATCAGGCCCGCGTGCAGGAAGGCGGCGGTGACGAGCCGGTACGGCTGGCCGAAGGCGACCCCGATCGTGTCGCCCGACGAGCCGAGCGCGTAGGCGATCAGGCCGCCCTCCTCGGTCGCGGTGCCGCCGCCACCGCCCATCGTCCCGCCGCTGGCGATCTCGGCGACGAAGCCTGCGACGCACAGGCGCGATGATCGCGTAGGTGGCGGGGGCGTCGTTGCGCCCGGGGGCGCCGACCGGGTTCACGACCCGCGTCTTCTCCCCGGCGCACTCCGGGCAGCGCATGCCGACCGAGGTCGAGGTCATGCAGTCCGGGCAGATCGGGCGCCCGCAGTTCGAGCAGGAGACGTTGGTCTCCCGCGACGGGATGTCGGTAGCAGGTCGCCACTCGGGCGCAGGACGATAGCTACAGCGGTGCGCTCGAGCAGCGGGATCGGTCGGTCGGCTGCGGGCTGCCGCCGCGCGGCTCGCGGGTGACGAGCACCGCCTCGCCGCCCTCGAGCGGGCCGGGGACGGCCGCCTCGGCGCGTGCCGTCCATGTCGAGCACGAAGGTGTTGCGCGGCTCCATCACGCCGGCGCGCTGGACCCACACCTCGTAGACCTCGTCGTCCGCGATCGCCGGCAGCTCGTGGACGTGCAGGGTCGCCGAGTCGCCGCTCGCGCTCGAGCGTCGCCGAGACGCGCGACGGCGTCGGTCGAGCGGCTCGGCCTTGACCAGCTGTGGCCCGGTCTCGACCGTGTCGGATCCCCGCAGCGCGTAGCCGATCGCCGACCCCGACGACGAGCAGGATCAGCACCGCCATCCCGGTCGCCGGTCGCAGCATCCAGTCCGCGCAGCCCGGCCCACCACGACTCGCCGGCCCCGCCGCCGCTCCGGCTCGGCGCCCCGGCGACCGCGCTCGTGCGCCGCCTCGGCGCGCACGGTCGCCATCAGGTTCTCGCGCAGGCTGCGGCGGCGGGGTCCGCTGCTCGACCGCCGCCGGGAGCACGTCGACCGCCGGGCTCAGCCAGCGCAGCCGGGCGCGGCAGTGCTCGCACTCGTCGAGGTGGCGCTCGAGCGCGGTCAGCTCGTCGCCGGCGAGCGCGCCGAGCGCGTAGGCGGCGAGGTCGTCGCGGCGCGCGTCGCACTCGCGGTCGGCGTTCACGGCAGCACCTCCGAGGGTCCGTCGATCCCCATCCGCTCGGCGAGCGTGATCCGGATCTTCTCCAGCCCCAGTCTCATCCGGCCCTTCACGGTCCCCAGCGGCATCCCGAGCATCTCGGCGATCTCCGAATGCGTGAAGCCACCGAAGTATGCGAGACCGATCACCTCGCACTGCTCGTCGGGGAGCTCGCGCAGCGCGCCGCGGACCCTGCGCGAGGTCTCGCGGCGGATCGCCGTCGAGTCGGTGAGCTCGCCGGCGGTCTGGGTCTCGAGCACGGCGTCGTCGTCGAGGTCGAGCTTCGGCGCCGAGCCCGAGGCGCGGCGCAGCGCGTCGATCGCCCGGTTGCGGACGATGCCCGAGCGTCCACGAGCGCACGCTGCCGCGCGCGGCGTCGAAGCGCGCGCCGCTGCGCCAGACGGAGATGAACGCCTCCTGGGTGACGTCCTCGGCGACCGCGGGGTCGCCGACGATCCGGTGGGCGAGCGAGTAGGCGGCGCCGCCGTGGCGGTCGTAGAGGACGGCGAAGGCGTCGGCGTCGCGGCGCTCGACCAGCGTCATCAGGTCCTCGTCGGCGAGCCGCTGCAGCGCCGCGGGTGTGAGCTGGTCAGCCACCTGCAACTACCTACGCGACAGTGATCCGTTTTGGATCATCCATCCGCAGGAGGGTTGATAGTTGCATCGACGGCGATACGCCAAGGAGGTAAGCGATGTCGACATCAACCCCAGCGCGGCTCTACTGCACGCTGGTCGGAGCGGTGCTCGTGATCGCCGGGATCATCGGCTTCTTCTACAGCGCCAGCTTCGACACCGGGGCGGCGAACGTCGCCGCCGACACCGACGAGGTGTTCGGGATCCTCGGCGTCAACGGCTGGCACAACCTCGTCCACATCGCGCTCGGCCTGCTGGCGCTCGCGGTCGCCGGGTCGCCGTACGGCGCCCGCGCCTACTGCCTCGGGATCGGCCTCGTCTACCTGGTCCTCGCGATCTGGGGATTCCTCGACTCCGACAACGTCCTGATCGGGCTGATCCCGGTCAACAACGAGGACAACTTCCTCCACCTGATCCTCGGGCTCGTCGGGCTCGCGCGCGGGAGCGGCGACGCCGAGCGCCACCCGGGAGCCGGCGCCGGCAGGCTAGGCACCGATCTAGCGCCGAAGGTCGCGCAGCAGCCGCTCGGCGTTCGCGCGCATCCCGTGCGGGCGCCGGCGGCGGCGCGCCTCGACGACGAGCAGCGCCGCCGCGGCGGCGCCGCCGACGGCGACTGCGGCCACCGGGCGGACCCAGTTGCGCGGGTCGCGCAGCGCCTCGAGCTCGCCCTCGGAGAGCTCGTCGGCCCAGCTCGAAAGCTCGGCCGCGGCCTGCTCGGCGATCGATGAGAGCGTCGTCTCGACCCGGGTCGCGAGGCTCTCCGGCGGGCTCGACCGGCGCAGCGCGTCGCGGAGCAGGCGCTTCGAGCCGCAGCTCTCCGGCGTGCTCACTCATCGTCCATCAGCTCCTCGAGCTGCTTGATCGCGCGATGGATCAGCACCTTGGTCGCGCCGTCGGAGCGGCCCAGCGCCCGCGCGATCTCGCGGTTGTCCATGCCGAGCGCGAAGCGCATGATCAGCGCCTCGCGGCGGTCGTCGGGAAGCTCGTCGAGGCGGGCGATCACCTGCGCGCAGCTCCTCGCGGCCCTCGACCACCCGCTCGGTCTCGTGCGGATGCGCCGGCGGCTCGACCGCCTCGATGTTCGCCACCGGTCGCCGGGCGCGATCGCGGTAGTAGTTCGAGGCGAGGTTGTGCGCGATCCGGATCAGCCACGGGCGCAGCGGCCGCCCGTTCGACTCCCGCCGGGCGCGCTCGAAGTGGCGATAGGCCTGCAGGAAGGCCTGCTCGGTGAGGTCCTCGGCGTCGTGGTGGTTGCCGACCTTGTAGTAGGCGTACGAGTAGACGTCGCGCAGATGCGTCCGGTAGAGCTCCGAGAAGGCGCTGTCGAGCTCCGCCTTCTGCGCCGCCGGTCGGCGCGGGCGCGGTCGCATCGGCGCCGCTTCGACTCCTGCTGCTCGCTCACCGGCCAAGCCTAGACCTCGCCATCGCTCAGGCCGCCTTCCGCGCGCGCTCGGCACGGCGCAGCCCGGCGACCCACTCGCCGGCGTCGATCTCGCCCTCGATCAGCGCGGCGAGGCCCTCGAGGCTTGGCGCCTCGACCCCGGCCGCGGCGACGGTCTCGGCGATCAGCGGCACCGAGTCGAGGCCCTCGGAGGCCTGGCCGATCCGGCCCGGGATCTTCTCCGCCGGGACCCCGGCGCCGAGCAGCTCGCCGGCCTGGCGGTTGCGGCTCTTCGGCGCGAGCACGGTCGCGGTCAGGTCGCCGACCCCGGCGAGCCCGGAGAAGGTCTCGAGCCGCCCGCCGCGGGCGAGCGCGAACTCGACGCACTCGCGCCAGACCCCGGCCGCGGCGATTCCCGGCGGCGTTGAGGCCGAAGCGCTCGGCGGCGGCGGCGGCAAGCGCAGCGGCGTTCTTCGAGGCGCCGGCGACCTCGACCCCGGTGACGTCGTCGGTGCGCTCGCAGACCAGCCCGGCGCGGTCGAAGACCTCGCCCAGCATCGCCCGCAGGTCGGGGTCGGCGCTGCCGAGCACGAGCGCCGCCATCCCGGCGGCGGCCTCGCGCGCGTGCGCCGGGCCGCCGAGGCAGGCGATCGCGCGGGCGCGGACGCGCTCGGAGACGTACTCGTTCGGCAGCGCCCCCATCGGCTGCACGAAGCCCTTCGAGAGCAGCAGAACCGAGGCACGCGAGCCGATCCGGTCCGCCGAGCGCGCCGACCACGTTCGGCAGCGCCGACGACGGCACCGCGAGGCAGATCAGGTCGCAGCCGGCGAGCTCGATCTCGGTCGAGCGCTTGACGGCGAGGCCGTCGGGGAGCTTCACCCCGGGCAGGTACTCCTCGTTCTCGCGCTTGCGGTTGATCTGCGCGGCCTTCTCCTCGGTGCGGGTGCCGAGCTCGACCTCGAGCCCGCCGCGGGCGAGCAGGACGGCGACCGCCGTGCCCCAGCTGCCGGCGCCGATCACGGCCGCCTTGCGCAGCGGCGGCAGGCCGCCGAGCCACTCCCATTGCAGCTCGATGTTCGGCCAGATCCGGTCGGTGACCGTGGCGGCGAGCGCCGGCGAGGGCCGCTCGGTGCGCGGGAAGGTGAGCGGCTTGCCGGCGCGCAGCTTCACCTTGCGCGGGCGGATCCGCCAGCCGCGGCGCACCTCCTCCGAGCCCTGGACGGCGATCGGCAGCACCGGCGCGCCGGTCTCGAGCGCCAGGCGGCCGACGCCCCGCTTCGGGCGCCCGAGCGAGCCGGTGCGGTGCCGGGTGCCCTCGGGGAAGATGACCACGGTGCCGCCGCGCTCGACGATCAGCCGCGGCC
Source organism: uncultured Solirubrobacterales bacterium (assembly GCA_963811505.1). Lineage (GTDB taxonomy): Bacteria > Actinomycetota > Thermoleophilia > Solirubrobacterales > 70-9 > WHSW01. The sequence goes on along the minus strand of CAWERC010000010.1, from coordinate 106,970 downwards.
GTCATCGATCGCGGTCTCGTCGGACTGGCCGCGGCGGATCGGGAACGCGCCGAGGCGCGACAGCAGCCAGCCCTGCCAGCGCTTCTCGAACAGCTCGACCTTGGCGACGAACTGAAGCCGGCGCCGCCAGGGGAGGAAGGCGCCGATCACGAACGGGTCGAGGAAGCTGCGGTGGTTGGAGGCGACGATCAGCCCGCCCTTGAAGCGAGCGTGCTCGCGGCCCGAGCGCTGGAGCCGGAAGTAGACGAGGAAGCACCGGGACGAGGATCACGCGGGCGAGGTAGTAGAGGACGCGGCTGGTGCCCTTCTCGCGCGCGAAGCGGTGGTAGCGCTCGAAGCGCTCCTGGCTGATCACGTCATCGCGGCGCGGCGGCGCCGAGCGTCGCTGGGACTCGTCCATGCAGGTGCCTACACGCGCGGGTCGGCGGCGTTACGTGTTTGGGCTGCTCGTAACGTTTCCTGCGCCCGGCCAGACCTCGCTCGTCCAGTGCTGGGAGACCGAGGGCGCCGAGAAGAAGCCGATCACGCGCAGGTCCTCGGTGCCGGTGTTGCGGAGGTCGTGCGCAGTGCCCTCGGTGAGCACGATCACGTCGCCGGCGCGGACCGGGTGCGCCCCGTCGGCGAGCAGCAGCTCACCCTCGCCGGCGACGAAGAACTGCGTCTCCTCGGCGGTGTCGGTGTGGTTGCCGAGCCGCTTGCCCGGCGGGACCGCGAAGTAGATCACCGTCGAGCTCTCCGCGCCGTTTCCGCCGTAGGCGAAGTAGCCACCGACCCACTCGGCGTCCTCGGAGCCGGTCGACTCGAGGTCGACGGTCTCGAGCTCGTCGATGTTGACTGGCGAATCCATCGCGACCGATCTTCTCATCGGGGTCCAGCCTGGCTGGACGAACGGACTACCAGGCGATTACCAGGCGTCCGCGATCAGCGCCCGGATCTCGCGCTCGCCGGGCACGTCGGGCGTCAGCTGCAGCTCCGGGCGGGCCATGATCGCCTTCACCGCCGCGTCGAGGCGATCGCGATCCGGCGCCGAGCTCGCGAGAGCCGCCGCGGCCCGCCGCCGAGCTCCTCCGCCCGCTCCGCGCAGCCCGGCCTGCTTCGTGCCGAGCGCCCGCGCCAGCGCGGTCATCTGCTTGCCGGCGCGAGGGATCAGCGCCTCGAGGACGCGGGGGAGCATCGTCGCGTTCGTCTCCGCGTGCGGGATCCGCAGCTCGCGGACGAGCGACTGGCAGATCACGTGGTGGAGGCTGAACAGCGCCGAATCGAGCGCGTACGCGGAGAGGATCGCGCCGAGCGCGAGCTGCGCCGGATCGCGCTTCCCGGGCGCCGGCGTCGAGCGCCCTCGCGATCAGGGTCGCGCCCCGCAGCGCGGTCATCTCCGAGACCGGATTGGCGAGCGGCGTGTAGAGCGAGTCGGCGCCGTGGGCGAGCGCGTTCATCGCGCTGGCCCGCAGCCGCTCCTCGGCCAGGCCGACCATCAGCGGCGGATCGGCGAGCACGACCTCCGGGCGAACGAGCCCGTCGGCCTCGTGGCCCTCGGGCAGGCGGTGGATGCGGGTCATCTCCGCGCCCGGAGAGCGTCGTCGGGAGCGCCGCGACCCGGCACGCCCTTGACGGCGGCGATCGCCTTCGCGGCGTCGATCACCCGGCCGCCGCCGAGCGCGACCAGGTCGCCGTCGCCGACGTCGTCGAACAGCCGCGCGGCGACCTCGTTCACGGGGCCCGGCGGCACGTGGTGAAAGCACGCGGAGTCCTCGGCGAGCTCGACCGACGCCGCCCCCATCGCCCGCTCGGTGGTCAGCAGCTCGTAGCCGTCGAACCCGTGCCCGGCGCAGGATGTCGCTCGCGTCGGAGACCACCCCGGCGCGGAAGTGGATCGTCCGCTCCCCGTCACGCCAGGTGAAGTCCGTCTCACTCATGAAGCCGGGAGTGGGACTCGAACCCACGGCCTGCTCATTACAAATGAGCTGCTCTACCAGCTGAGCTATCCCGGCGCGGCCGTCCAAGAATAGATTCGCCGCGGCGCTCTGCAACGCCGCGGCGAATGGAGAGGGCGCGGTGTCGTGGCGGCTCTAGACCAGGACCTCGCGCCCCGAGATGTGCGCGGCGACCTTGCGCTTCACCCGCTGCAGCGCGTTGTCGACCGTCTTCGTGTCGCATTCCAGCCGCTCGCCGATCTCCTCGTAGGAGTAGCCGTCGAGGTAGAGCGACAGGACCCGGCTCTCGAGCTCCGAGAGCACGCTCGACAGGCAGGAGACCAGCGCCTGCAGCTCCTCGCTGGCGATCGCCCGCTCGCGCCGGCTCCTCGGAGATCGGGCCGGGCAGGATGTCCTCGAGCGTCGTCTCGGCCTCGCCCGACGCGGCCGGCGACTGCGCGAACGAGACGTACTGGTTCAGCGGCGCGTGCTTGTTGCGGCTCGCGGTCTTGACCGCGGTGATGATCTGGCGCGTGATGCAGAGCTCCGCGAAGTTGCGGAAGCTCGACTCGCGGTCGGTGCGGAAGTCCCTGATCGCCTTGTAGAGGCCGACCAGGCCCTCCTGGATCAGGTCCTCGGAGTCGCCCGCCGAGCAGGAAGTACGACGATGCCTTCAGGCGGACGAAGCCCCGATAACGCTTCACGATCCGGTCGTAGGCGTCGGCGCTGCCCTTCTTGGCCAGCGCTACGAGGTAAGTGTCCTCAAGCTCTGGTTGAGAGTCAGGCCGGCGCGCCGGCATGCGCGGACGCTCGCTGCGAGTTGTTGGGTCGGTACGGCCACGTGTCCTCCATCTTTGGTTGGAACCCGTGGCGCCCGTACCTCCCATGGTGGGCGCCCTCTCCTCCGGGTGAGCTGCCGGTCGTTCCTCGACCTTTAGTTCACCCTTATGTAGACCGTAATGTATGTCGTCGGACATAGTTCTGTCAACCTCGGCGAGGTTCTCGCAAGATCGGTTGCAGTTTGCGGGGTCCGTCCTCGGCGGTTGCTACAAGGCCGCCCGCTAGATCCGCCCGCGCTGGCGCACCGCCTCGAACAGCACGCACCGCGGCGGCCGCGGAGACGTTGAGCGATGCGACCCTCCCCCGGACCGGGATCGAGATCAGCGCGTCGCAGCGCTCCGCGACCAGCCGCCGCAGCCCCTTGCCCTCGCTGCCGAGAACCAGCACCACCTTGCCGGTCAGGTCGGTCTGCGTGTAGGGGCTCTCCGCGTTCGCCTCGGCACCGTAGATCCAGGCGCCGGAGTCCTTGGCGCCGCGTCAGCCACTGGGCGAGGTTCGTAACCCGGGCGATCGGTAGGTGCTCGACGGCCCCCGCCGAGGCCTTCGCCGCCGCCGGGGTCACCGACGCGGCCCGCCGCCCGCAGATCACCAGCCCGTCGAGCCCGGCGGCCTCGGCCGAGCGGGCGACGGCGCCGAGGTTGTGCGGATCCTGGACCTGGTCGAGCGCGACGACGAGGGCGTCAGGCTTGTCGAGCAGGCGGCCGGCGTCGGCGTACGGATACGGATCGACCTCGGCGACGATCCCCTGATGGTCGGGCGAGCCCGCCAGCCGGTTGAGCTCGGCCGCGCCGGTGTCGTCCGTGGTCCAGACCCGGCGCACCCGGCGGCGACCGCGCTTCGCCTCCGCCACCGGTCTGCGGCCGTAGACGATCTCGGCGTCGCCCGCGACGGGTCAGGCCCTCCGCAGCCGAGCGCCCTCGGGGGTGTCGCGGACCTCCCAGCCGAGCGCGCCCAGCCGGTCGCGGATCTCGTCGGCGCGGGCGAAGTCGCGCTCGGCGCGCGCGCTCTCGCGCTCGGCGAGCAGCCCCTGGGCCTCGGCGTCCGGTTCGTCGCCCTCAGTCGCCGGCGAGCACCGATTCGAGCCCGAGCAGCGGCAGCAGCTCGGCGAGCGCCTCGCGGACGCCCGGGCAGCGGCCGCCGGTTGCCCTCGGCGATCAGCTCGAACAGCGCCGCCCACGCCTTCGGCGTGTTGAAGTCGTCGGCGAGCGCGGCGAGGAAGGCCTCGCGCCGCTCGGCCACGAACCGGTCCTCCTCCTCATCGCCGTCGGCCGCCTCGTCGAGGAAGTTGCGGATCCGCTCGACCCGGCTGCGCGCCTCCTCGAGCGCCTGCTCGGAGAACTCGAGCGGCTGGCGGTAGTGACCAGAGGTCAGATAGGCGACCACGGCCTCGCCGCCGAAGCGATCGAGCGCCTCCGAGAGCTGGAAGATGTTGCCGAGCGACTTCGACATCTTCTCGGCGTCGGTGCGGACCATCCCGTTGTGCATCCACAGCCGCGCCAGCGGCAGCCCGCGGGCGGCCTCGGTCTGGGCGATCTCGTTCTCGTGATGCGGGAAGACCAGGTCGGATCCGCCGCTGTGGATCTCGAAGTCGGCGCCGAGCAGCTTCTCCGCCATCGCCGAGCACTCGATGTGCCAGCCGGGCCGCCCCTCGCCCCAGGGCGAGGCCCAGAACGTGTCCTCGTCGGGCTTGCGCGCCTTCCAGAGCGCGAAGTCGAGCGGGCTCTCCTTCAGCTCCGCCGCGCCCGCCTCCTCGCCCTGGTCCATCTGGTCGGGGTCGCGGTTCGAGAGCTTGCCGTAGCCGTCGAAGCTGCGGACGCGGAAGTACACGTCGCCACCGGACTCGTAGGCGTGCCCGCCCTCGATCAGGCGCCTCGATCAGCTCGATGATCTCGGGGATCGTCTCCGTCGCCAGCGGCTCGGCATCCGGCCGGCCGATCCCGAGCCGCTCGGTGTCCTCGCGGTAGGCGGCGATCATCCGCTCGGCGTGCTCGGCCGAGGGGACGCCCGCCGCGCGTGCGGCGTCGTAGATCTTGTCGTTGACGTCGGTGACGTTGATCACCACCGTCGGCTCGTAGCCCTCGTGGGCGAGGAACCGCCTCAGCAGCATCGGGATCACGTAGGGGCGTGCGTTGCCGACGTGGATCCGCGAGTAGACGGTCGGCCCGCAGGCGTAGATGCCGACCTTCGGGCGGTTCCCGCGGCCCGAGAGTCGCGACGTCGCCGCTCAGCGTGTCCCTGATTCGAATGTCGCGCACCGGGAAAACCTATTGCAGTGACCGCCTATGATCGATGCTGATGGCTGATCCGAGCACGCTCCGCGAGCAGGCGAAGCAGAACGGCGGATCGCAGGGCGCGGATCGCAACGGTGCCGGCATCGCCGAGCGCCTTGGCCCGCTCGGCGGCGCCGCGCGCGCCGGCGGCGAGGGTCTCGCCCGCGCCGGAGGCGGCTTGCTGGGCACGGGCCGGCGGCTCACCGGCCAGCTGATCACCGGCGCTGCGAAGCGCGCCCAGGCCGCGCTGACCGCCGACCTCGACGACCGCGACCCCGACTACGTGCGGGAGAACCTGCCGCTCTCGTGGCTGCTGGCGACGCTCTGGTACCGGGCCGAGGTCCGCAACATGGGCAACGTCCCGGAGAAGGGTCCCGTCCTTCTGGTCGGCAACCACACGGGCGGCAACATGTCGCCCGAGGTGATCGTCCTGCCGCTCGCCTTCTCGACCTACTTCGGCGTCGAGCGCCCCTTCTACCAGCTCGCCCACAACCTGGTGCTCGCGTCGCCGGTCGGGCCGCTCCTCCGCCGGTACGGCACGATGGCCGCGTCGCACAAGCACGCCGAGCAGGCGCTCGAGGCGGGCGCCGCGGTCCTCGTCTTCCCTGGCGGCGACTGGGAGGTCCACCGCCCGAGCTGGGAGGGCAACAGGATCGACCTGGCCGGGCGCAAGGGGTTCATCAAGCTCGCGCTGAACGCGGACGTGCCGATCGTCCCCGTGATCACGATCGGCGGCCAGGAGACGGCGCTCTTCCTGAGCCGCGGCGCCTGGCTGGCGAAGCTGACCGGCGCCGACCGTCTGCTGCGGCTCAAGGTGCTGCCGATCTCGATCTCGCTGCCATGGATCATCAACATCGGCGACCTGATGGGCCACATCCCGCTGCCCGCCAAGATCACGATCGAGGTCGGACAGCCGATCGACCTGCGTGAGGAGTTCGGGCCGGAGCCGGACCTCGACGAGGTCTACGACCACGTCACCCGGGTCATGCAGGAGACGCTCGACGGGCTCGCGGCCGAGCGCCGCTTCCCGGTGATCGGCTGATGCGCCTCAACGAGTCGATCGTCGTCTCGGCGCGGCCGCAGCTCGTCTGGGACTTCATCACCAACCCGGACAACGCGCTCCACTACTTCGCGGGGATCACGCGCTGGGAGGTCGAGGGCGAGCAGCGCTCGGGGCTCGGCGCCCGCTACCGGATGCTGATGCGCGTCGGCGCCGCCGAGATGGGCGGGCTGGTCGAGGTGGTCGAGTTCTCCGAGCCCCTGGACATGGCCTGGTCGTCGGTCACGGGCGTCGACCAGCGTGGCCGCTGGCGCCTGCGCAAGGCGGGCGGCGGGCGCACCCGGGTCGAGTTCCGGTTCGCCTACGGGGTCGCCGGCGCCGGGATCACGGGCTACATCTCCGAGCGCATCGCCGCGCCCACGATCCGCCGCCACCTGCGCCGCACCCTGCAGCAGCTGAAGCGCGAGGTCGAGCGCGAGCAGCTGCGCGAGGACAGCGCCCGGCGCAGGGCCGAGCGCGAGACCGCGACCGCGTAGAACCCGAAAAACCACGGTATTTGCGGGGCGATCTCCGGCGCCGCGACGGCCGTGGCCGATCCGGTCGCTACGCTCCGCGCGAGATGGGCAGGGCAGAATCGCGGCATGAGGCCGCCTCGCTCAAAGAGCTCCGTTCGCGCCGGGTGCAGGAGGCATTCGCGGAGCTTTCGGACCGCTACCTCGGCGCGCCGGCCGGCTTCGACGCGACCTTCCAGGTTCGCCTCGGCGACGTCGGCCGCACGTGGGAGGTGCGCGCGTGCGCGGCCCGCTGTGAGGTGCGCCCGTCCCCGACCCGCGAGCCCGATGTGATCATCGGCACCGACGCGTCCACCTGGCTCGCGCTGCGCGAGGGACGGGCGTCGGGCCTCGACGCGTTCTCCCGTCGCCGCCTCTACGCCCGCGGTGACCTCGACCTGGCGCTGGGGTTCGAGGGCCTCTTCCACCTACCGGGCGGGCGGGCTCCCCTGCTCCGGATCGAGGATGTCGAGACCGGCCACGGCCGGATCAAGACGCTGATCGCCGGCTCGGGCGAAGAGCACGTGATCTGCCTGCACGGACTCGGAGGGACCAAGTCGTCGTTCTTCGAGACGGTTGCCGCGCTCTCTCATGACTTCACCGTCCACTCGATCGATCTGCCCGGCTTCGGGTCATCGTCGAAGCCGGCGCGCGCGCCCTACAACGCACTCTGGCTCGCCGGCGCCGTTGGCTCGTACATGGACCAGCTCGGGGTCGATTCGGCGCACCTGATCGGCAACTCGATGGGTGGCCGGATCGCCCTGGAGCTCGGCTTCTCCGATCCACTGCGGGTGCGTAGCCTGAGCCTCCTCAGCCCGGCGCTGGCCTTCATCCGCCGCCGCCGCGAGCTCCTTCCGCTGGTCAAGCTGGCCCGCCCCGAGCTCGCCGCGATTCCTCACCCCCTGAGCGCGGACACGGTGCGATCACAGCTCGAGAGCCTGTTCGCTCAGCCCGAGCGCCTGGATCCGGCCGCCGCAGAGATCGCGGTCGATGAGTTCCGTCGCGCCTATCGCTCGCGCGCGGGCCGGGTCGCGTTCTTCCGTGCGGCGCGCAACATCTATCTCGACGAGCCGCATGGTGAGGCCGGCTTCTACGCTCGCCTCGCCGAGCTCGAGCCGCCGGCCCTGTTCGTGTGGGGCGGCGAGGACTGGCTGATCCCGGCCGGCTTCGCCCGCCACGTCGAGCGTGCCCTGCCGCGGGCGCGCCAGGTGATCCTTCCCGACTGCGGTCACGTCCCCCAGGTCGAGCTCCCCGAGCAGACCAACCGGCTGATCCGAGAGCAGATCGAGCCGGCCGAGCTGAATCGCTCGCACGGCCGCCGCCACCGCCTGCCGCGCGTTTCACTGCGCCGCGCCGTCTAGGTCTAGAGGGAGCGGGGCTCGAGCGGGCTCGTCGCCGGGCCGTTGGCGACCTCGCCGGTCGCCTCGAAGCGCGAGCCGTGACAGGGACAGTCCCAGGTCCGCTCGGCGCCGTTCCAGCGGACGATGCAGCCGAGGTGCGTGCAGCGCGCCGAGACCGCGTGCAGGACGCCGTCGTCGTCGCGGTGGACGGCCGTCTGCCCGAGGCCGGCGCCGACGATCCGTCCCTCGCCCGGCCCCAGATCGTCGACCGAGCCGCCCCGGCGGGCGCGGTCGGCGAAGAAGTGCAGGCCGCTGCCGGCGTTGTGCTTGAGCAGCTGCGGCGCCGCCGACAGCGGCGGCAGCCGCCATGGGTCGAAGACCTCGCCCCACTCGCCGCGCCGCCCAGCGATCTCGTCCGCCACGATGCGCGCCGCCGCCGCGCCCATCGCCAGCCCCCACTTCGCGAGCCCCGTCACGGTCAGCACCTGGTCGGAGAGGGGCTGCAGGCGGCCGATGTAGGGAAGCCCGTCGTCCGGCATGAAGTCGTGCGCCGACCAGCGGTGCTCGCAGCCGGCGACGTCGAAGCGCTCCCGCGCGTACCGCTCGAGCGCCGCGTACTTGTCGGCCGGTTCGCCGTGGCCGAGCTCGTGCGACTCGCCGCCGACGATCAACAGCTCACCGCCCTCGAACGGATGCGAGCGAAGCGACCGTCCGGGGCTCTCGGCCTGCAGGTACATGCCCTCCGGCACAGGTCCCTCGACCCGGGCGCTGATCGCGTAGGAGCGCTGCACGTGGGCGCGGGCGAAGAACAGGCCGCGGTCGAGGAACGGGATCTGCGTCGCGACGACGACCCGGTCGGCGACCAGCTCGGCGCCCGACTGGGTCGTCACGCGCCCGCCGCCGACGGCGATCGCGCGCGAGCCCTCGTAGATCCGCCGGCCGCCGGCGTCGAGGCCTGCGGCGAGCCCCCGCAGGTAGCGGAGCGGGTGGAACTCGGCCTGGTCGTCGAGGCGGACCGCCGCCGCAACCTCGAACGGAAGGTCGGTCTCCGTGGTCAGGGCGAGCGGCAGGCCGGCGGCGGTCCCCGCCTCGACCTCGTCCTCGAGCTCCCCGCGGCGTTCTGGATCCTCCGTATAGGTGAAGTTGGGCCTGCGGCGCAGGTCGCAGTCGATCCCGAGCTCGTCGGCGAGCTCGGCGATCCGCGCCAGCCCCCATTCGTTCGCGGCGGCGTAGGCGGTCGCGGCCTCGATCCCGTGGGTGGACGCAATCGACGCGTAGCGCAGACCGTGGAGCGAGCTCAGCTTGGCGGTCGTGTTCCCGGTCACCCCGGTGCCGATCCGGCGTCCCTCGAGCACCGCCACGTCGGCGCCCTCACGCTGCAGCTCGACCGCGGTCTGCAGACCGACGATCCCGGCGCCGATCACGGCGACGTCGACGCGCCGGTCGCTCAGCAGCGGCGGCCGCGGCGGGTCGTCGACTCCGTCGAGCCACAGCGACACGCGCCGGCCCGGGAGGGCCTGGACGTCGGCCGTCGAGGTCACGACCGGCGTCTACCCGGTCGGTGGCCGGTCAAGCGAGCGGTTACGCGAGTTCGCGCTTGAGAACCTTGCCGGTCGCGTTGCGCGGCAGCGAGTCGAGGAACTCCACCTCGCGCGGGACCTTGTAACGGGCCAGGTTCTCCTTCACGTAGCCCTTGATCTCGTCCTCGTCGACCGAGTCGTGCTCACGGAGGACGACGAACGCCTTCAGCCGCTGGCCGAACTCCTCGTCGTCGACCCCGATCACGGCGGCCTCCTTGACCGCGTCGTGGTGGGAGAGCAGGTCCTCGACCTCTCGCGGGAACACGTTCTCGCCGCCGGAGACGATCATCTCGTCGTCGCGGCCGTCGATGAACAGCCGCCCGTCGTCGTCGAAGTGGCCGACGTCGCCCGACGACAGCAGGCCCTCGTAGTCGTCCTTGCCGCCGCCGCCGGTGTAGCCCTCGAACGCCATGTCGTTACCGACGAAGACGCGGCCGGTCTCCCCCTCGGGGACCTCGCCCTCGCCCTCCTGGTCGACGATCTTGACCACCGTGCCGCGGGGCGGGCGGCCGGCGGTTCCCGGCGCGGCGCGGAGGTCCTCGGGCGTCGCGATCGTGGCCCAGGCCACCTCCGTCGAGCCGTAGAGGTTGTAGAGGTTCTCGCCGAACTGGTCCATCCACTTCTCGGCCAGCGGGCCGGGCAGCGCCGAGCCGCTCGCCGCGGTCACCCGCAGCGTCGGCAGCTCGTACTTGGAGAGGATCTCGTCGTCGAGCTGGAGGATGCGCTGCAGCATCACGGGGACGACCACCAGCGCCGTCGCCTCGTGCTCCTCGATCGCCTTCAGCGTCTCCTCCGGGTCGAACTTGTTCCGCAGGACATAGGTCGAGTTCAGCGACAGCCCGAGCATGAAGTGCGCGAAGCCCCACGAGTGGAACAGCGGCGCGGCGATGACCGTCTTCTCACCGGCCCGCAGCGGGATCCGCGAGAACATCGCCGCGAGCGGGCTGAGCGTGTCGGGCTGCGCGCGCTGGGCGCCCTTCGGCGTCCCGGTCGTGCCGGACGTGAGGATGATGAAACGGCTCGGCTCGTCCGGCGGGCTGAGGTCGGCGTCCTCGCTCGACTCGATCAGGTCGTCGGTGGTCTTGTCCGGGCTCGAGCCCTCGGTGCCCCAGGCGATGAAGCGCTTCACACCCTCCTTCGCCTCGCCGAGCAGATCGGAGAACTCCTCGTCGTAGATCAGCACCGCCGGATCCTCGCGGTCCATGACGTCGATGAGCTGCGGCCCGGAGAACGCCGTGTTCATGTACAGCCCGTTGGCCCCGAGCTTCGACGCCGCGAGGGTGGCGTCGACGAAGCCGCGGTGGTTGCGAGCCATGATCGCGATCCCGTCTCCCGCCTCGACGCCGGCATCGGCGAGCGCGCGCGCGAGCGCGTTCGAGCGCCGGTGCATCTCGGCGAAGCTGACCTCACCCGCCTCGTCCACGATCATCGCGTCGTCTGGGTGCGTGATCGCGGCGCCGGCGATCCCCGCCGCCGGGGACGGGCCCCACCGCACCAGCTGGCGTGCAACCCTGGCGAGCTTGTCGGGGCGGATCGGGCGGATGATCCCCGCCTCGGCCAGGGTTCTGAGGTTGAAGGGGACGTCGGGCAACGGCCCGAGCGAGCCGAGCTTGACCTTGCGCGCGAACGAGAGCGGGTCGCGGAACTCCATTCGCGGAAATCTATTCTGCGCGGGTCTCGACGAGCGCCACTGCAATGGCGGCAATACCCTCACCGCGGCCGACGAACCCCATCGCCTCGTTGGTCGTCGCCTTGACGCTCACCGGGGCGCCGAGCGCCTCGGACAGGTTGCGCTCCATCTCGCCCCGGTGGGGGCCGAGCCGCGGCGCCTCGCAGATCACCGTCGCGTCGACGTTCGAAACCGGGCCGTCGAGCATCCCGACGACGGTCCGCAGCAGGTCGAGCGAGTCGGCGTCACGCCACCGATCCTCGCCGGGCGGGAAGTGGGTGCCGAGGTCGCCCAGCCCGGCCGCGCCGAGCAGGGCGTCGATCACCGCATGGGTGAGGACGTCGGCGTCGGAATGGCCCTCGAGGCCGGTGTCGTGCTCGATCTCGACCCCGCCGAGCAGGAGCGGCCCGTCGGCGCCGAAGCGGTGGCTGTCATACCCGATCCCGACCCTCATCGAGGGCGATCGTATTTGGCCGGCGCCGAGTCAGCCCCGCGCTTCGAGCTCCATCGCCTGCCACTCGCATCCGTCCGGGCTGGTGTGGCCACTGACCACCCCGAGCGGCGTGCGCATGTTGTTGGCGTGCTGCCGATGTCCCTGCCCTTCACGGCCGCCCCGTCGTCATCCGTCATGCGAAACGACACCCGACTGGTGCTCGAGCCGGTGTTGGTCCAGCCGACTCCGAAGGTGACCTTGCTCGCGCTCACGTCGTAGCCGCAGTAGGTGTAGAGGCGCCCGTCCCCGAGGTACTCCCCATGACTCGTTTGTCGCCGAGGTCCTGGCTGCGCTTCGACGCGCCGAACGCGAGCGGGTAGAAGTCGGCGGCAGTACCGCCGAGCTGGGAGGCGTTGGTGGCGGTGGCGGCGCTCGCGGCCGTGTCGGCGGTCGCGGCCGAGGGGACCTTGCACAGCGTCGACTCCTGGATGTCGGTTCCCTGCAGCGAGTCGTCCACCGCCTCGGAGGCTCCGACCGAGCTCGGCGCCAGATCGGCTGCCGCCAGCGAGTCGGGCACGACCTCGCTCGTGCCGACGGAGTTCGCCCCGAGATCGCCGGCGTTCAGTGTGTTGGGAGCCACCTCGCCGCTCGTGACCGAGCCGGCAGCCAGATCCTGCTGCTCGAGCGAGTCCAGGGCGACCTCGCTCGTGCCGACCGAACCGGCTCGGGACGAACTACAGGATCGAATCCGTAATTCGCCGCAAAGCGCGCTCAGCCAAGCGGTTCCAGGCGTCTCCGGCGACCCTCGAACACGCACAGCTCGTCGACGCCCCAGCCGCGCATCGCCTCGACCGCGCGCTCGTACTGGTGGCCGACGTCCTCGGGCACGTGGGCGTCGGAGGAGAGGGCGAACGCCGCTCCCGCGTCCACGCACATCTCCGCGAACGCGTCGGCCGGATACAGCTCGTCGATGGGCTTGCGCCATCCCGCGGTCGAGACCTCGACCGCGATCCCGCTCTCCGCGATCGCCTCGATCGCCGGCTCGTAGTGGAAACGGACGTCCCGCTCGGGCTGCGGCCGGCCGTGGCCCCAGTACTTGACGAGGTCCGGGTGGGCGAGGATGTCGTAGAGGCCGCTGCGCGCGGACTCGGCGACCAGCTCGAAGTAGCGCCGCCAGATCTTGTCCGGGTCGGCCTCGCCGCGCCAGACGTCGTACTCGTCCCAGTCGACCGCCGCCGCGCCGATGAAGTGAACCGAGCCGACGACGTAGTCGAGTTCGTGGGCGTCGATCAGGTTGGCGATCCGGTCTTCGCGCCCGGGAATGAAGTCGACCTCGAGGCCGAGCCGCAACGGGGTCGAACGGACGAACTGGCAGTAGGCGCCGAGGTCGTCGACAGCGTTGGCGCGCCAGAACGGGTGGTCCCAGATCGCCAGCGCCTCGGCGAATCGGTGGACGTGCTCCGACACCCCAAGCTCCTCGATCCCGGCCGCGCCGGCGGCCTCGAGGTAGCGGTCGACGTTCTCGGGGGTGAAGTACTCGCCGGCTGACGCCGAGGGGTCGTCGGGCCGCAGGTGCAGGTGGTAGTCGGTCAGCACGGCGGGGATAATCGTTCCATGGTCCACATGCGGATCGTCGTGCCCGCCTACCAGACCGGGCACGTGCTCGACCTGCTCGAGAACCTGCCATCGGCGGTCAACGTGATTCTGCTCGAACGCGCGGCGCGCAAGCCCCAGGGCGACGTGATCCTGTGCGACGTCGCCCGGGAGGACGCGAGCGTGATCGTGTCTGATCTGCGCGAGCTGGATGTGGACACGGAGGGGTCGATCGCGATCGAGCAGATCGACTCGATGGTCTCGGTGGTCGCCGCGGAGGCCGAGCGGGCGGCCGCGGGTCAGCCCGGGGACGCCGTCGTGTGGGAGGAGGTCGAGTCCCGCACCTCCGAGAACATCGAGCTCAACGGCGTGTTCCTCGCGTTCATGGCCCTCGCCTGCATGATCGCCGCGGTCGGGATCTTCCTCGACTCACCGATCCTGATCGTCGGCGCGATGATCGTCGGTCCCGAGTTCGGGCCCCTCGCCGGCCTCTGCGTGGCCCTCGTGCAGCGCCGCCCCGAGGTCGCCCGGCGCTCGCTGAAGGCGCTCGCGGTCGGCTTCCCGGTCGGGATCACGGCCGCCTTCCTGCTCGCGCTCGCGGTCCGCGCTACCGAGCTCGCCCCGGAGGGGTTCATCGTCTCGGCCCACCCGCTGACCGACTTCATCTCCCATCCCGACGCCTTCTCGTTCATCGTCGCCTACATCGCCGGAGTCGCCGGCGTGCTGTCGCTCACCTCCGCCAAGTCCGGGGCACTGATCGGCGTCCTCGTCTCGGTCACGACGATCCCGGCGGCCGCGAACATCGGCGTAGCCGCCGCCTACGGGGACTGGGCGGAGTGGCGCGGGGCGATGCTCCAGCTCACGGTGAACCTCGCGGCGATCGCGCTGGCCGGCGTCGCGACGCTGTTCATCCAGCGGAGGATCTACATGCGCCGGCGCCGCAAGCACCTGCAGGACGATGCTCGCGAGAAGGCCGGCCTGCCCCTCGGCCGCAGCCGGCGAGTGGGCAGCGCCACCTACAAGTCGCCCCCGGCTCCGGAATGAGCAGGACGGCGACAGACCTCCTCGCCCTCACGCTCGCCTTCGCCGCCGGCACGGCGATCGCCGCGCTGCTCGGGGCCGCGAACTTCGGGACGGCGCTCACGTTCGGGGAGCTGGCGTTCATGGCGGCCCTGTTCTGGGCGCTCCTGCGCGATTGACTCAGCGAAGTAGCGCCTCGACCAGGCGGAGGTCGGCGGCTGTCGTGACCTTCGGATTCGCGGCTCCGGTCTCGTAGACGAGCACCCTGCCCCCACCCGCCTCGACCAGGCTCGCGTCGTCGGTTGCGCCGGAGACATCAGCGTCGTGCGCGGCGCGCAGCGCGTCCGCTCTGAACACCTGCGGCGTCTGCGCCGCCCACAACCCCTCGCGCTCAACGGTGGCGAGAATCCTCTCCCCCTCCCCAACCTGCTTGAGCGTGTCGGCGACCGGAGCGGCGGCGATGACCCCCTTGGCGTCCGCGGCGGCGAGGCGCGCGACCAGTGCGTCGACCAGCTCCCCGGTGAGCAGCGGGCGGGCCGCGTCGTGAACGGCGACCATCTCGGCCCGCGCGGGGACCTCTGCGAGCGCGTGCCCCACCGACGCGGCGCGTGTCTCGCCACCGGTGACGACGATCGGGTGGAAGGAGCCCGGCTCGTCGGGGCGCCCGGCGATCTCGCCGGCGATCCGCTCGAGCTCGGGTTCGCGGCCAGGAGGCGCGGCCACGACGACCACCGTGACGCTCGCCGACGCCCGCATCGCCGCCAGGGACCAGGCGACCAGTGGGCGGCCGCCGACCTCGATCAAAGCCTTCGGGCCGCCGGCTCCGAGCCTCTCTCCGGAGCCGGCGGCCGCGATCACCGCGGCTGCGTGGTGCGCGGCGGTCGTATCAGGCCGGAGCTGTGGCGCCGAAGCGCTCCTCCAGCAGCCCGTCGATGTACTCCTCGGCGCCCTCCTCGTCCTTGTCGAGGGCGTACATGAACTCGGAGGCGAGGATCTTCTTCGCCCGGGTGTACATCTGCTTCTCGCCCGTCGAGAGCCCCTTCTCCCACTCTCGGATCGCGAGATTGCGGACGACCTCGGCGAGCTCGTAGACGTCGCCGGTCTTGATCTTCTCGCGGTTGTACTTGAACCGTCGGTTCCAGTTCTTCGGCATCTCCGAGACCTCGCCCGTGAGTACGTCGATCACCCGCCGAACGGCGTCCTCGTCGATGACCCGCCGCAGGCCCGCGCGGTGAGCGTTCTCAGCCGGGACCATCACGGTCATGTCGTTGTGGAGGATCTTGATCGTCAGGTAGTCCTTCGACTCACCCATCATGTCGCGCGATTCACGCTTCAGGACGACCCCCGCACCGTGGTGCGGATACACGACGTTGTCGCCGACCTGAAACTCGCACTCCTGCGGGGCGAGGTCCTCGAGGTCCTCGAGAACCGGCTCCTCTACTGCTGTTTCTGAGATGTCCGCCTCCTCACATAGCGACGGCCGCTCGGCGGCCGTCTGGTTCATCTGTAGCGGTCGACGATGTCGACTTCCTGCAGCCTGCGAATGCCCTCGCGAATCTCCTTCGCGCGGCCCTCTCCAACCCCCTCAACGGTCTCGAGCTCCTCGTCCGAGGCCGCCAGCAGCGACTCGAGGTCGCCGAAGTGGTGGACCACCTTCTGCGCCAGCAGGCGCGGCAGCCGGGGTACCCCGGAGAGCGCGCGGTAGCCGCGCGGGGAGACCCTGAAGTCGAGCGTGTTGACCTTGCGGTCGTAGCCGAGCAGCTCGGCGAGCCGGCCGAAGTCGAGCAGCTCGGTGTGCTCGAGCTCGGCGAGCTCGCTCAGCACCCGTTCGATCGTCTGCTCGGAATCGCTGACGCTGTAGTCGCGGACGAGGGCGGCGCGTTCGCCCATCACCCCGACGACCGAGTCCTCGAGCTGCATCTCGATCAGCCGTCCCTCGCTGCCCAGCTCGATGATGTAGCGCTCTACCTCCGTCGCCATCCGCGTGACCAGCTCCGCCCGCTGGAGCACCGAGAGCACGTCGTACAGCACGACGCCGCCGGCGAACTCGACCGCCGTCAGCCGCCCCGTGACCTCGTCGAGCCGGGCGCGGTACTTCTCGAGCGTCGCCAGCCCCTGGTTCGCCTTCGAGAGCACCGTCGGGATGTCCTCGAGGATGTACTTGATCCCCTCGACGTAGAGCGAGACGACGTCGCGGCGCTGCGAGATCGCGATCACCAGCGCCTTGGTCTGCTTTGACACGCGCTCGGCCGTGCGATGGCGGGTGCCGGTCTCCATCGAGAGGATGGTCGGGTCCGGCATCAGCTGCACATTCGCCCACAGGATCTTCTCCGCCGACGGCGGCATGACGATCGCGCCGTCCATCTTCGCCACCTGGTAGAGGAGCCCCGGCGTGTAGTCGACGTCGAGCTTCAGCCCGCCGGAGAACAGGTAGGAGACGTCGTCGGCCTCCGCGACCACGATCAGGCCCCCGGTGCGGGCGTGGATGATGTTGTCGATCCCCTCGCGCAGCGGCGTTCCCGGGGCGACGGTGTCGAGCGCTCGTAAAAGCCGGGGATCCTGGCGTGACTCCAGCTCGCTCAGCTCGTCCCCGGGGTGCTGCACCTATCCATGATGGCAAAAGCCCTGCTGGCCGGGCATCCAGAGCAATTCCGTGTGGAGAGGTAGGAATGCGGCTTGTCAAGCGAGCCGCTACGCGGCGCGCTGTTTGTCGTCGCTTGCGGCTCGGCTCTCGCGTCGCGCCGCCCGCAGCGCATCCCGCAGGGTCGAGACCGATCGGACCCCGTCGATCGGCTCGGGGCCGGCCGGCGCCAGCACCGGACGGAGGCCGAACTTGACCGCCTCGGCGGCGCGGCGGTCGGCGTGGCCGACCGGCCGAAGCTCACCCGTCAGTCCGACCTCGCCGAAGCACGCGAGCGGGCGCCCCGAATCGTCGGCGAGCGGCTCGCCGCGCTGCGCCGAGACGAGCGCCAGGGCGACGGCGAGGTCGGCGCCGGGCTCGTCGACGCGGACCCCGCCGGCGACGTTGACGAACACGTCGGCGCCGGCCAGCGACGGTCCGCCGTGTCGGGCGAGCACCGCGAGGATCATCGCCAGGCGGTTGCGGTCGATCCCGTTGGCGACCCGGCGCGGGGGCACGATCTCGGTCTGGGCGACCAGCGCCTGGACCTCGACCAGCAGCGGCCGGGTGCCCTCCATCGAGCAGAGGACGACCGAGCCCGGGGCGGCGCTCGCCTCGGCGACGAAGCGCGCGGACGGATCGGCGACCTCGACCAGGCCGCCGGATCGCATCTCGAACACGCCCACCTCGCTGGTGGCGCCGAAGCGGTTCTTCAGCGCCCGCAGGGTGCGGAAGCTGCGCTCGCGCTCGCCCTCGAAGAAGAGCACGCAGTCGACCAGGTGCTCGAGCACGCGCGGGCCGGCGACCGCGCCCTCCTTGGTCACGTGGCCGACGAGGACGACGGCGCAGCCGAGGCGCTTCGCGACCTCCATGATCGACCCGGCGGCCTCGCGGACCTGGCCGACCGAGCCCGGGGCGCCCGTCATCCCCTCGGCGTGCAGGGTCTGGATCGAGTCGATGACGCAGGCGTCGGGCCGCTCGGCCTCGAGCGTCGCGGTCACCGCCTCGAGCGACGTCTCGGCCAGCGCCGGGACCGCGAGCGCGGCGGCGCCGAGGCGCTCGGCGCGCAGCCGCACCTGGGCGGTCGACTCCTCGCCGGAGACGTAGAGCACCTTGTGTCCGGCGGCGCCGAGGTTGCCGAGCGCCATCCCGGTCAGCGTCGACTTGCCGATCCCGGGCGATCCGCCGAGGAGCACGAGCGAGCCGGGCACGAGGCCGCCGCCGAGCACGCGGTCGAGCTCGGCGACGCCGGTGCGCAGCCGGTCGACCGCCGGCGCCGAGACGTCGCGCAGCGCGACCGGCCGACCCGCCGGCCCGCCACCGCGGGCCCGGCTGCCCTTCGTCGCGGGCTTCGCTGACGGCTTGGGCGCCTCGACCAGCGTGTTCCACTCCCCGCACCCGCCGCAGCGCCCCGACCAGGTCAGCGCCTCGTGGCCGCAGGAGGTGCAGAAGAACGAGGTGGTCGCGCGAGCCATCGGCCGATCGTACGCACGGCGCCCGACGCATCAACCGGCGCGTGTGACGAGACCGTCGATCAAGATGCGCGGCTGTGTGGTGTTCGAGGGTCCTGATCGCGGGGGCGCTCGCCGCGCTGGCGGTGCCGGCGGCGGCCGGCGCGTACGACAGCGCCTCCGAGTCGAGCAACTACGCCAAGGTCCGCGAGCGGATGCAGTACGTGACCCTGACGCCGGAGTTCCAGCAGCGTCTGATTCAGGCGAACACGGAGAACAACGCCGAGGCGGCCCAGATCCCGATCGACGACCCGGAGCGCGACTTCTCCGGCAACGTCTGCGCCAACGGCGGCAACGAGTGCGCCGGTGACGTCCGGTTCTACGACTGGAAGGACAACGGCTTCGGGATCGTCAAGCCGGTGCTGTTCACGGCACGCAACGGGTCGACGATCTCCGGGCGCGTGTGGGCGACCGCGCAGGGCCCGGCCCAGCGCCCCGGGGTCGTGATCACCACCGGCTCGGTCCAGGCGCCGGAGCGCCTCTACTGGGGAACGGCGGCGACGCTCGCCAAGCACGGCTACGTCGTGCTCACCTACGACACCCAGGGACAGGGACGGTCCGACACCTACGGCGAGGGCGTCGACCGCTTCGACGGTTTCCCGTCGCAGGAGGGCCGGCCGTTCTACGACGGGACGGAGGACGCGCTCGACTTCCTGCTCTCCACCCCGGAGAAGCCGTATGACCCGCGCCCGAGCTGCACCACCGGCACCGACCACTCGGCCAAGCAGGACCGCCGTGTCGCCGAGGGCCGCAACGCGGCGCACAACCCGCTCGCGAACCTGGTCGACCCGAGCCGAGTGGGCATCGCCGGCCACTCGCTCGGCGCCGCCGCGGTCTCCTACATCGGCCAGATCGACGAGCGCGTCGACGCGATCGCCGCCTGGGACAACCTCGCGGAGCCGGGCGGCGGCTTCGGCGACAAGCCGGAGTGCGTGTCCGGGTCCGCGCCGCGGCCGACCGATCCGCCGATCACCAAGCCGGCGCTCGGGATCTCCAACGACTACGGGCTCACCCCCACGCCGTACGACTCGGATCCCGACCCGGAGGCGAAGAACGAGGGCTTCGAGGCCTACAAGGACGCCGGCGTCGACTCGATGGAGTTCAGCATCCGCGGCGGGACCCACTACGAGTCCTCGTTCATCCCCGGGATGACCACCGGCATTCTCGGCACCGCGACCCTGCGGGGCACCGACATGGTCGCCTGGTACACGACCGCCTGGTTCGACAAGTACGTCAAGTGCGCCGACGGCTCGGCCTGCGAGACGGAGGCGGACAGGCGCGTGCTCACCGACCGCTGGCGCGACGACGCCCGGGGCGGGCAGGTCGACGTCGGCGGCGACCCGAACCTGTACTCGTTCTACCTGCGCTCGCGCTTCGACGTGCGCGACGCCGGCGGGGTCGAGCGCACCTGCGACGACATGCGGACCGGCTGCCCGGCCATGGGCCCCGACGGGCTGCCACCCGGCTACGACCACGTCTCCGACGCGTACACGGCGCCAGGCGATCAGCCGGCGCCGGGCGGGCCGGGCGGGGGCTTCGGCGCGGCGGCCTGCGCGCTGCCGCAGCTCGGAACCGACGCCAAGGACACGCCGGCCACCCTGGTCCCGAGCGGGTCCGGTGACGCGATCCACGGTGCCGGTGGCGACGATCGGCTGCGCGGCCTCGACGGCGACGACTGCCTCTACGGCGACGAAGGGAACGACCGGCTCCGCGGCGATGCAGGGGCCGACAGGCTCAAGGGCGGCGCCGACGACGACCGGCTGAACGGCGGCGCCGGACCCGACGTCCTCGGTGGCGGTCCCGGCGCCGACCGGCTGAACGCGAAGGGCGGCGGTCGCGACCGGGTCAGGTGCGGCCCGGGACGGGACCGCGTCCGCGCCGGCAAGCGCGACAAGCTCGGCCGCGGCTGCTGATCAGTCCGCGAGCCGTGCCTTGACCACCGTGGCGGGGGCGGTGACGCGATTCGGCGTTTCGCGGCCGAGTGCCAGGGAGGCCGCGCCGGCGAGGACCCCGGTGCCGAGCGCGAACGCCCAGACGGCGTCGAGCGCGTCGAGCAGGCTCGCGCCGACTTGGTCGGAGACGATCGCAACGAGAACCGCGACCCCCAGCGCCGACCCGAGCTGACGGGCCATACCGAAGATCGCGGTCCCGGTGGCGAAGCGGTCCGCGGGAAGCTCCGACGTGGCCGCCGCCGGCTGGCTCGCAAGGGTCAGTCCGACGCCGATGCCGCCGAGGATGAAACCGGGGAGGAACGCGCCGACGTAGTTGGGCTCCGGGCCAACCGAGGCCATGTTGACGGCGAACCCCGCCGCGAAGAACAGTCCGCCGAGCGCCCCGGGGAGGCGCGGGCCGACGGCCGCGACGATGCGCCCGGTCGGGATCGCGACCAGTGCCGCCGTCAGCGGGCCGGGCGCAATCGCGAGGCCCGCGGTCAGGGTCGAGTAGCCCCAGACCTGGGTCAGCAGGAGGACCGAAGAGAGCAGCATCGCCGCGAACCCGGCGAAGAAGACGAGCGCGGCGAGGTTCGCGACCGCGACCGAGCGGATCCGCAGCATCGGCAGCTCGATCACCGGGAGTGGGTGACGCGCCGATCGGGCGACGAAGGCGACGATCAACACCGCGGCGGCGGCGAACGACCCGATCACCCGCGGATCCGGCCAGCCCCAGTCCGGTCCCTGGACGATCCCCAACGTCAGCAGTCCCATCCCGGCAGCGAGCATCACCGCGCCGAGCGCGTCGGGGCGACCGGCGGCGTCGCGCTCGCGGATCTCGCCGAGCATCCGCGCCGCAACCAGCAGGGTGACGATGCCGATCGGCACGTTGACAATGAAGATCCAGCGCCAGCTGAGCTCGACCAGGACGCCGCCGAGTGGCGGCCCGAGCGCCGCGGCAACGCCACCTGCCGCCGACCAGATGCCGACCGCGATCGGGCGCTCGCGCGGCTCGAAGGCCGGCAGGATGAGGCCGAGGCTCGTCGGCATCATCATCGCCGCGCCGACCGCCTGGACGATCCGCGCCGCGACCAGGGCGCCGACCGACGGGGCCGCCGCGCAGAGCGCCGAGCCGGCGGTGAACACGGCCATTCCGGCGAGGAAGACGCGCTTGCGGCCCACCCGGTCCGCGAACCTGCCGGCCGGAACGAGCAGCGCCGCAAGCACGATCGCGTAGGCGCTCAGGACCCAGGAGATCCCCGCGAGCGAGCTCTCCGGGAAGTCGCGAGCGATGTCGGGGAACGCGATGTTGACGATGAACAGGTCGAGGCTGGCGACGAACACGCCCACCGAGGTGATCGCGAGGATCTTCCAGCGGCTGCTCATCGGCGCTTTGCGCGACCCGACTGCATTTCATGATGAAACTTACCCAGCCGCGAGCGGCGGAAGAGTGACGTTCATCACGCCTCCGTCCGGCGCGCCTAGAGCGGGCGGCAGTGCTCGAAGTCGAAGTTGCGCACCGGCCGCGCCGCGCGCCGCTCGAACTCCGCCGCACGGCGCGCCCGCTTGCGCGCCTTGGCGTAACGGTGGCGCTTGAGCGCAACCGCCGAGCGGATCCCGACCGCGGTCGCGTGGCGCTCCCGGTGGAGCCAGCGCTTGATCCGGCGGTAGTACTCGAACGGCCGCGGCAGCTCCGCAACCTGGTGATAGGCCTCGCGCATCTCCTTGTAGGCGCGGATAAAGTGGTTTCCGGCCCGGACCTCGAGCGCGTGGCGGCGCTGCAGGAGCCTGACCCCGTGTGCGATCCGCCGCTTTGCCTCGTTGCGGTACGGCTGGCAGATGTCGTCGGCACGCTTGACGAACTTCGCCCGGCCGCTCTTGCCGGTTTCGGCGAGGCCCACCGACAGCGCCGGACCGGCGACCAGCGCTGCACACAAGAGCGGGAGTCCTAGCGCGCGGAACACTCGGCCGATCGTACCCTTGACCGGCATCGGAAAAAGTGGGATCTTCGGCGTCCATGGACGGGGCGATGGCGATTCGCCGCCTCAGGCCGTCAGTCGGACTGATGGCGCTCGGCGCGCTCGGGCTCTTGCTCGGGCTGGCGACGCTCCGTGGCCCCGGTGCTGGGCCGAGCGGGAACTCCGGCTCCGTTGACGCCGAGCTCGCGCAGCTGCCGCTGTCCTTCGAGCCGAACGCCGGGCGCACCGATCCACGGGTCGACTTCATCGCGCATTCGGTCGCCGGCGGATCGGTCTACCTGAGCGGACCAGAGGCGACGCTGGCACTCGGCGAGCGCGCCCTTCGCCTGCGCTTCAGCGACGCGGCCGCCGACCCGCGGGCGGTCGGGCTCGAGCGGCTGCCCGGCGAGGTCAGCAGCTTCATCGGCGACGACCCCGACCACTGGCGTGCGGGGATCCCGACATACGCCGCGGTCGGGTACCGCGAGCTCTATCCGGGGATCGACGTCGAGTTCTACGGCGACCAGCGGCGCCTCGAATACGACTTCCGGCTCGACCCGGGAGCGGATCCCTCGCGGATCGCGATCGAGGCAAGGGGAGCGGACGCCGTCCGGCTCACGGGCCGCGGCGCCCTGGCGTTCGAGGTCGGAGGACGGACGATCACCCAGCGACCCCCGTTCGCCTTCCAGCGGATCTCCGGGGAGCGCGTCGAGGTGCCCTCCGGCTATGCGCTCGACGGTGAGACCGCGCGCCTACGGCTCGGCGCGTACGACCGCGCCAAGCCGCTGGTCATCGACCCCGAGCTCGTCTACTCGAGCTACCTCGGCGGCGACGGGAACGACAACGCCTTTGCGATCGCGGTCGACTCGACCGGCGCGCCGTACATCGCCGGCGGCACGGATTCGACGGACTTCCCGCTCGCCGGCCAGTTCCAGGGCAACCAGACTGGCCGCGACGCTTTCGTCGCCAAGCTCAATCCGACCGGAACGGCGCTCGCCTATTCGACCTATCTCGGCGGCGACAACCAGTTCACCGACGACGCGACCGGGATCGCCGTCGACGCGAGCGGCGCCGCCTACGTCACCGGAACCACGGGCTCGAGCAACTTCCCGACGCAGGACCAGCTGCAGGGCAACCAGCCGGGTAACGATGGCTTCGTCACCAAGCTCGCCCCTTCCGGCGCGGCGCTCGATTACTCGACCTACCTCGGCGGCGACGGGCTCGACGGCGCGAAGGCGATCGCGATCGACTCCTCCGGCGGCGCCTACGTCGCGGGCACCACGCTGTCGACCGACCTCCCGCACCCCGACGCCTTCCAGGGCGCCCTCAACGGGAGCGTCGATGCGTTCGTCGCGAAGCTCAACCCGCACCCCGCCCCAGGCGCCGTGACGCTCGGTTACGGGACCTACCTGGGCGGGAGCGGCGGGTTCCTGGAGAGCGCCGCGGGGATTGCCGTCGACTCGTCCGGGGCCGCGTACGTCACGGGCGTCACGGACTCCGCGAGCTTTCCGACCCAGGGCCCGATCCAGACGAACCAGCCCGGGATCGACGGCTTCGTCACCAAGCTCAGCCCCGACAGCGCCGCCGACGAGACCCTCGTCTACTCGACGTACCTCGGTGGCGACGGCCTCGACCCGGACCCGTCCGGGCGTGACTTCGAGGAAGGCTTCGCGATCGCGGTCGACTCGGGAGGCAGCGCCTACGTCACCGGCCGCACCAACTCGACCAACTTCCCCACGCAGGGCGAGTTCCAGGGCAACCAGCCACGGGAGGATGCTTTCGTCACCAAGCTGAACCCGGCCGGTAGCGGGCTCGTCTACTCGACCTTCCTCGGCGGCAGCCAGAACGACTGGGGTTACGGGATTGCCGTCAACGCGGCCGGCGAGGCCTTCGTGACCGGGATCACCGGGTCGGGCGACTTCCCACAGCAGGACCCGTTCCAGCCCGACGGCCCCGGCGACGACATCTTCGTCACCCAGCTCAACGGCGGCGGCGGCACGCTCGGTTACTCCACGCTGTTCGGGGGCGACGGGATCGACTGGGGCCGCGGGATCGCGCTCGGCCCCTCCGGGGACGCCTACGTCGCCGGGTTCACCGGCTCGACCGATCTGCCGGTCCGGTCGGCGACCGAAGGCTCGCGGCCGCCGAACGGCAAGCGCGCCGCCGACGACGCCTGGGTCGGTTGGTTCCGCAAGCGGTCCTCTTCGAGCAACCCGTGCGACGACGTCGAGGTCGCCAAATACGTGACCACGAACCTCCGCCAAATCTCGTACGAGACCGAGACGGACTCGCACAGCGACAACCTGATCCTGTTCCGGATCGAGGTCTTCTCCCCCCAGGACTGCCACTGGACGGTAAGGGAGACCGAGGCGTCGCAGCAGGAGTTCGTGATCTCGAACCCGATCCCCTACGAGGCGTACGGCGGACTCACCGTCTACTACTACGCCTATCCGACCCGCACCGGGCAGCTCACGAACACGGTCGAGCTCGAGCTCCAGGACGGGCGCAAGCTGACCGCGAGCGCCAAGGTCATCAACTACGGCCACTTCACCGACTTCGCCGACTGGTCGAGTGCCCGGGTCGAGGGCACAGCGCACACCAACGACGACGTGATGCGACCCGATCCTGCCGGCCGTCGCGCCGACGCCTCGATCGCGAAGGTCCAGGTGGCGCTGCTTCGCCGCGTGAAGGGAGTCGACCCGCTCGCCAAGCCCAAGTGCCAGTGGCTGACCAAGCAGGGAAGGTTCGCGGGCTCGAAACCCAACGACGAGGGCGTCTGCGACAAGCCGACCTGGCTGAAGGCAAAGCTCGGCAAGACGAGGAAGGGCAAGACGCCGTTCAGCTACGAGTTCAAGGAAGAGCTCCCGCCCGGCAAGTACGTCGCCTACTCGCGGGCCACCAACGAGGCCGGCGTCGCCGAGCCCGAGTTCACGAAGAAGATCGGCAACGAGCGCC
The DNA here is from genome assembly GCA_963811505.1 of uncultured Solirubrobacterales bacterium. Classification (GTDB taxonomy): domain Bacteria; phylum Actinomycetota; class Thermoleophilia; order Solirubrobacterales; family 70-9; genus WHSW01. Next base: position 81,786 of record CAWERC010000010.1, on the reverse strand, counting down.
CGTTCAAGGTCAAGCGCTGAGCGCCTGAACCGCTACCGCGGTCCGCCGGGTCGAAAGCATTCGATCGGAGGGTTGACGCCACGTCCCGGCCGCCGTAGGCTCGATTCCTGGCAATGAAGACAGCCAACGGACCGTGGGCGGTTGCGGGGCTCACGACGGCCGCACTCCTCGCCCTTCCATCCCTCGCCCTCGCGGCGAAACCCGAGCTTGTCGTCAACTCCGCTCACATCAAGGGCAGTGACTTCGCGTTCCGTGGTGCCGGCAGCTTGGACCAGCGAGTTGACATCACGATCAAGAACAAGGGCGACAAGGCGGCCAAGCGCAGCGTGGCCAAGATCTATCTGGTCCACGGTCGCGACCGCTACGAGATCGCCACCCCCACGGTGCCCTCCATCGCTGCCCATCGGTTGGAAGCTGTTGACGCGCGCGTCAAGCGACACAACGACTTTCCGGTCGGCGGCTACGCGGTGCAGGTGTGCGTTGAGGCCCACCCCGGCGTCGAGGAATCCAACAAGAAGCACGACTGTAAGACGCTGAAGAAGGAGTTTTCCAGGTTCTACTCGGTGTACCGAACGTATGAGGGAACCGCTTCCGGCGAGGGACCGGGGCATCCCTTCGAGGAATCCGTGCGGGAGAGCTGGGACGGGCAGGACATCGCGTTCTCGATTCAGGAGGGGCGAAAGGGGGTGTTCACGTACGGCGTCGCCAATGCCGGTTCGGTCGCCTACCTTCTCTCCGGGACCACGTCCACGGGCTGTACGCACTCGGGCGCCGGGGCCTTGCAGCTTGCTGGCGACAGCGTTGTGACGGTGGACTGGAGGAGTGAGACGTACACAGCCACGGCGAAGCCTTCCGGCTCGTACCCGACATCGAGCAGTTGCGAGCCGGACAACCCCGGGACCGGACCGGTGAACGGACTCGTCTTCACCACGGGTCTGCTCGGAGCCCCGATGTCCGTTCCCTTCGGCTCCGAGAAGCTCGCCGGCACCTCCACCGACCCCTTCGACGCCGCCGGCCCGGTGCGCTACTCCTGGAACCTGGTCGGCTGTGACCCGCGCTGCTGACGGCACCCGGCGCAGCCGGGCGCCACTCCGCACGCGGTCGCCGTAGCCGGCGGCCTGCCGCTAATCGGACTCCCCATCGCCGCCCTCGGGCGAGCCCGCGGTAGCGACATCGTCGGTATACCCGCCGTCCGCATCCGGCCGCGCGCCTACAGCGGCCGGCTCCTTTTCCTCGTCCTTCTTCTTCGCCGGTCGCTTCTTCGGCTTGACCAGCTTCAGCGAGAGCGGCTTCTCCTCCTGGTCCGCGTCCTTGTCGTGGTCGACCAGCACCGTCGTTCCCGGGATGATCGAGTCCGGCCCCTGGCGCAGGACCTCGTCGGCGAGCGGATCCTCGATGAAGTGCTGGATCGCGCGGCGCAGCGGCCGGGCGCCCATCGCCGGGTCCCAGCCCTTCTCGGCGATCAGGTCCTTGGCGGCGTCGGTGAGCTCGAGCTGCAGGTCGTGCTCGGCGACCTGGACCTGGACCCGGGCAATCAGCAGGTCGATGATCTCGCGGACTTCCTCGCGCGAGAGCTTGTGGAAGACGATGACCTCGTCGATCCGGTTCAGGAACTCCGGGCGGAAGACCTTCTTCAGCTCGCCCATGATCCGCTCCTTCATGTCCTTGTAGGAGGCCCCGGTCTCGTCGTCGGAGATCGAGAAGCCGAAGGAGACGTTGCGGGCGATGTCCTTGGCGCCGATGTTCGAGGTCATGATCACGATCGTGTTGCGGAAGTCGACCGTGCGGCCCTGGGCGTCGGTGAGCCGGCCGTCCTCGAGGATCTGGAGCAGGATGTTGAAGACGTCCGGGTGCGCCTTCTCGATCTCGTCGAGCAGCAGCACCGAGTAGGGCTTGCGGCGCACGGCCTCGGTGAGCTGGCCGCCCTCGTCGTAGCCGACGTAGCCGGGCGGCGAACCGACCAGGCGCGAGACCGCGTGCTTCTCCATGTACTCGGACATGTCGATGCGGATCATCGAGTCCTCGTCGCCGAACAGGAACTCGGCCAGCGTCCGGGCGAGCTCGGTCTTGCCGACGCCCGAGGGGCCGAGGAAGATGAACGAGCCGGCGGGGCGCTTCGGGTCCTTGATCCCGGCGCGCGAGCGGCGGATCGCCTTGGAGACGGCGTTGATCGCGACGTCCTGGCCGATCACCCGCTTGTGGAGCTCCTCCTCCATCCGGATCAGCTTGCGGGTCTCGGCCTCGGTGAGCTTGAAGACCGGGATCCCGGTCCACATCGAGACGATGTCGGCGATCTCCTCCTCGCCGACCGCGGGGCGCTCGCCGCCCTCGCCGGCGTCCCACTGGTCCTCGAGCTCGCGCTTCTTGTTGGTCATCTGGCGCTCGGTGTCGCGCAGGTTGGCCGCCTTCTCGAACTCCTGCGCCTCGATCGCGGCCTCCTTGGCGCGTCGCGTCTCCTCGATCTCCTCCTCGAGGTCGCGGTAGACCGGCGGCTGGCTCATCGAGCGGATCCGCATCCGCGAGGCGGCCTCGTCGATCAGGTCGATCGCCTTGTCGGGCAGGAAGCGGTCGGAGATGTAGCGGCTGGCGAGCTCGGCGGCGGCCTCGAGCGCGTCGTCGGTGATCTGAACCTTGTGGTGGTCCTCGTAGCGCTCGCGCAGACCCTCGAGGATCTTCACCGTGTCCGGGATCGACGGCTCGTCGACCTTGATCTGCTGGAAGCGGCGCTCGAGCGCGGAGTCGCGCTCCAGGTACTTGCGGTACTCGTCGAGCGTCGTCGCGCCGATCGTCTGCAGCTCGCCGCGGGCGAGCGCCGGCTTCAGGATCGAGGCGGCGTCGATCGCGCCCTCGGCGGCGCCGGCGCCGACCAGGTTGTGGAGCTCGTCGATGAACAGGACGATGTCGCCGCGCTGGGTGATCTCCTTCATCACCTTCTTCAGCCGCTCCTCGAACTCGCCGCGGTACTTCGAGCCCGCGACCAGCGCGGCGAGGTCGAGCGTGTAGATCTGCTTGTTCTTGAGCAGCTCGGGGACCTCGCCGCGGGTGATCCGCGAGGCGAGGCCCTCGACGATCGCGGTCTTGCCGACCCCGGGCTCGCCGAGCAGGACCGGGTTGTTCTTCTGGCGGCGGGAGAGGATCTGCATGATCCGCTCGACCTCGGTCTCGCGGCCGATCACCGGGTCGAGCTTGCCCTCGGAGGCGAGCTTGGTCAGGTTGCGGCCGAACTGGTCGAGCAGCTTCGAGGACTTCTTGCCCTCGCCCGAGCCGCCGCCGGAGCCCTGGCGCCGGCCGCCGGGGCCGGAGAGCATCCGGATCACCTCGTTGCGGATCTTCTCCGAGTCGGCGTCGAAGTCGAGCAGGATGCGCGCGGCGACGCCCTCGTTCTCGCGCACCAGGCCGAGCAGGATGTGCTCGGTGCCGATGTAGTTGTGGCCGAGCGAGAGCGCCTCGCGCAGCGCCAGCTCGAGCACCTTCTTCGCCCGCGGCGTGAACGGGATCTGGCCGGAGGTGACCTCCTCGCCGGAGCCGACGATGCGGACGACCTGGGCGCGGACGCGCTCGACGGTGATGTCGAGCGACTCGAGCACCCGCGCGGCGAGGCCCTCCTCCTCGCGCAGCAGGCCGAGCAGGATGTGCTCGGTGCCGATGTAGTTGTGCTTGAGGGTCCGGGCCTCCTCCTGGGCGAGGACGACGACCTGCCGGGCCCGCTCTGTGAATCGCTCGAACAAGTTCTTTCCGCCTTGGGTCTTCTGCCTGTCTAAGTTCTAGCTGTGCCGGGGGACGCGACAGCGCCGGGGGCACCTATCCACTTCATCGGCTGCTCTCTGCCGCGGGATTAGGAACCTCCGGTTTGTCGACGACGGCGAGTGGCCAGTATATCGGGGCGCCTTCCTCGTCCCCGCACGCGCCGTGCCTGAAACAAGGCCCGCGACGCAACTTGCGGGGGAATAGATTTGCAGCGTGAGCGCGGCGGCCAAGGACGACGATCCGCTCGCCGGGTTCGCGCGGGCGCACGGCTTGCTGCTTGCCGAGCGGGCCGAGCTGCCGGCCAAGGGGGGCCTGCTCTCGGAGGACGACCTGGAGCAGGAGGGCAGCCGCGACCGGCGACCTGGCCCCGGGCGAGCCCGGAATCCTCTGCCGGCTCACCTACACCTACCGCTCCAACGACACCACCCACACCGTCAAGCGCACCGCCGCGGTCCTGCGGGTCCCGGAGTCGATCGGCTTCGCCCCCTACCTCGGCGCCCGCGAGCGGCTCGCGATCAGGCGCTCGACACGAAGCGGGTCGAGCTCGACGGCGGCGGCTGGGTGCTCGCCGCCGACGGCGTCAACGACGCGTGGCTGACCGAGCTCTTCTCGCCCGCGTTCACGCAGTGGCTTGCGCCGCAACCCCGAGGACTTCGCCTGGGAGCTCGCCGACGGCGTCCTCTGCGTCTCGCGCGACGGCCACCTGAGCAGGGAGTCGGAGCTCGCGGCACTGTGCGCCGACGCCGCCCATATCGCGGCCACGATCCGCGAGGAATGCCTGGAGGAGGTCGACTCCGGCGGCGCGAGGCGGACCGCGGCGAAGGCGAAGAAGCTCAAGCCCACACGACCAGCTCGTCAACTCGATCCTCGCCCGGACCAGCTTCGACGACCCGCCGGCCGACGTCGCCGCGGCACGACCCCAGTTCCGCGACGCTCGTCGTCCGCCATCCCTCGACCTACTTCATCTCGATCTTCATGACGCTGGTCTGGATGCTCGGCCATCAACGTGATCGGCGGCGGGATCTTCGGCCTCCTGCTCAACCTGCCGAACCCCGGCCGTGCGGTGCTGATCTTCGAGCTCTGCCTGTTCGTGATCGTCGGTTTCTTCGTGCTTCGCAGCCAGATCAACGGCACCTCCGAGCAGCTCGCCGCCGGAGGGCTTCTGGCGGCGAGTACGCGAAGGCACGCGGCCTGCGGTCCGAGGACCCCGCTGGCGTTCGCCGCCACCCACGCGAAGGCCGAGTCTGCCCGGGAAGCCCGTCCGGGTGATGACCGGCAGCTTCGACGGCGTCGCCCGGGTCGCTGCTGGTCACCGGCGACGGCTTCAACCGCGGCGACTCGATCGCGCTCGTCGGCGGCGAGTCGGGGCCGACGGCGAGCGCCGAGTTCGACGTCTCGGCGCCCGGAGCCTCGGCGAAGGTGCTCGACGATACGCCGCCGAGCTTGCGCTGGAGCTGAAAACGCGCCCATAACCGGCCCGACCCCCTTGCGGACCGCGTGACCATCCCTAGTGAGTCAACGGTACACCCGGAGGCGCTCCGGTCAAGTCCCCCGATCGATCCGAACCGCCTCCACCTGCGTCGCCTGGATCTGGCGCTGACCGTAGGAGCCGCGTGTAGACCGGCCCGGCGGCCGCCGACCAGGTCGCCCGGCCCCGGCAGCGGATCCGGGCGCAGGTCCGCGGGCGACGTCGATCACCGAGATCCCGGGCGCGGTGATCGAGTCGTCGCTGGCGAGGACGAAGTGGGCGTCGCCGTCGCCGTCGGGGTCGACGCGCTCGACGTAGAGGATCGTGCCCGGCCGCGGTCGCGCAGTTGGCGGCGCCGGGGTCGCAGGCCGGGCGGGGACGGCGCCGAGCGCGATCGCCGCCGCGACGGCGCACGCCTAGCCCGCTCAGCGCATCGCCGGGAACAGGACCACCTCGCGCAGGCTCTTCGCGCCGGTCAGCAGCATCACCAGGCGGTCGATCCCGAGCCCGACCCCGCCGGTCGGCGGCATCCCGTACTCGAGCGCCTGCACGTAGGACTCGTCGAACGGCTGCGCCTCCTCGTCGCCGCGGCGCAGCTCCTCGGCCTGCTGCTCGAAGCGGCGGCGCTGCTCGTCGGGATCGTTGAGCTCGGTGAACGCGTTGCGCGATCTCGAACCCGCCGACGATAGGCCTCCCAGCGCTCGACCAGGCCCTCGCTCGGTGCGGTGGCGCTTCGCGAACGGCGACATCTCGACCGGGTAGTCGCAGACGAAGGTCGGCTGGATCAGGTGTCGGCTCGACCTCCTTCGAGAGCAGGCCGTCGACGAGCTTGCCCCAGCCCTCCTCGGGGCTCGCCTCCGAGTCCATCGCCGCGGCGAGCGCCTCGCGGGTCGGGTGCTCGAGGACGTCGATCCCGGTCCGCTCGCGGATCGCGTCGCGCAGCGTCACCCGCCGCCACGGCGGCGCCAGCTCGATCTCGACCCCGTCGCGCTCGACCTTGGTCGTCCCGTTGACCCGCTCGGCGACGTGGGCGACGAGGGTCTCGAGCCGCGCCGCCGCGTCCTCGTAGTCGGCGTAGGCCTCGTACCACTCGAGCATCGTGAACTCGGGGTTGTGCTTGAACGAGATCCCCTCGTTGCGGAAGTCCTTGCCGAGCTCGTAGACGCGGTCGATGCCGCCGACGACGCAGCGCTTCAGGTAGAGCTCGGTCGCGATCCGCAGGTAGAGGTCGCGGTCGAGCGCGTTGTGGTGGGTGGTGAACGGCCGCGCCAGGGCGCCGCCGTAGAGCGGCTGCAGGACCGGCGTCTCGACCTCGACGAAGCCCTCGGCGTCGAGGTACTCGCGCGTCGCGGCGATCGTCTGCGCCGCGCTTGCGAAACAGCTCGCGCGCCTCGGGGTTGGCGATCAGGTCGAGCTCGCGGTGGCGGTAGCGGAGCTCGGTGTCCTCGAGCGCCGTGGAACTTGTCGGGCGGCGGGCGCAGGCTCTTCGCCAGCAGCGTCCAGCCGGTCGCCTCGCAGCGAGAGCTCGCCGCGGCGGGTCTTGAACGCGGTCCCCTCGACGCCCGACGATGTCGCCGAGGTCGAGCCCGACGAGGCGGTCGAAGCTCGTCGTCGCCGAGCACGTCGCGGCGGGCGTGGAGCTGGATCCGGCCGCTGCCGTCGACGAGGTCGAGGAACGCCGCCTTGCCCTGGCCGCGGCGGGCGGCGATCCGGCCGGCGACCCGGTAGGCGTCCGTCGGTCTCCTCGCCGGCCTCGAGCCCCTCGTGGGCCTCGCGGACCGCCGCGATCTCGGTCCGCCCGTCGTACTCGTGCGGGAACGGCTCGATCCCCGCCTCGCGCAGGCGCTCGAGCTTCTCGCGCCGCTCGGCGAGCACGTGCGACTCGGAGCGCTCCTCGTCGCTGCTCTCGGGCTCGGCCATCGCGGGCGAGCCTAGTGGCTGGTCACGCGGCGAAGCCTAAGCGGCTTCGATCTTGGTGATCTTGAGCTTCTTCTTCGGGCCGCGGGGGACGTCGACGGTGACGATCTCGCCGCGCTTGTGGCCGATCAGCGCCTTGCCGATCGGCGACTCGTGGGAGAGCTTGTGCTCGGCCGGGTTCGGCCTCGGTCGGGCCGACGATCTGGAACTTGCGCGAGTCGCCCGACTTCTGGTCCTTGACGTGGACGACGACGCCGACGCCGACCTTCTCCAGGTCGATCTGCTTCTCGTCGACGACGCTCGCGCGGCGCAGCCGCTCCTCGAGCTGGGCGATCCGCTGCTCGAGCAGCGCCTGCTCGTTCTTGGCGTCGTCGTACTCGGAGTTCTCGGCGATGTCGCCGAACTCGCGCGCCTCCTTGATCCGCGCGGCGACCTCGCGACGCTTGACGGTCGAGAGGTGGTCGATCTCCGACTTGAGCTTGTCCAGCCCTTCCTTGGTGATCAGCGCTTCACGAGCCACGTGCGTGTCCTCTTCCCTCGTATCTACCCCGCCAAACGGCGGGGCTCCCGGCATAGAAAGCGCCCGAAACGCGTCGCATACGCGCGGCCGGGCAGCGGCGCGCGATTATAGCGACGCGCTCAGGCGGCTCAAAACGCCTGCATCCGCGCCTGCCGACGGGCCTTCGGCGAGCAGCTCGCGGACCTCGTCGAGGCTCTCGGTGCGCTGGAAGCGGTCGGCCTCGGGGCCCTCGTAGCCGAGCCGCTCGACGTACCAGGGGTAGAACTTGCGCAGGTTGCGCGCCGCCCGCTCGGCGCCCCAGTGCTCGGCGGCGCGGTCGAGGACCCAGCGCAGCTCCGCCTCGATCTCGGCCGCGCGTCGGCTGGGTCGTCGGTGCCGCGCGGTCAGCTCCTCGAAGATCCACGGGTTGCCGAGCGACCCGCGGGCGATCATCACCGCGTCGGCGCCCGACTCCGCGTAGGCGCGGCGCGCCTGCGTCGGCCGTCCGCAGGCCGCCGGAGACGATCACCGGGACGCGATTGCCGTCGCGCTCGAGCGCCTCGCCGAGCTCGCGGACGAGCGCGTAGTCGGGACGGCCGCGGTGAAACTGCTTCGCCGGGCGCGGGTGCAGGGCGACCGCCGCGACCCCGGCGTCGGCGACCAGCCGCCGGGCGAGCTCGAACCCCGAGCGGTCGCCGGGCTCGATCCCGGAGCGCACCTTGACCGTCACCGGCAGGCCCGATCCCTCGCGCGCCGCCGCGGCGACCGCGACCGCCCGCTCGGGTCGGCGATCAGCGCCGCGCCGGCGCCGGTCTTCAGCACCTTCGGCACCGGGCAGCCCATGTTGAGGTCGATCAGCGCCGGCCCGGCGGCCGCGGCGACCGCGGCCGCCTCGCGCATCACCTCGGGGTCGGAGCCGAAGAGCTGGATCGAGACCGGGCCCTCGTCGGGGTGGATGCGCAGCATCTCCTCCACCGTGCGCCGGTTGCGGTGCGCGATCGCGAAGCTCGAGACCATCTCCGAGACCGCGAGCCCGGCGCCGTGGCGATGCGCCTGCAGGCGCACGAACCAGTTGCCGATCCCGGCGAGCGGGGCGAGCAGCACGCGGTTGCGGCACCCGCACGTCCGCGATGCGGAAGGGGTCGCGCGAGCGGGGGCCCGGGTCATGAGTTCCGCTCCCAGATCAGCCGCAGGCCCGGTGAGCGTGAGCAGGTCGTCGACCTCGTCGATCGTCTCGCAGAACGGGACGATCGCGTGCGCGAGGCCCCCGGTGGCGATCAGCGTCGGCTCGCCGCCGAGCTCGGCCTCGATCCGGCGCGCGATCCCGTCGATCAGCCCGGCGAAGCCGAAGATCACGCCCGGACTGGATCGCGCCGCGGGTCGAGCTGCCGATCGCCGTCTCGGGCTCGCCGAGCTCGATCCGCCCGATCCGCGCGCCGCGCTCGGTCAGCGCGGTGAGCGAGATCTCGACTCCCGGGCGCGATCGCGCCGCCCAGGTACTCGCCGTCCGCCGAGACGGCGTCGAAGTTGATCCCGGTGCCGAAGTCGACGACCACGCAGGCGTCGCCGAAGCGGTCGTAGGCGGCGACCGCGTTGACGAGCCGGTCGGCGCCGACCTCGTAGGGGTTGTCGATCCGGATCGGCATGCCCGGTCTTCACCCCCGGGCCGATCGCTCAGGCACGGGGCGTCGAAGTAGCGGGCCGCCATCGCCTCGTACTGGCCGCCGAGCGGCGGCACGACCGAGGAGACGCAGATCGCGTCGACCTCGCGCGGTCTCGATCCCGCTCAGCGCCAGCAGGCCGGCGATCCGCTCGGCGATCTCGTCGCCGGTCGCGCCGGAGACGGTGCGAAAGCGCCAGTGCTCGGCCAGCTCGTCGCCGCGGAAGGCGCCGAGGTGGGTCTGCGTGTTGCCGACGTCGATCGCGAGCAGCATCGCGCGGATTATGGCCGGGATAGGATCCGGCCCGTGGACGCGAAGCTCTACGTGATCCCCGGCTCGCACCCGTCGCGGACCGTGATGCGGATGCTCGAGATCAAGGGCATCCCCTACAAGCGCGTCGACCTGATGCCGGTGATCTCACGGGGCGTTCTGCGCGCGATGGGCTTTCCCGGGGTCACGATCCCGGCGCTGAGGATCGGGGACCGCAAGATCACCGGGCTCGCGCGAGATCGCCAAGGAGCTCGACCGCGTGCAGCCCGACCCGCCTCTCTTCCCCGCCGACCCCGCTGCGCGGGCGGCGGTCGAGCAGGCCGAGGCCTGGGGCGACGAGGTGCTGCAGGGCGCCGCCCGCCGGGCGCTCTGGAATGCGCTGAAGCGCGACCGGGCGCCGCTGGCGAGCTTCTCCGAGGGAGCGCGGCTGGGCGTGCCGATCGGCCTTGCCGTCAAGACCGCAGCCCCGATCGTCGCGCTCGAGGTGCGGATCAACGAAGCCACGGACGACCGGGTCCGCGCCGACCTCGCCGCCCTGCCCGGGATGCTGCAGCGGATCGACGACTGGATCGCCGAGGGCGTGCTCGGCGGCGAGCAGCTGAACGCCGCCGACCTGCAGATCGGCACCAGCCTGCGCCTGCTGATGACGCTCCAGGACCTGCGCGAGACGATCGCCGCGCCGCCCGGCCGGCGAGCTCGCGATGCGCGCGGCGCCGGAGTACCCGGGCGACGCCCCGCCGATCCTGCCGCCGGCTGGCGTGGCTCGAAGCCGCCTGCGGGAAGCGCCGCGACACCGAGTCCAGTCTCGATCGTCAGTAGCGGCGCCCGACCCTCTCCACCCGCTCCCCCTCACCCAGCCCCGTCAGCGCCTCGCTCAACCGAGTTCCATCGGGCAGCGCGCAGCTCGGGGTCGAGCTCCAGCAGCGGCAGCAGCACGAACCGCCGCGACGTCACCTCCGGGTGCGGCAGCGTCAGCCGCTCGCTCTCGAGCTCCACGCTCGCCGAGCAGCAGCAGGTCGACGTCGAGCGGCCGCGGGCCGTGCCTGGGCCCGCCGAACATCCGGCCCTGCTCGACCTCGATCGCCTTGCAGGCGTCGAGCAGCGCCTCGCGGCTCGAGCTCGGTCTCGATCCGCACCGCGGCGTTGAGGAAGTCCGGCTGGTCGAGGATCTCGCCGACCGGCTCGGTCTCGTAGACCGAGGAGAGCGCCTCGACCTCGACCCCGTGCTCGCCGAGCGCCGCGACCGCGGCGCGCAGGTGGCCGAGCGCGGTCGCCGACGTTCGAGCCGAGCCCCAGGTAGCCCGCGCGTCACGCCGCTGTCCCCGGGCTCTTCCTCCTCCTCGTCGAGCTCCGCGAGCGCCCGCTCGCGCACGACCTCGACCGCGACCTCCTCGATCGCGAGCGGGATCGGCGGCTCGGGCTTGGCCGCGCGCACGCGCACCGCGTCGGAGCCGAAGCGCTCCATCAGCCGCTCGCCGATCACGCCGCGCGAGCCGCTCGAGCGTCCGGTAGCTGCGCTCGGTCGCCGCCAGGGCGACGATGTCGGCGACCTCGGCGTAGTCGATCGTGTCCTCGAGCCGGTCGGTGAGCACCGCGTCGCAGTCGGGGACGTCGAAGGAGACGTCGATCACCAGTCGCTGGCCGACCTCCTGCTCGGCGTCGCTGACGCCGTGGTGGGTGTAGATCGAGAGCCCGCGCAGCTCGACCTGTACCGAGGACTCGGATCCCTCGCGGTGGGCTTCCATGCGCGCTAAACGCTAACGCGCGCCGCGCGCGCCGGCGGCCGGCGCCATCGGCACGGCCGAGGATCACCGCCGCCGCGTCGAGCGCCTGGCGGGCGGCGGCGACGTCGTGGACCCGGAACACGTCGGCGCCGGCGGCGAGCGCGAGCACGTTCGAGGCGACCGTGCCGCCGAGCCGGCGCGCCGACCTCGCGCCCGGTGATCGCGCCGAGGAAGCGCTTGCGCGAGGTGCCGATCACGATCGGGCGCCCGAGCTCGCGCGAGCTCGCCGAGGCGGCGCAGCAGCTCCAGGTTGTGCTCGACCGTCTTGCCGAACCCGATCCCGGGATCGACCCAGATCCGCTCGCTCCTCGATCTCCGGCGGCGACCGCGGCCTCGATCCGCTCGGCGAGGAAGGCGCGGACGTCGTCGACGACGTCGTCGTAGCGCGGGTCCTCCTGCATCGTCCGCGGGCTGCCCTGCATGTGCATGAGCACCACCGTCGCAGCCGCCGCTCGGCGCAGAGCCCGGCGAGCTCGGGGTCGGCGCGCAGGGCGGTGACGTCGTTGACGATCTCGGCGCCGAGGTCGAGGGCCGCCGCGCGCGACGCTCGGCCTTCGAGGTGTCGATCGAGACCGGGACCCCCGGCCCCCCGGGCGCCGGCGAGCGCCTCGACCACCGGCCCGATCGCGCTCGCGCTCGACCTCGGCGCTCACCGCCTCGGCGCCGGGCCGGGTCGACTCGCCGCCGACGTCGAGCAGGTCGGCGCCCTGGGCGGCCAGCTCGCGCACCGTGAGCGATCGCCCGCTCGGGATCGAGGAACAGGCCGCCGTCGGAGAACGAGTCGGGGGTCACGTTGACGACCCCCATCACCCGCGATGCGCGCCAGTCATCCCGAGTATCGCCGCGGAACGCGCCGAGGGGCGGGCCCGCGGCCCGCCCCTCGCGAAACGATCGAATGGCTCGTGCCTAGAACGTCGTGGCAGCGCCGCCGCGAGGTCGCCGTAGTTGATCGTCGCCGGTGACGTGATCGAGCTTGATCACGATCTGGCGCACGCAGGCGAAGCCGGAACGCCCTTGGCGGGCGCCGCCGCGGCGACGATCTTGCCGATCGCCTTGTGGCGGCTGACCCGGTGCAGACGGCGGACGAAGTAGTCCGTGCAGCCCGTGTGTCCGCTGGCACTCCTGCTTCGCGATCTGCTTCGCCGCCTTGGTCGCCGTGCGGCGGTCGAGGTTGTTGGCGATCGCCATCGCGGCGACGCCGAGGCAGAGAACCGCGGCGATCGCGGCGATCAGCCCGACGCGCCCGCCGCGAATGCCCCCTGCTCGCTTCTGCATCATCTGAGTCCTTTCGGTCCTGAGTGTGGTTGCAACGGCGGCGCAATCTATCGCTTACCGAAGCCGTGCGCATACGGCTGCGATGCCTGGGTCCGGGGGCGCTCAGCGCGTCGTCGGCGCGCATCTCGGCCGAACCGCCGGCGAAGCCGGGGCGCGGCTGCGGGCATCGGGCGCGGGCCCTCGCGGCCCGCGCTTCTCGCGCTCGGGCTCGGCGGCTCGGCCTCGGGCGGCTCGGGCTCGGAGTCCTCGGCGCCGAAGACCTCCTCGGCGGGGGCGCCGTCGAGCAGCTTCACGAACTGCTCGGCGTCGATCGTCTCGCGCTCGAGCAGGAGGTTCGAGATCCGGTCGAGGTCGTCGCGGTGCTCGACCAGGATGTCCTTGGCGGTCTGATGCGCCTCCTCGACGATCCGGCGGATCTCGTCGTCGATCTCGCGCGCGATCTCGTCCGAGTAGTCGGGCTCGGAGGAGAACTCGCGGCCGAGGAACGGCATCGAGCGGTCGTGGCCGAAGACGCGCGGGCCGAGGCGCTCGGACATCCCGTAGCGCATCACCATCTGCTTCGCGGTCTCGGTCACCTTCTCGAGGTCGTTCGAGGCGCCGGTGGTGATCTCGCCGAAGACGATCTCCTCGGCGGCGCGGCCGCCGAGCGTCATCGCCATCGTGTCGCCGAGCTCGGCGCGGGTGGTCAGGAACTTGTCCTCGCCGGGCAGCGAGATCGTGTAGCCGAGCGCCTGGCCGCGGCCGATGATCGAGACCTTGTGCACGGGGTCGCAGTTCGGCAGCACGTGGCCGACGATCGCGTGGCCCATCTCGTGGAAGGCGGTCACCAGGCGCTCCTTCTCCGACATCACCCGGGTCTTCTTCTCGGGGCCGGCGATCACCCGCATGATCCCTTCCTCGAGCTCGTCCTGGCTGATCTCGCGCTTGCCCGAGCGCGCGGTCAGCAGCGCCGACTCGTTGATCAGGTTGGCGAGGTCGGCGCCGGTGAAGCCGGGCGTCTGGCCGGCGAGCGCGTCGAGGTCGATCTGCCTTCGCGAGCGGCTTGCCGCGCGTGTGGACCTCGAGGATCTTCTTGCGGCCGCGGCGGTCGGGGCGGTCGACGACGATCTGGCGGTCGAAGCGGCCGGGGCGCAGCAGCGCCGGGTCGAGGATGTCGGGCCGGTTGGTCGCCGCGATCAGGATGATGTTGTCCTTCATCGTCGAACCCGTCCATCTCGACCAGGAGCTGGTTCAGGGTCTGCTCGCGCTCGTCGTGGCCGCCGCCCATGCCGGCGCCGCGGTGGCGGCCGACGGCGTCGATCTCGTCCATGAAGATGATGCAGGGCGAGTTCTGCTTCGCCTGCTCGAACAGGTCGCGGACGCGGCTGGCGCCGACGCCGACGAACATCTCGACGAAGTCCGAGCCGGAGATCGAGAAGAACGGCACCCCGGCCTCGCCGGCGACCGCGCGCGCGAGCAGGGTCTTGCCGGTACCGGGCGGACCGTAGAGCAGCACGCCCTTCGGGATCCGGGCCCCGAGCGCCTGGAACTTCTTCGGGTTCTCGAGGAACTCCTTGATCTCGTGCAGCTCCTGGACCGCCTCGTCGGCGCCGGCGACGTCGCGGAAGGTGATCTTCGGCGCGTCGACCGACATCCGCTTGGCCCGCGACTTGCCGAAGCTCATCACCCGCGAGCCGCCGCCCTGCATCTGGTTCATCAGGAAGAGCCAGAACCCGAGGAAGAGCACGAACGGCAGGATGTAGGTGAGAACCGAGAGGATGCCGCCGCCGCCGATGCCCTCGACGTTGGTCGTCGATCTCGGGATGGCGGGCGAGCTGGTTGACCACCGGCGCCTGCAGCTCGGGCGGGTAGCCGGTCGAGTACTCGTCGCCGTCGGCCTCGACCACCTTCACGGTCTCGCTCTTCTGCTCGAAGGTGACCGACTCGATCGAGCTCGGGCTTGGTCTCGATCTGCTAGCGGAACTCGTTGAAGGTGGGCGTCTTCTCGGTGCTCGGCGGGCTGATCAGCCGCTGGGCGAAGAACGCGAGCACGATCACGATCAGGATCGGGAACGCGGCGCTTCTGAAGAACCGTCTCATGGGTCTAGGTGGGGATTCGTCCCCGGCTCGGGCTCAGATCAGCGTACCAGGGGCAATTAGCCGGTTTTTCGAGCATTTCTAGTGTCTGCAACGCGGCCACGTAACGCAGGTTGCGGTATCGCTGGGCGTGGTCGAGGCCGTAGCCGATCGCGAACCGGTTCGGGATCTCGAAGCCGACGTAGCGGATCGGCAGGTCGACGCGGCGGCGCTCGGGCTTGGTCAGCAGCGCGCAGACCTCGAGCGAGCGCGGGTCGCGCGCCCGCAGGTTCTTGAGCAGGTAGTGCAGGGTGAGCCCGGAGTCGACGATGTCCTCGACCAGGAGCACGTCGCGGCCGGCGATCGAGGCGTCGAGGTCCTTGAGGATCCGCACCACGCCCGAGGAGTCGGTCGCCGAGCCGTAGCTGGAGACCGCCATGAAGTCGACCTCGCAGGGGATCTCGAGCTCGCGCATCAGGTCGGCGAGGAAGAGCACCGCGCCCTTGAGCACGCCGATCATCACCAGGTCGCGGCCGGCGTAGTCGCGGTTGATCTCGGCGCCGAGCTCGGCGACCCGCCGCTGCAGCTCGTCGGCCTCGACCAGGATCTCGCCGATGGTCGGGTCGCTCACGCCGAGCGCAGCGGCTGAAGACCGCGCACGCCCGGAGGCGAAGCCGAGGCGTAGCGGGCGTTGATTCGAGCAGCGCGGCGGTGAGCACCGCGACCGCTCGGCGCCGGGATGGAGCTGGAAGTCGCTCGGAGACGGCGACGCCGGCGACCCAGGCGACCTCGCCGTCGACGGTGACCACCGGGCAGCGGGCGGCGCAGCGAGCGCGGCACGCCGCGGTCGGTGAACAGGTCCTGGAGGGTCTTCGTGCCCGTCATCCCGAGCGGGCGGATGCGGTCGCCCGTCGCGCCAGGTGCGGACCTCGATCGGCCCGGCGAGCGCCTCCGCGTCGAGGGTCGCGAGGTCGGGGCCGGCCGGGCTCGACCGGGCCCGGATGAAGCTCGGCGCGAACCTCCCAGTCGCCCACCCGGACGAGGCCCGGGAAGCGCGAGCGCGACCGGCTCGGGCGCGGGGGCGGCGTCGGCGGCGGCGGCGCGGAAGCGGATCGACCCCGACTCGCACAGCGCAGACCAGGCCGACCCGAGCTCGACCGTGCCGCCCTCGGGCTTCGCGGCGAGCCGCTCGATCTCGGCGGCGCGGCCGCGGCCGAGCGGCACCTGGCGCCCGGCGGCGCGCTCGGCGAGCGCGCGCAGGGCGAGCCGGCGCAGGGCCGGCTCCCAGCGCGGCGAGCGCGGCGGCGGAGATCGCCACCGCGCCGGCGCCGGCGCCGGCGTCGGCGAGCGCCTCGAGCACGACGCGCTCCAGCAGCGCCGCCTCCTCGGCGAGCTCGGCGCGGGTCTCGGCGATGTTCGGCTCGGCGCCGGGGTTGACGTCGCGCAGCACCGGCAGGACCTCGGCGCGGATCCGGTTGCGGGCGAAGGTCGGATCGGCGTTCGTCTCGTCGTCGGCGAACGGCAGCCCGGCGGCGATCGCGAGCTCGCGGATCCGCTCGCGCCCGAGGCCGAGCAGCGGCCGGACGACGCGGCCGGTGCGCGGCGCCAGACCGAGCAGGGCCCGCGAGCCGGGCGACGCGGCGAGCCGGTAGAGCGCGGTCTCGGCGACGTCGGTGCGGGTGTGGCCGGTGACGATCACCGCCGCCCCGGTGCGGTCGCGCAGGCGCCGCGCGGCGTCGTAGCGGATCGTGCGCGCCGCGGCCTGGAGGTTGCCGTCCGGCAGGCGTTCGCGGGCGCTCGACGTGGAGGTCGATGCGCAGCGCGGCGCAGAGGCGGCGGGCCGCGGCCTCGCCCTCGCCGGCGCCGGCGCGCAGGCCGTAGTTGACGTGCGAGGCGTGGACCGCTCGGCGCCCAGCACCCGGGTCGAGCCCGGCGGCCACGCAGGCCGAGTCGGCGCCGCCCGAGACCATCACCACGGCCTCGATGCCGGGCTCGATCAGACCGCTCGCGCTGACGGCCTCGGCGAGCTCGCCGAGCGCCTCCTCCTTGACCACGCACTCAGAGTACGCCGGTCGAGGACGGATTCCTTCAAGTCTCGCGACGGATCCCGCGTAGCGGGATCGCAGTTATTCCGCCTCCGGCTCCCGGGCCCGGACGACGAACAGCTCGACCGGCTCGGGGAAGCCCTTCAGCTCGACCCGGCCGATCGGGTCGAACTCCAGGTAGGCGGAGTCGCCGATCGCGTCGGCGACCGCGGTCGTGACCATCACCTCGCCGCCGAGCGCGCGGGCGACGACGCGGTGGGTGAGGTTGACCTCGGTGCCGAAGTAGTCGCCGTCGCGGTAGACCGCGCGGCCGTAGTGGATCCCGACCCGCGGCTGCGGGCGCTCCTGGAACAGGGTCAGGAAGCCGACCGCCCACTCGGTCAGCGTCACCGGGTCCGGCGAGACGATCATCACCTCGTCGCCGATCGTCTTCACGATCAGCGCCTCGGCCGGCAGCGTCGCCTCGACCGTCTCGACGAAGCGCTCGACCAGGTCGAGCGCCTCCTCGTCGCCCTCCTCCTCGGTGTAGCGGGTGAAGCCGGTCAGGTCGACGAAGCAGAAGGCCATCGTCACCCGGCCCATCTGCCGCATCCCGCCGAAGTCGACCTCCATGTGGCCGACCACGTCCTGCTCGATGTAGAAGCGCAGGTAGCGCTGGTGGATGTACTCCATCAGCGGCGAGGTCAGCGGCAGCAGCTCGCGCGCCAGGCCCTCCATCTCCTCCGCCATCTCGAGCGCGTCGACGCCCTGGCGGATCAGCGGCTCGTGGACGTAGAGGTGGAACAGGCGCACCTCGGCCTCGGCGATCTTGCGGATCGACTGCGCGTAGACGCGGACGAGCTGCAGCAGGGCGACGAGCGGGAAGCCCGGCGCCGAGCACCGCGGCCATGTCGCTCGATCGCCTCGACGTCCTGCTCGTTCGAGCGTGCCCTCGAGCGCGGTCGGCGTTCCGAGCAGGGTCATCACCCGCTCGATCAGCTCCTCCTCGAGCCCGGTCGCTCGCCGCGGCCTCGGCCCGGTCGATCGGCCGTCTCGCGGCTGCCCGGGCAGCAGGTCCTCGACGTAGCCGAACGCGAGCCGGCCGTCGCGCACCGCCCGGCGCAGCTCCTCGAGCGAGTGGCCGCGCTCGCGCATCCGCGCGACGACCCGGGCCTGGGCGGCGGCGGCGTCGTCCAGCGGCCGCCCCGGACCGGGATCACCTTCGCCCGCGCCCAGCGCTTCAGCGTCGACTGGCGAGACGCCCGAGATCCGGGCGGCCTCGTTGAGCGAGATCGTTTCCTCGGGCACGGCCGACGATCCTACGTAGGCGGTCGGGAGCCCGTGTGTGACGCCGAAGGGGCTCCAGAAGACGGCGACGGGGTCATTGGCCCCGTCGCCTTGCGGGCTTGACGGCCCGCTTCGCCGGCCGTCGGCGCCGGGGGCGCCTTGCGGACCGCTCGCTCGCGCCCCAGTCGCCGGGGGACTCGGGCGGCGCGGCCCACTACTGGCCTGTTGCCGTCTTGGTTGGCATGGACACTACGCCGCCCCGGTCGCCGGCGTCAACCGAAAGTCGGTGGCCATCGCCTACGCGGCGAGCGCCGGATACTCGGCCTCGACCACCCGGCGGTACGGCTCGCAGATCAGCCGCGCCGCCGGCAGGTAGAGCAGCGCGGTCCGCGAGTCGCCGCTCGCAGCGGACCTGGCCGCGCGCGATCGCGATCGCGAGGCTCTCGCGGCCCTGCAGGTAGCGGTTGGCGACCTCGGAGCTCATCAGCAGCGTCAGCTTCGGCGGCCAGCCGGGGTCGTCGGCGAACGACCAGGTGAGGTTGCGATCGCCCGTCGGCCGCGGCGACGTTGAGCACCATCCCGAGGTCGGTGAACTCGAACCGCATCCGCAGCCGCGTCGCGCCGATCAGCGGCCCGAGGCGCTCGTCGGCGTCGACCTCGCCAGCGCCGCTCGAGCGCGGCGCGAAGCTGCTCCCGGCGCACGGCCCGGCCGCCGCGTCCCGGCCGGCGTCGTCGCGGTCGCCATCGCACTCACCCTATGGGTCGACTGCTCAGAGGAAAGCGGAGCCCCGCTTGACCAGGTTCTCGTAGACCTTCTCCTGGATCGTCTCGCGGACCTGCTCGGAGAGGTCGAAGACGACGCGGCGGTCGTCGGCCGCGTCCGGGCCGATGCCCGGAGACCTCGATCGGCTCGCAGAACTCGATCCGCCAGCGCGACGGCAGCGGGACCAGGCCGAGCGGCCCGAGCCACGGAAAGGTCGGGGTGATCGGCACGAACGGCGCGCCGGTGGCCCGGGCCAGCGTCGGGCTGTCGGCGATCTTCGGGTAGATCTCCTCCGAGCCGACGACCGCGGCCGGGACGATCGGCGCGCCGGTGCGCAGCGCGATCTCGACGAACCCGCCGCGACCGAAGCGCTGCAGCCGGTAGCGCTCGGAGAACGGCTTGCCGGTTCCCTTGACGCCCTCGGGAAAGGCCATCACGAGCTCGTCCTGGCCGAGCAGGCGGGTGGCGTTGTGGGGGCTCGCCGGGACGCCGCCGACGCGGCGCATGAACGCGGACAGGAAGGGCAGCACGAAGGCCCAGTCGAGGACCATGAACCGCGGCCAGCGCGGCAGCGGGTGCTCCTTCATGATCGCCATCGTCAGCATCGTCGCGTCGAACGGGAACAGCGACCCGGCGTGGTTGGCGACGATCAGGCCGCGGCCGTGCGCCGGCACGTTCCGCACGCCCTCGGCCTCGACCCGCCACCAGGAGTCGTAGAGGAACTCGAACAGCGGGAAGACCGCCTCGGCGAAGCTCTCGTCGAATCCCCACTCGTCCTCGTGGTAGTCGCCCTGCAGCCGGCGGACGATCGGCTCGATCGCCGAGCGCAGCCGGCTCGGCAGCGATCCGGCCGCCTCGCTGGGCGGCGGCCAGCGGGTCGAGGCCGGCCTCGACCCCGCCGCGCATGCTGCGCAGGAAGTCGGCGATCGCCTCGGGCGCGATCGTCTGCGGTGCGCCCCTCGCTCACGGCCTCACCCCGGCGAGGCGCGCCACCCGGTCCGCCAGCGCCCCGGGATGGAGGCTGGGGCCGACCCGCCGCCCGGTCGCCTTCTCGGCGAGGTCGCGGATCGCCCCGGCGGCGTCGTAGCGCGGGCTCGTAGCCGACCTCCTCGACGCAGCCGGCGGTTGTCGACCCCGCGCCCGAACCGCAGCAGCCGGATCCCGTCGCCGAGCAGGCCACCGGCGCCGAGCTGGCGCGTTGAGCCGCTCGATCAGCGCCGCGAACAGCGGGCCCGGCAGCGGCACGGCCGGGCGGCCGAGCAGCCGCAGTGCCCGGCTGAGCGAGATCGCGCCGTCGGGCGCGACGTTGACCGCGCCGCGGACCGGGTTCGACGACCGCGGCCTCGAGCGCCCCGGTCGCGTCGTCGGCGTGCAGCAGCTGCAGCCGCGGGTCGAAGCCGAGCTGCACCGGGACCACCGGCAGGGTCAGATAGCGGACCAGCGGGCTGTCGAGCCCGGGGCCGACCTCGGGCTGGTAGCGCAGCATGCAGCAGGTCAGCTCGCGGGTGGCGGCGGGCGAAGTTCTCGAAGTACTCCTCGAGCTCGGAGATGTCGCGCTGGAAGCGGGTCCGCAGCGGCGCGGCCCGCGCCAGGTCCTCGGTGTAGAAGGACGGCACCGCGCCCTCGCAGCCGTAGATCGCCGCCGAGCCGCGGACGATCACGGTGCCGCAGCGACTCGGTCCGCTCGCAGGCGGCGAGCAGCTGCAGCGTCCCGATCACGTTGATCTCGTGCAGGGCCCGGGCCGGGCGGCCCGGCTCCGGGTACCAGAGGATCCCGCAGTGGACGACGGTGTCGACCTCGGTCGCCGGCAGCAGGCGCGAGAGCACGGGGCTGCGGATGTCGGCCTCGATGAAGTCGGTGCGCGCGAGCTCGGCCGGCGGCGGGCGGTTGTCGATCCCGGCGATGTAGTCGATCCCGGGATCGCGCTCGAGCCGGCGCGCGAGCTCGACGCCCCAGTGACTGGAGATCCCGGTGATCGCCACCCGGCGACCGCGTCATCTAACCCTCGACTTTAGGGTTAGTGTCTGGCCGCGGCCGAGCGCTCAGCCCTCGACCCCGGCATCGACCCTCGGCCCCGAGCCGGTCCTCGAGCTCGGCCAGCCGGCGCTCGAGCAGCTCGAGCCGGCGGCCGACCTCGCCGGTCGCCTCCTGGCCACGGCGGGCGAGCTCGGCCCCCGCCTCCTGGCCGCGGCGGGCGAGCTCGTCGCGGGCCTCGCGCCCGCGGCGGACGACGTCGTCGACGAGCTCGCCGGCGCGCTCGCGCGTGCGTCGCCGCGGAGCCCGCCGTCGCCCGCATCGTCCGCTCGACCGCGGCGCGCACGGCCTCGGCGACGCCGCCCTCCTGGGAGCGCTCCTCGCCGGGGGGATCGGTCGAGCTGGCTCGCTCATCGGCTCCCCAGCATAATCCGCGGACCTTGTACCGCCTACCTCCGCCCGACCGCCCCGATCGCCGCCGACGTCCTGCTCGCCGGCCGACCCCGGCGCTGGCGATGGAGCTCGCGCAGCGGCTGATGGCGAAGCCGCTGATGGCCAACCACCACCACGGGCTCTGGGGCTACTCGGGCCGCACCGAGGCCGGCCGGCGAGCTCACCGTCCAGGCGACCGGCATCGGCGGCCCGAGCGCGGCGGCGGTCGTCGCCGAGCTCGCGGGCCACGGAGCCCGGCGCTGCGTCCGGATCGGCGCCTGCGCGGCGCTCGACCCGGCGCTCGGCGGGCGACCGAGGCGGTGTTGGTGACGAGCGCGCTCGGAGCCGACGGGACCACGGCGCGCTCGGGCGCCGAGCGCACGCGACCGGACCCCGAGCTGACCGCCGCCCTGGCGCGCGCGGCGCCGGACGGCCTGCGCACGGTCGCGCTCGTGAGCTTCGACCTCGGCTCCGCCGCCGGGCCGGCGCTCAGGCAGCGCTGGCTCGGGGCGGGGATCGCGCGCGGTCGACCTCGAGACGGCGGCACTGTTCGCGCTGGCCGCGCGACTCGGCCTCGCCGCCGCCGCGGGGCTGATCGTCACGGAGACCGCGGCCGGCGCCGGCGCGGACGAGGCCGCGGCGGTCGCGGCGCTGCTCGAGCTCGGCGACGCCGCCGAGCGCGCCGCTGGCGCTGAACGCGCAGACCGTCGCCGGGTAGCGTCGCCGCTACTCGGATTCGGCCGGCTGGCGGTCCGGTGTGCGGCGAGCGACCGCGCGCAGCTCGTCGGCGAGGTCGTCGATGCGGTCCTCGAGCGACTCCAGCCGTCCCGAGAGCGAGCGCAGCCGCTGCTCGAGCCGCTCGATGTCCGAGCCGGAGGCGAGGTTGAGCGCGCCCATCGCCGAGCGCTGGGCCGACGCCGCCCGCTCGCCCGCCCCGAGGGCGCGCGAGAGAGCCGAGTTGAAGAGCGGATTCTCGACCAGCGCCTGCGCCAGCTCGCCGACGGCTTCCTCGCCTCGAGCCCGGATTCCGCTGCGATCGTCGCTTTGCTCCATGGGGCGCGCTAGGCTACTGCTCACGCAGCCTTCAAGCGACGCCTGCGACCTGCCGATGGAGACACGAGCGGAAGTCGCTCGTTGACCTGCGCATTCGATCCGCATGATTGGGGTACGGTTGCCCCGCCGGTTCTACGTTGCAAACGCCGACGCCAACAGATAGCTTTCGCCGCGCTCAGGAGGAGGAGCTTCGTCGCGGTCCGGGCAGGGTGCGCGCCTGCCGGCGAAGCGTTCCGAGGGCATAGGGAATGACAAGGAAGCTGCTACTCGTGATCGGACTCGCCGTCCTCGGCGCCTGCTTGGTCGCGGGGACCGCCGGAGCCGGCAACGGCAGCGTCGTCGGCGTCGGCGAGGGCGGCGTCCAGATCGACATTCCCGACGGCGAGCGACCTCGACGAGGTCCAGGTCCTCCCGCAGTGCTCGAACACCGCCGACGACGACGGCGACGGGCTCACCGACCTCTCCGACCCGGATTGCACCGGCCCGCTCGACGCGACCGAGTCCGGCACCAGCGGCGTCCCCGAGCCGCCCGAGCCGGCGCCCGAGCCCCCGTCCGACGACGGCGGATCCGGCGGCGGCGGCGGCGACGACGGCGGTAGCGGCGACGACGGCGTCGAGCCCGGCGGCACTGTCGGCCCGACCGGCAGCGGGGGCCGCGGCACCGGCACGCTGCAGGACACCGGGCTCGACCAAGCCCGGCCGCGGGTCGCGGGGACGACGACGAGCCCACCGGCGGCACCCGCGCTCCGGATGGATCCGACCCCGGACCGCAACCCCGACGGCACGCCCGACCGACACCAACCCGACGGCTCACGATCGCCGACTTCGGGCCGGCGCCGATCGGTGTCCCGAACTTCGTCATCGACCAGTTCACGATCCCGCCGTTCCTGCTGCCGATCTACCAGGCCTGCGGGACCGCAGTACGGGATCCCCTGGCAGGTGCTCGCCTCGATCAACCGGATCGAGACCGCCTTCGGCACCAACCTCAACGTCTCCACCGCCGGCGCCGCTCGGGTGGATGCAGTTCATGCCCGCGACCTGGGACATGTACGGCGTCGACGCCAACGACGACGGTCGCAAGGACCCCTACAACCCGGTCGACGCGATCTGCGCCGCCGCGCGATACCTGAAGGCCGCCGGCGGCGTCAGCGACCTGCGCACCGCGATCTTCGCCTACAACCACGCCGACTGGTACGTCGACGAGGTCCTGCTGTACGCCAACCAGTACGGCAAGCTCCCGGAGACCCTGGTCAGCTCGCTCACCGGGCTCACCGAGGGCGCCCACTTCCCGGTCGCCGCCGACGCCCGCTACGCCGACGACATCTCCGAGCGCCGGGCGCTCGAGCGCTCGAAGCCCGGCAAGCGCGCCGCCGGTAACGCCGCCGAGGTGATCTCCGGCTCGACCACACGTCGAGGGATCAACATCTACTCCAAGGACGGCGCGCCGGTGGTCGCGGTCAACGACGGCGTGATCACCGACACCGGCAAGTCGAAGAAGCTCGGCCGCTACATCGTCCTCCAGGACGCCTACGGCAACCGCTTCACCTACGCCCAGCTCGGCGAGCGTCGCCGACGCCTACCCGGTGCCGAAGCGCGACAAGCTCTCGGCCAAGGACTTCGAGCTCGTCACGCCGAACGACGACGAGGCCCCGGATCAGCCGGCGAGCGCCGGGACCCAGGTCGACGAGAAGGCCACGACGAAGACCGCTGCGGTCGAGACCAGCGCGGCCGACGAAGGCCCGGCCAACACCGAGGATGCGCGCGATCGCCTCTACGCCTATCCGGAGCGCAGCAACAACACCGAGCGCGCCGGGCTCACCGGCCAGCTCGACTCGCTGCTCGCCTCGAAGCTGCCCGGCTATGAGTCCTTCAAGGGCTACCTCTCGCACGTGATGCGCTTCGACCCGAAGACGATGGAGCTCCGCTCGCTCCACAAGGGCTCGCAGGTCACCGCGGGCACCGTCCTCGGGCGGATCGGCAAGACGACCGAGCTCGCTCCGCACGTCCACTTCGCGATCCGCCCGGCTGGCCGTGGCGCCCCGAAGATCGACCCGAAGCCCATCCTCGACGGCTGGAAGCTGCTGGAGGCGACCGCGATCTACCGCGCCGCCGGCCAGGATCCGTTCAACGGCACCGCGACCGCGAGCCAGGTCCTGCTGATGTCGAAGCCGCAGCTGATCGAGCGCGTGCTCGACGACCCGAACCTCGAGATCTACGCCTGCGGCCGTGAGGACATCCGCACCGGCCAGATCGACCGCCGCGTGCTGGCGATGCTCGAGTACCTCGTCGCCCGCGGGTTCGACCTCACGCTCACCTCCCTCAAGTGCGGCCACTCGATCTACACGTCGTCGGGCAGCATCTCCCACCACTCGAGCGGCAACGCGGTCGACATCGCGCAGATCAACGGCATCCCGGTGCTCGGCCACCAGGGACCGGGCTCGGTCTCGGAGGCGCTCGTCCGCGACCTGATCCAGCTTCAGGGGACGATGAGGCCGTCTCAGATCATCTCCCTGATGGATTACTTCGGCGTCGACAACACCTTCGCCATGGGTGACCACGCCGATCACGTCCACGTCGGCTACACGCCTGTCGCGGGTCCGGGCTCGGGCAGCATCTCCAAGCAGTTCTCGGCGATGCTGAAGCCGGAGCAGTGGGAGCGCCTGATCGACCGCCTCGGCGAGATCGACAACCCGACCGTGCCCACGAAGCCGTCCGACGCCGCGCTGCCCGCCGAGAAGGACAAGGGCAACAAGCGCGCGTCGAACGCGCACCTCTCCGAGTAGCGGCCGGTCGCGACGCTGCGCTTTCCGTTCGTCCAGCTCGAGCTCGCCGGGACGGTGGGGCTCGAGGACGGGCGCTACCTGGGTCGCGAGCCGGAGCGGGTTCTGGTGGTCGGGGTCGCGGACGCCCCGCCGAAGCCACGCCGCCGGATCAGCCGGGCGAAGCCCAAGGACGCGGATCCCGAGGCGGATGCCCCGCTGGTGCCCGTCACGACGCTGACCGCGATCGCCGCCGACCGGGAGCTCGGTGAAGAGGAGGCGGCGCGGACCTGGCTGGCCACGGTGCGCGCCGACCCGGAGGCGATCGCGGCCGAAATCTCCGAGGCCCTCCTCCTGATCAACCGCGCCGTGCACGCGCACCGCGCCGCCGCCCTCGATCCCCAGATCGCCGATGTCGGGGCCGGCGGCGCGCTGGCCCTCCGGATCGGCTTCGGAACCGGGGATGAGCTCGCCGAGGGCCGTTACAGCGAGGCGATCGACGTCCCCCACTCCGAGCGCCGGCGGCGCGCCGAGGTCCTGCGACCGCAGGAGCGCGTCGCCGAGGTCCTCGGCGGCCGGTCCGCGGTCGCGGCCTGCGAGCTCCTGCTGATCCGTGCCCGCGCCGACCTCGACGCCGGCCGGGGTCGCGAGGCGGCCCTGCAGGTGCGGGTCGGATTGGAGGCGCTGCTGGCCGAACGCGAGGCGCTCGCCGCACCCGACCAGGACGACGACTTCGCCGCGCTCGGCGAGCGCCGGACGATCACCGGCGAGGCGGCCAACGAGGCGCTCGCGGGCGAGCTCGACGGCGAACGCGCGGCCGAGGTCGCGGAGACCCTTCGGATCTGCGAGCGCGTCCTTCGCCGCAAGCGGGCTCTCGGCTAGCGCGAATTGCCGGCCCGTAGCCGGTTCGGTCGGCTCGGTCCATCCTCTTGCTGGGCAGGGGTGGCGGTACGCCGGCGGATGTCGTCAACTCCGCACGCGTGCGCTGATCAGCCGACGTATGCGGTGTTTTCCTCGCTATGCGAGGTCTTTCCCGCAACCGTCGTCCGCCGCGGCCGACGGGTGCGGAGTTATCCCCCTTCCGCCGACTCCTCCCTTCCTCGCCCCGTTGTTGTTCCTGGGGCGATCCACTCCGCAACCCAACCCCATAGGCTCTCGCCATGGGATGCCTGCTTGCCCTCTTCGCCCTGATCTCGCCGCGGCTGGCGCTGTTCTTCATCTGGCTGTTCAGCGACCTGCTCGACCGCGCGTATGACGAGTGGTGGCTGCCGCTCCTCGGGTTCTTCCTGCTCCCGTGGACGACCCTCGCCTACGCGGTGATGTGGTCGGCGGGAACGAACGAGGTGACCGGGTTCGAGTGGTTCATCGTCGGGCTCGCCTTCATCTTCGACATCAGCGCGTACTCGCAGAGCGGCAAGCTCAACCGACGCTAAGTTCTAACTCGGCAACCACCGACTGGAGGACGTAACGATGGCACTGAAACTCGGCGACACCGCACCCGACTTCGAGGCCGAGACCACCGAAGGCCCGATCAGCTTCCACGACTGGATCGGCGACGCGTGGGCGGTGCTGTTCTCCCATCCCAAGGACTTCACGCCGGTCTGCACGACCGAGCTCGGCTACATGGCCTCGGCGAAGCCCGAGTTCGACAAGCGAAACGTGAAGATCATCGGGCTCTCGGTGGACTCGACCGGCGATCACGAGGGCTGGGCCAAGGACATCGAGGAGACCCAGGGCACGGCGCCGAACTACCCGATCATCGCCGACGCCGACTTCGAGGTCTCGAAGCTCTACGGGATGCTGCCCGCCGAGGTCGAGGGCGATCCCAAGGAGCGCACGCCCGCCGACAACCAGACGGTGCGCAACGTCTTCGTCATCGGCCCGGACAAGAAGATCAAGCTGATCCTCGTGTATCCGATGACCACCGGCCGCAACTTCGACGAGGTGCTGCGGGTGATCGACTCGCTGCAGCTGACCGCCAAGCACAAGGTGGCGACGCCGGTCAACTGGCAGCAGGGCGACGACGTGATCATCGCCGGCTCGGTCTCCGAACGACGAGGCGAAGGAGAAGCACTTCGGCGGCTGGGAGTCGCCGAAGCCCTACATCCGGATCGTCCCGCAGCCGAAGTAGGCGCTAGCCCAGCACGAGCTCGGCGGCGGTGCGCACGGTGGCGGCGTCGCCGCCGATCAGCAGCGTGGTCACGAACGACTCGCGCCAGGCCGCGAGGTCGTGGCGGATCTTGTCGGGCGGGCCGATCAACGACATCTGGTCGATCAGCTCGAACGGGATCGCCTCGGCGGCCTCCTGCTTCTTTCCGGCCAAGTAGAGATCCTGGACGGTCTCGACCATGTCGCCGTAGCCCATCCGGATCGGCACGTTGGCGTGGAAGTTCTTGCCCTTGGCCCCCATGCCGCCGAAGTACAGGGCGTAGTAGTGGCGGAGCATGTTGGCGGCGGCCTCGACGTCGTCGGAGACCAGCATGGGCACGGTCGCCGCGATCTCGAAGTCCTCGGCCGTACGGCGGGCGCCCTCGCGGGCGAAGCCCTCGGCCAGCGCCTCCTCGTAGGGCTCGAGATGTTGGGGCGAGAGCAGCATCGCCATCCAGCCGTCGCAGATCTCGGCCCCGAGGGCGATGTTCTTCGGCCCCTCGGCGGCGAGGTAGATCGGGATCTCCTCGCGCAGCGGGTGGATGGACGACTTCAGCGGCTTGCCGAGGCCGGTCCCGTCGGGCAGCGGCAGCGGGTAGAACGGCCCATCGGCGGTCACCGGGCCCTCGCGGGCCCAGACGTCGCGGAGGATCGCGACGTACTCGCGCGTCCGCGCCAGCGGCTTTTCGAACGGCATCCCGTACCAGCCCTCGACCACCTGCGGCCCGGAGACGCCGATCCCGAGGATCACCCGGCCACCGCTGAGGTGGTCGAGCGTCATCGCGGCCATCGCGGCGGCGGTCGGCTGGCGCGCCGACATCTGCAGGATGCCGGTCCCGAGCTTCACGTTCTCGGTCTCCGAGCCCCACCAGGCGAGCGGGGTGAGGCAGTCGGAGCCGTACGCCTCGGCCGCCCAGATCGAGTCCAGCCCGAGGTTGTCGGCCTCCCTGATCACCTCGAGCACCCCCTCTGGAGGCCCCGCGGACCAGTAGCCGGTGTTGTAGCCGAGCTTCAGATCGCCCATCGGAGGCGGATCGTATTCAGACGTGCGCGATCCCGCGCACCAGCAGGTAGCTCCCGATCGCGACGAACACGGCAACCGCAACCAGGTAGCCGTATCGGTCGAGCCAGCGGCGGATCGCGGCCAGGACCCGCTCGGCGCTGCGCGGCGCGAGGAGGTAGATCAGGACCGGCGCGGCGACCGGCAGGACCACCACGACCCAGGTGATGCCGAGCGCCACCGCCCGCTCGAACGAGCTCACGCCGGCGACCGCGACGTCCCGGAGCAACGGCACGAGCGCGACGATCGCCGAGGCGTCGGTGATCATGAACACCGCGCCGACGCCGAAGAACGCCGCCGGGCTCACCCGGCCGAGCAGCCGGCTCGGGTCCGAGGCCGAGTTGCGGCGGGCCCAGGTGACGCCGGCGAGCGCCAGCATCCCGGCGCCGAGCGCGACGTCGAGCCATCCGAAGAGCGAGCCACCGGCGCCGAACGTCTCGCGCGAGCCCTTGAAGAACGCGAACCCCGCGGTCCCGACGGCGGCCAGCACGACCGCGAAGCCCGCGACGAACGAGGCGGCCCGCGTCAGCGGGCGGTCGGCCGACGTCAGGGTCAGGACGACGATCCCGATCACGGCCGGGTTCGACGCGGCGGCCAGCATCAGCGGCAGGATCTTCTCGAGCAGCTCCGCCACCGTCCGACTTTCTACGCGATCCCGCGCGCTTATCCTTGCCCGGTGGCGAGCGGCGGCCCGACGGGATGAGATCCGCGACCGGCGAGCGCGGCTCGCTCGGCGACCGGGTCGAGCACGCGATCGAAGAGCACGCCGACGCCGAGCTCGAGATCGAGCGCGGGGAGCACGAGGCCGAGGGACGCGGGCCGACCCTGCGGCGGACCGCGATCTGGCTCGCGATCACCGGCGTCTCCCTCTATCTCGTCGCCCCAAGCCTGCTCGACGTCCTCGGTTCGTGGCGCGACCTCGAGCGCATCTCATGGCTGTGGTTCCCGGCGATGCTCGCGCTGCAGGCGGCGGGCCTTGCCTGCCTGTGGGCGCTCCAGCGGATGGCCCTCCACCGCGCCCGCTGGCCCGACGTGATCGAGTCGCAGCTCGCCGGCAACGCGCTCGGCAAGATCGCCCCGGCGGGCGGCGCGATCGGCGCCGCGCTCCAATACCGCATGCTGGTCGAGGCGGGACTCGAGCGCGGCCGGGCGGTCGCCGGGATCACCGCGGTGAACCTGCTCACGTTCGCCGTCGTGCTCGCGCTGCCGGTGCTCGCCCTGCCGACCTTCCTGCGCGGCTCGGTCGACCGCAGCCTGGTCGAGGCGACGCTGGTCGGGGTCGCCGTGTTCGCGCTGCTGAGTGGCGCTGCGGTCGCCCTGCTCGCCTTCGACCGGCCGCTCGAGGTGGTCGCGAGGGGGTTGCAGTCGATCCGAAACCGGATCCGCCGTGGCTCGGAGCCGATCCGCCGGCTGCCTGAGCGGCTGCGCCGCGAACGCGACCGGCTGCTGGCGACGCTCGGCCCGCAGTGGAAACAGGCCGTTCTGGCGACGGTCGGGCGGTGGGCGTTCGACTACGCGAGCCTGCTCGCGGCGCTGGCGGCCGTCGGCGCCCATCCGCGCGCGAGCCTCGTCCTGCTCGCCTTCTGCGCCGCCCAGGTCCTCGCCCAGATCCCTGTCACCCCCGGCGGGCTCGGGTTCGTGGAGGCCGGGCTGACCGCGATGCTCACCCTCGCCGGCGTGGGCGCCGGGCGGGCCGTGCTGGCGACGCTCGCCTACCGCCTGTTCGCCTACTGGCTTCAGCTTCCGGCCGGCGCGGTCGGCTTCGCCCTCCACAAGCGCCGCTACGCACGGCGTCCGGGCCCGGCGGTGACATAGGGCGATGAGCGCCGACCGGATCACCTACGTCGGCCACGCGACCGTGTTGTTCGAGCTCGGCGGCGTGCGGCTGCTCACCGACCCGGTGCTGCGCCCGCGGATGCTGCGCGTCATCCATCGCCACCCCCCGGTGCCCCCGCCGGAGACCACCGAGGGGATCGACGCCGTCCTGATCTCCCACCTACACCACGACCACCTCGACTTCCCGTCGCTGAGGCGCTTTGGCCGCGGGACCCGAATCATCGTCCCCGAGGGTGCCGGGCGGACCCTGCGGCGCCGCGGCTTCACCGAGGCGACCGAGGTGGCCACAGGCGAGCGCACGGAGATCGGTGACCTGCGGGTCGTCGCGACCCACGCGACCCACGAGGGCCGGCGCTTCAAGCTCGGTCCCCGGGTGGCGGCCGCGGGCTACGTGATCACGGCCGGCGGCCGGCGCCTGTACTTCGCGGGCGACACCGACCTGTTCGACGAGATGGCGGGGCTGGCCGGGCGGATCGACGTCGCGCTGCTGCCGATCGCCGGCTGGGGGCCGCGGCTGAAGAGCGGCCACCTGAACCCCCGCAGCGCCGCCGAGGCGGCGGCGATCATCGCCCCCCGGATCGTCATCCCGATCCACTGGGGGACGCTGATCCGCTTCGACCTGCGCCGCGAGGCGGAGACGTTCCTCAACGGCCCGCCGCGCGAGTTCGCGAAGGCGCTCGCCGAGCTCGCCCCTGACGTCGAGCTGTCGGTGCTCGAACCGGGGGCGTCGCTCGAGCTAGCGGACCTGGATGAGTGATCCCCGCTAGCGCCGCGCGTAGGGATCGACGTAGAAATCGTCGATCCGCCAGTTGCCGGTCGAGTCAAGAGGCCTGAAGCGGACCCGGACGGCGCTCGGGATCACGGTCCCGACGATCGTCGAGAGCCCGAGGACCGGGGAGATGTACGGGGACGGCACCCACGACGCTCCGGCGGTGACGTCCTGCACGACCCTCGTCCGCAACAGGCCGAGGAGGAGGTAGTCCACCTCGACGCGCAGCCGGGAGCCCGCGCTGCCGGTGTTGCGCACCATCGTCCGCATCACCGGGGTGTCGAGCGCGACGCAGATCGGCGGGCTGGTCGCCGCGCTGCCGGCGGGCAGCGCTAGCGAGCGATGATCGCCGGGAGCGCGCAGGTAGTGGGTCTCGTTGCCCTCGACGACCGTGGCGCCACCGGCAAGCGACCACCCGCCGCCGTTCGCCTCGAATCCGCCGTCCGGTGCCAGCACGTAACTGTGGCGATCGCCCCAGGGCTCGAAGACCTGGGTGGCCCCGGTGTATGGGCACGCGAACGCCGAGGGGGCGAAGGCGAGAACGCAGAGCGCGGAAGCCGCGACGCTGATCAGCGCCTTGGCGGGGACGCCGATCGGGAACTTGGACAACGGCTTCACTGGCTTCGACCTCCTTGTCGTGGCCCACTGGCTACTGCCAGGGTTATCGGCACAGGCGCGGACCCGCCCGATGGAACGTTCGTCCACGGGGGTCCACGCCCGATGCGCTATCGCCGAGGCGCCGATCTGCCGATGAATGGCTGTCGGGAGTCTCCGGCTACTCGACGACGAGACTGATGACGAACCCTCAGACACTCGAGATCGAGACGATCGCGATCGGGCGCAAGCGCGCCCGCCGGCGTGCCCTGGGACGGGAACGCGTGGTCGAGGCCGCGGTCGCGATCGGATTCCTCGCCGTGGCCGGCGCCATGGCCGCGTGGGTGCCCTCGGCGCGGGCGTTCGAGCTGCCGACTGCCGCGCTGCTGATCGGCGCCTACGTCATCGCCTGCCGGATCCAGTTCGAGGCCGCGGACGGCGGCTACACGGTGCCGACCCAGATCGTCCTGGTCCCGATGCTCTTCGTCCTGCCCACCCCGTTCGTCCCGCTGATCGTCGCCTTCAGCTGGCTGCTCGGCCGCTTGCCCGACTACCTGACCGGCGAGGCGAGCCCGTATCGGGCCTTTCACATCCTCGGGGACTCCTGGCACGCGGTCGGCCCGGCGCTCGTGCTCTGTGCCGCCGGAGCCCAAACGTTCGCGTGGGCCGAGTGGCCGATCTACGTGCTGGCCCTCGTCGCCCAGTTCGCCTTCGACTTCGGCGCCGCTTCGACACGGGCATGGCTGATCGACGGCACCCCGCCCGGGGAGCATCTGCGCGGGCTCAGCCTGGTCTTCGCGCTCGACGGTGCGCTCGCGCCCATCGGGCTCCTCGGCGCCTACGCGGCGGTCACCGTCAGTCCGGCGCTCTGCCTGCTCAGCCTGCCGCTCTGCCTGGTGCTCGCGAAGCTGGCCGGAGAGCGCCGCGCCCGAATCGACCATGCGCTGGAGCTCAGCAGCGCCTATCGCGGAACCGCGCTGCTGCTCGGCGACGTGGTCGAGGCCGATGACGCCTACACGGGCAGCCACAGCCGCGGCGTCGTCGAGCTGGCGCTCGCCGTCTCCGACCGGCTCGGGCTCGACGCAACCCAGCGCCGGGACGTCGAGTTCGGCGCCCTCCTCCACGACGTCGGCAAGATCTCCGTCCCGAAGGAGATCATCAACAAGCCGGGCCGCCTCAACGAACAGGAGTGGGCGGTCATACACCAGCACACCATCGAGGGCGAGCGGATGCTCAACCGGGTTGGCGGCGTGCTCGGCGAGGTCGGACGCCTCGTCCGCAGCTCGCACGAGCACTACGACGGGAGGGGGTACCCCGACGGCCTGGCCGGCGAGGCGATCCCGATCGAGGCGCGGATCGTCAGCTGCTGCGACGCCTACAGCGCGATGACGACAACCCGGCCGTATAGGGACGCGATGGAGGTCCCTGAGGCGGTCGCGGAGCTCAGAAGGTGCGCGGGGACCCAGTTCGACCCCGCGGTCGCCGCGGCGCTCATCGACGTGATCGAAGGCGGCTAGAGGGCCGCCAGGACCGCCTCGAGCTCCTCCGCGACGTCGCCCTCGAGCTTCACGCGCGCCTCGCCGTCGTAGGGCGTCGGACCCTTCGTGACGATCGCCAGCCGCCCACCGGCGCCCAGCGTCAGCTCCGGCAGCGCCGCTACGGGATAGACCTCGAGCGAGGAGCCGACGCAGAGCAGCAGGTCGGCCGACGCGCAGAGCGCCTGCGCCTCGGTCATCGCCGCCTCCGGCAGCAGCTCGCCGAAGAGGACTACGTCCGGCTTCACCTTGCCCATGCAGCAGGCGCAGGTGGCGATCCCGTCCTCGTCGAACAGCTCGCCGACGTTCTCGAGCGCGTATTTCGATCCACAGGTGGTGCAGCTGGAGCTCGCGATCGAGCCGTGGACCTCGATCACGCGGTCCGATCCCGCCTTCGAGTGCAGGCGATCGACGTTCTGGGTCACCACCGCCTCCAGCAGGCCACGGTGCTCGAGCTCGGCGAGCGCAAAGTGGGCCGGATTGGGCCGCTTGTCGTCGAGGTCGGCGAACCGGGGCCGGTAGAAGCTCCAGAAGCGCTTCGTGTCGCGGTGGAAAGCGTCGATGTGGGCGACCTCCATCGGGTCGACCTTCTCCCACAGGCCCTTGCCGGGGGTGCGGAAGTCGGGAATGCCACTGGGAACGGAAACCCCGGCCCCCGTGAGAGCCACAACCGACGACGCATCCCGAATCATCTCGGCGAGCTGAGCGTGGCGCCGCGATCGGTCACGGGCAGCGTCGGCAGGCATGGATGCCGAACGCTGTACGAGGCCGGAGGCCGAGTTGCTGCCCGGGGCCGATCGCGGCGGCGACACGCCCCCCACGCCCCCTACTTCCCGGTCCACTTGGGCGTGCGCTTCCCGAGGAAAGCAGAAATGCCCTCCCTCGCGTCCTCACTCGTGAATGCCTTCCGGAAGCCGTCCTTCTCCTGCTCGATCCCCTCCTCGAGGTCGGGGTCGTCGGAGGCGAGTTTCACCTGCTCGACGGCGATCGGCGCCTGGCCGGCGAGCCGCTTCGCCCACGAGAGCGCGGTGTCAAAGAGCTCGTGGTCGGGGACGACCCGGTTGGCGAGCCCGTAGGCCTCGGCCTCGGCGGACGAGATCGCGTCGCCGATCAGGTTCATCTCCAGCGCCTTCTCGCCCCCGACCAGGCGCGGCAGCCGCTGGGTCCCGCCGAAGCCCGGGATGATCCCCAGCTTGATCTCCGGCTGACCGAAGACGGCCGACTCGGCCGCGATCCGGAAGTTGCACGCCATCGCCAGCTCACAGCCGCCGCCGAAGGCGAGCGAGTTGACTGCGGCGATCGTCGTCACCCGGTCCAGCCCCATCTCGCGCAGCAGGGCATGCCCGGAGTTGATCAGCTCCTCGCCGCCGGCCTCGTCCATCTGCGTGAACGCCTTGATGTCGGCGCCGGCGGAGAACACGACCGGGATCGAGGAGGCGATCACCAGCGCCCGGATCTCGCCCGACGACTTGACGCGCTCCCAGACCGCGCCCATGTCCTTGATCACCTGCGGCGAGATCGCGTTCATCGGCGGGTTCGCGAGCCAGGCGATCGCGACGTCGTCGCGGGTCTCCAGCTTCACGGTCTCGGTCTGGTCGCCCTCGTCGGCCTGCGGGTAGGCATAGAAGCCCTGGCCGCTCTTCATCCCCAGGCGGCCCTGGGCGACGAGGCGCTTGAGGACCGTCGGCGGCGCGAAGCGCTCACCGTGCTCGTCGGTCGCCTGCTCGAGCTTCTCGAGCACCTCGTCGAGCCCCATCATGTCGGCGCCCATGAACGGCGGGAAGATTCCCCGCCTCGGGTCCATGCCGGCGCCGGCCATCATCCCGAGGTCGATGTCGCGCACCGTGCACACGCCCTCCTGGAGCACCAGGCAGGACTCGACGACCGCCTTCAGCTTCAGCAGCTCGGCGAGCTTCTCGCCGTCCGGCTCGGCGTCGCCCTCGAGCTGCGGCTCGCCGTCCTTGTAGAAGCCCTCACCGCCGGTCTTGGCGCCGAGCTTGCCGTCCTCGACGAGCTTCCGCATCCCCTCGTGGACGTAGAAGGAGTCCCCGTAGGCCTCCCGCAGGTGCTCGGCGACGTGGAAGATCGTGTCGAGGCCGAGCAGGTCACCGAGGAAGAAGGGGCCCATCGGCGCGACGTTCGCGGAGGTGATCGCCTCGTCGATCTTCTTGATCGAGAGTCCCTGCTCCTCCTGGGCGCGCCAGATCTCGCCGACCGCCGAGTTGAGGATCCGGTTGACGACGAACCCGGGCACCTCGCGGCAGGTGATCGGCTGCTTCTTGATCGTCTGGGCGAAGTTGTATGCGGCCTGGACGACCTCGGGGTCGGTCTCCTCCCCCTCGATGATCTCGACCAGCGGCATCACCGACGCCGGGTAGAAGAAGTGAAAGCCGACCACCTTGTCAGGGCGCAGAGTCGCGTCGCCCATCTCGGTGATCGAGAGCGACGACGTATTGGAGGCGAGGATCGCGTTCCCGGGCGTCACCTCGTCGAGCTCGGCGTAGACCTTCTCCTTGATCTCCATCTTCTCCGGCGCCGCCTCGATCACGAAGTCGACGTCGCCGAAGGGCTCGTAGGACGTCGTCCCCTCGATCAGTCCCATGACCTCCTCGAGCCTCGCGTCCGCCTGATCCTGGGTCAGCTTCTCCTTCGAGACCAGCCGGTCGAGCTGACCCTTGGTCACCTCCCGCGCCTTCTCGAGGCCGTCGTCGACGAACTTCTGATCGATGTCCTTGAGGACGACCGGGATGTCGGACGAGGCGATCGCCTGCGCGATCTCGCCGCCCATCGTGCCGGCGCCGACGACGGCGGCCTTGGAAACGAACATCAGGTTGGGATCCTCCGAGCTTCGAGTTAGGTAAGAGCCGGCGGGAGGCTAGCGGTCCACGAGGTCCTCGGCCTCCAGCCGCAGGCGGGCCAGGGTGCGCTTCAGCGACTGGCGGACCTGGCCGCGGACGAAGATCCTGTCGGTCAGCCACGCGAACAGGCCGGCGCTCGCCAGCTGGTAGTTGAGCTCGAGCGTCACCCTGGTTCCCTCACCCTCGACCTCGAACCGGGTCGTCAGCTCACCGCTCGACTCCGGATCGGTGAACGCGATCCGGTGCAGCGTGCGCGGCTCGTGAGCCAGCACCTCCTCGCGCACCGTCCCGCGACCGGCCGGGGTCGAGCGCCAGACCAGGGTCCCCCCGGTCTCCGGGTAGCCGTCCGCCGACTCGACCGCGTGGAAGCCGTCCACCCACGCCGGCCATCCGCTCGGCTCGAAGTAGTAGCCCCAGACGTCGGCGAGCGACGCCCCGACCAGCACCGACTCGCTCACCTCCGCCACGCCGTCAGCGTACGCGAGGCGTTCGGGTTGGAGGAGCGCCGGTCGCGCTCCCGGACCGCGCGCAAAGGCCCGGCCCGGGAGCGCTCTGGCTCATTGCTACGTGCAGAGACCCGGCTTGTTCTCCGTCTCGCCCTTGTCCTTGATCCAGAAATTGGAGGTGGACGCAGGCTGGCCCGGTCCGGCCGGCGAGTCGTCCTGACAGTCGAACACGGCGTTGCCGAACGCCTTGTTGTGTTCGATCTGGTTCTGGACCGCACTCGACCCCGCCTCGATGCCCGAGCCGGCGTTGTCGTCGGCGTCGTTGTCATCGACGAGGTTGGCGACCGCGTTCGTCGACAGCGCGACGCCGTCGTCGCCGTTGTCGTGCGACTTGTTCTTCTTGACGACGGTGTCCGTCACCGAGTCCGACGAGCTCCCCTGGAGGCGGATCCCGTCGACGTCGTTCGTCGACACCTTGTTGTGATCGACCTCGCTGGAGTCCGTCCGGAACACCCAGATGCCGACGTCGTTGGCGCTGACGTCGTTGTGATCGATCTCGATCCCCGTCCCGGCCTGCGTCAGCAGGATGCCCGCCGAGCTCGTCGACGTGCCGGTGAAGTTGTTACCCGACACGTCGTTGTGATCGGCCTCGCCGACCGCCCCGAAGCCGAACTGGATTCCGTTCTGGGCGAGGTCGCCCGTCGGCCCCAAGCCCACGACGTCGTTGTCCTCGATACGGCCGGAAGAGCCGCTCTCGTTCACGATGATGCCACCCTTCTGGTAGCGCTCAACGACGTTGTGCTTGGCCCACACGGTCCCCGGCCCGCCACTCGACCGGCCGACCTGGATCGCGTTGGTGAACTGACAGTTGCCGGGCAGACCGGTGTTGCGGATGTCGAGGAGGTCGTTGTCGCGGACCTCGGCCTCGCCGTTGTTGTCGATGAGCACTCCGAACCGCAGCTCGGACGGGCTCGGGGCACCCGACATACCCGAGCACGGGCCCGGGTTGGGGCCGGAGATCTCGAAGCCGCGGATGGTGACGTCCTCCGCGCCGTCCACGTGGACGATCGCGTTGGGCGGGGCCATCGTCGGAGGGGACTTGATGATCGCCTCCTGCTTCTTCTCGCTCTCGAGCGTCAGGCCGTCCTTGCTGGCCGGGATCGTGACCTGCTCGGCGTACGTACCGGGGCAGACCTTGATCTTGTCCCCGGGCGCCGCGGCGGTCACCGCCGCCGAGATCGTCGGGAACGACCCCGCGCACTGGACCTGGTCGTCGTCCACCCGCAGCGTCGCCGCGGATGCTGAGCCCGCGCTCAACGCGAGCAATCCTGCCGCGATCGCGACAGGGGTAATCAACCTCTTCACCTCGAACACCTCCGTTGACTGGCCGGTGTCGGCCCCCCGACCCCCGGCTTCTCCGTGCTTTGTCCGCGGGACCCGCGGATCGTGGCAAAAGCTACCAGCTATTTGCCGTAGAGCTCCCACTTGATCAGCGTCACCGAGCGGATCACCGAGTCGAGGAAGGGCTCGAGCTCGCCGCGCAGACGCTCGAGCTCGCGGCGGCCCGCCGCGGTGATCGAGTAGTACCGGCGCGTCCGCCGGTCGGGGTGCTCCCAGTTGCCCTTGATCATCCGCTCGGCCTCGAGCTGGCGGAGCAGCGGGTAGATCGTGTTCGGGTTGACCGAGATCACCCCCTCGGTGATCCGCTCGATCTCCTCGATCAACCGGTTCCCGTACTGCGGCTCGCGGTCGATCAGGTGCAGGACGAGCAGCGGGAACACGTCGCGCCGGCGGATCTCGCCGCCGAACACGTCCATGGACCGCCCCCCGCGGCGGCCCCGCGGCGCGGCCGCACCGCGCTCGCGCGCCGACTTCGCCGCCTTGGCGACGGCGTCCGCAACCGGCTTGCCTGCGCGCTCCGGCACGCGGCGAGCGTACTGAGGCGCGCCGACATCGCGCTTTGCGTGACCGGCCGCCGCGGCCGGACGCGCTACTGGTCGCGTCCGCAAGTACGGTCGTGGCCTGCCCAGCGAAAGCCGAGCATCGCTAGGACGCAGGGAGCGCAGGTAGCAGCGCTACCTGGGCGACCGAGGACGACGCCAGGCGACGGCTTGCAGCCGGCAGGGCGCGGGCGTAGTTGTGGACGCGACCACTAGTTCGGCCGCTCGATTCGCAGCCTGAAGCAGCCGACGGTCCCGGTGTCCCCGCCGAACTGGTCGGTTACCCGCAGCCTCCACGTCCCGTTCTTCGCGGTGCCGAAGAAGTCCTCGAGCGTGCCCTCCGGCTTGAACGAGCCCGCGAACGGGGCCGCCCCGGCGGTGATCGCGGTCGCGGAGCTGTCGTCGAAGCGGGTGGACGTCCCGCTGCAGTTGTTGGTGCCGCTGCCGTAGTTGTCGCCACCGCCACCGTTGTCGGTCGAGAGCTCGACGGTGTCGCCGGCCGGCGAGATCAGCGACAGGTCGAGGTCGCCGTCGAAGGTGTGGTTGAGGCGCACGAGGGCGTCGACGTCGAGCACCGGTCCCGGCGGGCCGATCGTCAGCGGCACGTTCACGGTCGAGTTGTCGTTGATCGCAACGGCGATGTTGCCGGTCGAGAACGTCTGCGTGGCGGTCGGGATCGCGTTCACCGCGAGCGGCGCCGTGTCGCTGTTGTTGGCGGGCGTCGATTCGGCGCTCGACGTCGTCGCCGCGGCGCGGACCGTCCGCGAGCCGGCCGTCTTGCCAGCCGTGGTGACGTGGACGGTCTTCGTCGCGCCGGCGGCGATGTCGCCGACCGAGCAGCCGACGAAGCCGTCGACGACGTCGCAGTCGCCCCCGGTCGCGTTCCTGTAGAGCAAGCCCGTGGCCGGGGCGAGGCTGATGTAGACGTCGCGCGCCAGCGCCCCGTTCGCGGTCACGTTCACCGCCACGTCGACGCTCGATCCACGATTGACACTCGACGCCGCAGGGACGACGTTGACGATCAGGTTCGCGGCCTGAGCGACGCCGGACGCGTTGATCTGGGCGATGTACACGTCGGGCTGGTTCGCATGTATCTCGCTACCGCCAAAGGCGTTCGGCTCGCGGTTGTCCGACCACGTCGAGTAGAAGAAGGAGCTGTTGGAGTCGATCGTGTCGTAGTCGCCCATGTAGTCCGGCTTGATCTTCGGGTCCTGGCCGATCACGATCGGCGCGTCGGCGCCGAGTTGGAAGCTCCGCTTCAGCGCGATCGCCCCGGTCGCGTTGTGCATCGTCCCGGCCCTGCCGCGGCGGTGGAACATGAAGTTGGCGGGATCGTGGCTGCGGCTGTAGTAGCCGAGCATGATCCTCGAGCCGAGCGGCGTGATCGAGACCGTGGGGAAGAACTGATCCCCCGCGCCGTCCTCGTTCACCTGCACCGGCGCCGTCCAGGTGCTACCGCCGTTGCGCGACTTCGAGAGGAAGACGTCGCTGTTGTCGTTCGGGTTGGCGAGGTTCGGATCGTCGTTCCAGACGACGACGATGTGGCCGCTCACGGGGTTGACGGCCGCGTGGGGGAACGAGTTCGAGCGCAGGCCGCCGTTGAGGCCGAGGCTCCCGTTGGTCGTGGTCGTGTTCAGGTCGGCGACCTGAACCTCGGGGCTGAACGACACGCCGCGATCGATCGACTTGCGCACCCAGAGCTTGTTGTCACCGCCTTGGCCCTGGGGCCCGGTTCCGCGGTAGTAGAAGACGTAGACTTCGTGGTTCGGCCCGACCGCGACGAAGCACCCTTGGCCGCCGGGTGAGAGCAGCAGGCCCCTGTTCGGGCCGAAGTTGGCACCGCCGTTCGTCGAGCGGGTGAAGCGGATCTGGTCGACGCCGGTGTTGAAGCGCGTCCAGCACAGATAGACGTTGTGGCGACCGGTGCCGGCGAAGTTGTCGACCGTGATCCAGGGTTTGTCCTCGAACTCGTTGCCACCGGTGCCGGCCCAGCCCGGGGTCCCGTTGACCGGGTTGTCGCCGAAGTTGGCCCCGCCGTCGGTCGACTTGAAGACCTGGATCCTCTCCCCCGTGTTGAAGCCGAGCGTCGCCAGGAAGATCGTGTGGGTCTGGTCGTCCCCCGCCAGCACCGGGTCCCCACCGTCACCCTCGGTCGTCAGCTCGAGCCCAGCCTGATCGGTGAACGTCGTCCCCGCATTGGTCGAGTTCCCGTAGCCGGTGAAGCGGTTGCCCAGGGAGCCCGAGTCGTTCCAGGCCGCGACGACGTTCGCGCCGTCCACCAGAACCGAGGTTTCGCTTTGCGTGTCGTTCTCCGTGGAGTCGTGGCTCGGGTCGTTCACGGAGGCGGCGTTGATCCGCCGGAGGCCGGCTGGCTCGCCGTTCGCGTCCGAGGCGGGTCCCGGGGTCGCCGTCTCGCCGCCGAGGGCCACGGCGGCCGCGGAGCGCGGATCCGAACTCAGATCCTCGCTCTTGCCGGCCTCGCCGAGGGCCACGGCGGCCGTGCACAGGCACGCCGCGACCACCACGACCGCGGGCCGAACGCGACCAGTCATCGAGACGTGAACCTCCGTGCCACGGGCTTCCTTGCAATTCCAAAC
This sequence comes from uncultured Solirubrobacterales bacterium, assembly GCA_963811505.1. GTDB lineage: Bacteria > Actinomycetota > Thermoleophilia > Solirubrobacterales > 70-9 > WHSW01. Next base: position 41,034 of record CAWERC010000010.1, on the reverse strand, counting down.
CTAAGGCGGGGGCCAGCCCGAGTCAAGGTGGGCGGACCGTGCCTGCGTCGCGCCTTGCGTGACCAGCCTCACGGACACGGCGCCTCCGGGGGGCTACGGTCGAATAGTTCCGTCTGTCACGAGGAGAGTCACATGGCCAACATGACCGTCAACCAGCGCAATCAGTACGAGCGCGCCACCCTCAGTGCCCCCACCGGGGTCGGGGTCCGCAACCCGCGCCGCTTGATCATCTTGAACGTCGTCCTCGTTCTGATTGCGGCCGCGCTGGTCGCCGGCACCATTGTCACCATCGACGGGTGGGCCCAGGCGGTCGTCCTCGCGATGATCGTGGTGACGACGATCGGCGCGATGATCGCGCTCAGCCCCTCGCGCCGCGCATAACCACGGACGGAACCAAGCGAGGGGCCCCGCGGACGCGGGGTCCCTCGTGGACGTACGGGCCTAGACCGCGGCGGGCGCGGTCTCCGACTCTTTCTCCGCCGCCTCGGCCTGCTCCTTGCTGATCGCCTCGGGCATGGGCTCGTTGACGTTGCGGCCCATCAGGACCTCCTTGGCGATCACCAGGCGCTGGATCTGCGAGGTGCCCTCGTAGAGCTGCATGATCTTCGCGTCGCGCATCAGCTTCTCGACCGGGTACTCCTTGATGAAGCCGTAGCCGCCGTAGACCTGGACGGCGTCGGTGGTGATCTCCATCGCCGAGTCGGCGGCGAAGCGCTTCGCGTGCGAGCAGGCGAGGGTGTTGCGGATCCCGGCGTCGAGCAGGGCCGCGGACTGCCAGGTGAGCAGGCGGCCGGCCTCGACCTTGGTCGCCATGTCGGCGATCATGAACGAGACCGCCTGGTGCATGGCGATCGGGACGCCGAACTGGACCCGCTCCTTCGAGTAGTCGCAGGCGAACTCGAAGGCCGCGCGGCCGATGCCCACCGCCATCGCGGCGACGCCGGGACGGGTGCGGTCGAGGGTCATCATGGCGAGCTTGAAGCCGTGGTTCTCCTCGCCGAGCAGGTAGTCGGCGGGGATCTCGGTCTCGTTGAAGGTGACCGTCGCGGTATTCGATGCCCGCTGGCCCATCTTGTCTTCCTTCTTGTCGATCATCACCGTGTCGTCGCGCGGGACGATGAAGGCGGAGATCCCGCGGTGACCGGCCTCCTTGTCGGTCTTCGCGTAGACCGTGTACCAGTCGGCGTACTGGCCGTTGGTGATGAAGCACTTCGAGCCGTTCAGGACGTACTTGTCGCCCTGCTTGGTCGCCGTCGTCTTCATCCCCGAGACGTCGGAGCCGGCATCGGGCTCGGTGAGGCAGAACGAGGCCAGCTTCGGCTCCTCGGTCAGCATGCCGAGGAACTCCTTCTTGACGTCCTCGGAGCCGCCGAGGGCGACCGGCGTCATCGCGAGGCCGTTGGCGGCGAGGGAGGTGCCGATCCCGGAGCAGCCCCAGCCGAACTCCTCCTCGATCAGGCAGCCGGAGAGAAAGTCGAGCCCGGGCCCGCCGTACTCCTCGGGAACGTGGGTGTTCATGAGCCCGACTTCCCAGGCCTTGTCGATGATCTCCTGCGGCCAGGTTCCGTCACGGTCGTAGTCCCAGGCGACGGGCCGGATCTCCTTCTCGGCGAAGTTGTGGGCGAGCTCGCGCAGGTCCTTCTGCTCGTCGGTGAGGGTGAAGTCCACGGTTTTCAGGGCTCCTTGTGTCGGCGAAAATCTCGATTGACTGACCAGTCAATCACCCGAAAGGTTAGCCGATCGGATGTTCGGGCGACGCGGTTCCGGGATACGCTCTGACCGTGCCCGAAGCCGCCTCCCTGACGCTCGCGATCTCGAACGGAGACGTGATCCTCATCATCGTGTTCGCCGCGATCCCGATCGCGGCGATCGCGTTCATCGCCAACGCCGGCAACGCCTTCAAGTCGATCGGCAAGGGCGGGCTGTCGGTCGAGTTCGAGTCCGACAACCCCCGGGGGATGATCGACTCGGGAGCCGGTCCGGACGACGCGGCGGTCAACGAGGCGGAGCTGCGCCAGATGCTCGAGGCGAAGGCATACCGCCAGCAGGCCCGCGGCGAAACCCCGCTCGACGTCGACGAGGAGCTGGCCAAGGCGCTCGCCGAGCAGCGGTCCCCTGCGGCGCCCGCCGGGTCGACCCCCAGCTGCGCGAGGAGGTCCGCCAGCTCGTCGTCGCCCGCAACGAGCGCCGCGCCCGGCAGGGCAAGGAGCCCCTCGACGTCGACGCCGAGGTCGAGCGTCAATTGCAGGAACTCGAGAACCTCGGGCAGTAGTGTTCCGGGCGTGAGCCCTGACGACGATCCGGTGGTCGATCTGGAGGACCTCCTGGTCCGGCCCGGCACCTATTTCAACCCCCAGACCGAGGTCGTCGTGGTCGTCGACGACTCGACCTCGATCGACCAGGAGGTCTTCAACATGGAGGCGTTCGAGGGCGCCGACTGGGTGCGCGTCTCCGACGAGGTGCCGGTCGACTCGGACGCCCTCGACACGGCGATGGAGCGCTTTCAGACGCTGCGCCACGTGCCGGTCGGGGTGTCGGTCGAGGCGACCGAGCTGGAGCCGGGCGAGGACGACGTCGTCGAGGAAGAGGAGGAGCTCGAGCCGGACCCCGAGCTCGAGCCGGAGGAACTGTGAGCTACTCGATCGCGACCCGCGAGGAGGCGATCGACTTCATGGAGCAATACCCCGGGTTCGGGGAGATGCGGCACTACGTCAGCGCGCTCGGGGCCGAACAGGTCGCGTTCTGCTGGCGGAAGATGCCGCCCGACACCGGCGGGCGCGGCAGCTACGGTCACCGCCACCCCGGCCAAGAGGAGGTCTACTTCGTCGTCTCCGGAACGGTCACGTTCAAAGTCGACGACGAGGTCTTCGAGGCCGGCGCCACAGACCGCGGTCCGGATGGACGGCGACTCGTTCTACTCGGTCCACAACGACACCGATGACGACGCCGAGCTCGTGATCATCTCGGCAGCCTCGAAGAGATGCCGACCGAGCAGCAGCAGGACTTCTGGCCGGGCGAGGACGCCGGCTGAACGCCCCGCCACACGGATCGCCTCGACGCCGAGCTCCCGGACCCGGCCGCTCATCTCGAGTTCGTCGTCGCCCACTTCGACGATCCCCTCGTCGCCCCCTGGCACGGCGGCGGGCCGCTCTATCCGCAGCGGATGCTGCGCGCGCAGGCCGAGCAGGCGACCGAGACCGGCTACTGCCTGTGGTGGTGGCGCGAGCGCGCGAGCAGCGAGTTGGTCGGTTACGCCGGTCTCAACCGCGATCGGGTCGAAGACGAGCCGATCGTCGAGGTCGGGTGGTCGATCACCCCGGCGCGCTGGGGCGAGGGCCTGGCGCCCGAGGCGGCACGGGCGGCGATCGAGTGGGGCTTCGAGCGCGCCGGACTCGAACGGATCGTCGCGTTCACGCTGGTCGACAACGTGCGCTCGCAGCGGGTGGCCGAGAAGCTCGGGATGACGTACGTGCGCGAGTTCGAGCGCGCCGGCCTCCCGCACAAGCTCTACGAGCTCCGCGCCCGCTAGATAGATTCCGCCGCCGTGCTCGAGCCCGGCGACACCGCCCCCGACTTCACCCTCCCCGACCAGAACGGCGAGGACGTCACCCTCTCAGCGCTTCGCGGCCAGACCGTCGTCCTCTACTTCTACCCACGCGCCGACACGCCGGGATGCACGACCCAGGCGTGCGGGATCCGCGACCGCCACGCCGACTACGAGGCCGCCGGCGTGCGGGTGATCGGCGTCTCGCCCGACCCCGTCGAGGCGGTGGCGAAATTCGCCGGCAAGTACGACCTGGACTTCACCTTGCTCGCCGACGCCGACCACGAGGTCGCAGACGCCTACGGCACCTGGATGGAGAAGCGGAACTACGGCCGCACCTACTGGGGCGTCCAGCGGGCGACGTTCATCGTCGACGGCGAGGGCAGGATCGCGCACGTGATCCCGAAGGCGTCGCCGAAGACGCACGACGACGAGGTGCTGAAGCTCCTCGCTTGAGCTCAGGCCAGCGCCACGTAGGCGATGAAGGTCGCGTACAGGCCGGCCCAGATCACGATCGGCAGCGGCTCGAAGCGCCGACGCAGCCGCAGGGCCCAGTAGGCGAGCACTCCGCCGGCGACCCCCAGGACCCCGGAGACGACGGCGAAGCGGTCCAGATCCCAATCCGTGAACGCGAGCCCCACGGCGATCGGGATCGTCGACTGGAAGACCATCGCGCCCGTGATGTTGCCGAGCGCGAGGATGTCCTTCCCGTCCTTGACCCAGAAGAAGCTGTTCGCCTTCTCGGGCAGCTCGGTCGCCAGGGGCGCGAGGACCAGGGACAGGACCAAGGGCTCGATCCCGATGTCCTCGGCGACCGTGAGCAGCTCCTCGACGAACAGGTGGGCGCCGCCAACGATCGCGGCCAGGCCGAGCGCCAGCTGTAGGAAGATGGTGAACGTCGGCGGCTCGTCGCCCGGCGTCCTGTCCAGGAGGAGGTGCCCGATCGCCTCGGACTTTTCGACCGCGCCCCCGCCGCGCAGCGTCAGTCGCACGTAGACGAGGTAGGCGAGCACGAAGCCGATCGCGAGCGGCACGTGAAGCGCCTCGGGCACGACGACCCCGGCGAGGATCCCGAGCGCGAACAGGACGAGGAAGAAGAGCAGGTCGCGGTCGAGCGTCTCGACGTCGACGACCAGCCGCGTGCCCTGCTCCCGGCGCCCGCGGAAGATCAGCGCCGAGATCCCCACCAGCGCCATCGCCACCGTCGCCAGGAGGAAGGGCGCGCCGACGATCGCGCCGATGCCGACGTCGTCGGCGCCCTCGGCTCCTTCGATCACCGCGACGATCGGGATCAGCGTCTCGGGCATCGCGGTGCCGACCGCCGCCAGGACGCTCCCGGTGGCCCCCTCCCCCATCCCGAGCCTGTGACCGGCCCACTCGACCGCGTTGGTGAAGACCATCGCCCCGACCAGGATCACGGCGAAGCTTGCGATCAGCAGGACGACGTCCACCGGCTTCCCCTACCCCGCCGAGCCGCCGCTAGGCGAAGAAGAAGGCGATCCCGAGGATCGCGTAGAGGGCCAGCAGCTGCACGCCCTCGAACCAGTTCGATTCGCCGTCGTGGGTGACGACCTGAGCGATCATGATCGCGATCAGCAGGCCCCCGAGCTCGAATCCGTTGAAGACGAGCGGCATCGGGCTCGGACCGAGGAAGAACGAGGCGATCACCAGCACCGGGGCGACGAAGAGCGCGATCTGGGCGCCCGACCCGATCGCGATGTTGACCGCCAGGTCCATCTTGTTCTTCCATGCCACCAGAACCGCGACCCAGTGCTCGGCGGCGTTACCGACGATCGCGACCACGATCACGCCGATGAAGAACTCCGACAGCCCGACCGCCTCCGAGGCCTCGGAGATCGAGCCGACGAGGATCTCCGACATCAGCCCGACCGCCAGGCCGGCGATGAAGAGCATGCCCACGGAGCGGCGCACGCTCCAGCCGAAGCCCTCCTCCTCCTCTTCGGCGTAGGGCGGGTTGAAGAGGTCCCTGTGCGTTCGCAGCGAGAACCAGAGCCCGGCGAGGTAGGTGCCGATCAGGACGAGCGCGACCGCGAGCGAGAGATCCTCGACCGTGGAGCCGTACTCGACCAGCTCGGCCGAGGGCGACGGCAGGCCCTGGCCCTCGACCAGCTCGAAGATCGCCGGCATGACCAGCGCCGCGGCGGCCAGGAACAGCATGGTCGCCTGGATGCTGGCCGCGGTGGCGCTGAACGTCTGCTTGTCGCGGCGCAGGCCGCCGACGAACATCGAGGCACCGAGGACGAGCAGGACGTTCCCGATGATCGAGCCGACGATCGAGGCCTTCACCACCTCCTGCAGGCCCTCGGCGAGCGCGAACAGGGCGATGATCAGCTCGGGCGCGTTCCCGAAGGTGACGTTGAGGAGGCCGCCGATCCCCGGCCCGGAACGGGCGGCGAGCTCCTCCGTCGCGAGGCCCATCAGGGCGGCCGTCGGCACGATCCCGAGGGCGGCAACCGCGAAGATGAGCCCCGCCGAGGCGTGAGCGAGCTCGAGCACGACCGCCAGCGGGATGAACGGGACCAGGAGGTATGGCCACCCCTGCGCCCCGAGCAGGAAACGCCCGACCCCTCCCCGATTCGCCTCGGCCGTCATCGCTCAGAGCCTATGAAAGGCGCCGGGCCCCGGCGCAGTCGCCGGGGCCCGGTGCACCCTCACCCGCGCTCTCCGGCTACAGCTGGCTCGCGCAGTCGTTGATCTCGGCCGGCGTCGCCGCCTGCTGGACGCACTCCAGGTAGTCGCTACCGCCGCCACCGGCACCACCGGTACCGCCGGAGATCCCGGGGATCCCGCCGAGCGCGCTCGGGTCGATGCCGAGGTCGGTGAGCAGCTCGCTGATCGGCTTCGCGCCGGACGGCGCGTCGATCGTCTGCTCCTCGTTGAGACCGCCGATCTCGACCGCGAACGTGACCGAGATCTCACCGATCGGCACCGTCACGCCCTCGGGCGCGACGGCGGACGGGTCGATCGTCAGGTTGACGTCGAGCTTGCGCAGGACGTGATCCGACTCGCCGGAGTAGACGTTGATCGACGCGTCTGTGACCGCACCCGATGCGGCGCTCAGCTGCGACGGATCGAAGCCGCTCGAGGCTGCCTCGGGGACCGACGAGGCGAGGTTGCCGATGTCGGTCAGGATCTGCTCGACGTCGGCGTCGCCCGAGATGTGGATGGTCTCCGTGCCCGCGACCTCCTCGGTGCCCTCGTTCGTGAGGTTGGTGAGCCAGCTGGCGAGGTCGAAGTCACAGGCCGCGGGATCGCCGCCGGCCTGCTCGATCGCCGTCGCGCACTGCTCCTGGAACGTGCCCTGCGTGTCCGAGCCGTTCGCACCCTGGGCCTCGGCCTGAGCCTCGAACGCGTCCCGCAGCTGCGTGAACGTGTCCGTGCCGACCTCGTACGCCTGGTCCTGGTACTCGACGAAGGCGTTGTCCTCGGTGACCACGAGGCCGCCGGAGAAGTCGATGCTCTGGCCGGCGCCCGACCCGGTCGCGCTCACCGTCCAGTCGAGTTGGGGAAGCGCGTTCTCGTTGTCGGGGTCTCCCTGGAACGGGCCGGTGAGGCTGGCCTCGAAGCTGCCCCCCTGCTCCCCCTCGGCATTCACCGAGGCGGTCAGCGAGAGGTCCCCGCTGGTCACCTTGGTGTCATTGTTGAACGTCTCGTCGAGGACCGTCTGCGGATCCTCGGACGAGGACTCGTCGCTGCCGCATCCGGCGATCACGACGGGAATCGCCAGCGCGAGCAGGCAGAAGAGGATGAAGGTTCGGAAGCGGGTCAAGGTGCTGTCTCCTAGCTGATTGATTAAAGGCGCGCGAGAGCGTAGCGAAGTACCCTGAGCGGCCCGAGTGCTCTCCCGATGACCGCCAGCGCACCGCGCACGATCCTCTACACCGGCAAGGGAGGCGTTGGCAAGACCAGCGTCGCCGCCGCCACCGCGCGCCGCTGCGCGGTCGCCGGGCTGCGCACGGTGGTGCTATCGACCGACCCCGCCCACAGCCTCGCCGACTCGCTCGAGGCCGAGCTCGGCCCGGACCCCACGCCGATCGGCCCGTGCCTGTGGGGGCAGGAGGTCCAGGCCGAGCGCGAGATGGAGGCGAACTGGGGCGCCGTCCAGCGCTGGCTGGGCGCGATGCTCAACGACCGCGGGGTGATGGACATCGCCGCCGAGGAGCTCAGCGTGCCGCCGGGGATGGACGAGCTGTTCAGCCTCCTGCAGATCAAGCGCCACCACGACTCGGGGGAGTTCGACGTCGTGATCGTCGACTGCGCCCCGACCGGCGAGACGCTGCGGCTGCTCGGTTTCCCCGACATCGCCCACTGGTGGCTGGAGAAGGTGTTCCCCTGGGAGCGGCGGCTGGTCAACGCGGCCAAGCCGATCGCGCGGATGATCGACATCGACATTCCCGGCGAGGACGTGCTCGCCGAGGTTCAGGGGCTCGTCCGCCAGATGATCGCGATGAACGAGATCCTCCGCGACCGCGAGCGGGCGTCGATCCGCCTGGTGATCAACCCGGACAGAATGGTGATCAAGGAGGCGCAGCGCACGTTCACGTACCTGAACCTGTACGGCTACCTGACCGATGCCGTGGTCGTCAACCGCGTGTTCCCGCCGGAGCTCGCCGACGGCTACTTCGGCGACTGGCAGGAGCGCCAGGGGGAGCGCCTGGAGGAGGTGCGCGATGGCTTCGCCCCGGTGCCCGTGCTGACGGCGCGATACTTCGACGAGGAGGTGATCGGCGGGCGGATGCTCGACCGCCTCGGCGACGAGCTGTTCGGCGACGAGCTCGACGCGGCGGCGGTGATGCACAAGGAGCTCGCGCACGAGATCGAGTCCCAGAACGGCACCGCGACCATCCGGATCCGCGTACCGTTCGGCGCCAGGGGCGACGTCGGCCTGAAGAAGGTCGGCGCCGAGCTGATCGTCTCGGTCGGCCCGCGGAAGCGAACTATCATCCTCCCGGCCGCGCTCGCCCGCCGCAGCCCGACCGGCGCGAAGCTCGCCGACGGAGCGCTCGAGGTGAGCTTCGAGACCGCGAACTCCGATGGCCACGCCTGAACCATCCCCACCAGTGCGTCGAGCTGTGCCCGATCTGCCGCGGCGCGGAGATCCTGCGCGCGACCTCGACCCCGGAGCTGCGCGGGCAGTGGCAGTCGGTCCAGCGCGAGGCGCTGGTGACGATGCGGGCGATGATCGACCACTACCTCGAGCGCCTCGACGAGTACGAGGCCGCCGAGCCGGGTCCCACGGGTCGAGGAGATCCCGATCGATTGACGAACGTGGGTTGACCCGCCTCCTGTGCGGGCTAACCGACGTTCGTCCCGCAAGACCCTCCCCCACCCAGCCAGACCCGCTTCCGTCGGCCACCAGCGCCGCTTATCCTCACCGGGCATGAACTGCGCGTCAGCTGCGGCACGGCGAACCCCGAGCAGGCGAAGTTCTGCATGTCATGCGGAGCGACGCTCGCGGCCACCTGCCCGAGCTGCGGCGCCGAGAACCCGCCCGGGGCCAAGTTCTGCATCGAGTGCGGGAGCTTCGCTGACCGGGCGCCGCGCGCCGGCTGCCCGCGGCGCGGCGGCGAGCAGCTGCCCGAGGAGCGCCGCAAGGCGACGATCCTGTTCGCCGACCTCTCCGGCTACACCGCGGTCTCCGAGCGGCTCGACCCCGAGCGGATCAAGTCGATGGTCGACCGGGCGCTGCGCCGGCTCGGCGACGAGATCGAGCGCTACGGCGGGCACGATCGACAAGTACATCGGCGACAACGTGATGGGCGTCTTCGGCGCCCCGATCTCCCACGAGGACGATCCCGAGCGCGCCGTGCGCGCGGGGCTGGCGATGCAGGCGGCGATGGAGGAGATCAACGCCCGGATCGCCGCCGACGTCGGCGCCGAGTTCAAGCTCCGGGTCGGGATCAACTCCGGCGAGGTGCTCGCCGGGCCGGGTCGGCGACGGCTACACGGTGATCGGCGACCCGGTAAACGTCGCCGCCCGCCTGCAGGGCGCGGCCGAGCCCGGGACGGTGACCGTCGGCGAGGTCACCCACCGGCTGACGCGCGCGGCGATCGAGTACGTCGAGCTCGAGCCGCTGGTGCTGAAGGGCAAGGCCGAGCCGGTGCCCGCCTGGGAGGCGGTGCGAGCCGTGGTCCGCGGCCGCGCGGCGCGGGCGATCAGCGCCGCGACGCCGCTCGTCGGGCGCGCCGACGAGACCGACCTCCTGCTGTCGCTGTTCGACCGGGTGACGAGCGAGGGGCGCCCGCATCTGGTCACCGTGATCGGGCAGGCGGGGGTCGGCAAGAGCCGCCTGCTGCGCGAGTTCACCCACATCATCGGCGACCGTGACCCGCCGCCGGCCATCCGCCTCGGCGGCTGTCCCGCCTACGGCGCGGGGCTCGCGTACTGGGCGCTCGGCGGAGATCGTCCGCGGCAGCTTCGACATCGCCGACACCGACGACACCGACGCCGCCTGGCGCAAGCTCCACGGCGGGATCGAGCAGCTGGTCTCCGGGACCGAGGTGGAGGAGCCCGCCGAGCGGCTCGCCGCCGCGCTCGGGCGCCCGCTGGGAATCGACCCGCCGCCGGATTCGCCGACGGACAGCGGCGAGCACGACGACCCGCAGCAGATGCGCGAGCGCCTGTTCTCCGCGGTCAGGCAGCTGATCGAGGCCTTCAGCGGTCGCCAGCCCGTGGTCTTGGCGGTCGAGGACATCCACTGGGCCGACGAGGGCATGCTCGACCTGATCGAGCACCTGGCGCGCTGGTCGCGGGGGCCGATCCTGATCGTCTGCATGGCCCGCGACGAGCTCCTCGACCGCCGTCCCGGCTGGGGCGGCGGGCGCCTGAACGCAACCACGGTGACGCTCGAGCCGCTGGCGCGCGAGCAGTCGCAGGCGCTGGTCGCCGCGCTGCTCGGGGACACCGCCGGAGCCGGCGAGGAGCTCGCCGAGCAGGTCGCCGCGCGATCGGGCGGCAACCCCCTGTTCGCCGAGGAGATGGTCAACCGGATCGTCGAGGAGGGCGCCGCCGACGCCGAGGCGCTGCCGGAGACGGTCCACTCGGTGCTCGCCGCCCGCCTCGACTCGCTCTCGCGGGCCGAACGTCGGGTCCTGCAGGCGGCCTCGGTCGTCGGCCAGACCTTCTGGGAGGGCTCGGTCGACGAGGGCGACGCCATCGACCTGCGGGCGACCTTGGAGTCGCTGCGCGGCAAGGACCTGGTCGTGCCGACGGCGGGCAGCCGGCTGGCGGGCGAGCGCGAGTACGCCTTCAAGCACGTCCTGATCCGCGACGTCGCCTACTCCACCCTGCCGAAGGTCGTCCGGGCCCGCAGGCACGCGGAGGTCGGCGAGTTCATCTCCGCCCGCGCGGGCGACCGCACGGAGGGCGTGGTGGCGATGGTCGCCGACCACTACGCGCGCGCCGCGGCGCTCGGCGACGACGCCGACCTCGAGCCCGGACGAGCTCGAGGCGATCGACACCCGGGCGCTGGCGGCGCTCGAGGCGGCCGGCGACGCTTCGGCGGGCCTGTACTCGAACAGCGAGGCCCAGGGCCACTACGAGACCGCGCTGACGCTCAAGCGCCGCCTCGACCCGCCGACCGCGGCGCGGATCGGCGAGAAGCTCGGCGACGTCGCCCTGCTCCTCGGCCGGGTGGACCGCGCGGTCCGCGCTTGGGAGCAGTGCATGGAGTACCACCGCGGCGAGGAGGACCTGACCCGGGTCGGCGACCTGCACCGCAAGATCGGCGCGGCGCTCTGGCAGAAGGGCGATCGGGAGGGGTCGATCGAGCACTACCAGCGCGGCATCGACCTGCTCAAGGACGGCCCCCCGTGCCTGGAGCTAGTCCGCCTCTACGAGGAGGCCGCATCGCTCTACATGCACACCGGCGACAACATGCTCGCGATCTACGCGTCGGAGAAGGCGCTGCGCCTGGCCGAGCGCCTCGGCGAGGCGGCGGCGGCGAGCCGCGCCCACGGGATCTTCGGCCGCGTCTTCGGCCGGATCGGCGACTCCGAACGGGCCCGCGAGAACCTCGAGCGCTCGGTCGAGCTGGCCCGCGACAGCGACCCGGCCGAGGCGGTGCGGGCACTGCTCGCGCTCGGCTACCACCTCGAGATCTCGGAGGCCGACTACGAGGGCGCCGGACAGGCCTACGGCGAGGCCCTGGCGATCGCGCTTCGCACCGGCGACCTGCCATCGCAGGTCGAACTGCACGCCGCGCTCGCTCAGCTCGCCGTCTACCGGGGCGACTGGCAGGCGGCCGAGCAGGCGACCGATGCCTCGCAGGCGCTGGCCGAGCGCGAGGGCCTGACCGGCAAGCTCTGCTTTCCGGACTCGATGCGGGGCGTGATCCTCTGGCACGAGGGCGACCTCGACGGCGCCGTCGAGCTGCTCGAGCGCGCCGTCGAGACCGCCGAGCAGGTCGGCCGCTCCGAGGTCGCGTTCCAGTCGCTGCACGCGCTGGCCACCGCGCTGCACGACCGCGGCGACTACGCCGACGCCGATCAGGCGCTGGCCCGGGCGCTCGACCTCTGCGAGCGCGCCGGGCTGATCGCGCAGTCGGTCGAGGCGACCGCGGCCCGCGCCGTCAACCTCGCCGTCTGGGGCAAGGCCGACAGCGCGCTCGAGGTCGCCGAGGAGGCCACCGGCCTCGCCGAGCGCCTGCGCTACCCGGTCGGCACGGCCGCGAGCCTCGAGGCGCGCGGGGCCGCGGCAAGCGACGCCTGAGTTGCTCGCCGAGGCGCGGGACGGCCTGGGAGAAGCTCGGCCGCCCAGTCGACGCGGAGCGCTGCGCGGCAGCTAGCAGCCGACGCAGCAGCTAGGCGAGTCCCTCCGCTTCGTACTCGCGGAGGAACCCCTCGAACAGGCGCTTGTGCCCCTGCTCGTCGTGGAGGATCGCGATCACCATGTCCTGGGTCACCGGGTCGATCCCGTCGGTCTCCTCGATGATCCGGCTGTAGTGCTCGATCGCGCCCGACTCGGCCTCGATCACGCCCTTGATCACGTGGACGACGTCGACCTGGTCGTCGGGCGGCTGCAGGAACGACTGCTCGGCCGAGAACTCGAGGGAGCCCGGGACGACCCCGTAGAGCTCCTTGATCCGCGCCGCGAACTGCTGCGCGTGCCCGAGCTCCTCCTGGATGTCGGTCTCGAGGCGACTCCTTGATCTCCTGCGCGCGGACGCCGTCGGGATTGACCGAGTTGGCGATGTAGCTCATCACCGTCTCGATCTCCATCCAGTACGCCTTCGTCAGCAGCTCGATCACTCGCTCGCGCTGGTCGGCGTGGTCGGGGGCCATGATGTCGCCGCTCGTGGCGCGGTCTCGCTCATTCGCTCGCTCCTTCGCTCGTCGTTGCCCTCAGGGTTCCCGGCGCCGACGTGGCCGAAACAGGGCTGCGCAGGGCCAGTCGCGAGCTCGAATCTAGCGGCGGGATCGTCGAGCACGTCGCCGAACCGCTCGCGCAAGCCGGGCGAGCCGGTAGCGGACGGTCTGCGGGTGGACGTGCAGGTCGGTGGCGACGCGAGCGACCTCCCCCTGATGGTCGAGCCATGAGCGCAGCGTCTCGGTCAGGCGCACGCGCGAGGCGGGCGTCTCGTCGTCGAGCGGCGCCAGCCGGCGCCGCGCGAGCTCAGCGAGCGATGCGCGCGTCGCCGTGGGCGACCAGGGCGCCGAGATGGTCGTCGGCGAGCGTGAAGCCGGCGGCCTCGACCAGCCCCGACTCGATCAGGCGGAGCGCCGCCCGGGCGCGCTCGGCGCTCGCCGCCGCGGCCATCAGGCCCACCATCGGGCCGAGGACGATCGGGGTGCGAGCGGCGGCGCGCTCGAGCCGGGCGCCCAGCCCGGGGGCATCCGGGTCGCCGAGCAGGGCGATCCCGCCGTCGCCCTCGTCGGCGGGCTCGGCGACGAGCGACCCTGGCGGCAGCCGCGAGGGCAGCCTGCGCCCGCCCGCTCCCCAGACCAGCGCCGCGATCCGCTCCGGCGGGTCCCAGCCGGCCTCGGCGGCCGCGGCGAGCACGGCGGCCTCGTCGGTATCCGACTCGAGCAGCAGCGCCGCCACGCGCCGGCGCCGGCGCTCGCTCTCGCCGGCGGCGGCCGACTGGGCTTCGGCATAGCCGTCGGCCGAGAGCGCCGAGAGCTCGTCGATGTAGGCGAACACGGCCTCCGCCAGCACCGCCAGGGTGCGCCGATCGACGCCGGCGTCGATCGCGATCCCGGACACCCGCCGCCAGGCGACCCGGGCGCCGAGCCGGTAAGCGGCGAGCAGCGCGTCGAGCGAGCGTCGCTCTCGGTACTCCCCGCGTCCGAGTGCGCGGTAGACCGCGTCGGCGCCCGAGCGATCGAGCTCGGGTCGGTGACCAGATCGACGAACTGGGCCAGCGCCTCCGCCACCCCGCCGCGGATCCCCGCGCCGAAGCGACCGCGCAGCGGCCGGCGGTAGGCGGGCACGCGCTCCCTGATCGCCTCGATGATCTCGTCGCTGAGCGCCGGAACGTGCGGGCGGGTCAACTCCCCGATGCGGGGCGGAATCGCCCTCCAGGGCTCATCGATCGGCGAATCTTGTGCGCTGATAACAAAATTCTACGTCAGAACGTGGTCATGAGCGAAGAACCTGTTGGGCTCCCACCGTAGCTTTGGCGGGCATGAGCCGTCTTCAGCGCTACTCCAACATGACCGCCGTCGTCCTCCCGTTCGTGGCCACGCTGGCCGCGATCGTCCTGCTCTGGAACCAGGCGGTCGGGTGGACCGACCTCGCGATCATGGCCGGCATGTACCTGGTCACGGCGCTCGGGATCACGATCGGCTATCACCGCCTGCTCACCCACCGCGCCTTCCAGACCCACAAGCCGCTCGAGTACGCGCTCGCCGCGGCGGGCTCGATGGCGGTCCAGGGCCCCGTGATCGATTGGGTCGCCGACCACCGCAAGCACCACGCTCACACCGATGAAGAGGGCGACCCGCACTCCCCCCACGTCGGCCACGGCAGCGGCCTCGCGGGCCTCTGGCACGCGCACGTCGGCTGGCTCTTCGACGCCAACGGGCAGGCGGACCGGCGCAAGTACGCGCCGGACCTGATGGACGACCGGGGAATGCGCCTGCTCAACCGCCGGTTCATCTCCCTCGTCGTCCTCTCGCTCGGGATCCCCTTCGCGCTCGGCTGGCTGCTGACCGGCACCTTGGTCGGCGGGCTCACCGGCCTGCTCTGGGGCGGCCTGGTGCGGATCTTCTTCGTCCACCACGTCACCTGGTCGATCAACTCGATCTGCCACTTCCACGGCCGCCGGCGCTTTGCGACCGACGACGAGTCGACCAACGTCTGGTGGCTGTCGCTCGCGTCGCTCGGCGAGGCCTGGCACCACAACCACCACGCGTTCCCGCGCTCGGCGGTGCACGGTCTGCGGCGATGGGAGCTCGACCCGAGCGGCGCGCTGATCGCGTTCATGGAGCGCGTCGGGCTGGCGTGGAACGTGGTGCGGATCACGCCGGAGCGCCAGGCCGAGAGGTTGGCGGCGAACGCCTGAGCCGGAGTTGCGACGCCGGCCGTTCTTGGGCTGGGTAGGGGTGTGGCTCGGGACGAACGTAGGTTGACCCGCCTCGTGCACGGGCTAACCGACGTTCGTCCCGGTCGACCCTCCCCCACCCAGCAAGAAGACGCTCCGGAGCGCGCGAAACGCCCATAAGATCCGCCTATGGCCACCTGGGTCTACACCGGCGACCTGACGAACTTCCGGATCAACGTCGAGCGTGGCTTCGACGTCATCGGGTTCAAGGAGCGGCGGCGAAACCAGGCGGCGGAGTTCGAGCCCGGTGACGAGATCGTCTTCTACGTCACCGGCGTGCAGGCGTTCGGCGGGATCGCTCGGGTGCGCTCGGAGATGTTCGAGGACCGGACGCCAATCTGGCCGCAGGGCAAGAAGAAGCACCCGGAGGACTACCCGTGGCGGGTCGAGGCGGAGCCGGTCGCGGTGCTCGACGAGGACGCCTTCGTGCCGGCGGAATCGCTGGTCGGCGAGCTCGAGCACCTGCGCAAGTGGCCCGCGGAGCACTGGCACTTGGGCTTCCAGGGCCAGCTTCGCACCGTCTCCGAGGCCGACGCGAAGCTCCTTCGCGAGCGAGTCGAGGCCGCGTCGCGAGCTCCTGCAGACACAAGGCACCTCAACAGCGGCGCACCTCCGCGCCGCCCTTCGGGCGCCGCGATCAGAGGGTGATTCACGATCGCCACTTCACCCGCGAGCAGGCGAGCGCGCTTCTGCCACAGGTCGAGCCGATCCTGCGCCGCCTGCGCGAGGCGCGCGACCGGCTCACCGACGCCGAGGCGCACGAGCTGCTGGCGACCGCGGCTCCCACGAACGGCGGCGGAGCGCCCGGCCGCGTGGTCGGCGACGCCTTCCTCGAGGTCCGCGAGCTGCTGGCCCAGATCCAGGAGCTCGGGATCGTGCTCCGCGACATCGATCGCGGCCTGATCGATTTCCCGGCGATCATCGGCGAAAGCGAGGTCTACCTCTGCTGGCAGCTCGACGAGCCGGAGATCGGCTTCTGGCACGACCTCGAGTCGGGCTACGGTGGCAGACAGCCCCTCGACTGAGCACCGGCGCCCGCTCTCGCCCGCCGAGCGGGTCGTCGGCGCCGGGGGGATCGCGGTCGCCGCCAGCATGCTGCTCCCCTGGTACGGAATCGCCTTCAGCAACGGCCTCTCTGTCACCGGTCTCGACAGCTTCGGCTTCGGCCACGCCGCGCTGTTGACCACGGTCGGCGCCGCCGTTTTCCTCGTCGCCCGCGGCGCCGCCGGCAGGACCCTGCCGCGTCCGTTGCGACCTGCGGAGCTGGTCGCCGTCGCCGGCACCTGGGCGACGCTGCTGTGCTTCTTCTTGGTGGCCGATCGCCCCGACCAGCTCGCCGGCAACACCGAGGTCCACGTGCGGTACGGGATCTTCGTCGCGATCGGCGGCAGCCTGGCGATCCTCGTCGGCGGCCTGCGGATGAGAGCCGAGCAATGAAACGGGGCGCCCGCCCGGCGCCCCGTCTCGTTCACATGGGAGTTGTGTGGATGCCGCCTCGGAAGGCGGGGATGCGTACCCCCTAGATCGGCGGTCGGCGCCGCGGCCTTGAATGGCGCGCCGAACCGTCCCGCCAAAAAAGAGCCGGAGCACCTTTCATGGCGCTCCGGCTCTGGCATCGGAGGTGCCCCCGCGGAAGCCTCACGGCCGCCGATGGGGTCATATGGGGTTATGGGTGCAGTTGGAGAATTGCGTCGGGGGCGTAACTCTCCAGCCCCTGCATCGACACACGATCGCACGCGAGCGAGCTCGGGTCCACGAACCTGGACGTTTGTTCGACCCCCCGGGGTATCTGCCGCCAGAGACCGCTTGAACAAACGGGTCAGCTGGCGTCCGGGAGGCCCCGCACGAGCTCGCGGTCGTGGTCGTAGTCGAGCAGTGTGATCGCTTCGCCGGGGTCGAGCCAGCGCAATTCGTCGATTTCGTCGTTGGCGCTGAACTCACCGTCGACCGGCCGCATCAGCCACCAGCGGACGAGCTTGTCGCGGCCCTTGCGGTCGCGATAACGCGCCGGGGCGAGCTCCGGCCCGAGCTCGCAGCGCATCCCGGTCTCCTCCTCGACCTCGCGCAGGGCGGCCTCCTCCCAGCCCTCGCCAGGGTCGAGCTTGCCCTTCGGCAGCGACCAGTCGTCGTACTTGGGCCGGTGGACGACCGCGACCTGCCCGCCGCCCGCCCCGGCGCGGAGGACGACCCCGCCGGCCGCGGCGACCTCGGGCTCGCTCACCTACGGCCGTTCCTCTGGCACCGCCGCGAACCCCTGCTCGCGAACCGCGGCCACCACCCGCTCGCCGTGCTCGCGGCCGTCCGTCTGCAGCACGAGCCGGATCCCGGTCTCGCGCACGTGCAGATCGACGCCCTCGCGGATGTGGACGACGTCGAGCACGTTGGCGCCCGCGGCGGCAACCTCGTCGAGCAGCCGCGCCAGCTCCCCGGGCTGGTCGGAGACCACGGTGGAGAACACCAGCCGCCGGCCGGCGGCCGTCTCGCCGAGGCGGATGCACTCGGTCAGCCGGGTCGCGTCGACGTTGCCGCCCGAGAGCACTGCGCAGACCTCGCCCTCGGAGCCGGCCGCGGCCCCCGCGAGCAGCGCCGCCACCGACGCCGCGCCGGCACCCTCGACGACCAGCTTGGAGCGCTCGAGCAAGAGCACCATCGCCTCGGCGACCTCGTCGTCGGACACGGACACGACCTCGTCCAGGTGGGCGTCGATCAGCGGGCCGGTCACGACGCCGGGCCGCTTGACCGCGATCCCGTCGCAGATCGTCCCCCGGGCGCGGCGCTCGGCGACGACGCCGATCACGCGCCCCTGCGGCCGCCGCGTCTTGAAGCCGATCGCCACGCCCGCCGCCAGGCCGCCGCCGCCGATCGGGACCACGACGGTGGTTGCCCCGGGCGCCTGCTCGGCGATCTCGAACCCGATCGTGCCCTGGCCGGCGATCACGACCGGGTCGTCGAACGGCTCGATCAGCGTCCTGCCCTCGCGCTCCGCCAACTCGCGCGCCAGCGCCGCCGCCTCGTCGTAGGCGCCGTCGACGAAGCGGACCGTTGCCCCGTAGGCGCGCACCGCCTCGACCTTCGCCACCGGCGCGGTCGCGGGCATCACGACCTCGGCTTCGGCCTCACGGCCGCGGGCGGCGACCGCGACCGCCTGGGCGTGGTTCCCGGCGCTCGCCGCGATCACCCCCCCGGCGAGCTCCTCCGGCTCCAGGCTGGCCACCTTGTTGATCGCTCCGCGCACCTTGAAGGAGCCGGTGCGCTGGAGGTTCTCCGCCTTCAGCCAGACCGGCGCCCCAACGCGTTTCGAGAGCTCGCGTGCGGCCAGCACCGGGGTGTCGCGTACGTGGCCGGCGATCGTCTGCGCCGCTCGCTCGATCTCGGCGGCGCCGACCGCGTTCGAGGTCGCCTCGGTGGCCACCCGCCCAGGGTAACCGGCGCTCGATTGGAGTCAGGGTGTGACGCCAGGCGTCTGCAGCGTGCCAGGCGGCGGGGGCCGGTCGATCGGCTGGGTCAGCGTCTCGCGGCGGAAGTCGCGGTACTCGCGCCAGCAGATCTGGAGGGTCGCGGCGATCGGGATCGCCAGCACGGCGCCCAGGACCCCGAACAGCGTCGACCCGAAGAGGACCGCGACGAGGACGACGAACGCCTCGACCTGCACCGCGCGCCGCTGGATCTGCGGCTGGATCAGGTAGTTCTCGATCTGCTGGTAGGCGATCGCCCAGATCACCCAGACGATCAGCCCGACCGGGAAGTTGACGAACAGCATCACGACGGCGATGAAGACCGCCGCGATCGTCGCACCGACGACCGGGATCAGGTCGAAGAAGGCGACGATCAGCGCGAGCGGGGCCGCGAACGGCGCACCCAGGATCTTCAGCACGATGAACGCGCTCACCCCCGCCAGCGTCGCCTGGATCAGGGCGCCGGCCACGTAGTTGCCGATCGCATTCGCGACGTCGCGCAGGGCACGCTCGACCCGTTGTCGGCGGTCTGCGGGCTGGGCGTTGACGAACGCCTCGGCCCAGCGGGGCCCGCCGGCGACCATGAAGATGCTGAGGATCAGAATCGTCACCGTGGCGAAGATCGAGTTCACGACGCCGACGCCGATGTCCTGCAGCACGCCGGCGGCGTCGCCGATCTTGCTCGGCAGGTCGTCGGCGACGCTCTGCAGCTCGCTGGTGATGTCGTACTTGTCGTTGAGGTCGTTGAGGGTCTGGTTCTCGTTGACGAAATCGGTGACGTCCTGGGCGTACTCCGGGACGTTGTCGGCGAACTCCTCGATCTGGCCGACGAGCGAGGGGATGATCATCGCCCCGAGGCCGATCGGGATCAGGACCAGGGCGAGGTAGGAGAGCGCGATCGCCAGGCCGCGCTTCATGTGGCGGCCGAGCAGGTTCACCGGACCCGACATCGCGACCGCGATGAAGGCGGCGATCACGAGCCAGGTCAGCGGCCGCTGCAGCAGCACGATCAGGTAGAGCGCGAGCGCCACCATCACCACGATCAGCACCGTTCGCAGCGCCGCGCGGCCGAGCGGATCCCGCGGTGTCATCACCGCCATCATCCGATGCTCATTCGGCGGTCAGCCCGCCATTCCTCGCCTCGCCACGATCCGTGCGCCGCCGGGGCTGCCGCGACCGGATAGCGTCAGCGCGGCGCCCGATGCTCTCCTCGCTGCTCGACCGCTCCTTCGACTGGACCGTCCTTCCGGGCTACAGCCGGCTCGGCTACGCCGTCCGCAGCCGCTCCTGGGCCGACGACCGCCCCGCGGACGGGCTCGATGGCTGGTCCGTGCTCGTGACCGGCGCGAGCTCGGGGATCGGCGCCGCCACCTGCGAGCGCCTCGCGCGCGGCGGCGCCACCGTGCACATGCTGGTGCGCGACCTCGACCGCGGTGAGCGGGCGAGGGCCCGGATCGCCGAGCGCTCCGGCGGCGGCGAGCTCGTGCTCGAGCTCTGCGACGTCTCGAGCCTCGCGTCGGTGCGCGAGTTCGCCGACCGCTTCGCCGCCGGGCATCCCGAGCTGCACGCGCTCGTCAACAACGCGGGGGTGATGGTGCCGCAGCGCACGCGTACCGCCGAGGGCTTCGAGCTCACCTTCGCGACCAACGTCCTCGGCCCCTTCCTCCTCACGGCCCTGCTCCTCCCCGCGCTGCGACGCGGCGCGCCGGCGCGGATCGTCAACGTCTCCTCCGGCGGCATGTACACCCAGCGCCTCCACGCCGACGACATCCAGCTCGATCACCGCAAGTACGACCCGGCGGCCTTCTATGCGCACACGAAGCGCTGCGAGGTGGTCCTGACGCAGCTCTGGGCCGAGCGGTTGCGTCGCAGCGGGGTGGGCGTCCACGCGATGCACCCGGGATGGGCGGACACCCCCGGGGTCCAGTCCTCGCTACCCCGATTCCGGAAGCTGATGCGGCCGCTGCTTCGCGACGCCGAGCAGGGCGCCGATACGGTCGCCTGGCTGGCCAGCGCCGAGGAGCCGGCCGTGGGCCCGGGGCTCTTCTGGCACGATCGCGAGCCGCGCCGGGTCCACCGCTTTCCGTGGACACGCGAGACGCCCGCCGAGCGCCAGCGGCTCTGGGACGAATGCGTTGCGCTCTCCGGCTGGCGCGAGGGCGCGCACGAGGCGGAGCTCGCGGTCCGGGAGTGAGGGCACAAAAAGGGGCGGCGCCCCTTGGCGCCGCCCCTGAGCACTTTGGAAGTCGCTCGGGCCTAGATGGTGCGCACGTTTACCGCGCGCGGGCCCTTGTCGCTCTCCTCGGACTCGAACTCGACCTTGGCGCCGTCGGCGAGGGCGCCGCCGCCCTCGACCTGGCTCTGATGAACGAACAGGTCGCGGCCGGCGTCATCGGGAGTGATGAAGCCGAAGCCCTTCTCGTGGTTGAACCACTTGACCGTTCCTACTGCCATTCAGGATCCCTCCAGGGAACTCGGGTGCTCGCGGTACGAAGGAACCCCCAAAAGGACGCCTGCGAACTGCTACGCACTATTGAACGGGCGGAAGCGTAACCGCTTTTCGGTTCCTCATGCCTCCGCGGGGGCTTCGGCGCCGAGCTCGACATGGGCCTTGCTGTCGGACCGCCGGATCAGCACCAGCGTCGCCACGAAGCCGAGCAGCGCGATCAGCGAGCCCACCATGAACGCGTCGCTGTAGCCCTCGGTCAGCGCCGCCAGGCTCGGGACGCCACCGGCTGCCGCGGCCGCGTCGTCGATCTGCGGGAAGGCGACCGTCGACAGCACGGCGAGCCCGAGGGCGCCGCCGACCTGCTGCGACGTGTTGATCAGCCCGCTCGCCAGCCCGGCCTCGTGCTCGGCGACCCCGGAGACGGCGGCGATCGTCTGCGGGACGAACGCGAAGCCGAGTCCGATCGCCGCGAGGAGCATCGGCCCGATCAGGTCGCTGAGGTAGCTGCCCGTGGGCGAGATCTGGCCGAACCAGAACAGCCCGCCCGCGATCAGCAGCATCCCGGTGGCGAGCACCGCCTTGAAGCCGATCCTGGTGACCAGCTGCGAGGCGACCCCCGCCGCGATGATGATCGAGACCGCCAGCGGCAGATACGAGACGCCGGCCTTGATCGCGCTGTAGCCCAGCACGTTCTGCATGTAAAGCGAGATGAAGAAGAACATCGAGAACAGCGACGCCCCGGTCAGGATCCCGACGACGTTGGCACCGGTCAGCGTCCGCAGGCGGAAGATCGAGAACGGCACCAGCGGCGCGGCAGACCGGCGCTCGATCGCGTAGAAGCCGGCGAGCAGAGCGGCGGCGGCGGCGAGGAGGCCGACCGTCTGGGTCGAGCCCCAGCCCGCGTCCGGCGCCTCGACGAGCCCGTAGACGAGCGCCGCGAGGCCGGCGGTGACCGCGACCGCTCCCGCGAAGTCGAAGGCGCGCGTCTCGGACTCCGAGCGGCTCTCGGCGATCAGCGACGGCGCCAGCGCGGCGGCGGCGATCCCGATCGGCACGTTGACCCACAGGACCCACTCCCAGCCGAGGTACTCGGTCAGCACGCCGCCGAGCAGCACCCCGGCGGCGCCGCCGGCGCCGGCCACGGCGCCCCAGACGCCGAGCGCCTTGTTGCGCTCCGCGCCGTCGCGGAAGGTCGTGGTGACGATGGACAGCGCGGCCGGTGAGAGGATCGCGGCCCCGAGGCCCTGGACAGCGCGGGCGGCGATCAGGGTCGTCTCGCTGGTCGCGAAGCCGCCGACGAGCGAGGCGAGCGCGAACAGGATCAGCCCGGACATGAACACCCGCCGGCGCCCGAGCAGGTCGGCGAGCCGGCCGCCGAGCAGCAAGAAGCCGCCGAAGGTGAGCACGTAGGCGTTGACGACCCACGAGAGGTTGTCCTGGGAGATCGAGAGCGAGTCGCCGATCGTCGGCAGGGCGACGTTGACGATCGAGGCGTCGAGCACGACCACGAACTGCGCCATCGCGAGCAGCGCCAGCGCGATCCACCTTCTGCGTTCGAATTCCTGTGCCGTGGTCATCATCCGGAGGCCCTCCTAACGTGCTGTCTGGCCGGTAATATTCGGAACCTGAGTTCCGGTTTCGCTTTACTATACGGAACCAAGGTTCCGTTTGAGTGCGACCCGTCACAGATATGACGAACGAGACCGCCGAAATGAGACAGCCCCGCCCCCAGCGCGCCGACGCGAGGCGCAACCGCGAGAAGGTGCTCGCCGCCTCACGCAGGCAGTTCGCGCGCTGCGGGCTGGATGCGCAGATCGACGAGATCGCCCGGGACGCCGGCGTCGGCGTCGGGACCGTCTACCGCCACTTCCCGACCAAGGAGGATCTCCTCCAGGCTCTTGCCGACGCTCGCTTCGAGGGACTGGCGCAGGCGGGCCGGGAGGCGCTCGAGGTCGAGGATCCGTGGGAAGGGTTCGTCCAGTTCATGACCTACGGGGCGCGGGTGATGGTCGAGGACCGCGCGCTGTCCGAGGCGATGGACCAGCGCCCGGAGCTCTGCGGCTCGGCCGCGGACAAGGTCGACATGCTCTCGGTCACCGGCGACGTGGTCGCCCGCGCCCAGGCCAGCGGCCAGCTCCGGGCGGACATCGTCGCCGAGGACGTCCCGAGCCTGATCATGGGGCTGGGCCGCTCGGCGCGCGCGAACGACGACCGTCCCAACATGCCCTGGGACAAGCACCTATCGATCATCCTGGCGGGCCTTAAGGCGTAAACGAGCAAACGCCCGCCACGTCCTCGGCTTCGCCTCCGGGCGTGCGGGGTAGGCTGCACGCCATGGCGGCCGAGGAGCTCACCCCCCAGGAGGCCGCGGCACGCTTCGAGGCGGCCGACACGCTCGGGATCCCGCTCGGAACGGGTCAGCCCCCGGCGCTGATGACGGCACTCGGCGAGCGCGACGACTGGACCGACCTGCGCATCTACGGCGCCCTCCTGCTCGCCTGGTCGGAGGCGTTCAAGCATCCGAACGTTCACTACCTGTCGGGTTTCTTCGGGCCGGTCGAACGGAGCCTGCGCGACGACGGCGCGAACATCAGCTTCGCCCCGGCCGACTTCCGCCGCTTCGAGCCGCTGCTCGAGCAGCAGGCGCCCAGGGTGATGGCGACCGTAGCGGCGCCACCCGACGAGGCGGGCTGGTGCAGCCTGTCGCTGCACGCCGGCGGGACGGCGAAGGAGCTCGTGCGAGCCGGCGCCGACCCCGCCCGGGTGCTGATCGTCGAGACCTCGCCCAACTTCCCCCGGACCGTGGGGCTGCCCCCCGAGCACCGACACGCCCTCCACGTCGACCAGATCGACGTCCTGGTCGAGTCGGACGCGGAGCCGTTCGCCCTGCCGCAACCCGAGCCCGGTGAGATCGATGAGGCGATCGCCCGCCACGCTCGCCGCTTCGTCGCGGACGGCTCGACCCTGCAGACCGGGATCGGCGGCATCCCGTCGGCAATCGTCTCCCGCCTGGCCGAGGGCGACGGCGGCGATTACGGCATCCACTCGGAGATGTTCACGGACGGGCTGATGCGGCTGCACCAGGCCGGCAAGGTCACGAACCGCAAGGGTCAGTTCGACGGCGTCTCGGTGGCGACGTTCGCGGGCGGCTCGGCCGAGCTCTACGAGTGGCTCGACGGCAACGACCAGGTCGCCTTCCTGCCGGTCGAGGTCGTCAACTCGCCCGACCTGATCGGGCGCAACCGGATGATGGTGACGATCAACGGCGCGATGGCCGTCGACATCCACGGTCAGGTCGTCGCCGACACCATCAACGCCGTTCAGTACTCGGGGATCGGCGGCCACGAGGACTTCATCGCCGGCCCCGCGCTGTCGCTCGAGGACCGCTCGCTGCTGTGCCTGCCCTCCACCGTCACCGTCGGGGGCGAGGTGCGCTCGCGCATCGTCCCGTGGTTCGACGCCGGCGCCGTGATCACCACGCCGCGCCACCAGGTGGACGTGATCGTCACCGAGCACGGCGCCGCGGAGCTCCAGGGGCTGACCGTCCACCAGCGCGGCGAGGCGCTGGCGGAGATCGCCCATCCTGATTTCCGCGACGAGCTGCTCGAGGCGGCGGGACGGGCCTCGGGCGGCCGCTCGGCGGTCGCGGACTAGACCCGCCACCGGCGCGGGGCCCGGCACCGCCATCTAGTCTCGGCCGCGGTGATCCGAACTCGCGTTTCGATCGGGCTGCTGGGGGCGCTGGCCATCGCGGCGGCGCTTCCGGCTGCGGCGGCGGCGGGTCCGATCGAACGGCTTTCCTACACCGTCGGCGTCACCCAGCCGGACGAGGCCGGCTCCGCGGTCGCCCTCGACACCGACGTCTATCTGCCGCGGCGGCCGGCGCCGGCCAGGGGGTTTCCGCTGGTGGCCTTCTTTCACGGTGGCGGCTCGGAGAAGTCGAACGGCTTCGACGCCGGCCACGCGCGCTACTTCGCTCGCCGCGGGTACGTGACGTTGATCTACTCGGCCCGCGGACACGGTGCCTCCGGCGGAGAAACGACGATCGCCGGGCCGAAGGAGATCCGCGACCTCTTCGACGTGCTCGCTTGGGCGCTCGGCCTCGGCGATCGGGATACCCCGGCCCATCCCGACTTCCGGATCGATCCACGCCGAATCGGCCTGGCCGGGTACTCGCAGGGCGGCCTGCACACCAATCTCGCTCAGGCGCACGCGGCGGACCCCGAGCTCAACCCCTACGGGATCCGGTTTCGGGCTCTGACGCCCGGCAACACGCCGGATCTGACGTTCCAGGCTCTGATCCAGAACCAGGTGGTGAAGCTCTCGTTCGGCCTCGGCCTCATTCAGACCTACCTCGTCGGCTCGCGGGCGCGGATCTCGCCTTTGGTCGACAAGTGGATCGCCGTCGCGGGCGCCGACGTGCCGGGCCTCGCAGGCTCGGGCGACGATTGCGTCCCCGCCGCGCACGACTCGGCGACGACCACGATGAAGGCCGACCTCGCCGTCCGGTCGCCGGGGTGCTACCTCGACGCGATGACCGCGCCGTCCGCGTGGGCGCAGGCCTTCGACGACCTCCTGTTCACACCCGATATGGCGATCTCGATGTGGCGGCACATGCCCTCGCGTCGCAACCGCCTCTATCTCAGCATGGGCGGCCATGGCGCCCCGTCAGCGACCCGGCTGGTCGAACGGGACAAGTTGCGCTGGCAGCGCCGCTTCCTCGATCGCATCCTGCGCGGCCGCGACTCCCGGGCCCGCCGCGTCGTCTACTGGGCCCGTGACCCGAGGGTCGCGGTCCCCACCGACGCCTATCGCTACACCAAGCGCGCCTGGCGACGGCGTGCGACGACGACGTGGCCACCCCCGGGGGCGCGGTCGAGGGTCTACCGCCTCTCCGCCGACGGCAGGGCGACCGCCGGCGCGGCGGAGTCCGGAAGCATCCCGCTGGCGCCGTTCGCGGCCGACACGGCGAGCGACCCGGTCTCACAGGCCGCCGCCACGGCGATCCCGCTCGGAACCTCCATTGCACGCGAGCTGCCGGCGACGTCGTCGGACGGCCTCGTCGCCGCCTTCGACACCGGGCCGTTCCGCCGGCGTCGCGAGCTGGCCGGGCCGATCGGAGCGCACCTGGGGTGGACTCCCGCGAGCCGCGACAGCCAGGTCGTGCTCCGGGTCTTCGACCGCTCGCCGGAGGGCACGCTGACGCTGCTCGCGCGAGGGGTCGAGGGAATTCGCGACGGTAGCCCCGGTGAGCCGCTTTCGCTGGACGTGGACGCGAACCAGTTCGCGTCGATCATCCGCCGCGGGCATAGCCTGCTCGCGTGGATCTCGGCCGCCGACGCGCCCTTCTACAAGCCCTATCCCAGTTCGCTCGGAGGCACGCTCGCGGCGGGCCCTGACACCACCCTGACGGTGCGGCTGCGGGCCCGCCGCTGAACGGGGCGAACTAGCTGCGTGTCCTCGAGCGCGCGCGGCTCGAGCGCGAGCCGCTCGACTTCGAGCGCGAGCGGGAGCCACTCGACTTGGAGCGCGAGCGGCCCGAGCGCGCCTTGCTGGAGCTCGACGCCCGGGAACGTGAAGCGCCGGCGCCGTTGCGCCGCTCGGAGGCGGGGATCTCCTCGGTCACCACGGCCTTGGTCAGGACCGGGATCTGCCCCTCGAGGAACTTGGCCATGCGCTCTTCGTCACGGCGGATCGCCCGCGCGAGCTTCGCCGTCTCCTTGTCGTTGACGGATTCGGCGAGCGTCTCGATCGCCGTGTAGGTCGCGATCTCCTCGTGCTCGTTGAAGTACTCGGTCTTCGCGTTCTTGAGCATCTTCTCGGCCTCGCCGGTGCCGCGAACCATGTGCAGCGGCCCCTTCGCGAGCGAGACGGCCTTGGCGGTCGCCTGGCCGGCGATCTTGTCGACCAGCTGCGGCCCGCCGCCGCCGATCTTCTTGATCCGGCGCTCGAGCTCGCGCGAGTGCGACTTCGTCTCCTTGAGATGCTCCTGAAGACGTTTCTTGTACGGCTTGCGCGTCGTCATCCCGATGTGGGCCTCCAGCGCGGTCTCGAGCTCCTTCTCCTTGCCGTACGCCTCGCTCAGGTACTGGACGAGCTTCCCGTCCTTGATCGTGTCGGTCATCACTTTCTCCTTGATTCGGTGTCTCGTCGCCCCTACCCCGGCCGTTCCACTCCAACCGGCCGCTGCGAAACACTGCGGGCGTGCTGGAAGCCGCGTTCTGGGGCCTGGTCGGCGGACTCGCGCTCGTACTCGGAGCGGCAATCGCCCTCGTTCCGCGACGCCCGATCCCGGACCGCAAGATCGCCTTCGTGATGGCGTTCGGCGCCGGGGTGCTGGTCAGCGCGGTCTCATTCGACCTCACGGAGGAGGCGCTACAGCTCGGCGGCGGTGACGCGACGGCGCTCGGGCTGGTCGTCGGCGCGTTGGTCTACTTCGGCGGCAACCGGCTGCTCGACCGCAAGGGCGGCGACGACTCCGACGACCCCCAGGGCATCGTCCTCGGAGCGCTGCTCGACGGGATCCCCGAGTCCGCGGCGATCGGGCTGACGCTGGTGGCCGGCGGCGACGTCAGCGCGTCGTTCGTGGTCGCCGTGTTCCTATCGAACCTGCCGGAGTCGATCTCGGCCTCGAGCGGACTCGAGGAGGCCGGCCACCGGAAGGCGAGGATCTACGGCCTTTGGCTGCTGATCGCGGTCGCCTCGGCGGTCGCCGCCGGAGTCGGCTACGAGGTGCTCGGCGACGCGACCGGGGACGCGCTGGCGTTCGTCAACGCGTTCGCCGCCGGCGCGATCCTCTGCATGCTGTCCGACAACTTCATCCCGCAGGCCTTCAAGGAGGGCGGCGACAGGGTCGGCCTCGTCACCGTCCTCGGATTTGCGCTGGCGGCCCTCCTCTCCGCCGCCTGATCTAGCTGGCCGCCGGCTCCTCCTCGGGCTCGGTCTCCGCGACCTCGGTCTTCGCGCCGGTGTCATCGACCCGGTCGGGGTCGAGCGCGGGCTCGGAGTGCGCTGCCCGGTCCTCGTACGCGGCGCGGACCTGCTGATCGGTCTCCATCAGCACCTTGTCCGCCTTCAGCGCCCGGCCGATCGCCTCGCGTCCGCCGCGCGGCAGCAGGTTGATGACCTTGTGGATCGCGACGCTCTCGCGCGGGACCCAAACGTCGAACTTCGGCCGCTCGAGCGCCGCGACGATCGCGTCCGCGACGTCCTCGGGCTCGAGCACCTTGATCGCTCGCGTCTCCGTCAGGCCGGAGCCGAGCTCCGTGTTGACGACCGCGGGCATCACGCAGGAGACCTCGATCTCGGTGTCGCGAAGCTCAGCGCGAACCGCCTCCGAGACGCCGACCACAAAGTGCTTGGTGCCGCAGTAGGTGGCTCCGCCCGGGAAGCCGGTCTTGCCCGCCTGCGAGGCGATGTTCACGAGGTGGCCGCTGTTGCGGCGCTGCATCCGCGGCAGCGCGAGCTTCATCCCGTACATCACCCCGTGCACGTTGATGTCGACCATCCGGTGCGCGGTCGCGTCGTCCTCCTCGACGAACTTGCCGAGCGGCATGATCCCGGCATTGTTGATCAGCACGTCGAGCGAGCCGAGCCGCTCCTCGACCTGGTCGAGGAAGCCCTCGAACGAATCGCGGCGCGTGACGTCGAGCTCGAGTGCAATCACCTCACCGGAGAGCTCCGAAGCCGTCTGCTCGGCGAGCTCGCGGTCGAGGTCGCCGATCGCGACCTTCGCACCCTTCAGGACCAGCGCCTTCGCGGTCGCCTTGCCGATCCCCCGGGCGCCGCCCGTGATCGCTACAACCTTGCCCCTCAGCGAACGCGGTTCGCGTGCC
This sequence comes from uncultured Solirubrobacterales bacterium, assembly GCA_963811505.1. Lineage (GTDB taxonomy): Bacteria > Actinomycetota > Thermoleophilia > Solirubrobacterales > 70-9 > WHSW01. The sequence continues at coordinate 12,187 of CAWERC010000010.1, read as the reverse complement.
ATCTTGCTCTCTCTCCTGTTCTGAGATTGACTGCAGACGGAAACCTACCGTGGCGACCACCGAAACCGAAGCTCCCGTGACGCCCGCGTACGGGCTGCCCGAGACCGACGCTCGACCGGAGCCGGCCTCGCTGAACCCGTTGGCGCGGGTGCTCGAGGACATCCGCAGTGAGCGCCGGGCGCGGGTCCCGTATCCCCCCGGGGACACCAACTTCGACTTCGCCCGCACCCGGCGGATGGCCCACGACCCGCTGCCGATCCTGCTGGACGCGTACGAGCGCTACGGCCCGATCTTCAGCCTCCGGCTGCTGCACGGACGGGTGGTCTTCATGCTCGGGCCGGAGGCGAACACCTACGTCACCGTCACCCACCCGCACAACTTCCACTGGCGGGAGGGCAGCTTCGGCGATCTGATCCCGCTGCTCGGCGACGGCCTGCTGACGATCGACGGGGGCTACCACGACCGCGCGCGCCGCATCATGATGCCGGCCTTCCACCGCGAGCAGATCGAGGCCGCGATCGCGACGATGACGGCCGAGACCGAGGCGGCGCTCGGGGCGATGCGGCCGGGGACCACCGTCGACGTCTACGCCTGGATGCGCAACCTCGCGATGCGGATCGCGATGCGGGCCCTGCTCGGCCTCGATCCCGACGAGGCCGGGCACGGCAGGGCAGCCGCCGAGCACTTCGAGCGCGCGCTGGGCTTCTACGGAATCGACTACCACCTGCGGCTCCTGCGCGGGCCGCGCTCGCCTTGGAGCCGGATGATGAGCTCGCGCAAGGTGCTCGACCGGATCGTGGCCGACGAGATCGCCCACCGCCGCGCGGCTCCCGACCCGGCGCGCCGCGACGTCCTCAGCCTGCTGCTGGTCGCGCGCGACGAGGACGGCAGCGGCCTCTCCGACGAGGAGGTGCGCGACCAGCTGATGACCTTGATGTTCGCGGGACACGACACCTCGACCTCGACCCTCTCGTTCCTGTTCTACGAGCTCGCCCGCGATCCGAGGACGCTCGCGCGGCTACAGGCCGAGCAGGACGAGGTGCTCGGCGGGGCGTCGCCGACGCCCGAGCAGCTCGCCGGCGAGCTGCCGTACCTGGACATGGTCGTCGACGAGGTCCTGCGCCTCTACCCGCCGGCCTGGATCGGCCCGCGGCGAGCGGTCCACGACTTCGAGTTCGCCGGCCACACCGTCCCCGCGGGCGCCCACGTGAACTACTGCTCGTGGGCGAGTCACCGCCTGGCCGAGGTCTTTCCCGACCCCGAAGCGTTCATCCCCGAGCGGTTCACCCGCGAGCGCAAGACGGCGCTGCCGCGCGGAGCCTACGTTCCCTTCGGCGGCGGCTCGCGGATCTGCATCGGCAAGCGCTTCGGCCAGACCGAGGTCAAGCTGGTGGCGACGATGGCGCTGCAGCGGCTGCGCCTCGAGCGCCTTCCGGGACGGACGATGACGATCCGCCAGATGCCCACCCTGTCGCCGGACGGCGGGCTCGAGATGCGGGTGCTCGAGCGGAAGCTCCCGGCGCCGCTGAACTAGACGTCCCGCCCGGCAGGGACGCCCGTGCTATCGTCTCCCCGCTTTCTCTACTAGTTCGCTAGACAAAGGAGGGAAAAGGGATGCTCAACGGAAACGGATCGGTCGACACTTCAACCCATCGGCTCGTAGGCGAGGCTCCGAAGGCGGTGAGCCGACGCTTCGGCGCGCGCCTGGTGGCCGTGATCGAGCATCGCCCCCACGCCAGTCGCGTGACGGTCGGCGCCCGGCCCGAGGGCGAGGCGCTCGACCGGCGGGTGCAGGTGGTCAGGCGCGACTAGAGGTCGGCGAACAGCGGCGCGAACGGGCGCCGCTCGATCGAGCGCTCCTCCTCGCAGTCGACCGCGCGGTCGTCGAGCTCGCCGCCATCGCAGGTGTCATTGCCGGGACCGCCGTCGAGGAGGTCGAAGCCGTCGCCCCCATCGAGGTTGTCGTCGCCGAGCTGGCCGTAGAGCTCGTCGTCGTTGCCGGTCCCGTTCATGTTGTCGTTGCCGAGGTTGCCGTAGAGCTTGTCCTGGCCGTTGTCGCCGCCGGTCATCTTGTCGTCGACCTCGGAGCCGAAGATCATGTCGTCGTTGCCGCCCCCGTCCATGATCTCGGGCGCGATGAGCGGCGTCTTGGTGCTCAGGGTGTCGTTGTGGGTGAAGCCGTAGAGCTGGTCGGCGCCGCCGGCGATGATGATGTCGTCGTTGAAGCCGCCGTCGAGCAGGTCGACCCCGTCGTCGATGATCTCGCCGCCCTTCTCGCCGTAGCCGTAGATCTTGTCGTTGCCGGCCGAGCCGAGCACGCTGTCGTTCCCGGGGCCCGGGATGATCGTGTCCTGCTCCTCCTCGCCGTAGATGATGTCGTCGCCGTCGTCGCCGAACAGCTTGTCGGCGCTGCGCCCGCCGCAGATGATGTCGTTGCCGTCGCCGCCGAACACCTTGTCGTTGTCGCGGCCACCGTTGAGGAGGTCGTTGCCGTCGCGCCCCTTGAGCGTGTCCTTGCCGCGCAAGCCCGTGACGCTGTCGCGGCGGTTGGTCCCGTTCCAGTGGTCGACGCCGTCCGACAGCTTCTCGCCGCCCTCGAGGCAGATCGGAGCCTCCTGGGCGGATGCGGACGGAGGCACGGCGAACAGCGCAGCCGCTGCCGCGGCCATCGCGACGATCCGCCACCCTGCACCTGGGGTACGCATGAGCCTCCTTGCTTCGTTGTCCCGGCCGCAAGCGTACCGTCCCCGGTCGCTCAGGCCAAATGGTGAGGAGCCGGCCACGTTTGGGAAGCTGCCGCGATGAGCTTCAGCGACGGCGACGAACGCTTCCACGATCCCGGGCCGGAGGAGCAGTGGTCGGACTCGCTCTACTTCGGGGGCGGCGACGGCGCGACGACGCTCTACACCCGGATCGGCCGGCGCCCGAACGAGGACCGGATCGAGGGAGCGCTCGGAATCTGGCTGCCGGACGGGCGCTTCGTGCTCGGCTTCGGGCGCGCCGCCGACTCCGAGGCGATCGCCTGCGGGCCCGTCGCCTACGAGTGCGCGCTGCCGTTCGAGCTCTGGCGGATCCGGGTGGACGGCGAGGGGCGCGCCTACGGTCGTGCCGAGGACCTCGCGCTGGCGCCGGACCAGCACGCGCGGGTTGAGCTCGGCGGCGAGCTGCGCTTCGCTCCGTGGACCGACCCGGTGACGTTCAGGTCCGGGCTCACCGGCGCAGTCGCAGCCCACCACTACGAGCAGCCGGGCTCGCTCGCGGGCGTGCTGGAGGTGGACGGCCAGCGGATCCCGATCGCGGGGCGCGGCGTCCGCGACCACTCCTGGGGTGTGCGCGACTGGCAGGCGGTCCCGTACTGGCGCTGGTTCGGGATCGTCGTCGACCCGGACAACTTCCTGATGATCAACAACGTCGGAACCGCGGACGGCGGCGAGACCGCCGGCGGGCTGGTGATGCGCGACGGACTCGCCTCGGAGGTCGCGAGCTGCGCGACCGAGTCCGAGCTCGACCCCGAGCTCGGCTGCCAGCGGCGCTTCGTCGCCAGGGCGACCGACGCGCTGGGCCGCGAGGCGGTGCTCGAGGGCGAGGCGGTCAGCGTCGCGCCGCTGCGCCAGCGCCGCGACGGGCGGCTGACGCTCGTCAACGAGGGCCGGACCCGGCTGCGCTGGGACGGCCACGAGGGGCTCGGGATCAGCGAGTACCTGGTCCAGACGGCCGAGGATCAGACGTGAGAGCGCTTGACGTAGCGCCTCAAAGCCACCGGGCTCGCGGCCGCCTCGGCTGAGGCGAGCCCGACGTAGGCGATCCGGCCGCGGCGAACACCGTAGAAGAACTTGCGGCCGTTGCCCGCGTCCCGAACCCAGATCCCGCCGAACCGGTCGGCTCGACCGCGCAGCTCGGAGACCGGCATCCCCGGACGGATGCCCTGGGCACGGTGCTTGCGCAGGGTGCTCGCGATCAGCGCCACCCTCGCGTCGCCGTCGAAGACGGTGACGACGCGCTTGCGGCCTGCCTTTCGCTCCCCGGCCTTCGCGTGACGGCGGCCGTTCGCGCACCAGCGCCAGGTGCGGGTACGGCTGACCGGCTGACCGGCGCGCTCCAGGACCCGCGCCGGCCCGTCGCCGAGCTCGACCCTCCGCGCGATCCCGCGGGGCGTCAGGAAGCGCTGGCGCCAGCGATCGCAGCGCACCTCGCCGATCCCGTCGGCGCGCTCCCACATCTGCAGGTAGGCCTCAGCGCCGCGTCCCATGTCGCGGATGATCTTGTTGCCGGCCTGCATCCGCAGGTCCTCGATCCAGTCGGGATAGAGCCCGTAATGGGCGACCCCGTCGACGTTGATGTCGTAGACCCGCTTGCCGGAGCGCTGCTTTCCGAACTTCACCTTGCCGTCCCAGGAGCGGAACGGGTAGCTGACCGGGTCGGGGACGTCTGCGCCGCGCGGCGGCCCCTGGGCGCCGAAGCCGTTCATGTCGGCGCCGTAGCCGACCCCGAAGTACTGCGTGCCGCCCTCCCGATAGAAGCTGCGCAGGTGGAGCCACTGATCGACGAAGCCGGTCGAGCCGCCGGCGTAGGGCGCCACGACCCCGCCGAGCGCGTAGATCCGCGGCAGCGCGTCGTCGGTGCTCCAGCTGTGGGAGGAGACGATCCCGGAGTAGTCGCGCGACTCGACCAGGTTGAGCGCCTGGTTTCGCCCCAGGACACTCATGTGGTCGGGGTCGAAGATCATCCCCCGTTTGATCATCCCGCGGATCGCGTGCTCGCCCAGCGCCGTCAGGCCGCGGGTGTTGCACACGGGGCCATCCGGATACACGGGGGCCGTCCCGCCCGGGACCAGCGCCGCATAGCCGTTGGCGATGATCAGGTCCTCGTTGTGGGGGTAGTTGACCGCGGTCGGCGAGTGGTCGTGGTACGCGGGGTCGGCGCACTCCTTGAGGTCGAAGAAGCTGCCGGTGGTGAGGAAGTTGCCCGAGCTGGTGATCGTGCCTGTCTCCCCGCCATCGCCGGCGACCCCGGTGAGCGCGTTGTCGAACTTGTTGGTGATCTCGAGCTGGGTCACGCCGAGCTTGTCCAGCCGGTCGAGCCAGCCGTCGATCTGAGCCTTGTCGCAGGCCGGCACCTTGTTCACCAGCTTGCAGCCGAACGGCTCGGAGACCTCCATCCCCTGGACCACCGCGAGCTTGCCCTGGTTGATCACCCGGCGCGCCTCGTAGGGGTTGCGGACGATCTGGAAGAAGCCCTCGCCCGGCCCGCCGGCCTGGGCGTCGATGTAGCGCTCCATCTGCCGGATCCGCTTCGCCTGCAGCAGCACACTGTCCATCTCGTTGCAGCTGTTCTGCTTCAGCGGATAGATCTCGCACAGTCCGCGGTTCTCGACGAACAGGTTCACGTACACACGGAGGCCGCCGCGCCAGGCGCGCTCGAGCCAGCGCCAGTACGACTGCTCGTGGGTGAGCGACTTGTAGTGCGGCCAGTCCTTGAACGTCGGCCAGCCGACCGGGTCGTGACAGCGGGCGGGCTCCTTGTAGAGGACGTTCTCGAGCACAGCGCCGCAGCCGCCGCCGACCTCGTGGTCGAGGCAGTCGACGAGCGCGTAGGGGGCGCCGAAGCGATGGAACGGCTCCCCGCAGTGGGCCCGGCCGCCGAGGAACTCGTAAGCCATGCCGTGCATGTGAGCCTCGAACAAGCCGCTGACCTCGCCGTAGACGGGCGAGCCGGTGACCGGGCGTCCGCTCGCGTTGACCTCGACCTCGGGGTATTTGGGGCAGCCCGATGCCTCCGCGAAGGCGAACGTCTCGGCCGCCCCGGGGGCGACCGCCGCCAGCGCGCCGCCGGCGACCCCGAGCGCCTTGCCGGCCTGCCCGTTGACGATCACGAAGCCGTCGCCGCGCTCGCGCACGGTCCAGTCGGCGTCGTCGCTGGGCTCCGCGGCCGGCGCGACGCCGTCGCCGTCGAGCGCCATGAAGTCCTCGTCGTGCCCGTAGAGGAGGTAACGCCCGAGGTCGGTCGCCTGCATCCGGAAGACCTCGGGAGCGCCGGACCCAACGGCGTAGGCGTCGCCCTGCTTGGCCACGCTCCCGCCCGCGGCCTCTAGCGAGAAGCAGCCGTGGACGATCGAGTATCGGGTCAGAGGCTCGTCGCCGGCGGCCGTCGCGGCCGGTGCGAATCCCAGCGCCAGCAGCGCGGCGGTGCCGCCGATCCCGGCGACCATCCTGCGCGCGAATCCGTTCGTCCTACCCCCGGCCATGCTTGCGGCGAGCGTACCCGACCGCTCGGGATCCGGCGCCGCTCCGGCTAGGCGAGCTCGCGCTTCAGCACCTTGCCGGTGGGGTTGCGGGGCAGCTCCTCCAGGAACTCCACATCGCGGGGAACCTTGTAGCGAGCCAGGCTCGCCCGTACGTGGCCGCGGACCGCGTCGGCGTCGAGTCGCTCGCCGTCGCGGATGACGACGTAGGCGCGCAGCCGCTGCCCGAACTGCTCGTCGGCGACCCCGATCACCGCCGCCTCGGCAATCGCCGGATGACCCGCGAGCAGGTCCTCGACCTCGCCGGGGAACACGTTCTCGCCGCCGGAGACGATCATGTCGTCCTCGCGGCCGTCGATGTAGAGGCGGCCCGCAGCGTCGAGGTGACCGAGGTCTCCGGTCGACATCCGGCCGGCGATCACCTCCCTGCCGCTCCCGTCCGTGTACTGCCCCGTCGCCAGGCCGGAGCCGACGAACACGCGGCCGGGCTCGCCGGCCGGCAACACGCTGCCGTCGGCGTCGAGGATCCGCACCTCGGTCGCCGGCAGCGGGGGTCCGGCGGTCGTCGGTGCCGCGCGCAGGTCGGCCGGGGTCGCCGTCGTCGCCAGCGCCACCTCGGTCGAGCCATAGGTGTTGAAGACGACCTCACCCAGCACGTCCATCGCCCGGCCGGCCAGGTCGCCGGGGACGGCGGAGCCGCCCAGGGTCACTGCGCGCAGCGATCCGAGCTCGTAACGGCCGTGGACCTCCGGGCCGAGGTCGACGATGCGCTGCAACATCACCGGCACCATCGCCGCGGTGGTCGCGCGGTGGGCCTCGATGGCCGCCAGCGTCGCCTCGGCGTCGAAGCGCCGCCGCAGCACGATCGTCGTGCCCAGCAGCAGCCCCACCCCCAGGGCCAGGAGGCCCCAGCCGTGGAACATCGGCGCCGCGATCACCTGCGTCTCGCGGGTGCGCATCCCGATCCGTTCCATGTAGCCGAGCAACGGCGCCGGCGAGCCGCCGCCCTCCCGCTGCACGCCCTTCGGCGCCCCCGTCGTGCCCGAGCTCAGGATCGTCACCAGCCCCGGCTCCGCCGGTGGGTCCGGCGGCGCCGGGCCGCCGGCGGCGATCAGCTGCTCGAGCGACGGCGCGGCTCCGGGCTGATCGACCCAGGCGACGAACCGTGGGGTCTCCACGCCCGCCAGCAGGGGCTCGAACTCCTGGTCGCAGATCACCGCCGTGGGACGCTCGCGCTCGATCACGCCGGCCAGCTGCGGGGCGCCGAAGTCGGTGTTGAGCAGGAGGCAGTCGGCTCCGAGCTTCGCGCAGGCAAGCGCCGCCTCGACGAAGCCGCGGTGGTTGCGGCACATCAGCGCCACGGCCTGCCCGGCCTCCACGCCCTCGGCGGCCAGCGAGCGAGCGAGCGCGTTCGTCCGCTCGTCGACCTCGCCGAAGCTGAGCCGCCCGAGCTCGTCGACGACGAAGGTCTCGTCGGCGTAGACGGTCGCCATCGCCGCGATCCCCGCTGCCGGGCTGCTGCCCCACCGCCGCAGCGAGGCGCCGAGCCGCAGCAGGTGATCGGGGCGGACCGGCCGGATCACCCCCGTCGCGACGAGGGCGCGGACCATGCCCGCCGCCTCGCCGACCTGCTTCGGGATCCCGATCGCCATCGGCACGATCCTCTCACCGAATAGGCTCTGAGGAGTCCATGGCAAACGGCAACGGTGCGCACCGCGAGCTCTCTGTCGGCGTCGTCGGCGCCGGCTTCGGAGGCATCGGGATCGGGATCAAGCTGCGCGAGGCCGGGATCGAGGACTTCACGATCTTCGAGCGCGGCGAGACGGTCGGCGGCGTCTGGCGCGCCAACACGTATCCAGGCGCCGCCTGCGACGTGCCATCCCACCTGTACTCCTTCTCGTTCGCGCCCGGGGCACCACTGGTCGCGGCGCTACGCGCCCCAGCCGGAGATCCTCCGCTATCTGGAGGAGACGGCGCGCGACTTCGGGATCACGCCACACATCCGCTTCCGCACCGAGGTGACCGAGGCCAGCTTCGATCCCGAGGCCGGCCGCTGGACCCTGGTCACCGACTGCGGCGAAGAGCACGAGTTCGACGTCCTGGTGACCGCCTGCGGGCAGCTGACCCGGCCGGCGGTCCCGCGCGCTGGAGGGGATCGACGAGTTCGAGGGGCCTGTGTTCCACTCCGCCGAGTGGGACCACGACGTCGACCTCGAGGGCCGCAGGGTGGCCATCGTCGGCACCGGCGCGAGCGCGATCCAGTTCGTTCCGGAGGTTGCGAAGGTCGCGGCGACGACGACGATCTACCAGCGCTCGGCGCCCGTGGATCCTGCCGAAGACCGACCGCTCCTACCCCGAGTGGGAGCGGCGCGCTGTTCCGGCGCTTTCCGCTCCGCGTCGCCGCCGCAGGCTCGGGATGTTCGCCTTCTTCGAGACCGGCACCTACGGCTTCACCGGCCACAACGCGGTCCTGAAGCCGTTTCAGAAGATCGCCGACCGGGAGCGCAACCGACCAGCTCGGCCACGACCCGGAGCTGCTCGCCAAGGCCACCCCCGACTACACGATCGGCTGCAAGCGGATCCTGTTCACGAGCGACTGGTATCCGACCCTGCTGCGCGACGACGTCGAGCTGGTCACCGACGCGATCGAGCGGGTGACCGGCGCCGGCGTTGTCGCCGCCGACGGGGTCGAGCGCGAGGCCGACGTGATCATCTACGGCACCGGCTTTCAGAGCCACAACTTCGTCGCCCCGATGGACATCCACGGCCTCGACGGGCGCGAGCTGAACGCGGTCTGGGGCGAGCGCGCCGAGGCCTACCTCGGGACCACGGTCTCCGGCTTTCCGAACATGTTCGTGCTCTACGGCCCGAACACCAACCACGGCTCCGGCTCGGTCCCGTACACGCTCGAGTCCCAGTTCAACTACGTGATCGACGCGATCCGGCGCCTGCGCGAGGGCGGCTTCCGCTGGATCGACCTGCGGCCCGAGGTCCAGGAGCGCTGGCGGGCCGAGATCGCCGAGCGCAGCAGCGCGACACGGTCTGGACCAGCGGCGGCTGCGCCAACTGGTACCTGAACTCGAAGGGCGAGAACACCAACAACTGGCCCGGCCCGTGGCTCGAGTATCGCCGCCGGACGCGGAGGATCAACCCCGGCGACTACCGGGTCGCGGTCTAGGATCTGAACCGGCGCGCCCGCGATCGCGATCGGGCACGGCGCGATCGCAATCGGACTGGTCGGCGCCGACCGCTCCTACCCCGCGTTCGACGTCCCGCAGTACCTCAGCGAGTTCGGCCGCCCGGGCCCTCGCCGAAAGCCAGAGCGCCTGCATCAACGACGCGGTCGAGAGGTACCCGGGGGCGCGAATCGAGGACTTCGCCGCCGATCCGGCCGTGTTCGAGCTGCCGGCGGTCCAGAGGCTGCTGCGCAAGATGAGCCCGCTGTGGTTCCGCGGGGTCCCATCGGCCCCGGTCTACGAGTACCACGCCGTCGCCGACGAGCTCGCCCCGATCGGGCCCGCCCGCCTCCTGGTCGAGCGATTCTGCGACGCCGGGGTCACCGTCCAGCACGTCGAGGACTACACCAGCGAGCACGTCAGCCTGATCGTCACCGGCGCGACCGCGGCGATGGACTACCTCGACGCCCGCTTCGCCGGCGAGCCGGCGCCGAGCACCTGTTGAGTTAGCGCTCCAGCACCGCCGCCGCGGCGCCCTCGGCCTCGTCGGAGATCCAGCCGTCGGCGAGCGGGTCGCGCTCGAGCGCCGCGCGCATCGGCGCCAGCGCCGGCTCGCGCAGCTGCAGCTTCACCGTCTCGTAGCTCCCGGCCGGCAGCGCCGCCAGGTCGCCGCGCGGCCTCCAGCGCGCAGCTCGAGCACGCGCTCCGGCTCGGCCAGCTCGTCGACGAGCCCGAGCTCCAGCGCCGCCTCGCCGCCGACCAGCTCCGCGCCGAGCACCAGCCGCCGCGACCGGCCCGGGTGCGAGCTCGGCCCGGACCACGGCCAGCGCCGCGCCCGGATAGGGAGCCCCGACCCGCAGCTCGGTCAGCCCGTAGCGTCGCCTGCGTCGAGCCGACCCGGTGGTCGGCGCAGAGCGCGAGGATCATGCCCGCCGGCGACCGCGTGGCCGTTGACCGCCGCGACCACCGGATGCGGAAGCCCGTACCAGTCAAAGAACAGCCGGTTGATCCCGGCGACCATCTCGCTCTGCTGCTCGGCCGACAGCGTCGGCGCCAGCTTCAGGTCGACCCCGCCGGAGAAGAAGTCCCCCTGGCCGGTGATCACGATCGCCGCCGGGCGGCGCTCGCGCAGGCGCTCGACCACCTCGGCGCCGGCCGCGAGCAGCTCGGGCGAGAGCGCGTTCGCCGGCGGGCGCTGGATCCGCACGACGGTGACCTCGTCGACCTCCTCGATCGCGATCAGATCCGCCATCGCACTCGATCCTAAGCAGAGCTCCGAATAGGCTGGCGGGTGGCCACCCCGAGCTCACCCTGCACGCGCTCGCGCCCTCGCATCCCGTGCATGACCGTCGCCAGGGCGCTCGAGCTCAAGGGGCTCGAGTACGAGCGCGTCGACCTGACGCCCGGGCCGACCCACAAGGAGGAGATGGCGCGGATCTACGGCGAGGGCAAGACCACCGTCCCGGGCCTGCTGATCGACGACGAGCCGGTGCACGGCTCGCGCCCGATCCTCGCCCGGCTCGAGGAGCTCGCGCCCGAGCCGGCGCTGTTCCCCGAGCCGATCGCCGACGCGGTGCGCGAGGCCGAGCGCTGGGGCGACGAGGAGCTCCAGGATCTCGGCCGCCGGCTGCCATGGGGCGCGCTCTACTTCCGCCCCGAGGCGATGGGCACCTACGTCGGCGGCGAGCCGCTCGACCCGGCCGGCACCGACTACGTGATCCGCACGCATCCCGACCTGGTGGGAGTACCACCGGATCACCGCCGAGCGCCTCGCCGAGGACCTCGCCGGCCTGCCGGCGAAGCTCGACCACGTCGACGCGCTGGCGGCCGACGGGATCGTCGACGGCGAGCGAGCCGACCGCGGCCGACCTGCAGATCGGCGCCACCCTGCGCGTCCTGCTCACCGTCGGCGACCTGCGGCCGCTGATCGAGGGTCGGGCCGGCGAGCGGATCGCGCGGCGGTGGTTCCCGGAGTACCGGGGGGACATCCCGGCGGGCGCGTATCCGGCGGGGTGGGTGCCGGCCGTCGCGTAGCGCGAAGCCGCTTTTGCTCGGTGGGGGTGGCGTGAGTCGTGACGAGTGTGGGTTGACCCGGCTCCTGTACGGGCTAACCGCCGTTCGTCAGCGCCAGTGTCCGTGCCGCGCCCTCCCTGCCCTATCCCGCCGGAAGCCGCACCCGCGTCCCGCCGTCCCCCACCCCGACCACGACCCTCTCGTGCGCGACCATCGACCGCACGCTACGCGGACTGTGCAGCGCGATCGGGCCCACTCGAGACCGTCCCGGGAGGCGACCGCGACTCCCTCGCCGGTTGCGATGAACCGCGACCCGGTCCAGACCACCGCGTCGAGGTTGACCTCGACGCCGGCCGGCACCTGGGTCCAGGACTGGCCGGCGTCGGTGGAGACCAGGACCTCGCCGTTGTGGCCGACGACGACGAAGCGCCCGTCCCGTAGGCGATCCCGGTCTGGAAGCGCGCGAAGCCGGCCTGCTTCGAGCTCCCACTCGCTCGTCGCCTGGCGTCAGCCGCGCGATCGTCCCCGCGCCGGCGGCGATCACCGTGCTGCCGTCGGTGGCGAAGCCGCGGATCGAGTGGAAGCGGGTGAGGTCGACCCGCTCCCAGCGCCGCCGTCCGCCGAGGAGAGGATCCGGCCGAAGTCGCCGCCGGCCAGGTACTCCTGCCGGTCCAGAAGACCGTGTGCAGGTTGAGCTGGGTGTGCGATCGCCGGCGTTGCCACGTCAGCCCGCCATCGTCGGACGAGATCAGAAATC
>CAWERC010000009.1:0-15400 GCA_963811505.1 uncultured Solirubrobacterales bacterium | reverse complement strand
TCGGTCCTGCGCCGGATCACCGGCACCGACCTGCTCGAGGACCTGGCTGAGTTCTTCCAGGCGTTCGGCGGCATGGTCGGCGGCTTTCGCGAGCGCGCCCGGCGCGTCAACGAGCTGCTCTCGGACCCGCGGACGTCGTTCCTGGTCGTCTGCGCCCCGCAGGGCGAGCCGATCACCGAGGCCGTCTACTTCCACGGCCAGCTCGAGCAGGCGCAGATGCCGTTCGGCGGCGTGATCGTCAACAAGGTCCACTACGAGGGCGAGCTCGACGCCGACCTCGAGCGGATCCGCGCCGAGCTGAACGAGCAGCTCGGCGACCCCGACCTCGCCCTACGGGCGGCGGAGAACTTCGCCGACTTCCAGGTGCTCTCGGCGCGCGACCGCCGCAACATCGACCGGCTGTCCGAGGAGCTCGGCGCCGGCGTCGTGATCGAGGTGCCGTACCTCGACCACGACGTCCACGACCTCACCGGGCTGATCGAGATCAATCGCTACCTGTTCGCCTCGGGCAGCGAGGAACGGGTCGCGATCGCCGCCGAGGTGTAGACAGGCCGAAGTCACCGGGCGTTTGGCCCGGTGACTCGACCTGCTCTTCCTGGGGTGATCGGAGGAAGCTTGGGTTACTCGGGGGTGACCTTGGCGCGACGGCTGCGGTCGTAGGTGATGTCGCGCACGTTCCACTCCGTGGTCTCGGGCCGCGGGAAGAGGCCGGAGACGCGATCGCCGCGCGCCTCGCGCTCGGCGCGCGTCTGCTCGATCAGGCGCAGCACCGGGCTAGCCGGGCGGTCGCCCTGGTCGTAGAGCGGCTGCTCGGGCTCGGATTCGAGCTCGGACGCGGGGGGTGGCGGAACCAGCTCGAGCGAAGTCGTGGGTTCCCGTTCGGGGCCTGCCAGCCGTCCTAAGATCTCGCGCGCTCTGCTCACCAGCTCCTCCTGCGGTTCGTGCTCGGGGCCCGGATCAGCCTCAATTCGCGCGTCGAGCTCGGAAACCTCCTCGGGCTCCGACACGACGGCCTCGAGCTCATCCGCCATCCGCTCGGGCAACAGCTGCTCGAGCTCGGCGCCGAGCTCGACCTCGTCCGCGTCGATCGGAGTCAGATCCCACTCGGTGGTGGATCCGCGCTGCTCGCCGGCGCCGTCGCCCACGGCGAGGCCGTCGGCGAGCAGGATCTCGTCCGCCGTCACGCGCAGGTCCGAGCCCAGGTGTCCGGCGGCGGCGTCCTTGAGGATCGCGCGCGCCAGCTCCTCGAGCGCGGCGCCGGTCTCGGCCGGGGTGGCCGCCCCGGCGCCCGGCGCGGGCTCTCCGCTCCACAGCTCGCGCTCGAGCCCGATCGCGCGGTCGACGACCGCCTTGACCTCGGCGCGCTGGTCGGGCTCGGCGCAGAGCGCCGCGACGCGCATCGAGAGGCCGAGGCCGGCGGGACCGCCGTCCTCGAGCAGGAAGCGAAGTGCCAGGAGGTGGTCGTTGAGCGCCTCGACGACGATGTTGCGCTCGAGTCCGGCCTCGAAGCGGTTCAGGGCCCGTCCGAGCGTGGTCGGGAAGCCGGGCCGTCCGAGGCCGAGCCGCTGGAACGGCGTTCCGGCGACGCCAAGGGAGCGCGCGAAGGCGACCAGCTCGCCGAGCTCGCCCTCGGTGAGGCGGTAGCCGCCCGGCCGCTGACGCCCGCTGCCGGTGGCGATTCGCCGCCAGCGATCGCCGGCGATCCGCGTCCAGGCGTGCGGGCCGAGTCCCACGCCCCCGGCCTTGAACAGGCGCAGGGTCGTGACCAGGCGGCGGAACGCCTCGACGGCGGCCAGGCCGACGTCCGCGAGCTCGCCGCGGTCGTCGACCGCCGGCTCATCGACGAGGACGACGGCGAGCATCGCCGGCTCCCAGGGCGAGACGCCAAGCCCGTCGGCAAGGCGCGCCTCGGGGGGCACGTCGACCGTGTCGGAGCGGACGATCGAAGCGCAATCCAAATCGAGCCGGGCGACCGGCATCTGGAGGCCGCGCAGGGGCACGATGACCTCGATCTGGCCCGCCTCGATCTCGAGGCCGACCTCGACCTCCTCGATCGCGGCCGCCAGGCCGCGCTCTTCGATCGTGAAGTCGGAGCTGCCGATCCATAGCCGGCAGAGGAAGGCGAGGGTGGCGATCTCGGCGCGCTTGCGCGCGTCCTCGGGAACGCCGATCCCCATCTGCTCGAGGTAGGCCCGCGCCAGCCCTGCGATCTCGATCGCCGCGCAGGCGGTCCCGAACGAGTCGAGCTCACGCAGCTCGGCGGCATGGTCGTAGACGAAGTCCTCGGTCCGTGGCTCGTAGCGGACGAGCGGCGAGCCGTCACCCGGCTCGCGCACGTCGTAGGGGATCTCGTGACCGGCCTCGATCAGCTCCCGCAGCCGCTCGGCGGCGTCGAAGGCAACCGCTTCCAATCCCTCTCGTACCACCAGGTCGCGCATGGCAGGAGGCTTCGCCCGGGCACGGGGCGCTCCTTCAATGCAAGCCCGATTGCAGCCGGGGTGGCTAGACGGCGACCAGCCAGCGCTGACCGTAGGAGCGCATCTCCTCGATCAGCGGCACGAGCGCGCGTCCCTTCTCGGTCAGCGCGTACTCGACGCGCGGCGGGACCTCTGGATAGGTGTGCCGCTCGATGATCTGGCACTCCTCCAGCGCCCGGAGCCGCAGCGAGAGCGTCCGCGGGCTGATCCCCTCCAGCGAGCGCTCGAGCTCACAGAAGCGGCGATTCGAGTCCGCGAGGTCGCGGATCACGAGGAGGGTCCACTTGCCGGAGATAATCTCGGCGCAACGGCCGACGGGACAGGGGGACTCGTTCATGACTGCATCACCGCGACGAGCAGGGTGTACCAGCCCCAGCTCGCATCCGAGTATAGCCAATGCTTCAGGAAATGAAGCGGGGTTTTCGGGCCTTGGGAGCGGCGGTTCAGCCGCCGAAGATCGACGCCGCGGGGGCGGGCGCTTGGTGCGGCTCCGCGGGCGGCGGCGGCTGCTCGGACTCGTCACCGAGCACCTGCTCGATGCCGCTCGAGCGCTTGCCCTTGGATTCGAGCAGGAGCTTGAAGTCGTGCGGGTTCGAGGCGACCTCGAACGCGAGGTTGGCGTCGAC
Source organism: uncultured Solirubrobacterales bacterium (assembly GCA_963811505.1). Taxonomy (GTDB): domain Bacteria; phylum Actinomycetota; class Thermoleophilia; order Solirubrobacterales; family 70-9; genus WHSW01. Next base: position 12,297 of record CAWERC010000009.1, on the reverse strand, counting down.
CTTCCCCTCCAGCACGTGGCCGAGGAGCGCCTGGTCGAAGGTCTGCATGCCGTAGTACTCGCCCTCGGCGATCACCTCGCCGAGCCGGCCGGTCTCCTTGGGGTTCAGGATCAGGTCCTGAACGCGACCGGTGGCGACGAGGATCTCGCAGGCCGCCACGCGCCCGCCGTCGACGGTTTGCACGAGCCGCTGGCCGATGACGCCGCGGATCGTCGCCGCCAGCATCACCCGCGCCTGGCCCTGCAGGTGGGGCGGGAAGAAGTCGATGATCCGGTTCACGGTCTCGGTGGCATCCAGGGTGTGGAGCGTCGAGAACACCAGGTGGCCGGTCTCGGCGGCGGACAGCGCTGTGCGGACGGTTTCCTCGTCGCGCATCTCGCCGATGAGGATCACGTCGGGGTCCTGGCGCATGACCCGCCGCATCGCCCGGGCGAAGCTCTCCGTGTCTGTGCCAACCTCGCGCTGGCTGATGATCGAGCGCTTGTCGGGGTGCAGGTACTCGATCGGATCCTCGAGGGTGATGATGTTGCGCGACCGCGTCGCGTTGATGTGGTCCACCATCGCGGCGAGGGTCGTGGACTTACCGGACCCGGTCGTCCCCGTGACGAGCACGATCCCGCGCTGCTCCTCGGCGAGCGCGCGGATCGCCTCGGGCAACCCCAGGTCCTCGATCGTGCGCACCTGGAACGGGATCGCGCGGCATGCGATCGCCACGCTGCCGCGTTGGCGAAAGGCGTTGACCCGGAAGCGCGCGAGTCCGGGGATGGCATAGGAGAAGTCGGCCTCGCCCACGCGCTCGAACTCCTCGAGCGCCCCATCCCAGGCGATCTGGCGCACGGCCGCCTCGGTGTCCTCGGCCTTCAGCGGGCCAGCGTCGGGAACCGGCGTAAGCTCGCCGTCGATGCGGACCATCGGCGGCGCGGGAACCTTCACGTGCAGGTCGGATCCGCCTTCCTCGACCAAGAACCGCAGGGCTGAATCGATGTCGAACATCAGACCCTGTATCGGGCGCCCGAGCCATGGCCTTGAGCCCAGCAGACGCCCGGATCGTGCCTGCGCGCGGGCTATCGCGTGCGCTTACGCGGCCCGCTGACCGCGGTGCTGAGCACGCAGTCGGGGCCCTCGCAGTCCTCGAGCCGCTCCACGAGCCCGGCGAGCTCGGTGCGCGCCAAACCGTAGGCGGGGTCGCGGGCGAGGTTTCGAAGCTGGTTCGGGTCGCGGACCAGGTCATAGAGCTCGCGCTCGGCCCGGCGCCCGGAGCCGATGGGGGCCGCGATCCCCTCGGCCTGGGTCGCGTAGGAGGCGCGGTGATACTCGAAGTACGCGTAGCGGGCGGTGCGCACCCCCACGTACGAGGTGACCTTGTAACCGTGGCGCGACCGCGCCGTCTTGTCGCGGCCCTCGATCAGGATCGCTCGGTCGGGATCGGCCGGACCGCCGGCCAGAACCCCGGTCAGCGAGGTGCCGTCGATCGGCCGCGCCAGGCCGGGCGGGACCGTCGCCCCCGCGTATTCGAGGATCGTGGGCGCCAGATCGGTGTTGGCGACGGGGGCCTCGACGACGCCGCCGTGAGCGATGCCCGGGCCGCGGACCAGGAGCGGGATGCCGATCGACTCCTCGTAGGGGCGGTTCTTGCCGCGCTTGATCCGGTGCTCGCCGGTCATCACGCCCTGGTCGGTGAGGAAGATCAGGACCGTGTCGGCGAGCTGGCCGGTGGCGCGGAGCTCGTCGATGATCTCCCCAACGCCATCGTCGAGCGCCCGCAGGGCGGCGAGCCCGCAGCGGTAGTCGCGGTCGATCGTCTCCAGGTCCCGGTCGGAGAGGCGCGGCCGCCGGGCGATCGCCTTCGGCTTGTCCGAAACGTCGCGCTCGTCGAACGACGGCCGCCGGGGGACCGGCGCGTTCAGGTAGCTGCGGGCGTAGCGCTTCGGCGGGATCGCGCTCTGCTTGCTGCCGCGCTCGTCCGGCGGCCCCTCCGAGCAGCGGCGGCCGGCGAGGTCGTTGCGCCCGACGCCGCTGTGCGGCGGGTGGTAGGCGAGCCAGAGGAAGAACGGGCGCGGATCGACCGCTTGCGCGTCGATGAACGGCACCGCGTAGTCGCGGGTGAGAACGTCGGTCTGGTAGTTCGCCGGCCGATGGCCGTAGCGGCGCGGCTTGCCGTCGGGCTCGAAGATCGAGTAGTCGTAGTAGGAGGAGAGGCCGTCGCCGCCCTCGCCGATCAGTCCCGACCACTGATCCCAGCCGCGCGGCGCCGCGCGCGGGCTGCGCAACCCGTTCAGCCACTTGCCGGCGAACGCGGTTGCGTAGCCGTCGGCCTGCAGCCACCGAGCGAGGTTCCTGCCCGGCTCGCGCAGGGCCTGGTAGCCGCCGCCGCTGAGCGGGTTGTTGCCGAGCGTGCCGTGGTTGTGCGCGTACTCGCCGGTCAGGAAGGTGGCGCGCGCCGGGCAGCAGAGCGGGAAGCTGGCGAAGGCGTTGGCGAAGGTCGTCCCCTTCTCGCCGAGCTCGCGCTGGATCGTCGGCAGCGCCCGCATCATCCCCGGAGCCTGATCGTCGCTCATGATCACGATGAAGTTGGGGGGCGTGGGAGCCTGTGCCCGCGCTTCACCGCCCGCGCCGGCGATGGAGATCCCCACCAGTGCAGCCAGTAGCGCCGGCGCCGAGGCCGTCACATAGGCACCTGTTCGCGTCTTTCGCCCTGCCGCGATCCGGGCAGGGTACGCGCTAGGCGACTTCGCGGAGCTTCTGCGCCTCGGCCAGCGACTGGAGCTTCTTCAGGCTCTGGTTCTCGATCTGGCGGATGCGCTCGCGGGTGACGTTGAACGTCCGCCCGACCTCGTCGAGGGTGCGCGGATGCTCGCCGCCGAGCCCGTAGCGGAGCTCGAGCACGCGGCGCTCGCGGTAGGAGAGGTTCTCCAGCGCCTCGCGCAGCGCCTCCTTGGTCAGCAGGTCCGCCGCGCGCTCGAAGGGAGACTCCGCCTTCTCGTCGGCGATGAACTGCCCGAACTCGGACTCCTCTTCGTCGCCGACCGGCTTCTCCAGGGAGACCGGCGCCTGCGCCGAGCGCTTGATCTGGTCGACCTCGTCGGGATCGATCCCGGTGACCTCGGCGATCTCGTCGGGGGTCGGCTCGCGGCCGAGCTCGGTGACGAGCTTACGCTCCGCGCGGCCGATCTTGTTCAGCTTCTCCACGACGTGGACGGGGATCCGGATCGTCCGCGCCTTGTCGGCGAGCGCGCGGGCGATCGCCTGGCGGATCCACCAGGTCGCGTAGGTGGAGAACTTGAAGCCCTTGCGATAGTCGAACTTCTCCGCCGCGCGGACCAGGCCGAGCGTGCCCTCCTGGATCAGGTCGAGGAAGGGCAGGCCCTGGTTGCGGTAGTTCTTGGCGATCGAGACGACCAGTCGCAGGTTCGACTCGACCATCTTCTGCTTCGCGTCGAGGTCGCCGCGCTCGATCCGCTTCGCCAGGTCGACCTCCTCCTGGGCGGTCAGCAGCCGGACCTTGCCGATGTCCTTGAGGAACAGCTGCAGCGAGTCCGTGGTCATGTCCGGCTTCAGGTCGAGCGCCGCGGACTTGCGGCGCTTGCCGCGCTTGGGCTCGGCCCGCTCGGCGTCGGGGGACGAGGCCTGCGCCGGGTCGAGGTCGTCGACCATCTCGACGCCCTGGCCCTCGAGGTAGCCGTAGAGCTCCTCGATGTCGCCCTCGTCGACGTCGACCTCGGCCAGCGCGCCGGCGACCTCGCCGTAGGCGACGACGCCCACGGCCTGGCCCTTCGTGACGAGGTTCTTGACCTCCTCGAGCTCCTGAAGTTCGGTGATCAGCATCGCGTGGCTACGTATTCCTTCCTGGTTCGTGCATCCGTGAAAACTCTTGCCTGGTCACTATCGGCGGCCGACTCGGGGGCGATAGCCGCCCGCCCGATTTGCCCCTTTTCGTCGAGTCACCGTCGCCGGCCCTGCACAGAGCCCTCTCGTTTTTTCCGCGGCTTGGCAAAGCTCAAAGCGTGGGTGCAAGTGTAGTCGGCGGATATTCGAAGTCAACGGGTCATTCGCGGTTTGCGGGGCGTTTCCGGCCCCCGAAAGCGGCGTGCAGCGACCGGGCGACCTTGAACACCGGTACCCACTCGCGGTTACGGCGAACCACAACGCGCGCGTCCGCCGATCGCGATGGAATACACGGGATGAGCGACCCCCCGTCCGATCCAGCCGAGCTCGAGGCGGACGCGCCGCAGGGCGGCGTGTTCGGCAACCTGCCGGACTCGCGGCCGGGCGGGCGAAGCCCGCGCCGCGACGCGACAGCCAAGCCGCGCAAGGCGGCGGCGAAGCCGACTGCGAAACCAAGGCGCCGCGGCGAAGCCGAAGGCCGGCGGCCAAGCCGCAGCGCCGGCGAGCCCCGCCGCGCGAGGCCGCCGGCCGGCCGCGACGCCGAGCGAGTCCGGCAGCGGGCTCGAGGACATCGCCTGGGCCGGCGTCGCGGCGGCGGCCGAGGCGGCGACGGTCGGCGTCCGCCTGCTCAGCAAGACGATCGAGGCCCTGCGGGGGAACTCGGAGCGCAGTTGACGGGACCGGGGACCGGCGGCTCGGTCTCGGACACCCAACCGGCGAGATTCCTGCGCGTCTTCTGGGAGCGCGCCTACCGCGAGAACATCACCGGCCTCTCGGCGATGATCGCCTACAACCTGGCGCTCGCCCTGTTCCCGTTCGCGCTCCTCATCCTGTTCATCTTCGGCCAGGTCATCAAGAACCCGGACGTCGAGGCGAGCGTGCTGCGCGACCTGCAGAGCCTCTTCCCCGCCGCCGAGCAGAGCTCGCTGACCACCGTCGTCGACCGGATCCGCGACAGCTCGACGACGATCGGCGTCGTCGCGGCGGTCGGCGCGATCTGGATCGGCGCCTCGTTCTGGGGCGCGATGGACACCGCCTTCTGCCGCATCTACCACGTCGAGTGCCGGGGCTGGGTCGAGCAGAAGCGCTTCGCGCTGGTGATGCTCGTCGTGGTCACGATCTTCCTCGCCGCGAGCGTCCTCGTCCCGGTCGCCGAGGGCGTGCTGACGAGCAGCGCCGACAGCCTGCCGTTCGGGCTCGACGACTATCGGCGGCGTGCGCAGCGCGCTCGTGCTCGGCGCGGCGCTGCTGGCCACCTTCGCGGTCTGCTCGCTGATCTACTACGTCGTCCCGAAGGGCCACGTGCCCTGGCGCGGCGTCTGGCCCGGGGCCCTGTTCGTCACCTTGACCACCGCGATCGCGAACGCGATCTTCCCGTTCTACCTCGGCCAGTCCAACATCGACCAGCTCGGCGGCGCGCTCGGATTCATCCTCGTCGCGCTGGTCTGGTTCTACCTCGTCAGCCTCGGCGCTGCTCGCGGGGGCGGTGATCAACGCGCTGCGCTTCGAGTTCCACGAGACCGGCTCGATCGAGGAGGAGCGGGCGCGGGCGTTCGCGGAATCGACCGACTGAATCGCTTGCCCCATCCACGGCGTGGTGCGAACATATGTTCGTGGCCGGCGAGGCGACGATCCTGCACGCCGATCTCGACGCCTTCTACGCGTCGGTCGCCCAGCGCGACGACCCCCGCCTGCGCGGCCGGCCGGTGGCCGTCGGCGGCGGCGTCGTGCTCGCCGCGAGCTACGAGGCACGGGCCCGCGGGGTCCGGTCGGCGATGGGCGGGCGCCGGGCCCGCGAGCTCTGTCCCGATCTGATCGTGGTCGCGCCGCGGTGGTCCGCATACGTGGAGGCCAGCCGCGCGGTGTTCCGGCTCTTCGACCAGGTCGCGCCGGTGGTCGAAGGGCTGTCGATCGACGAGGCCTTCCTCGACGTCGGCGGGCTCGAGCGGATCAAGGGGACGCCGGCCGCGATCGCGGAGCAGCTGCGGCGCGACGTCCGCCGGCAGGTCGGCCTGCCGCTGACCGTCGGCGTCGCGCGAACGAAGTCGCTGGCCAAGGTGGCGAGCGCGATCGCGAAGCCCGACGGGCTGCTGGTCGTCCCGCCCGAGCGCGAGCTCGACTTCCTTCACCCACTCGAGGTCGACCGGCTCTGGGGCGTCGGCCCGGCGACCGCGGCGAAGCTGCGGCGACTCGGCATCGCCCGGGTGCGAGACGTCGCCGAGCTCTCGGAGGCGGCCCTGGTCGCGCTGCTCGGCAACGCGCTCGGACGCAAGCTGCACGCCCTCGCCTGGGCACACGACCCGCGGCGCGTGCGCCGCACCTCCAGCCGGCGCTCGGTCGGCTCGCAGTCGGCGCTCGGCAACCGGCCGCGCTCGCCCGCCGAGCTCGACGCCGTGCTCGTCGGGCTGGTCGACCGCGTGACGCGGCGGATGCGGGCGGGCGGACGCGCGGGGCGGACGGTCACCCTGCGGATCCGGTTCGGTGACTACTCGCGCGCCTCGCGATCGCGGACGCTGCCGAAGGCGACGGCGGCGACGAAGACCATCCTGGGCGTGGCGCGGGGCCTGCTCAGGACGGCGATGCCGCTGCTCGAGCGCCGCGGCGTCACGCTGCTCGGCGTCGCGGTCAGCAACCTGCAGGGCCGCGGCGAGGGGGTCCAGCTCGAGCTCGACGGCGCCGGCGCCGCCGTCGACGCCGCGCTCGACCGGCTCCGCGAGCGCTACGGAGCGGGCTCGATCACCAGGGCGGTTCTGCTCGGCCGCCGCCCCGCGCAGCCATGGTTGTTCCCGGGCGAGGAGCCGCTGGAGTAGCGGTCAGCCGTAGCGGCCGCCGGTGACCTCGCGCAGCTTCGCCTGGTCGTGGCGCGCGCTGACCGTGCGCACGGTGCCCGACCGCGAACGCATCACGAGCGACTCGGTCGTCGCCTTGCCGCGGCTGATCCGGACGCCGTGCAGGAGCTCGCCGTCGGTGACGCCGGTGGCGGCGAAGAAGACGTCCTCGCCGGAGACCAGCCGGTCGACGTCGAGCGTCTCGTCGAGGTCATAGCCGGCCGCGATCGCGGCCTCGCGCTCGGAGTCGTCACGGGGCCAGAGCTTGCCGAGCAGCTGACCGCCGATGCACTTGATCGCCGCCGCCGAGATCACCCCCTCGGGGGTTCCGCCGATCCCCCACAGCAGGTCGACGCCGGCGTCCGCGGAGACCGCGAACAGCGCCGCCGAGACGTCGCCGTCGGAGATGAACCGGATCCGGGCGCCCAGCTCGCGGATCTGGGTGACCTGCTCTTCGTGGCGCGGGCGGTCGAGCATGATCACGGTGACGTCGCCGACCTGCTTGCCCTTGCGCTCGGCGACCCGCTCGATTACGTCGGTCAGCGGGTCGTCGAGGCTGAGACAGTCGGCGATCTCCGAGTTCCCGGCGATCTTCTCCATGTAGACGCACGGCCCGGGGTCGAACATGGTCCCACGCTCCGACAGCGCGATCACCGAGAGGGCCGCCGGCATACCGCGCGCGGTCAGGGTCGTGCCCTCGAGCGGGTCGACGGCGATGTCGACCTCGGGCGGGCTGCCGTCGCCGATCGACTCGCCGTTGTAGAGCATCGGCGCCTCGTCCTTCTCCCCCTCGCCGATCACGACGACGCCGTCCATCGGCACGGTCTCCAGCAACAGGCGCATCGCGTCGACCGCGGCGCCGTCGGCGGATTCCTTCTCGCCGCGGCCGACCCAGCGGGAGGCTGCGAGCGCGGCGGCCTCGGTGACGCGGACAAGCTCGAGCGCCAGATTGCGGTCGGGCTTCGTCCCCGAGCGCAGATCGTGCGAGATCACTCCCATCACCGGGAGCGTATAGAGCGGCGAGCCCCAAGCCGGGCAAGGAAGCAGGGAGCGTGGCGTGCTTGGCACGCGAGCGACCGATGACGCCGCCCGGCGCCGGGGATCGCCGCTCTTAGACGGTTCCTGGGGCCTTTCGCGTCTTCTTTGGTCCGCTCTCGATCGAGCGGGTGAAGCCGACCCCGGCGATCACGATCGCGCACAGCAACGCGATCCAGTAGCCCCAGTCGAGGCCGATGCCGATCTCGGCCGGGCCGGTCCCCGGCTTGTCGATCACGCCGTTGTAGAAGATCAGCACCGCCCCCGCAAAACCGGAGATCATCGTCATCTCCCCCGGCGGGTAGGAGAGCTTGTGGCCGCGGACGAGGATGTAGGCGAGGATCAGCGGCGCGAGGGCCAGCAGGAGAAGGAGCCAGCGCAGGATCGGGAAGGTCTCGAACGCGGTGCAGGAGGTCTCGCCGACGCCGCAGATCCAGGCGTCCGGGTCGTTCGTCTTCGTCACGTCGGCGAGGTCGTAGGAGTACCAGGGCAGGAAGAGGATCGCGACGACCAGCAGCGCCGAGGCGATCGCGCCGGCGGCCACCCGGCCCGTGTTCAGTCGCGAGAAGTCCATGCAGCCGCGAGCCTATTCCATAGATAGGCTGCGACGCGCCGGGTGGAAGCCGCCGTACCGAATCAACGCTGGGGCCTGACGCTGCCGCTCCCCATGACCGCGCTGCGCGACAGTGCCGAGCACGTGCGCCGCGCCGAGGCGGCGGGCTACACCGACCTCTGGAGCGGCGAGACCAACGGGCCCGACGGATTCACGTCACTCGCCCTGGCGGCTGCCTGGACCGAGTCGGTCAGGCTCGGCACCGGGGTCGTCGGCGTCTTCCAGCGCGGCCCGGCGCTGCTCGCACAACAGGCGGCGGCGCTGGCCGACGCCAGCAACGGGCGCTTCGCGCTCGGGATCGGCGCCTCATCCGACCGGATCGTCGAGGGCTGGAACGGGATCCCGTTCGAGCGCCCGCTGGAGAAGGTCTCGGGCACGGTGGACTTCCTTCGCCCCGCGCTCGCCGGCGAGCGCACGGAGAGCGGGTTCAAGCTCGAGCAGGCGCCCCCGGGCCCGGTGCCGATCATCCTCGCCGCGCTGCGCGGCAAGATGCTGCGGCTCGCGGTCGAGAAGGGCGACGGCGCGTTCACGAACTTCCTGCCGATCTCCGGCCTGCCGCAGGTCGTCGAGCAGCTCGAGGGCGCGCCGGAGGGCTTCGAGCTCCTCTGTCGCTTCTTCTGCCTGCCGGGCGAGCGCGAGCAGATCGAGCCGCTCGCCCGCTTCATGTTCGCGTCCTACGTGAGCGTGCCGGTGTACGCGGCGTTCTACCGCTGGCTCGGCCACGGCGACGCGATCGCTGAGATGTGCGAGGCGTGGGACGCCAAGGACCGCGACCGGGCGACCGCGGCGGCGCCCTGGGAGCTGATCGAGGAGATGTTCATCCTCGGCACCCCGGACGAGATGCGCGCTCGGCTGGGCGAGTTCGTCGCCGGCGGGATCACGTGCCCGGTGCTCACTCCGATCACGACCCCGGACAAGTTGGGGGAGCTGATCGAGGCCCTGGCACCGGCCTGAGCGTCAGCCCCGCCGGGCCGCCGCGAACAGCTCGTTCACGTCGGCCACCGGGCCGAGGTGCCCGAGCTTGTCCGGGTTGACGACCCCGCGCAGGCTGCGGATCTGGCCCCCGGCGACCTCGAGCGCGAGGACGCTGATGATCCGGCCGTCCAGGGTCCGGACGATCGCGCCCGGGTCGCCGTTGACGCGGGTGAGCTCAGGCACGAAGCCGCCGAAGCGGACGCCGGCACGCCACCAGGCGAGCAGTGTCCTGGCGACGCGGCTCCGCCCTTCGACTGGCCGGGCGAGCGCCGGAGCCTTGCCGCCGCCGTCGCCGTGGAGCTCCACGTCGGCGGCGAGCAGCGTCTCGAGCGCGCTCAGGTTGCCCTCCTCGGCGGCCGCGAGGAAGCTCCTTGCGAGCCGCTCCTCCTGCTCGGGCTCGGACTCGAACCGCGGGCGGCCGCGCTCGACCTCGCGACGGGAGCGCACCGCGAGCTGGCGGGTCGCGGCCTCGCTCTTGCCGACGATCTCGGCGATCCGGTCGTAGGGGTAGTCGAAGACGTCGCGCAGGAGGAGCACCGCGCGCTGCTCCGGGGTGAGGCTCTCCAGCAGGACCAGGAATGCCATCGAAAGCGAGTCGGCCAGCTCCGCCCGGACCGCCGGATCGTCCCCCTCCGGCGTCACGAGGGGCTCGGGCAGCCATTCGCCGACGTACGTCTCCCGCTTGACGCGAGCCGAGCGCAGCTCGTCGATCGCCAAGCGGGTGACCACTGTGGCCAGGTAGGCGGCCGGCGAGGCGATCTCCTCGCCCGCCTCAATCGCCCGGTGCAGGCGCAGCATGCCCTCCTGGACCACGTCCTCCGCCCCGGCGACGCTGCCGAGCATCCGGTAGGCGATCGCGAACGCGCGGGGACGCAGCTCCTCATAGGACCGCTCGTCGATGCCCATCAGGCGGTGCCCTCCGTGACCGCGGCGACCAGGCTGGGATGCCGCGGCACCCAACCCAGCTCGCGCTTTGCCTTCGCGTTCGAGGCGCCGCGGAGCTCGGTCATCATCACGACCGCCGCCTCCCCGGCTACGAGCCGGCCGAGCCAGCGCGGCACCTTGAACGGCCGTTTCGCCCCCAACTCGCGCGCGACCTGGGGCAGCCAGTCGCGCACCGGCGTGGGGCTGTCGTCCACGACGTTGTAGACGCCGGGGGTGCCCCGCTCGACGGCGATCGCCGTCGCTTCCGCCGCGTCCTCGATGTGCACGAACGAAAGGATCCCGCCTCCGCCGCCGACGATCGGGAACTTCCGATCGCGGATCGCCTCGGTCTGCTCGCCAGCCGGCGGATCGAACTGCAGCGACGTACCGGGTCCGTAGAAGCCCCCGTAGCGGAGCGCCAGACCCTCGATTGGTGCCGCGCCTGTGACCGCGCGCTCGAGATAGAGAATCGCGTCGATCAACGCGCGGACCGCGGCCGGCGGATCGGGGTCGAACGGGTCGTCCTCGGTCTTCACCGGGCCGCCGCTCCGCTGACCCCAGCCGGCAAAGCTCTGCGCAACGAACCTGCGGACGCCCGCCGCGCGGGCGGCGGACAGCAGGATGTCGGTGCCCTCGGTCCGCAGGCGGTTGGTCTGGGCGAAGACTCGCTCGAAGCGGCGGAGATCGATCGGTGCGTCCGACAGAGCGGTCAGCTGATGGACGATCACGTCGGGCCGCGCCGCGCTCACGGCGGCGCCCACCGCATGGGGGATCGAGCGCATCCGCGATCGCGGGCTCCGCGCCGAGCTCACGCACCAGATCGGCGCGCTGCTCGCTGCGAGTCATGCCGACGACCTCGTGCCCGGCGGCGACCAGCCTCGGCACTAGTTGCTTTCCCAGCGCCCCGGTGGCGCCGGCGACGAAGACCTTCATGTCGATTCTCCTTCGGTCTCGTGTGTTACCGAAAGGAAGACGGGCCGGCGACGCGCCCTGTGACAGCCGTGGCTAGTCGGCGGGTCTGGCGAGGCTGAGCGCGTAGAGCTCCTCGGGGTCGGTCCACCACTCGACCAGCTCGAGCCCGGCGTCCGCGTAGCTGGCCTCGAGCCGCTCGCGGGTGAACTTGGTCGAGATCTCCGTTCGCATCTCCTCGTTGCGGGCGAAGTGCGTGCGCATGTCGAGCTCCGTGAGGTCGATGAACTGCTCGGTCAGCGACCGCAGGCGGATGTCGATCCACTCGTTTTCCGCGTCGAAGAAGGCGACGTGCTCGAACTGGCCGGGGTCGAAGTCCGCCCCCAGCTCGCGGTTGAGGACGTACAGCACGTTCTTGTTGAACTCGGCGGTCACGCCCGCCGAATCGTTGTACGCGGCCTCGAGCACCGCGACGTCCTTGACGAGGTCGGTACCCAGCAGGAACCGGTCGCCCGGATACATCAGCGAGGCGATCCGAGCGAGGAACGAGCGCCGCGGTCCGGGGCGGAAGTTGCCGATCGTGCCGCCCAGGAAGGCGATGAGCCCTCCCTCCTCCCGCGGCACGCGCTCGAGGTGGGTCTCGTAGTCGGACACGACCCCGTGCACGCACAGGCCCTCGTACTCGGCGACCAGCTCGTCGGCGACCCGGCGGGTGATCTCCTCGGAGATGTCGACCGGCACGTAGGTCCCCAGCAACCCCCTTGTTGTCATCGCGTCGAGCAGGCAGCGGGTCTTGGTGGCGGCGCCGGAGCCGAGCTCGATCAGCGTCGTCGGCTCGGCGGCGGCGACGATCTCCGCGGCGCGCTCGTCGAGGATCGCCCGCTCGGCCCGGGTCGGGTAGTACTCGGGCAGCTCGGTGATCGCCTCGAACAGCTCGGAGCCGCGCTCGTCGTAGAAGTACTTCGGCGGGATCTCCTTGAACGGGCTCGACAGTCCCTCGCGCACGTCCTCGGCGAGCCCGGCCAGCCAGCCGCCCTCGGGGAGGTGGACCTCGATCTCGATCTGATCCGCGGTCGCCGCCATCTAGAGCTCCCTTACGCAACGTACGCCCGAGAAGATCTGTGAGCG
>CAWERC010000008.1:0-495211 GCA_963811505.1 uncultured Solirubrobacterales bacterium | reverse complement strand
TAAAGAGCTGCCAGTTGAACTCCATGGGGGCTCCGAGTCGCCGCAACGTGGGAAACGGGACCGGACGTCGCTGTTCGGTCCGACTCGGCCCGCGCCTCCGGCGCGACCGCGGGGCAGAATATGAGGAAGCGGGCCGAGGAAGCCCCGGCCCGCTTCATCGCCCGCGCCGCGCCTAGGACGCCACGCCGATGTTCTCGAGGAAGGTGAACTTGCCGTCCTTGATGATGTTGAGGCTCATCGTCAGGGCGTCGGTGTCGCCCGTCTCGGTGAAGCTCCACGTCCCGCCGAGCAGGCTGACGAACCCCTCGGTCGCGAACATCGCGTCGAGGATCTTGCCCCGGTCCTTCTCCTGGACCTTGTCCAGCGCCTGAAGGACGACGACCGTGCCTCGTAGGCGTAGACCGCGTAGGCATCCGGCGAGTGGCCCAGCTTCTCGGTCATCCGCGTGGCGAAATCGGCGCCGGGGCCCTTCAACTCGTCCGGCGGGAAGCCGGCGAAGGTGATGTAGCCGCCCTCAGCCGCGTCGCCGGCGCCGTCGACGAAGGCCTGGTTGATCAGTCCGTCCGGGCCGAGGAAGGTGACCTCGTCCGGCGGCATCAACGAGCGCATGTCCTGCAGCACCTTGCCGGCGTTGTGGTTGACGATCGCGCCGAGGTAGACGAGGTCCGGTGCCTGTGTCGGCGATCGAGGTCATCAGCGACATGTAGTCGCCCGGCGTTTGGGTCGTAGCCCTCGAAGCCGAGCACTTCGCCGCCCAGCTTCTCGAACTCATCTCGAAGACCTTGGCGACGCCCTTGCCGTAGAGCTGGTTGTCGTGGAGCACGTACGCCTTCTTCGCGCCCGACTTGTTGTACGCCCAGTTGGCGGCGGCGGCGCCCTGGATTTCGTCGGCCGGGCGGTCGCGCATGTAGTTGCGCTTGCCGGTCGGGTAGTACTTCTCCGGCTCGCCCTCCTCCGTGACGCCCTCGACCGCCTTGGTCAGCCCCGGGTAGGTGTTGGCATAGGAGATCATCGCCATCCCGACCGAATCGACCCTTCAGGATCGGGATCGAGATCTTGGCGGCGCCGGAGTTGTAGGTCGCCATGTAGACCATCGCGTCGGCATCGTTGATCGACCGAGTTGGCGTTCTCCGACTCCTTGCCGGCATCCCAACCGCCGTTGTTGGCGGCGATTGCATCGTCGAGCGGCTCGTACTCCAGCGCGAAGCCGCCGGCCGCGTTGCCGAAGTCCTCGAGGCCATCCTGACCGCCTCGACCGCGTCGCCGCCGATCTGCTCGGAGGCGGCGGTCATCGGCCAGGAGGAGTCGATCTTGACGTGCCCTTGCTGGTGTCGGTGATGTGGTTGACACCGGGGACGCCGATTTCGGTCGCCTTGGCCCCGTCTTGGGCCGCAACCAGGCCGGCCCGCCGCAGGGCGGCGCTGGCCGCCGACATCGACACGCCTAGCGCCGCGGCGCGAACGAAGAAGGTACGCCGATCGATTCGATCTCGCCGGACGAGTTCGAACAGCTCGGAATCGCTTGTCCATCGTCTTCCTCCGTGGTCATATCCGTCGCCGGCCACGCCGCCGGCTTCTGAGCGGCCCGCCCCGGCCGCTTAACCGCGCACCGCGCAATAACTCTTCCGGCGCTCACTCCGCCACCGAGACATCGTCGACAAGATCGCCGCCGGGGCGAGCAAGTCTCCGGTCGTGTTCGCGGTCGGGCGGCGAACCCGCCCGGCCTTCCAAATCCTCGGTGACGCGACGCCCGCTGGCGATGCGGCAGCATAGCGTAGCCCTTCGGAGCGTGTCAATTCGCACACGGTCGGTGGGGCAGACGAGCGTGACACCAACCAGGGCAGCGACAAGACGGAGGGAGACGGTCTCCACAGCACGATCTTCTGCTCGCGCGAAAACGCCACATCGCTGGCGGCGAGAGCGTCGCCCCCACGGCATCGGGGACCAGACCGCCGCACTGGCGCTGTCACGCGGGCCGGTTCGTCCTCCCATCGTCGCTTGCCCGCTCGCGCAGGGCGGCAAGACCCGCGCGATGCGATGGAGGTAGAAACCCGCGACGGGAACGTGGCCGCCCCGGCTCGCTCCCCACCACGCGGGAAATCGAACTGTTCGTCGCCGCTGCCGGCGGTATCCCAGATCAACCAGAATGGCAAGTCTGGCGTCAGGAGTGGCGTCGCTCGATTCAGCCACGCCGACTGCGGCAACCGCCAGGCGGTGGCCACGATCGGGGCCGGGGCACCGGGCGCCGACCTCGTTCTGCCGACCACCCCGTCACGACACCCCCGTGACCTGGCGATGTCGTCTCGCACCCGACCACGAGTCCGGCACCGGCCCGTCAACGCCCCGCCTGCTCCGGGCCACGCCGTCGCTCGCCGCGTCGACCGCTTCGCGCGGCGTTGGCAGCGAGCCCGGGTCGGAGAGCTCGGCGCCGGCAGCGAGCAGGACCAGGCCGATGGCGAGGGCGAGCCCCACGGCCACGAGCGGGACTGGGAGCAGCCCGCGTCGATCGGGTTCCGGGCGACCCGCGAGCTGTTGATCGCGAGTGGCATCCGCCGCTCCTTGGCCGCGACCACGGCCCGCAGCCTGGCCGGCGAGCGACCTGCTCGCCGCGACGGATCAGGGCTGGAACGGCCGTCGGCCGATCTCGCTCCACCGATCACTAATCGGTCCTTGTCGTGGCCCTCCCAGTTCGCAGTCGCTCGCGGGCGGCTTCAGATTCGCCGCACGCTGCTGGGTGCGGCCACGCCTCAGTCGGCCTCGTCGTCATCATGGTCGTGACGATGCGATGTGACCTCGAACTCGTGCGTCACAAACAGGGTCTCCCCGGCTGGTAGGCAATGTTGGGAATCACGTCGCCGAACCCATCGCAGTGCATCCCTCGCAGCACCCAGTAGACGTCGACGACGTGCGCGCCGACCGGGAGGGGCTTCAGGGTGCCGAGTGTGATCGAATTCGCGATCGGGTCCCGTCGACGGCGGTGCCTGCGAACAGTTCGCGGTGGTTCCGGAAGACGACGGTCTTCTCCACGCCCGGTGCCGGGGTCGATCACATACCTCACGGCGCGGAACTTCGCCACGAGATCCTCGAGCGGCGTATCTCCCGCGGGCACGAACCCCGGAGCCACGACCTCGAAGGTGTGGCTCATGGACCAGAGTGAGGTCACGGCCCACCAATCCCCCGACGGGACTTGCGTGCAGAACGGAGCGACGATCGGCTCGGAGACGTCGTAGAACTCGTTCGGTAGCTCGGTGCCCGACGGGGCGATGCAGTGGTTCTCGCCTTCGCCTGGGAGCTGGCGCCGCCGTGGCGCTTCCCCCTGGCGCTTGCCGCTGTCTTCGGACTGGCCCTTGCCTTTGGGCGGGCGCATAGCCGCATCGGTCTTCGAGCGTGGTCTCCAGCACCGCGGTCCCGAGCAGCGCTCCCACCACGAAGCGACGCGTACCGTAGGTGTGCCAAACAACCGAGTGAGACGATTGAAGGCACCGGTGGGTCCGATCGGGTATCCTCCTGCGCCGGGTGAGTACGACGAGCAAGACCGGACCGGCAGGTGAGGGAGCGGCTCCACTCAGTCGCTCGGGAGCGCCCTGGGAGGGGTTTAGGCGAGGGCGTCGCAGATGTTTTGGCTCTCGGCCGACGAACTCGGCGGACGTCAGGTTCCCCTCGGCATCAAAGATCCAGATGAAGCGGCCGATCGTCAGCCAGATGCCGGGCTTCATGCGTCACCGGGTGGCGCCGCCCCCAGGCCCACGGACCGGTGCCGCGAACCGTGACGGTCCCGTCCTCGTTGAACTTGACCAACTCCGGCCCGGGGATCACGAGCCGCGTTGAGGCCCCGGTCTCCGGGTTAGTCAGCGTCCATTCGGCTCCTGGAACGGCGAAGAGGAGGCGGTCGCCGAAGTCGAGTTCGATGGCTTTGCCCTTCTGGTGGATCTGCACCGGGAAGCTGCAAGTGTCGATGGTGAAGTCGTCGGTGAGATCGGTGACTTCCCGGCCGGGCTTCGCCTCAGCGCCGAGCTGCCCTTCGGTCCCACCCCGCTTCCCCCTGTCCCGCTGGCGGCGGTTTGCGGCGGTCCCGCTTTGGTGGAGTCCGACCAGTCCGGCCACGGCGGCCAGCACCACGCGCCGGCTAGTGCCATTGCGAAAGGCGCGAAGGAACTCAGAGAACCGCTCGTCGTACATGGCAGAACCTCCTTGGCGTTCACATGGCGGCGAGATCGAGCCGGCACCTGCTCTGGCACGCTCCAAGCGTTCCCCCAGTACACCGCCGGCCAGTGACTTGGCCACCGCGCGGCGGGAGCGGGCGGGCCGGTCGTGCGACTCGCCGGCCCGCCCCCGCGCGGCGTCGCGCCCTAGCGCTGGCAGGGCGCGACGCAGAAGCCCCGGCTGCCGCAGTGCTCCCCGGCCTCGGAGTCGGCGCAGAAGACGTCGGGGACGTCGGGATTGTTCTCCCGACATTCGGCGTCGTTCGTGCAGCTCGACCGAGAGGCACGGCGCCCACGCAGCGGGTCTTGCCGTCCATCGTGGCGACGCAAACGCAGGTGTCATCCCCGCAGGCGGCCGCCTCGACGCAGGCGTTGTCGCCCGCGTTGCACGTCCCCTGCTCGCTGAGGCAGCGGCTCCGCGCGCAGTAGTGCCCGGGATCGCAGGCGGCGCCGCACGCCCCTGCAGTTGGCCTTGCTGGTGTCGAGGTCGACGCACGCCCCGCCGCAGCAGGTCTGCCTCGCCGCGCACGCCGTGCCGCACGCCCCGCAGTGGGTCTCGTCGTTCCGGACATCGACGCACACCCCGCCGCAGCAGGTCTGCTGCGCCTCGCAGGCGTTGCCGCACACGCCGCAGTTGCCCTCGTTCGTTTGAGTGTTGACGTATGCCCCGCCGCAGCAGGTTTGCTGGGCGGCGCACGCGGTGCCGCAGCCCCCGCAGTTGGCCGGGTCGGTCCGGGTGTCGAGGCAGCCCCCGGCGCAGCAGGTCTGGTGCGCGTCGCAGGCGGCGCCGCAGCCCCCGCAGTTGGCCTCGTTCGTCTCAGTATTGACGCACGCTCCGCCGCAGCACGTCCGCGGCGCGTCGCAGGCGGCGGCGCACGCCCCGCAGTTGGCCGGGTCGGTCCGGGTGTCGCGGCAAGCGCTGCCGCAGCAGGCCCGCCCTTCCGGGCAGACCAGGGCGCAGATGCCGCAGTTGTTGCGGTCGCGCGCCAGGTCGACGCACTTGCCGCGGCAGTTGGTGTACCCGGCCGGGCAGCGGCCCTGGGGCTTGGCCGCCGCGTTGGCGCGCCCTTTACCATGCTTGTTGCGTCGGCCGGCCCCGGCCCCGGCCAGCCCGAACAGGCTGAACGCCCCGCCGGCGAGGCCGCCCAGCGTACGCCGCCGGCTCATCCCGGTCGCGAGAAATTTGGCGATCTCGTCGAAGCGATTGCCGTTCATGCGAGACCCCTCCTGTCTCGTTATCGGTCGAGCGGCTGGGGTCGCCATGGGTCGATCAGACGCGCTTCATGGCCACGTCCGCCTACTTCGTCCGACCGCGCCGCGGTCCTGCTCGCGCCTGCCCCGAGCCTATCGGGCGCGAACCGGCCACGGAAGGGGGAGTATTCCCCATTTGGGGCGGCGGGGGAGGGGGGAAAATGTGCAGTCGGTGGAGTCCATCTGCCGCCGCCACCGATCGCCACCCCGTGTCGTCCGCCGGCCCAACACGGTGGATCAGCCTGCCAGCGGCTCCGGCCCACACTACCGCCAGATCGGCATCACCCGCCGCCAAGGCCGGCCGGAGCTGCGCGCCGCGCGGGAATCCTGTCGCGGCCGGCCCGCTCGGCGGTGCAGCGGAGGGAGGCCGCGGTCGGCCGGCGCAAATGGCAAAACCTCGCCATTTCCCGGCCAGGAGCGGAGGAACGGGCGCAGGCGGCAAGGGTTCCCGATCTGGGGGTCAGGCGAGCCCGCGCCGGACGGCGTGGGCGGCGGCGGCGGCGCGGGAGGGGACGTCGAGCTTGGCCAGGATCGCTGCGACGTGGTTGGAGGCGGTGCGGCGGGTGATGAAGAGGGCGGCGGCGATCGCGGTCCGAGCGCCCGTCGACGATCAGACGCAGCACCTCCACCTCGCGCGGCGTGAGACCGGCTTCGGGGGCGGCCGGGACGCGGCCGGCCGGGGCACCACGGCGGCTGCGGCGTCGCCCCGCCAGCGCCTCGGCGATCGCCGCCTCCGGCGACAGCGCGGCGCCCGCCGCCCACGCCGCCGCGAAGCCGGCCTCCCCCAGCGCGCCGCGGGCCGCCGCCGCGGCCTGGTCGTGGCAGGCCTGGACGACGGCCGCAGCGGTTCGCCGGTCGCCTCGCGCAGCGCCGCCGCCGCCCCGAGCAGCCGCGCGGCGCGCTCGCCCTCCCCGCCGCGGCTGGCGACGCGCGCCAACCCGACCAGACACAGCCGCCGTGCCACCGGTAGCCCAGTTCGCCGGGCCAGCGCCAGCGACTCGACGAACGCCGCGCTGCGCCCGCGGCAGGTCGCCGGCGTCGACGGCCGACGCCTGCCGAGGGTCCAGAGCGACGTTGCACAGCTGGCGCTGGTCGCCCAGGCGGCGGAACGCCGCGACCGCCTCCTCAAAGTAGGCAAGCGCCCCGCGGGATCTCCCCGCGACGCCGACCGCACCGCCAGCCAGTGCTGCGCCTTGGCGGCGCCCCACTCGTCGCCCAGCTCGCGCGCCAGCGCCACGCTCTGCTCCAGGCACGCCTCGGCCCGCGCGAACTCCGCCGCGGCGAGCGCCGCGTCGCCCAGCCCGTGGCAGCGCCACCTCGCCGCGGGCGATCGCGATGTTGCCGAGCCCGCGCAGCGCCGCCGCCTCCCCGGCCCGGTCGCCCAGGGTCCGCGCCAGGCCGAGCGCCTCCTCGGTCCAGGTCGCCGCCGCCGCGTAGTCGCCCTGCCGCTCGCTCATGTCGCCGAGCGCGACCAGCGCCTTCAGCCGCCCGGCCGACCCGGCCGGCGCCGCGCCAGGAACGCCTCCAACCAGCGCCGGCCCTCCGGCACGTGGTCGCGGACGACCCAGAACGTCCAGAGCGCCGCGGCCAGCCGCAGCCCGCCCTGGGCTCCCCGGCGTCGCCCAGCCAGGCCAGCGCCGCCCGCAGGTTGGGCAGCTCGGTCTCCAGCCGGTCGAGCCAGGCGACCTGGTCGGGGCCGCGCAACTGCGGCTCGGCCTCCTCCGCCAGCGCCAGGAAGTAGGCCGCGTGGCGCCGCCGGATGACCTCCGCTTCGCCGCTGCGCCGCGAGCTGTTCCAGCGCCGAACTCGCGGACCGTCTCCAGCATCACGTAGCGCGGCTCCGCCGCCGGCGCTGCGCCTCGCCGCAGCAGGCTCTTGTCGATCAGGCCAGCGCGAAAGGTCGAGCGACGTCAACGTGACGGAGGTCGGCCGCCGCTGTCTCGGAGTCAGACGGCCTCGGCCGCGGCCCCAGGGTGAAGCCACCGACGAAGACCGCCAGCCGGCGGAAGAGCGATTGCTCCTCGCGGGTCGAGCAGGTCGTGGCTCCAGGCGATGGCGTCGCGCATCGTCCGCAGCCGGGCCGGCACGTCGCGCGGCCCGCCGGTCAGCAGCGGCAGCCGGCGGTCCAGCCGGGCCAGCAAGGCCGCCGGCGGCAGGACGGACTGCGCGCGGCGGCCAGCTCGATGCGCCAGCGGCAGCCCGTCCAGCCGGTGGCAGATCTGCGGCGACGGCCGCGGCGTTGTCGCCTCGGTCAGCGCGAAGTCGGGCGTCGACGCCTGCGCCCGCTCGACGAAGAGGCGCGACCGCCGGAGCTCGACCAGCCTCGCGCGACGGAGCGGCGATCGTCGACGGGTCGGGCAGCGCCGAGCGGGGGGACCGGCAGATCGTGCTCGCCGGAGAGGCGCAGCCTGCGCGGCTGGTCGACCAGGACCGTCAGCTCGGGGCAGGCGGCCAGCAGCTCGGTCACCAGCGGCGCGGCCGCGAGGACCTGCTCGAAGTTGTCGAGGAGCAGCAGCGCGCCGGTCGCCGGAGGAACGCCGCCAGGCCGTCGGCGACGGACGGTCGCGCCAACCTCGCGCACACCGAGCGCCTGCGCGATGGTGGCGGCGACGAGGCGGGTCGGCGACCGGGGCCAGCGGGACGAACCAGACGCCCGTCGGCGAAGTCGGCGGCCAGCGTCGGCCGCCGCCGCCAGGGCCAGGCGGGTCTTGCCGACGCCGCCGGGGCCGGTCAGGGTCAGGAGGCGGACGTCGCCGCGGCGCAGCAGGTCGCCGACCGCGGCGACCTCCCGCTCCCGGCCGACCAACGACGTCACCGGCGCAGGCAGCCGGGCCGGCCAGGCCGCAGCCGGTTCGGATGGTCGCGTGAGCGGCACCGGGACGAGGCGGGCGCGGTCGCCGGGCAAGGGACTGGACACGGCGCGGTCCGATCATTCGCCGCCGAAAACACCGTCTGTGTCGCCGATCGATCATAGCCGGCCACTGCGCGGTGTCAATCGCGCGGGCGTGGACTCAGCCGAAGTCCGGTATCGTCACAACTGCGCATGCCCCCTGACGGGCATCGATCTGCCGCTACCCTGCCGGCGGGCGCCTCGGCCCGCGGCCGACGTCAACGCCGCTCGAAAGCCAGTCGCACCCCAAGGCCGATCAGCACAACCCCCGCCAGCCGCTGCATCGCCCGTCGCACACGCGCCCCGGCCGGGCTCCGACCGACTCGCCCGACGATCAGGCCGAACAAGCCGAGCCCACTTCATCAAGAAAGCGCACGGGTCGCGTTACTTTCGCCCGAGCCCCCGCGTGCTGGTCTGCGTGCCGTACGGGTCGACGCAAGTCGAGCGCCGCGCGATCCGCGAGTCGGCCGAGGGTGCCGGTGCTCGCAAGGTGTATCTCGTCGAGGAACCGATGGCCGCGGCCATCGGCGCCGGCATGCCCGTGCACGAAGCGCGCGGCTCGATGGTGCTCGACATCGGCGGCGGCACGTCCGAGGTGGCCGTCATCTCGCTGAACGGTATCGTCTATGCAGCGTCGGTGCGCATCGGCGGCGACCGTTTCGACGATGCCATCACGAACTACGTGCGCCGCAACTACGGCATCTTGATCGGTGAAGCGACGGCGGAGCGCATCAAGCACGAGATCGGCTCAGCTTATCCGGGCCAAGACGTGCGCGAAATTTCCGTGAAAGGCCGCAACCTGTCGGAAGGCGTGCCGCGCAGCTTCACGCTGAACAGCAACGAAATTCTCGAAGCATTGCAGGAGCCTCTGCAAGGCATCGTCGGCGCGGTGAAGGTCGCGCTCGAGCAAACGCCGCCGGAGCTTGGCGCCGACGTTGCGGAACGAGGGATCGTTCTGACGGGCGGCGGTGCACTGTTGACCGACATCGACAAGCTGCTGACCGAGGAAACCGGGCTTGCCGGTCGTCATCGCCGATGAGCCGCTCACCTGCGTCGCCCGGGGCGGCGGCCGCGTGCTCGAGTTGCTCGACGAATACGGGCCGTCGGCATTCTCGGTGGAGTGATCACGCCCGCCGGCACTAGCGCGCAGGAGCGATAAGGATGAGTGCTCCCGGTAGAACCACCCCAGGCTTCAGTCGAAGCGGGTTCTCCATGGGCGCGCGTTTCCTGCTGCTCGCGATCGTCTGCGTTGCGCTGATGCTGCTCGATCGCCGCGATCAGCATCTCGGCCGCGTGCGTCAAGCGCTTTCAGTCGTCGTTTATCCCGTGCGCGTGGTCGTCGACCTGCCCTTCAGCACGTGGGCAACCTTGAGCGACACGTTCGCCGAGCGTGAGGTGATGATCGCCGAGAACCAGCAGTTCCGCCGCGATCGGCTCGAGACCGAGTCGCGCTTGCAGCGGCTCGCGGCGCTCGAGGCCGAGAACGCCCGCCTCCGCGAGTTGCTCGATTCGACGGCGCGCATCGGCAGCCGCGCGCTCGTCGCCGAAATCTTGGCCGTCGACCTCGACCCGTACCGGCAGCGGTTCGATTTGAACCGCGGCCTCGTGGACGGCGTGTACGTGGGCCAAGCGCTGATCGACGCTCAGGGCGTCGTCGGCCAGGTCGTGCGCGTCGGCCCGCTGACGTCGGAAGCGGTGCTGATCACCGATGCCGATCACGCCGTGCCCGTCAGTGTCAATCGCAATGGCGTGCGCACGATTGCCGTCGGCACCGGCGACAGCAGCCGCCTGCGCTTGCCGTATCTCACGAACAATGCGGACGTCATGGTCGGCGACCTGCTGATCTCGTCGGGCTTGGGCGGCGTGTTCCCGGCCGGTTACCCCGTCGGGCGCGTGCTCGACGTGCAGCGGCGGCCCGATCAAGCGTTCGCCGAGATTCTCGCCGAGCCCGTGTCGTCGCTCGACCGCGATCGCGAAGTATTGCTCGTCTGGAATGCGGCCGACGAAGCGCCGCGTGCGTCGGAGGCCGCCGCCGCGAGCGTGGCGGACGTGCAGTAATGGCTGCACGGCGTCATTGGTGGGCTTCGACGCTCAGTCTCGTGGCGACGCTCGCGCTGGCGTCCGTGCCGGTGCCGGATTCCATCGCGCCGCTGCGCCCCGACTGGGTCGCCGTCGTGCTGCTGTACTGGTCCTTGATGGCGCCGCGGCAATTCAGCTTGCTCACGGCATTCTGGATGGGGATCGCGGTCGATACGCTGACGGGAGCATTGCTCGGGCAAAACGCGCTCGCGCTGCTCGTTGTCGTCTACCTCGCCGAGAAGTTCCACCTGCGGCTGCGCGTGTTCCCCGTGTCGCAGCTCGCGGTCACGGTGCTGATCTTGCTCGGCCTCTATGAGTTCATCTTGTTCTGGATCGACGGCATGGCGGGCCGCACCGTGCCGCTCATCGAGCGTTGGGTGCCGCCGTTGACGGGCACGCTGGTCTGGCTCGCGATGTACGTGCTGCTCGACCGGCGTGAGCGCGAAGTGCCCGCGAGACTCTGATGGCCGGCTCGTCGCTACAGTTGAAGGACCATTGGCAGGAGCAACGGCTGTTCCTGTCACGCATCATCGGCGGCAGCGGTCATCGTGTTGCTCCTATGCGGTCTGGTCGTCTGGCGGCTCGTGCAGCTGCAGATCTTCGACTACGAGCATTTCATCGAGCTGTCGCAAGGCAATCGGTTCCGCATCGAGCCGATGCCGCCGACGCGCGGGCTCATTTACGACCGCAACGGCCTCGTGATCGCGGAGAATCGCCCGAACTGGGAGCTCGTCGCCATCGGCGAGCAAATCGACAATCTCGACCGCACGCTACTCTCGCTCGAGGAGCTCGGCCTCGTCGACCCATCGGAGCACCAGACCCTACGCGATCTCATCCGCTCGCACCGAGGTTTCGAGCGCGTCAAGTTGAGCAACCTCACCGAGGAGCAAGCGGCAACGTTCGCCGTGCGCCGCCACTTGTTCTCGGGCGTCGACATCCAAGAAGCCCTGTCTCGCTACTATCCGTTCGGCGAAATGACCGCGCACGCAGTCGGCTACGTCGGCAGCATCAGCACGGCGGATCTCGAGCGCATCGACCGCAGCAACTACGCCGGCACGTCGCACATCGGCAAAACCGGTGTCGAGCGCGCCTACGAAGAGCGGCTGCACGGCCAGGTCGGTTACCGGCAGCAAGTCGTGAATGCGCAAGGCCGCGTGCTCGAAGCGGTCGGCGACGGCCGCATCCGTGCGTTCGCCGACTCGAGCGGCGTCGAGGACGAAGACCCCGTACCCGGCACGAACGTCGTGCTGTCGCTCGACATCAAGCTACAGCTCGCGGCTCAGGAAGCGATGCAAGACCTGCGCGGCGCCATCGTCGCGATCGATCCGCGCAACGGCGACGTTTTGGCGCTCGTCAGCACGCCGGCCTTCGATCCCAACCGTTTCGCAGCCGGCCTGAGCCGCGCCGACTACGTCTCGCTCAGCACCGATCCCGACAAGCCGCTCTACAACCGCGCGCTCGCGGGCACTTATCCGCCGGGCTCGACCGTCAAGCCGTTCTTGGCACTCGCCGCGCTGCAGACCGAGGCGATGACGCCCGACGAGGAGCGGTATTGCCCCGGGCACTTCCGCCTGCCGGGCCAGACGCACCGCTATCGCGATTGGCGGCCGCAAGGCCACGGCAACGTCAACATGCGCGGCGCGATCGTGCAGTCGTGCGACGTGTACTTCTATCATCTCGCGTCGCGATGGGCATCGACGCGATGGCCGCGGGCTTACGGCAATTCGGCTTCGGCGCGCCCGCGGGCCTCGACATCAGCGGCGAGAATTACGGCGTCGTGCCGTCGCGCGAGTGGAAGGCCAAGCAGTTCACACGCCGCGCGGACCAGGTCTGGTTTCCCGGCGAGACCGTCATCACGGGCATCGGCCAGGGCTACACGCTCGTGACGCCGGTGCAGCTCGCGCATGCCGGCTGCGACGTTCGCGGCCCGCGGACAACGGTTCGCACCGCGGTTACTCATCGGCACCGAGGACCCCGTCACGCGCGAAGTGCGTTACACGGAGCCGAAAGCGCTGCCGAGCGTCGCCGACCAAGATCCCGCGCACTGGCAACTCGTGCACGACGCGATGGTCGGCGTGACGGCGGACCCGCGCGGCACGGCGCGCGCCCCTATGCAGGGCACGACGTACAGCGTCGCCGGCAAGACCGGTACGGCGCAGGTCATCGGCATCGCGCAAGACGAGCAGTTATCGCGAAGAGGAGATCGACGAACGCTTCCGCGACCACGGCTTGTTCGTCGCGTTCGCACCGGCCGAAGCGCCGCGCATCGCGCTCGGCGTTGTGATCGAGAACGGCGGCGGCGGCAGCCGGGCGGCCGCGCCCGTCGCCCGCAAAGTGTTCGACGCCTTTTTCGCTGCGGACAACTATGTCGCTCGCGAGCCTTGAATGGGGCAGGGCGGCCAGCGGCGGCCGCAAGCGTGGATTCAACGGCATCGTCGTCGACGTGCCGCTGCTCGTCATTCTGTTCGCGATCGTCGGGATCGGCATGGTCGTGCTCTATAGCGCGGTTTCCGCCGAAACGGGCCTGCTCCTGCGCCAGGGGATGCGGTTCGGCCTAGGCCTGGCGGCCTTCATGGTGATAGCGCAGATTTCGCCGCACTACCGGCGAATCTTGACGCCGTGGCTGTACCTGCTGGGCATCGGCCTGTTGCTGGCGGTCGCCGTCGAGGGGCAGATCGGCAAAGGCGCGCAGCGCTGGCTCGACCTCGGGGTCGTGACGTTCCAGCCGTCCGAGCTGATGAAGCTCGCCGTGCCGATGATGTGCGCGTGGTTCATGCACGAGCGGCGGCTACCGCCGACGTTCGCGCAGCTCATGGTCATGGGTCTGATCGTGATGACGCCGGCGATCTTGATCGCGGAGCAGCCCGACCTCGGTACGGCGTTGCTCGTGATGGCCGGCGGCGCGCTCACGATTCTACTGGCCGGCATCAGTGTGCGCGTGATGCTGGTGTTCGGCGGTCTCGGTCTCGCGGCGTTGCCGGTGCTCTGGGCGCTCATGCGCGACTATCAGAAAGCCCGCGTGTTCACGTTCCTGAATCCCGAGTCCGATCCGCTCGGCACGGGCTACAACATCATTCAGTCGAAGATCGCGATCGGCTCGGGCGGCCTGTTCGGCAAGGGCTGGTTGAACGGCACGCAATCGCACCTCGAGTTCCTGCCGGAGCGATCGACGGACTTCATCTTCGCGGTCATGGCGGAGGAGTTCGGCTTGCTCGGCTTGTGCTTGCTGCTCGTGCTGTATCTCGCGCTCGTCGGCCGCGGTCTGTACATCGCGGCCGAGGCGCAGGACAGTTCAGCCGGCTGCTCGCCGGCGCGCTGAGCCTCACGTTCTTCGTCTACGTGTTCGTCAACGCGGGCATGGTGTCGGGGCTGCTGCCGATCGTCGGCGTGCCTCTGCCGCTCGTCAGCGCGGGCGGCACTTCGATGGTGACCCTAATGGCCGGTTTCGGTATGCTCGCGTCGATCCACGGGCACAGGAAGTTGTTGGCAGCATGACACCCGGAAGTGCAGGCAACGTGGTTCGTGGAATTCTCGTCTCACTCTCACTGACGCTGCCATTCGCAGCGGCGGCGCAAACCGCCGACGAGGCGGCTCGTGCTGCCTTCATCGACAAGATGGTCAGTGCTCACGGCTTCGATCGCGCCGAGCTCACGTCGCTCATCGGCGCGGCTGTCATCGATCAGACGATCCTGGACACGATGTCGCGCCCTGCCGAGCGCGTCGTCCCGTGGTTCGAGTACCGCAACATCTTCATGACCGAGGCGCGCATCGCGGCCGGCGTGAGTTTCTGGGCCGAGCACGCCGCGACGCTCGAGCAAGTGGCCGAACCGGCACCAGCCCGAGCCCTGGCGCCAGCCTCGCCGGTCCCGCCGAGCGCGTCACCCCCCACTCGAACCAGCACATCGCGCCCGCGCTCTGTCCAACCAGCACGACGCCCCGGCGCAGGCACTCGCGCAGGATCTCGTCGATCCCGTGCGCGCGCCAGATCGCCATCAGGTTGACGAGGCTGCCGCCCCCGACGTAGATCAGGTCCTGGGAGAGCAGGTGCTCGGCGAGGTCGACGCCCTTCGGCCTCGAGCCGGAAGAGCGAGACGTGGGACAGGTCGCAGCCGAGGTCCGCCGAGGCTGCCGCGAAAGGCGGCGATCTGATCGGCCGGGTCCCCGCTCGCGGTCGGCAGCAGGCAGACGCGTGGCTCGGCGCCCTCGGCCAGCGCCAGCATGTAGTCGCGGATCGCCTCGTTGCCTCGCTTGCGCGAGAACTCGTGCCCGCCCAGGGCGAGGATGGTCACGCCTCGGACCAGCGCCGGCAACGAGCGGATCAGGGGGACGCAGTCGGCGTCGCCGAGGTAGCGGGTCGCGAGCTGGGTCGTGACGACGTGCCCGTGGCGCAGCTCGACCCGGTAGGCGCGCGCGTCCGGGCGCGACGCGACGACCTGGGCGACGCTCCTCGCCGACGAAATGGAGCGCGGCGCCGTCGTCGGCGGCGTACGCGGGCGCCATCCCCTCGCGAAGCCACTCGAACAGAACCTCGCGCCGCCGCGGCTCGCTCGAGTAGTGGACGGTGTTGCTCCAGGGCAGGAAGCCGAGTCCCTCGCTGCGCTGCGCCGGGCCGTGGAAGGTCGAAACCCCTTCGGCGAACCAGCACAGCGAGCCGGCCGAGAGCCCGCAGAGGACGATCCCGCGCTCCCAGCACTCGCGCAGGATCTCGTCGATGCCGTGCGCGCGCCAGACGCCGATGAGGCTCGTGACGCTGCCGCCGCCGACGTAGATCAGGTCCTGGGAGAGCAGGTGCTCGCGCGGCTCCGCAGGCGCCCGCTCGCGGCGGAAGAGCGACAGGTGCGACGGCTCGCAGCGAGCGCCGATGAAGTGGCGATAGAAGCGAACGATGTAGTGGTCGGCGTCGCCGCTCGCCGACGGCAGGAAGCAGACCCGCGGCCGCGCCTCGCCCGTGAGGTCGAGCACGAACTCGTCGAGCAGCGGGTTGCCCGCCTCCATCGAGAAGCCGCCTCCTCCGAAGCAGACGATCTGGCGCATAGCTCGTCCTCCACGCGTCGCAACCGCTGGCCTTCTCCAGGCCACCAGTTTGCGGATCGGCTCGTGCGCGGTCTTTGGCCAGATGTCGAGACTTGGCGCGAGCCGCTCGACATCCTGTCGAGCGCCAGGCTCAGCCTGAGTCGGCCGGCGACTCCTCCGGATCCTCTGCCGGGGACTCCTCGGTTCGGTCCGGGTCGGGATCGGGCGACGGGGTCGTCGGCGCGTCCTCCTCGTCCGGCGTCTCGTCGGCCTCCTCGGGCGTCCCGGGGATGTGCGGGTCTTCCTCGCGCTCGGGGCTCTCGGCGTCCATGGACGCGTACTGCCCGATCAGCCGGGGCTTACACGGCGGCGGCGATGGCAAGCGTCTGAGGGGGCGCGGCTCCGTCTCCCGGGCTTTGACCCGGAAAGACCAGAAGGAGCAGCCGATGGGACAGGATTTCAAGCGCGGCGATCGCGTCGAGTGGAACTTCCGGGGACGGACCGTCCGCGGTGCCGTGCGGCGCCGCCTCACGGCGCGGACGGAGGTCGCGGGCCGGGTCGTAGCGGCGACACCCGACGATCCGCGCTACGTCGTGCGAAGCGAGCGGTCCGGCGCCGAGACGACGCGACGGGCGGAGGCGCTGCGCGCGGTCGCCCGCGGTTCGTAGTTCCCGGCCTTCACCTATTCGCTCAACCCGGCGGCTTCCAGGGCTTCTGCCCGCGTGGCGTGCCACTCGACGCGCACCAACTTGTCGTCCCGCGGGGTCAAGACGTGAAACCAGCTCGCCTCCATGTCGATCCCGCTCCCTTTACCGCGGCCCGAGATCCGCACGGCGACGAAGACCTTCTCTCCGCCGTCGATGATCTCCTCAGGCTCGATCTCGGGCTCATCCATGACCTCGAATATCGCCCGGATCCGGCCCTTGACGGGTTCGTGGCCAACGGAGACGTCGAAGTCGAGCGCACCTTCCAGCGGCACCCACTCGATCTCCGGATGCATGAACTCGCTGAAATAGGAGTCGAGATCCCCGGACCGCATGGCCAAGCTGAGAGCGGCGTAGCCCTCCCGTGCCCGCTCGACGTTGTCCTGGGGCATCGCCAGAGCAGTATCTCAGCGGTTGGGTGATGGGCCGTTCCGGGATTTCCCTACCTGACTCTGCAGAGCGGTAAAGCTAGAGACTGGAAGGGGTGCACCCGGAGTTTTCTCCAGCCTGTGCGACGGTGCACCCCAATTCTCTCCAGTTCCAGCTGGCGGATTTTCGCCGCACCGATCAGAAACCGCTTGATCAAGCGGTTTGTCACCCTCGAAAACTCCCCAGCCAGCTGGCGCGTTTGCGCCCGTTTACCTAACGCGGAAACCGCTTGCGCGACGCACGACGGCCCTAGCGTCGTCGCATGCCTACACACGACAACACTCAAAGCGACCCAACCAACGTCCCCGCGTCCCCAGCCGCCGCCCACCCCTGCCCCGCACCAGACACCACCTCGGATCCGACCCCCACCACCGACACCGCACCCCGACCGGCCGCTCATACGAACGCCGAAGCCACACCAGTAGCCCCGCCGCCCCAGGAACCCGGCACTACAGAAACCGGCACTACATATAGAGACGCGGAGACGTCGAACGACGCCGAGGCCTCAATGACCGCGTCGCGAGTAAAGCCAAGCGCCAGCGGCGAGAGTGCCCAGGAAAGTAACGACCGGAATCTCCCAGTTAGCTGGACTGCCGACACCGAGGGCGATGACGGCGACCACCGACAGGGCGCAGCAGGCGAAGGCGATCCCGACGTAGCTCCCGCCCGATCCCATTGGTCGAATCTATCCGAGCCGGATGCCAGCCCCGAGCAGAGTCAGGCCCGAGCGCCGCAGAAGGATCGCGACCAATCGGCGCTACCCGCTGCGCAGCGCGATCCAGATATCAAGCAGGCAGACGACCAGGCAGGCGGCGGCAAAGACGACCCAGCGCTGGCGCCGCGAGAGGACGAGCCCGCGTCGCTCGGCAACGATCAAAGCGATCGAAGCGACGAATGCGAGGACGAGCAACGTCCATCCGGCGAGATCGAGCATGGCCCAAGCGTTGTTCAGGACACGCCGCGCACCTCGGTTTTCACCCCCACCTCCACCCCAACTCCCACGCCCGCCACCCCGGACCCGGCCCCCTCATCCCCAACCCCAGCAACGCCACCGTCCCCAGCCACCTCCCCAGCTCCATCGTCTCTCGAGGACCCAACCCTCGACCCGATCGCCCGCAACCTGTGGCGCCAGCTGGCTGGCCAGTCGGAGAACAGCCGCCGCCTGGTCTTGCGCGCGATCCAGACCCGGCAAAACGGCGGGGCGTCGCGTCACCCCGAGCGGGTCCAGCTGGCCATTTACGACATGACCAAATGCATGGACGAAATCGGCCACCCACCGTCGCGGCGCGAGTACGACGAGTGGCGCGAAAAACAAGACGACCCAGACCAGCACCTAAGCGCCACCGGCATCCGCAATGCCTTCGGCAACAGCTGGGCCCGAGCCAAGGAGGCGCTCAACGTCACGCCGAGACCCGATCCGCTGGCCCGGCGCCTGCTCAACATCAACCGCCCGTACACGCCCGAGGAGTTGCTGGCCGGTATCCGCGCCTACCTCGAGGCCGTTACCGTCAGCTACGCCGCCTTCGATCCGTACCGCCTGTGGGCGATCGAGGAGTTGAAGAAGCCCGAACACGAGCGCAGCTGCGAACGGTTTGCCTTGTCGCGCTTTCCGTTCGAGAAGTGCTTTGGCAGCTGGGGCAAGGCCGTGATCGCCGCCGGCTTTCCCGAACTGGCCCGGACGCCATCGACTGACAAGCACCTGACCAACCAGCCGGGCGTTGCTTACACCGACGAGCAGTTGCGCAAGGCCCTGCTCGATGCCCATAAGCGTCACCTCAAGCAGGAGGCGGCGGCCGGGCGCAGCGACGACAAGCGCCCAGCCCGGCACATGTCACGCCAAGCATTCGACGACTGGCGCTGCCAGCGGATCGACGAGGCAGCCGAAAAGGGCAAGCTGCTCAACCTGCCCTCGTCGGCGACGATCATCTGGCGCCGCGGCTCGTGGCCGCGAGCCTTGCACTGGGCCGGGCTGATGAGCGCGGACCGGATGCGCGTCGCCCATCGCCACAAGTCGCGGCCGATGACCGACGACGAGGTCTTGGACTTCTTGGTCAAGGCCCTGAAGCAGTTGCGCCCGCTGCCGGCCGATGAAGCGACGCAAGCCGTCACGCTCACTACATATAGGCGCTGGCGCCAAGACCAGCTGCTCGAAAACGACGACCCATGGGGTCGCCCGGCCAGCGACTCGACGATGGTCAAGCGCTTTGGCGACTGGGACCGGGCCTTGGCCCTGGCCGCGGCTCGCCGCCACGATCCCGAGGCAACGCTCGCGCAGCTGGCAGCCCGCGTCGACGGCGAAGGGGATGGCGACAATGGCTGAGCGCGAGCCGGCGCAGGTCGGCGCAGTCGACGATGGCGAGGTGGCGCGGCAGGTCGAGACGGCCGACGAGGGCCAGGCGGCGCCAGGCCCTGCCGATGAAGACACGAGCGCCAGCACCGGCGAGGTCGAGCTGGCGTCTGTCCCACACACCGAGGCACCTGGTGCGGCCAGCGCGGTCGACGACGGCGCCGGCGCCGGCGAAGTGGCCTGGGTCATCGCCGAGCTGATTCCAGTCTTGTCCGAACAGACGATCTCCGATCTCGGGCGCCTGGTCAATCACTCGCTGTCGGCGATCTCGATCCCCGAATTGCGCGAGGCCCGCCTTGGCCTGCTTATCGAACTGGTCACAGGCTCGCAAGGAGTGATCCCAGGCATCGACGACTACAACGAGGCGCGCCGGCAACGTGCAGAGGATGGCGAGATCTGGCCAGCCCACACCACCCTGACCCGGATCCACGGCGGCCACTGGCTCGGCGCGGTGCGGGCGGCGATGCGAGTGGCAGAGGACGGCGCTAAGGCGGGCGTCGCCACTGTTGCCGGCAAGGGCAAGCAACCGCCCTATAACCGCCGAGAGGTCATCAACGCGATTGAACAGTGCTGGACCGGCCTGCGACTGGATCCAGACGGACGCGGCCCAAGCGCAAACGAATACAAGGAGTGGGCTTGGCTGGGGCGACGAATGGCGCGCTTGTCCGGCCAGGCCGAGCCGCGCCTCCCGGTCCTTGAGATCATCTGCAAGCAGTTCGGCAGCTTCGAGCGGGCGATCGCGGTCTGTCGTCGTGAGCGTTTCCTCTCGGTCCCGCCCCGGCACGCGCACCTCTAGCGACTGCCGCCCTCGGGTGCTACGACGCTGGCGACGTGGCGCCGGCGCAAACTTCAAGGTCGCCAGATTGCCGCTCCCCTCATCGCGGTCCTCCGGGGAACGCGCCCGTCGGCGGTCGGTCAATCCTTGTCTCGAGGCGCGAAGCTAACTGCCTTAGGGAGCGTTGTTGCCGCCGCCGCGGCTGGGGCTTAGCAGCGGATCGTCTGTAGGCGGAATCCATCGATCCTGTCCCCAGCGCTGCCCATGAGGTCGGGGGGCGTCGCCTTCGGTGCTCAGCCAAATGCGAACGCCGTCGAAGGCCTCGAGCGCCTCTTGAAGACCCCTGACCTCTGGCTCGGCTTCCAGCTCTGGGTCGTTGAGAAAGCGTTCGAGCAGGTCCTCCATCGCTTGGTAAATGAAGCCAAAACGCTCGTAGGCGTTGAGCTCGTTGAGCAGAGCCGCTGCCAGGACGGCAAGGTGGTCAGCCATGGCCCGAATCTGCCATCCCGCACGGTCTCAGGGCCTGGTTTTGTCTTTAGTCCACGCCGCCGAAGGTGGCGACCGGCGATGCCCGATCGCAGAGCTGGCCGCGAAGGAGATCTCGACGCCGCCCAAAACCGATCGGCCGCGGCAGTTGCAACCGTTGCGCTGGCCGGTTAGCGCACGCCCTACAACCGCGACGAGGTGGCCGAGGCGATCGCCAACTGCTGGATCGGACTGCGGCTCGACCCCGACGGACGCGGACCCAGCACCAACGAATACAAGGAGTGGGCCTGGCTCGGACGGCGGGCGGCCCGGCTGGCCGGACAGCCCGAGCCACGCCTGCCGGTCCTCGAGGTCATCTGCAAGCAGTTCGGCAGCTTCGATCGAGCGCTTGCGATTGCTCGCGGCGCGCTTGGTTAGGGCCACGGCCGAACGGCAGGCCTCGATTCGGGGCGCCCTCCGGCTGAGGGGGCTACTTCGCCTCCCTCGATGCGCCGGCCGAGACAACTGCCGCACTACATAAATGGAGATGGGCGAAATGGTCGCCAGCCCAGTGCTCGGCATCAGCAACGTCGCTAGGACCTCTCTATCACGTCGCGCATGCGGCTGCCGCTCGACAGCGATGATCGTGCCCCATCGAGTGCCGAAAGCCGTTCAGGTTTGGCCCGTGTCGATATCTGGTGGCAGCGTGTCGAGGTTGTGCGCCGCGGCGAACTTGCGTAGCTCGCGCTCGATCGCCTCGTCGGTCCAGCGCCAAGGACGCGGCGAGATGCTTTCGCGCCGAACCGCCGTCGATCGTCGCGCCGGCGACTTGCCTGGGCTGCGGCCCGGTTTGTTCCTTCCCTCCCCATCCGTCGAGGTTCGGGCGAGTCCCAGATCCGCGTAGCTTCGCGTCAGCAGCTGCGCAGGCCAAGCCCACCGCGGTGCTGAGTTGCGATCCAGACCTCCGAGATGTAGCGAATCTCCCGTCGCCCCAGCGGATCCCGTACCAGCGGTTCGACGTGCAGCTAGTCTTTTTCTTTGATCGTGGCCGCTTTGACGACCCGCTGACCGCAGGCGGGGCCGCTGCCGAGATCGTTCGACCCGCGAGGGGCGAGCGGTGGCGACGATCGCAGCGGAGATGCCAGCCGAACACCAGGCGATCACGGCGCTTGCCGAGGTTCGCGCGTCGATCGACGAGCTCGAAGACCTCGCGACGCCTCGCCCGCTCCGCCATCGCTGACGGCGGGTCCTGGGCGGACGTCGCGAGCTCGCTGCGGCTCGAGCCCGGGCAGGCTCGTTCCGCTGTACGACCGATAGCCGCCAGCGCTCTCACAGAGCGTCTCAACGATTGGCGAGCTATGACCAGCTGTCGCGGAGGACCTGGAGGGGTGGCGTCGGTCCGTCTGCGGGATCGATGATCTTGAACGCGGTCCCGTTTGAGAGGTCGTTCGGGCCGAAGTTCGTACCGACCGTGAGGCCGCGGCACTGGCCTCGACGCATCACCGCGGCAGTCACCTCAGCGAGAAAATCCGCGCCTCGACTGTTGTCGGGCTGTGGAACGACATCCGTAATCCACATAGGCCCCTTCCAGCTTGCGGCGGCCATATCAATAAGCGACCCGGCTTGGCTAGCCTCACTTCCGGCGGACAGTCGCGGCTGAAGACCCAATGCAAAGGGAAAGGGTTGCGCGCGCATCCGTGGCATGTAGCGGGACCAATCCTTGCTCCCCGCCCCTATTTGAAGGCTGCCTGCCACGACCTGGATACGTCGTCGAACCAGACGATCCTGGGCGGCGGACTCGGTCAACATCAGGACAGTAGAGAGCATGCGTCCGTATGCGTCGACGTCCGGAACGCCGCCCGCGCCAGAGTTTGGGGAGTTCCACACTTCGATGGCGCACAAGTGGTCACCGAAGCGGTCGAAATAGCGAACTGTCTCGAGTGCGAAGCGACCGAGGAGTTCTAGGCTCCGAGACTCGATCGGATAGGACACCGTTGCCGGCGTCGAACTCGCTTCGAAGGCCCACCGTGGCACAGGACCCATCAGAACGGGCATCGCCTGCAGGCCGTGGAACACGATCTGCTCGTGCAGAGACTCATATCCTGACCAGTCCCAAGTGGTCTCCGAGACCTGCACGCGGTCCCAGAAGACCGGAAAGCGAACAATCGGCGAGCCCACCGAGGCGATCTGATCAAAACCCTCCAGCGCCTGCTCTGCAGCCGCCCGAGCCATGACCTCGAAGTTTCCGCCGAGACCCGTCGCAAGGTGCTCCGTCCCCAGACCGACCGCCGCCGCCGTCCTATCAGCGCGAATCAGCCGACCGGCCGAGGTTGCTGCCACAAGCGACATGCCCGCACCGACGAGAAAGCCGCGCCGGTTGAGAGCCATTGACGCGGAAACCGACTCGCCTCTGGCTCGTTCCCATCCATGCTCGAGGCCCCTCAGCTTCCGTGCTGACACGACAGCACCCTATTCGGTTGCAGTGTTCGAGGCAAGGGAATATGGTCGATCCTGGTGTTGATCGCGATCTCAGGAACCTTCGATGCCGGCGCCCTCGATTCGTAGCCTTGGCACTATCCTGCACGAGCTTGTTAGCTCACGGGATGGGCAAGCGCTGCTGAGGTCCGATCAGCTGATCCGATTCACAGCAACGGACACAGGGGAAGTGATTTCGCTTGATGGTCGGTCCGAGACCCCAACGGTCACCTTTGGCGCGACTGGGAATGCCGATCTCGATGTTCAGGCCGCCGTGGCCGATTTCGACAGGCTGTTCTCCGGAGACCTGAACATTTTCGCCGCGACCGACAACGGCCAAGTCTCTTTCATCGGCGATGCCGCGCCATTCCTGCGATTGCTTCCTCGCATCACGGACCTTGTCGGTGGTACATATCGGCTCCGCTTTCTCACCCCGTCAGACGTCTAAGCGCGCGAGCGCGGCATCTCGTGGGCTAAGCACGACCGCACTCCGGTCCGGTGGGAGAGCCTCCACCCGAGCTGAGTGAGGCGACGCTTCGGCTACGGCCAGATCGACCGCAGCCTCGCGCAGACTGGCTTCTCGGCCCATGTGGAGTTGTTGAGCACGTTCATTGAGACAAAGCCCGGTCCGTCATGGGTGCTAGGGGGCGCGTTAACCCAGTCAATCAAGCGGTGCACGATCATCGCCCTGAGTGGACTCTGGTCCGCCAGCCAATCACAGATCTTGTCCAGCGTGTCCTCTTGGAAGCCCGGAGTGTTGACCCCATTCGGGGCCGACGGGGCCCCCGTCTCCGTCAGCCAAATATTTCCCACATACTGCGATTTAGACATATTGATCGCCTGTGAGACGACGCTTGTGACGCTGTCCGATGCCGCCTGGGGGTTGCTCAGATTCTGTGGATAGGCGTGGATGCTCAGGTCGTAGGAATAGCATTGGTCATCGAAGTCATGAAAGTACGTTTGCCACGCATCGATGACTCCCGCCGTAGCTAAAGCCCCGCCGAGGATGCGTACCGGTGTGGTGAGATAGCCGCTATTCAGCGCGTTATTGACCGCATAGAGAGCCGCCCCAAGCATGTTGTCGTACTGATCGTTAGGCACATAACTTCCCTCACGTAGGTTAGGTTCGTTCCAGATTTCGATGGCGTCGATTACTCCGTACGCCGCGAAGTACTTCACGGTCTCGACGACAAAGTTGCCGAAGTAGTTCGATATGTGATACTGGCTCGGATAGCTCCCCGTATAGCCATTGGGCTGCGGCGAAGTCCAGGTTGGAGCGCCGAGGACGATTGGCAGGACTTTGCATTGGGTGCGCAAAGCCTGGTATCGGACGTTGCCGTAGTGGTCCTGAAAGTTCCAGTCCCATTGACTAGTGGGCTGAACGGCAGCCTAATTGACGTCAAAGCGCAACGTGTTGGCGTCGCATCCCTTGGCGCGATCGAACGCCAGGTTCGGCAGCGTAATCTGCGGTTGTCCCGGCGGTGGCGTCGAGAGACTGAAGAGTGGGAACAGGTCGTTGAACCCTACATGCGTAACGTGTCCCGGCATGGCGCCTACCTCACCTGTGGGATCGCGTGCGGACGCCAGAACTGTGCGTCGGCGTTAGCCATCGAGTAGATCCGTCCGGCCAGCCACAGTGAGAAGCTGACGATAGCGAGGAGCGGCGGCGAATCTGATCGTTGGCCAGAACGGGAGGATTCTCTCGGTCTCGCCGCGAGCCGTAAGCCGACCGGATTGTGCTGCCTCCACCATCTCGGCCAGTCCGAGAAACAGCATGTGCGCGACGTCCGCGTCCAGACTGAGTACTAAGTCGACTGGGAGACTCGAAGGCCCGAGCTCGACCGTGTTCGCCGAGTCTGAGAGCGCCACGGTGATGGTCGCCCGTGGCGCCTCTAGAGAAAATCGGATGGTGGTGTTCGAGGCCTTTACCTGGCCGCCGACGCCGGGTGAGTCGGCAAGATCCTCGATGAGCCGACCGAGATACTCATAGACTTCTTGTTCGGTTGAGAAGTAGGGCATCCTTGCCTCCTACGCCCTCGGATAAATCCAGCATCCCTCGGCGTCGCGGTTGGAGCCTATGGCGGACGCGCTCCATCTGTCAAGCTTGCGATACGGGCGAAAGCATGAGGCCGGCGCACCTGCGTGGGACGGTCTTTGGCAGCTCGAGTTCGCCGACGTCCGGTCGATCTGGGGCGGCGCTCGGCTCGTAAATGAGTGGAGGACAGAGATGCGACATTCGAAGCGGTTCACCTACGCAAACGTTATGTCCACGGTCGCTGCGTTCGGCGTTCTCGCCGGTGGGGGCGCCTACGCGGCGTCCAAGATTGGCACGCGCGATCTGCAAGCCAAGGCAGTAACCGCCCCCAAGATCGACAAGGGTGCGGTAACCGGGGGTAAGCTCCGCGATGGGGCAGTGGGCACGGACAGTGTTTCCCAGGACGCCCGTGGCGTCGCTCTCGCTGGGGCGGCGATCGACCGGTACGGCGCCGTGCTCGCGTACTTCAACCGCACCGGCGGTGGCCCGCCGCGGGTCGAAATCACGTCTACCGGGGTCCGCCATCTGTTCTTTCCCGGGCTCGAGAACTACAACTTCGGCCGCGCCGTCCAATCGGCGACGATCCTCAACGACGGCTATATCGGAAGCGAGATCTCGGTTGAGACAAGCGCCTGCAGCGGCCAGTGCGTCCTCCATCCGTTCGTAGTCACCCAGGACAGCGCTGGGACCGCGGCCGATCGGAGCTTCAGCTATCTGCTCTTCGATACTGACGGGCCGGACTTGTAAGGGCCTACGGACAGCTAGCGGGGAGGCTCGCGAGTTGCACAGCAAATTCGCCCGGTCTGCTGAGCGTGATCACGGCCGAAGCGGATGGGCATCCGGCCGTTGCCGTCCTAAAGCTCGAGCGCGAACAGGGCGTGCACGTCTTGGTCGAGCGGCGGGGCGGACAGCAGATAATCGACCTCGAATTCCTCCGCGACTTGATGCTGACTAGAAAGACTCGGGTCTTCAAAGCCGCAGTGCTTGGCCTGATCAAGCTGACTCGCTGACCATGCGCGGCGTCGCCTCGGACGACCAGCGCTCGCGTGAGGAAAGTCGCGGGATCGCCCGCTTCTTCTTGCATGATTTCCTCGGCTGTGGTCTGGCGGCTAGTCCGGAAACGGCAACGGAGGACTTCTGGAGTGGGGTGCAGACGTTCATCGCTGACGATGTCACCTCGCCCGAGCGCCAAGGGCGCTACCAAGTCGCCATCCAGGCCTTCCTCGAGGAGCAGGACGAGGACTTTCGGCCCGAGACGTTCGTCTCGCGCCATGTCGAGGACCAAGACCGACCGCGCGTTCGTCAGCGACTACGCGATCTCGATCTGGATCCGGGCGAAATCTTCGGCAAAGACACTGCGCTGATCACGCGCAAGCTGGACCGTTTCCGCGTCACCTATGCCCATGGAATGGTCCTGACTTTGTCTCCCGATGACGTCGCCCAAGAGCGCGTCCAGCTGCCAACCAAAACGGCGCCAACGCGGAAACCCGCTTGAGAGATGCCATCGACCGATTCGGTGGTCGATAGGTCATTGCGAGAAAGCGGTGGCGTGCCCGGAACACGTGCACGCTGTCAGACATGGGCCGGGGACGCCGCACAGTTGAGCCGAAGCGTGGCGACGAACCACCCGTCTTTCGGCTACGCATCCGGGTTGGCTTGCCGGTGATCGTGCCCGACTTCAAGGCAGCCAGGGCTGAACTCGCGACCACGCAGGATCAGGCGCGCGACTCAATCGAAACCACGCGCTAGTGCTTCTTGTCTTTGGGCGGAGTTGGATCGCGGCGATTGATCGTGTCCGGATCGCGAATGCGCCCATCCGGAGAGTGGACAATGACCTCTGCGCCGCCAGGAGTGTTTCGCGCCACTTGCTTCGATGACTTCTCTGCGCCTGCCTGAGTGCGGTGGAGCGAAGCCGCCCGCTTAGCGCCGGCTCGCTTGTCCTGCCACAGTCCATCCGGTCTCTTGGTGACATGGCGTTGAGGCCGCTTAGCCATGGATCGATCGTATCCGTTGATCGACTGGTGAAGCAAACGGGGCGGCGTCAGTACGTCCCCTCCCGTCTGCGCAGCCCGCTCCCGTCTGCGCAGCACCACCTCAGTCCGCCGCTACGTCGAAGTAGCACTGCAACCGCGCCGACGGCCGGTACCAATCCCGCACGATGTGCTCGCGGCTCCAGCGCCGGTGCTGGCACCTTCCTGGCTCGGCCGGCACTTGTCAAGCGAGTCCCGGGTTAATCCACCGAGATCTGCGGAGGAATACGGATCTGAAGACGACGGCGGACGGGGATCAGCCCGACAACCTCCTATCCCTCCCGGAGTGCACGTAACAGCTGAGACCGAGACAGAGGCCCAGGAACCGCCGGGCGAAGCCGCCACGGAGGGAATGCACGAGGACGCTCCGGTCGAAGGCCGTCCCGGGGCCAAGGGGACGGCCTCGTGAGCCCAGCCGCCAAGGAGGCGGTCTATGACGACACCACCAGCCGACGGCTGATCGCACGTCGACTGGCGCTGACCGAGCCGAGATCCGCTTCGACGCAACGGCGAACGCAACCGAGGTCGCACAGGTCGCCGCCGCCTTGGTCACAACGACGTCGGCCTGTCCGAAGGAGGTCATTGAGCAGCTCCTGCGCCTGCTGGCGCATGATCTGGCCGCACCATCGGCGGGCACCCTTCGGTTCCGCCGTCTCGCGCTACTGGTCGACCTGATCGCAGGCGAATACATCAGCACCGAGCGGTATGACCAGGCGCGAGCCGAACGAGCCATGGAGCCTGGCGTCACCTGGCCCGATGCATCAGCGCTGGCGCGCTCTTACGGCCACTGGCTGGCCGCCGTCAGGGCGGCCTGCGCCTTCTGGTTTCGCGGCGGCGTCAAACGCGTCCCGGCCTCCTACGCCCACTCGAAGCCGACGCCCGGCTGCGAGCCACAGGAGATAGTGCGCGCCCTGATCCGGGCCCAGCGTGACCTGTACGGCGCTGCTGCCGGCGGAGGGACTGAGGATCGGGCGACCCAAGGCGCGACTTCTCGACCGTGGCCGACCGAGTGGGAGTACCTCGAGTACGCGACCATCTGTCGGCGCCTCGGCCGCTATACCGGCAACGAGGTCCGCCTAGCCGGGCCAAGCAGATCCGCAAAGCGTTCGGCAGCTACGCGGCCGCGGTGCACGCGACAAGCGCGATGGAGCGGTCGTCGGAGGACCACGCCCCATAGGTCCAACGGTGCCTACGATCGCCGTCGGAACTTCGGCGCCCCGCCTCTTGTCTTCAACCCGTAGAAGCGGATCCGAGCAGTAAACAGAGCCGACCTTTGCCTGGGAAGTGGACGGCGAAAACGGGTTGCTCGCCAGCAAGCCTGGGGCAAGGTCATCCTGTGAGCCAAGATCCATTCGCGAGCAACCCTGCCGTCGAGGTCACAGCCGCAGTCGCGTTGTCGTGCCTGGAACGCCCCAAATTGAAGGAAAAAAGCCGTTTGGCCGATACTTAGCGGGTACCAAGCTGTTAGTTTTCCTACCGGATCAATCGGGCTGCCGCGTATCGGCCCCGCCTTCTACGCATACGGGAGTTCAACCGATGGCGATAATCGAGAGGCCGAACGACCTCGCGCGCAAGGCGTCAGAGCAAAAGGCTCTGCCGATCCTCAGCGAACGCGAGATCCGCGAGCATCTGGATCGTCCCGAGGTTGCGTCGCGACTTAAGCGCGTCGAGAAGCTGATGCAAGAGCGTCGATCCGGGTCGCAGGGCCCCCGCTAACCCGGGAGCCCACTCGTCCAGCTCTCGCCGTTTTCGCCCGCCGGGTCCGACACGGCAGCGGCTCGCGGAGGGAAGCGACAGCCTGAGCCGTGAACGAGGACCGAGCAGAGCAGAGGTTCATCATGGTCCGGCTCGACGCCGGACCGGTCCACGGACTTCAGCCCTCCATCCTGGAAACGATTGAGCGCTTTGAGCCGATCGACTTCGAGCCAGGCCAGCGCGCCGCCGAGTGGCTGCGGCTCAATGTAGATACCGGCAACCTCCCGCTCGATACCTACCTCGTCTTCGACGAGCAGCTCGAAGAGCTGCTCGGGTTCTTCGTCGTGGAACTGATCGAAGTACGCGTGGCGCGTGGCGATGTTCCGATCATGGAGGTGCGCAAGCGAATCGAGGACGCGTCAGCTCCCCAACCGGCACTGAAACTCGTCTGGATCGCCCGCTCCACGCGTAGCCCGAAGGGCCTGGGGCAAGAGCTGTTCGACGAAGTGCTCGTCCGGGCACTCGAGGCCGGCGCCGTCGCGGTCGTCGTCGAGCCCTACGACGAAGCGACCGCGAAGAAGCTTTGGGAAGAGCACTTCCATTGCCGCATTCCTCGCGACGATTCCTCGAGCGCCGGCGAATGGTCGGAGTACATGTGGTACCCGGTTGGGACGGTCGACCAGATCTGGGGCTAGCCACGCCGGGATGATCGCCAGCCGAATCAGCGCACCGCCGCGCCCCCTGACCTCTTCGCCGTAATCGAGTCCGACACCCCCTCAGACCCCGATCAGGGCCTCGAGCTCGGTTTCAAGGTCACCGCCAATGATCCCAATCAGACGATCCAGCGCGCTATTGAGCGCGTGCGCGAGCTACGCAAGCTCGCTGGCGTTTCCGCGCGCCCGACCGTCATCTCCGCACTGACCCGGCTGAAAGTCGCGTTTCGCGTCGCCGCGCCCACCCCGAGCGATGATTCGTTACCTGCGAGCAGAACTCGTCATCGGTGGGCTTGCGTTGGCGCTGGGCATCGTGGCGATCGCGCTCGCATCACATTTCCTTCGGCCGAGACTGAACGCGCCAACGAGGAGCTGCGCGCTCGCGAAGGGGCGGTCCAGATGAAGCAGCGCCGACCGGCGGGTACTCGCCGGGCGGGTCGTCGCCTGAGACCGTCTAATCACCGTAGCGCGGCGTTTGAACGGCTCGACAGTTCCCGATCCACAAACGTCACCGGAGACCCGTCTAATCCCAAAGCGAGATCAGGCCGGTGGTGTCCTCGAGCGTGATCGTCGTCCCGCAAGCCGGACACGGGCCCTCGGCCCGGCTCCAACCCATCCCGTCAGGACCGTCCTCGTGCCAGACCCGGCCCGTCCAGGGCTCGAGCTCGCCAGCGCAGATCTCGCAGA
Organism: uncultured Solirubrobacterales bacterium; assembly: GCA_963811505.1. Lineage (GTDB taxonomy): Bacteria > Actinomycetota > Thermoleophilia > Solirubrobacterales > 70-9 > WHSW01. Next base: position 465,422 of record CAWERC010000008.1, on the reverse strand, counting down.
CCTTCCCGACCTCGCGGCAGCAGTGCTCCGACTGGCCGGCTGACGATGCGCTTACAGCTCGGGCAGATCCACTGCTCGAACTCCCAGGGCTTCGAGTGATCCCAGCAGTAGGAGGCCCGGCCTCGAATCGGTGGACCTTCTGACAGCCCGAGCAGCGCAGTTCGTGGACCGAACCCGGCATCACACCGGCCGCTGGGCGTTTCTCCTTGCGGGTAGCCTTGCTGCCGAGCGCCGCCCGAGAGCGTTGGACCGGCTAGTCACCCGCAGCTCGGAATTCCCCGCCCGAGATCGAAGCGATCCGATCACCATCAAGGGTGAAGGTGAGGGCCGGATAGGTGCCGGGTTTGTCCTCCGACAGTAGGTAGTTGTCTTCGCCTACTGGCGAGGCGCGAAGTTGGTCGCCGCCACCGAATCTGCGCGGGAACTCCTCCGGACTCCCCTGGGCCTCGTGAGCGAGGTTGCGAGATAACGTCGCAGGCGCGCTAATCGGTTCCAATCAACGCAGTATTCAACCCCGGTGGGCCAAAAGTCGAGACTCTTGGCGCCGACTCTTTGCACGACCGATCGGCTAGTGTCTGTTGGGGTCCAAGCCTTCGCCAGGTGCGAATGACCGCGCAGGGCACGGATGGACCGGCCGGAATCAATGACAGGCTCTGGGCGTAGGAGGCACGGATGTCGAAGTTTGCGAGTGCAGAGGTTGTCTACGAGACCCTCGGTCGACTGACGCAGGATATCGTCGCATCAGAAGGGCTCGGGCGAGTGCTCCGCGCGACGGACTCCGTGGTTCAGTTGTGCATCGAGGAGCCAACGGCGACCATCACGGCGGACCTTCGTTCCCTCGGGGGATCCGTTACGTTCGGCGACACTTCCCTCAGTCCCACGATCACGCTCACCCTCAGCGGCGACACCGCCCACAGACTCTTCCTCGGGCAAACTACGATGGTTTCAGAGTTGACCTCAAAACAGGTGGCTGTCCACGGCGATGCCGCGCATCTAATGGCACCCTTCCTCGCAATCCAGCTGGCCGCGTCCCGCCGATACGCCCAGATCCTGGAGCTCACCGGGCATGGCGAGCTTGTCCCAGCATTGGGCTAGACCGAGACCCGGCCACCGGTTTCCCGGGCGTGTCTTCGGATGAACCCGGAGCGATCGGGTCAAGTCGACCCGCGCCACCCGACGCGGAGGGATAAGCTCGTCGTCGCTGTCGTCAACGCAGCTCCTGCGAGCTGGAGGCTCGCTGCCAGCGGAGCACGGAAAGGATTCCATGGCGTACGGGGTTTACGGCTTTCAGGACGTCTTTCAATGGTACGGACGTAACCTTCACGGACCAGCAGGCTCGCCGTCGTACAGCTACGCGTTCCAGCGCGCTAAGGCGTGCGACGCCAACACAATCCGGTTCGCAGTCGATTGGTCCGAGGTGCAGCCAACGAACGCGTCGTCATGGACGTTCGACACCCCGGGAGATCTCTATGCAGGCGTTCGTCTTTACGCAGCGGCGAATTCACTGAAGGTCATCCCGATCTGTCTCGGAGCTCCCCAGTGGATCGGAGCAATCCTCAACGGTAACGGAGGTAGGTACCCCGCGCCTGGCTGGCGAGACGACTATGGCCGTTTCGTAGTTAAGACCGCGCAATACTTTGATGCGTGGCAGATCCTCGCGGGCGTTGAGGTCTGGAACGAACCGAACAACCAGGCGCATGGCTCGTACGTCGGACACAACTGGAGCACCGGAAATCCGCAATACGTCGACGACACCGATGCATACGGCGAGATGCTCGGTGAGGCACTCGCGCAACTTGATGCCGTACGAGGCAGCCTGAACTACCCGGGAGTTCCAGTGCTCGGCGGCTCGTTCTCCATGTCGCAGTATGGACCTCAGCGGCCGGCGAACTGGAGCAGCTATTTCACGGCGATTAACAACCAGTGCTTCCCATGGGTTCTCAGCATCCATCCGTATTGCGACACCCCGACCTCCGTCGGGGTGACAGTTTCTGAGGTGACAAGTAAGTATTCCATGGCCAACACACTCGTCGCTAACAACAATCAGCAGGTGAACGATATTTGGGTGACCGAGACCGGTGCTCCCTCGAATTCGCTCGGCGAACCCGGGCAGGCGAGCGCGACTAGCCAAATTTCAAGCTTTTTGGCTGGCCAACAGCGATGTAAGTCGATGTTGTACTACCGACTCTACGATCAGGACGGTCAGGATGTTCCAACTACCTTCAACACGTACGCTGCGCACCGGCCAACGACTTGGGCAGCGAAGGCGGTCTGTACCACGCTACAAAATATCTGGCCCTAGCGCTCCGAACTGACGGGCCCACATCGCAGGATGGGTCCGGTTAGTGGCCCGGCGGCGCCTGCTCGCGGGGCGGGGGCTCTAGTGCCCGCGCAAACACGGGTCCCGCAAGGTTATTGAGAGCTGGTAGCACGCGAAAAAACGTCGTTGGGTCGCCACTGACCCGGATTGACCCGTCGTCGACCGCCAAGAATGGGTTGATGGAGCCGAGCAGCAAGCCGGAAGCGACATCTGGGGAGGTCTCGATTACGAGATCGGGCACGGTCGAGACCTCGCCGATCTCAACCGTCGGCAACGTCGCCCGTTTGAAGGTCGCGGTTATCGCCGCGTTGGGGTCTCCAACGTCAAAAAGAATGGTTCGGTCGATCCCGCGGAGAAAATCGTGCAGTCCCGGGAACTCAGCGAGGTGCGCGAGCATCGCGCCAAAGGTCGCTGGGGTTTCCGAGACTGCCGTGTTAGATGCCATATTCCGTTGTCCTGACGGTGGATCTAACACTACCCGACCCGGCAGCCCTATGCCTAGGATGGGCCGTGCGTCGGTGCGCCAAGCCGCGCAATCGTCCCGACACGATAGGATCGAGCGGTTCGGCGCTATTGGAAAGGTAGTCGCGACATTGGAAGCCGGGCGCGAGCTAGCCAGGAGGGCTGGGATGAATGAGCAGTCGCTCGAGTTAGAAGGCGGGACGCCGAAGACAGGCGGCGCGATGCTTCAGGTTGGGACGACCCGGCGCCGCTTCCTGATTGCAACCGGGATCACACTCGCGACTGCGACGACATTCGGCTCGGTGGCGCAACGCGTACGCGCATCTTCCGGCACCGTGCCCGGGGCTACGCCCGATGGGCTGAGCGACACATTTGGCGCTCTGGCTAACGATCGCGCTGACGTGGCACTGGCGGCGTTCGATCAGGTGTCCCCCTCTGGGACGATGAATACGTTGCGCTTCCCGCTGTATTGGAGCGAGGTGGAAACGGCGGAGGGGTACGACTGGACCCCGTATGAGGCCGTTCGGGAGCAGGCGATCTTCCATGGCCTGAAGCCTCTTCCCGTTGTGCTGGATTGCCCTGCACCATGGCTCGCCGCTGGTGAGGCAGAGACCGCCGGGTTCGGGCTGTCCTACCCGACGGGACACGGCGCCTTGAACGCGTTCGGAAGGTTTGTTACCGAAACGGCTCGGTTCTTCTCAGAGTATGGAGGGCACGTCGAGGCCATCGAGATCTGGAGTGAGCCCAACAACTTTGAGGGCCCGGGAATCCGCGATCCCCGCGACTTTGCGCGCATGCTCGCCACTGCCTCGCTCCACGTCGCAGCTAGCGCAGATCAGTCCTCTAGCTCGGCGCCAGTCACGATCATCTCCGGCGGCCTTCTTATCGACGCCGACGATGTCAGCTGGGTGAACTACCTGGACGGGTTCTCTGGTCAGCTGTATCCGTATGAAATCGGCCTACACATCTATCCCGATCGGTTAGGCGAACAGTCAGACTTCGGCACGATCAATAATTCAGTTGCGGACCTGATCGGATACGCCCGGTCGCGAGTTGACACCGACGTCTGGGTTACGGAACTAAGCGCCCCGCCCTCGACGGCCAGTGTGGATCAGGCGACCGTTCTGACTAGGGCGATTGAGGCAGCCGAAGCCAGCGGATGTCGTGGCGTCATTGTTGGTCGGCTATACCCAGGGGGGGAAACCGAATTGGCACTCGGGTCAGCGCCTGCTGGCTCCGCGATCGTAGCCGACGTCGGCGCGACGTCCGATTCCTGGGACGCCTTGCGGGACCACGGGTAACGTCCCGCGATGCACCGCACGGATACAGCGTCGCACCACAGCACCCCGGACTCAGATCGCCTCACTCCGGTGCTGGACGCCACAGTGCTGGATGTCAGTTTTCCGGCCCATCCCGCATCATTTAGCGCAACTTTGCGGAAGCTTGAACGTTGCTCTGAAGGAGGGCCCTTAAGACTACTCGACAGGAGAAATCTACATGGAGATTCGAAAGCGACTCTCGTACGCGAACGTGGCGTCGACGATCGCCCTTTTCGCGGTCGTTGCTGGGGGAGGGGCCTATGCGGCATCACAGATCGAGACGTCGGACATCAAGAACAAAGCCATCACCACTAAGAAGCTTGCGCGCGGAGCTGTATCCGGCGCAAAACTGGCCGACGGCGCGGTTAGCACGTCCAAGCTTGCATCGTCGGCCGACGGCGTCGCGATGGGGGCCGCCATTATCAACTTCGATGGAAGCGTAAGGTCCTGGAACAGCCGCTTCGGTCCGCCGTCTGTGAACTCTCCCCTCGTCGGCGAGTATGAGATCACGTGGCCGGCTGGCCCTCCCCTCGAGGGCGATGAGGTCCAGATAGCGACGCTTGCCGGCGAGCAGAACGGCGACATTACGGCACGCTTCGTGTCTGGTGCCAATGGTCAGCCCACCGCGACGGTTTTCATCTACGACAACCTAGGGAACCCGGCGGAGAAGTCTTTCAACTATGTGATCTACGCCGGTCGGCAGCAGTAGGTAAATCTGGGGCACGCGTTGGCGTCGGAGGACATCGCTTCGCACCTGTGGACCATCGAAGTCAAACCCGGAACCCGCCCAGACATAGCGTCCAACCTCCGACGCCTCAAGGGTTACCGCCTTCAGTCCGAGCTGCTGGTAGAGCTCGACTGCGCGCCGGAGTGCTCGGGGACCCCGCCGCTGCCCCCGCCAGGGCTCAAGTAGACCGAAGTGCTCATGATGAGCCATGCCGGTGGCGGTATCGAAACCGCGCTCGGCTCCGCCAGCGACTCGCCGCCCCAGTCAATAAGAGACAGATGCAGGTCGGCCTGGATGCCTTGGCCGAGGCGAGCGATGCGCGAGACTTCGTCGAAGCGGACAATTGAGGTCCGGAGGCGCCATGGCTGCTTGCAGCGCTCGGCCAGTCGACTGGCGCAAGCGGTCCACGGGACAGTTGGTCAATCCAGCTCGTAACCGACATCAATTGAGCTTTCGGCACTCAGGGCGGTCACTTGATCCACTGACTCGAGAGCGTTTCAATCAGATCGCCCTCAAGCATTCGAATCACGAGGTAAATGAAGAGCGCGGTTTGAGTGAGGCGGATAATCGCCACACGCCAAGCTTCGTCAATTAGCTCAATCCACTCATGGATCAGTTGACGCTTGTGCTTGCCAAAGTCAGTCGTGGCTGAGACTTGACTTGTGTCTCTAGCTTGAACTCTTTTGTCTTGCCGACCGCGCAGTCGGCGTGACGACGAAGTGCTCAAGGCAGGCTCCTTCGGTCAGCGCCTTCTGCGCGGGTTCAAGCTAGTTACCTGGTAGGCCGTCCTTCACGTCTTACGCCGAAATGTTGGGCCATCGGCCAAATGTCGCGTGAGGAGCTACCCAGGGCCAACGAGGCCCGTGAGAAGTGCGTTATGTAGTCAGCAGGGCTTCTTGTGTTCCGCATCTTATCGCGCCGCGAGCACGCGAAAACCGGGCTAATCATTGACTGGCGCTCGGTTTAGGTGCGGGTCAATTTTCGAAGGATCGACTGTCTTGAGTTACGCGCGCTTTGGCCACGCAAGCTGGCGCGGCCACCTCAATCTCGATCAACAGAGCCGCGGCTACGTCCAACTGCAGGAGTACTCTCGCGCTCATGGGATCCCCTAACGACCGTTCGGACTTAGGCCCTTCGGGCTCCGAGACTACGCGCGTCAAGCAGGCGCTGACTGACCTCCTTGACCACGGCGCCAGTTCTGCCGAGACCGAGCGCGCCAACGAGAAGTTGCGCGCTCGTGAAGGCTCAGTCGAGATGAAGCGGGTCCGGCCTGCGGGAACCCGGCGGCGCGTTACTGCCTAACACGCGCTCGCGGGCCTAGAGCCCGCGCGTCGAATCGAGCGCTCACCTACCGAGTGACGCGCGCGACCCCACCACGCGGGCCCCATCGCGCGCCCGCCCACCCAGACCCCTTGTCAACTGCCGGCGTCGAGACGCTCAAAGCCAAGTAGCTCCGCACCTTGATCCATCGCCAGCTGGAGTCGATCGATCGGAATATCGCATCCCGCTTCGACCACGCTCAGCAGATGCCCGAAAGACCACCAGATAGCGCCGAGACCTTGGCTGACTAGCTCCTCTTCGGGAGTGGTCCGGAGTTGAAGTCGCTCACCTTCGGGCGTTTTGACTCGCCGAATAGCGCGAGCCAAGGACCAGCTTCCAGAATGTAGCTCGGCGTTAGCCAGGGAATTGACGAAGTCGTAGTAGCCCCACAGCAGGCGGACCTCGCGCTGGTCAGCTTCGAACTGGTCGGCGATGGCTAGGACCCGCTCTCTGATCGTCAGGCCGGTCCAACCCTTTTGCCCATACCGGCCGAAGAGACCTTTCAGTTCCGCGACCTCGCTGTCCTCTAGGCCGGGCAGTTCATCGATTCCAAGCTCCGGATAGTTCGGCAGCTTCGCGCGCTGGATGTGAACGCTGAAGCGGGAGTACTTGACAAAACGTTCCTTGGCCTCGTCGGTATTCGCGCTAGCCCAGTGAGCGTCGAGCATCAGTTCGAAGGCTGGTCGGCCGAGCATGATGACCTCCCGGCCATATCCGGCCCGAGCCAAAACCAAAGCCGCCTCGGCGCAGCTGAGCGCATGGCTGAAAAGGGCAGCAAGAACGGCCCTCTCCCAGGCATCACCGCCCGCGTCAAGATTGCCGAGGACGTCGTCGCGGACGTGGGCGACCAGCAGCTGGACTGCCTCGCACGCGCCCTCGTTCTCGTTCACAGGCGAGCTATATCAGCGGCACCGAAGATCGGTCGGCTCCTCGGCCTCATTCTGATGAACCGCAGGCCAGCTGGCGGTCGTCACCCTCGGTGAGGCTCACCCGGCCAGCTCCCCACCCGCGGGCCAGGATCGCGCCTCCGAAAGACATACCGGACCCGGCCAGCAAGCCGCCCTATCGTCATTCGGTGAGGACACTTCCCTATCTCCTGCCTAAAGTCCACCACCTTGACGGGCCGCCGCCGCCCGAGGCCACCGGTGATCATCCGTATCTCAGGGCCATGCTGCGCGACGGTCTGTTCGGCGACGACCGCAACATCGAAGACACGTGGCTTCCGGCCGCCACAATCCCGTTTCGAACACCGCAACACTTCGAGCTAGTTCGACGCTGGGCCAACCGCCAGCATTTACGTCGCCTGTATTCCTGGGCCATTCCCAATCGGGAAGCGCTAGCTGCGATTGCCGAACTGGGACCGATCCTCGAACTCGGCGCCGGAGGTGGTTACTGGGCCAAGCTGTTGCGTGATCAGGGCGTTGAGGTCAAAGCCGTCGATCGCAATCCGCCGCCTGGCGACGGCCGGCGCCACGGATGGTCGTGGAAGCGTTGGACGCAGGTCGAGCGCGGCGACTTGCAAGCGCTCGAGGCATATCCTGACCACACCCTAATGCTGTGCTGGCCGTCACCCGGCGGCCGAGGTACGTGCTGGGCCGCGAGCGCCCTCGAGCGCGCTCGACCACAGCGGCTGATCTACATCGGCGAACCCGCTGGCAGATGTGTCGGCAGCGACCACTTCCACGAGCTGTTGCTTCGTGACTACCGACTGATCAGGGAAATCCAGATTCCGCGTTGGTCCGGGACGTTCGACGAAATGAATGTCTTTGAACCCCGGCGCTAATGGGCCTGCACAGCGCGGCACTCGGGCGAGCCCTTGGCGCGGACCAGTGCCTCCTCAGTCCACTCCGCCATCGAAGTAGCCCAGCAACCGCTCCGATGGCCGGTACCAATCCCGGACGATGTGCTCACGGCTCCAGCGCCGGCGCAACTGCACTAGCTCGCGCCAGCTGGCTTCGACCTGGCCGACCAGCTGGAGCTGGCGGGAGTGCGCATGTTGCAATGCGCACAGCGCCGTTTCGGTCTGAAGGCAAAAGCCGACCCAAACCGCGGTCTCGCTTCGCCCGAGCTCCCCATCAGCGATGCAGGCGATCAGGCCCGGCCTGCCGGCCCGTCCAATCAAGTCTTCGTCCCAAAGCGCTGCCAGGTCGGCACCTTCACTATCGCCCGGAAATTCGACAACCGGCCGCGGCCCATGCGAGCTCGTCCCACACCCCGCACCCGCGTGGCCAGCGGTCCCCCCGGCAAACGCCGCCCCGGCGTAGCCAGCTGGCGCCTCGGCAACTCCCGCACCCTCGCTATCCCCATCACCCCTGGCCACGCCCCCATCATCTAGGGCCCCTCCCCCAGCACCTCGGACCAAAGCCCCAGCCGAATCGCGCCTGGCCGACAGCGCACCGCCAGCTGGCGCTCGATCACCCTCAAGGCACGCTGTCTTCCGAAGCCGGTGGCGTACGTCGCCGAAGGCCTCAGGCGCGAACCGCAGCGCGTCGACCTCCGGCTCGGCGCGTAGATCCTCAGCCTCAAGAAGGCGATCGAGCAGGCGCTCCATCACCGCGTAGACCAGGGCAAATCCCTCGGATGGATTGAGTTCGGTCGCCGCTCGGATCAGATAACGCTTGCGATCGCTTGACACGAGGCGACCATAGGCGTAGGCACGCGCCTGGAGCCTGGGATTTGTCTTGTCGTCGTCGGCCGCCGCCGCCGCTCCCCGGAGTCTCAGGCCACCGCGAGCGCGATGGTGGGCAATCCCCGGACCATCCCGGAGCCAGCTGGCCGACCGAATGGGAATACCTCGAGTACGTGACCATCCGTCGCCGTCTCGGCCGCTACACCGGCAACGAGGTGCGCCTGGCCGGCGCCAAGCAGATCCGCAAAGCCTTCGGTAGTTACGCCGCTGCAGTCGACACAGCCCGCGCCGTCGCTGCCCGCACCCGCATATCGGGCGTGCCCGAGTCCAACTGAAGGCAGCGGTTCTGTCCGAGTCGCTCGTGCGCACCGAACGGTGCATCGACCGAGGTCCCGCATTGGGGAGCTCTCTGTGATCTGTCGGCCGCGGTCGGTCTCGCGGGCTGGTCCTTAGGTCCATCGCTCGGCGCGCGGATAATCGTGCCGTGACTCTGGTCATCAGCATCGCGACGCCGGGGTACGGCCTTCACGTCAGCGACAGACTGGTGTCGAGGGCCGGGAGCCCGTACGACGCCTACGCCAACAAGACCGTCGTCTTCCGCGCCACAGATGGGCTGATCGTCTTCGGCTACACAGGGCCTGCCTTTCTTGACGGAGTCCCGACGGACACCTGGATCGCGGATGTCCTTTCCGGCGGCGCCTGCGCCGCGGCCGCCGGCGGTCTCATGTACGGCGCGTTCGACGTTCGCGATACCGGATCGAGCCTGGCCACGCTGTCGCAGCGACTGCGGGCAGGTCGGGTCTTCGACCAATACGGTGGCGAGGTCTGCGCCGCCGGCTGGCAGTGGAATGCTCGCCGGCGTCGAGCCTATAGCCGTCCGGTCCTGTGGGCCCTCAATCGAGATTCGGGACCCATGCGCTGGACTCAGCACATGCCACGTCATCTACCGGAGCGCAAGACCGAATTTCGCATGTGCTCGATCGGCGACTGGCCGCTCGGCCCTGATGCCTGGAACGACCTCGTTGCGAGGACGGGGAGCGCGGGACCCAATCTCGACTCGGTTGAGCAGCTGGCCGTCAGCGCCATCCGCAACGCCAGTGCTCAGCGAAGCGGCACGATTGGGGGCCATTGCATGTCGGTCGTGGTCCGACCCGGTCACTTCCATCCGAACGCCCGCGTGCGCTTCCTGCCGGCCGAGCGCCACCAAGGGCAAGCTTTCGGGCAAGAGGTCGAGCTTGCCTTTACGCCGTGGATGGTGTCCCCGGACACGATTCATGCGCCGGCCGTGACCATCGGAGGCCTCAACTGCCAGCAGGGCCTCCTGACGTATGCGATGGAGATGCCGGAGCCGCCGACCGAACAGATAATCAAGGCGGCATTCCAACGCCAGGAACGTCCGCCAAGTGCTTGATGCCCGACGACCTGGCACGTCTAGCGATTCGACCTTCGCGCCTAGGCCAGCCGGCCGAAGGCGAGGAAGTGCTGCGAGGTGAGCAGACCGACGTGCTCATCCAGCACGGCTGGCTCCCAAGGCAGTGTCGGGTCGGCGCCGACCGCCTGTAGACGCTGCTCGAGCCCTTGCTCGCGCATGTAGGTCAACTCCCACATGAAGGCGTTGACTCGCCGGGTGACGTGGAGCGGTGTTCCGGCTGCTGTCAGCCCGTAGACCGCATAGACCTTGCCATCAATTTCAATCGAGACTGAGACCCCGGCCTTCATCAGTTCCCAACGTTGCTCGTCATTGAAGTGCTGCGTCAGCCCGGTCACGTACTGGGCTTCCATTAGAAGCCCGGCCTCCGGCCAATGGCGGACCATCCGCTCGAGCACTTCGCGCCGCCCCCACGCGCCGTGCGGGTAAACGCCGATCCCGTAAGCGTCGCGCTCGCGAAAGGCGACTAAGAGCAGGTCCCGAGTGCGCCCCGCCCATTGCCCATCGTGCCGCGCCCCGAGGTGCAGATGATGGAGCCCGTCGTGAGCGAGAGTGACGTCGAGGTCCTCGTCGAGCTCCCGCTCGCTCTTTCGTTCGTTTTCGGGGCACATAGGCGACAGCGACTCGCTTGCTGAGGCGCGGCGTAAGGTCAGCGCCGACCGCGATCTCAGTGCACACAGTCTCCACGGCTGCTGCCTTCTCGCAGTCCGGCAGGCCTTGCGCCAACTCGCGAGCCATGTGAACGGTTCGGGGTCGCGGTGCCACGAAGCGCGCCCGCCAGTTGCCATAAACGATCAGCCGGTCAGCCAGCTGCATCTCGGCTAATTCGTCGCTCGGATCGGGCGGAAGTGCATCTTCGACGTAGCGCCGGGCAACGAGCTCGAGGCGATCCGCCATCGCATCGGCCGACATCACGCGAGCATAGGCCGGTGCGTATGTGCCCACCTGCACAACCGACCGTGACCGCTCGTCGTTACCCAACTGCCGGCTCTGCGGCTCACTTCAATGATGGAATCCACAGCTGCACGGTTGTCGTTACCGGCCCGCTGGCGAGGCGTTCCAAGCCGCGGACCGTCAGCGTCGGTTCGAAGGGCCAGGTCAAGGTCGCTTGTTCAACCGGCCAGATCTGCCTGATCGCCGGCAGGACATCTGGCCCGTGGTTCAGTCGCGGCGCTCCTGGCAACTTGGAGCCAAAGACGGCGATTGCCAGCTGGTTAATCGAGAGCGTTGTCGTGTAGGCGTCTGGTGGTTCATCCGGAACGGGGCGTTTCGGGTCGGTCAAAGCCCGAGATTCGAAGGTTGCGAAGACCGGCGCTCCCGCAGTCGCATGCGGGTCGACGCGGCCGACCCAGACTTGCGTTGCATCCGGGACGCTGCGGCGCTGATACATCTGACGGAAGTGCTGATCGGGAATCAAGACATAGGCGCCATCGTGGGCGTGTTCGAAAACCATCGCTTTCAGGATCGCCCAAGTCGCCACCGCCGCCTGCTCGGTCCGATCGAGAACGTGGGCCTCGCCGCGGATCATCCTCGCAGCCGCCGGTCTGGCCGCGGCTTCGATCTCGCTCATCCAGCCGTTATTACAGGCACGACAGACTGCTCGGACCTTGGCGCGAAACGGACGATTCCGGTAGCTCTGCTCCGAGCCGGTCGAACTGGCGCGGTTGTGCGGCAGCCGCATAGCTGCCAGGTCTGGAAGGGCGCGCTGCATCCAATCCGGCCATAGATGCTCACGCGTACGGGCCGGCTGTCCGCAAAAGATGCAGCGCCGCGCGGTGGGTTGATCACCCATGGCAAACGAGGCAGGCGCCCCCTGGTGAAGGCGATGTCGCGGGGGCGCCATCCGCGTCGCCAGTCGGCGCTTCATCGGTACACGCCGAGGCTTGGCGGTTTCTCGGCACTCGAGCTCCGTGGTCAGAGCCTCGGGCGATCGTCTTGATCTCATGGCCGGATTTCACGAGACGCCCGCAGAGACCGGCGGAATCAGGCGCCCTATCAAGGCGCCTTCCCCCGGGCGCCTCACGTCGACTCACGCTTGGTCCCGACCGTGATGTCACGGAGCCCCGCAGCCTCGAACCGGGCGTGAAGGTCTCGCACCCAGTCACCGGCGGCTTCCTCGATCATCTCGTTCGCGATCTCAATCTTTTCGCCGTCCGCGTTGGTGACGTCCCACTCGATCGTCATCTCGATGCGCATCGTTCGTCCTCCTTCATCGACACAGTCAGCAACGAAAGCCCGGAAGTTCCGTGCCGTCGGCCGCGGCGACGAGCGGGTACACCGTGCTGGTTGAGAGCTCGATTCGCCTGGGCAGCTCCTCCTCGTCCCATCCAGCGACGACGGCGAGAACGCGCCCTAGCACCGACCGGCCCTGAGAATCGCGCGACGCGACGACCAAATCGGGAAGCGCCTCAGACGAGGTCGCCATCGCCGTGGCCGAGATTCGCACCGTGACCGTCGCCGTCTCCTCGCCGCGCCGCAAGGTCCAAATCCAGTCGTCGGCGTTCCCGTGGTGACGGCCGTCAGGCTCGGTTGCGATCGACCACGCCTCCGGCTCGTCTCCACGCTCGCGATACCGACCCTCGCGACCCTCCGGCTCGTCGTCCCCGCTCCTCGGTTCATTCACATCAGTGATCACGCATACCTCGTCGAGCCATCCTGGGCAACCTCCCTGGTCAGCCTCCCGAACGCACTCCGCCGCTCCTGCATCTGCTCCAGCCACTGAGCTTTGCTTCCAGCACCGGCGCGCCCATCACCGAGCTGCGCCTGTTCGTAATCGCCCAGCAGCTCAAAGATCAAGGCCAGCTGGTCAGCAACCGCTGGCGGGGCAATCGGCATCAGTTCGCACACCGCCACCTGGAGCCGGTCGATCGACCGCCGCACCTCTCGACCCCATAGGACCTGGGCCAGGCGACCAACCAAGTAGTCAATGCGCGGGAGAGAGCGCTCCAAACGATCCATCCACCGGCGAGTGCGTGGGGAGACAAACTCCGGGAGCCCGTGGATCTCGGTCGTGAGCGCATCGAGCGCTGCGGCGAAGGCGGTCATCCGCACGACCAGCTGGTGTCTGGCCTGGATCTCGTCGCGGTGGCGCTGAAGCGCGATGTGGATGAGGGCAGGTACCGAAACCGTGATCGCGGCAATGAGCCAAGGATCCATGCGACCGCTCCGCGCCTACCCCAGCTGGCCTCGAAACCGATACGCCGGACGACTCCAACCGAGGCGTCGGGCATGTGGTCGGAGCACGTTCTGGACAAAGCGACCAAGCGAAGGCGCGGCCAGGAAGCGCTGGAACAGATCCTGGTCGCAGGGAAAGTCGTAAACCATCCGTCCCTGGCGGTAGACGATCTGCAAGACGCCATCGGCCGGCAGATAGCGGTAGGCCTCAATCGCCCGCGAGCTGACCAGTGTCCAGTCGGTCGCCTGCATGATTACCCGCGAGTGATCCTCAGACTCGGACCACGCGGGCGCCGAGATCGCCCGAAACCTCACCGGTCTCGTCATAGACGGTCGCCCCGGCGGCGCCCTCCTTGACGACTCGAATCGCGTTCTTGGCGGCAGCCTTCGTCGTGTAGAGCTCCGACGAACAGAGGGTTTCGTGGTTTCCGCCCTTGGCGACCCACCAGTACTGGCCGTTTCTCTTGCTCTTGTAAATGTCGAAATACACCGCTACCTCCGCCCTGGCGATGCCAGACCTCGCGGCCGCCCGATGTCAGCCAGCCACGGTCGAGAAAACCTCTTGTACATGGACCTGAGTCTGACGCCACCCTCGGATGGCATAGCTGCGTTAGCTACGTCTTCTGCGCCCCACCCCTCCGCTCGCGGCAAACGCATGCATCTAGCGTGATTTGAGCGCGAAGTCGCCATCCTCGACGACACGTAGATTTCTCGGTGTGAGCGAGGAACCGCTGGACGCCCTTGTTATTCACCGCCAGCGGCTGCAGGCGCGACTCGAACAGGATCGCGAACAACTGCAGCAGCTCCGCACCATCGTCGACGACCTAGCCGAACGTGTCCGTCGCGACGAGCGAATGCTCAATGAGATCGATTCGGCACTCGGTAAGTCACCTCAACTTCGGCTCGACGAGGCCGACGTCCGGCTACGAGGGCGACGACTGACCGAGGTCGCGATCGAGGTCTTGACCGAGACCCGTGATGCTGGCGACGAGGTCCATTACCGCGAGTGGTTCGAGTTGGTCCGAGCCCGTGGCCATGCCGTTGCCGGCAAGGATCCTCTGACCACTTTCTTGGCTCAGATTATCCGTGCGCCAGAGATCGAATCTGTCGGCCGGCGTACCGGGCTGTACCGGCTTCGGCGAGCCGCTTGACGCGGCGGACTTGAGCCGCCCGCCCCGCGTAGCCAGCGGTCCCCCCGGCAAACGCGCCCTCCTGGCCGCGCCCATCCCCGACGACCAAGAGCTCAGCCGAATCGCTTCCGCTCCACACCGCGTCGCCAGCTGGCGCTCGATCACCCTCGACGCACGCTGTCTTCTGAAGCCGGGTGGCGCACATCGCCGAAGGCCACGGGCGCGAACCGCAGCACGTCGACCTCCGGCTCGGTGCGTCGATCCTCAGTCTCAAGAAAGCGATCGAGTAGGCCCTCCATCACCACCTAGACCAGAGCAAACCCCACCGATGGATTGAGCCCATCAACGGCGGCGCGGGCCAGGTAGCGCTTGTGATCGCTTGACACAGGGCGACCATAGGCGCAGGCACGCGTCGGAGTGCCCAGTTTGTCTTGTCGTTGGCCGCCACGGCCGCCGACCGACCGAGCCGCATTCACCACCCCACATCCCGCGTCCACCGTCGTCGCGTCGGCCGGCCGCCAGGAACCGCCCAACCTGGCCAACGTCGCCGGCCAGCCAACGCGAGTTGGCTACTCCTCGGTGAAGGCGTAGCCGACGCGATTCGACATGAAATGACCCTCGACGACGCGCACCTCAAAGCCCGCCTCCTTCAACCGGCTTCGCAGCTCGCGTCCATCAACAGGGTGCTCGAGCATCCAGTCCTGAGGCATCCAGACCACAGATTCTCCGCCCCGCTCGTAGTCGTCAGGCGGTGACCTATATGCGGCGTCGCAATACCGCACCTGGAGGGAAATGCCTCCGTTCGGTGCCAGCCGAACGGAGGTCTCCTCGGCTGCCTGGTCCTCGATGAGACTGGTCCAGGCCTCGCCGGCGATGAAGGCGGCGGCGGCTCGCTCAACGTGCTCGTCCATGACGCGCGCAGCATACGAGGCGCCGGCCCAGGGCTCAGGTACGCGCCCGAGTCGCGGCCGTTACCCAGCGACCAGCGTCCGACGTTTCAGGTTTGACGGCAAACCCGCCTTACCTTCACCGAAACCAACCTTTCGGAAAGGAAGGCCGATGACTATGCACGTTGAGGAGCAGGAGAGCGTCAGTACCGAGTTCGGAATCGAGGTGGCAATGGCGGTCGACGCCGATGCCGCCGTAGACATGCTGTTTCGGGTCAGCGAGGTCTACGACCAGATGATGACCAACAGCACCTACGCTGACCTGGTCGGCGTCATGCCGGGCAGTCGACAGCGGCGAGGACCAGGGATCGACCGAGATCAAGTTCCACTTCGTCAACGTCGCGGCCGACACCGCGCTCGGGGGCGGTCGGTCGCGTCGACCACCTGCGCGAGTTGCTGTTCGACCTCATCGGCTTCGAGCTGATGTCGGCAGCGAGGATCGTTGTCGGGCCGATGGAGTCGCACAACCGCTAGCCGAGGAGCCTGACCTGACCGTGGACGGCTCTCAAACAACGTTCGGCAGGAAGGTGTTCCGGGGGAGCGCCTTTCCTACTTCAGGGTGGCGGCGGGGGCGGAGGCGTATCGGGGCTCGTCGGCTCAGGCACAATCGCGCCACTCACGTCCTCGCAGTCGATCGCGAAATCGTCTTTAGGTGGCTCGGCGCCTCGCGGAGCGCCGCCTATGCAACGGTCGTGGCCAGCTTCTCCGAACAGGAGGTCACGTTCAGTCCCGCCCTTGTTTCGATCGTCGCCAGTTCCGCCTTGGAGGCGGTCGCGACCCTGGCCTCCGTCGAGCCGATCGTCGCCGCCGTTACCGATGACCAAGTCGGTGTTGCCGCCCCCGAGCAAGACGTCTTTCGCCCCACCACCTTGGACTTGGTCGTGACTTCCGCCGGTGCAGATCAGATCCGGTCCCCCCAGACCCAGAACCAAGTCTGGCCCTCGCCCAGCTACGACGACGTCGCGCTCCGGGGTACCCCGAATCCGGTCGTGGCGCGCGCTTCCCATGATCGTTGGGACTTCGTCTCCCAAGTCGGGCGGGCCTCCCCCGCGCCGAGCGCTGCGGGATGACCAAGAGCGGCCGCCACTGTCGTGAAGGCGATCACAGCGAAGATTCGGCGCACCTCGTAGCCGCGGGCGCGACGAGCTGTAAGCGGCGCTGCGTCCTCTTCCGGCGTCTGCATACGAGAAGTATCGCTTTCCCATGGTCGACAGTCGAACACCCAGCCGCTTGCCACGGTCAGCCACCTCCTTGCTGATGTCTCGAGGAAGTTTACTCAATAGACTTTGAGCAATGGTCCACCGGGCGGACTCGGCGCCGAGACTCGGCGCCGAGACGATGCGGCGAAAGACGGCTTTCTACGACGAGGCGCACCTCTCCCAAGCCGCAGGCGCTGGTGATGCATGGTGCTGACCCGGGCGGTGACTGCGAGAAAACGCCGTCCCCGACGCGACGAAGGTCAATAGTTGCTCGATGAGATCGTTCGCTATCGCGTACCGGGCACGTCTGCGTGCGCTGGCCGCCGAAACCGGATTCACCCTGGTCGAGCTGCTGGTCGTGATCATCATCGTCGTCGTTCTTGCCGACGTCGCTGCACAGTCCTTTCTGTCCCAGCAGGACAAGGCCCGCGCCTCGGTCGCCCAGCAACAACTGCTTCAGGTCTCAAAGGCGTCACAGGCGCTTTACATCGGCAACAACGAGGTCTTCTACGGCATGCCCAACTTGGTCAATCAGCTGCAGGCGGGTGAGCCGGGGATGGACTTTGCGCAGGGCACGAGCTTCGTCTACAACCGAATCTCGGTCCAGCGCCAAAGCCCGCAGGACATAACCCTGCGCACCCTGACCCAGGACGGCGAGGGCTATGCGCTGCGGCGGATCGAGTCCGGGCTGGGCCAGGGCATCTATAAGACCCACGGGACCTCGACGGCACTGGTTACCAACCTGATTACCAATCCGAGCCTCGAGATCGACAACAGCGACTGGACCGGCAGCAACAACGGCGTTAGCAGCAGCCCGGCCGGGGTGACGCAATCGAGCTGGGCGGCGAGCGGCAAGTACTCCGGCTACCGCTCCGGCGTCGACAGCACCGCCGGCGCGGCCTCCTTCGTTGGCGCTGCCTTCGGCCAGGCCGCAGGTCTGGACGTCCCAGTCTCCGCTGGCCAGCAGGTTTCGGCCACGGTCACGTTCAACGTCACCGACCCTGCCGTGGCCGGCGACGGCGCCTACGTCCTCCTGCAGTTCCGCGACGCCTCCAACAACGTCCTGAGCAACTCCGGACGCTTTGGTGACGTCCTGCAGTCGGGAGTGTTTACCGTCACTGGCACGGACACCGCGCCGATCGGCGCTGCCGAAGTGGTCTTGTACGTACGCCTGAGCTCGTCAGCCGACAACGACTCCCTGTCTTTTTCCTTCGACAAGGCGATGGTCAATGTCGGCTCCGAGCAGCCCTACCTCGACGGCGACCAGCCGGGTGCGGCCTGGAACGGACCACCCCACGCATCGACCTCGACCGGCCCGGCTTGGGAAGACTGGTAACAGCGACGGCGGCGATCGAGCGTGAGCTTCGGGCCGGGGCGGTCGCGGAGACCCCGGTCTGGGCGCGGACGTCGTGGCCCGATCGGGCGCCGGGCCTGGGGTCAGGCGCAGCGCCACAGCGGTTGGCAGCGGCGTACTCGGCGTATCCGGCTTTATCCTCCCGCCGGACTTCGACCACGGATGAACAGGCGGGAGGCCGCATCCCAAGCCAGCGAGGGCGGGTGCCTTTGGCACCGGGACCTCGATCGACCCCCTGCTCAAACGAGAAACGGCACCTGGTGCAGCTCCCGCACCTGGTCTCGACAGCACGGCAGGAGTAGGAGTCGCCAGCCATCAGTAACTCGGGCCGAGCGGCGCATTGTCGACACCCGAGCGCTGGCAACGGGTGGCTCACGCCGAGAACACGACGTTCCCCCAGCTGACGTGCGCTTCCCCGCCATCGCATCCTTGCCCTTCGCTCTGGCCGGAGCTCTGGTTCAGGTTGACCTGAATCGGTCTCGAAATTGAGATCGTCTTCGCGATCGGTCGGCCAATCGCGACGGGCTCCGGTCCCCACAACCGCCGCCCGCGCTCGTCGGTTATCGAAACGATGGCCTGTGATTGGCTGCACTCGGCCTCATCATCAATCCCAACCACGAACTGAAGGGAGCTAAAGCGCGCCTTCGTGGCGATCGTCAACTCGGAGAAGCCTGAACCGTCGGAATAGACCAGCCCGGTCACGGCATCCTGGTAGACGCGCCCGCCAATGCTTCGGTTTTCGAAATCGGCGGCGACACTGAACTGAACATCCTCGGCCTCGTTGAGCTGGGTCAGGCCCGTCTCGGGTGGTGAGGGCGGCTCGGTATCGACGTCCGAGCCCATCGTAGTCGTCACCGTCTCAGTTTCAGTGGCAGTGACGGTGGACGTCGAGGTAACCGGGGCGCCACCGGTCGCCACATAGGTGGCACCACCGCCGAGCAACCCCCCAACGACCGCAGCCGCGAGAACCGCTGCCGCACTCACGACCGAGCCTCCCGGGTCTCTGAACATCCGCCGGCGCCGCGGGCTGGCTTCCTCCATCAGTCGAAATCCCTCAAAGAGCCGGGTCCCGGGACCGCCGAACGTGGGCGGTCATCGCCATAACCGAGCGAGAAGCCACGCGTGACCCGAGCCGAGGCCGCGCGTCGGCGAGTGCGACTTTGTGGACCACAGTTACCGTTAGGATCTCCGATCACTCAGCAGAAGCTAATCGATCGTGGGCAGCGGTCGTCTCGCAGGTCTGAGGTGGGGTCGAGTGGTCGCCAAGCTAGCCGCTCTCGTCCCCGTTCCAGCCCGCTCCTTACTTCGAACCGCTCGCCCACCCAACAGGCCAACCCCGACCAAAATAATGCCGCGCAATCTGCCCGCCGAGATCAGCGCCTTCATTCGCCGGTTCATCCGGCCACGCGACCTAGCCCCGAAGGCTCGCTGGAGAGATGGCCACCGCTCGGACGGTTCGAAGGCTGTGGTCTTGGTGCTGCGCGACCGAATTCCTCCCCCGGCGTTTCGAATGCGGAGCTCGCTGCGCTTCACGATCACCAGCTAGCACCACCACCTCCGATCCACCCGCTTTCGCTCTGCCGCCCCGAGGATCAACACGGTCGGGGCTCGCGGCCACGGGAGGACCCTGACCTGTCTCGGGCCGAGCGACGAGCCGGTTGCTGCCCTCAGCTACCACCTTGAGGATGACCACACCGTGCTCCTGGTGACAGCAATCGCAGTCCTCGAGCAGGGCGATTCGGCTGCCGAGATGGAACTAAGTCGGGTCATGGCCGGCGTGCTCTTGGTCTATTTGGCTGCGGCGGCCCGAGCCCGAGGGCTTCCAGCCCGCCTTGGCTTTGCTCCAGCGCCCGGCGATGAACTGAGCATCCGTCTCGGGTTTCGAGCTCAGCATCCGCCGAGCGCTTACGCCGATACCGGCCAGCGCTATTGCGAATGGACCCCGCCGGTTCCGCTCAGCTAATCCTCCGGCGACCAGCCGATCGCACTTGGTGCCTCGGCCAGTGTGCCCGAGGACAACGACGCCTCGACCTGGGCGGCCAAGGCGTAGGGCAGCAGCCGCCGGGCGTCCCGTAGAAAGCGGTCCCGGTCGGCGTCTTGCACCGCCGGCACCACCGCCGCCCGCTCAAGCGCCTCGTCGATCTCAGCCACCAACGTGCTCCGAACCGGATCGTCATAGCGTTGGGCCCACTCAGCCATCACTCCGGCCACCCGACTGAGCGGGCGGCGCTTGTAGATCGCTCCGAGACGAATGACCTCGGCCACCGGGATGCGCTTCTCTTGCCCTGCCTCAATCCAGGTCAAGTCGACCCGACGCGACAAAGTGCTGGCGCTGACGCCGATAGCGCTGGCCGCCTCCCGCATCGAGGGGTAGGCCTCGACCGGCCGGCGCTCACTTGGTGAGCGCAACTGAGTCCGCTCCGGACTCAGGTAGTCAACCGAAGACATGGGAAATCACCTCATTTTCGCTCGTCGCAACTATAGCAACACGCGCAACGGACGCAACAGTTTTATCGGAGGCAACGGACAGAACCTTGAATTCGTTGGTCTGGACACCTTGCCCGGCGGAGCATGGGGGATCAAGGCGACCAAGACGCGCGCCTCGCGGGCGCCAAGCGTCAACTGGAGCGGGCTTCGCTAGCGGCCTCGTTCGCGCCGCTAGCGCTTGCCCGATCTTGTTGCCCGGTCTTCCTTCTTCGAAGCGGTCGTCCCCTGGCGCTTGGGCGCAGCACCCTGCTTAGAGCGCGCCAATCGCCCAGCGTCCTTGCCTGCATCGGTAGCCTCGCCAGCGGCGCGTTCGACCTGAACCATGACGATCTCGGTTCGCCGCCCGCCGCGGCTGTTCTCGGGCGCCGCCGCAAGCCGTTTGCTTGCCTCGGCCTGAATTCGCTTCACCCGGTCCAGCGCCTCGGCCATCGTCTTAGCCACGGCCTTGTAGCCCTGCTCATCCAGCTCGAGATTGGTGACACTGACGTTTGTATCGGCGTCGTCGAAAGCGGTGTCGAGCGCGCCGACGTAGAAGTGCTCGAGCGCCCCGCGGACTGGGGCGGTGCGAACGAGTTCAATCGCGCCCAGTTGGCTCAGCACCTTCACGTGGTAGGAAACGTTTCCGATCGGCTCACCCAACTCACGCGACAGCTGGGCTGGACTGGCTTCGCCTTGATCAAGGGAGCGCAGAATCCGCTGGCGCAGAGGATGGCTCAGCGCCCGAAGCAATCGCTTGTCGACCGGGTCTTGGCCGGGCTTCGTGCGTTGAGTATCTGTCCCCCGCTTGGTCGCCATCGTTTGAGTGGTCGAACTCATCTTGAGTTGTACCAGCCGGGCCAGCACCTAGTCCGATCGGGCCGCGAGAGCGGATTTTCTTCACCGCGGCTCTAAGCCTCGGCCTGGCGCGCCAGGCGCTACCGGACCCGCCGCAGCCCGATGCCGACCGCGACTCGGGCACGAATCGGTTCGGATTCCCCGTGCTCGATGCGCTGGCGCGAGGCTTGCTCCACTTCGCGCAGCCGTTGCTGGGTGGTCGCCAGCACCTCCTTCAAAGCGTCCTCGCCGGCTGAATCGAGGTCAACACTGAGAGCCTGGATCGAGCGCTGCGCAAGCAGGGCCGCACAGACACGGTCCGGCTCGGCCCGGTCTGAGCCAGGCCGGGTGCGGTCGGTGCGGTCCATCCAATATCTGAAACCCATCACCAGGTAGGAGGTATGCGCCGCGGTTTTTGTGACAGGGCCGCGGCGGCGCAGCTGGCGCCGGGCGTTAGACGCCGCGCTACGGCTCGGGAATCCCAGCGAGGATGGACAAGGGGACATCCCGACCTCGCGGTGAACGGACTCGGATCGGTCGCGATGTCACAGATTTCGGCCCGGGTGGCTCCTATCAGGCGCCGTTTCTTGCCTCGTCCACAACGACAGCGCAGAAAGTCTGTGCAGCGACCCAGGTGCCGCATGGTGCGGGGCAAGTCGGTGGTGATCCCGAACATGACGCTCCCGAATCCCGGCTGTGCGCTCTGCAGCACCTGGCCCGGAGGCAGTGCGGGTGGTCGGCGCAAGGAAGCGCGGACGAAAGGAGCCTCTTGTGCGTCTCACAGGAGTGATGGTGCCGGCACTCGCGCTGGCACTTGGCGGGCTCAGTGCATTTGCATTGGCCCAAGAGCAAGGACCGGCGAGCCCTGACGAGGCCGCGGTCGAGGCGATCTGCGGAGGGCCGCCGCCCTGTACCGCGGTCAATGGTCTCGCCAACCCGAGCAGCGCTGGGGCCGATGGCGAGGTGATGCAGTTCCAGCACGCGATCGCAACCAGGGGCCGCCCGGCGAGCGCCTGTCCCGAGGCCACGGCGGCCTACGAGGCGGCCGGCGTTCACGTCGATGCCTTCATCGGGCCGTGTCCGGATCCCGATGACCCGTCGGCTCGGATAGGCGCCAGCCCGTTCGGCCGTGACGAGATGATCCGGGAAGGAGGCCGGTGATGCGGAGCAAAACACTGGTCCTGTTGATTGCCGCGAGCTGCGTGGCCGTCTTCGTCGCCGCGGGCGCGCTGGCCCATTACAACGTCCAGAACGGCGGGCCCAACGCTGACACGCTCGACGGCCACGACCACACCGACGAGCAGCGTGGGCATGGCCAGTGCGACGATCTGCTCGGTCGCGCTGACGCTGACATCGGTTACGGCGGTGACAGCGGTTGCGACAAGGTCCGCGGTATGGACGGCGCCGGTGACCTCGCCATCGTTTGCGACGACGGCGCCGGTAACGATGAGGCCTACGGCGGAGCCGGAGGATCGGACGAATGCTGGGGTAGCTCGCTTGACTCATTCAGCGATCCCAGTTGCGAGATCGTCAGGCTGAAATCGACCAACTGCTAGCGACGGCCGACAAAAACCGGAGCCGCTAGCCACCTGGAGGTATTGAGCCGCCGACCGCGCTGAGCGCGGTCGGCGGCCTTGCCTCGTCCTTGCGGACGTCTTTCAACCGTCGGCATCGGCTGGCGGCGGCCCGTCAAGGCCAAGGTCATACAAGATGCCGATGATCGAATTCGGCGCGGGCTTGGCCGACCCGAGAGCCTCACCAGCTGGCCCGATCGCGCGGGCCCGGATGCTGTCGACTAGAGTTGTGACGTCACGGCTGGTCGGCTGCGGGCCGAGCGCTTGCGCCGGGAGGACGGCGACGTAGTAGCCAACCTCTTCTTCAATCTCAATCTGCGCGGCGAGCTCGGGCGTGAGCTGAGCCAGCGTTGTTGGCGCTCGCTGCGCTCGCCCGTCCACCCCGTAGCTGACCTCGACCGTGCTCGCGGCCGGCGTGACCAGCCCCTGCACCAGGATCGACCCGCGTGACGCGAGCGACGCCGGCGCCGTCCCGGCCGAGGTCGTGATCTTGTTGGCCTCGACCTCAGACATGGCCGCCTCGGTCAGACAACTGGCGGCGGCCAAGGGATCGCCGGCCGCGGTTACCGCCCCCGGTGGCGCGTCGACGCTCAGGCAGGTCGTCGACCGCTCGAGTCCACCCGGGACCTGGCGCGTGGCCACGAGCTCGAACGTACCGCCATCGGGCGAGCGGCCGACCCCGATGACGACCGCCGGCTCGTCCGTACCTTGCGACCGCGAAGGAGGATCGCCGATCCCGATCAAGTCGCCGATCCAGTCGACGATCGCCGCCCCGGCCGGGGTGACGACCAAAATCAACGCCACCGTCGCCGCCACTAGCGAAGCCACGAGGCGCCGTCGGCGCTGGCGCAGCATCGCCGTCGGCGCTTGACGCTCGGCCTCGGCCTCGAGGCGGGTGAATTCGCGTTCCAGGTATGCCAAGGATGGGAATTCGTTCACTTCAATCAGTCCTCCACGACCCGGCTTCCTTCAAGGGCCTTGGCCAACGCGCGCAGTCCGCGTGAGACGCGGGCCCGAGCGGTCTGTTCTGAGATTCCCAGCCGCTCAGCAACCTCGGGAAACGGAAGCTCGTCGACAATGCGCAGGCCGACCGCCTGCCGTTGTCCCTCGCTAAGCCGCCCGAGCTCGACCGCCACCGCCGCCCGTAAATCGGCAAGGCTTGCCATCTCCTCGATGCGCTCGATCTCCTCGGCGTCAACGCGCGGCGGCTCGATCCCGACCCGTGCCAACGCCTTTTTCTCGGCAACGCCGCGGCGCAGGTAGCGCGAGAACTCATGGCGGGCGATGGTGAAGATCCAGGCCTCGGCTTCTGCCTGGGTCCGACCGCGAAACTTCCGACGCGCGATGTAGGCGGCAGCAAAGGTCTCCGAGGTCAGGTCAAGCGCCACCTGAGCGTCGTAGACTCGGCGGACCAGGAAGCGCAGGATCCGCTCGGCGTAGGCGCGGTAAAAAGCGACGAAGTCGTCGCTGGGTAACGGCGCTGGCGGCGCCGGTTGATCGCTCATCTAGACCGTAGGAGGTCCGAGACCTCGGGCCTGTGACGAGACGGCATGGAGCGGATGCGACAGATCGGCGTCGCCGAGTTCTAACCGAAGTGCTCGCGACCGGCTTCGTGTGCCGGCTGGCCGGTGCTGACCCGGCGGTGAGGGGATGGCGGTGCAGGGCAAACGGAGGACGGCATCCGTCACACCCGTGCCGACGAGTAGCGACCAGCCCCAAGGGCCATCGCCGCGCCGGGTTCGCGGCTAATCGCTGCCCGGTCTGTGACCGCGCCTATTGCTTGGGGCTCGGGGCGAGCAGCCCGGCCAACGCTCCTACCGCGGCCGACCCAAGGGCGACGATGCCATCGGGAACGGCTGCGTCGGAATCATTGAGGGTGATGGCGGCGAGTGCCACCAACGCCAGCACGATTACCGATCCGAGGAAGCTGACCGTCAACCGGTAGATCCAGACGTCAGTGCCGAGAGGCCCCTGGGCCACCTGATTGAGCGCGCCGGCCGGGTCTGCCTTGAGCTTCGCCGCAAGCGCATCATCTTCCTCAACCGCTGCCGCCAGATCGCTGACCTTCTCGAAACGCTGAGCCATTTTCCTCTCCTCCGATTCAAACCCATCCGCAGGGCTTTTGCTCAACCTACCACTGTTTACTCAGGAAATAGAGTAGTAATCAAGTAGGATCGAGGCAGCCGCCCCGCCTCTCGTCCGCGGGGAGTCGATCGTCCGCGGGGAGTCGATGGGCACAGGGGCGGCGGGTTGCAGTCGGTCCGTACGGCGAGGAGGCCTGATGACCAGCTATCCATTTCACGGCTACCGGGCGCCGCGCGGTCAGCGGCGGGTACCGCTTTCGCGCTTGCACGAAGGCCGGTTCGGCCGCCTGTTCCGCAAACTGCGCCCGGCCTTCGATCCAGAACTAGACCTCGAGGGCGTTTTCGAGCAGTTGGCCGGGCAAATGCTTGATCAGCCGGCGGCTCCCGACCAGCCGGGCGGCTGGGGCAGCCCCGGTGCCCCGCCCGACACCGGCGACAACGACGCCATCGCCTCCGGCTATACCTACTTCGGCCAGTTCGTCGACCACGACATCACCTTCGATCCGGTCTCCCAGCTGCAGCGTCGAAACGACCCGGACGCCCTTCATGACTTCCGGTCACCGCGTTTTGATCTCGACTCGCTCTATGGCTCTGGCCCAGCCGACGAGCCATTCCAATACGACAGAGGCAGCGACAACGCCAAGCTGCTGATCGGCTCAAATGAGGGCGGCGAAGCGGACCTTCCGCGTAACAGCCAAGACGTTGCCCTGATTGGCGATCCGCGCAACGACGAGAACATCATCGTCTCCCAACTGCAGCTGGTCTTCCTCAAGGCCCACAACCGCTTCGTTGACCTGGTTTCCCAGGGCGCGGCCGTGGCCGAGGAATCGCGCTTTGACGAGGCGCAGCGCCTACTGCGCTGGCATTACCAGTGGATCGTCGTTCACGACTTCCTGCCGCGCCTAGTCGGCGGCGACCTGGTCTCCGAGCTGTTTGAGTTCCCGGAGCTCGGCCTGCCTGAGTTCAAGCTGCGCTATTACAGGCCAAAGGAGAACGCCTACATGCCGGTCGAGTTTTCTGCCGCGGGCTTCCGCTTTGGGCACAGCCAGATCCGCCCGGCCTATCACCTCAACGACGTCGTTCGCGATCGACCGATCTTCTTGCCTGGGGAAGTGGGCGAGTTCGATGACCTCCGTGGATTTCGCGGCCTGCCGAGTCAGTGGTCGATCGACTGGAAGATGTTCTTGGTCATCGGCGGCTCGACCCCGCAGCCGTCGCGCCTGATCGACACCAGGTTGGCGGCGGGCCTGTTCTCACTGCCGCAATCTGAGCGCTCGCTTGCGCTTCGCAATCTGCTGCGCGGCCAGGCTCTCGGTCTGCCCAGCGGCCAGGATGTCGCCGAGCTGATTGGTGCCGAACTGCTAACGCCGGCAGAGCTCGGGACCGATCTCGTCCCGACACCGCTTTGGTTCTACATCCTCAAGGAGGCCGAGGTCCGCCATAGCGGCCAGCAGCTCGGGGCGGTCGGCGGTCGCATCGTCGCCGAGGTCCTCCTCGGCTTGCTCCAGCTCGATCCGCATTCGTGGGTCAACCAGCAGCCATCGTGGCGGCCGTCGATACCGCAGGCCGGCGACGAGCTGACGTTGGCCGACCTGGTCGTGTTCGCCACCTCCTAGCGGTTTGGCTAACGAAACGCCTTGAGCTTCGCGCCGGCGGCCAGCACGTTCAGCAGCCGCGCCGCTTCGTCGTCTTCCATCCCAGCCCACTGCGTCCACTGCGGCTCGGACACCGCCAGCTGGGGATGCAGGGCCGCCAGACGCGTGTGGATTGACCAGTAGCCGTGGTAGGCGAGCAGGCTCGACTCTTCAGGTGAGAAGCGGTCGAGGTCAGTTCGCAGACCGGCCAGGGCCAAACCAAATCCGACCGGCAGGGCACCGGCGGCCAGCGCCGGATCGACCAGCGATCCGTCGGGCAGACGAAAGTCCTTCGGATCGGACTTGGTGTTGAAGAACACGCCACGATCGGTCCCGGCCAGCATCCGGTCGACGAGCCAGCGAATGCGCGCTGCTCGTGTCTGGAAGTACTGGACCGCGCGTACGCGGTTGATGGCGCGCAGGCCGCGATAGCGGCGCGGCTTAGCCTCGAGCAGGCCGGAGGCGTCGGCGACGATCAGAAAGTCGGCCGGGCGAGCGCTGTCCGGGCGACCCGATGACCAGCCCTGAAACCACTCGAGGCCGAGGTTGTCGTACACGCCCCCGTCAACCAGCGACAGGACCGGCGGCGGGTCCTCAAGCCCGAGCCCGTCGGTCTTGAGCCCGATCGGGGCGAAGATCATCGGCACTGCGGCCGAGGCGCCCACGGCGGTCGCCAGCTCCAGGGCCGGTGGCGGTGTGCCATAACCAAAGTCCCAGTTGCCGACGAACTCCCGGGCAACGCGAAAAGCTCGGCCAGTGCCGAGGTCGGTGCTGGTCAGGATGACCTGCAGACCCGGATCGAGATCGACGACCTTGTCGGCCTCAAACAGATGACGGACCAGCGTTTTGCCGGCGGCCTCGGTCCGGTTCGGGCCGAAGATCAGCAGGCGCCCACCAACCCACCGCAGCAACGCTCGGTTGCGCAGGTTGGCGTGCGCCAGCTTGGCGTGCAGCGGCTGTTCGACCTCGTCGACGAACGTCTGGGCCGACAGCCCGCCAACGACCAGTCGTGGCCAGCGATCGGCCAGGTAGGCGGCAGCGATCGAGCCGCCGGACACGGCTGAGATCCCGGCGATCCGCCCGAGGTGTCCGGCCTCGGCCAGATAGCGAACGACGCCAAGGCCGTACAGGGCAGCGCGGAAGCCGCCGCCCGATAGGCACAGACCAATTCGTGGCTCGCTCGGCCCGCCGGACGCCGCCGACGCCATCGCTAGACGCTGAACCGGCGCGCTGTGGTCAAGTCGATCGCGTCGCCGGGTTCGTCGCCAAAGCGCCACAGCGCGGTCTTGTTCGAGGTCGCCGACATGACCAAAGCGATCGAGCCCAGCTTGACGCCGGCGCTGTCAGACGCCGCAGTCAGGTGAATGTTGAGCTCGTGGTCGGGCTTGTGCTTGCCGTCGGGATGGGAGGCGATCGGATCGCGGGCCTCGCGCAGAGCCTCCATGCACAGCAAGTGCGGGAAGTTGTATTTCCCCTTGCCGCCGACTGAGGAGATCAGCGAGTACTTCGGCCTCATCATCTCGACTAGCTCGAGATTCATCCCGTGCTTTGAGCCGTGGTGGGAGACCTTGAACACGTTCGAGGACAGCAGGAAGTGCCCTTGCGATTTGTCGAGCACGGCCGCCGCCGGCGACTCACTTGGCCTGAGCTCAGGAAAGTCACTCATCGCTTGCGCCCACGACTGCGTTTGCGCATCGGCGCCGAGGATCAGCGATTGCACACGCGGGCGGGTGAAGGTCCGGTCACCGGCCCGCTCGACGACGCGAGTGGCCGGGAACTCGAGGCGCATGGCGATCGAGGAGTTGTTGATCTCGATCCCGTAGGTGTCGAAGCGATTGCGCAGCGAGATCCCTGGGGTGAGGACCGTGACCTTGACCTGGCCGACGAAGCGCATCATGCCGCTGGTCGGCTGGACCAACGGGATCTGATGAGTCTCTAGCGCGGTCATCATGTTGTGGTAGCCGGCACTTGTGTGGAAGTAGCCCGGCTCCCAGAACTCGCCGATCTGGGCGTGGTAACGCTCAAGAAACCCGGGCATGCCGGCCATGTGGTCGGCGTGGGGATGGGTGGCGACCACGACTGCAAATGGCTCGTGCGCGGCGGCGGTGTCGGCCGAGAACAGCGGCGTCGGCTCCAGCGCCGCCAGCAAACCGTCGATCTTGCGCTGGCTGGCGACGTCAACGACCAGGGCCTGGCGGCGTCCAGTGATCGGATCAACCGGGAGCAGGACCAACTGCGTGTCGCCGTCGCCGACGTTGAGCAGAAAATAGACGAGGTCGGTATCCGCAACCGAGGCCAGGAAGTCGCCATCCTCAAGCAGATCAGCTGGGACCGCCTGAACAAGTCCAGCTGGCTCTGGCATCAGGCTGGCTCCTCCTCATCTCCGAGCTCGTCGGCCCGGACCACGCCCTCGGGGCCGATGGCGAGCGGTTGCGCTGCCTCGGCCTCCGCGGCCGCCTCCTCGACTGGGTCGGACCCGAGAACCTCGCGGGCGGTGTCTTCGTCAAGCGGGCTGGCCAGGGCCGCGGCCATCGCCACCTTGGCGCGCTGGCGCGCCTCGGCTGAGAAGTCGTAGACGCGCGTATGCTCAAGGCGCGAGAAGTCAGCAACCCACTCGCCCTCGTTCCCCGGACTTTCCTTCGTCAGCGTCGACTCGATCGCGTCGCAGCGAATGGCAAAGACATCGCCGATCGCGAGGGTGCGTCGGCGCAGAGCCGCCGCCGTCTGATCTTCGAGTTGGCCCTCGAAGCTGGCGACCATCACGATCCGCTCGCGCTCGAGATAGGTCGTGAAGGCGCCAGCGTCGGCGCCAAGCAAAAGCTGATCTTCCTCAGGCCCAAAGCGCAGCCGGCCGTTGTCGTCAACGCGCGGCCACGCCGCCAGCAACAGACCGACGCCGTCGCCGATGATCTCGTCGACCGTCACGTATGCCTGTCGCTCGAGCTCGCCGTCACTCATTGCCCGACCTAGAGTCTGTGGGCGCCACGGCGGTAAGGCCGACAGATCGGCGCGATCGGGTTGAGCGGGCAGCCACCGGCCTTCGGCTTGTTGGCGGCCCGCTGTTCCCTTGTGGTGAGCTCGGACGCGCAGGGTGTCGTGAATCCGTTTCCCCTGCCGAGCATCGATCTTGACCAGATCCCGGTGTGGATCGATGCCAGCTGGGAGGTTGAGATCGGTTTCAGGGATGCCATCGCCCCCGTCAACGCCCACCAATCGCTTGCAATGCACGTAGTCACCGAGCGCGGTGCCGAAGAGACCGGTAGCGGCTGGCAGGAGCTTGATCTCGGCAACACCGAGAATCTCGCCACCGGAAGAGATGAGGACGAGGTGATCGCCGCGAGCTGCCGGAAACTCGTCGATCTGGCCAGGAGTCACCGGCAGGCCGAGCTCTCCCGCTTCATCCTCCTTGTCGCGCTTTGTGATGAGCCACGTCCAATAGGCCATTGAGCTCAACCTATCCGATGTCATCGGTTTACGCGAATACTGCTGAGTAAAGTTGAGTGGCTGAAGGTCTCCCAAGGCGTCAAGCCAGCTGACGCAACATCGGGTAGACCGCCTTACTCTGGTACATCTGATTGATCACTAACTGTCGAGGTATCCACGGCCTCGTCATCCGACCCGGATGCCCCTATGGCGACGGGGGTTTTGCGGCCGAGTGAGCTGAGCCTTTCCAGCGATGACTCCCAACCCCCAATCTCCAGACCCCCACCAGGCCCCGCGCCTGAACTGGGCCCGTGTCACCCAGGTCATCGCTGCGATGGCGGCGACCTTTTTTGTCCTGACGACGGCGTGGGACCAAGGCGCGAGAGTCTCAGCAGTCCTCGGCACGGTTGCCGTCATTTCGGTGCTCATCTTCACCCGTTTGCGCTGGCGAAACGAACGCGCCGAGCGAGCAGCAGCCAAGGCCGCGGCGACAGCGACCACACCCGTCCAGCGGATCGTGGCCTTTTTGCGCCGCCACTCAGTCGCGATAACGATCAGCGTCATCGGCGTCTGTCTTGTCGCCGGCGGGCTCAGACTGCTGGTGGACGAAAACGGGACCTCGGCCGACGAAGATGGGACCTCGACTGCGGAAACGTCGCAGAGCCACCCTCCTACCGATCGTCCGAGCATCCCGCTCACCGACCCGCCACGGACGTTTGCAAAGCGAGAGGGACCGACGATCACCCCTGACGGCGTCATCCCGATTGGCGACTTCCCTCGAGCGGCGGCGCTAGCTCCGGATGGCACGTTGTGGATCGTCGGTATCAATCAGAGCGGCAGCGGTTTTCTCAACTTCGCCGATCCCAGGCACCCAGATAGCGCCTCGGGTGTCGATTTCGACGCCCCGAATCCGTACGACATCGCCATCGGCGCGGATGGCATTTGGATCACCGCCGGCCCGGCCTTGATCCAACTCGACCTGGACGGCAATGAGGTCTGGCGCGGCTATTACGACGGACCCGAGGCCGAGAACGAAGTCGAAGTCGCCAACGGCCTGATCTGGCTGAAACGCACCGCTATCGGAGACGTCGTCGTCCTAACACCGGACCATGAACAGGTCGCGCAGATCAGCATCGACTCCGGCCAGGCCACGGCGATAGCCGCCGGCGAGGGTGCGATCTGGGTCACAACCCCGAACCCGAGCGTTGTCCGGATCGATCCCGATCATCTGCAGGCCGAGCCGGCACAGATCCCGGTCGAGGCCGACCCACAAGATCTTGTTGTCGCCGGCGGGCTAGTTTGGATCGCTCACGCCACCGGCAACGAGTTGACGCTGGTCGACGCGGCCAAAAGAGAGGAACGGCCGCAGGGGATTCCGACCGGCATTCGAGTTCCCGGCGGCCTGGCCGCGGGCCAGGACACGATCCTCGTCGCCGGCTACCAGAGCAACGATGTCAGCGCGATCAGCCGCTGCCCGGGTCACAGCCACACTGTCGTCGAGTCCGGATCCGAGCCGACCGATGTCGTGTTCGGTGATGGGCGCGTGACTGTCATCAACAACGCCGGAGGCGATGCGGCGGTGTTTCGCCTTGAGTCGATTCGCTGCTGATGTGGGCAGCTGGTCCGGCGGCGACGGCGCCATCGCCTCGCTCTCTCTCTCGGCGGCCACCCGTTCAACCCGACCGTCTAGCTGTCGCTTCCGCTCCGTGCGAGAACCAACGGCATGGCGCACTGCGTCTTCGCAAATCGATACCGGACGGTTGGCCCGGCCGACTCTCGTCAGGTCCGGGGCAGGAGCTAGAGCTGAAGCCGTTCGAACGCGTCGCGAACCTTGCCCGGTCCCTCTCCCTGGATGACGACCTCCGTTCCATCATGCTGCTCGTCCACAACAAGCGTGATCGTGTCCGTTTCGGTCCAGAAGATCAGTACCCGACTGGGCTCAGTTACTCGGGCAACGTGATCTATCCGGCCGCGCCGTAGGGGTTGCTCCTTTCACGCGGAAACGGAAGCGACGGCTGCCGCGCAGAGCGCCGAGCCTCACCCAGCCACCCTCCAGTTCCCATGCGGTTCTCGAACGCCGGCGAGATCACGAGCTCAGCCCCAGACTTCGAATCCGCAGGCCCGGGCGAAGACCGCGGTGGCGCGCTTGGCGACGGCGCTGATCTCCTCCTCGGACTGGAGCGGGAGAGTTGGCTCGTCCCTGCGGGCGTCCCAGCTGGCGTTTGTCTCTGAAAGCTGCCGCCGACCTCGAGGGTGATCGTCTCGCTGAGACGCACGAACCACAGGTGCGTGAGGGCGCGACCGAGGATCTCGCGGTCCTTGAGCCAGCCGCACAGGGCCGTCAGTGTCGGCTCGAGTAGCTGCTTCGCGAGCCGCTCGGGCGTGTAGCGGGCGTTTTCCCGGTCCTCGGACCGCCGGATGCTGAAACGCGCCCCGACCAACCCGGCGCCGTCGGCGATCAGCGTCACGGACCCGCCGAACTTGTCGCCGTCGACCCCGCGCACAAGCGCCTGATCACCGAGATGCGTCCGAAGAACGACCCCGTGCGCCCGCGGCTCGACGCCGACCTCCTTGGCCTCGGTGGCGGCTAGCGTGGCAAGGCGCTCCTTGCCGGTCTCGACGGCGCCCTCACTGACGCTCCAGGCGGCGAAGCGAGCCGGCGGTGAGAGCGGCGCCAGCTCGACGAAGACGCTGGGGCCGATATCGGGGTGCACCTCGAGCTTCCCTCCCGCCGCCTGGCTGAACCTCAAGCCGAGATCATCGACAACGATCGGAAGTGCGTGGGGCTTGAGTAGTCCGTCCGCACGAGCTCGGGCGCGCTCGCCCTTACGGGCCAACTCGATCACCTCGATCTGGTTGCGCACCTGGCCGACGGCGAAGCGCCGGCGGGTGGCGGCCGTCGCACCCGGACCACCGGCGCGCTGCGCGTCGCGCTCGCCAGCGGGCTCGCGGATGCAGATGGCGCCCGAGTCGATGTGGACCACCGGGGTATCCGTTGACTCGTAGACGCGGACGACGCCGACGGGGCCGCCGGCGAGGTCGAACGTCCGCGCCTCGAAGGCGGGAAGCGGGTCGAGGTGGCCGCGAACGCGATCGCGAATCGCATCTACGAGCTGCGGACCGGCCTCGACGATCCACTGCGGTGGTGGTGCAACCTGCTCGCCGGTCTGGTTGAGGCCGATCAGCAGCCAGCCTCCGAGCGTGTTCGCGAACGCCGCGATTGCCTGCGATAGCCGGTAGTGGCCCGAGTCGTCCCCGCCACTTTTTAGCTCGACGAACAGCGTCTCACCGAGCTCGCGCATCGGCTCGACGTCGGCTCCGGTCATCCCCAGCAGTGAACGGTTGCGGTAGTGCTCCGCCATAACCGAACGAAGCTAGCGCTGGCCCCGGCGCTCTAGTGCTGGTCGGCGTACGCGTCTTCGGTGAACGTGCCACTCGGGCGCGACTTCATGTAAGCCTGGGCGGCCCGTTGGGCGACCAGCAGCCATCCTCATGCTGCTGCGTCGGCTCGCACCTTGGCCGACGCAAACGCGCGCCTGATCTCGTGTCGGCGTTCAAGACTGGTGTTCAGGCTTAGCGGCGAACGGTGTGGAGCCTCGCCCGCGTCGAGCTCGAATCCGGGCGCCCCAAGCCTTGGGGGATGAGGTGAGGGTGGAAGGTCTGGGCGCTTGAATCTGCCCCGGCGTTGGGGCGTTGTTCGTGCCCGGACGAGACTGTCCGGGACGCGCGATCCGCTAGCGGGTGCTACCACCCTTCCGGAGCAACGCGACCCACCTACGAGCGATCGACCTCGTATCTGCGTCACCCGTTCCAACGGCTTGGACGTCCGGCTTCCGTGGTCTAGTGGCATCCGATCGCGCATGGCCGACGGCGTGGCGAGTGAACGAACCGTGTCCGTAATTTCCACGGTTGCCCGCGACCTTGGCGCGCGCATAGGGTTCGTAGCGGCAACGGAGGCGGATGCCTCGCATCGGAGACCAAGGAGGGTCCATGGGCGGCACGACGGAAGGGAACGCTGCGTCGGCACAGCGACCGAGGCGGACTCGCTGGGCCGCAAGGCTGACAGCATTCACAGCCGTGGCGCGCCTCGGCGCGTGCATCAGGCGAAACCCGGTACGCGAAGGACGGTCTGTCAGCGGCGACGCGATTTGCCCGGCAACGCCGACGAGCGTTCCACGACGCAGACAGGGTGCCAAGGTCGCCTACGCTGCCGTCTGCGCCCTGGCCCTTGCCGCCACGCCGGCGATGTCTAGTGGCGGGGAGCAACCTCCGGGCCCCGGGACGGCGCAGTTTGAGGAGGTACTGGCGCACGCCAAGGATGCGCCGCCTCCTGCTCCCTCCGAAGCTGCGGTGGCGCAATCGCAGACCGCTTATGGGGGGCTCACCGATGGCGAAGCAATCGATGTGGCCCGCGATCACCTCGCAGAGATTCTCCATGCGCGCCTGATTCCGGAGCTCGAGCTGGAGCCTGGGCAGCGGATCGTCGGCTACTCCGACGCGTTCACGGCCCGCATCTCGGAGCACGCGCCCGAAACCTCCGACGCAGACGGCGGGCCCGCTTACCTCCAGGTCGAGAGCACGCTGCCTCTCAGAGCGCCTGAGGAGGGCCAGCAGAAACCGCTGGACGCGGATATCACGGCACAGGGCGACCACTTCGAGGCTGAGAACGCTCCTGTGGAAGCTGAGATCCCGGCGAATCTCGCGGACGGAATCGACTTCCCGTCCGCAGACATGACGGTCACGCCAGTCCGGAGCGGGCCCGCCGAAGCCACGACGGTCTCCGATGAGGTCTTCTATCCCAATGGCGCAGGCGAGGACAGCGACTACCTCGTTGCTCCTACGGCTACCGGCGCAGAGATCGCAGTTCTTCTACGGTCTCCCGACAGCCCCACGACTTTTCCACTCGACGTCGAAGTCCCGGCCGGTGCGTCACTCAGCCAGCGCCCGGACGGCGGCGCAGAGATCGCTGCGGCCGGAGAGCCGATCGCGCAGATTAGTCCGCCGCGAGCCTGGGATGCCGCCAAACGAGAGATAGCGGTCCGATATGAGTTCCAGGGCGAGGAGTTGATCATCCAGGTTGATCGCGGGCCCGCCGAGGACGTGCTGTGGCCAATAACGGTGGACCCCGTGATCCAGCAATACGACTGGGAGGGAACGAACCCGAACCTGGATTACTGGTGGTGGGCTGCTTCGAACACGAACGACTTCAACGGGTTCTATGACGCTTCGGAAGGCGGCATAACCAATCGCGCTCGCGAGGGCCGGTCCTTTGCCACTGGCGCTTACGGCGAGTGGCTCGTCAATTCAATCGGGGATTCATGGATCGAGCGAGTCGACTTCTTTAACTGGGATCACGTGAGGACCGATCCCGGCGGCTGCACCACGCTCGGGATCTGGATGCCCGACCAGTTCCAATGGGCGCCGGTCACGATCTACAACCCGATGAACGGGACGCAAACGACAGGCACCTCGGCCGCCTATTGCCAGACTCAAACCCACCAGACCCGGTCGGTCTGGGTTGGTGCGAGCGATTACTACGACGGGGCCTACGGCGACGCCGAAGCATATGACCATTCGATGGGCGTGTTCGCATTGACGTCAAACCAGGGGTATCGCGCGAACCAGATGTCGAACCTATTGCGATCCGCGAATGTTTGGCGATACGTCCGCGACACAACGCCGCCGGCGCTGACTGCCTCAGGAAAGCTGGTGGATACGCCGAACCCATACGTGCCTTCGGATTTCGATGCGAGCTTTTCAGCCACCGACAACAGGTCCGGCGTCAGAGCCGTGCGACTCTACGTGGACGACCAGGAAGTAGATGCCCGGACGCAGTCCTGCCCGCTGGGCAGCGGTTGCTCGCTGCAGGGGCGCCTCTGGCCCGGTCGGACTGCGTTCACGCCGGGTCCGCACACGTACCGGATCGTTGCTGAGGATGACGCGAACAACTACAGCGCCCCGAGAACCGGGACATTCGTGCTTGACCCTGACGAACCGACCCTGTCCCTCTCCGGCTCTCTGGTCGAGCGCGAGGGCCAGAGCCTAGAGAGCGGGACAGTGAGCATCGGCGTCAGCGATACCGGTTCGGTCGTCTCGAATGTGAGCAAGCTCCGAGTGCTGATTGGTACGCAGGAAGTGCTAAACCGCACCCTGAACTGCTCGAGCGGCTGTCCGGTCTCGAGCTGGACGTATAACCGCGCCGCCTGGGGTGCAGGGCCGCATTGGGTGACGATCGAAGCCACCGATCGCGCCGGGAACGTTGCGACCGAAGTCTTGTATACGGACGACTTCTACACGGACGACGTGTCGGAGTCCGCGGCAACGGCGACTTGTCCCAGTGTGAGCCCGACCACGTTGTCGGGAGGCCAAACGCTGACGCAAGCTCAGGCGCAGTCTCGCGTGCTGCCATCCCTGATCGCTCCCTCGCAGTCGGCCTACTCGGCCGAAATCGAAACCACCGTTGACCCGAGCCTGGGGAGTGCGGAGGCCGGTTGGATTCCAGCGATTGGAACGCTCAGTGGGTCAGACGACCGGGTCCGCGCGAACTCCGTGGGTGCCGTCATGCTTGGCGAGATGGCCTGCCTCGTTCCAACCCAGACCACGTCGGGGAAGACCGGCGCCGGAATCGTGAACGGTGACACCGCCGTGTGGGCAAACTCGGCGCCGGACACCGATACGTTCGTTCGGCCGACTGCCTCCGGCATGACGATGCTCCAGAGCATCCGCGGTCCAGCCGCGCCCGATTCCTACAGCTGGCAGGTCGCGCTTCCCGAGGACGCGGGCGGCCAGCTTCGCGCGCTCTCATCCGGCCGCATCGCGGTCGTCGATCCCGCTGAGCCGTCCGAGATTGACGACGGCTGGGTAGTCCCGGCCCCGACTCGGGGCCCGAGCGCTCCCGCGAACATCCCGAGAGCTGACACACAGCTCGAAGAGTCGCTTTACGAGCCGGTCCAGGCCGAGCGCACCGCGGGCGTCGTCGTGGGCACGGTTCTGGCCCGCCCACGCGTCGTGTTCGCGGATGGCACCACTGCACCCACCACTGCCACCGTCACAAGCACCACGGTTGATCGTACGATCACTTACACCCTGACCGTGCACTCGCAACCGGATGCGGTGGCGATCCAGATGCGCTGGCTCCACGCTCGCGGAAAGTGCAAACCGCACACCGGTCTCGACACGTACTGGTTCGGGATTACGACGACGTGGTACGTCAACGGTCACATCTGCATCCTCAAGCAGCGCAACCAGTACGACAAGGATGGCGTCTATGCGAGATGGACGGCGGTTGCCGCGCCGCAGCCGCACGTAAGCGCGCGGCTGCAGACTCGCTCCTACATATGGGGTACCAGGGCCGCCAGCAGTAAGGAGGTTGTGAATCCGGACTTTCCGTCCGATCCCGAAAACCCCTACGTCCTGCGGACGGAGGCAAAGAGCGCTAGGGCTCGATGGTGCGCGAGACTCATGGAGCATTTCCTCGACAACGATGGTGAGAAGAAGTGGCGAACGATCCAGATCGGCGGCGTCCCGCTTTTGCAATGCGCTCACCTAAACCCGTTCAACGACACATCGTCGTGGAAGTGAAGCGTGCACGATGCCGCGATGGCCTACGGTGAGGGGTAGATGAGGAAGGGTCGCACCTTCGGCGGATCCAAGGAGCGTGAACCCAAGGTCGGGGATCAAGGTTCCCGCTGGTGTCGCGGCGTGAACCCGTTCGTCGGTGCAGAGTACGGATGAAATCCGTATCCGCGCTGATACTGAGTCTGGTGCTAGCGGCCGGCGTGGCGCCGCCAGCCGGCGGTGCTCCGCCCGTGTTTCAGACGCCTTCGGTCATCTTCGACGAGGGCACCACCAATAGCCAGAGGTGGCAGACAGGAGCACGACGCAGCGGCCGACATCCGTGCTTCTGGATTCGGGTGCGAAACGGCGAAGTCGAGGTGCCCCAGGAGTGGTGCGGCGGGCCGAAGAGCTATCCGCATTTCATCGCATTTGCCGGCCGGCCCGGGCATCGCGTGGGGGTCGAGCTCGTGATCGCTCCCCTGATTGCCCGAACCGTCGTTCTGGCTCAGGCCGGTGGCCGCTCGCGCGAGGTCCGCCTGCAGCGCGTTGGTCGGGCTGCGCTTGCGGCCGGCCTAAAACGGAACTTCCGCCACAGCACCCAGATCTATACCAAGAAGGTCTGCATCCGAAGCGCTACGTACTTCGATGAAAAGGGGGAGCTCATCCACGAGTTCGAGCGAGAGTGTTAGGCGCCTGTTCGCAGCGCGGTGAAGCGGCGGCATTCGGAGGCTGGAGGCAGGCTGACCTAGGACCGGCACGGATCGCCTGACTCGCAAATCTCGCCGCCCGCCGTCACCAGGTAACCGTCGATCTTCCAGCCCTGCGCCGTTCGTATTAGTAGAAGCGTCAGGCGGGTGTTATCCGGCAGGTCCACCACAAAGCGAGCCATGGCGCCGGCCAAAGTGAGCGTCCCCTCGTCCAGGCTGGCAGTGAGGTCCTCGGCGCGGATCCTCGTCGCGCTGTTCGGGAGCACGTTCTGCTCACCGGCCAGGGATCCCTCACAAGGCGCGCCTCCTGTTTGGGCGCCTAGCTGGGAGGCACCGCGGGGCGTAAGCTCGTCGCACGCCGCCGGGTCTCCGTTTGCCACGGCAGCGAGAAAGGCCGTCGCGGCTTCGGCCGCGGCTGATGATTCGTCCTGACTGCTCGAGGGACCGTCATCGCAGCCGAGCAGTAAACCCGCCACCGCCAGGAGCAGGCCGGTCAGTAGCAACACGCAGGGTCGATGCATGCCAGGACGGTACTCGCCTCCTCCGCGACGTCACCCGGCCGGGCGCTGCCGCTGTGAGCGAGGCCGGGGTTGAAGGAGACCTCGACCGAGGGCGAGCCGTCCTGGGAGCAGGCGATCCGCCACGTGCGCTCGCTCATGTCCTCGCTGACCGACGATCGGCCGGCGCTGATGGAAGCGCTCGACGTGTGGTGTGCCGCTGAGGAACTGGTGCGGAGGGCTGTGCCGCACGCGTGGCTGTGGGGCGGGGTGAGTTGTGAAAGCGGGGAGGCTCGGGCGGTTGGATGCGCCCGGGCCTTTTGGGGGCGTTTTTTTGTGCCCGGACGCGGGGTCTTGGCGGTCAGCGCGAAAGCGCACACTCCGCTCGGGACGGACAGTTCTGGTCCCACGCGCATGCGACAGCGAGCGGCGCGTCCGCATTTCGAGTTGGCCACCGCAAAGCAAGACGCCCTCCGGGTCCTCGACGGGAAGCCTGCCCCTTAGCGCGATTTTCAGAAGTGACGGCCGCCCCAGCAAGCCGCGCGCGGATCGTCCATTGCGGACGACTTCGAGCGGCGGCACGAGGCGCTCGCATCCCGGATCGAGCAACTGTCGGCCGTGCGCTGCTTGCCCACCAAGGGCCATGAGCCGCGCAGCCAAGGTGGAGGCCCTTCAAGAACGGCCACCAAGCGGAGACCTCCGCCGTGAGCTCAGGGCGGCTGATCGGCCCGTCCTCGACCTCGAAGAGATGTGCCTCGGGCAGCCGCTCCGCATCCGCTTGAGCGCACCCGCGGGCGACAACGCGCTCTCCCAGTGGACGATCCATAGCCAGCGACCCAGCGCCTCGCACACGCGGGTGGCCTCATAGGCCAGATACGACTTGGCGCGCTGAACGCCAACCTCGGGCGGGTAGTAGGCGAGCTGTGCCTCGAGCCGCTCTCGGACCCCGGCCCCGCTCAACTGCGGATTGCCCATGCTGATGATCGTGCGCAGGGTGGGCGAAAGGGTGAGCGCGGGCGGTAAAGGGCGGCGAAGCTCCGCTCGCGCGCGGAAGGCTAGCGCGCGAAGGGAGAGAGTCTGCGTCGGCCGATAGCGTGCCGCGTCGGCACGGGCCGGTCCCCGGTTCGTCTTCCTTAGCCCGCGCGCCCAGGACTTCTACGTCGACTGGGGGCGCGCCGCAGACGACACCGTCGCCATCCTCCGCACCGCGGCCGGCCGCGATCCCTACGACCGCGATCTGTCGGATCTTGTCGGCGAGCTCTCGACCCGTAGCGAGGACTTCCGCACCCGCTGGGCCGCGCACAACGTCCGCATCCATCGCACCGGGACGAAGACGTTCCACCACCCGACGGTCGGCGAGCTCAGCCTGACGTACGAGATGATGGATCTGTCCGCCGACAGCGGTCTCACCGTCGTCGCCTACACCGCCGAGGCCGGCTCAAAATCCGCCGAGGCACTCGACCTGCTCGCGAGCTGGACCGTCACGATCAACCAGGCCGAGACAGCCGAGACAGCGGAGCGAGCTAAGCGCGCGGCTCTCCGGATCGCTGTCGCTTCGCGCGAGCGGCAACAGCGCGTCGTCGCCCTCCCGCGACGTCCTGATCGGCGGGGTAACCGGTCCCAGCCTTGAGATCGAGTGCCCGAGGCGAACGATCTCGCGGGCTCGAATAGCCTCGGCGATCGATGCATGATCCCCATCGAAACGAGGCGGCGCCTGTCCACGAGGTCGAAGGGACCGAGATCGAGGTCTACAAGGCGTTGCGCTCGCACGAGATCACGCTGAATCAAGCGACGACGGCGTTCGAGCATGCAGCCATTGCTCCGCTCTTGCTCCTCAATGGCGGCGCCGCCGTTGGCTTTCTCACCTTGCTCGGGGCCGTTTCCGACACCGACTCCAGGTTGGCTGCTTCGACCGAGCTGGCAGTGCTCGCGATTGGGGCGTGGTCCTTGGGGCTCATTATGGCCGCCGTGGCCGCTCGTCTCGGGCTTCAGTCACAGCG
This sequence comes from uncultured Solirubrobacterales bacterium, assembly GCA_963811505.1. Lineage (GTDB taxonomy): Bacteria > Actinomycetota > Thermoleophilia > Solirubrobacterales > 70-9 > WHSW01. Next base: position 424,636 of record CAWERC010000008.1, on the reverse strand, counting down.
ATCCTTCAGTCGGGCGCATCGTCTGCGGCGCGAGCAAGTCGAGCAGCAACTTCTGGCTGGCTCTCCTCTCGCCACCCTCCTCGAGAGGAGGCTGGAGCCGGGGAGTAAGGAGGACCCCGACCCTGATGTGGAACGGGTGAAGCAGCGTGACGCAGCGCGCCGGCGCCAGGTTCGGTACGAACAAGCTGGCTTGATGAGTCTGGCTCTGTTCGTGCTTGGGGCGGCGCTCGCCGGGTTCTCCGTCCTATGACCTGGTCGGAGAAGGACTGTTGCTCCGCGCCACCAGCGGGCGCCTCCGCTCGGGTGCCTACGGCTCCTGCTCGGGACGAAACTGAGGAGCGACAGTCTGCATCGCGCGCGCTCCTCCCTTGCGCGAGAACCAACAGCATGGCGCGCGGCCAAGGGTCACGCGGAAAGCGGCACTCCCGGCGCAGCTTCCGATCAATACTCCTCCGCACGAAAGGCAGTAACGAGCTGCCACTACCGGACATGCTTGTCAGATGGACGGCGCCGAGAGGTTCGAAGCAGCCTATGAGGCTCACCTAGCGAGCATCCTGGCCTTCGCCATCCGTCGAGTGCCCAGGCATGAGGCCGAAGACATCGTCGCCGAGACATTTGCGGTGGCTTGGCGAAGGCGGGACTCGATACCGGATCCGTCGCTCCCGTGGCTGTACGGGATCGCACGCCACGTGATCCGCAACCAGGAGCGCTCTTCTCGTCGAGTTGCTCGGCTCCGCGGCAAGCTTGGATCGCAAGCCTCGACCGTTGCCGGCGATCCTGCGGATTCGTTCGAGGAGCTAGACGGATTCACCGAGGCTTTCGCCGGGCTTAGTGAGGGCCAACGGGAGATTTTGAGGCTGGTTGCCTGGGAGGGTCTCGACCATGCCGAGGCCGCGGCTGTCCTTGAGTGCTCGCGCACGGCGTTCCGGGTGCGATTGCATCGAGCACGACGTGAGCTGGCGAAACGAATCGAGGAGGCCGGACATGTCCAGGGTGAGATGCCACCGCCGACCAAGCAGTCAGTAGATGCGGAGACGGAATGATGACCCGGCCCAATCCAGACCCATTGGACGAGCTCGCCCGCCGCAACCCGGCCACGACCGAGGAAGTCGCGGCGACGCTGGATACAGACAAGCGGACCCAGATCCTCCGGCTGGCCCAGAGGCGCGGCGGCTCAGGTAGCGACGTGCCGATGGTGCGGCCCGGCCGACGTGGACTCCGTATAGCCGCCGGCGCCGCCCTGGTAGCTGCGACGCTCACGCTCGTGTTGGCAGCACGGGACTCGGGCGAGCGTCCATCGGGGGTCGGGTTGGAGTTCGCAAACGCCGCGATCCGAGTCGCCGAGGTCAACCCGCGGATCCTGGTGACGGCCCCGGGGTGGTCAATCACCCACGTTGAGCCGCTGGAGCCCGACTCCGGCGAAACCCAATTTTCCGACGGGACCGGCGAGCTCACGATCCACTGGTACCCGGCTCGACTGTATGAGCGGTACCTGGAGGACAGGGCCAACGTCGGACCATTGGTGGACACTGAAGTCCTCGGCGTCACAGGGGCAACCGTTCGCTACGGAGACAGCGACTACGCGACGATTCTGCCGCCAGATGGCGCCGTCTTCATCGAGATCCGAGGGAGACTCGGAAGCGAGGCGGCCTACTACGCCATCCTCAACTCGCTCGAGACGACCGACGTGGCAACGTGGCTCGGGGCGATGCCTGCCGAGGTGGTTCGCCCCGGCGACCAGGCAAAGCTGGTCCACTCGCTTCTTAGCGGTGTCCCGCTTCCACCAGGCTTCGACCTCGAAAAGCTCGCCAACCAAGCGGTGCTCAATCCGGACGGGCTGCGGCTGAAGGTCGCCACCAGCGTCGCTTGCGGCTGGCTGGACGCATGGGCCGACGCCGACGAAATTGGTGACCGAGCCGCCAAGGCCAACGCAGTCGAGGCGATGGCCACAGCAAAGAGCTGGCCGGTGATGCAGGAGCATCCGGTACTCGGCGCCCGATCGCGCACCATTCTTGAGCTAGGCGAGGGGATCGCTGACGGACGTCTTGATCGCACCTTCGGTGGCGCGGTCGTCACCAACGAGAACGGGGTCAGCTACGCGTACGGCCCTGGCTACGCGGTCATCCTTCAGTGCGATTCCATGACGAGGCGGCGGATCGAGCCGGGTCTACTTCACGAATTCCTTCGATCCGAGCGTGCACAGCGGCGGGCAGAATTGGGAACAGGGAGCGGATAGGCCGAGGGCTACAGCTAGTTATCCGAAGCTCGCGTGTCAACAAGGCGCACGACCTAGAGTTGGGCCGCCTGTGCCAGGTCAGCGCAGCTCGGCACAGGCGGTTTTGGTGCGGCGCCGGCCGGACGACCTCGCCCGCGCCCGCCGCACCGCCAGCGCCGCAAGCGGCCGGATCAGTCCTGGGCCTGACGCTGCTTTCGACGTCGCAGCCGGCTTCGCCGCTTAGAGCGTGGCGTGGAGCCGTTCTCGTTTGGGGCGAGGACTTCGACGTCCTTCAAGTATTCGGCCGGGGATGGCGCCGACGCGATGTGGGCCGTCGTTTTCGGCCCTGCGCCCAAGTCGTCAACTGAAATTATCGGCTCTGACATCGCTGTCACCTCATTCAAGGTAGGGCACGACGACCCTCTCACATTTCCTTTTATCGTCAAGTTGTGAGGGTTTCCTAAGCGCGATCACTTCAGAAGCCGGACGGCTCGTATGACCAAGTCGACGACTACGGCTGCGAAGGCGATCGCCATGGCGACCAGCAGTCCGTCGCGAACGGTTGCCGCGCCGCCCGGTGGCCCGTAACAGTCAAGCCATGAGCCAGCGGCAACGAGAGCAATCGCCCCGGCCAAGAAGCCGATGAACGGGTAGAGCCCGCGCTTATCGACACGCGCCGCACCGACTGGATTGAGGCCGACCAGGGCCAGCCCCAATCCCGACAGGACAAAGAGCAAGCCATAGCCCGGTCGATCCAAAGGCGCGCTCAACGCCACGGCAATCGTCGCCAACGCCAGAAGCGCGATCACGCTCAGGTTGCGCGCCGGTGTGTATAGCGACCTGTAGATGAACCAGACAGCGCGTGAGGTCGTCAGCCAACCGAGGGTGATCGGCAGTGCCGCCACATAGGCGATGCTGGTGTAGACGCCGATCGAGTGCGTGCGATCCCAGCCAAGTGGGTTGGGGACCGGGGTGAGGCTCAGCGCAGCGAACAGCGAGACGACCGCCGCAACAAGCAGCAAGCTACGAGCTCCGTTGGCGAAGTGGTCAACTAGCTCAGCGGCCTTGGTCCGGACCGCCCAACCAGCGGCGAGCGGTGGTCCGAGCAAGAGAATCGCGCCCGCCAACTGAACCTCATCTGAGTCGAGGCCATCGACCGCGGCGGCTTCGTGATTGAAGTACCAGAGGAGTACCGCCGTCAACAGGACGGCTCCGGTCCACAGGCTCGTCGTCCGGCCAACCAGGCCAAAGATGACGTGAAGATCCATCTTCGGTGGGTTCTTGCGTAGGCCGGCATGTAGGTGTGCCAGCTGGGCGCCTACTCCCTGGCTGGTCAGAGAAGGTCGGTTTCTTGCTCTCTTGATCGGCTGGACCTCGCCTTCTGCCTCCTTTGACTCGTCCGGGACGATGACTCGCACGTCTCGCACCACGAACCCAGCCGGCGCAGGGATGCAGGTGTGATGGGAGGCAAAGCGGTGCGCCTCGTGGACGTGATGCTCATACCGCAACGGCACCATCCCGAAGTACTGCAGCAGGCGCTTGGCTATCGCGAGCGGTGCCGGGCGCCGAAACGGCGTCCGGACACGACCGCGCACGCGGTACCTTCGAAACGGAGCCGGGGCCGGCCTCTCCCCCGGGATTCTGATCAGCGGGAAGAGCTGGTTACTGTCGATTCGTTCGGTTCGGCGGATCACAATCCGGTGCTCGGAACCCGGCGCGCCCTCAATCGGCACCCACAGCATCCAACGCCATCGCAGCTGCTCGAGCAGCGCGTGCAGCCGGGGCGAAAAGCTGTGGCGGCGGCGCAGTAGATCCCACGCGATCAGCGACACGATCGGCTCGCCGCACGTAAGACGCCACAGGAGTTGCGTGTCGCGCCCACTCATCGCGGGAGCGCCAAGCCGAGGCACGAGTCTCTCCAGGGCTTCGGCCGTCAGTGCCAGATTCTGCGGCTTGGTCGGAGCAACGATCTTGGCACCGGCACCGTCTTCAACCTCGAGGTCCGGAGCGATCGGATCCTTGAAGAAGTAGGCGACGGGGATCATGAAGCGCCGGCTTTTCGTACCCCGCCGCGGGAGCTCAATGTCGATGGCCAACGTCCGGAACGAACTTGTGATGGTTGAGAGCTCAACCGTCTCAACCCGCCGCCGAAGCCGACTGTTGGGCATCAAGTACTTCCACGCCAAGCGGTAGTCGAGCGCCGGTGGCCGATCATGGTCTCGGGCCAGAGCAACTTCCCGGGCCAGACTTGCCGCGGTGGCCCGCCTGGTGTTCGGTCCAATTTGGATGCTGGTCGCAGACACCTACCAGCCGACTGGTGGTTGGATCGGCACGGAATTAGCGCCAGGCCCGCTGGGACGCGGCCGAGGCTGACGTGCGGAAAAGACACTTCGCCAGAGCTCGCTCATTGCGGCATCTTATGTGAGGGTTCCTTGATCAATCAAGTCACCCTGAGCATTCGGTTTTACGCTCGACGAGGCAAGCTCTGGTGCCGTGCCGACTGGTCGACGGGCCGAGTTGTCGACATCGCAAGGCCGACAACCTGCGCTGGCGCCTGCGCCAGCTCATGCGGTTCGGAGTCGGCGTGCCAATTGGCCACTGGGCGGACGCCTGATCCCGCAGCTGGCGCGGTCGGCTGGGCTTATCGTCGCCTGGCGCGAGACGACGGGGCCAAGTGCCGAAGGAGGTCGAGACGGCGATGCTGGCCGAGTATCCCGAGCCCCTTGGCACTCGCCTCCTGACGGCGTGGCGCTGATCTGGATCGCCGGTCTACAGAAGCCTACGGACGTAGCTCTTGATCGCATTGGCCTCGCTCTCAATTCCTGTCTGGTCGCCGGTGACGGCCGTAGGCCAATCCTCGATCGCGCTGTTGACCTCGCTCGGGATCTTGACCTCGAGTCCGAGCAACGCCGCCTCGAGCGCGCGTCCGTGGCGGACGACGCGCTCGGCCATGGCTGGCGCCGGCCCGACCGGATTGATGTTTTGCACCAGCTCGTCCTTGGCCAACAGCAAATCAGACAACGATGCGCTTGCTTGGGCCTTGAGCTCGCGCCGCCACTGGCGGCCTTGCATCTGCCGAGACGACAGGTAGCTGCCCAGGCCCCCGAGCACAGCTCCGAGGAGGGCAATGCCAGCTGGCTTGAGCCATCCTTCGTCGTCTGACTCGGTCGCGACCGGCTGCCCGCTCAGGGCGCGAAAGGCGGCCGAGCACGAGCGCGAGTACGAGGCCAGATCGGCTTGCTTCCACTCGCCCGGGTTGAGGACCTGCGGGCTGGCCGGCAATACAACTGCCGGCCCTGAGCCCGAGCCCTTGGGCGGGGCCTCGACCAACTCGAGCGCCCGGGCGGCGGAGACAACCTGGGACGGGTTGGTCGTGCACCAGAAATCCTCTCCGTCGGATAGGTCTGCCGTTGCGACGGCGGCGGGCGCCAACGCCACAGCGACGATCGCCGTCAGCGCCGCGGCCCCAAGCGAGGCTGCCGTGTTTGATGAGCGGTCGCCGATCGATCGTTGACCTATGCCCCGATTCCTGGAACCGCAGCGGGCTTGTCGCATTCCATCCTCCGTGCCATGACCGATCGTTGCGCGGACGCCACCCTTTCACTCAAGGGACCCTGAGTCAACCTCGTACCCGTCGCCAAAGCTGACGGAAAATGACCTCGTCTAGATCCAGGCGGTGCCAAGACGAGACAAAGGTGGCGTGACCGAAACCCCCCCGCACCGTTCCGCGGGTGATCCGGCCGCTGACCCTAGTTTGAGAATGGATGAGAGAGCCCGACCAGCAACTCCGGCTCTCCAGGCGCGGACGCCGGCGGCCCGAGGAGGTGCAGCTCGAGCGGTCCGAGGCGTCGAGGCGCCCGGCGTCACCCACGTCGAGGACCGGGCGGCGACGTGAAGCTGGTCGCTAAGCGGCCGAATCGAGCGCTCGGCGGGTAGAAGCGGCCGAAGAGGATCAGCATGCTGACCGGCCCCCAAGAGCGGCAGCAGAGGCCGCCGGGGGAAGGTCGGCCGGCGGCGAGACTGAGTTAGGGACAGGGCAGGCGGCCGAGTCAGACGAAGCAGCGACCATCCATCCAATCGAGGCGGCAGGCCGCCTCGGATTCTCGCTCGAGGATCTGCAGCGGCTCGTCGCCGACGGTCAACTCGAGGCGACCGGGGCAACTGGCGACGCGGATCAGCGCATCGTCCTAAGCTCGCTCGAGGAGTTCGAGCGGCAACGCGCTGCAGCGCGCGGGGACGCCGGCTAGTTCGGTCGGCGGCGCGCTAAGGCGCTGCGAGCCGACTATTTGCGTCTCAAGAAGCAAGGATCGCAGCCTCCCCCAACGGCGCGTTACTGCCTAACACGCGCTCGTGCGCCTAGAGCCCACGCGCCGAATCGAGGGCTCATCTAGTGAGTGACGCGCGCGACCCACTCCGCGGACTGCACCGCGCCGCCTCGACCCAGACCTCTTGTTAACTGTCGGCGTCGAGGCGCTCAAAGCCAAGGAGCTCTGCACCCTGATCCATCGCCTGCTGGAGGCGGTCGATCGGAATCTCGCAGGCTGCTTCGACCACGCTCAGCAAATGCCCGAACGACCACCAGACGGCGCCGAGGCCCTGACTAACCAGTTCATCTTCGGGGGATGTCCGGAGCTGAAGCCGCTCACCCTTGGGCGTTTCGACGCGCCGAATAGCACGAGCCAGGGACCAGCTTCCGGAATGCAGCTCGGCATTAGCGAGGGCGTTAACGAAGTCGTAGTAACCCCACAGCAGCCGAATCCCCTGGCGAGCAGCTTCGAACTGCTCGGCGATGGCCTGGACCCTCTCCTTGATCGTCAAGCCGGTCCAGCCCTTTTGCCCGAAGGTGCCGAAAAGACCCGTCAGCTCCGCGACTTCGCTGTCCTCTAGGCCGGGCAGTTCATCGATGCCGAGCTCCGCGTAGTTCGGCAGCTTCGCGCGCTGGATGTGAACGCTGAAGCGCGAGTACTTGACGAAGCGTGCCTTGGCCTCATCGGGATTCGCGCGAGCCCAGTGAGCGTCGAGCATCAGTTCGAAAGCTGGTCGGCTGAGCATGATGACCTCCCGGCCATAGCCAGCGCGAGCCAAAACCAAAGCCGCCTCGGCGCAGCTGAGCGCATGGCTGAAAAGGGCAGCAAGAACGGCCCTCTCCCAGGCATCACCGCCCGCGTCAAGATTGCCGAGGACGTCGTCGCGGACGTGGGCGACCAGCAGCTGGACGGCCTCGCAGGCACGCTCGTTCTCGTTCACAGCCGAGCTATATCAGCCGTGGCCCGGCAACCATCTGGGTGCGAGGGCGATCGGCCGCCAGCCTCGGTCGCTACAACCAGGAACGAAATGCGACTGCCCGGGGGCCAAGCAGTTCCGCGGCGCCTTCTGTAGCCGAGTGGACTCCAGCGGCCCACTATCTCGGCCGTAACGCTCTTGCCGATGGAAGCTGGTAACACCGAACGCGACGCCCTCCTCGCTCACCAGATCACGGTCATGGCGCCTGATCGCTTTGAGCACGGGCCCTTGCCGCGAACGGGCGGGGGCTGCATTCAGGCAAGCGCTTCGGCGGGACTGGGTTTGCGCGTCCAGCTGTTTGTTGGACTCGTTCCAACCTTTCCGTCGACGCCTCCACACGGGATCGTTTTCGCAGCCGCGGTCTGAGCCCGCCGACCGGCTAATCAGCGAGTTCGCTGGCGCGAGCGAAGAGAACCTCGGGATTGAGATCCAAAGCCGACGCCAGGACCAGAACGCTGCGGACAGTTGGTGAGCGCTCTCCGCGCTCGATGCCCCCGATGTAGTTGCGATGAATGCCGGTGGCCAAGCCGAGCTCCTCCTGGCTCAATCCTTTGGCCTGTCGAGCCTCACGAATCGCTCGGCCCAGGCCCGCTAGGAACACCTCGGCCTTCATCGCGACCGGGACGCTCCCAGTTGCTTGTCAGCTCTTCTACAGCCTCAGCGTGTGATTTACTTCGCCACGCTGAGTGTGCAGGGCCTGTTGATCAATAAAGAGACGATGCAAGGTCGGCGGCGCAGGGCATCTTGTCGACCAGCGGCGACTGGCTCGAGGCGGATGCCACGGCTGACGTCACTGCTGAGGCCTGCGATCGGCATCGCTCTGGCGGCGCTGGTTGGGCTCGGTTGGACTGGACGTGCCGCGGCCGCGCTCAAGCCGACAGAAGCCATCGCCGCCCTCAATCAGCAACGGGCGGCGGCCGGCATCCCAGCTGGCATCACCGAGAACCCGAACTGGTCACAGGCCTGCGCCCTGCATAACCGCTACATGGCCAAGACCGGCGAGTTCGGCCACGACGAGAATCCGAACTCGCCCTACTACACCAAGGACGGGGCCTGGGCCGGGCACAACAGCGTCCTGTCTCCGCGCAGCGCCTGGGACTCCAACCCGTTCGAGACGGCGCCGATCCACCTGGCGCAGTTGCTGGCGCCCCAGCTCGAGGTCATGGGAGTCTCGGGCGCCGATGGTTTCATCTGTGCCACCACTTGGCCCGGCTACACGCGGCCAGACCCGTCATCGCCTCAGGCCTACAGCTACCCGGGCGATGGCGCAACCGGGGTCCGCTTTAGCGAATACGCGGCCGAGCTGCCGTTTACCCCGGGCGACTTCGTCGGCCTTCCCGGTGGAACGAAGACTGGGCCCTACGTGACCGTTTACGTCAACGTTCCGTCGTCGCTGGCCGGGAAGGTCAAGCTCGAGTCGGCATCGATCAGCGGGCCTGACGGACCGGTCGCCTTGCGCAGCATTGACTCCAACCACGACCAGCTCGGGTCATACCTGCCGTACTACACCGCCTTCTTGATCCCGACCAAGCCGCTTGAGCCGCGGTCTACCTATCGGGTGGCGACCACCTTCAGCAATCCGACGCTGACGCACGAGTTCTCGTTTACAACGGCGACCAGCACGGGCTCGAGCTCGGGTGTCAGTCCGCAACTGAAGAAAGCGCAGCAGCGCGGCCGCGCTGTTCGCTTGGTCTACGCCGCCTCCGATGGCGGCTTTGACCTGACCGCGATGCAGGGCAGCAAGAAGGTCAAGCGCCATGTCGACGGTGCGGGAGTGGTGCGGACCGAGCTACGCCTGCGTCCGGGATGGTGGATGCTGCTAGCCAGAGGGGCGATCGGAGGCACCGATTGCCGCGGCATCCTGGTCGAGCGGAGCAAGGGCGGTCACGGCGCCGGCGCTGCCCGGTGGAGTCGGTTAAAGGTCCGGCACTGCTGAGCGAGAGGGCGGCCGCGACCTGGGTCATTCCCCCGGACCAGATCGGTGCGCCACCGGCTGAGGGCTAAGGGAAAGGCCGGGCGGGGCAGCCCGGCAGGCCTCCTGCCGATCTGAAGCGCGTCGGCGGAGACCAAGACCACGGCGCTGGCCGTGCCAGAAGCGCGAGCCGCTACGGGCGCAATCCTGCCAGCCGTCAGGTCCGGGCACCGATAGCGACCTACGTTCGCCCCATCGAGGCAGACAGCGCCATCCCGGCACTGATCGGCGCCTCGATGGGGAGATGATTGAGATGGCTCGCAAGGCCAAGACAAGGCGTACCAGCAAAGCCAAGAAACAAGAGATCGTGGCCAAGCGCCAGGAAGCGCTGGCGGGGGCAAACGGCAGCACAGCCAGTGACTGGCCGCTGCCCGACGGGGCGACGGCTGACACCACCGTCGTCGACAAGGGCACCGGTCGCGGGCGCCAGCCCTCGCCCGGGATGACCGAGCGCTCCAAGCGCGTCCGTGAGTGGAAGCGGCTGAAAAGGAATGAGCTGCTGGCCGAGGCCGAGGTGCAGCAGAAGGTGCTCTCGGAGGCCGAGGCCAAGCGCCTGGCTGACAAGGCCTATGAGGAGTTTCGGGTCAGCCGCAACTACAAGGCCCTGTGGAAGGCGTTCGAGGCGTCGGAGCCGAGCTCGGTCTCAGTCGACCGCCGCGACGTCAACGACAACATCGAGCTAGCCGCAGTCCTCTGGCATCCGATCTGGCGCTGGCTGACCAGCTGGCTATTGACCAAGAACGGATCGCGCGGCTTTGCCGCCAAGCGCCGGCTGGTGTTGGGTGTGTTCATCCGCTGCGCCGTCATCCTCGGCCGGCCGGAGATCGCCCGCCATCGCCGCACCTTGCTCGAGGGCCATACCCAGGCCAGCTGGGCCCACGGCTATCCGGACGCCGGGCCGGCCCGCAACCACTTCTATGAGTCGATGAAGGTCATGCTGCGCAACAAGCCGGCCGCAGTGCTCAACCACGTCAACATCGCGCTGCTGCGCCAGCTGGCTGAGCTGCGCGACGAAAACGGCGAGCTCAAGCACCCGAGCATCGGCAAGGTGGCGATCGTCGACGGTTCACTGGTCCAGGCCGACGTCGAGCAGACCGCAGCCGTTGACGATGAGCACCGATCGCTTCTGTACGGCGTCGATCGCGACATGGTTACGCCGGTCGTCTACCGCGACCCGAAGACCGGCAAGTACCGCGACTTCACCGTCGGCTACAAGCTGATGGTCCTGGTCGACATGGCCACGACCTTGCCGATGGTCTTCTGCCTGATCCCGGCTCGGGGCAACGAGCGCCAAGCGGCGCGGGTACTGCTTGACATCTTGTTTGCGATCTGGCCCGACTGCCCGCACGAGATCCTGGTCGGTGACGCCGCCTTCGACAACGACGAGGCCTTCGCCCACGACCTCGTCTTTCGTCAGGGCATCCATCCGATCTTTGCCCGTCACGGCAAGGTCAGCGGCCGCCACGACCACGCCGAAACCGAGGGCGTGCCGCGCTGTGGCTGCGGCGAGCTGATGAAGCTGCACGACACCGTCGACTACTTCACCGCCAAGCGCCGCGCCGAAGAAGGCATCCCGCGCGGTGAGGAGGCCGGCCTGCAGGCCCGGATCCGGTGGAACTGCGTCAACGGGACCTGCAAGCAGGTCTCGACGCGCCCGTTCAAGAACCCGCGCCTTTACACCTACTACCCACGCTGCGGCGAACACAAGCGAGCACGCGAGCGCAGCGTCTATCTGCTGCGGCGTCTGGCGGTCGAGTCGGTCTTCTCCAGCCTGCAGCACCTCGGCCTGGCCGGGAAGGGCCACGAGCGGCCGGGCTGGGCCCATGACCCAGAGATGGACTGGCTGCTGGCGCTGGGCCTGACCTACCTGACCGCCCGGCGTGTCGCCCATGAGACCGGGATGTATGAGGCGGCCGAAGCCGAGTGCAGCGGGCTCGGTCTGCGCGAGCAGCCGTCGCGCCAGAACCCGGCCCCGGGTCCGACCGCCGAGGAACTGGCCGAGACCGAGCGCCGGCGCGAGGAGATGCTTGGCGAAGCCCATCCTCCAGCCAGCTGGCCGGAGGAGTGGTAGGCGGGGGCCGGGGTGGCGCGGCCAGACGACATCGGCCCTGGTCACTGCGAGGGGGCGCCCGTCACGGGGGCGGGGTTAGAAGAGGTGATGACGATCCGAACCGCCTGCGCCACCGACGCCGAACGGCGCTTGGTCTTGCGCGTTGCGGTCAAGCGGATTGCCGCCGATCTCCTTTGCAACCGGCCGCCAGATGATCTGGATCGAGTTCGTCTTCTGGTGGCGGTGGCGGCGGCGATCGTCGCCGGCGATCGCGAGCTGCTGCGAGCGATCCCGAAGATCACTGAGCGCCTAATCCGCTACGCCGCGGCAGACCAGACCTGGGCGCAAAGCTGGTGCCGCCAGCTGGAGGTAGTCGAGCTGGTGGCGGCACTGGCGCTGTGCTTCTTGGAAGTCGAGCGCTGCAGCGCTGAGATCAGGGACGCAGCGTCGTGAGGCGGTCGCTTGGAGATCAGTCGCTACGGACCGACGACGGGGCCGTCGCCACCGCCGCCGCCACCACCGCCACCGCCACCACTGCCGGGCAGGGCAGCCGCACCGGTCCGCAGCGCTCCGCCGAGGATGGCCTCCCAGGCCATTCCATAGACCAGCGCCTGCGATCCCTTCGTCGCGTCGTCCATGATCGCGGCGGCCACGCCGCCGGCCAAGATGAAGACGAGCACGATGATCACCGCACCGACCACGCGCCAGCGGGTCAGCTTCGGCCCGGTGCCGGTCCGGACAGCGGATACGGCGATCGGCAAGCCTTGGGTGACGGTCAAGGCGACAAAGCCGCCGACAGCTCCCCACGCGAACGCGCTCGAGTCTGACAGCGCTTCCACTCTCAGGCCAGCGGTTCGGACCGGCGCTTTGTCTCAGGCTCAGCTTCGGTGAAGATCAAGCTGGCGCCACCACTGGCCAGCGCCCGCAGGATGGCATCGGCCCGAGACGGCTTTGCCTTGTCGGGCGGTCCCCCGCGACTGCGCGCTCCGAACTCAGGCGCGACCTCGCGCTCGGTACTCGGGGAAGCGCTGGGAAACAGAAGAGAGGCCCCACCGGTGGCGAAAGCGGTCAACGTCGCTCGCGACACGACCTTGCCCCGGTCGATCGCTCTCTTTCCGCTCGCCATCGCTTGGTCGACAGCGCGTCCGATCAGAGAGACGACGATGATCACCCCGCCCACGGCGGCCACCAAGACGATGATCCAGGTCACGGTCGACATGTCTTGAGTATAAGACCGTTCCTGCCCGAAAAGGACGCCCGGGGTGTCCGGACGCGAGACCCGGCCTGTGCTCCCCTACCCAGCCTGAGCGCCAGCGGCGTCAGCGTCGTCATCCTGGATTTCGACGGCAGTGTGCGGGCGCCTGGTGACCAGAGACTCCCAATGCTCACCGTCGCTTTCGGCCAGCCCCTCCGGGACGATGGTGGCCGGGGCCGCCAGCGCCGGCTCTTCGCTTGCCGGGGCCGGTGTCGTAGTCGCAGCCTCCTCGACTGGTTCTGCCCCGCCGGCGCCATCGCCTGCGTCCCCGAGCTGGCCGGCGCCAGCCTCGTCGGCTGCTTCGGCTTGGCGTCGCAACACATCGGAGTCCTGAACGGCGCCGAGGGTGGTGGCCAGTCGGGTCACCGGACGCTCGTCCGGGGAAGTTGAATCGAAGACGAACTCGGCCACGACCGGCGGCTTGCCGTCGCGGCGCCGAGCGCGATCTTGAAACTCGACCAGCCAAACCCAGCGCGACAGATGCGAACGGCGGTAGACGCGCAGCACCGCCGGCGAGCGCTTCTTGAGCTCGCCCTTGAGATCGCGGCCGTGAAGCAGGCGCGAGCGGACGCTGATCTCGCCGTCGAGTACTCGCAGCTTGGGCTCGAGCTCAGCCAAATCGCGGTACTGGCGGTCGCCGTCGGCCGCCGAAAGCTGCCCGGCGCTGGTCACCAGGTCGCGGGCTCGTGTCTCAGCCGCTTCGCCGGTGAGCAGGACCTTCTCGGGCAACGGGACCATCAGGCTGGCCCACTCGCCGCGGCGGGTGTCCGTGAGCGGATCAGCGATCTCCTCATAGGGGCCGATGTCGTCGTCGCAGGCGATCAGGCGCACGCGGCCATCGGCCAGCTGGCGCCAGCCGACCAGACAGAAGGCGTGCGGCTCGGTGACCCCACGCGTGAAAACGACGATCGGAAAACGGGAGTTGAGGTACTTGCAGGCGACGCGCCAGACCTTTTCGCGCAGCTCTTCGGCCTTGAGCTCGTCCTTGTTGAACGTCGTTTTCGGGTGGGCAACGCGGCTGCGCAGTTTCGGCGGCTCGAGGCGCGCCAGCGGCCCTGGCAGCTCCGGCAGGTCTTTCATGTCGTAGAAGAAGGCCGGCAGCGAGATCTCGCTGAAGATGCCCTGCAGTTGTTCGCCGGTCAGGCCGGCCGACGGCAACGGGCGGCGCTTCGAACCGGCGGCCGACGGCAAGGCGGCAATCTCGGACGTCAGGTGGCGGCCGATGATCCGTCGCTGCCAGGCCACGTACTGGCACAGCCAGGCGGCGATGTGGGCGCAGCGCAGCATCTCACCGTCCTGTTGAGCAAAAGGGACTCCGCGCACGCGCAGCTCGTTGCCGAACAGGCTCGGGCGCTCGAGAACCTGACAGAGGATGGCGTCCTTGAGCTCGAGCGGGGGCACGACGACAGTGCGCCCGACGCGACCGAGGCCGTTCGGACGCAGGACCGAGAAGCCGAGGTAGCGCTCTTGCCGCAACTCCTTTGGTAGCTCTTGGTGCAGATCGGCGGCGTCGATCGCCTCGGCAAAGAAATGCAAGCGCCGCGCCGCCGGCGACGTCGTCTCGAACCGGCGGGACCAAAACGACCAGAACTCGCTGCGGTAGTCGGGGTCGGAGTAGCGCTGCTCGACGACGACCGCCCGACAGCCACGGCTGCGGACAACGTCGAAGATGCGCCGCAGAACCAGGTTCGGCTCGCCGCTGCCCTCGAGCTGATCGGCCAGGGCGTGGAAGTGAGCCTGGTCGTCGCCGCCGGGCTCGAACAGGTAGACCTCGGCCACACCATCGATTGCGCTGGCCGGGCGGAAGGTGATCTTTGAGCTGTTCGACGCCACAGGGGCGTGGTGTCTAGCAGCCGATCACGATGCTCGCCAACTCAGCGGCGCCGTCGACGGCGCGCCGGTCGCCGTCAGCTGGTGCGCAGACGCAGAAGATCGTCGTTGAGTTGCGCCCGCTGGCGCTTGGCGGCAACTTCCTTTTGCCGCTGCTTCATCGAGTTGGCCATGTCGGCAGGCAGCTGCGACGAGGCGCGCTCGAAGTCGGCGATGATGTTGACGTTCTTCTTACGAGTCACGGGTTGCGATGCGGGTCGGTTCTGGCCCATCCCCGAGCCTTTCGGCGACCGCGGCGCCATCCTAAACAACCTTGCCCGGACCATGGGCCGAAGGTCCAGGCTGACGCTCGGGGGCAAGAGGATAGGGATCCGGGTTCGCCAGCAGACTCACTGCCCGACGGTACTGCCGAAATAGTTTCACCATCCAGGCCAAATAATGGCTTGTCGTTCGGACGATCTTCGCGTTTTTGGCTTGAAATAAGGGCTGCTGCTGCGGCAAAATAGTTTTCGTCATGTCTGAGTCAACTGGACCCTCCGCACCAGTAGCGCCGCCGACGCTGCTGGCTCTGCGGGCGTTATGGATTGCCAGTCGCCTCGCCAGCAAGACCTCTGACGAGCGCGCGCAATGGGCCAGCTCTGAGCTCGGGCGCCCGATTGACGCCGACGAGATCAGCAAGGCGGTGACACGGGTACGGGCGCTCGGCCGCAGCGGACGACCACGCGGGCCAGGTAGTGCGCCGCCGTCGCGCACGCCGGTGATTCACGACTGGCTGCGCATCGACGAGCGCCGGCTGGGGGTCATCTCGTTTCTTGTCCGGCTGCCCAACGAAGGCCTATCTCGCCCCGAGGTCTTCGACGCCGTGAGCGAAATCGCCGGGATCACCGAGGTCGTCGAGACGCGCGAGGACCGCGAGATTCACGCCCGCGGCGTGGCCGTCGATCTCGACCAAATCGCCGATATCCGCGCCCGCCTCGAAGACCTGGTCCCGGGCCAAGCGGTGCGGATCCATCTACTCGAGCGCGAGACGTCTGTCCCGGCCGCCCGCGCCTACCTCGAGCTGGCCCGGCGCAGCGCCGCTGCGGCAGCTGCAGACGAGACGTAGTTGACGGCGTAGTTGACACCCCGCCACGGCGGCGCTGACGCCCGCACTGCATATCTAGGGTGCGTAACAGGGCCTAGGTGCGCGTCGAGGCCGTGTACAAGGATCAGGCAGCGGCCGGGCCCGTTAGGCACCGCCGCCGGCGACGAAGCGTTTGCCGTGGTTCCGGCGCTGCGGGGCCCAGCTACCGCTCTGACGGGCTGGTTCGGTCGGCATCGAGTCGCGGTCGAGCGGGAAACGCGCGATCGCCACAGCGGCGGCGGCCGGGCGTCGGGCGCGGCGCGGCCATGACCGGCGCCGGCTTGATTACGCAGGGTCGCCAAACGGTCGGCGGCGGCGGCGAACGGGAACTTGGAGGGCGAACGCTTCAGCGCACCAACTTCGAAGCTGCGCTCTGGCGCGCCAACGGCGTGGCCTCGAGTTCGCGACGAATCGTGCGGGTCGCGGCCGCCACGTTCGAGATCGCCGCGGCAAGAACCGAAGCGCGCGCAGTCGCAAAGGGGATGTCGTAGGTGGCGACGAGTCCGGCGCCGACGAGCGCCAGGTGAGCCATGCTCAGGGTCCGGTTGCGGCGCAAGGCCCACTCGATCGTCGCGGTCTGATGATCGTCGCTGACCAGGGCGCTGACGCGCACGCAGCCCGGCCCATCGGCACCTGCGGTCGAGATCAAGACCAGGACCGATCCGACGAAGACCTCATAGGCCGGAGTGAGCTCGTCGAGCTGGATCTCGGCGCCGTAGAGCGGCTGCAGGCGGCCCCCGAGCTCAAGAAAGCGATCGCTCCAGGCTTCATCGCCGAGGTGGGCGCCGCCGTCGATGAAGGCCGCGAGCGGGAGCGAGGACTGATTGCTCATCGCCTCGGCATCGTGAGCGATCGGCGGCGCGACGGTGAGGGGGAAGTTGCCGACTGGCGGCAAACTCGTCGCGTCCGAGTCGGGAATGCCCTCAAGCGGCGGGACGAAGTCTAGGACGATGCGACCATGCCAGCCGGCCCACCCAAGTCGCTCGTCCGCTGGTTCGCCCTCGCCCTGGTGACGCTGCTCATCATCGCGGCAGCGACATCAACCATTGTCCGTGGCCCGAGCCTTGCTGTCAGCGCGCTGATCACCCCGTTGCTGATCATCCTCTGGTGGGCGTTTGACCCGCGCCGGGACTGAGCGCAGGCACTGAGCCATACATCGCCGCCTCTCGATCGCGGTTCCTACATCTCGGCCTGTACATCGCCCTACCTAATCGCGCCTCTAGATCAGCGCCCGCTCGCCTTCGGGATCGAAGGTCGGAAAGTTGAGATGGCCGAGTCGGGCCAAGCTCCCAATTGCCATGGCGTTCTCGCGCACGTTGGGCGGCCGGCCGGCGATCTTGAGGTAGTTCTGAGCGCGGCCGATGTTGCGGCGACAGGTCCCGACAAAGTCGCCGCCAGCGACATCATCGAGGTGGATGCGGCGGGCGGCGGCGGTCGCCAGCTCGGCCGGAGGATGGCCGCCTTCCTGCCCGAGATTCGGATAGGGATCCTTGCCGTCTGGGCCATAGGGCACGGCAAAGACGATTGAGCGGTGGAAGTCGCCGATGACCACCGGACGTGACTTGGCCCCGGTCCGTCGGTCGACCAATGCTCCCTCGTAGGTAACGGCCTGACACGCATGCTCTTCGTCGTACAGGCCAAGTGCGACCCACCGGAAGCAGCCCGTCAGCGCGTCACCTCCGGCCGGATTACGTACCTGGCGCATGAATTCGTCGGCGGAGATGATGGACCCTGGGGCATCGTGGGGGCGAAACTCGAAGTTCGGGTCGAGGCGTTCGGCGCCGGGGTCGGCTGGGTCCGCGACCTCGATCAACAGCGGCCGGGCCGCCGCAATTCGGGCCATCGCATCCGGCCAGCGCGGATCGGCGAGCACGGAACTGCGCTCGTTGGCCAGCGTGCTTCCCGATGTCGACGTCAGGTCGTCCTTGCGGCCCTGGAGCACGACTACGGATAGCTGACGCCCGAGGGCCAGGTCGACCTGCTCGGTCGTGTGTTCGACCAGCTGAGCCAAATACCTGGCCGGATCGGTGATCGCCTGTTCGCGTCCGAACTCTTGCGCCTCCGTCAGGCCATCGTCCGCCGTTGCGGCTACAGCCGCCATCGGCGGCACCGAGTAGCCGTACCCCGTTTGCGAGGCGCAGAGGTAAACCGCGAACACGCGCTGGCTCCCGGTTCCGCCTGCGCCCTCGGCATTCATCCCGAAGCATCGGGGCCAGCGCGGCCCGATCGGCGCTGAAGCCAGCGCATTTGGCGAACTGACGACCAGGGCCTCAGGCGGGCCGGGGGCAAACTCAGCCACCGTTCGCGAGATGACGCGGGCAATCACCCGCTCGAGTGGCCCTGCCGTCTCGAGGGTCGGTCCGGTGGGGAGGTCAAGTAGCGCCGCTACCTGTCGATCTCGCGTGCCGAGCAAGCCGGCCAGTTCGCGCTTGTTGCGAGGGCGGTGTCCTTCGAAAATGAGCTCGAATGTTCGCGTCAGCAGGTTATGGGCTCTCTCGGCTCCGATACGCGTATCGAATCCGCGACCGCTATGAGCCCACTCGCGCCGTCGATCGGGATCATCGAGTTCGCGCTGCAACTCCTCCCGTAGAAACGAGAGAATCGCGTCACGGCGATCCGCGTCGAGGGTCGGGTCCTCCAGCATTGCTCAAATCCTTGAGCAAAGTATCCCGACCGTCGCCGAAGATCGGTAGTGGCAACTTCGGGAATTTCCCTCAGCGACGCTGCAGCGAGACCTCTGCGGCGGCCCCTGACAGACCGCCGAGAGGCCGCCCAAGCCGAAAGACCGGCCGAGAGCCCGCCCGCGGCCGCGAGCGCGCCTACAGGCCCGCTTAGCTGCGCCCGAGACCCAGCGCCCGCTGGCGCTGGCGCTCGGTGTCATCGAGCTGGGCACGCAGGGCGACAAGCATGCCAGCGCGCGGGAGCTCGCTGTCGGCCCCGTGGCGAGCGACGAGCTCATCTGTGGCCGCCAGTGCTAGTTCATCGTCAGCGACCATCTGGTCTAGCCGCCGCAAAGCGTTTCGGTAGGCCGCTGAGTAGCGCCCGCGCCCATCGACCCAGGTTTGGCGATGCGTTGCCATTAGCTCACGGCGAAGCTGGTCGGCGACCCAGACCAGGTGCTGCGGGCAGGCGGCGCTGACGTGTTCGATCACATGTTGGAGCCGACAAGTCGTTAGGTAGGCCGGCCGAGCTCGATCGATCAGCGCGTTGCCTCGCGCATCAAGGGTCCAGATCGCTTCTCGCCACCCGGCCGCTACGGCAGCGGGAGCGACCTCGTCCTCGGAATACGGGAGCTCGACGCGAACGCCGGGCGGGGCGAAGACCCAGGCGCCGGTCGGTGCCTTGGCCTCGCCCCCAAGCAGCGGTCCGACCAAAAGGGTGCCACGGCCATGGACCGCCGTCAGCACGAGCCACTCGTTCGGCCCCAATCCGGACGCAGCAAGGCTTGGGCCTGGAGTTTGTGACGCCAGGCGAGTCCGATCGCCGTGTTGGTGGCCCGTCGGAGCGATCCGACCACCATCGCCCGCGCAATCCGAGAAACCCTGGCGCCGAAATCTGCGAGGAAACCGCGGGGTCATCCGACCAAGTTGAACACGCACCGCGCGTGTGAGTGAGGGCAATGACGCCGCTGCAACGGAAAGCGGGCAGAGAAGGTGGCCGTCACAGGTGCGCAAACTAAGGGTTCACGCCGACGCTCCGACCGCCCCTGGCGAAACTTTTCCCTCAACTTGGAACTGAGACGAGTTCGGACACCAGGGCACCACAGGCATCGTCCCCCGCCGGCAGTGAGACCGGTGGCGCGGTAAAGGGCGCAAGGACGCCACATCTCGGGGTAAAGGGCGTGAACACGCTGAGTGTGCAGTGGATCTCGGCCAAGCGACCTAGGTTGCACTGCAACGACGCGTACCTAGGAGAGAATCATGGGTTCACATCCGCGTTTCAGTTCACGTTCGCGTTCGAATGAGTCGAGTGCAAATCGGTCGAGTTCGCACCGTTGCACCGCCGTCATCCGCATCCGCGAGGGTGGGGCCGGCGCAGCCGGGCCGGCTAGTGCAGCCGACCGGACGGAGTCAGCTGGCAAACGGCTCGGCTCGATGGCCGCCAACGGGCTCGGCTCGTCCGACGGCAAGCGGTTCGCCAGCAAGCGGCTCGGCTCGTCCGGCGCCAAGCAGGGCGGGCCGGCCCTGTGCCGCCATGGCGCTCGGCGCGCGACAAGTGCCGCTCCTGGGCGGGCGACGCCTCGGCGGACCAACACCGCGCTCGGTCAGGCCAG
Source organism: uncultured Solirubrobacterales bacterium (assembly GCA_963811505.1). GTDB lineage: Bacteria > Actinomycetota > Thermoleophilia > Solirubrobacterales > 70-9 > WHSW01. Next base: position 404,635 of record CAWERC010000008.1, on the reverse strand, counting down.
CGCGCCGGAGTCCGAGGAGGACTCCGGCGCCACGGCTGTCGCGCCGACTGCGGCCGCCGTGGCGCAACCGGCATCGGCCGTGGCGCGGGGGCTGATGGTGTCCCCGCTCCCGCGCGCCGCGGCGCCGGGAGGCACGCTTGCAGGCACGGGCGGCCGCGGAGCTCGCGCAGCCGGCGCCGCCCGGGCCAGCGGCGACCCAATGCGTCCGTCCGCGACCGACGATGAGGAGGCACTGGACAGCGGGCCGGGAACCCCCGCCGGCCGTCCGCGGCAAGATGACCTTGACGTGACCAGCTGGCTCGCCTACGTCGGCACGCTGATCGAGGGCCCGTACGAGGATGATGAGGCGCCACTGATTTGTCGCGAGCCGATGAGCAAGCGCCAGCTGGCGGCGCTGGCGCGATGGCGAGGTGGGCAGCGGCCGTCGCTCTGGTCGGCCGATCGCTTCCTGACCAAGCTGCGCAACACGCGCCACATCGACGAGTACTTCAGCTTCTGCGACACGAATGGGCTGCAGGCCTGGGCCGTTGGCTTTCCACCAGCCTGGATGGAGAGCTCGCGCAGCCTCGCGCAGTGGACCGACGAGATCGAAGACGACGATCCGATCTGGCGCGCTCGCAGCGATGAGCGCAAGCGCCAGCTGGTCGGGCGCCGGCAGGCGTTGCTGGCCGAGCTCGAGGCCGAGGGCGGCGCGATCTGGTGGAACGGGCCGCCGCGCCGGCGCAGTGGGCCGCGATGGGAAGGAGGGGACGCGTGAATGCTGGGCCCTCCTACGGCCAAAGTCGCCCTGGCCTCGCTTCCCAATATTCGCCGGCGGCGCCGGTGACCGCCGCGACGCTTCCTACGCTCCTTGGGATGCCTGAGTTCGTAACGGCAAGAGTCGGTACCTGTTGGTGGTGCGGCGATCCTGCCGACAGCCGCGAGCACAAGTTCAAGCGCACTGATATCGACCGTGCTTTCGGTGGCGGGCCCTATCGGAACGGTCGGACCCTCATCGCTAAGGGATATGACCGCCCGGCAAGCGACGTCACTGGATCGAAGAGCAAGGCCTTCAAGTTCAAGCCGACGATCTGCCAGCGCTGCAACGGCCATCGCAGCCAGCCGTTCGACTCGGCCTACGACGGGTTCATGGATCACATCTTCGCCAACGAGGACGCCGTCCTGAGTACTGGTCAAGTTGAGCTGCGTCAGGTCTACGGCGGCGATTGGCAGGACAGGGGTCTCGGCCTGGCCCGCTATTTCGTCAAGCACATCTGCTGTCGGCTGGCCAATGTCGCCGACGAACGCGTCGTTGAAATCGATCAGCGCCTCCTCGACTTTCTCGACGGTGGCGGATATCCACCATGCCTCGACTTGGTGCCGTTAGTCGATATGAGTGTCGCTGAGTGCTGGCGCGCCATGCACATGCTGGAGACCGACCCCGGTCTCTATGGATCATTCCTTCACCTAACCGGCATCGCCGGCCTCAACGTCCCTCGCCCCGAACCGCTGCAACTCCCCGAGGGCGGCAAGCTCGTCGGATGGTTCGGCATCTACTGGTGGATTACCGACCCACGACTTGTCGAGGAGAATCCGTCCCCCAACCGCTTGGCTGGTCCGGTCGTCTCGTTCCTCGTCACCGACTGGCATCTCGGAACCCAGCGGCGCATGATCTTCAGCCAAATCTGCGCTGCCATCGAATCGGGCGATCTCGACCCACGCGAGAACAACTTCGGCCAGCTGGCTGCCGCGTTCGGGATCGAAGATGCCTCACTTCGTTTTCCTCATCCCGATAACGGCTTGGTTCGGCCGGCGGCGAGCCCGATCGGACTAGCGCGGTATCAGCCGCGAGACCAGGCTGGCGAAAGGCCGAACTGATGAGCCCTGTACGAGAACTCGCGGCAAGGGTCGTCGACGCAACGGTTCTGTTCTTGCTCGGCCCTCCGTACATCGGACCCAGTCCGACCAGCGTTCAGCAGGCCCGAGAGGCGATCGGCGAGGCGCATGAGCTCGCTGGCGGACTGAACGGCCAAGCGCTAGGACTGTTGCCGATCTTGGTCGGGCTTTCTGCAGTGATCGGGGTCAGTGTCCTGACTGAAAGCGCCGCCGAGTTTTGGCTGGCTGTCGCTCCAGGAATTGCGTTCTTGACCTTTGCGATCTGGAGCTGCGTTCGCGCCCTCATGCAACTGCCCGGCGCTTCCCGTCATGCCTGGACGCCGTATTTGCAGCTTGTGCTGGCCCATGAATCTGCCCAGCTGGCACGCAAGATCCGCTACGTCCGCTTCGCTACGACTACCTGCTTACCAACCGGGTTCTTCGTCGCTTTGGCCGCGCTTCTGCATCTCAGCGAATAGAGCGTCAGCGTCGCGTTCGATTCGCCGCATTGCCGTGACGCCAACCACGATTACGAACAGAGTGACAAGCCCCGACGCAGCGATCCCGAACCCAAGCCAAACTCCGTTCATAGACCGACCGTAGCCTAGGCGCCGGGCGTGTCGCCGGCTTTCGACTACGGGGCGAGGGGCCGCAATGCGGAGGCGGGAGGGACCGAGCGCGCGCAGGACGAGGCGGGCCGCGACCAGGTGGAGACTGGAAAGTCCGGACACCGACGGTACCCCCTTGCAACGGTGTTTCCGGCAGAACAGGACGAGGGCCGGCGCTTGGCCGCTCGCCGTCGCGCCCAAGGTTCTGGCCCGTGGCGGCCCTCGGGAGCTCGGGAGCCAGCCAGACGACGCGCGGGTACTTGTAGCGGGTCAGCTGACTCCACCTAGGAACGTCAGTTCAGGAGGTGGCCAACTGAGGAAAACGGCGGAAATAGCGCGAGCTTCGTTGGTGAGGTCTCGATCGAGTGGTCGTACGGGTATAGGTTGTCGCTCGTTAGCGTGGCGGCGCGAGGAAGCCGGTGTAAATCCGGCACGGTCGCGCCACTGTAACCGGGGAGCGACCCCCAACGGGCCACCGCCCTTTGCGGCGGGAAGGCGGGGTGAGCCGCGATCCGGAAGTCAGGACACTCGTCCGCCGCGGAACCTTCGAAGACGGGACGCCGAATCCCGAGGAGGTACATATGGACCACTCCGCCGCCCAGCCGATTCCGCTTCAGGAGCTTTGGCCGGGCCTGCTGCTCGCCGCGTTGCTGCTGCTGGCGATCTACCTCGTCCAGTTCGACCAGGGGGCGATCTCCCAGATGGGCGGTTTCCTCCACGAGCTGATGCACGACGGGCGCCACCTGCTCGGCGTCCCCTGCCACTAGCGGCCGCGAGAGAACAGCCATGGTTTGGACCCTCGTTCGTAGGGGCCTCGTCGTCGGGCTCGTCGCCGGCCTGCTCGCGGGCTCGTTCGCGTTCGTCTTCGGCGAACCCCACGTCCAGGATGCGATCGACATCGAGGAGGCGTCAGGAGCGCACGCCAGCCTGACCTTCTCGCCCCCGGTCGGCACGATCTCCGATTGGGTCGTCGACCGCGACCAGCAGCGGGGCGGGCTGTTCCTGGCAACGGCGCTCTACGGGATCGCGGTCGGTGGGCTGTTCGCGGTTGGCTTCGCCGCCCTGCGCGGGCGCGGCGCCAACCGCTCGGACTGGCAGCTCGCGACGCGGCTGGCGGCGGCGCTGTTCATCGCGGTCGCGCTGGTGCCGTTCATCAAGTATCCGGCGAACCCACCGGCGGTCGGCGACCCCGAGACGATCGCGGCTCGGACCGAGTACTACGTGATCCTGCTGGTTGGCTCGCTGCTGGCGCTGCTTGCGGCGGCGCGGATGATGTGGTCGGTCCGAGACGACGCCGAGCCGTGGGTACGACCGTTGCTCGGTACCGGCACCTTCATCGGCGTCGCCGGCGGGCTCGCGCTGGTGCTCCCCGGCGTGCAGGAGATCCCGCCCGACTTCCCGGCCCCGCTGATCTGGGAGTTCCGCCTCAGCTCGCTGGGCACCCAGGCGGTGCTTTGGGCCGCCCTCGGGGTCGGCTTCGGCGTCGTCTCGCACCGGGCTGCGAGCCGTCGTGTCAGGGCCTGACCTTGCGACGGCTGTTGCTCATCCGCCACGCGAGCACCGACGCCGTACGGCACGCGGCGTTTCCGCTCGACGAGCCGCTCGACGAGGGCGGCCGGCTGGCCGCCGGAGCCCTTGCGGGACGGCTCGGCCACGGCGACGCGCTCTGCAGCCCGGCGCGGCGTGCCCGCGACACCGCGCGGGCTTTCGGGCTCGAGGCCGAGCCGGTGGACGAGCTGCGGGAGTGCGCCTTCGGCACATGGGCGGGGCGCACGCTGGCCGAGATCAGCGCCGAGGCTCCGGACGCCGCGCGGTCTTGGATGCTGGACCCAGACGCGTCCCCGCACGGTGGTGAGAGCCTGGCCGAGCTGATCGAGCGGGTCGGTTCCTGGCTCGACGCCCAGCGCCGGCTCAACGGCAGGGCGATTGCGGTCACCCACGGCGGCGTCGTCAAGGCGGCGGTCACGAACGCGCTCGGGGCACCTCCCGCAGCGTTTTGGCGGGTCGACGTCGCGCCGCTCACCGTGACAGAGCTGCACGCGAACGAGCGTGGCTGGACGCTGACGCGGGCCAACGCCGACCTGGCGCCGGCGGGACCGTGACCGCCGCCGCCCTCACCGCCGGGTACGTCGCCGACCTCCTCGTCGGCGACCCGAGACGCGGGCACCCGGTCGCCGGCTTCGGGCGCCTCGCGCGCGCTACCGAGTCGGCGGTCTACGCGCCCGGGCGTGCCCGCGGCGTCGGCTTTGCCGCGTCGCTCGTCGCTCTCGCGGCGCTGGCGGGCGTGCTCGCTGAGCAGCTGGCCCGCGCGTCCGGGCTGGGCCGCCAAGCGGCGGTGGCCGCGTTCAGTTGGGCGGCGCTCGGCGGACGCTCGCTGCGCCACGAGGCGCGCAGGATCGCCGCCGACCTCGCCACGGACGATCTCGCCTCGGCCCGCGGCCGGTTGCCGGCGCTCGCCGGACGCGACCCCAGCTCCCTGGATTCCGACGGCATCACCCGCGCGGTCGTCGAGTCGGTGGCCGAGAACACGAGCGACGCGGTCGTCGGGACGCTGGTCTGGGGCACGGTCGGCGGGTCGGCCGGCATCGCGGCCTACCGCGCTGCGAACACGCTGGACGCGATGGTCGGCCACCGGTCGTCCCGGTACTCGCGCTTCGGCTGGGCGGCGGCGCGCCTCGACGACGCGATGAGCTGGCCCGCGGCGCGCTTGGGCGCCGGGCTCGCCGTCGTCTGCGCGCCGGCGGTCGGCGGTTCGGCGCCCGCGGCCTGGCGCACGCTGCGCCGCGACGGCGGCGGGCACCCGAGCCCGAACGCCGGCCGGATGGAGGCCGCGTTCGCCGGCGCGCTCGGCGTTCGCCTCGGTGGGGCGGTGACCTACGAGGGGCGGATTGAAATGCGGCCGCAGATCGGCGATGGGCCGCCGCCCGGGGTCGCCGACGTCGCCCGGGCCGCGCGGCTGTCGAGCGCCGTCGGCGCGCTGGCGCTCGCCCTCTGTGTCGCGGTCACGGGCTGGAGCCGTCGATGAGCGGCGCCCTGCTGGTCTGCGGGACCAACTCTGACGCCGGCAAGTCGGTGATCACGGCCGGGCTCTGCCGCGCGCTGCGCCGCCGCGGCGCAAGCGTGGCGCCGTTCAAGGCGCAGAACATGGCGCTGAACTCGATCGTCACGCCCGCCGGCGCCGAGATCGGCCGCGCTCAGGCGATGCAGGCGGTCGCCGCGGGGCTCGAGCCCGAGGCGGCCATGAACCCGGTGCTGATCAAGCCGTCGGGGGAGCGCCGTAGCCAGGTGATCCTGAACGGCGCGCCGATCGCGGAGGTCGACGCGCGCGGCTATCAGGAGCTCAAGGCCTCGCTGCGGGTACCGGTGTTCGAGGCGCTTGAGTCGCTGCGCGATCGGTTCGACTACGTGATCTGCGAGGGAGCCGGGAGCCCGGCCGAGGTCAACCTGCGCGCGGACGACCTGGCCAACCTCGGGCTCGCCCGGAGCGCCGAGCTGCCGGTGATCGTCGTCGGCGACATCGACCGCGGCGGGATGATCGCCGCGCTGTACGGCACGCTCGCACTGCTCGAGCCCGTCGACCAGCGCCTCGTTGCCGGCTTCATCGTCAACCGGTTCCGCGGCGATCCCGAGATCCTGCGGCCGGGACTCGAGCGCCTGCGCGAGCTCACCGGGCGGGCGACGCTCGGGATCCTGCCCTGGCGCGAGGGCCTGCGCCTCGACGCCGAAGACAGCCTCGCGCTCGAGGCCACCCGCGAGGCCGAGCGGCCGCCGCTGGGTGCCGACGGGATCGAGGTCGCGGTCGTCCGCCTGCGCTTGATCAGCAACTTCACCGACCTCGACGCCCTCGCGCACGAGCCCGGGGTCAGCGTGCGCTTCACGCGCTCGCCTGCCGACGTCCGCCGGGCGGACCTGGTGGTGCTCCCCGGCACCAAGGCGACGGTCGCCGACCTCGAGCTGCTGCGCGAGCGCGGGCTCGACCGCGCGCTCGCCGAGCGCGCGGCGAGCGGCGATCCGGTGCTCGGGATCTGTGGCGGCTATCAGATCCTCGGACGGGAGATCGACGACGAGGTCGAGAGCGGCCGCGGCAATGTCCGGGGCCTCGGCCTGCTCCCGGTCCGGACCCGGTTCGAGCCCGCGAAGCGGCTCGGCTGGACGAGCGGTCACGCACCGCTGCTGGCCGGGGCCCCGGTGCGCGGGTACGAGATCCACCACGGTCGCGTCAGCCGGGAGGGGGGCGCGCCGCTGATCGAGTCCCGCGACGGCGAGGAGGGCTGCACCCACGGAGCGGTCCTCGGCACCTCGCTGCACGCCGCCGCGGAATGCGACGACTTCCGCCGCGGATTGCTGGCGTGGGTGGCCGCGCGACGTGGGCTCTCGTTCCTGTCGGGAGGGGAGAGCTTCGCGGCCGCCCGCGAGGCCCAGCTCGACGCGCTGGGCGAGCTGATCGAACAGCACGCCGAAGTTGATGCGATCCGCGCGCTGCTGGACCACGGGCCGCCGGACGAGCTACCGGCGATCGAAACGGGGATCGCGGCAGCGCCGCCGCTGGTCGGAGGTGTGGCATGAGCGGGCCGGGGACCGCGGACTTCCCGTTCTCGGCGCTCGTCGGCCTCGACGAACTGCGCACCGCGCTGCTCGCCAACGCCGTCGATCCCGGGATCGGCGGCGTGCTGGTGCGGGGCGAGAAGGGGACCGCGAAGTCGACCGCGGTGCGCTCGCTCGTCCGCCTGCTGCCCGAGATCGAGGTCGTCGAGGGCTGTCCGTACTCCTGCGACCCGCGCGCGGACAGCGCGGCGGCATGCCCGGCCGCGCCCCACGGCGCCGCCGTGAGCGTCCGGCCGGTGCGCCTGGTCGAGTTGCCGGTCGGGGCATCGGCCGACCGCGTCACCGGTTCCCTCGACGTCGCCCGAGCCCTCACCGAGGGCGAGCGCGCGTTCGAGCCCGGGCTGCTCGCCGACGCCCACCGTGGCCTGCTCTACGTCGATGAAGTCAACCTGCTCGCCGACCACCTGGTCGACGTGCTGTTAGATGCGGCCGCGCTCGGCGTCAACTACGTCGAGCGCGACGGGGTCAGCGTGCGCCACGCCGCTCGTTTCCTGCTCGTCGGCACGATGAACCCCGAGGAGGGAGAGCTGCGACCGCAGCTGCTTGACCGGTTCGGCATCAGTGTCGAGGTTCGTGGCTCGCGCGATCCGGACGAGCGGGCGGACATCGTGCGCCGCAGGCTCGCCTTCGACGCCGATCCGGCGGCGTTCGCCCGCGTCCACGAGCGCGGCGAGGCGGCGATCGGTGATCGGATCGCCGCGGCGCGCGAGTCGCTGCCAGGCGTGGTCCTGCCCGAGCGCATGCTCGGCCTGATCGCACGCGCCTGCGCCGAGCTCGAGGTCGACGGGCTCCGGGGCGACATCGTCTGCGCCCGCACGGCGATCGCGCTGGCCGCGCTGGACGGCGCCGGCGAGGTCGACGAGGTCCACGTCCGCCGGGCGGCTCTGCTCGCGCTCGCCCACCGCCGCCGGCGCGGCCCGCTCGAGGAGCCCGGGCTCGACCCCGACGAGCTCGACCGCGCGCTGGCCGCCGACCCGCCCGATGACGAGCCGCCTCCCGATGGCGGCGGCCCTCGCAACGGCTGGCCAGCCGAGCGATCGCAGGCGGGGGCGGCTGCCTGGGAGGAGGCGGGCGCGCCGACGGGAGGGGCGCCGGGCGACGGCACCAGCCGATTCGAGGGCGACGCGCCGGCTCCCGAGCGCACCGACGATGCGCTGACCGGCTTTCGCGCCGCGTCGCTGGAGCTCGACGGCGCGGCCCGCGCCACCGCCGGCCGCCGGGCTCGCGGCCGCAGCGAGAGCGGCCGGCAGGTCGGCGAGCTGCCCCACGAGGAGGGAGCGGCGATCGCGCTCCTGCCGACGCTCAGGGCCGCGGCCCCGCACCAGCGCGCGCGCGGCCGGGCCGGTCCGGGCCTGGCGCTGGAACGGTCGGACCTGCGCTCGCCCGCCCTCGAGGGACGCAGCGGGGCGCTGCTCGTGCTGGTCGTCGACGCCAGTGGGTCGATGGCGGCCCGGCGGCGGATGGCGGCCGTCAAGGGTGCCGCGCTCGCCCTGCTGGCCGAGGCCTACCGGCGCCGCGACCTGGTGGCGCTGATCGCGGCGCGCGGATCCGGCGCGGAGCTCGTGCTGCCGCCGACCGCGAGCGTCGAGGTCGCCGCGCAGCGCCTGCGCGAGCTGCGCGCAGGCGGCCGCACGCCTCTGCGAGCCGGGCTCGATCGGGCCCGCCAGCTCGTGCGCACCCAGCGGCGGCGCGGGGACGAACGCCCGGCGGTCGTGTTGCTCGTCACCGACGGCCGCGCGAACGCCGGCGACGCCGACCCGGTGGACGCGACCCGCCGCGCCGCCGCTGCGCTGCAGCGCGAGGGCGCGACGCTCGCGGTTATCGACTCGGAGCAGGGCCCGGCGAGGCTCGGGTTGGCGGCGGCGCTGGCCGAGGCGGCCGGCGCGCCGCTCGTCTCCCTCGACGCCCTGGCGCCCGGCGGCGCGCCCGCGAGGAGGGCCGCGTGAGCGCCCCCGAGCGCCTCGAGCCCGGCTCCAAGCGGCGCGACCACGCGCTGCTGATCGTAATCACCGGTCACGGGAAGGGCAAGTCGTCGTCGGCGTTCGGAACCATGCTCCGCGGCTGGGCGCGCGGCTACCGGATCGGCGTCTTCCAGTTCGTGAAGTCGGGCAAGTGGAAGGTGGGCGAGCACCGCGCCGCACGCGAGCTCGACGGCGTCGACTGGGAGAAGATGGGCGACGGCTGGACCTGGACGTCCCGCGATCTCGTCGAGAGCGCCGAACTGGCGCATGAGGGTTGGGAAGAGGTCAAGCGGCGGATCGCCTCCGAGACCTACGACCTGCTGGTGCTCGACGAGTTCACCTACCCGATGACCTTCGGCTGGGTGGACACCGACGACGTGGCGGCGACGCTTCGCGACCGGCCGGGCTTCCAGCACGTGATCGTCACCGGCCGCGACGCGCCCGCCGAGCTGGTCGAGGTCGCCGACCTGGTCAGCGAGGTGCGGAAAGTCAAGCATCCCTTCGACGCGGGAATCCGCGGACAGCAGGGGATCGAGTGGTAGCGCTCCAGGCACTCGTGATCCTCGACGGCGCCGCGGAGCGGCCGGACGCCGAGCCGACCAGCCTCGAGCGCGCTCATACTCCGGCGCTCGACGCGCTCTGCGCGCGCGGGCGCGTGCGCGCGCTGCGGACGATCCCGCCCGGGCTCGCGCCCGGCAGCGAGACCGGGATCCCGACGTTGCTCGGCCATCCCCCCGCGGCCCAGCCGTCTCGGGGTCTGATCGAGGCGGCCTCCGCCGGGATCGACGTGCCGGATGGGGCGGGCGCCTGGCGCTGCGATCTGTACCGGGACGGGGTCCGCCACGTACCCTCGAGCCCCGGCTACACCGCCGGGGCTCTGGAGACCTCGTCGCGCGAACACCGCGCGGTTCACCTGCGTGGGCACCGCTTTCTGCTCGTCGGGCGCGAGCGCCCCGATCCGCACTTGCCCGGTCTCGATCTGGAGGTGTGGGGAGACGGCGTCGCGCTGGCCCCGGCGCTCGACTCGACGACGGTAATGGTCTGCGGGCCGGGCGCCGCCGCCGGCATCGCGATCTCGCTCGGCGCCCGGGTTTGCATCCCGCCGACCGCGACCGGGTCAACGAGCACCGACCTGGGCGCGAAGCGCCGCGCCGCGCTCGACGAGCTGAAACGCGACGCCCGCGTCGTCGTACACGTCGCCGCGCCGGACGAGGCCGCCCACGAGCGCGACGTCGACGCGAAGGTCGCCGCGCTGGAAGCGATCGACGCCGAGCTCATCGGCCCACTCGCCGCCACCGTGCTCGCTCGCGGCGGTAGGTTCGCAGTCAGCCCCGATCACGGGACTGATCCGGCGACCGGAGAGCACCTGAGCGACCCCGTGCCGTCGGTGCTCGCCGGTCCCGGCGTGCCGTCGCTGGGACCCGAGCGCCTCATCGAGCGGTCGGTCGAGGCGGAACTGCTGGAGGTCGCGCCGTGATCCCGCGAGTCGTGATCGCCGCACCGGCCTCCGGCGCCGGAAAGACGACGGTGGCGACCGGACTCGTCGCGGCGCTCGCCCGGCGGGGACATCGCCCAGCGGCCTTCAAGGTCGGCCCGGACTTCATCGATCCCTCCTATCACCGCCTCGCCAACGGGCGCGCCGGCCGCAACCTCGACGCCTTTCTCAGCGGCGAGGAGCTGATCGTCCCGCTCTTCCGCCACGGCGCGGACGGCGCCGACATCGCGGTGATTGAGGGTGTGATGGGCCTCTTCGACGGCCGCCGCGACAGCGAGGACTTCGCCTCCACCGCCCACGTCGCGCGGCTGCTGGCGGCGCCCGTGATCCTTGTCGTCGACGCGCGGGCGATGGCGGGTTCGGTCGCGGCCCTCGTCTTCGGCTTCGCCTCGTTCGACCCGCGCGTCCGTGTCGCCGGCGTCGTTCTCAACCGGGTGGGCTCCGAGGCCCACGAGACGATGCTCCGCGACGCGCTGGCCCGAATCGGCGTGCCGGTGGTCGGCGCGCTGGCGCGCGACGAATCGCTGGCCGTGCCGGAGCGCCACTTGGGACTGGTGCCCGCCGCCGAGCGCGGGACGGCCGCGCGCCGGAGCGTCGATGTCTGGGCGGAGCGAATCGGGGCGACCGGCACGGTCGAGGCCGTGGTCCGGCTGGCCCGCGAGGCGGGTCCGCTCGCCGGCGCACCGTGGCGTCCCGGCGAGGCGCTCGCCGGGGCCGGTGTCGAGCCGGGCGGCGAGCCCGCGCGCGTCGCGGTCGCCGCCGGCCCGGCGTTCACGTTTCGCTACGAGGAGAACCTCGAGCTGCTGCGGGTGGCCGGCGCCGAGCTGCTCGAGTTCGACCCGCTGGCCGGCGAGCTGCCGGAGCGGGCCGACGCGCTCCTACTCGGCGGGGGGTTCCCCGAGGCGTTCGCCGGCGAGCTCAGCGAGGCCGTCGGGTTGCGCGAGGCGGTGCGCAAGCTCGCGGCCGCCGGGCGCCCGATCGTCGCCGAGTGCGGCGGAATGCTCTTCCTCTGCCGGGAGCTCGACGGGCGGCCGATGTGCGGCGTAATCGACGCGCGGGCCCGGATGGGCGAGCGCCTGACGCTCGGCTACCGCGAGGCCGAGGCGGTGACCGACTCGCCGATCGCCCAGTCCGGCCGGTGGCTGCACGGCCACGAGTTCCACTACTCGACCGTCGAGCCGGCGGGCTCCGAGGCGCCGGCCTGGCGCTTCGAGGCGGGGGAGCGGAGCCGAGTCGAGGGCTTCGCGCGCGGTGCCATTCACGCCAGCTACTTGCACACCCACTGGGCAGCGACGCCGGACGTCGCCGGACGGATCGTCGCGGCCGCCCGACGGGCGCCGGCCGAGGTGCTCCTGTGATCGCGGCGGCCGAAGGCCGGCGCGGAGGTCCCCGCCGTTGAGGGGCCTGTTGTGAGCGCCAGGGTCGTCTTCGTCGGCGCCGGGCCGGGGGCCGCGGACCTGATCACGCTGCGCGGCGCTCGGGCGATCGCCGCGGCCGACGTCGTGCTCTGGGCGCGCAGCCTGGTGATGGAAGAGCTGATCAGCGAGCACGCGCGCGCCGGCGCCGAGCTGGTGGACTCCGCTCCGCTCACCCTGGAGGACCAGCGGCGGATCTACGAGCGGGCGGCGCGCGAGAGCCTGTGCGTCGCCCGGGTGCACTCGGGCGACCCGTCGGTCTACAGCGCGCTCGGCGAGCAGATCCGGATCCTCGGCGAGATCGCCCTCGACTACGAGATCGTCCCCGGCGTCGGCTCGCTGTCGGCCGCCGCGGCCGCCCTCGGCCAGGAGCTGACCGTGCCTGAGCGGGCGCAGTCGCTGATCCTGACCCGACTCGAGGGCCGTTCGCCGATGCCGCCGGGCGAGCGACTCGCTGAGCTCGCGAGCCACCGGGCAACGATGGCCCTGTTCCTGTCGGTCGGTCGCGCTGAGGCGCTCCGCGACGAGCTGCTCGCCGGCGGCTATGAGCCCGAGGCCGCCTGCGCCGTCGTCCATCGCGCCTCGTGGCCGGACGAACGCGTGGTGCGCTGCACGCTGGCCGGGCTCGCAGACGCGGTGCGCGAGGCGGGGATCGAGCGCCAGGCGCTGATCCTGATCGGGCCCGCCCTCGCTGGCGCCCCGACCCGCTCCCACCTGTACGACCCTAAGCACGGCCACCGGTTCCGGGAGGCGGTCGCCTGATGTCGCTGACGCTGGTGACCGGCGGCACGCGCTCGGGGAAGAGCGAGATAGCCGAGCGGCTGGTGGCCGACGCGGACCTGCCGGTGACCTACGTCGCGACCGGCGCGACCGGCGACGCCGAGATGGCGGAGCGGATCGACGGCCATCGTGCCCGGCGCCCGGCCGATTGGCAGACCGTCGAGACCCGCGATCCCGCCGCCGCCCTCGAGCAGGCGGCGGGCCGGGCGCTCGTGCTCGACTCGCTCGGTGGATGGGTCGCGACGCTGATCGATGAGCACCGGCTCGCGCCCACCGAGCCCGTGGCGCCACTCGGCGAGGAGGGACGGCGCGGGCGCGCGGCCCTGCTGGAGCGGGTCGAGCGCTTCGCGGCGCAGGCGGCTGCCCGGCCGGAGCCGACGGTGGTCGTCGCCGAGGAGGCTGGCCTGGGGCTCGTGGGCCAGAGCGCCGCGGGCCGTCGCTTCCTCGATCTCCAGGGCGAGGCCGCGCAGCTCATCTCGGCCGGGGCGGCGCGTGTCGTGCTCGTCGTCGCCGGGCGCACGCTGGAGCTGGGCGGCGGGCCGCCACCGATGCTGCCCGAGCTGCGCTTCCATGGCGACGAGGTGGGGCGTGGCGCCGAGGCCGACCACGCCGCGAGCGTCGTCGACGGCGAGCGACCGGCGTGGCTGGAGGATGCGCTCCGCGCCGGTCTGCGGACGTCGTCCGGCTACCCGGACGAGCGCGCGGCGCGCGAGGCGATCGCGGCCCGTCACGGGCGCTCGACCGATCAGGTGGTGCTCACAAACGGGGCGAACGAGGCGTTCTGGCTGCTCGCCGCGGCCCTCGATCCCCTGCAGGCGGTGTGCGTGCACCCGTCCTACACCGAGCCGGAGGCCGCCCTGCGCGCCCACGGCGTCCGCATCGAGAGGGCCTTCCGGCGACCGGACTTCGGCCTCGATCCCGGTGCGGTGCCGGGCGGCGCCGACCTCGTCTTCCTAGACAACCCGAACAACCCGTCGGGCTGGCTCGAGACGGCGTCCGAGCTGGCGGCGCTAGCGCGGCCGGGCCGGACCCTCGTCGTCGACGAGGCGTTCATGGAGATCGCCGGCGACCGCGAGAGCCTGGCGGCGCGGACCGACGTACCGGGTCTGGTCGTCGTCCGCAGCCTGACCAAACTCTGGTCGCTTCCCGGCGTTCGAGCCGGGTACCTGCTCGCGCCTCGTCGCGTCGCGGCTGCGATCGAGCGCATCCGCCCGTCCTGGAACGTCAACGCGGTCGCCCTCGCAGCGATCGAGGCATGCGCCTCCAGGGTCGCCGAGGGCCGTGAGCGCGCCCAGCGCGTCGCGCGGGCGCGGAAACGGCTGGAGGTCGGCCTGGCGCGGATCGCGGCGATCCAGACCTGGCCGTCGGCGGCGAACTTCGTCCTCTCGCGGGCGCCCGGGGGCGAGCGCCTCGGCGTGCGCCTGCTCGAGCGTGGCATCGCGGTCCGCCCCTGCGCGAGCTTCCCGGGGCTCGATGACAGCTACTTCCGGATCGCGGTGCGCGAGCCCGCGGCGAACGATCGCCTCGTTGCGGCGCTGACGGAGGCAGCCACATGAGCAACGCGGCGAGCGCCGAGGCGCGCCTCGAGCGGGCCTGCGCCGGGATCGAGCCCGTCGACTCGGACGCGGCGGCGGCGGCTCGCGACCGTCACGACCGGCTGGTGAAGCCCCACGGCAGCCTCGGCCGGCTGGAGGAGCTCGGCGTCTGGCTGGCCTCGATCGCGCGACGCTGCCCGCCCCCGATCCCCGCGCGGCCGGCCGCGCTCGTCTGCGCCGGCGACCACGGCGTCGTCGCACAGGGGGTCTCGGCTTGGCCGTCGGAGGTGACGGCGATCATGGTCGGCGAGTTCTGCGCGGACCGCGCGGCCGTTAACGCGTTGGCCCGCACGACCGGCGCGAGCGTCGGCGTGCTCGACGTCGGCGTTGCCGCCGAGCTCCCCTCGCACCCGCTGCTGACGAAGGGCAAGGTCCGGGCGGGCACGGCGGACCTCGGCGCCGGCCCGGCGATGAGCCGCGAGGAGGCGGCGCGGGCGGTCCTCGCCGGGGTCGATCTCGCCGGGCAGCTCACCGCGGCCGGGGCAGACCTGCTCGTCGGTGGCGACATGGGGATCGGCAACACGACGCCCGCGGCCTGCCTGATCGCCGCATTCACAGGCCGTCCCGCGGCCGAGGTCACGGGTCCCGGGGCCGGCGCCGACGCGGCCGGCATGGCGCGCAAGGTCCAGGTCGTCGGCGAGGCGCTGCGCCGTCACGCGCCCGACCCGGCGGACCCGCTGGGGACGCTCGCGGCCGTCGGCGGGCTCGAGCACGCGGCGATCGCCGGCTTCATCCTGGGCGCGGCGATCGAGTGCGTACCGCTGATCCTGGACGGGGTCTCGACCGTCGCCGCTGCGCTCGTCGCGCGCGCGATGGAGCCCGCCGCGCTCGGCTATGCGATCGCCGGGCATCGCTCGACCGAGCCCGGTGCCGGCGTGGCGCTCGAGGCGCTCGGCCTGGTTCCGCTGCTCGAGCTCGGACTGCGCCTGGGGGAGGCGACCGGCGGCCTGCTCGCGGTGCCGCTCGTGCGCGCGTCCGCGGCGGCGCTGGCCGAGATGGCGACCTTCGAGGAGGCGGGGATCGCGGCATGAGGTCGGCGCTCGCCTTCCTGACGGTGCTGCCGGCCGGCGCCAGGATCGGCGCTCCCGGGCGGACCACCCTGCTCTCGTTCCCGGTCGTCGGGCTGGCGATCGGGTGCGCCTGGGCGCTCGCCGCTTGGGGGGCGAGCGCCGCCTGGAGCCCCCTCGCCGCGGCGGCGCTCGTCGTCGCGCTCGACCTCGTGCTCACCGGCGCCCTGCACGCCGACGCCGTCGCCGACCTCGCCGACGGGATCGCGAGCCGGCGCGAGCCGGTCCGCGCGCTGGAGATCATGCGCGAGCCGCAGGTCGGGGCGGTGGGCGCGGTCACCGCCGCCGCCATGCTGATGGTGCGGTTCGCCTGGCTCGCGGTGCTCGCCGCGGCCGAGCTGTGGGCGCTGATCGCGCTCGTGCCGGTCTGCGGCCGGGCGGCGATGGTGGTCGCCCTGTCGCTGTCGCCGGGCGCCGGGCGAGTGTCGCTGGCGCGCGGGTTCGCCGACGTCGCGACCCCAGCGGTGAGCGCCGGCGCCGTCACGCTGGCGGCGCTCGCCTGCCTGGTCGCTAGCCGGCTTGCTGCCTCCGGCACCGGGGCGGGACTCGCGCTCGCGGCCCTGGCCGCGGCGATCGCGGTTGCGGTCGGCTGCGAGCGCGCCTGGCGGCGCCGGTTCGGATCGCTGACCGGCGATGCCGCCGGTGCCACTGGGATGACCGCGGAGGTCGCGGCCCTCGCGGCCCTCGCCCTGACCCCGGCGGTGGAGGGGTGACCGGGATGGCCGCCGGGCCGACGATCTGCAGCCCCCGCGACCGGGCCGACCGCTGCCCGGGCGTCCTGCGGCTGCACGACGCCCTGGACGGCCACCTGGCGCGGGTGCGTCTGCCGGCCGGGCGGGCGGGCGAAGCCCAGCTCGCGGCTCTGGCCGCCGCGGCGCGGCTCGGCAGCGGGATCGTCGAGGTGACCTCGCGCGCCAACCTGCAGCTTCGTGGCCTGCCCGAGGGAGCCGCCAAGGACCTGACGGAGCTGCTCTACGGCGCGGGCCTGCTCCCGTCGCCGGAGCACGAGCGGGCGCGAAACATCATGGCCAGCCCGGTCGCGGGGCGCCACCCTGATGCGGCCGCCGCGATCGACGACCTGGTGACCGCGCTAGACCGGGGGTTGTGCGACGACCCGGCGCTGACGGCGCTCCCGGGTCGCTTCGTGTTCCTGGTCGACGACGGCAGTGGGCTGTTGTGCGACCGCAACCCCGACGTCGCGCTCCAGGTGGGGCCGGACGGCGTGGCGACGCTGGCGCTCGCGGGTCGGGCCACGGACCTACACGCGCCAGCCGCAACGGCGGCCGAGCTCGCGCTCTCGGCCGCCCGCGCCTTCCTCGCCGAGCGCGGGGCAACCAACGCCTGGCGGATCCGCGAGCTGCCCGGCGGCGCCGCCGCGGTCGCGACACGACTGGGCGCGCGGCCCGCCGGTGGCGGTCTACGGCAGGGCACGGCTCCAGGGCCCTCGCTGGCGCCGGGACGGTTGCGCCAGCGCGACGGCCGGTTTGCGATCACGACTCTGCCGCCGCTCGCCCGCCTCGATCCCGCCCAGCTCGACGGGCTGGCCTCGCTGGCGCGGCGCCGCGGGGGCGAGCTGCGGTTCGCACCCTGGCGCACCGTGACCGTGGTCGACCTCCCCGCGAAGGCCGCAGAGGCGACCGAGCGCGAGCTCGGCCACCTCGGCCTGGTCCGCGACCCGGACTCGGGGTGGCCGGGCCTGTCGGCGTGCGCGGGCCTCGGCGCCTGCCGGCGTGCGCGGGGGGACGTTCGCGCCGCCGCCGCAGCGCGCGCCGCCCAGCGCGAACCGGGGGCGCCCGCCGAGCACTGGACGGCCTGCGAGCGCCGCTGCGGCGAGCGGCCCGAGACGCCGGTCGCGATCACGATCGCCGCCGACGGGGTCGAGGTGCGGACCGGCGACCGCCTCGATCGGGTCGGGGCCCCCGGCGAGGCGCTCGCGCTGCTCGCCGGCGAGCCGGTGGAGGTGACGCCGTGTGAGGCGGCGACCGATCGGCCGGCGAGCCGCGCCGCCGTTGAGGCGCCTGATGTGAGCACCTACGTCCGCGACGGGGCCGAGATCTACCGCGCGTCGTTCGAGATCATCCGCTCCGAGGCCAACCTCGAGCGCTTCGACGACGTGCTGGCGAGGGTCGCGGTGCGAATGATCCACGCCTGCGGGATGGTCGACCTGACCGAGGACGTTGAGGCGTCGGCGGGCTTCGCCGCCTCCGCCGCCGTGGCGCTCGAGGCCGGCGCGCCGATCCTCTGCGACACGGCGATGGTCGCCGCCGGTGTGACCCGGTCGCGCCTGCCGGCGGCCAACGACGTCGTATGCACGCTCTCCGATCCCGCGGTGCCCGGGCTCGCGCGTGAGCTCGCGACGACCCGCACGGCGGCTGCGCTCGAGCTCTGGCGCGATCAACTCGAGGGCTCGGTGGTGGTGATCGGCAACGCGCCCACCGCGCTGTTCCGGCTGCTTGAGCTGGTCGCCGAGGGCGCTCCGCGGCCCGCCGCCGTGATCGGCGTGCCGGTCGGATTCGTCGGCGCGGCGGAATCAAAGCGGGCACTTGCCGAGAGCGGATCGGGACTCGAGTACCTCGTCGTCAACGGCCGCCGCGGCGGGAGCGCGATCGCCGCGGCGGCCGTCAACGCGCTGGCGAGCGCCGAGGAGTGAGCGCGATGGCACGTTCAGGCAAGCTGTTCGGGGTCGGCGTCGGGCCGGGCGACCCGGAGCTCATGACGGTCAAGGCGCGGCGCGTGATCGAGGCCGCCGACGTGATCGCCTACCCCGGCGCCAAGCACGGGCGCAGCGTCGCGCGCTCGGTCGCCGCGCCGTACATGCGCCCCGAGCAGGCCGAGCTGCCGCTCACCTTCCCGGTCACGACAGGCGAGAGCACCCATCCCGGCGGGTACGAGATCGAGCTCGGCGAGTTCTACGACGGCTGTGCCTGCGAGCTGGCGCGCCACCTCGACGCGGGACACGACGTGGCGATCCTCTGCGTCGGCGACCCGTTCTTCTACGGCTCCTACATGTACTTCCACGACCGGCTCGCCGGCCGCTATGAGACCGAGGTCGTGCCCGGCGTGACCTCGGTCAGCGCCGCGAGCGCGGTTGCGGGCGAGCCGCTCGTGCGCCGCGACGACGTGCTCACGGTGCTGCCGGGCACCATGCCGCCGGAGGCGCTCGCGGCGCGGCTGCAGACGGCGGAGGCGTCGGCGGTGATCAAGCTCGGGCGCCGGTTCGGCGACGTCCGCGAGGCGCTCGAGCGAGCCGGGCTCACCGAGCGGGCCATCTACGTCGAGCGGGCGACGCTCCCGAGCGAGCGGATCGAGCCGTTGGCCGCGGTCGATGGCGAGGTCCCCTACATGTCGCTCGTCTTCGTCCCGGCCCGCAGGGCCGAGGCCGCGCCGCGCCGCCAGGAAGGCGAGGTCGCGATCGTCGGGCTCGGGCCGGCGGGGCCGCAGTGGGTAACGCCGGAGGCGCAGGCGGCCCTGTCGGCGGCCGACGACCTGGTCGGTTACGGGCCGTATCTCGACCGCGTCCCGGTGCGACCCGGTCAGCGCCGCCACCCCAGCGACAACCGTCAGGAGGACGAGCGGGCGCGCCAGGCGCTCGCCCTGGCGGCGGCGGGCGCGCGCGTGGCCGTCGTCTCGTCGGGGGACCCGGGCATCTTCGCGATGGCGAGCGCGGTGCTCGAGGCGCTGGCCGAGTCCGGCGCCGCGGACCGCGAGGTCGAGGTCCGAATCATCCCGGGGCTGTCGGCAATGCAGGCGGCCGCGGCGCGTGTCGGCGCTCCGCTCGGCCACGACTTCTGCGTCGTCTCGCTCTCCGACAACCTGAAGCCCTGGGCGGTGATTGAGCGCCGGCTCGACGCGGCGGGAGCGGCGGACCTCGCGCTCGCGATCTACAACCCGGCGTCGCGCACCAGGCGCGAGCAGCTCGAGCGGGCCCGCGAGGTGCTGCTGCGATACCGAGCCACCGAGACGCCGGTGGTCGTCGCCCGCGACGTCGGCGGCGCGGAGGAGGCAGTCACCGTTACGACGCTCGCCGAGCTCGACGGGGTCGCCGTCGACATGCGAACCCTGCTGATCGTCGGGTCGTCGACGACGCGGGTAATCGAGAACGGCGCCCTACCCCACGTCTACACGCCGCGGCGGTACCCCGCCTAGGGGAGCGACGAACCGTGCTGCGAATCGTCACCACAGCCGACACGGAGATCATGGCCACAGCGGCCGCCGTCGAGCGCCTGCCAGCCTGCTTTCCCGAGGTCCGCTGCGCCAACCCCGGCGTCGGTGACGACTACGAGGAGCTCGTCGAGGAGGTGCTCGCCGGCGCCCGCCTCGTGCTCTGCCGGATCCTGGGCGGGCGGCGCGGCTGGCCCGAGGGTTTCGAGCTGCTGCGGGCGCGCTGCCGGGAGCGGGGCGTGGCCCTGATCGCGCTCGGCGGCGAGGCCGAGCCCGACGCCGAGATGCTCTCGCTCTCGCTCGCCCCGAAGGGGGCGGTGGCGCAAGCCGGCGAGTACCTGCGCCACGCCGACGTCGACAACCTCGAGCAGCTGCTGCGGTTCCTGGCCGACACCTTCCTACTCGAGGGATTCGGGTTCGAGGCGCCGCGGCCGGTCGCCGAGCTCGGCGTTTACGTCCCGGGCGAGGGCGACGTGCCGCTGGAGCACGCGCTCGGCCGGCACGATTCCGCGCGCCCGACGATCGGGATCGCCTTCTACCGCTCGCACCGGCTGAGCGGCAACACCGAGTTCGTCGACGCGCTCTGCGCAGCGATCGAGGCCGCGGGCGGCAACGCGCTCGCGGTCTGGAGCTACACGCTACGCCGCGACGCCGACGGCCGCGTGCCCGCGCTCGAGCTGTGCGCCGGCCACGTCGACGCGCTGATCACGACGATGCTCGCCACCGGCGGCTCCGGCGCGGCCGACGCGGCGGCCGGCGCCGGGGTCGGCGGCGAGTGGCAGCAATGGGACGCCGACGCCCTTGAGGCGCTCGACGTTCCGGTCCTCCAGGCGGTCTGCGCGACGAGCTCGCGGGCGGCCTGGGAGGCCTCGGCCGAGGGCTTGGCGCCCCTCGACGCGGCGACCCAGGTGGCGATCCCCGAGTTCGACGGGCGGGTGCTCGCGGGCGTGATCTCGTTCAAGGAGCGCGAGACCGACGGCTCCTTGGTCGGGACCGCGGTGCCGCGCTACGCCCCCGACCGCGAGCGGTGCGCGCAGGTGGCGGGCCTCGCGGTCCGCACGGCCCGGCTGCGGGACGTGCCGCCGGGCCAGCGGCGGGCCGCCGTCCTGCTGACGAGCTTTCCGAGCCGCCACGCCCGCGTCGGGATGGCGGTCGGGCTCGACACGCCGGCGAGCGCGATCCGCCTGCTCGGCGCGCTGCGCGACGCCGGCTACGCGGTCGACTCGAGCTTCGAGCACGGTGACGAGCTGATGGCGGCGCTGATCGCCGCCGGCGGCTACGACCCCGAGTTCCTCACCGACGAGCAGCTCGCCGACGCCCCGCTGCGGCTGCCGGTCGACCGCTACCTCGAGTGGTACGGGGAGCTTCCCACGGAGCTGCGGGCAGCGATCGAAGAGCGCTGGGGGCCGCCGCCCGGCGACCAGTTTGTCGACGGCGACGACTTCGTAATCGCCGGGCTCGAGCTCGGCAACGTGCTGGTCGCGATCCAGCCGCCGCGCGGCTACGGCGAGGACCCGATTGCCCTCTACCACGATCCGCACCTGCCCCCGACCCACCACTACCTCGCGTGCTACTGGTGGCTCGATCGGTCCTGGGGCGCGGACGCGATTGTCCACCTCGGCAAGCACGGCACGCTGGAGTGGCTGCCCGGCAAGACCCTCGCTCTCTCGTCCGCCTGCGCGCCGGACGCCGCGCTCGGCGACGTGCCGCTCATCTACCCGTTCGTCGTCAACGACCCGGGCGAGGGCGTGCAGGCGAAGCGCCGCGCCCACGCGGTGATTGTCGACCACCTGGTGCCGCCGATGATGCGCGCCGAGACCTACGACGAGCTGGCAGAGCTCGAGGACCTCCTCGACGACTACGCGCGCCTAGAGGTGCTCGACCCGGGCAAGCTACCCGGGCTCGCGGCGCGTATCTGGAGCGCGATCGAGCGGGCGAACCTGACTTCCGACCTCGGGATCGAGTCCCGCCCGGATGACCTCGGCGCGCTGGTCGAGCAGATCGACGGCTATCTGTGCGAGATCAAGGACATCCAGGTCAAGGACGGTCTGCACACGCTCGGCGTCGCCCCGCGGGGGGCGCAGCTCACGGGCCTGGTCGCGGCGATCATGCGGATCGGGCCGGGCGGTGTCATGGGCCTGCGCCGCGCTGTCGGCGCCGCCTTCGGCCTCGACGAGCCGGCGCTGGTCGCCGCCCCCGGCGCCCCGGCGCCCGCGCGCCCGGCGGACCTCCTCGAGCGCTTCCCTGGTCCCGCGGCGAAGGCTGGCGACCTGGTCGACCGCCTGGAGGCCGCTCAGGCCGCGCTGCTCGAGGCCCTCGCCGACTGCGAGTGGCGTCCCGAGGCGGCCGGGGACGTCTGCGCTGAGGTCCTAGGCGACCGCGACGGCGAGGTCGAGGGCTCGCTGCGCTTCGCCGCCGAGGAGGTCGTGCCGCGACTGTGCCGGACCACTGACGAGATCGACCAGGTCCTGCGGGCGCTTGGGGGGCGGTTCGTCCCCTCCGGCCCATCGGGCAGCCCGACCCGCGGCCGCGTCGACGTGCTGCCGACCGGCCGCAACTTCTTCTCGATCGATCCGCGGTCGCTTCCCTCCGAGCTCTCTTATGAGACCGGCCGCAAGCTCGCCGACGCACTGCTCGCGCGCCACCTGGAGCAGGCCGGAAACTACCCGCGGATGATCGGGCTCGTGGCCTGGGGAACGTCGGCGATCCGCACCCAGGGCGACGACGTGGCCGAGGCGCTCGCCCTGCTCGGCGTGCGCCCCCGCTGGAACCGCGAGACGCGCCGGGTGACCGGGATCGAGATCGTGCCGCTCGCTGAGCTCGGGCGGCCGCGGATCGACGTCACCGTGCGGATCTCCGGCTTCTTCCGCGACGCCTTCCCGGGCCTGGTCCGGCTGCTCGACGACGCGGTGGCGCGGGTGGCGAGCCTCGACGAGCCGCCGGAGCGCAACTTCGTCGCCGCGCACGCCCGCGAGGACGCCGAGCGGCTCGCGGCCGAGCTCGGGGCCGCGGACGGGTGGCGTCGGGCAACGACGCGCGTCTTCGGCTCGGCGCCTGGAACCTACGGCGCCGGGCTCTTCCAGCTCGTGGAGACGAGGGACTGGCGCGACGACGGCGACATCGCCGAGGTCTACGAGACCTGGGGCGGACACGCCTACGGCAGGGGCCTCGACGGCGCCGAGGCGCGGGGGGCGATGCGGTCGTGCTTCGCCCGGATCGAGGTCGCGGTCAAGAACGTCGACTCCAGCGAGCACGACATCCTCGACTCCGACGACTACTTCCAGTACCACGGCGGGATGGTGGCGACCGTGCGGAAGCTCGCCGGGCGCGAGCCACGCGCCTACGTGGGTGACAGCTCGGACCCGTCGCGGATCGTGACCCGGGGGCTCGCCGAGGAGGCTCGTCGCGTGTTCCGCGCCCGGGTCGCCAACCCGCGGTGGATCGCGTCGATGATCCGGCACGGCTACAAGGGCGCCGCGGAGCTCTCCGCGACGGTCGACTACCTGTTCGGATGGGACGCGACCGCGGCGGTGGGGGAGGACTGGATGTACGAGCAGGTGGCGCGCCGGTACCTGCTCGACGAGGACGTGGCCGGGTTCATGTCGCAATCGAACCCGTGGGCGGCGCGTGCGATCGCCGAGCGCCTGCTGGAGGCGGCCGAGCGCGGCCTGTGGGCGGAGCCCGAGGATGAGACGCTCGCCGAGATCAAGGGCCGCTACCTGGCGCTCGAGGGGGAGCTGGAGGGGGCGAGCGCGTGATCACCGTCGTCGGGATCGGCACCGATGGCTGGGCGGGACTCACCGAGCCGGGGCGCGAGGCGATCCGGACCGCGGAGCTCGTCGTCGGCAGCGAGCGACAGCTCGCGCTGATTCCGGACATGGGCGCCGCGCGCCGGCCATGGCCCTCGCCGATGGCGCCGATGCTCGATGAGCTCCAGGCGATCGCCGATCGCGAAGTGTGCGTGCTCGCCAGCGGTGACCCGATGCTGCACGGGGTCGGCGCAACGCTGGCGCGGCGGTTGGACTCAAGCCGACTCGCGGTCGTCCCGCACTCCTCGGCCCACGCGATCGCCTGCGCGCGGCTGGGCTGGCCCGCGGCGGAGGTCGAGCTCGTGAGCGCGGTCGCCCGGCCGGTCGAGGTGCTCGCCCCCGCGCTGCAGCCTGGCCTGCGGCTCGTGGTCTACGTGACGGGATCCAGCGGCGCTGCCGAGGTCGCGCGCGTCGCGAACGAGCGCGGCTACGGGCCGTCGCGAATGGTCGTGTTGGAGGAGCTCGGCGGGGATCGCGAGCGGATGGTCGAGTCGACGGCGGCTGCGTGGGGCGACCGCGAGGCCGCGGCGCTGCACTGCGTGGCGCTGGAATGTGAGGCCGAGCCGGACACGCCGGTGTGGCCGCGAACGCCCGGGCTTCCCGACGACGCGTTCGAGTCGGATGGTCAGCTGACCAAGCGCGAGCTGCGCGCACTGACGATCGCGGCGCTCGCGCCGGTTCCCGGCCAGCTCCTGTGGGACGTCGGCGCCGGCAGCGGGTCGATCGCGATCGAGTGGATGCGTGCGCACCCCGCCTGCCGCGCGATCGCGGTCGAGGCACGCCCCGACCGCGCCGAGCGGATCCGCCGGAACGCAAAGCGCCTCGGCGTCCCCGGGCTGGAGGTCGTGGTCGGAAGCGCTCCCGCCGCGCTCGCGGGGTTGGACACCCCCGACGCGGTCTTCGTCGGCGGCGGGCTGACCGAGCCCGGGCTGGTCGACCGCTGCCGGGCCAGCCTTCGGTCCGGCGGCCGGATCGTCGCCAATGCGGTGACACTCGAGGGCGAGCGGGTCCTGCATGCGGTCCACCGCGACCACGGGGGCAGGCTCGTCCGGGTGGAGATCGGAGACGCCGAGCCGCTCGGCGGCTTCACCGCCTGGAGGGCTCGCAGGCCGGTCGTCCAGTGGTCCGCCGCCGGGGGCGCGGCATGAGGGAGCTGCTGGTGATCGGGATCGGCGCGGGCGACCCCGAGCACCTCACGGTGGCGGCGATCAGGGCGCTCAACCGGGTCGAGGTCTTCTTCGTGGTCGACAAGGGCGTCGAGAAGGAGGACCTCGTCCGGCTGCGCCGCGAGATCTGCGACCGCTACATCGACGGCGACGACTACCGGATTGTCGAGATCCGCGAGGCCGAACGCGACCGCAGTCCCTCGGACTATCGGGCCGAGGTCGAGGCGTGGCGGGCCCGCCGCGCCCGGCTCTGGGAGGCGGCGATCCGCGACGAGCTTTCGGCGAACGGCTGCGGCGGCTTCCTCGTCTGGGGCGATCCTGCGCTCTACGACGGCACGCTGACGGTGCTCGAGCAGATCCGCGCGGACGGGAGGGTGGAGCTCGACTACGAGGTCGTTCCCGGAATCAGCAGCGTCCACGCGCTCGCCGCCAGCCACCGGATCCCGCTCAACAGGATCGGCGGCTCGGTCCAGATCACGACCGGCCG
The DNA here is from genome assembly GCA_963811505.1 of uncultured Solirubrobacterales bacterium. GTDB lineage: Bacteria > Actinomycetota > Thermoleophilia > Solirubrobacterales > 70-9 > WHSW01. The sequence continues at coordinate 379,632 of CAWERC010000008.1, read as the reverse complement.
CCGTCTCCCCGAGGAGCTTGGCGCCGCCGACGACGTCGTTGTCATGCTCGACGGCGGTTGCGCGTTCAAGGAGATCGACCCCGACGGGACCGAGATCTATTGGGGCGCGTATCTCGGCACGGATGACGAGCTCCTGATCGCGGGTGAGCTGGGCGAGGTGGCGGACGAGATCGAGCGCGCTCGCGAGGGCGCGCGGGAGCGCAAGGGCTGGATCATGGACACCTACCTCCTGCGGCGGAACACCGGCGGATGAGTGCCGATCGACGGGTGCTCGTCCTTGGCGGCACCGCCGAAGCTCGCCGGCTCGCCGGGGACCTCGTCGGGGCGGGCGTTCAGGTGACCTCCTCGCTCGCCGGCCGTGTCTCGGCTCCGCGTCTCCCGCCGGGCGACGTGCGGATCGGCGGGTTCGGCGGCCCAAAGGGACTCGCCAGCTGGCTTCGCGAGCACCAGGTCGGCGCGGTGGTCGACGCGACGCATCCCTTCGCCGAGCGTATTTCCACCTCGGCGCTCGCCGCCTGCAAGGACACGAGGGTTCCCTTGCTGCGGCTCGAGCGGCCGGGCTGGAGCGAACGCCCGGCGGACCGCTGGGAATGGGTCGACGATCCGGGCGAGGCCGCCGCCGCGGTGCCGAGGCTCGGATCGCGCGCCCTGCTGACGACCGGCCGGCAGGGCCTGGCCGCTTTCGCAGCGGTCGCGGAGGCGTGGTTTCTGATCCGCTGCGTCGATCCGCCCGCGCCGCCGGTGCCGCCGCGGCACCTGATCGTCCTCGACCGCGGCCCCTACAGCCTCGACGGGGAGCTGGCGCTGATCGACGAGCACCGTATCGACCTCGTGGTGACGAAGGACAGCGGCGGCGCTCACACGGTGGCCAAACTCGACGCCGCGCGTGCGCGCGGCCTTACGGTGCTGATTGTCCGCCGTCCACCCCGTCCACCCGTGAATACGGTCGAGGCTCTCGGCGACGCGCTCGCGTGGACGCTCGACAGGCTGAACGGCGGTCGGTCGAAACCCTCCGGCTCATGCCCGGCCCGGCGGCCTCGTTAGGCATCGTGGCCAGAGGTGGGCGCTCGCCGGCATCAGCAGGGCGGCGGCGAATCCTTGGGCTTGGCGCTCTTGCAGGGCGGCGCCGGGCTCGGGTTTCGTGGTGCATGACTAGGCGTGCCAACTCGTGGGCAGCATCAAGACGAGGGCGACCTTTGTCCTTCTTGCCGTTCGAGAGGGGGATGAGTGGATGCCGCTCAAGCCATCGGGTGAAGGCATCGAGTCTTGCGTTCTTCGAAGGCAGCCGGGCAACAACAACGCCCTTCGTTACCAGGCAGCGGACGACATTGCTTACAGGGCTTACGTCCAAGACCCAGTGCTGTTCACGGTGCGAGCGGGCCGAACATTTTCGGATCAGGGAGGCTTGGACGGGCATTCGGAGCAGTCCGTAGCGTGACTTTTCGGAGGCGAACCGATGCTTGCGTTTTCCATTTGGACAAGCCGGTTGCGGCCACACGACTTTTCGGACCCGTATTCGGACACGCCTATACACCCGGATCTGGCCTGCTGCCGATGCGCCGGTCGAGGTTTGATCGAGCTCGCTGAGCCCACGGCCAATCCCGACTCAGTTCTGCGACTCACGCCAGGCACGCTAGGTGCTGCAAGGCCGGGCCGAAGGGGGCTTAAGGGCGCCAACGCGCATAAGGGCGATCACACGCCTAGTGTTCATTGGCAAACGCTCCTCCGCCCTACGTTCGTGCCAACAACGCGTACCTGAGGAGGAGACATGAGTTCACGTCCGCGTTCAGACCGTTGCACCGCCGAGTTCTACATCCGGGACGAGGCGAGTAGGCCCGACGGCGCCGGCAAGCCCCGGTCCAAGCGGCCAGGTGACCCAGGAAGCGACGGACCGGCCTCTGGCGGTAGTCAGGACGGGCTGGCGCAGCTGCGTCACGGGGCGGACGGAACCCCCGGCATGCAGCAGGCCAAGGAGGCGACGAGCAGCGCGTCGGAGCCTAAAGAGGGCTCCGACGCGCACCGTCGAAGCCGCGACGAGCGCGGCGACCGGGGATCGGAAGTCCGACGCGGCCTGATCGTCACGCCGCTAGACGATGGACCGAAGAGCGGTCGCCGAAGCCGTCGCGGCGGGGCCACAAGTGCGCGTACCGGCGCGAGTTCCCAGACAGGCGCGGGTCCCCGGGCGCCGGCGGGCTCCCCGACTGCAGCGGGTGCTCGGACCGGGGCCGGTGCCCGGGCTCACGCCCGCGCTCGAGCGGCGTCGAAGAACGCGCGCGCCCGGGCGCGCAAGCCGCGCGCAACGTCGAGCCCCAGCAACGCGCCGAGAAAGCCACGCCAAGATGATCTCGACGTCACCAGCTGGCTCGCCTTCCTCGAAACGCTGATCGATCGCCCGGAGTTCGAGGGCGAAGCGACGCTGATCGCCGGCGCGCCGCTCACCAAGACCCAGGCGGCAGCGCTGCGGCGCTGGTCGAGCGGGATGCGCCCGTCCCTGTGGTCGGCCGACCGCTTTCTGACCAAGCTGCGTGAGCCGTGCCACATCGACCGCTACTTCGACTTCTGCGAGCGGCGGGAGTTGCAAGCGTGGGCGCGCGGCTTCCCACCGCCGTGGATGACCAAGGACCGGCCCGTGTGCGGTGCCTGGACCGACGAGATCGAAGACGACGATCCGATCTGGCGCGCTCGCAGCGATGAGCGCAAGCGCCAGCTGGTCGGGCGCCGGCAGGCGTTGCTGGCCGAGCTCGAGGCCGAGGGCGGCGCGATCTGGTGGAACGGGCCGGCGCGCAAGCGCCAGGATCCGGGGTGGAGCGGGGGCGCGAGAGGGGTGCGGGAGGGCGATGGCTCGAATGGGGACCGGGGATGAGGTGGCCCAGTGGCACCGATCTGCCCAACAGCGAAATCTCGGTCGCCCTGGCCGCGGCGGGCCAGATTCAGGGCATGGGACGGGGACATCGCCGAACCGAGCCAGCGGGTCGCGCTGACCAGGTGCTTGCTCGCCACGCCCGCCCCGAGGGCCATGGCAGCAGTGATCTGCCTGCCCAACAGCCATCTCGGCCTGGGCGCCCACCGCTTTGGACGGACCGGCGGCTCGAGCGCGAGCTGCGGCATTTCATCGGCCAGTCCACGGCAATGCCGACCCTGCGGCAGCTGCGCGAGGTGGGCCGAACAGACCTGGCCAAGGCGATCGTCGCCCGCGGCGGTGTCGTCGTCTGGGCCGAGCGCCTTGGCCTGGGCCTCGGCGCCGGTCAGGACCGCCGGCCCTATCGCGACCGCGAAGCGGTGCGCGACATCCGCCTCATGCTGGCCGAGCACGGACGCTTGCCAGCGACCGACACCCTGCGCCGACTCGGCTATGCGCGTCTTGCCTCCTATGTTCAGCAGCGCGGTGGCTCGCGCCGCGTCTGCGCGGCTTTGCGCGACCAGCTGTTTTCGGACTCAGACGGCTAGGCCGATCGCCCTAGACGCGGCTGCTGGCCGCAGCATGGTTCGACCCTGCCCCGGCCGGGCCGCCGCCCGCCCCGGCCCGACTCAGCGCCGCCCGACCCACCGACCGATAAGGGCGCAAAGGCGCCATTTGCAAGATCGGTTCAGATCTGGCGCGGTTTTGGACCCATCTTCAAGCCAGTCACACCTGCGCCCCAAGCCCCACCCCAAACCCGGCCCCAAGCCCAACCGCAGCTGATGGCGACGACGATGGCCACCAAGAGCAGCAGCACAGCCCGCGCGCGCAAGCCGATTGACCTCGACAAGGTCAGGCGGGTTGGCTTTAGCGCTCGGCCGCATCGGGTCCGGCGCAACCTGCTCGTCTACGCCGAGTACCTGCGCCCGCTCCATCCGCAGGCATCCGAACAAGAACTGGCCGTCCTGGCCGCGCAGCTGCACCGAGATCTCGAGCAGACCCATCCGCACGCGGCTAAGGCTTTCGAGCAGACGGCGCCGACCTCGCGCTGCCCGGCCCGACGCGGGCTGATGAGCCTGCCCGAGGTGGCGGCAATGCGCCGGCTACCTCACGTCCAGCTGCTCGAAGAAGAGCTTGAGCGCTACTGCGGCGGCACACGCCAACGCAACCCGGCCTTGCCGCGAGCCATCCTCGAGTGCCACAGCTGGATCAAGGGCAAGCCCGAGGTCCGCTGCTGTCATGAAGAGCTGACCGTCAATCGCCATCTGACCCTCGACTGGGCCCTCGGCCATCCGGTCGGGCCGAACGGCCAGTACTCACGCGGCGAGAGCTCAACCTATGAGCTGCTGGGCTCGATGCTGCAGCGCACCAACCCGCAAATCACCCTCGGCGCCAACATCGAAGCGATCCGCCAGGTGGCCAAGACCCATCCCGACATCGCCAAGTACTGCAGCGTCGACGGAACCGACGTCCCGGCCCCGGCCGACCAGCGGCAGAGCTTTTGCGACGTCGAGGAGATGGACCTACGCGCCGGCATGGAAGCCCGCTTTCTAAGCCACGGCGACAACAAATTCTGGCGCGGCTGGCTGCTGCTGAAGATCAACTGCATCAAGTCGACCCTGCCTTTGGTCTGGGCCCTCCTGCCGCTTGACGCCGGCAGCGAATACATGGGCGTGCCGCTGCTACTCGACCTGCTGTTTGAACTGTGGCCCGATTGCCCGATCGAGTACCTGGTCGGCGACAAGGCCTTCGCCGTCGATGAGCTGCACCGCGAATGCGAATTTCGCTACGCGGTCCATCCGATCGTTCCACTCAAGGCCGGCCAAGACACTCGCCACGATTGGCGCGCAAGCGGCGGCACCCCGACCTGCGCCAAGCACGGGTTGATGCGGCGCGAGCCGGCCGACGGCTACTTTCGCGTCAAGCACCGCGTCGCCGAGGGCATCCGCCAGGGTGACCTCGACTCCGCACTTCTGCGCAAAGCGCGCAACCGCTGGGTCTGTGCCGAGCCGGGCTGCGGCGTGCGTGAGACCACCTACTTCGACGACAACCCGACCCTTTACTCGTTCCTTCCCCATCAAGGCGATCACAAGCTGGTTGGCCTGCGCGTCGCCCTGCAGCGGCGCCGTAACTCCAGTGAGTGCGTGATCGGCGGAATCAAGCGCATCGGCGTTGCCTTGCCGGGGATGGCCAAGGCCAGCTGGCTGACGACGCGCCAGCGGGCCGAGTGGCTGGTCGGGATGACTCTGGCCGGTCAAACCTTCCGCCGTCTGGCCCACGAAAGCGGCGCCTATGAAGCGGCGGAGGCTGAGGCGCGGCGCTTGGGTGTGGTCAAGGGGGCGTAGGGACTACGGCGCGCCGTCTGTCTAGGCTGGAACGTCTCACTCAGGTCGCCAGGTCGACCAGGCACCCGGTCGTCGCTCCGCCCTAGGTTAGACCGGGGCAGCTGGATCGGCACCAGGTAATGCGATGACCAGAACCTGGCCCAGCAGACCTGCGGCGATTGCACCGGTGTAGTCGGCGCAGGTGCCAAAGTCGTTGCCGGAATAGAGGGGAATCACGTAGGCGGCAGCGGTGATCAAGGCGATGGCGACCGAGCCGACCCAAGACCAACGTCGTAGGCCGGCAAGAATCGCCCCGCTTGAGCGCGACTGCGGCGGGATGCTGCGGCCTAGCGGGGCCACGGCCTGAGCGAGAATGGACAGGCCTCCGGCAATCATCGGCATCATCGAGAAGCCGAGCGTCAGACTTGCGGCCTCACCACGACCGGCCAGCTCCGCACTCACTCGCCGCCCCAACTCATCTCGGGCTTCGGCAAAGGCCTGCAGCAATTGATCGCTCTCAGCGACCGAACGATCGGCCTCCGCCGGAACAGAGGCATAGACGGTCTCCGGGTTCAGCTCCTCCCCATCATCTCGGCGGTCGGATGCCTGGTTCCAGACACGGCTTGTTTCTAGGAAGGCGACCAGGACGTTGACATGGCGTCTGATCCTTGCGATCAACGCCTCCCTCGCCGTCTGGTCAACTGGCTCGACCGTCAGACTCCCGAGCAAGGTCGTCGTATCGATCCAGATCTGACTTTCGCGATCGCCAATGCTGCGCGCCACCGCCAGCAGTCGCCGCAACTCGCGCTCGAATTCAAGCCACTCTTCAAGCGCCGCTCGGGCTTGCTGGACCTGCTCTGCCAGGCGCGGCAATTCCGCATACCCGGCACCCTGCGCCTGACAATAGATTCGCTCGACTTGCGCCACCGGATCGGTAATCGGTTCCTTGCTGTGCTCGCAGACCGGAACACCCGTTGGCGGCCACGGCAACGTGAAGATGTTGGGCACAGCCGGGCCGACTTCGCCGGGGAAGTGCAGGAGCGATCTGACTGCGCCCTTGAGGTCTTTGACTGCCTTGGCGTTGGTCTCGAGTAACCCCTTGATGTCGGCCTGCAGTAGTTGCCGTCGGCGATGAAGGTCCCACCAGCGAACAACGAAAGCGCCGAGAAGCGCGGCAAGCGCAACGGCGAGGAGCGGCCAAAGGATCAGATCACGAACACGGACCGTGACCTGAAGCGGAGAGCGGCCGGACACTTGAATCTGACCGTTGTAGGTGCCGGCTGGAGCAACACCCTCGCTAGTCACATCACCGGCCCAGACCTGCGTCCCACCGACGGCTGTTACGGGCTCCTCGCGTGGCGTTAACATCGCGACAAGCGAGTGGCTTGCATCGTCGGCAGTGAGTGTGGCCATCGCCGTCGGCGCGGCTCCACCTCGAAACCACACTTCGGCCGAGGTCGGGTCCATGGTCCGCGCAAACGGTCCCAGCCCCCGCGTCGCGATAACGGTGACTTGGTCCGGCTCGACCGGTTGTTGATCAGCGGTGGCCGAGGCGACGATGACCGTCGATGCCCCCACCACCGCCAGGGCCGCACCGCGTCGCACCATCAGCGACTTGACCCACGGTAGAGCGAGTCGAGCCTGGCCACCTCGGTATCGATCTGCTTGTACAGGGTTTCCAGCTTGGTGTCGATGTCGTTGGTTAGCGTCACCGTTTCACCTCGCCCAGTGGCCTGCTCTAGGACGCGGTCGACGGCCTGGGCTTGAGACCCAATCCACTCCGTTCTAGCACTTGAGTCTCGATCAGGTTGGTCGAGATACTGCTCGAAGGTCGAACAAATGTCTTCCTCTGGGAGCGGATGGACGTCGGAGCCGCGCCGCGGTGGTTGGTACTGAGTTGCCAGTTCCCTTAAGCCGAGGCTATTAAGTTCCCGGGCAAGAATCCCTGTCTCGTAAGCGCGCTGGGCTCGGGTAGCGAGACTTGACTCAGCGTCCCCGGCGCCGGCTTCGATATTGAAGATGCGGAAGTTGCTGAGATGATCGAAGACGCGGAGCTCATCGGGATGTTTGAACCCGGAAATGGCTAGGCGCGGAGCGATCGGCTTGTGGACCGTGTGACGGTGATAGCGGGCATGGATCCTTCGCAGCAGCATGCGGGCGAATAGTCCGCCGTCCCCATACGTCGTTCCTGGCTTTTCGCCAGGTGTGGGCTCCTGAGCGCGCAGTTCGTCGCCGAGCCGCTGCAGAATGTCGCGCTGCCCGAGCGGCAAGCCGCGCGCCTCAGCAATCTCGCGCACTAGCGAGGACAATGAATAGACCTCAAATCCCTTCTTGTCGGACAGGTACGACAAGACTGTCGACTTGCCCGAGCAGCGGTAGCCAACGACCGCGATCGTGTAACGAACGGGAAGCGGCGTGACCCACAGCAGGTCTCGATCCTCGTGCAGCTTGGAGAAGACCGGGCGGAACTGGCCGTCGTAACGACTGGTGTCTTCGTCTGAGTCCCTATCGCCGACGTCTGCCATCCGGCCCTCCGGCTGCAAACAAGCTGATCTGGGCGATGCGGACCCCGACGTACAGAACCATCGGTACGGTTCCGACATTTGACAGCTCGAGCGTGATCGTGCCGGCGAAATTGGGCTGAATCATGGTCGCGGTAGCGATGATTAGGCCGAGGCGTCCCCAAGACGAGCGGCCAAGTGCCTGCCCGCTCAGGTCTGTCGGCAGACGAATGTGCTCAAGCGTCCGAGCGATCGCGAACTCACCTGGGTGAAGGTAGAACGCGGTTCCAAGTGGCCTCCTGACGTAACTTTGGTAGTCGGCTAGCTCGTCGGCTATCTCATCCGCTCGGGCTGGATCGTAGAAAGCAAGACCGGTGGTTCGTTTAGTAACGATCAGGTCGGGGCCGAGCCGGACATCGACCGAGGCATGATCGATTTGCTGCCGAGCGTCGAGGAGCGGGGTAATGGCAAAGGAATCGCTGGGCTCGCGCAGCCGGTTGATGATGTTGGCGCGATCAAGCATCATCGGACTTCGTCTCCAGGCCGATCAGTTGCTCGCGTTGATCGAGCATGGCTCGATGCAGATGTCGAAGCTCGATCGAGCCGCGGACGAGTTCGTTAGCAGCTGCTCTTCGCGCCTCACCGTCCTCGGCCTCCCGCCAGTGCTGTGGCGGTCCGGAGCGAGCGTTCTCGACCAGGTAGTAGAGGTAGCCGCCGTTGAGAATTGACCGCCAGTCGAGTGGTCGAGACCAACCGGTCTCTCCCGTTGGCCGAGGGACGTCACGCTCAAAAATCGCCTCCGCCGGCGCAATCCGTTTCCCACGCTTGGACCAGACGATTGGTAACTCCTGTCGGAACAGGGCCGGCTTGTATCTCGCCTGGTCGATGACGGCATCTGTTAAAGCTCGCAGACGCGTCAGCGCCGACATGACAAGAGGCCGATTGTCTGGCCGTTTCGGTTCGACGATTGTCAAGGCACCGTCGACGACTTGGCGGGCGCTCCGAAATGGTTCGTCATCCGCTCCAGCGAAGTAGTCGGCAACCGAGGTTTTCAGCTCGGCCAGCCGCCACGGCAGCTCCGGGTGCGTCTCGCTATAGCTCGGGCGTTTGTAGATGTTGCGGGCCAGCGTGTACTCGACAAACGCCAGAGCCGACGCCGGCCCGAGCAGGCAGACACCGAGGTGATCACAAGCCAACTCGATAAATAGCTCCTGGTCTTCGTCGAACTCGCTGCGGCGCTCGTCGTCGATCTCGGCCTCGCGTAAGGCCCAGTCCCAGATCCCGACTGGCTGCTCCGCCTCGGTCCCAGCTTTGGCGTCGGCCGGGTCAGCCGCGTCTCCAGCTGGTACCGGATTGTCCTCGAAGTATTCAAGGGCGACGTGCCCGAGCTCATGGGCGATAGCTGCATGCTGAAAAGCGTCGTGCTCGAACGCGGCTGGATAGTCGGCCAGCATGAGCCGCGGAAGCGTGGCGAAGACGTCGCGATTAAGCCCGAGCCGGACGCTGCGAAAGCGCGGCAGGACGTCGGTATAGATCTTGTACTCGAGCGGTGGGACGGGTTTGAAGATGAACTCGATCTCGCGCCGATCTGGGAGGAGCTGGGCCAGCTGGCGGTAGCCCTCGGCGATTGGGTCGAAGCTCCGACCTTGGGGCTCGGTCAGTAGCTCCTGCCAAGTATCAAGTGCCAACTCAAGGTTGTACAGGTCACGAGTGAAGGCCTCGATTTCCTCGACCAGCGGGAGATCACCGCCGATCCCTGCGAGTTCGGTGTCAAGTTCGGCAGGCGTGGCGGGTTGCTCCGGTATTGCACGCGAAAGGCGCATCAGCTCGGCCGACGCCGCCTCGGAGAGCAGGTCTAGCACTCGGACAAATAGCCGCACGCCAGGCAAATCGTCACGAACTGCATAGCGACGCTTGAGTTCCTCGACGCGCGCCCGAAGTCCGTTTAACCGAGTGACAGTTCGGGCAACGACCCAAGCGCCGCGGTGTGGTCCGCTTGGCTCAGGAGGTTCGGGCTGTTTGCCCTTGCCGAACAGGCTGAAAAGCTTATTGACAACCACCGGCTGTTCCTAACGGCGCGCTCTATTACGGCTGTCGCAACCGAACGAAACGTACAGTCCAACGAGGACACGCTGGAGCTAGCGGGCGGGGCCGGTCCTGCTCGTCAGGCCATTGCTAGTCGGCCTATATGCAGATCGCCGATACTCAAGTGCATCATCGTTGATGTGAGCGAGCGCATAGCTGACTCGCCGTAGGCGGGTCTGTACCGCCTCACGCTCGGCCTGTTCCAAAGCCTCCAACGAACCCTGTTTGGCCAGCTTCTCGACTGCTGGCAGCAGCTGATCAACGAAGGCGATGACGACCGCTCCCGGCTCGGCTTCGGACTCATCACTCCCGGTTGCCTTGCCCAAGACCTGTCCCAGCAGGTCGCGAGCTCGTATGTCCTCATCGCTCGATGGCAGATCAATCGCGCGAGGGTCGTTGCGCGCTGCCATCAGCTTGATCCGTCGCTGCTGGCGCACATTCGGCCCAGCCGCACGTCTGGCCGACTCGAGGAACTCGATCAGGTCGTCGAAGCGCTGGCGATCCTCCCAGTCGAGTTTGGTCCCACTCGACATGAGGTTGATGGCGCGGAACACGTACGCGCCGGTCGACGCGTCGCCGGCGTTCTTGGACAGGTCAATGCTGAACTCGCTAGGCATCAGCGACCTCACGCGGGTACCGAGGCGCGGAGGCAGCCGTGAACCTGACGCGATAGCGAGATCGCGGGTCGCCGGCCGGTCCCGATCTAGCGGGCACGCTCAGCCAAGACGAACCCGACGACGCAGCACGGCTGTGCAGCCTTTCATGACCACACGCGCCCGTCAAGGGAAATGTCTCCCCGGCTGATCCTGCCATCGATACATGTTGACAGCGGCGCTGTGCCATGCCTAGCGTGGGATCGTTAGACAGCCTTGGGCACGGTGCTTGACGATAAATTATCACACGGCCTAGTCTGTCACTGGCCACGGACGTAATGCCGAGTTTTCGCTTGTTTTAGGCCTATTCCGGTCCGCAGCGGCGCTTGCTCGGAGCGCTTGCAGCCGCCTAGAATGATCATTTAGCAATGATTTATCACCCCGACTCCTGACTCTGAGAAGTGGCCAGCCCTGCCAAGGACCCCCGCGCAGATGGGCCTGCCGTCTTCGACGATTGGCCGGCGCGTCGCCAGCTGGCTGCGGCCTGTCAGCAGCAGCCGCGCGCGTGGGAGGACCTGGCCCGGGTAACCGGATTGAGCTCAGCCAATGCGAAGAGCCAGGGCCGGACGCTACGAGATTGGACGGTCCTGAAAGAGGTCGGGCGGTCGCCGAACAGGCGCTTGAGCTTCAATCCGGCCTGGGAATCGGCGCTGGATGCATCCCGACGGCGCGCGGCAAGGGGACTACTCACGGCCGATCAGCGACTCTTGACTGTCGCGGCCGACAGCCTGGCGGCCTTTGGGCACTACCTGGCCGACATCGCGCCGGACGAGCGATGGAGCTGGGCGGCGACGTTCGAGCATCCGGTCTACGGCTCGTTCCTTGTACTGGATCCCGAGCTGACGAGTGGGCAAGCACTCGGCCTACGCAACGAACTCGTCGCAGCCGGGGTCAAGTGCGAGTTGCTGCGGGTCGGTCAGACGGTCGGGTACGAGTCGCTTAAGGGTTTGGGCTCGGAATTGGCGCCGTAGGCATCGGGACTGAGGTCGATACAGGCAATCTCGACTTCTTCGTCGGCGATCAATTCCAGATCGAGACTTGAGTCAGTCTTGCCCGGGCGGGCAAGGAGAGCAGCGAGCTCCGCCGATGTCGGCTGGCCGGTGGTCAGGCCATTGCGGCGGATGAAGATCTGACCGTCGTGGCGCGATTTGCCGCCGGGATCCTCAAAGCCCTTGCGCAGTATCCAGACCGGATCACCATCACGGGGCGGGTCAACCGTGATGACCAGGACCCGCACATCGTCTAGATCGACAAACGCCGGTTCCCAGCGCGGTCCGTCGGCGCCGAGGTAGGAGCGAAGCGCATCATCAAGCTGGGCCGGGTCAATCGCATCAACTCCCCTGGCCTGACCAGGCTCCACGCCGACGACGAGGTAGGCGTAGCCTTCGCAGGCTCGGTTGGCTACGGCTGGTAGCCGATTGGCGAAGCCGAGAATGTGACTGGCCAGCTCACCGCGCCAGGCCTTGTCAGCGAGATCGGCCCCGCGCTTCCACTCCAGCCAATGGAGTTCCGGCTCGTCTGCCGGCGCCGCTCGAATCGCCTGCACCAGCCGCTCCCACGCCCGCGGGCCGTGAACCTTGCGGTCGGTGTCGATCGACAGCGCCATGCCGATCAAGTGTGCGCTCGGGTGCGGCGCGAGCCATCCAGGACAACGCACGAAACACTCAGCGCGCCGGAGGCTGACAGCTCTTGTGCTTGTTGGCCCAGCGCTGTGTTCATCGTCTCAAGGTCGTCAAAGGCCCAGCCACGAGTTGGCCCTGTCTCTTCCCAACCAGCTGGATCGAACCAGAACACCAAGTAGATGCCATGGCGCAACCCAGCCGGGCGGAGGTACCTGTCGACCAGCTGCGTCTCCATCGCCGTGGTTAGCTCGCGATTCCAACAACCTTTGACCTCGACCATGACCGTCACCTTGCTCTCGCCCCCGGCTAACGGCGCCCAAATCTGGAGGTCGGTGCTCTTGGGCCGGCCGCGCCCGGAAGCGCTCGGGCTGACCTGAACCTCGCGCCCGACCACGTTGCTTTCGGCGAGTTCAGTCTGCAGCCTGTCGGCGACCCAATCGGAGATCCTCTCCTCGTTCATCGGCTTCATCGGTCCCTGATCCCACAGCTGCGGTGCCAAAGCAGGCTGTCCAGCCGCGATCTTGTCCTGGATTCGGGCCAGCGCGCCCAAGGCCGCGGCTTGCAAATGCTGCGCGCTGAGGATGAGGCTGGCCTTGCCATGCGATTTGATCAGCGCGACCACCTGGGCTGGTTCCGGGGCAGACCATCGGCGACGACGCGCCTCCTTGGCGGCGCGGAGCGCGAAACGCATCTGATCGCTTGGGTCGGCCTCATGCATCGCCTGGATGCTGTCGACGGCTGCGTCGCTACCGCGGCTCGCCAGGACCTGCAGTAGACGATTGCGGACGTCGCGCAGGTATTCACGTGACGAGATGTTGTGGAACTGCATCTCGTGCGGCGGATCCTTGCTCGGCGGCACGTTGGCGAACAGCCACGGAACCAGCTGCCCGAGCTTGTGGTCGTCAAGCACCTGGGCAAAGTCGGCGTGCTCGTCGTAAAGGGCCCGCTCGACCGCGGCTACCCCGAGCTGTGGCTGCTGATCGAAATAGACCCACATCTGATCCCAGGCCAGGTCGGCAACATTGGTGATCAGAGCCGCCAACATGACTTCGGCTCGGTCGGGATCGTGGTTACGCTCGAACTCCTCGATAACCAGCGCAATCGTCGGCTCAGGATCGCGCGCCAGGCAGTAGTCAAGGAAGTCACGCAACGCCGCCGGCGGCAACACAGCGATGTCGAGTTCGGACCGCAGACGATCCGTGCCAAAGTCACTCTCGGTCTTGCCTAGCAGCCGCAATGTCCACAGATGGTCACCGCCATCGGCTTCGGAGCGCAGCTTCTCGACCAACCAGTGCTCAAACGCTGTCGGGGCCTTGTCGTGAGCTGCTTTGAGAATTCGATCGTGTTCCGTTTCCTCGGCCATCCCGACCGCGCGTGGGTACGCGATGACAATCGGCATCCAGCGGGTCCATACCTCGGCCGACAACTCCTGAAAGCGCCGCTCATCGAGCTTGTGCAGCAGGCACAGAGCTTGGTACCCGGCCCAAGCGCGCCGGTCGCCGCGGTTAGTGCCCCACCATTCGTCAGTAAAAGGATCGGCGTCGTGCAGGTAGGCCCGAGCGACTTCAAGCGCGCGTAGCCGCTGGGCGTCAGACAGCCGCGTCCAGCCTGGGAATTGCGTCAGGTCGGGCTCGATCTCGGCCCGGCCTTGCCCGCGACGGTCAAACAGCAGTTGCCAAATGAAGTGCCACCAGCCATCGGTATCACCGGCCTCGGCCTTGCTCAGCTCCGCTTCCAGATCGGCATCGATGGTCTCGGCGATGTCGGGCGACTCGTCTGGGGCGGCGTGCTCGCGCCACCAGCGCGCGTCCTCGGAATCGATCGGTACGGGCGCAAACCAGCGCTGCATCTGCTCGTCCAGTTCCCCGTTGGTCGAGCTCAGGTCGTACAGACGCTCAGACAAGTGACCGGGCACAAACGCGGCCTCGATCAACCCAGCCCAGTTCGCTTCCACCTCGCTACCACTCGCCGCCTCAAGGCGATCCATCAACCAGTCGAGATCGTCGACGTGGGCCAGCTGCGGTCGGGTGGCCGCCAGCCAGCGTGGGTGCAGATCATCGGCGTGGATGTAGACGATCAACCGCTCCAACACCGCTCGTCGCGCGACGGCGTCGGGCTCGAAATCACCGCGCTCGGCCACCAGGCGTTCGTGCTTTCGCAGACGCTCAAGCAGAGCCGCTGCCAGCAGATCAGCCAAGCGGCCGTCGCCGAGCTGGCTCCAGGCCCGGGCCAGGATGGCGTCGGCGACATCGTCAAGGCTCCGGACGCCATGGCGATCGGTATCGACCGTGGTCGCCCACTCGACCGCGACTGGGAGGTCGTCGGCCGGGATCTGCTTCGGAAGGTCGAGTCGAAAGTGCGAGTAGGCGCCAAAGAAGTGAGTGTTTCGCGGCTCGGTCAGCGCAGCCAGCATCGACTCGGTGCTGATCAGGTCCGGATAAACCGCTTGCAAGGCCTGGCCTTTGATCTCGTCGTCGCTGTCGTGCTCGACAAACTCACACGCCAGCGGGATCAACTTGCGTTTGATCGTCGGCGAGCCGTACTCCTTTAGGGCCCAGACCGCGTCGTCGCGAGTGTGCACCGGCTCGCGCGGGTCAAGGGCGAGCCCGAGCAGCACCGGCTGGCAGGCCTCCACCTCGCACACCCGGGCCAGCGTGATTGCCAGCTGACGCACAGACCAGTGTGCGTCCGCGTCGGAGATGACAGCTGATAGCTGGTCGGCTAGGCCTGGATGACTCAGCCCGGCTAGGTTGTGCCAGATCCGCCGATCCCAGCGTTCGATCCGTTCCGCCGGCTCGATGTCGAGCAAGGCCTCAACAACCGCGGCACGGTCGGCTTGCGCCAACTCAAGGCGTTCGACCCGCAGCAAGACGTCCGGTTCGCGGGCGATGAGATCGGCGAAGGCAGCCCGGTCAAAGGCGGCAATCCAGGCCGCTACCTCGCGCAACTGCGGAACCAGACCACCCTCGGTGTCATCGGAGGCGACCAAGAGTTGGACCAGCGTTTCGACGCCGAGGTGGTGCTCAGCCAGGTAGGCGCCGGCTAGATACTCGGCCAGACCGCGATGGACAAAGGTCGTCCGGCCTGAGCCGACGCTGACAAACAGAGCCGACTCCAGCGTTTCGGTGATTTCGTTGCGGCCGACAGCGAACGACGCCTGATCCGGGATCGCGCGATCGCGCTCATCGAAACCGGCGATCGAATCGAGGACGACGTCAAATGGCGTTCCGGCGCCGGTCGAGACGCGAACGGCGTTACGGCCTGACAACAGCAAGGCGGCGGCGATTCGTTTTGCGACGGCAACCTTCTGACTTGGGCTCAGACCTTGCTTTAGGGCGAGGCGCTCACGCACGTCGCCGTGCTCTGACGCGAGTTGATGACAGCCGTCATTGAGCAGATCGGCGCGACTTTCAGGGAGGCCGCGGCCCTGGCCCGCGGCCGCGATCAGCATGGTCAAAGTCAGCGGCAACGCAGCAAGGTGGTCGAGGTCACGGTCATGGACCTGGCCGAGGAACTGGTCAGGGTCAAGACCCTCAGCCGCAGCGGCACTGGCGGCGTCGGCGGCGCGCAGCCGCGCCAGTGACAGCTCAACGACCGAGTCATCGCGGCCGCTAACCCCTGACCATAGCTCCCGTAGCTGCTGGCCCAGCTCGGGCATCCATTCGGCACTGCGACACACGACGCGCAAACGCAGCCTGTGCAGAGCATCGGCGACATCGAACTCCTCGGCCAGCATCTGGTGGACGAACTTGCCCTGAAGTAGCGCTTCGTCGAGTCCGTCCAAGAACAGATGCAGCGTCTGGTTGGAGTCAAGCCAAGACGCCCACCACTGTGACTCAAAGATCTTGGGACGCAACGTCGCCGGTTCCCCATAGGCCCCTAACGGGATGCGCTTGACCGGGCCGATCTTGCCTGCCTGTAAGCGCGCGACCTCGTCTTTGATCGCCTCGGTCTTTCCCAGACCCGGCTCGCCGAGCAATAACAGGCACGGGACCTCGGTCAGGTCCTGCAGGCGCTGCGGCTTGGTCGTTTCCCCGAGCCAGGCGTACTCGCTCTCCGGGTCAGGAAAGAAACCGTCCCCCGGCAGCGACGGGCGGTCTTGGGAACCAAGCCACCACCGAACCCACGGATAACGTTGCTTTGCGATCATGGATCGGTCAGGCCTCGGTCGTGCGATGGCTCATTGCCAGGCTCATCCAACGACCAGCCCAGCTCGCTCGAGCGCGACGGGCTCTGAGTCGATGCCGCGAACAGGCACTCATCTGCGACTACTACTGCTGCACCGCGCCGGCGTCGGCGAAGATGCGCTTGAGGGCGACAGTAACGCGACCGGCCATCCGACCCGCGGCCAGCTGGCGGCGGGGGAAGACCTCGGCCGGGTCGGGGGCCACAGCCGTGGGAGGCATTCCCGAGCCGTAGCTCATCGAGTTCGAGGTGCCACCTCCCCAGCCCTTGTGCTGGGCCTCGGGGATCGCGGCCGCGATTGCGGCGCGGCTAACCAGCTGCGCCGAGTCGATCCTCTCCCAGACCAGCTCGGCGAAACGACCGGCGGCGTCAAGGAAGTCTTCGAGCGTGCTCGGCTCGACGATCATCCCGCTGAAGGCGCCATTGCGAGCGCTGGTGAGCCGACGGCGACGATGCTCCCGTCGGCGAAGACGCTGGTTTCTGGCCTCGTGCCGCGCTCGGGATCCGAGCCTTCAAGACGGACCCCCTCCGCGCTGACTTCGGGTCTGATACCGATCGTCTGCGGAATGAGACTCGCCGCACGCATCGCCGCCGCCAGATCGTCGCTGAGGCTCTCGTCATCAAGGGCAACGGCATCGAGCAGGACGGCTGGCCGGGTCGGCACGAACGCAACCCTGAGCGCCACGCCGCTGGTGATCGAGCGGTGGGTCTCGGGCCCACGCGCCAGCTCGAGCGCACGTGTCTGGGCTGCCGAAACGTCCTCGGCCACGCCGGCCTGCTGCTTGGTGATCGCGGCCGTCACCGCGCCGGCGACGTCGCTGGCATCGCAGAACTGACCCGAGATCAGGCCGTCACCCCAGCCACGGCGCAGACGATCCAAGAATTCACGCTGACGCGGTTCGAGTTCGACCTTTTGCACCAAGACCAGGGTCGGGATTCCACGCTCCTGTGCTTCCAAGAACTCTTCCTCGGTCGGACTCGGTTGGCCGTCCGGATAGTCGCCGTAGTTCTCGCCGATCAGTAACACGAACAGGTCAGCGGTTGCGACCTGGTCGAGCAGGGCGCGGCGCGGCGACGTCGCGCCGGCTGGGTGTTCCTCAGACCGCACAGCGCGCATCTGAGCGTTGCGGATCCCCTGCGCCGCCGGTCGCGCACGTCTTCGAACCCGCGGGTGACGCTGCTCAAGAAGGCGGAGGAGACCGGCATCACGATCGTTCGGCGTGTCAGGCCGCGCGCACCTCGGAGCGCTCGGCGTAGAGCTCGATGATCTTCACCGCGGCTTCAAGGGCGCCGATCGGCGTGCCGTCGTGATTCTTCCACTCGTAGTAGATGCGCGAGACCTTGGTCTTACGGGTCGGTGGATCGCCGACAAACTGCGGCCTCGTGTCGGCCGGAATCCACTCGCCAAAGAGGGCGTGTGCGCCCCCTGCCGTCACGTATAGACCCCAGGCGGAGTCGGTCCGCGCTGCTCGGGCCAGGACCGGCCCGATGTGCTCGGCCGCGCGGCGCAATGCGTCCGCGAGTGCAGGCGCCTGCACTGGCCCCGTCGGCGTCTCGATCACGTAGCGACCGGAACGCCCAAAGGCCTTGACGGTCGTCTCGATCCCGTTGCTCTGTGTTCGTAGTTCGAAGGTGGCCATGGCCATCCCGCTTCTCTAGATGTCGCGAATCTGGGCCTGCCCAATCCGGCTCCGAACATTCTCGGCCGCGCGATGCGCATTGGAGCGTGAGGCGTAGCCCTCGCCTGAGTCGGCGATCGTTCGCCCGTTCGGGGCAACGAGGCGCCACCGATATTCAGCGGCCGCATCCTGGTAGATCTGGAACTCCCACATGTCTCTGTCTCCTGTCGGTCAACTTGCCACTGGCTGGCTGTCGGCGGCGGATCGTGCTTGAAGAATCAAGATAGCGAAAGATTTATCTCTATACAAGAGAATCGAGCAGATACTTGATCTGTCGAGCAAGCCTGTCAGACTCGTAGCGTGGGACGCTCGAGTGCCGAGAGACCAACGAGGCTCGGGCCCCAGCTACGGGTTCTGCGAAACGGGCAGGGTCGAACTCTTCGCGATGTCGAGCGAGATTCGGGTCTGACCAACGGCTACCTGAGCCAGTTGGAACGCAATGAGGTCAGCCACCCCTCACCAACGGTGCTGCGCAAACTGGCCGAGGGCTACAACGTTGCCTTCCCCGTCTTGCTGCAGTGGGCTGGCTACTTGGAGGACGAGCCGCTTTCGCTGACACCGAACCAAGCCGCAGCTCTTTCAACCATCGGCGACCCTTCGACTGATGAGCTTGAAGCTCTGCGCGGGATCATGGAGGTCCTGCGCAAGAACCAGACTGCGACCTCTGCTGCCGGCGGCCCGGGCGGAGATCGCCTCGCGGCACTCGAGCCCGAGGCCAAGCACGAGATCGCCGGCTATGCCAGGGCGCTGTTACTTGAAGCCGATGGCCTGGGCAAACGCCCCACGCCACTGCACGACCTAGAGCAAGCTGCCGAGTTGGTCCGGGCCGGTGAGCTTGAACTGGATCCCCGAGACAAGGCCGAGCTCAAAGCGCGCTTTGGTCGCTGGTTCGAACTGAGTTGGAATCGCCTGCGCGGCGCACTCGACTTCCGCGCAAACACGATCTGGATCAAGCCCAACCTGCACCCGATGCGCGAGCGGTTCGTCATTAGCCACGAAATCGGCCACGCCATTCTTCCCGCCCACCAAGAGTTCTTTGCCTATGTTGATGACGAGTCATCGCTGTCTGCATCCGTCCGCGCGCCGTTTGAGCAAGAGGCCAACTTTGCCGCTGCCCAGCTCCTGTTTCAGTGTGGCCAGCTCGGTGAGGAGGTTGATTCCTCTCCGATCTCGATTGAACTGATTTGTGATTGCGCGCGGCTATTTGGAGCTTCGATCGTTGCCACTGCTCGTGAGGCGGCCGAGCAGTCGCGCAAAGACATTGCTATCGCGATTGCCTTCCAGCCCAAGCAGATGCTTGGCCCGACCAACGTCTTCACGTCGAAGTCGTTTGAAGAGCGCTACCGCTGGAGCGATGGCCTTACGCCGTGGGGCCCGCTGCGCGAGCGACTGACGTCGGCCAGGCAACTGGTTGACCGGACCGAGTTGCCCTGGATGGACGCACGCGGGCGCCAGACGCTCTTGCGAGTGGAGTCGCTCCACACCAGCTGGGCGGCGATCGTGTTGATAGTCCGCGAGCCGGCACTGCGGCGAAACGCGCGCCGGCTGCTCAGTGGCATCGGTTCGTAGGCTGCGAGAGCCCAGCCGCTCACCAACTGCCCGGTCCCACACATTGGTACGGCAAAGGGTTTGCGATCAACCGAGCCTGACTAGCTAGTACGGTCGGGTCATGGACAGCTACGACCGCACGGTCATCACCGCATGCAAGCGCCTCGACGAGACCGCGTCAGACGGCCCGCACCCAGCCCTTGACCTGGAGCGGATCGCCGAAGCGATGGACCCGCCCGAGGCCGACATCGAGCGACTCGATGAGGCCGTCGCCAAACTGGTTTCGCTTGGCCACCTCGAAGGCGCCGGGCCACGGATTCAGCAGCAGGTTTCCCCAGTGCTCGTGCGTTATCCGTTCTGATGCTCGGGTGCCACCGCTGCGACGCGGAGATCGAGTCCGTGGACTTCTGGCAGTCCGGCTGGATTACCGTGCACGTCTGGGATGACGGGGCAACGGTAAACGTGTGCCCTCACTGTCAGCGACCCGATGAGAGCGAGATCGCCGAGCGCCTCAACGAAGCCGATGCCTAGTCAGTGATCCGCACGCATCTTACGATCGACGTGGACGCCCTCGCCGGTTCATCCTTGCGTCGGTGAGTCGCTGCTAGGGCGACTCCGTTGCCCGGCTGTGCTCCTGCGCCGGGCCACGAAGGCCAGGATGACCACAATCAGCAGCGGGTCCGCGCGCAACGCCGCCGCGGCTCCGGTCAACAGGCAGACCAGCTCCAGTCGCGATCGCGATCCAGGCCCGTCACCGGTACTGCCCGGAGCCCTCAGATCGAGCGTCGGCTAGGAGGGTCGCCAGCGGGTGAGCGCCGTTCTCCATCCGATCGGTCGGATCAAGCGCAGCTAAGTCGAGATAGATCTCGGAGTCGCCGCCCCAAGCATCAGCTATGCGCTTGGCTTCGCCATCCAGCTGCTCAGTGATCGTCTTGCTCGGAGCATCGTCGTCCCAGTTCCATGCAGGCGGCGCAATCTCGATGAGCGGAGTCAGCGCAGCCTTCTGAGCAGCGTTGAGCTGCGCCAGCGCATCGAACTCGCCCTTCTTGCCTTAAGGAACGGGACGTAGTGGGTGTGGTCAAAGGTCGGCACGACATTGCTCTGGAGTCCTTGATCGGTTAAGAATACTTGGGCGACAGCGAGCGGCTGCGCATGGCGCTGGGTTTCGTTACGCAGGTCTTCGTAGCGTTCTAGGCAGCCTGCGTGTGTCGTGGGGGTGAACCGACCCAGGCGACGGCCACAAACGATGAGGCTCGCATCGCAGTCGAGGCCTTTCAGACTGACTTAACGCACTTACTGCACGAGGTTGAACTGCTCTGTGTCAGCTCTTGACCGTTTCATACGCTGGATCACCGCCCACCCGTACTGGCTCTTCGGTCTTGGCCTGCTGACGATCGCTGGGTTTGCGCTTGCCCTGTTCCAGCCGTTCCCAAGCAATGACTCCGGCCCCAGCACCACGACCGCTCCTGTGAGCGGAGAAACCGGACCGACGGGGCCTGAGGAAATCGTCGATTCGTCGACGACGACCTCCACTGAGCAAACCACCACCACAACCTTGCCGGAGATCCCATGCGTCGAGAACGGCACTGCGGCGACCAAACCGCCGTTCGAACCAAACGACGGACACCAGCATCCAGCCGGTCCAATCCTCGACAGCGACCTTTATAGAGCCGAAACTGAGACCGCTAACGATGCTGATTGGTACGCCTTCTGCCTACACCAGCGCACACAAGTCAAAGTTCAGGTCAGTAACCGGACCAACGACTGCAACAATCTCTACTCCGAGCTACACAGCGATAACGAATACCTGGCTGGGGTGAATCCACGCGAAGGCGATACCGAGGAGATGGCCCAAACCTTGGCAGCCGGGCGTTACGCTTTGTTCGTCAGCTCCAACGCCGGTTTCACCTGTCCAGGGGCTCGCTACGCGTTCCGGATCATCGCGCCTGAGGGTGCGTTGGTCGGCAGCATCCAGCCGTAGCGGGCCGACGGGGACCGACGGTTCGCGAGGTCGGGGCGCTAACGGTCTCTGCTCTCGGCAAGGCCGAGAGCCACCCACCCCGTCGGCTAAAACGTCGGCAAACTTCCGAGGTTGTCGGCCTTGGTGCTGTCGGCATCAGTCCGGATGAACTTGTCGCCGTCGATGACGACCGCCCGGACGTGGGCGCCCCGTTGCCGCCTGCCATCTGAGCTCGTCAGGTTGGACGAGCGGCCGGTCTGCGCGCTAAGAGCACGAAAGGAGGCGTCATGGTCGGACGCTAGCTTGAGGCGAATGAACGTGCCTGAGTTCATTGGAGAAGTCGCCTGGCCGGTTGCGATTCTGGTCGTCGCCCTCGCCTATCGTCCGCTTCTCGTCTCCGTCTTGGAACGGAACCTGACACGTCTTAAGCTCGGCGGGCTTGAGATGGCGTGGGACCAAGCGGCCGACGTCGTCCGGCTGCGGCGCCCGGCGCCCCTTCAGCCATCCACCGGAGCGAGCGGCGTCGCGGGTCCGGGGGCTCCGCCGGAAATCAGGGAGCTCGTCGAGGTAGATCCGAGAGGCGCGATCTTGGGGATGTATTCGACGGTCGAGCAAGTGCTACGAGACGCGCTCCGCGAACACGGCATCGAGGCCGAGGAGAGCGCAGACGCACTGTCTCTAGTGCGGGCCGGCGAGAGCGTCGGACTGTTCCCGGCGGAGGTGACAGACGCCATCCTTGGAATCCAGGTCCTACGGAACCTCGCTGCGCATGCGCCAACCCAGCAGCACCTTGAGCCAGAAAAGGCACGCGAGTACATCGCAATGGCGGAAGGCTCCCTGTTCGCCGTTGCGATGGCACTCCGCAGGGCATCAGCGGAGGCCCGACGGGGCGCTGCATAGCCGGCCCTGCGCAAGAACCGGGTCATTCGCGCTTGGCCGCCCTCCTGTGATGATGATCCCCCGATGACCGTCCTTCTCATAACGGGCGCAGGCGCGAGCCGGGAGCTCGCTCACAGTGGCGACCGGATGCCGCTCATGACTGACTGGTCCGACGCTCTTTGCAGTGCTCTCGACGCCGAGGAACCCGGGCTTGCCAAAGCCTGCCACTTAGCTCCGGGAATGGACGGCGAAGAGTTTGAGAAGAACCTGGGGCTACTGCTCAGGTGGAACCAGGTCAACTGGCTAGAAGAGAGATTTCAGGATCTGGGAGGGTCGCGCGCCGGGTCCCATACGGACCAGATCCCGAAGGCCCGCCACCAATTCCGTACACGACTTGAGGGTGTGATGAGAACGGTCAATTTGACCCTCTTCGAGCAGTTCGGCCAAGGCAAGGTTGACGATGACCGAGCCGCCCAGGCGTACGGAGCGTTGTTCAGCCACTTCGATGACGATCGGCTCATCGTGGCGACCACCAACTACGACCGTTCGGCAGAGGCGGGCCTTGAGGCGCTGGGGAAGAACGTCGACACCGGCTTTCGCCATCGGACCTCGCGCACGCCAACCCTCGAACCCGCTGGACTGGTCGCAGATCGCGAAGATCAAACGCCGGTGATCCACCTCCATGGAGCCGTTGGCTGGTATGAGCAGGACGGGACCGTGGTCGACTACTACGGGGATCAGCCATACCGAGAGGCTCTGGGCGCGCCTGTGGTCTTGTATCCCGATCCCGACAAGGACCCGACGGCCGACGCCCTCGTCAGCCTCCTTTGGCTCGAGTTTCGCGAGGCTTTGGAGGAAGCGAGTTCGGTTCTCGTAATCGGCCACTCGCTCCACGACCCTGCCCTCGTCCGCGAGCTCAACCCGATCGGCAGCGCGAAGCCGGTTCTTGTCGGCGCGTATTCCGAGGAGGATCGGCAACGGCACATGGAGCTCGTGCCGCAGGCGCAGCCGGTCGTCCTCGATTTCGGTCCGGAGCTCGAGGGCGCTCTGGAACTTTTGAGCAGTCTGCTGGCTTAGGAGGGCCGCTGCGATTGCCGCATTCGAGGCTCGGATCGCTCAAACGACAGAGGCCGCGCGATTTCTCCACAGTCAACTGGAGAAAACGAGCCCTCGCGACCGGGCGGCGTTTCCGGAATGGGTCCGGGTCCGGCTTGAACAAGCGGGGCGAGTTCCCGGAATGACTTCCCGGGATTGCCCTGATGGGCCGTACAGGGATCGAACCTGTGACCTTGAGATTAAGAGTCTCCTGCTCTACCAGCTGAGCTAACGGCCCCGGCGGGCATGGTAGCGATGGCCGCGCCGCAGTCGGCGCCGCGAAATGCGCCCTCAGGGGGTCGGCGTGACCGGGCGTCGGCGCGGCGCCGCCGAGGCCACCGAACGGGTCCTGGAGCTGCTGCTCACCGGCCTCCTGGCCGCCCTGCTGCTGCTGCTCCTCGATCTGCTCCTGCTGCTTGATCGCCTGCTTGCGGATGGCGGCGAGGTCTTCTCGACCTGCTCCTGCGCTGACGGATCGGCGGCCGTCGACCGCCTTCTTCGCCGGCCTCGTCACCCTGCTTCATCTTGCCGGCGGCGTAGTAGTAGTAGGCCAGCTGCCCGTAGGCGGCTGCGGTCCTCTGGCCCTCGGCGACGACCGCCTGGGCCTCGGCGGCGCCCTCGGCGTCGCCGAGCAGGACGAAGACCTGGACAGCGTTGGCCGCCGTGCTCAGGTCGGTGTTCTTCGGCTTCGTCGTCATGTAGTCGTCCACGCCTGGGCCGCCTGCTCGAGCTCGGCGTGGGCCTCCTCGCTGATCGACGTCTGGCCGGTCTGCCTCGTCGGTCGTGACCCCGTCGTGTCGCGGAGCCGATAGTAGGCAGCGACCAGGTCGAGCAGGCGCCTGCTGGTTGTTCGGGTTCGGTCTCGAGCGTCGCCTCGGCGTCCTCGATCTGCTGCTCGTACTGCGGGTCGCCGCTGAGTCGCCGCCGCCGATGCCGAGCGCGTCGAAGATCCCGCCGCTGACGTCGGAGCCGATCCCGAAGCCGACGAAGCTGATGAAGAAGATGAACGCGAGGAAGCCGAAGACGATCTGCACCACGCGCCGGCGCTTGCCGCTTTTGAGATCGAAGAGCATCGGGTCGGGAGCGTAGAGGAACGCGGTTTGGCTACCCGGTCGCCGTCGACGCCTCGTCGGCGCGGGTCCGCCGAACCAGCGCGCCAGCAGCAGCGAGAGCTCGAACAGCAGGTAGAGCGGCGCATCGCAGATCAGCATCGTCACCGGGTCGGTGCCGGGCAGCAGCATCGCGACGACGGCGATGATCAGGATCGCGTAGCGGCGGTTGTGGGCCAGCTGCTGCGGGGTGACGATCCCGAGCCGGGTAACGGCGAGCACCCCGACCGGGATCTGGAACAGCAGCCCGACGCCGATCAGCGTGAGGACGAAGAAGCCGTAGTACTCGGAAGCCGCGGATCTGGATGTTGAACTCGTCGGCGTTGAAGCCGAGCAGGAAGTTGAGCGCCGGCGGCATGACGACGAAGTAGGCGAACACGGTGCCGGCGATGAACAGGAACGGGACCGCGAGCAGCATCGGCAACACGACCCGGCGCTCGCCGGGGCTGAACGCGGGCAGGACGAAGGCGTAGACCTGGTAGAGCAGGATCGGCAGCGCGAGCAGGATGCCGCCGTAGATCGAGAGCTTGATCGTGGTGAAGAACGGCTCGGTGGGGCTGAAGGTGAGCGGCTCGAGCTCGCCGGGGGAGCGGCTCGTTGGCGATCGTCGAGCAGCGCGTGGTTCTGCCAGAAGCAGAAGACGACCGCGAGCACGAGCACGACCGCCGAGACGATGATCCGCGTGCGCAACTCGTCGAGGTGCTCGACGAGCGTCATGCGGTCGTCGAACTTGGCTGGCTTCAGCCGCCGCGCCACGGCGCTTCGGATCGGGTCCCGCCTAGGAGCGGTCGTCGGCGACGACCTCACCCTTGACGGGCTCGACCTCGGGTCGTCGGGCTGCGGCTGCGAGGTCGCGGCCTCGAGCTCCGCCTGCTCCTCGTCGTCGTCGTCGTCCTTGCCGGTGAGCGAGTCCTTGAACTCGCGCATCCCCGAGCCGAGCGACCTGCCGAGGTCCGGCAGCCGCTTGGGGCCGAAGATCACGAGCGCGATCACGAGCACGATCGCGAGCTCGAGTGGTCCGATATTTGGCATCGGCCCCAATGCTACTCGCCCGCCGTGAGCGGGCCGGGCGGCTAGCTTGCGGTCGTTCGCCGGCGCCGGCGGCGGCCAGCTGCTCCTGGAAGTGCTTGCTGAGCATCGTCACCTGGCCCTGGTAGTTCGAGCCGACGTCGGTGCCGTAGAGGACGTCCGGGGTCGCGCCCATGCGCTCGAACGCCGAGCTTGCAGATCGGCTGGCGGTGCTCGACCATGAACGGCACGTCCCGGGCCCGGACCTCGAGCGCGGCGCGGCTGCCGTGGCGGTCGTTGCGCGGCGTCGAAGCCGAACCCGGGGTCGAAGAAGCCCGCGTAGTGGGTGCGAAGCTCGCCGGCGGTCGGGTCGTAGGCCATCATCTCGGCCGCGTAGCCCGGGCGGGATGCAGACCCCCTCGGCCGAGAGCAGCAGATAGAAGATCTCCGGCTCGAGCACGATCCGCGAGCCCTCGCTCCGGAAGCACCGGATCCCAGAAGTCGTTCCAGCGGTAGGCGCGGATCCGGCCGAGGTCGATCGGCAGGCTGTTCTTCTTCGCCCGGTAGCCGACCACGCGGTCGGCCGGGCCGGCGAGCAGGTCGACGCTGAGGAAGAGCCCGTCGGCGATCGCCAGCTCGGTCTCGCGCAGCGGGTGCTGGTCGACGTAGAGCAGCGGGAACTGCTGATGCAGGGCGAGCGAGCTGCGGGTCGTCGAGGCGCGCGTCGCCGCTCGAGAGCCGCAGCTGGTTGAGCGCCAGCCCCTGGCGGACGTAGATCGCGAACGAGCGCGGGACGACCTCGAGGTAGAGCTTGCCGTGGTAGCCGGGGCGGATCTCGTCGAAGCGGTGGTTGCGGTCGGTGATCACGCGGGTGAACACGTCGAGGCGCCCGGTCGAGCTCTTCGGGTTCGCCTTCGCCCGGATCGAGTCGGGCAGCGCGAGCTCCTCGACCAGCGGGATCAGGTACGGGCGGTCGCGCTCGAGGGTGGCGCCGTCGCGCAGGTCGATCTTCTGGAAGGCGATCTCGGCGAGCTTCTCGGCGACCGGCGACTCGACGTCGGGCAGGAAGCTGCAGCGCAGCGCCCAGGCGAAGTCGCCGAGGCGCAGGTCGATGCTCGCCGGCTGGATCGCCTCCGGGCCGGATGCGGAAGTCGCCGGCGGTGATCCACTCGCGCGCGATCGCCTCGCGCAGCTGCTGCGAGGCGAGCACGCGGCCCTCGGCCGGGGTCGCAGAGGCGGGATCGGCCGCCGGCCGCGCTCTCGGTCGGACTCGCTCATCCGGCGCATGATGCTGCAAACGGCGCCGGCGCCTGGGCGGGCCTCAATCCGCTAATTGCGGCGGCGTCACTGGACGGTTATGCCGAGCGCCGTAACCCGGGTCCATCGCTAAAGGGAGCACTCGGCGCGGTCGATATCGGGGCCGTGGCCGAAGAGACAGACGACAAACGGCGACGGCTCCGCGCCGGTCGCGCGCGAGCGACTTCCGCGCCGCGCCGCGCCGCGCCGCGCTCCGCGGCCGCGGAGGACGGCGCTGCACGTCTGCCCCAGCTGCGCACTCGGAGCTCGTCTATCCGGTCGACTGGGCGCCGGCCGAGCCGCAAGAGCTGGAGCGTCGACCTGCGCTGCCCCGACTGCGAGTGGCACGGCGGCGGCGTCTACGCCCAGGAGATCGTCGACCGCTTCGACGAGGCGCTCGACCGCGGCACCGAGCAGCTGCTCGGCGACCTCAGCCTGCTCACCCGGGCGAACATGGAGGAGCAGGTCGAGCGCTTCGTCACCGCGCTGAACGCGGGCTGGATCCTCCCCGAGGACTTCTAGGCCCTGACGAGTAGCGCTCGACGACGCCGTCGGCGACCATCGTCAGCAGCTCGCGCCGGCCGCGGGTCGATCCCGCCGCGGCGCCAGCGTCGGCCTTCGCGCGCTCGACCCGGTCGCGGGCGTCGGCGCGAACCGCGTCGAGCACGCCCGGTCGCCGCGATCCGCGCGCAGACCTCGACCGCCGCGCCGGCGTCGAGCGCTCGCAGGTCGAGCGTCGGCCAGCCGCGGGTCGCGCTCGCGGGCGAGGATCAGCGGCATCGTCACGGTGCCGTCGAGCAGGTCGGTGCCGCAGCGCCTTGCCGGTGCGCTCGGGCGGGCCGGTGACGTCGAGGACGTCGTCGAGGAGCTGGAAGGCGAGGCCGATCTCGCGCCCGTAGGTCGCCAGCGCCTCGGCCTCGGCGGGCTCCGGCTCGGCGCCGATCAGGCAGGCGCACTCGAACAGCCGCGCGGTCTTCAGCCGGCAGCGCTCGAGGTAGCGCTCGGCGGTGATCGTCAGGTCGAAGGCGTCGCGGCGCTGCGCGAGCTCGCCCTGGGCGAGGCCGACCGAGGCGCCGGCGAGCAGCCCGACCTGGCGCCCGGAGCCGTCGCCCGGCGCGTCGCTGAGCTCGGCGAAGGCGCGCGAGAAGAGCAGGTCGCCGACCGCGGTCGCGGCCGCGCGCCCGGCGCGGGCGACGACGGTCGGGCTGCCCGCGCCGCAGCGGCGCGGCGTCGAGGACGTCGTCGTGGACGAGGGTCGCCATGTGGACGAGCTCGATCGCGGTCGCGGCGCGGATCGCCTCGTCGCCGGCCTCGCTCGCCGCCGCAGACCAGGACCAGCATCGGGCGCAGGCGCTTGCCGCCCGCGGCCAGGGTCGCGCTCGGCCTCGGCCGCCAGCGCCGCGCCGCCGCTCGCGCGTGAGCTCGGCCAGCCGCGCCTCGACCGCCGCCATCCGCCGCGGCAGCCAGGCCTCGGCCGCGTCGAGGACCCGGGTCACGGGCGGCGGGACGTCGCTGCGGTTCATCGAGCCGGACGCTAGGCGGGGCGGACGCCGGAGTGGATCGCGATGATCCCGCCGGCGAGCACCGTGTAGCGGATCCGCTCGAGCCCGGCGCGGTCCATGATCATCGCCAGGCCCTCGGGCGGCGGGAAGCGCTTCACCGACTCGGGCAGGTAGGTGTAGGCGTCGCGGTCGCCGGCGAGCGTGCCCAGCAGCGGCACGAGGCGGTCGAACCAGAGGCTGAAGAAGGTCGAGAGCGGCGGCCGGCGCGGGTTGGTGATCTCGAGGATCACCAGCCGGCCGCCGGGCTTCAGCACCCGGGCGAGCTCGGCCGATCGCCGCGGTCGAGGTCGGCGAGGTTGCGGACCCCGAAGCCGACCGTGACCGCGTCGAAGGTCTCGTCGTCGTAGCTGAGCTCGAGCGCGTCGCCCCACTCGAAGCGCACCGAGTCGACGCCGCGCTCGGCCGCCTTCTTGCGCGCCAGGTCGAGCATCGGCTCGGAGAAGTCCGAGCCGATCACCCGGCCGCCCGGGCTCGACCCGGCGGGCGAGCTCGAAGGCGAGGTCGCCGGTCCCGCAGCAGACGTCGAGGGCGAAGTCGCCGGGCCCGAGCTCGGCGCGGTCGGCGGCCCGCTCGCGCCAGCGATGGTGCAGGCCGGCGGTCATCGCCGTGTTCATCAGGTCGTAGACGCCGGCGATCCGGTCGAACATCCCCCGGACCTGGCCCGCGAACTCGACCTCCTCGGGGGTCGACGACCGCGCGGCTCACTGCAAGCGAGGCCAGGAACTTGACCAGGTTGTCGAACTTCTCCGGCGGCATGCAGGAGTTCTGCGACGCCCCGGGCGAGCCGCACGGCGCGAACACCGGCATCACGCCGGAGGGGTTGATCAGCGTCCGCTCGATCGCCCTCGGCGGGCAGCTTGGCGCCGATCTCGGTCAGCTCCGGCCCCGGGCCGTCGTTGCCGTTCTCGCCGAACTTGTGGCAGGCGAGGCAGCCCGACTGCGCCGCCACCTGCTTTCCGGCCTCGAACTGCGGCGGGACCTCGAGGTCGATCTCGGTCGGCGAGCCGGCCGAGGCGCCGAGGTAGGTCAGGAAGGCCATCGCGATGATCGTCATGATCCCGGCCGTCGTCGCCACCGGCCGCCGCCACGGGACCCGCTCCGGGTTGCGGTCGTAGAACGGCAGCAGCAGGAGCAGGACCATGCAGAGGGTCGGGATCCCGACGGTCGCGATCGGGACCAGCTCGGGCGGCTTGATCACCCGCAGGAGCTCGAACAGGAAGAAGAAGTACCACTCGGGTCGCGGCACGTAGGTGGTCGTCGTCGGGTCGGCCTTCGGGCCCAGCTCGGCGCCGAGGATCAGCGACATCGCGATCATCATCGCGGCGACGACGAACATCATCGCCGAGTCCTTGAAGACCGCGTAGGGGAAGAACGGCTTGCCCTTCTTCTTCAGGATCTCGTACTCGCGGAGGTAGGCCTCCTTCTCGGCGGCGTTCACCCGACCTCCTCCTTGCGCAGCGACTTCGGCTTCGGGTTGGCGCGCAGCCACGGCGGCGCCGTCGTCCCGAGCTTGACCACGAGGTAGAGGTGGGCGCCGATCAGGGCGATGATCAAGCCCGGCACCAGGAGCATGTGCACGGCGTAGAAGCGCGGCAGCGTGGTGGCCCCGAACTCGGAACCGGCGCGCAGGAAGTCGGCGAGGTAGGGGCCAGCGATCGGGCCGGAGCCGGTGATGTTCATCGCGACGATCGTCGCCCAGTAGGAGCGCTGGTCGAACGGCAGCAGGTAGCCGGTCAGGCCCATGACCAGGGTGAGGATCAGCAGCACGACGCCGATCACCCAGTTGAGCTCGCGCGGGTACTTGTAGGCGCCGAAGAAGAACGTCCGCCCCATGTGGAGGAAGATCAGGATGATCATCAGCGTCGCGCCCCACTTGTGCAGGCCGCGGACGAACTCGCCGAGGAAGACGTCGTTGGTCAGGTGGGCGATCGAGTTGTAGGCCTCGGTCGACGAGGGCGTGTAGTACATCGCCAGGAAGACGCCCGGTGAGCGCCTGCATCGCGAACGCGAACAGGGTCGCCGAGCCGAGCGTGTAGAACCAGTTCGTCCCCTTGGGGACCTTGCGCAGCAGCAGCCCGGTGAGGAACGGGGTGGCGCCGGTGCGCTCGTCGACCCAGCCGACGACGTCGATCCCGCCCTCCTTGACCTTCTCGCCGATCTGCAGGCCCTGCTCTTCGTCGGTCGCCGGGCGCGCGCCGTTGCCGGCCGCCGTTCCGGCGCGCGCCGTTGGTCCGCTCGCCGGGCTTGCCGGGCTTGCGCAGGACCTGTGGGACTGGGAGCTTCGGCATCTAGATCACGCTCACGGTGGCGGAGCGGTCGTGGATCGGGGCGGGTACAGGTACTCCCAGACCCCGCCGGTGAACTCGCCGGGGTCGCGGGCGCGGACCGGCTCGAGGTCGTAGGTGACGCTGTAGCGCGGGCCGACCTCCAGCGTGTCCCCGGTGACCCGGGTCTGGAAGCGGTCGAGCGGGCGCACCGGCGGGCCGCCGATCACCTTGCCCTCGAAGTCGTAGACGCCGCCGTGGCAAGGGCAGATGAAGTTGCCCGCCGCGCGGACGAAGCGGACCGGGCAGCCGAGGTGCGCGCAGCGGGTCGAGATCGCGATGAACTGTTCGGGTCCTCGTCGAGGTCGGCGCTGCCGCGGCGGATGTAGACGGTCGTCTTGCCCGAATCGCCGACCCCCTCGACGATCGTGATCACCGCCTGGCGGTAGGTGTCCGAGGTGAAGTCGTCCGGCGAGCCGACGCCCTCCCACATCTCCTCCGGGCGGTCGAAGATCGGCGCCAGCGCGAAGCCGACGACGGGCAGCGCGACCACGGTCACCGCGGCGGCCCCGAACGCCTGCCCGCCGAGCGCGAACACGGTCCGTCGGGTCATCGTCTCGCCTTCGAAGTAGCCCGCGGGCTTCGGCTTCTCGGGGGCCTGGCCCGTTCTCTTGTCCGCTTGGTCAGCCAAGTGAGGAGAGGTGGTCGGACCGGAAGTCTAATCCAGCGGCCGCGTCCTCCAACGCGCTCCCCGAACCCGCCGGCCTCGGCCGTTTCGACCGCTGCGGCCCACAGCGCGGCGGTCGCGGCCTCGGCTGCTCCGCCCGCACCTCGCCCTTCGCTCGGTCGTGCGCGGGACCGCCGCCACCGGCGATCGCGGCGGCGCAGGCGAGCCAGAGCCCGGTCGCCTCGGGCCGCGCACGCTCCGGCGGGCGCGAGCCGTCGTGAACCTGGGCGGCGAGGCTGATCAGCTCGGAGAGCTCGCGCACCGCGGCAAGGTCGCCGAGCGCGGCGAGCCGCTCGAGCCCGAGCGCGTAGAGGTAGTCGCCGGCGAGCAGGGCGAGGTCGCCGTCGACGTCGCCGACGATCCGCGCCCGACCCGGGGCGTAGTGCAGCAGGTACCCCTCGCGCACCGCCTCGACGACGAGCGCGTACTCGCCCGGCGCCGCGGCCGTGCGCTCGCCGGCGGCGGCGAGCGCACCGAGAACGGGCGGCCCGTCGCTTGGATCGGCGACGTGCGGGCTGACCACCGACTCGTCCGCGCGCAGCAACGCGGCGAGGTCGCGGAGGGCGTCGGACGGGGCACTCACGGCAAGCGCCGACAATAGTTGCGGGCGGGAATTCCGTGTGTGATCAGCCGGCGGCGACCAGCGCGAACGCCTCCGCCGCCGCCTCGCAGGTGTGATCGATCGCCGCCTCGTCGTGGGCGAGGGAGACGAACCACGCCTCGAACTGCGACGCGGGCGGGTAGACGCCGCGGTCGAGCAGCGCCCGGCAGAAGCGCGCCGTAGGCGTCGAGGTCGCAGGCCGAGGCGCCGGCGAAGTCGCGCACCGGCTCGGCCGAGAAGAACGGCGTCACCAGGCCCGGGACGGAGGCCACCTGGATCTCGACGCCCGCCGATTCGGCCGCGGCCCGCAGGCCGGCGGCGAGGTGCTCGGTGAGCACGCCCGAGGCGCTCGTAGGCGCGCGGGTCGAGCTTCGCCAGCGTCGCCAGCCCGGCGGCGACGGCGAGTGGGTTGCCCGAGAGCGTGCCCGCCTGGTAGACGTCGCCGGCGGGCGCGACGCGCTCCATCAGCTCGCGGCGGCCGCCGTAGGCGGCGGCGGGCAGGCCGCCGCCGATCACCTTGCCCATGATCGTCAGGTCGGCCTGGACGCCGTAGAGCTCCTGGGCGCCGCCGCGGGCGACCCGGAAGCCGGAGATCACCTCGTCGAGGACGAGCAGCGCCCCGTGCTCGTCGGCGAGCCGGCGAAGCTCGGCCAGGAAGCCGTCGT
The DNA here is from genome assembly GCA_963811505.1 of uncultured Solirubrobacterales bacterium. GTDB lineage: Bacteria > Actinomycetota > Thermoleophilia > Solirubrobacterales > 70-9 > WHSW01. The sequence goes on along the minus strand of CAWERC010000008.1, from coordinate 346,970 downwards.
CCGGCGGGACGACGCCCATGTTCGCCGGCATCGGCTCGGCGAGGATCGCCGCCACCTCGTGCTCGGCGAGCGCGGCGGCGACGGCCTCCGGGTCGTTCCACGGGACGACGATCGTCGCCGCGGCCTGCGCCTCCGGCACGCCCGGGCTCGCCGGGATCCCCTGGGTCGCGAGACCCGGACCCCGCCTCGGCGAGCAGGCCGTCGACGTGGCCGTGGTAGGCGCCGGCGAACTTGACCAGCTTCTCGCGCCCGGTGGCCGCGCGCGCGAGGCGGATCGCGCTCATCGTCGCCTCGGTGCCCGAGTTGACCATCCGCAGCATCTCGACCGAGTCGAAGCGGTCGCAGACCTCGGCCGCCAGCTCGACCTCGCCCTCGGTCGGCGCGCCGTAGCTGGTCCCCCTCGCCGGCGGCCTCGCAGACCGCCGCGACCACGTCGGGGTCGGCGTGGCCGCAGATCAGCGGTCCCCACGAGCAGACCCAGTCGACGTAGCGGTTGCCGTCGACGTCGATCAGCTCGAAGCCCTCGCCGCGGTCGATGAAGATCGGGTACTCGCGCCCGATCGCGCGCATCGCCCGCACCGGGGAGTTGACGCCTCCCGGCAGCAGGCCCGCGGCGCGGGCGTAGAGAACTTCCGAGGTCCGCGTGTCGAGGCTCACGCCCGCGAGTACGTCGCGCTTCCCACTCCGCGTAGTCGTCGGTGAAGTAGTGCAGGCGGATCTTCTTGAACTCGGTCGACGAGTAGAGCGTCGCCCGGTCGTCGCCGTGCAGGTCGTGCTCGTCGGCGATCGACTGGAGGATCGCGTCGCACTCCTCCTTCGAGCGTCCGTGGGCCATCGTGAACACCGAGTACGGCCAGTCCTCGTAGGTGGGGCGCTCGTAGCAGTGCGAGATCCCGCGGACCGCCGCCATCCGCGTACCGGCCTCGAGGATCTGCTCGTCCGGCACCCGCCAGACGCCCATACCGTTGGCCGAGAAGCCGGCGCGGCGGTGGTAGAGGATCGCCGCGACCCGGCGCAGGATCTTGCGCTCGACCATCCCGCGCAGGTGCTCCAGCAGCTGCTCGGTGCTCATCCCGGCCTCGGCCGCGGCGTCGTCGTACGGGCGGTCGACGACCTGCATCGGCCCCTGCAGCGCGCGGATCACGGCGATGTCGGTGTCGTCGTAGGGCTGGCGCTCGAGCTCGCGCGGCGTCGCGGCCTCCGCGGCGGCCGCGAGGGCTTCCGTGCCCTTCTCCATCTCCAGGTTCATGTTGATCTTGAACAGCTTCAGGGTCGGCAGCTGGCGGATCGACTCGGCGCCGGTCAGCCCCTGCAGGACGTCGAGTGTCCCCTGGAGCCCGAGCTCCGAGTCGGGCGGGGTCGCGATCGTGAACCAGAGGTTGAACTCGTGCGTGCGCAGGTAGTTGTGCGAGACGCCGGGATGGGAGTTGATGATCTTCGCGGCCCGATGCGGGTTGTCGGCGTCGACCTTCGCGGCGACCAGCATCGAGTCGTAGCCGAGCGCGCGGGTGTCGAAGATCGGCGTGATCTCGCGGATGATCCGCTCGTCGACCAGGCGCTGAGTGCGCTCCATGAGCTCGTCGAGAGCGAGCCCGTGCTCGCCGGCCAGAACGGCGTAGGGCTCGGCGGCGAGCGGGAAGCTCGACTGCAGCAGGTTCATCAGCCGCTTGTCGGTCGCGTCGAGCGGGATCGCCGCGCCGTCCTTGCGCGAGCGCACCTTCGGCTGCGGCGCGCGAGCTACTCCGCCAGCCACCCGGCCGCCTCCTTCGCGAAGTAGGTGAGGATGACGTCGGCGCCGGCGCGTCGAATGGATGTGAGCGCTTCGAGGGCCGCGGCGCGCTCGTCGAGCCAGCCGTTGGCCCCCGCCGCCTGGATCGCCGAGTACTCGCCCGAGACCTGGTAGGCGGCGATCGGGACGTCCGTCGCGTCGCGGACGGTGCGGATCACGTCGAGATAGGGGAGCGCCGGCTTCACCATGACCATGTCGGCGCCCTCATCGACGTCCAGCCGCACCTCGCGCAGCGCCTCCCGGGCGTTCGCGGGATCCATCTGATAGCCGCGGCGGTCGCCGAACTCCGGGGTCGACTCGGCGGCCTCCCGGAACGGCCCGTAGTAGGCCGAGGCGTACTTGGCCGAGTAGGCGATGATCGCCGTGTCGGGGTGTCCCTCCTCGTCGAGCTGGCTGCGGATGACGCCGATCCGCCCGTCCATCATGTCGGAGGGGGCGACGACGTCGGCGCCCGCGTCGGCGTGGGAGATCGCCGTCTTGGCGAGCAGCTCGACCGTGATGTCGTTGTCGACCTCGCCGTCGCGGACGAAGCCGCAGTGGCCGTGTGAGGTGTACTCGCACAGGCAGACGTCCGTGATCACGGTCAGGTCGGGATGCGCCTCCTTGAGCGCCCGCACCGCCATCTGCACGACGCCCTCCTCGTCATAGGCGCCGGAGCCCGACTCGTCCTTGGCGGCGGGGATCCCGAACAGGATCACCGCCTCGATCCCGACCGCGGCGAGCTCTGACGCCTCGGCGACCAGCTCGTTGATCGAGAAGCGCTCGATCCCCGGCATCGACTCGACCGGCTCGCGGACGCCCTCGCCGGAGACGACGAACAGCGGCTGGACGAGGTGACGCGGCGACAGCTCCGTCTCCCGGACCAGATCGCTCAGGGCCTTGGTCCGCCGCAGGCGGCGCATGCGCGTTGCCGGGAAGCTCACGCGGCGGATTGTAGGGCGCATTTCGGTAGGCCCAGTGCGCGCGAGGCGCCCGGTGACCGAGCGGGGCGGTGACGACGCGGGGCCGCAGCCGCGATGTGTCAGCGGGCGCCTCGTGAGTGCTGGGTCTATCGAGATGCGCCCTTAGGGCCGGCAGGAATGCGGTCCGCCGCCGGGAAGCACCTCCCACTGGACGAGTTGTCGATTGACCCGTACGCGCGGCTTACCTAGTATCCGGTATGGGTTAGGACGGGCGGCCAAGACGGTCGCCCAATGGGAAGGGCCTGATGGGAACAGGGGAGGACGCGGTCTACGGAGCGGACGGCCTCGAGAGCTTTGGCGTCCTTCCCGAGCCGCCCGGGCTGCGCTTCGACATGGAGCACGACCTGCTCGCGACCGCGGGTGCGGACGGGTACTTCAAGTCGCTGAACGCCGCATGGGAACGGGTGCTGGGCTGGTCGCGCGGGGAGCTGATGGCGAAGCCCTACATCGGCTTCGTCCACCCCGACGACGTCGACCGGACGGCCGCCGAGGGCGCACGGATCAACGAGGTCGACCACGAGCTGATCGCGTTCGACAACCGTTTTCGCACCCGGTCGGGCGAGTGGCGCTGGCTGCGCTGGAGCGCCCGCACCGACGGCGAGACGTGGTTCGCGATCGCCTTCGACGTCACCGACCGCAAGCGCGCCGAGGACGAGCTCCGGGCGGCGATCAACCAGAACCGGCTGCTCGCCTACAGCCAGCCGATCATCGACCAGCGCTCGGGCACCGTCGTCCAGGAGGAGCTGCTGGTCCGGCTGCGCACCAACGGGGGCGGGATCACGCACCGGGTGCTGCCGCCGGCCGACTTCCTGCCCGAGGCCGAGCGCAGCGGCCTGATCCGCAACATCGACCTGTGGATGACGATGCGAGCGCTCGACCTCGCCGCGCACGGGCGCAACGTCGAGGTCAACCTCTCCGGGACGACGATCGCGGACGCCGGCGTGATGGCCGAGCTGGCGGCGCGGCTCGGTCACGCCGGCGTGACCGCTCGCCGCGTCGTCTTCGAGATCACGGAGACCGCGGCGTTCGAGAACGTCGACGCCGCTCACGACCTCGCCGAGAAGCTCGGCGAGCTCGGCTGCCTGATCGCGCTGGACGACTTCGGCACCGGCTTCGGCTCGCTCACCCACCTGCGCGAGCTGCCGGTCCACATGATCAAGATCGACGCCAGCTTCGTTCGCGGCATCCGCGAGCACCCGGAGGACCAGGCCCTCGTCCGCGGCGTGGCGAGCATCGCACGCGAGCTCGGGATGCAGACGGTCGCCGAGGGGGTCGAGGACGCAACCACGTTCGGGCTCCTCCGCGAGTACGGAGTCGACCGCATCCAGGGCTTCCTGATCGGCCGCCCGGCACCGGTCGCGGCCTAGTCACTCGCAGCGCCGGTTGTCAAGCTCCGCTGTGTGAGCCTGCTGCCCGATTACTCTCGTCAGGCCGAGCGGTATGACGAGACCCGCGCGGCCAGCCCTTCGGTCCTGCGACCGCTGCGCGAGGCGCTCGCCGGCGCGCCGGGCCCGCGGCTCGCCGACATCGGTGGCGGCACGGGCAACTACGCGCTCGCGCTCCGGGGCGAGGGGTGGGAGCCCGTAGTCGTCGACCGCTCGGCCGAGATGCTGGCGCTGGCGGCCGCCAAGGGCCTCGAGACGGTGCGGGCGGACGCCCAGCGGCTGCCGTTCGAGGACGAGAGCTTCGACGCGGCGACGATGATCTCGATGCTGCATCACGTGGAGGACCGTGACGCGGCGCTGGCCGAGGCGCGGCGCATCCTGCGACCCGGCGGGCGGCTCGTGCTGAAGGGGTTCGCCGGCGAGGACGCCGCGTCGCTCTGGATCCTCGACTACTTCCCGAGCAGCCGGCCGTGGATGGCGGCGACCCACCCGCCGCGGGCGGCGTTCCTGGAGGCGCTGCCGAGAGCGCGCCTGATCCCGTTCGAGTTCGAGGACATGCAGGACGCATCGCTGGCGGCGCTGTCGGCCGACCCCGAGCGGGTCGTCGAGGCGGCCGAGAGCGGCGCGACCAGCTACTTCGAGCGCATGCAGCGCGACCATCCGGCCGAGCTGCGAGCGGGGATCGCGCGGCTGCGCAGGGACATCGCCGCGGGCCGCGCCCCGCGGCGCGCGGGCACGGCGACCGTGCTCGGCTGGACGAAGCCGGCCTACGGGCTCTAGGTCGTAAACCGCCGCAGCGCGAGTCGCGCGAGGACGCCGTAGGCGGCCGCGACCGCGGCCAGGTGAACCAGCGGCAGCAGCATGTCGGGCCCTTCGGAGTCGAGCGCGCCCTGGATCGCGTCGAGCGCCGGGTCGAACGGGAACAGCGCCCTGACCACCTCGATCACGTGGAAGACGGCGACGTTGATCGTGCCGGACGGGACGAGCGAGAGGAAGGCGATCGGCAGCGAGACCATGAAGGCGAGCAGTGAGCTCGCTCGCACCTCCTTCGCCGAGCCGCCGATGGCGGCACCGAAGGCGGCGAAGGCGGCGCCGCCGGCGAGGATCGCGAGCAGGATCAGCGGCGTACGCCCCCAGTCGATCGAGACCAGCGCCGTGAGCGCACCGAGCAGCAGCAGGGTGACGGCGAACGAGGCGACGATCCCGAGGACGACCTTCTCGCTCAGCAGTCCGGCAGGGCCGACGAGGCCGCGGGTGACCCGCGCATAGGCGTTCTCCTCCCGCTCGAGGGCGAGCGACCCGGCGACGAGCAGGACGGTCACGAACATCAGCGTCACGGTCGCCGCGACCGCGATGGCGAACGTGTCGAGCTCGGAGGTGTCGCCGGCGACGATCTGCTTGTCGACCGCGATCGGCTGCGAGATCGCGCCCAGCAGCGGCAGCGCTAGATCGAGGTTGTCGCCGGCGAGGTCGGCGAACTCGATGACCTGGTCGAGCGCCTGCTTGGCCGGGCTGTTCGGGGGCAGCTCGGTCCGAGCCGCCTGGAGGATCGCCGCCGCCCTGTCGAGCCCGAGGATGTCGACGTTGCCGATCAGGGGGATGTCGAACGCGCCCCCCTTCACCAGCAGGTCGAGGTAGCGGGCCGCCTGGTCGGAGATCTGCTGGGCCAGGATCAGGTTGGCCTCCGTGATCAGCGCCTGGATCCGGTCGTCGACGAGGCTCGCCTTCAGCGGGTCGTCCTGGTTGACGAGGACCTCCACCTCGGGCTGCTGCGGGTTCAGGGTGGCGAGCGAGTTCAGCTTGTCGAGCAGGTCGGGCGGCAGGATCAGTGCGGCGATCACGTCGCCGCTCTCGACCTTGTCGATCGCCTCCTCGCGCGAGTCGACGGCGACGCACTCGACCCGCACGCAGAGCTCGTCGCGGGCGAGGTCGCGGTCGATCTCCCCCGAGCCCGTGCCGACCTCGAACTGCTGCTCGTCGGGCACCTGGTTCAGGAACGCGACCCGGGGCCTCGAGCTGTCGGCCGACAGCGCGAACCCGATCAGGACGCCGAGCACGACCGGATAGGCGATGAGCAGGGCGACGATCAGCGGTGAGCGCCGCAGGATCTGCAGGTCCTTGATCAGCAGCCAGCGCATCGCCTGGGCCTCAGTGCCCGCGCTCTCGGAGGAAGCTGACGAACGCCGCCTCGAAGTCGTCTGAAGGCGGCCCGGGGACCGCCGCATGCAACTCCGCCGCGGTGCCGTCGAAGACGACCTCGCCGTCGGCGAGCACCAGCTGGCGATCGCCGTAGCGCTCCGCCTCGCCGAGGTGGTGGGTCGAGTAGATCACCGTCGTCCCGCCGCCGGCGAGCCCGTTGACGAACTCCCAGAGGCGTTCGCGCTGGCGCGGGTCGAGACCGGTCGACGGCTCGTCGAGCAGCAGCACGGCCGGCGCCGACAGCAGACCGATCGCGATGTTGACCCGTTGCTGGTTGCCGCCCGAGAGCGTCACGACCTGGTCGTCGCGGCGGTCGCCCAGGCCGGTCTGGTCGAGCATCGCCTCGACCGCCGCCTCGACGTCAGGGACCTGCTCGAGGCGGGCGAACAGGCGCAGGTTCTCGCACACGGTCAAGCGCCGGTACAGGGCGGCCGACTGCGGCACCCAGCCGACCTCACCCGGGACCGTCACCGAGCCCTGATCCGGCTCTCGGATCCCGGCGAGGATCGAGAGCAGGGTCGTCTTGCCGGCGCCGTTGGGCCCGATCACCGCCAGCAGCTCGCCCGGGCGCGCCTCGAAGGAGACGTCGCGCAGGGCCTCGAGATCGCCGAAGCGCTTGCTCACGTCGCGCACCGCGATCACCGGCGGGCCGTCCTGCTGGTCGTTGGCGGTCCCTGGCATGAAGCCAGAAACCTAGATGGTGGTGCGGGTCGCCCCCGCGCCGGGGCTCAGCAGCCGCGCGGCGAGGCGATCCCGCGGGCCTCCGCGAGCTCGCAGTAGGCGGGCTTGGGCGAGCCGTCTGCGCGCAGGACCCCGAACCCGGAGATCTTCGAGCCGTCGCCGTTGTCGAGGAGCCGCGAGACGACCACCGACTCGGCGTCGGGGATGAACCGGGTCAGGTCGTAGCTGGCCGCCAGCGCCTCAGCCTGCTGCCCCTCCGTATACGGATACGTCGCTGCCCCGGTGCTGTACGAGAGCTGGGTGAAGGCGATCGGCATCGAGAGCCCCTGCTCGGCGAGCGCCGATCGCAGCGCCTGGGCCTGGATCCTCAGGCGGCCGAGGTAGCTGCGGGTCGGGTCCATGCCGGACTGATAGCGGACCTCCGTCACGGCGTGGAAGGCGACGGCGTCGGCGTGCTGGATACCGCCCGCGTCGAGCGCGGCCGAGATGTAGTCCCCGTAGTAGTACTTGTCCGGGCTGGCCTGGCCCGGGGACAGCCCGCCGGCGTAGACCCGGATCGTGTTGCCGGGGACGGCGTGGATCGCGTCCGCGGCGTCACCGACGAGGGTCGAGAACGCCGCCGGGTCGGGTGGCCGCCCCCAGAGGTTCTCGTTGTTCGGCTCCATCCAGAGCTCGATCGCGTACGCCTCCGGGTAACGCGCGGCGATCTGGGCGGCCGCGAACGCGTACTCGTCGTAGTGGCCGGGATCGGGCGGGTTCGGGCCGTTCCTGGCGCACGGGTCGAGCGCCGCCCAGCAGGGAGCGTTGCGGAAGGTCATGATCGGCCGCAGCCCCGCGGCCAGCGCCCTGGCGTAGAACTGGTCGAAGTCGCCCCATTCCCAGTCCGCCGGGTCGCTCCCCTCGTCCGGCTGGAGCACCTTCCAGGTGATCCCCTCGCGGATGATGTCGGAGCCGGTCACCGCCTGTGAGGCGTCGTCGTAGAGGCCGGAGACCTTGGTGAAGTCCTCGAAGTAGCCGAAGCTGACGTGATGGGGGGCGGCGAGCAGCGGCGCCTGCTCCTCGGTCAGGTTCTCGATTCGCCCCACCTTCGCTCGGCGCGCCCCCGCGCTGACCTTCGCGACCCCGTTGCCGCGGAAGAGCACCCGGCCCGCGGACTCGCCGTGAGCGTTCCAGGCGCAGCGGAAGCCCTTCAGCCGGCCATGCCGCAGCCGCTGCTTGCAGCTCGTCACCTTGACCTCGATCGGGCGGTGTGACGGCATCAGCCCGGGCGACCGCCCGGGCGGGAGCTTCCGCTTCACCGCCTTGATCGTCTTCTTCACGGCGCGCTTCTTCAGCTGCGGGACGTCCGGTCCGGAGGCCGCCGGCGCGGCGGGCGGGGTCGCGGCAGCGAGAAGTGAGACCACGCCAAGCGTGCTCAGCAGAATCGATCGGCGCCCGGCGCCGCTGCATGCTCTGCGGCCGTTCATCCCAAATTAGAAGTCGCCCAATCCGTACCCCTTAAACCCATCGGCAGATAGCCTCGTCACGATGAGGGTCCTGTTCGTCGCCGATGTGGTCGGCAAGCCCGGCCGTGCGGGACTGGCGAGGGCGATGCCCGGCCTGCGCGAGCGCCACGCCCCGGACCTGGTGATCGTCAACGGCGAGAACTCCGCCGGCGGGCTCGGGATCACCCGGAAGACCGGCGAGGACATCTTCGGGATGGGCGGCGACGTGATCACGCTCGGCAATCACGCCTACCGCCACCGCGACGCCTATGAGTATCTGGATCGCACCGAGCGCGTCGTCCGCCCGGCCAACTTCATGGCCGGAAACCCGGGCCACGGGCACACGATCGTCGAGGTCGACGGCGCCCGCCTGTGCGTCATCAACCTGATCGGGCAGGTGCAGCTGCGCGCGGCGCGCTCCCCGTTCTCGGAGGCCGACGCGCTGCTCGAGCGCCTCGGCCGGGACGCCGATGCGTTCTTCGTCGACTTCCACGCCGAGGTCACATCGGAGAAGGTCGCTATGGGCTGGCACCTGGACGGGCGCGCGGCCGCGGTCGTCGGCACCCACACGCACGTCCCGACGGCCGACGCCCGGATCCTGCCGCGCGGCACGGCGTTCATCAGCGACGTGGGGATGACCGGCTCGCGCGCCAGCATCCTCGGCGTCCGCTGGGAGCAGGCGCTGGAGGCCTTTCGCACGCAGATGCCGATCCGCTTCGAGACCGCCGAGGAGGACGTCTGGGTGAACGCGGTCGTGGTCGAGATCGGCCCCGACGGGCTCGCGCGGTCGATCGAGCACGTGCTCGAACCGGCCCCGGACTGAGGGCCGCGCGCACCCGGATCGCGTGAACTGCGGAAAAACCCGGATGTATTCCGCGCCGCGGGCGAAGAGACTCGTCTCAGCAATGGAGGCGCGGGTTCGCCAACGCATCGGTCGCCTGCATGCTCGCGGCGTCACCCTGCTGGCCTGCGGGCTGACGATGGGGATCGCGGCGGCCGTCTCGTTCGCGGCGCCCACGGTCACGCCGGCCGGCTGCGTCGATGATCTCGACAGCGGCTGGGATCTCTGCGCGCGGACCGCGCGCGGGCTGGGGACGCCCACCGCGGCCGCGGTGAGCCCCGACGGCAAGTCGGTCTACGTCACCGGGTCGGGCGACGACGCGATCGTCCGCTTCACCCGCAACACGACCACCGGAGTGCTGACCTCGGCCGGCTGCGTCGACGACAACGACACCGGTTCCGACACCTGCGCCCAGACCACCAACGGGCTCGATGCCGCCGTGTCGGTTGCGGTCAGTCCCGACGGCAAGTCGGTGTACGCGGCGGCCTTCGAGGACGACGCGATCGTCCGCTTCAACCGGGACACCACCACGGGAGCGCTGACCCCCGCGGGATGCGTGGACGACAACGACAGCGGGGCGGACGCCTGCGCGCAGAAGGTCGACGGTCTCGACGGCGCCGGCTCGGTGGCGGTCAGCCCCAACGGCAAGTCGGTCTACGTGTCCAGCTTCTTCGACGAAGCCGTCGTCCGCTTCAACCGCAACACGACCAGCGGGGCCCTCACCCCGGCCGGCTGCGTGGACGACAACGACAGCGGTCCCGAGACCTGCGCCCAGAGCACGAACGGGCTCGCCGGCGCCTACTCCGTGAACGCGGGTCAGAACGGCTCCGTCTACGCCGTCTCGTTCTCCGACTCCGCGATCGTGCGCTTCAACCGCAACCCGACCTCCGGGGTGCTGACCCCGGCCGGATGCGTGGACGACAGCGACTACGGCTACGACGCCTGCGCGCAGAACACCAGGGGCCTATTCGGCGCCGCGTCCTCTGCCGTGAGCGCCGACGGGAAGTCGCTGTACGCGGCCTCGATCGCCGACTCGGCGATCGTGCGCTTCAACCGCAACACGACCAGCGGCGCCCTCACCCCGGCGGGCTGCATGGACGACAACGACAGCGGTCCCGACGTCTGCGCCCAGACCACCAACGGGCTGTGGGGAGCGGACTCGGTCGCGGTCAGCCAGGACGGCCAGTCGGTCTACGCCGCCGGCTTCAACGACGATGCGATCGTCGCCATGAACCGCAACGTCACCACCGGCGCGATCGCGGCGGCGGGATGCATCGACGACGACGACACCGGCGCGGACGCCTGCGCGCGCTCCACCCACGGCCTCTACCAGGCCAACGCCGTGGTGCTCAGCGCGAACGGGAAGTCCCTGTACGCCGTTTCGAACGGCGATTCGGCCGTCGTCCGCCTGAATCGCGTTACCAACTGACCGGCGGGCGACTCCGCCGGGTGTGTCACTACTCGATCGTCAGCGGTGACGTGGCGCAGCGGGTCGGGCCGCGCCTGTTGCGGCGCTGCACGCAGACCGCGATCTCGTAGTCGCCGTCCGGTGCCCCGTCCGGGAGCGGTGGCGCGAGTGAGAACTCCGCCTCGCTCCCGGCGGCGATTCCCACGCGGCGCCCTCCCAGGCGCAGCTGGCCGACCGTGTCCCGAAGGTAGGCGCGCACGGTCGTCCGGGCCTTCTCGTCGCCCGAGTTGCTCACCGTCCCGGCGATCGCGAGCTTCTCTCCCGCTTGCCCGGTGGGTGGCACCTCGAGCGTGGCGACGGAGAGCTTGCGGCTCGCGTCGGCGGGTGGCGCCGCGAGCGCGGGAAGCAGGACGGCCGCGGTGGCGATCACGATTACGAGACGAGAGTTCACGGAGCCTCCTGGAAGTCTTCGGGGGTGAGCGTGGGCTTGGTCGTGCCGTACAGCCATTGCTGGAAGTAGTCGTCGAGGAGCTGCAGCTTGGCGCCTGTGAATCCGGATACGGCCTTCGCCCTCGCGATGAAGTCCACAGTGGAGATGTTGTCGAAGGCGAGCTCGGACTGCAGCACCCGGCAGAAGTCGTCGAACGGGCCGGCGCCGATGATCTCCCGGTAGCCCTCGAGGGTCATGGCGCCGCGCGTGTAGGTCGGGAAGGTCTCGAACAGGAGCGCGGGATCGTTGTCGAGCACGGCCGGCGCGACGCTCCAGTCGTCGGCGGAGGCCCCGTCGTACTCGTCGTCGAAGTGCTGCTCCGGCGAGTCCGGGTCCGCACCGGACTCGAAGCCGAAGATCCACTCGGAGAGCCGGGCGAAGCCCTCGTTGAACCAGATGTCGTTCCAGTGCTCGAGGGTGACCGCGTTGCCCCACCACTGGTGCGCGAGCTCGTGCAGATAGGTGCTCTCCTGGCTGTCCGCGCTCACCGGCAGGAACGAGAAGTGCGACTTGGTCTGCACCTCCAGCGCGTATCCCACGTTGGGCAGGTTGTCCCACACCGACCCGTACGAGTCGAGCGGGTACGGGCCGTAGTGCGCCCCGAGCGCGTCGATCATCTCCTTGTTGCGCGCGGTCAGAGCGTCGATCGCGGTGCGCTGGTTCGGCAGCGCGAGGTTGGTGATCGAGTCGTAGATCGGGATGCTGCGGCTGGTCAGCGCCTCGGTGACCGAGCCCGGTACGAAGTCGAAGTTGCCGTTGCTGGCGGTGACCAGGTAGGACGCGGTGGGGTCGTCCTCACGCCAGGTCCAGGTCGCCGAGCCGCCCGACGTCGTCTGGCTCTCGAGCTCGCCGACCGCGACCGCGACCTCGCCGGCGGGGACGGTGATCTGGGTCTCGTAGGTCGCCTTGTCGGACGGGTGGTCGTTGGACGGAAACCAGGCCTGCGAGCCCATGGGCTCGCCGACGACGAAGTGGCTGTTGCAGCTGGCCGGCGGGGCGCAGACCGGGCTCGGGATCCAGCCTTCGATCGAGCCGTCGGGATCGGTGATCACCTGGGGCTGGCCGTGGTAGGCGACCCGCAGCTCGAACTCGGCGCCGTCGGGGATCCCCGCCACCGGGGTCACGACGAGCTTCATCGGCTGGGTGCCGCCGCCGCTGAGCGGCGGCACCGCGTCGACCTGGGCGAAGCCCGCCGGGACGCCGTCGACCGTGACCCCGTCCACCGGTAGGTCCTGGAAGTCCAGGCTGAGCTCGGAGAGGTTCTGGGTCGCCCGCGCGGTCATCGTCATCGTCGCGGTCTCGAAGACGTTGGCGGCCGGGTCGTAGTCCAGCACCAGCGAGTAGTGGCGCGCGTCATAGCCGCCGTTGCCGAGCTGGGGCAGGATCGGGTCGCCGGCCGTGGTGGCGCCCGGCGTGAATTCGGGCGGTGGTGGTGGCGGTGGTGGCGGGCCGGATCCCTCGATCGTCAGCGGCGCCCCGCGGCACCGCTCGCGGCCGCGGTGGCCGTGCCTCCTGATGCACGCGCGGATCCGGTGCTGACCGGCCGGGACCGTCGACGGAAGCTGCGCGACGACGGAGAACGGAGTGACCCGATCGGTTCGCACCCGGACCGGGTCGGCACCGAGAAGCTGCTCGGTGCCGACAGCATCGAAGCGCACGCGGACCGTGCCGCGAGCGCGGCGTGTGCCGGCATTGCCGGCGGCGCCGGAAACCTCGATCGTCTCCGACGCCTTCGCGGTCGACGGGGCTTCGAGGCTGGAGATCTTGAGCTTGCGGCTCGCCTCGGCCGCAGCCGGGGCGAGCGCAAGCAACAAGGTGGCGATCAGGCTGACGGTGCGCGAGTGCAAGCGCGGATCGTCTCAGACGGTCACCGCCCGAGCGCCGGTTTGACCAGCGCTACGGGCCGGTCGGAGCCTCGGCCTCGCCGGCCGACTCGCCCTCTTCGTCGCCGCCGGCGACGTCCTCGCCATCATCGACGGCCTCGGACGGATCCTCGAGATCCTCGTCGTTCGGATCCTCGATCTGGGCTTCGCTCGGATCGGTCTCCATCGCTCCTCCTTGTTGGGGGACGGTTGCAGCCGCCTCCTACCCGCCCGCGACCTCGTCAAGCGGGTCCCGGGAGGAAGGCGAGACCGCGAGCAGCGCGATCGCCAGCGCTCCGAAGAACCAGGGGATGTAGAGGTAGAACCAGTGGTCGACCGACAGCTGCAGCGCGATCATCACCGCGGCCGCCAGCGCCGCCACCTGGGCGAGCGTGCGGCGTCGGGGAACGAAGGCGAGCGCGGCCGCGAACACCGCCGCGCCCGCGAGCACCGCCGTCTGCAGCCACTGGATCCCGTCGACCTGGCCCCAGACGCTGAACGGTGAGCTCCGGTCGATCTGGCTCACCACGGTCCGGTCGAAGAACGTCGCCAGCCCGGAGTCGATCGCCGGGTGGGCGAGGATGAGCCCGGCGACGACGGCGAACGCCAACGAGAAGACGACGGCGGGACGCAGCCCGGCGAGTCGCCGGCGTGCCCGCCCCGGCCCTGGCTCAGCCGCCAGCAGGCCCCGGTAGCCGGCGGCGTAGAGGGGCGCCAGCGCGAGTGGGGCGAACTTGGTCATCGTCGCCAGGGCGAGCAGGGCGCCGCGGGCGACGGGCCGGGCGAACAGGGCCAGCGACCAGATCAGCAGCGCGCCGACCAGCGAGTCGTTCGAATTCGCCTGCAGCGCGAAGTCGGTGTACGGGTAGGCGACCCACGCGAAGGCGAGCAGGATCCCGAGGTCGCGGCCGGCTCGCCCCGGCCGCAGGCGGGTGCCGGCGAAGAACAGCCCGAGCAGCGCCGCGAGGTCGAAGGCGATCGCCGCGCCGTGTGAGGCCGCGAGCTCGTCCCACTCGCCGCTCCACGGCAGCGCGAGCTCGAACGGGACGTACGCGTAGTAGTTGACCGGCCCGTAGGTGTCGCCGAAGCGGTTGTCCTCGGGGAACTCGCCCTCGCCCCAGAGCCGCTCGCCGTGGGTGATCCGGTCGGCGCCGATCGTCCCGGCGTAGCCGACGTCGATCACCCCGGAGTCGGCGATGTTGATCGTCAGCCGGAACGCGATCAGGACGATCGCCGCGATCCCGATCCACCTCACCGGCAGCGACGGACGCAGGCCGGCGCCGCCCCGGAAGCCGATCCAGACCGTGCGGGCGAGCAGATAGACGAGCGGCGGATACACGAGCGGCGCCGAGAGCCCAATCTCGCCGCGGTTGAAGAAGTAGTGAGAGATCCCGAACGAGAGCAGCACCAGCAGGTCGAGGTGGGCGATCCGCCCCGGCCGGCGGAAGTCGAACAGGCCGGCCAGGAAGATGAGCGCCATCGGAAACCAGACGTACGGCGCGTTCAGCAGGTGACCGAACTGACCCTCGTAGCCGCGGGCCATCGGCCAGGCGACCTGGTGGCCGGTCCACGACTCGACGATCGCGCCGGTGTGGCCGTCGACCTTGACCTGGACGACCTCGTTGTCGCCGCTCTTGTAGCCGACCTGCCAGACCCCGTCATCGTTGACCTGGATGGCGGTCGTCAGGGTCCCGTAGCGGGCCGTCTGCTCGGCGACCTTGGGATCCGCGTTGGCGATCTCGACCGCCTCGCGTGCGGAGACCTGGAAGTCGTCGGGCGTCTCGGGCAGGACGTCGGGTCGCTCGAGGCCGCCCAGGGTCGAGCCCGGGAGCTGTGCGCCCTCGGCGGCCGACACCGCCGCTGGGGCCGGTACGAGCAGACAGGCCGCTGCGGCGAGGGTGACGGCTAGGAGTCGAACGTCCACAGCTTGTTGCCGATGAAGTTCACCGGCAACGTGAGCGCGACCGCGAGTGCCTGGGCGGGCAGCTCGGCAAGCTCGACGCCGCTGACGAACAGCTCGAGCAGACCGAGGTTGACGGCGAGCCCGAACAGGCTGACGGTGAGGAAGCGCGCCGCCTGAAATCCGGCGTGGCCGTCATGGGCCTCGAACGTCCAGTGTCGGTTCCACCAAAAGTTGTTGACCACCGCGACACAGAAGGCGCCGATCGCGGCGGCGATGTGGTGGACGTCGAGCACCCCGCTCAGCACCGCGAACACGGCGAGGTTGACGACGTAGCCGGAACCGCCGACGAGGCCGAACCGAAGCAGCTGGAACCAGTTGTCGGGCTTGCGGGTGCCGTGGTGGATGCGCCGGAACACGCTCACCGCAGGCTGCGGGGCTGGAATCGCTGCGTGCTCGGAGGTCGACATGCTCAGCTCCCTACCCGGGTGGAGGAGCGGCTGACCCGCAGGCCGTCGCCGTCGCGGTCGATGCCGAAATGGTCGAGGACGAGACCCGCGACGTCCCGGATCGCCCACTGCTCGCGCAGCGACTCGATCCCGGGCTCGAGCCCGCACAGCAGCAGCGGCCCGAGCGAGTCACCGGCCTCGAGCGAGCCGTGGCTGCCTCCCGGGCAGTGGCTCATCCCGCCCCAGTCCACGAACTCGAATCCCCCCGCTGCGGAGACCAAAATCTCGGCTGCGTGCGGGGCGGTGAGCGCCGCCCACAGGCGCGCCAGGGCGTCGGGGTAGGTCGCGGAGTCGAAGCTGTCGTCGGCGACGACCCCGGCCAACGCCTCGACCTCGCCGCCGAGCTCCCAGCGGGCGCCGCGGCGATCGGCCACCTCGGTTCCGGGGCGAAAGCGCAGCGCCGCGCCATCGCGCTCGACGACCGCCCAGACGCCGGCCGGCGGCGGTCCGTCGGCCTCGTCGCGAAGGAGCGGCGCTCCGCTCGCCTCCAGCCAGGCGAAGAGGTCGACGCCGTCGAGCTCCCGCAGTCGCTCCCGGACCGCCGCGTGGGTGCGCTCGCCGGCCCCACCGCCACCGAGCACGTAGACGCCGGCCGCGCGCGACGTCGGACAGACGGCGAGCTCGGCGGACTCGGGGTCGCTCTGGTTCGGCTGCAGGACGCGCCAGTCGGCACCCAGCGCAGCGATCAGCTCGAGCGGATGCTCGACCTCTGTCTGTGCGTGGTCGGCGACGACGATCACGGCGTGCTCGGCGAGAAAGCGGTCGAAGCCTCCGGCGACCTCGACGAGCTCGGCGAACGCGGCGTCGGCGAGCACGATCGAGTCCGCCTGGCCCTCGGGGCCGAACTTGTGCGAGTGGTAGTCATTGTCGGGAAGGCCGAAGAGCAGGAAGTCGAAGAGGTCGTTGGCGACCAGCTCGCGCCCGCAGCACGCCGAGTACTCGTCGCGCGTCCCGGGCCGAGCGAGGGTCGGCCTGCAGGGTACGCGGCGACTCGAATAGAGCTCGCCGTAGAAGAGCTCATCGGGGCCCCAGGTCGCGTGCCGGAAGGTCGCCGCCAGCGCGACCCGGCGCAGGAGCCCCTCCAGGCCCATCTCGTGCCGCGTGCGGCCGCGGTAGATCAGGAACGGCGTGCAGGCGGTGCGCACGCCGTGATCGGCGAGCGTCTCGAACACGGTCTCCACCTCGTCGGAGAGGTGGGCCATGTTCATGTTGTAGACGGTGTCGTAGAGCGAGCGGAAGAGCCCGAACGCCCGGGTCGCCTCGAACGAGCTGCCGTATTCGACGTAGCGGCGCTCGGCCCGGTGGTACCAGTTCATCGCGCTGATCCAATGCTCGTCGGGGCGACGGCCGGTGGTGATCTCCGAGGTGCAGACCGGGGTAACCGACGGAAACGACGAGACGCAGTCGCGGATCAGGGTGCCGCGCTCGAGCAGCGCGGCGAAGGTCGGCGCCTCACCGCTCGCCGCCGCCTGCTCGAGCTTGTCGGTGCGCAGCGAGTCGACGACGCAGAGGACGAGCTTCGGAGCACTCACCGCAGCGACCGCAGGCCCTCGTACTTGCGTGACGCGCGCTCACGGCGGGCGAGACCCAGGTAGGCGATCCCGGCCAGGGCGACGAGGCCGAGCGGCTGCACGAGCACCGACAACCCGCCGGCCGCGAGGGCGGCGAGGGCGATCAGCCCGGCGATGAACCCGCCGCCGTCCGCGCGCGCCGCGGCGCCGGTCGCGAAGTCGCTCACGACGGCGAACGAGAGCCATGCGATTGCCGCGCCGACCGGCCATCCCGGCCAGGCGGGGTGATCCTCCCCGGCCAGGGAGGCCCCGAACAGCAGCGCGCCGCCGATCACCGCGGCGGTCAGCAGGACGGTGCTGACCGTCCCGCGGCGGCCCGGCGCGCCGGCGAGCGCACCCGCGGCCACGGCGAGGCCGACCCCCTGACAGGCTGCGAGGAAGAAATCCACGGCGCCGCAGGGTACCGAGGCGCCGTCCCGCAAAGGGCGCGGGACCCGTCCGGCTCAGCCGAAGTGGAGGGTGCGGCGACAGCCGCCGAGCTTCACGGCGACGGGCCCGTCGGTGGTCACGTCGAGCTTGGCGTCGCAGCTCAGCTTCGCGCGTGCGACGGCGACCTTCACCGAGCGCAGGTTCTCGACCTCGAGCGTCAGCTCGTCGCGCTTGCGCTCGGTCCCGGGCGCGCCCCAGGCACGGCTGCGCTCGGTGTAGGCGAACGTCCCGAGATTGCCTGGCGGCAGCGTGCCGCTGCCCGTCTGCGTCGGGCCGGGTTCTGGATCGGTGACGCCGAAGCCGTGCGAGACCGCGTCGACCTCGCCCAGCGGAGCGTCGCCGCCGTCGTCGCGCAGGCGCAGGCGCGAGAGCCAGTAGGCGTGATTGGCGACCGTCTTTCGCTTGCGGAAGTCCATCGTCGGGTTGACGACGTAGCTGACGTGGGCCGGGTTGCGGGCGACGCGCCTGGTGCCGAGGAAGTCCGCGGCGGGCTGGTAGGAGTCGTTCCCGGCGAGCGCGAGGTGGTCGGCGGTCGGGAAGACGTCGAAGAAGTAGCGGTAGCCGAGATCGTCGAAGGTCTGGGCCTGTGCGGTCGTCCCGGCGAGCGGGACGAGCTCGTCGAGGGCGCCGACCCAGATCATGAAGGGGACGTGGCGGACCGAGGCCAGCATCCGGTTGGTGTTGGACGCCGCGCCGCCGGTGCGGATCGTTGGGCGGCACCCAGACGCCGGAGCCCGGCGGCCCGACCACCGGCTGGCCGGCCGCGAACAGGTCCGGGTACTGGGTCGCGAGCTTGTAGGTGCCGTAGCCGCCCATCGAGTAGCCGGAGATCGCGGCGTAGCCGGGGTCGAGCTTGTACCGGCGGGCGACGTCGGCCCAGACCTCGAACGTGTCGGCGGCCGCGACCCCGTAGTACCAGCCGTCCGTGCCACGACCCGACGGGGTGATCACGATCGAGCCCGGGTCCCGCGCTCGCCGATCTGCGACTGGTTGTTGGAGTCGGAGAACTGGTTGTAGTTCGCGCCCAGCGAGTGCAGCAGCAGCGTGAGGCCGTAGCCGCGGCTTCGGCCGGGGCTTGTCGGGGACGTAGATCGAGTACGGCTGGAGGCGGCCGTGGAGCTGGCTCGGGCAGTCGTCGTAGCCCGAGCACTCCTCGGCCCAGTCGGCGCCCTGCCCGAAGCGAAAGCGGCTCGAGAGGATCCGGTTCATCGGCCCGCTCGTCGGCACGCCGCCGACCCGCCCGTGCAGGTCGTCGCGCTTGCCGCTGCGCAGCTTCGCGAAGTCGACCGTGGCCGAGAACGGCGAGATGTCGCCGGCCGCGAGCGCATGCGCCTGCTGGTTGTCGCGCCACCAGCTCGGGTCGTTGACGATCGAGGGCACGTCGCCGACGTCCGGGAACGACTCGTCGAAGCGGAAGGCGACGTTGAAGAACGCCGCCGGATCGGCCCCCGAGGCGCCGCCCGGGGTGTCGGCGTCGGCCGAGCCGGCCGGGACCAGGTAGCCGTCGCCGGCGGCCGTCCCAGAGCCCGGAGCCGGCGGCGAGCCGGACCTTGCCCGAGCCCGGATCCCAGGCGGAGTGATCGACCCGGACCTCGACCTGATGGCGGCGGGTCGAGACCTTGACCGTCGGCGCGGCGCCGACCGCCGCGCCGGAGGCGGCGTCGACGAGGTCGGCGCTGCGTGCCGTGGACGGTCAGGAAGAGCTGCGCGGGCGCGGCGACGTTGGCGCCGTGCGGGAACGGCTGCGGCGAGGCCGATTCGCCGATCGCGATCGTGGTCGCGACCAGCTCCGGGTCGGCTCATCGAGTTGTAGGTGATCCGGAACGCCGTCTGCGTTCGCCAGCGGCTTCACCCGCAGCTCGAGCAGGTCGGCGGCGTTCTGGTGGTAGGCTCGTCGAGCGGATAGCTGTAGGTGCCGTTGAAGCGCGCGAAGGTGGCCGTGCCCTTCGGGTCGGCGGGGTCGAAGCGGCCCTTGGCGCCCATGTCGTCGTAGATGTAGTCCTGGTAGAGGAACTCGCCCTTGCGGTAGGCGGACGTTCCGGAGATCAGGATCGGCTTCGCCCGCCAGATGCCCTCGTTCTTGAGCTGCGGCGCCGTCTTCGGCTTCGCGTAGAGGATCTTCGGGCCCGGCTTCGGCGCCGGGCCCGGAGTAGAGCGAGCCCTTCGCCGCCGAGGCGCCGGCCGGCAGCGGCCAGCATGGCAGGCGAGCGCGGCGATCGCGATCAGTCGGCGCATCGGGGTGCCCGAATCTAGCCAGCCGGCGCCCGCGGGCGCGCCGCTCGTCGATCGGTGCGCCACACTGATGCCGTGGCCGAGGCCGACGATCGCCCAGATCGCCCCCGAGCGCCGGCCGGCGCCCGCCGCACCGGCGCGCCCACACGACCGCGCGCGACCTCGAGCGCTACGCCGGGCTGTTCGCCGAGCGCACCCGGGTGATGCGCTCGAGCGCGATGCGCGACCTGATGGAGATCACCGCGCGCCCGGAGGTGATCTCGCTCGCCGGCGGCCTCCCCGACACCTCGACCTTCCCGCCGGAGAGCTTCGCCGCGCAGATGACCAAGATCGCCCAGGAGAGCTCGGCGCAGGCGCTTCAGTACGGCCCGACCGAGGGCTTTGCCGAGACCAAGGAATGCATCCGCGAGGTGATGCGGGCCGAGGGCATGGACCCCGACCTCGACGACATCATCGTCACGACCGGTGGCCAGCAGGCGATCGACCTGGTCGCCAAGACCCTGATCGACCCGGGCGACGTGGTGATCGCCGAGGCCCCGACCTACCCGGGCGCCGTGCCGGTCTTCTGCTCCTACGAGGCCGAGACGCTGCAGGTGGAGGTCGACGACGAGGGGATGCGGATCGACGAGCTCGAGGCCCTGCTCGACCGTCTGGCGCGGCGAGGGCCGGCGGCCGAAGTTCATCTACACGGTGCCCACCTTCCAGAACCCGGCCGGAGTGACGATGTCGGCCGAGCGGCGGCGGCGGCTGGTCGAGATCGCGCGCGAACGCGAGCTGCTGCGTGGTCGAGGACAACCCGTACGGGCTGCTGCGCTACGAGGGCGAGCCGCTCGAGCCGCTGTACAAGCTCGAGGGCGGCGACTACGTCCTCTACCTCGGCACCTTCTCCAAGATCCTCTCGCCCGGGATCCGGCTCGGCTGGCTCTGCGCGCCGCCCCCGATGATGGAGAAGGTGGTGCTCGGCAAGCAGGCCGCCGACCTCTGCACCTCGACCCTGACCCAGTACTTCGTCCGCGAGTACTTCGGCGAGGGCGGCTGGCGCGACTACGTCGGCGACCTCTGTCGAGATCTACCGCGAGCGGCGCGACGCGATGCTCGACGCGCTCGAGCGCTTCTTCCCCGAGCGGGCGACGTGGTCGCATCCCGAGGGCGGCCTGTTCTGCTGGGCGACGCTGCCCTCCTACATCGACACCACCGACCTGCTGGCCAAGGCGCTGCGCGAGAACGTCGCCTTCGTCCCCGGCGCCGCCGCCTACGTCGACGGCCGCGGCGGCTCGTCGATGCGACTCAACTTCTCCGCCTCCGGGCGCGGACGAGATCCGCGAGGGGATCAAGCGGATCGGCGCGGTCGTCGCGGAGCAGGTGGAGCTGTACGAATCGATTACCGGCGAGCACCAGATACCCCGTCCTTCGGCTGACCCCGGCACCCCCGGAGGCGAAGCCGAGGAGGTGGCCGGGCAGGTGTTTCCATTTCGACGGACGTCGAAATGAGGGTCGCGTGTCCTGAAGGGCGGCGGCGGGCTCGAGCGGCAGGTGTCGCTGCGCAGCGGCGCGCGGGTCGAGGACGCGCTGGCCTCGCTCGGCCACGAGGTGCTGGCGATCGACGTCGGCGCCGACCTGGTCGCGACGCTGAAGGCCGAGCGGCCCGAGGTCGCCTTCATCGCCCTGCACGGCCGCGGCGGCGAGGACGGCACCGTCCAGGAGCTGCTCGAGATCCTGCGGATCCCGTACACGGGCCCCGGGGTCCGGGCCTGCGTGCGCTCGATCGACAAGGTCGCCGCCAAGCACGAGCTGCGCGCCGGCGGGCGTCCCGACGCCCGACTGGGCCGCCTTCAACTCGGTCGCCTTCCGCGAGCTCGGCGCCGCCGAGGCGCTGGAGGAGATCGAGGCGAACCTGGGCTTCCCGCTGGTGATCAAGCCGGCGACCGGTGGATCCGCGCTGGGGGTCCGCTTCGCCGCCGGCGCGCGCAGGAGGTGCCGGAGGCGCTGGTCGCGGCCTTCTCCTACGACGACCGCGTCCTGCTCGAGCGCCACCGTCGAGGGGCGCGAGCTGGCGGTCTCGCTCGTCAACGGGATCGCCCTGCCGGCGGTCGAGGTGGTGCCGCGCGAGCAGGACCGCTTCAACTACGAGGCCCGCTACGAGATCGGGCGCACCGAGTACGTCTGCCCGGCGGACCTGGGCGCCGCCGAGGGGCCGGTCCTCGACGCGGCTCTGCGCACCTGGGACGTGCTCGGCTTCGACGGCTTCTGCCGGGTCGACCTGATCCTGCGGCGACGACGGGCCACAGGTGCTCGAGGCGAACGCGGTGCCGGGGCTCACCGACACCTCGCTGCTGCCGATGGCGGCCGAGGCCGCCGGGTTCTCGTTCGAGCGCCTGGTGCGAGCGGCTGCTCGAGCTGGCGCTCGAGCGGGCGCCGGCCGGCGCTGCAAGCTAGGCAGACGCCGCTATTCCTCGCCGGCGGCGAAGTCCTCCGGGGAGACCTCGTCGAGAAAGTCCTTGAACCGCTCGACGACCTCCTCCTGGTCCTCGACCTCGTGCTCGAACTCGATCGAGGACTCGTCGATCACCTCCTCGGCGGCGAAGATCGGCGCCTGGCAGCGAACCGCGAGCGCGATCGCGTCGGAGGGGCGCGAGTCGATCTCGATCTCCGAGCCGTTCACCGAGATCGTGATCGAGGCGTAGAACGTGTTGTCGCGCAGCTCGGTAACCGAGACGCGCTCGCACTTGGCGTCGAGCTGCTCGAGCAAGTCGTTGAGGAGGTCGTGGGTCATCGGGCGCGGGGTCTGCGCACCCTGGAGCTTCATCAGGATCGCCGCCGCCTCGGGATGGCCGATCCAGATCGGCAGGAAGCGGTTGCCGTCCACGGTCTTCAGCAACACGATCGGCTGCTTGCCGACCATGTCGAAGCTGACGCCGTAGATCTGCATCTGCTGCATGGCTTGAGATTCGGGGTCCGGGACGCTTTCGTGCCTGGCCGAGCCATTATAGGTGTGGTCCTGCCGCCTCCCCGTGCGAGAATCCGGCACATGTCGATGTGCCGCCAGCAAGCGTTCATCGAGGCGCCTCTCTCGGTCGTCTGGGAGCTGATCGCCGACATCGAGAACCATCCCGATTGGTGGCCGCGGGTGATCGAGATCGAGTGCGAGGGCCTCGACGAGGGCTGCACGTACCGCCAGGTGACCCAGACCCCGTTCGGCAAGGACGAGATGAACCTGCTGATCGAGGATCGCGACGACCCCCGCCGCCTGCACGTGCGCTGCCTCAACACCGGCACCTTCGTCCGCTTCGACCTCACCGGAGCCCAGGACGGCACCTTCGCCGACGGCGAGATGGGGATGGACCCGGACCGGCTCACGAACCGGGTCTTCGACGCGGTCGTCGGCCGGCGCTACTTCACCAGCTGGCTGGGGCAGACGATGGAGTCGCTGGAGAGAGCGGCCAAGCAGCGGGTCGGGTGAGTGGGCGATCGTGGACTCGAACCACGGACCTCGTCCTTATCAGAGACGCGCTCTAACCAACTGAGCTAATCGCCCGCGCGCACGGCATTCTAGGTAACGGCCGATGCCACGACGACCCGACATGCCGGCGCTCGATCGCGCCCACCTCGACGCCGATCCGGTCGCCCAGTTCCGCGACTGGTTCGAGCGCGCCGAGCGCGAGGCCGTACTGCCGGAGGCGATCGCGCTGGCGACCGTCGACGAGCGCGGGCGCCCGGACGCGCGCATGGTGCTGCTCAAGGGGTTCGGCGCCGGGGGCTTCCGCTTCTTCACCAACTACGACTCGGCGAAGGCCGGGCAGCTCGAGCCCGGCCCGGCCGCGATCGTCGCCTACTGGCGCGAGCTCGACCGCCAGGTACGGATCCGCGGTCCGGTCGAGCGACTCCCAGAGACCGAATCGGACGCCTACTTCGCGACGCGGCCGCGAGCCGCGCAGATCGGTGCCTGGGCCTCGCCGCAGTCGCGGTCGATCGACTCGCGCGAGCGGCTCGATCGGCTGGTTGCCGACGCTGAGGCACGGTTCGGCGAGGGCGAGGTCCCCCGGCCGCCGCACTGGGGCGGCTACCTGCTGCGGCCCGAGGAGATCGAGTTCTGGCAGGGCCAGGTCGCCCGACTGCACGACCGCTTCCGCTATACGCGCGACGGCGACGGGTGGCGGATCGAGCGGCTGGCCCCGTAGTAGGTTGCGCTCGCGTGCCGGCCAGCCGTGAGCAGATCTCCCAGTGGCTCGACCGCGCCTACGCCGACGAGGAGGTCACGCACCTCATCGTCAAGTGCGACACCTACGACTTCCACGGCGACCACGACGACGACTGCTGCTACCCCGTCTACGTCAAGCGCGGCGAGGAGGCCCGCGCACGGGAGGTGAGCAATCCCGACCGGACGATGGAGGTCTACAGCAAGCGCCGCGGCAAGGAGGAGCAGTTGAACGCCCCCGAGCGGGTGTTCAACTACGACTGACGGCCTAGTCGCCCGGGGCGAGCCTCGAGGCGAACCGGTGGAGCTCGTCGAGGTCGTCGAACTGCAGCTCCGCGCGAATGCCTCTGGGGCCGGAGCGAACCTTCACCCCAGTGCCCAGGGCGCGCTCGAGCTCGTCCTCGGCCCGGCCGAGCATCGCCTCCTGGTCGAGGTGCGGGACGACCCTGGCCTTCGGGCTCTCCTCGGCGCGCTTCGCCCGCCGCTCGGTCTCGCGCACGGACCAGCCGGCGGCGACCGCGTCGCGGGCGAGGCGGCGGCGGACGTCGTTGCCCTTCGCGATCAGGATCGCCCTTCCGTGCCCCTCCGTCAGCTCCCCCTCGGAGAGCAGCTCGAGCACGTCGTCGGGGAGGTCGAGCAACCGGATCAGGTTCGAGATCGCCGGGCGGGTGCGCCCGAGCCGGCTCGCGAGCTCCTCCTTGGAGAGCCCGAGCTCGTCGACCAGCGTGGCGCAGGCGCGGGCCTCGTCGACCGGGTTCAGGTCCTCGCGGGCGACGTTCTCGATCAGCGCCGTCTGCATCCGCAGCGCCGCGTCCTCGTCGCGGACCATCGCCGGGACGGAGTCCAGGCCCGCCTCGCGCGCCGCGCGCCAGCGGCGCTCGCCCGCGATCAGCTCGTAGCGGCCGTCGGCCAGCGGGCGAAGGATCAGCGGCTGGATCACGCCCGCCTCCGTGATCGACTCGGCGAGCGCCGAGATCGTCTGCGGGTCGAAGGCGCGTCGCGGCTGGTCGGGGTTCGGCCGGATCAGGTCGACCGGAACCTCGCGGTAGGACGGCTCGCCGGGCCCGGTCTCCGGCAGGATCGCGGCGAGGCCGCGGCCCATGCCCCGGCGGGCGCTCAATGTCCAGTCCTAGACATTAGGCTGCCACCGCCCGCTCGCGGCTCTCGCGGGCCTGGAGCTCGGCCGCGAACGCGTGGTACGCCGAGGCGCCGCGCGAGTCGGGCGCGTGGGCGAGCACCGGCGTCCCGTGGCTGGGGGCCTCGGCGACGCGCACGCTGCGTGGGATCACTGTATCGAACACATGTTCGGGTAGATGGCTACGCAATTCGGCCTCCACGTCCTGGGCAAGGCGGGTCCTCTCGTCGTGCATGGTGATCAGCACGCCGGTCAGAATCAGCGCCGGGTTCAGCGTCCGGCGGACCAGATCGAGCGTCTCGAGGAACTGGACGAGCCCCTCGAGCGCCAGGTACTCGGCCTGCACAGGGACGATCACCCGGTCGGCCGCGGCGAGCGCGTTCACGGTCACCGGCCCCAGGGCCGGCGGGCAGTCGAGCAGGGTCAGCGAGAACCGCTCGCGCACCGGGCCGAGCCCCGCGCGGAGGCGGTGCTCGTAGCCCTCCATCCGCGGCAGCTCGACCGAGGCCCCGGCGAGATCGCGGTTCGCGGGCACGATCCAGAGGTTGTCCGGCCCGGCCGGCCGCGCGGCCCCGGCCACGGAGGCGTCCCCGCAGAGGCATTCGTACGAGGAAGGCGTCAGGTCGCGGTCGAGGCCGAGGGCGACGGTCGCGTTGCATTGGGCGTCGAGGTCGACGAGCAGCACCTGCTGCGCCTCGGCGGCGACGCAGGCGGCGAGGTTGACGGCGGTGGTCGTCTTGCCGACCCCGCCCTTCTGGTTTGCGATCGCGTAAACGGCGCCCATCGGAATTCGGGCCGACGATAGAGGCTGGCCCGGTCCTCACCCGCGTCCGAACGGCCGTTTCTTCGCAATTCCCGGACGCCGCGGCAGCGCAGGGGGCGTCGGCCCGGCCTTTCGCACCGGATGGAGATGACGATTCGGCGAGCCGGCGCGATCTCCTGCATCGCGTACCGGCTCGGCCGCCATCGCGAGCTCGCTCGGCGGCGCGGTCGAGCTCGGCCTCCTCCTCCGGATCGCGTCGGCCCTTCCAGGCGACGAGCAGGCCGCCGTCGCGAAGCAGCGGCGAGGCGAGTTCGGCGAGGGTCGCCAGCCGGCCGACGGCGCGGGCCGTGACCACGTCGTAAGCCTCGCGCCCGCCGGCCGGGTCCGGCTCGAGCGCCCATTCCTCCGATCGGGCGTGGAGCGCGCGTGCGTTGTCGAGCCCGGCGGCGGCGATCGCTCGCTCGATGAACTCGCTCTTGCGCCCGACCGACTCGATCAGGTCGACTCGCGTCCCGGGCAGCGCCGCCGCGAGCACGAGGCCCGGGAACCCCGCGCCGGCGCCGACGTCCGCGAGCCGGCCGGGGGAGCCCGACCAACTCGAGCCCGCAGAGCGAGTCCTCGACGTGGACCTTCCATGCCGCGGCGCGGGTCGCGGATGGAGCTCAGCGACGCCGGGTCCTCGGCGAGCAGCGCGAGCACGGGGTCGAGGCGGTGGTGGAGCTCGGTTTGGTCGATCAATCGCCGACCAGCGGGGCGACGATCACGCAGCGGTCGGGCTCCTCGCCCTCGCTGAAGGTCTCGAGCCCGGGACGGTCCTTGAGCTGGTCGTGGACGATCTTGCGCTCGGTTGGCCGTCATCGGCTCGAGCTCGATCTCCTTGCCGGTCTCGAGCGCGCGCTCGGCTGCGCGCTCGGCCTGGCGCTCGACCGTCTCGCGGCGGCGCTCGCGGTAGCCGGCGGCGTCGACCGAGACCCGCTTGCGCTCGCCGCGGCCGCGGAAGGCGACCCGGTAGCAGAGCAGCTGAACCGCGTCGATCGTCTGCCCGCGGCGGCCGATCAGCAGGCCGAGCTCGTCGCCCTCGACGCGGGCCGCGATCTCCTCGTCGGTCTCGTCGACGATGATCTCGGCGTCGAGGTCGAGCGCGTCGACGATCTCGTCGAGCAGCGACGCGACCCGGTCGATCGGCTCGTCGCCCGCGCCCTCGAGGGCCTCGTCGCTCATCGGCGCTTCTTCCGCTTGCGCGGCGGTGGGGGTGGGGGCGCGGCCTTCGCCCGCCTCCTCGGGCGTCGGCGGCGTGGGCATCGGCATCACCTGCTGGATGACGATCTGCTGGCCGAGGCTCCAGAAGTTGGTCGTGATCCAGTAGATCGCCAGCCCCGCCGGCTGGTTGGCGATCACCGGGATGAACATGATCGGGAGCGCGAGGAAGATGTAGCGCGCCGGCGCCGGTCGCGGTCTGCGTGGTCGCCGTCGTGTACAGGAACGTGAGCACCGTGGTGCTGACGAACAGGACGATCAGGATGACCGCTCTCGGCGCCCTGCGGCGCCTCGAGGATGTTCGCGACGCCCAGGAAGCTGACCGACTGGAGCCGCTGTCGAGCACGTCCTGCCGCGAACGCGTCGCCGCGCAGCAGCTGGTAGACGGCGATGAAGAACGGGATCTGCAGCAGGAACGGAAAGCAGGAGGCGAGCGGGTTGACCCCGTGCCGCTTGTAGAGGGCGAGCATCTCGCGCTGCTGGCGCTCGCGGTCGTCCTTGTACTTCTCCTGCACCTCCTTCAGCTCCGGCGCGACGAGCTGCATGCGGCGCATCGAGCGGATCCCCGTCAGCGAGAGCGGCAGGGTCAACAGGCGGACGACGAGCGTCAGCATCGACGATCGCCAGGCCCCAGCTGAGCCCGACGTCCTCGGCGAAGAAATCGACGATCGCCTTCGACAGGTCCTCGAACGGCTGGATCAGGAAGAAGCTGGCGAGCGTGGTCACGCGTGTACCTCGTGCTCCGGATGGACCTGGTCATGGCCGCGGAACAGCCGCCGGTCCGCGAGCTCGTCGACGCCGCCATGGCTGAACGGATTGCAGCGCAGCACCCGCCAGGCGGCGACGATCGAGCCGCGCACGATGCCGAGCTCACGCACCGCCTCGACGCGCGTAGGCCGAGCAGCTCGGGTAGTACTTGCAGCGCGGCGCGAGATTGGGCGCGATCACCGCCCGATAGACGTGCAGGGGAAGCAGGAACACCTCACGGATGACGTGCGCGAGGCGTGCATGGATCAATCGGAGCCGCGCGGCGGAGCGTTTCACGTGTTACGCGCCCCCAGGCCGGCCTCGGCCACCAGCTCCCGTAGGCTCGAGTCGACCCCTAGGGTTCCCTCACGCTCGACCAGACCTGCAATGTCGGGACGGGCGACGAGGACGAAGTCGTGATCGGCCGGAAGATCGGCGTCCAGGCCCCAGAACGCCTCGCGCAGAGCGCGTTTGACCGCGTTTCGCTGCGTCGCGCCGCCGACCTTGCGGCTCACCGAGATCCCGAGCCGGACCTCCTCGGCGTCGCCGGCCGCGTCGGAGCGCGGGAACGCGTAGAGGACCAGGTAGCGGTTCGCGTGCGACCGGCCCTCGCGATAGACGCGATCGAAATCGCCGCTGCGCGACAGCCGGCCGCGCTTTCGACGGTCGCTCATCAACTGACCACTCAAGGGGTGAGGCGCTTGCGGCCCTTGGCGCGGCGGCGTCGGAGAACGTCGCGACCGGAGCGCGTCCGCATCCGCGCGCGGAAGCCGTGGGTCCGGGCGCGCTTGCGCTTCTTCGGCTGCCAGGTCCGCTTCATCGGATCGGCGAGTCTACAGCACACGCGCAAGCGGTTTCTTTCCCGCGAAATGCGGGGTGGGCCCCGAGCGTGCGCGACGCACGAATGTATGGTCGCGAGCAGTGCCCGCTCAGCCGCCAGAGGGAGATCTCGCGACGCTCTGGGGACGGGTGCGCGCCGAGCTCGAGGCCTCGATGCCGGGCTCGACGTTCAGCCTCTGGTTCGAGCCGATCCGGCCCGTCGCGGCCCAGGGCTCGACCCTGTTCCTGGTCGCGCCCGCCGGCCGTTCGCGCCTGGGTCGAGCGGCGCTACGCCGCGCGGCTGCTCGAGATCCTCGGCCGCGAGGCGCCGGAGCTGACCGAGATCACCTTCGTCGAGTCCGAGCCGCCGGCGCCGGGCGCGGACGATCCCGTGCGCCCCAGGTCGCTGCCGCTCGATCCCGGCCACACCTTCGCCCGGTTCGTGATCGGGCCCGGGCAACCGGCTTGCGCACTCGGCGGCGCTCGCGGTCGCCGAGCTGCCCGGCGAGGCCTACAACCCCCTCTTCCTGCACGGGCCGCCCGGGCTCGGCAAGACCCATCTGATGGGCGCGATCGTCGACTACATGCGCCGCAACCACCCCGAGCTCGAGATCCACTACACGACCGCCGAGCGGTTCACCTCCGAGTTCGTCGCCGCCCTGCGCCGCGACGGGCCGGAGGCGTTCAAGGCCCGCTACCGCGAGCTCGACGCGCTGCTGATCGACGACGTCCAGGTGCTCGAGGGCAAGCACCAGACCGAGGAGGAGTTCGTCCACACCTTCAACACGCTGCATGCCGCCGGCAAGCAGATCGTGCTCTCCAGCGACCGCCCACCGGAGGCGCTCTCGAAGCTCGCCGAGCGCCTGCGCGACCGCTTCAACTGGGGGCTTCGGGTCGAGCTCGAGCCGCCCGACCTGCGCACCCGGACCGCGGTCCTGTGGCGGATCGCCAGCGACTCGCATCCCGACCTGCCCGATCCGCGCGTCCTGCAGGAGATCGCCAGCGCCGTCCCCGACAACCTGCGCGTGCTCGAAGGCGCGATGACGCGGGTGATGGCGATGGGCTCCCTGCTCTCGCGAGCCGATCACCCCGCCGCTGGTCCGCCGGGCGCTCGGCCGGGGCGACGGCGCGCCCGTTCCGACCGCCGAGCCGCCGACCCTGAGCGCGATCCAGGACGCCGTCTGCGCCGTCAGCGGGCTGACCAAGGAGGAGCTGCTCTCGCCGCGGCGCTCGCCTCGCGTCGCGCGCTCGCGGCAGCTCGCGATGTACCTGGCCCGCGAGCTGACCCCGCTCTCGCTGACCGAGATCGCTCGCGGCTTCGACCGCGACCACACCACCGTCCTGCACGCGATCCGCTCCGTATCGTCCCGGCTCGAGCCCGGCTCGGAGACCGCCGCGGCGCTCCACACGATCCACACGACCCTGGGGACGAGGCCGGCGCGCGAGCATCCGTCCACCGAGACGGGGCATGATCCACCGGCCCCGGGCTCTTGATCCACAGGCCGATCGCGCCTTGCGATGCCGACTTCCACCCACCATCCCCAACAATCCACGAACCTGATACATCTGATCCAAGTAGGAAGATGAGCGACCTTCGATGAAGCTTTCCGTTTCCCGTGATTCCCTCTCCGCCGCCCTGCAGCTCGTCGGCCGCGCCGTCTCGACCCGCGGCACGCTGCCGTCCCTCGGCGGGATCCTCGTGATCGCCGCCGACGGCGCGGTCACCCTGCGCGCCACCGACATGGAGCTGTCGCTGACCCGCACGGTCGGCGACGCGAAGACCGAGCAGCGACGGGACGGTGCTGCTGCCCGGCCGGCTGTTCGCCGACGTCGTCCGCAGCCTGCCGCCGGGCGAGGTCAGCCTGGAGCTGCGCGGCGAGCAGCGCGACGTCGAGATCGCGGCCGGCGGCGCGCGCTTTCACCTCCGCACCCTTCCCGCCGACGACTTCCCGCGCCTGCCGGAGCTCGAGGGCGAGACCGTGAAGCTGCCCGGCGGCCCGCTGGCGGAGACGATCGACCTGGTCGCGCGGGCCGCGTCGCGCGACGAGGTGCGGCCCGATCCTCACCGGCGTCCTGGTGCAGGCCGAGGGCACGACGCTGACGATGGTCGCGACCGACTCCTACCGGCTGAGCGTCAAGCACACCGAGCTCGAGGCGCCGGTCGCGGCGCCGCTGGAGGCGAACGTCCCGGCGCGCGCCCTGCGCGAGCTCGCGCGGATCGTCAGCGGCGAGGGCGCCGAGGAGGTCGAGATCTCGCTCGCCCGCAACCAGGCCGTCTTCCAGCGTCGCCGGGGTGGTGCTCTCCTCGCGGCTGATCGAGGGCCAGTTCCCGAGCTGGCGCCAGCTGATCCCGGAGGCGTTCGAGCACGACGTCCGGCTGCCGCGCGAGGAGTTCCTCGAGATCACCCGGCGGATCAGCCAGCTGGCCCAGCGCAACGCCCCCCTGCGCCTGGCGTTCGCCGGAGGGCGAGCTCACGGTCGCCGCCGAGACGCCGGACATCGGCGACGCCAGCGAGGGGATGCCGGCGCCGTACAGCGGCGAGCCGCTCGAGATCGCCTTCAACCCGCAGTTCCTGGTCGAGGGCGTCGAGAGCGTCGCCACCGAGCAGGTCGCCGTCCAGCTCAGCTCGCCGCTGCGCCCGGGCCTGCTGCGCCCGGTCGACGGCGACGATTTCTCGTACCTCGTCATGCCCATCCGCCTGAACGTCTGAGGTGGCCGCGTGGTCGTCGAGTCGGTAGGCGTACTCGGCTTCCGCAACCTCGCCGCCTGTGAGGTCGCGCTCGGCCCCGGGCTGAACCTGCTCTGGGGCCCGAACGGGGCCGGCAAGACGAACCTGCTCGAGGCGACCTACGCGGCGCTCGCCGGGCGGTCCTGCCGCACCCGCGACGACCGCGAGACGATCGCCTTCGGCGAGTCGATCGCCCGCGCCGAGGCGACCGTCGCGGCCGACGGCTACCGCCGCCGCTTCCTGAGCTCGATCAGCCGCGCCGACGGCCGCCGCCACCTGGTCGACGGGGCCCCGGCCGGGCCCGAGGCCGCCGGCCAGCGACCGCCGCTCGCCGTGTTCATGCCCGACCGCCTCGCGCTCGTGAAGGGACCGCCGGCCGGGCGTCGAACTCATCTGGACGGCTTCTGCGCCGCGCTTTGGCCTGCGCGCTCGGAGGCGCGCCGCCGCTACTCGCGGGCGCTCGCGCAGCGCAACGCCCTGCTCGGGCGGATCCGCGCCGGCGCCGCGCGCGCGGACAGCCTCGACGCCTGGGACCTCGAGCTCGCGAGCGCCGGGGTCGAGCTGATCGCGATCCGGACCGAGGCGGTCGACCGGCTTGCGGCGCCGTTCGCCGAGGCCGCCGAGGCGCTCGGGCTCGCCGACGACGCGACGCTGCGTTACCGCCCGCGCAGCGAGGCGTCCGACCCCGCGACCCTGGTCGAGGAGATCGTCGCGCGCCGCGAGGCCGACCTCGCCCGCGGCTACACCGGCTGGGGTCCGCATCACGACGAGCTCGCGCTCGAGCGCCGGCGGCCGTGCCCTGCGCCGCTACGGCTCGCAGGGCCAGCAGCGTGCGGCGCTGCTGGCGCTGCTGTTCGCCGAGCGCCGCGCGCTGCTCGACGACGGGCGCCCGCCGCCGCTGATGCTGCTCGACGACGTCACCTCGGAGCTCGACGCCGACCGCCGCCGGCTGCTGGTCGAGCACCTGAGCGCCGGCGGCGGGCAGGCGCTGATCACCGCGACCGAGCCCGACCAGCTGCCGGAAGTCGCCGAGCGACGGGAGATCGCGATCCGCGCCGGCAAGCCGCTCGGCGACGTGGGCGACGCTGAGGTCGCGGCGTGAGCCGCCGCGGATCGCCCCGGCCGCTGGCGGACTCGATCCGCACCCTGCGCACCGAGGTCCAGCCCGCGACGCCACTGGCCGCGATCCAGGCGGTCTGGCCCGACGCGGTCGGGGCGCGGATCGCGGCCGAGGCGCGCCCGGTGCGCGAGCGCGACGGCACGGTGACGGTCGAATGCCGGGCGGCGACCTGGGCCCAGGAGCTGGATTTGCTGCACGACGAGCTGCTCGACCAGGGTCAACGAGGCGCTCGGATCCGAGCGCGTTCGCCGGCTGCGCGTCATCGTCGGCGAAAGTTCGTCCCCCGATTCACCTTAGTGCGTGATTTGCAGGGATTTTCTATTGAATGGTGCGCCGTTCCGGGGGGCCGCCCTGGTATCCTTATGTGAACTTGCACCCTTGCCCCGATCCGTTGGGTTCTCGGCCTCTTTCCGGGCCATGCGGTCGGGGTTTCTCATGACAGCGACCGAAAGGTTTTGACCCGAGTGGCAACCGAGGCCAGCGCCGGCCGTAAGCGCGCGAAAAAGGCTCCGAAGAAGGAGCAGAACGGCTACACGTCGGATGAGATCACCGTCCTGCGCGGCCTGGACCCGGTGCGGAAGCGCCCGGGCATGTACATCGGCTCGACGGGCCCGCGCGGCCTCCACCACCTCGTCTACGAGGTCGTCGACAACTCGGTCGACGAGGCCCTGGCCGGCCACTGCGACAAGATCGAGCTCACCCTGCACCCGGACAACAGCGTCACCGTCGCCGACGACGGGCGCGGGATCCCGGTCGACGAGCACCCGGAGGAGAAGCGCCCCGCGGCCGAGGTCGTGCTCACCACCCTGCACGCCGGCGGCAAGTTCGGCGGCGAGGGAAGCGGCTACAAGGTCTCGGGCGGCCTGCACGGGGTCGGCGTCTCGGTCGTCAACGCGCTCTCCGAGCGGCTCCACCTCGAGGTCCGCCGCGACGGCCACCGCTGGACGCAGGACTACGAGCGCGGCGAGCCGAAGGCCGACCTGAAGCGCGGCGAGAAGCTCAAGGGAACGGGGACGACGATCACCTTCCTGCCGGACGACGACGTCTTCGAGACGCTCGACCTCGACTACGACACCCTCGCCGAGAGGATGCGCGAGACCGCCTTCCTGACCCGCGGGCTGGAGATCAAGATCGTCGACGAGCGGGGCGCCGGGCAGAGCGACACCTTCCTCTACAAGGGCGGGATCGTCGACTTCGTCAAGCACCTGAACGAGAACAAGGACGCGATGCACCGCAAGCCGGTCTTCTTCGAGAACGAGACCTCGGACGGCGCGGTCGAGGTCGCGATGCAGTGGAACTCCTCCTATCAGGAGTCGGTGTTCTCGTTCGCCAACAACATCAACACCCACGAGGGCGGCTCCCACCTCTCCGGCTTCCGGTCCGCGCTCACCCGGACCCTGAACGCCTACGCGCGCAACAAGGGCCTGTTGAAGGAGAAGGACGAGAACCTGAGCGGCGACGACGTCCGCGAGGGGCTGACCGCGGTGATCTCGGTGAAGCTCGCCGAGCCGCAGTTCGAGGGTCAGACGAAGTCGAAGCTCGGCAACCCGCCGGTCGAGGGCCTGGTCAAGGAGACGGTCAACCGCAAGCTCGGCGAGTTCCTGGAGGAGCACCCCGCCGACGCGCGGCGGATCGTCTCGAAGTCGGTCGACGCGGCCCGCGCCCGTATGGCGGCGCGCAAGGCCCGCGACCTGACCCGCCGCAAGTCGGCGCTCGAGAACTCAACCCTGCCCGGCAAGCTCGCCGACTGCACGGTCCGCGACCCCGCCCTGGCGGAGCTGTTCATCGTCGAGGGCGACTCGGCCGGCGGCTCCGCCAAGCAGGGCCGCGACCGCAACACGCAGGCGGTGCTGCCGCTGCGGGGCAAGATCCTCAACGTCGAGAAGAGCCGGATCGACAAGATCCTCAACAACGAGATGATCCTGGCGATGATCACCGCGATCGGCACCGGGGTCGGCGAGGAGTTCAACCTCGAGGAGGCGCGGTACCACAAGGTGATCGTGATGACGGACGCCGACGTCGACGGCGCCCACATCCGCACCCTGGTGCTCACCTTCCTCTACCGCGAGCTGCCGGAGCTGATCGAGGCCGGCTACGTCTACATCGCGACGCCGCCGCTCTACAAGGTCAAGAACGGCAAGGTCGAGACCTACATCGAAAAGGAATCGGAGCTCGAGGAGCTGCTGCTCCGCGACAAGCTGGAGGCGTTCGACCTCCGGGACGTCGACGGAAAACAGCGCAAGCTGACGACCGCCCGCTGGCAGCGGTTCAACCGGCGCTACAAGGAGCACGAGGGCTGGGCGGACTCGCTGCAGGCCGAGTACGGCCACGACGTCGTCCGCTTCCTCTCCGAGTCGCAGATCCTCGACGAGGGCGCCGCCAGCCTCCCGGGCGTCAAGAAGCTGCTCACCGGCACGGACCCGGACGGCGAGCCCTTCGACACCGAGATCCTCTCCGAGTCCGACGAGGAGATCGAGGTGAAGGCCGTCCACCGCAGCGACGGGCTCGCGCGCACCTACACGCTGAGGAAGGCGATGTTCGCGTCCAACGACTACCGCCACCTGGTCGAGGTCCACCAGGACCTCTTGAAGCAGGTCGGGCGGCCGCCGTTCGCGCTCGCCTTCGGCGACAAGTCGCGGGTGATCGAATCGTTTGGCGAGCTCCGCCGCGCCGTGCTCGAGATGGCGCGCCAGGGCGTCACGATGCAGCGCTTCAAGGGCCTCGGCGAGATGAACGCGGAGCAGCTGCGCGAAACGACGATGGACCCGGGCACCCGGACGCTGCAGCGGGTGACGGTCGACGACGCCGCCCTCGCCGAGCGGATCTTCACCGAGCTGATGGGCGACAAGGTCGAGCCGCGAAAGGCGTTCATCGAAAGGCACGCGAAGGAAGTGAGGTTCCTCGATGTCTGAGGGATCCCTCGACGCCCTGACGGGGCGGATCGAGGAGCGCGAGCTCACTCAGGAGATGCGCTCTTCGTACCTCGATTACGCGATGAGCGTGATCGTCGGCCGGGCACTGCCCGACGTCCGCGACGGCTTCAAGCCGGTCCACCGCCGGGTCCTGTACGCGATGCACGACCTGGCGCTGCAGCCGAACAGGCCGTACCGCAAGAGCGCGTTCATCGTGGGCGAGGTGATGGGTAAGTACCACCCGCACGGCGACAGCGCGATCTACGACACGCTGGTGCGGATGGCGCAGGAGTTCTCGCTGCGTTACCCGCTGGTCGACGGCCAGGGGAACTTCGGCTCGATCGACGACGACCCGGCCGCCGCGATGCGTTACACCGAGGCGCGCCTCGCCCGCCTTGCAACCGAGATGTTGCGGGACATCGACGCCGACACGGTCGACTTCGGGCCCAACTACGACGAGTCCCAGTCGGAGCCGCTCGTCCTCCCCGCCCGCTTCCCGAACCTGCTCGTCAACGGCTCCTCCGGGATCGCGGTCGGGATGGCGACCAACATTCCGCCCCACAACCTGAGCGAGGTCATCGGCGCGGTCAAGGCCTACATGACCAACCCGGAGATCGACCTCGCCGGCCTGATGGAGCACGTCAAGGGCCCCGACTTCCCCGGCGGCGGGATGATGAGCATGGAGGGCATCCGCGACGCCTACGCCTCGGGTCGTGCATCGGTCAAGGTGCGCGCCCGCGCCCACATCGAGCCGCTGAAGGGCGGTCGCGAGTCGATCGTGATCTCCGAGCTTCCGTTCCAGGTCAAGAAGGGCGGCGACGGAGGGCTCGTGACCAAGATCGCCGACCTCGTCCGCGAGAAGAAGATCAACGGGATCTCCGACCTGCGCGACGAGTCGGACCGCTCCGGCATGCGGCTCGTGATCGAGCTGAAGCGCGGGGGCGACCCCGCCGAGGTAGTCCTGAACCAGCTCTACAAGCACACCCCGATGCAGAACACGTTCGGGGTCAACATGGTCGCCCTCGTCGACGGCGTGCCGCGGACCCTGTCGCTGAAGGAGCTGATCGAGGCCTACGTGGACCACCAGCGCGAGGTCGTCACCCGACGCACCCAGCACCAGCTGCGTCGCGCCGAGGCCCGCGCTCACATCCTCGAGGGGCTGCTGATCGCGCTCGACAACCTCGACGCCGTGATCGAGCTGATCCGCGCCTCAAAGGACACCGACGAGGCGCGAGAGGGCCTGATGGAGAAGTTCGAGCTCTCCGAGCTGCAGGCGCAGGCGATCCTCGACATGCGTCTCGCGAGGCTCACCGCGCTCGAGTCCGACAAGGTGCGCGAGGAGCACGCCGAGCTGGTAGAGCAGATCGCCGAGCTGCGGGCGATCCTCGGCGACCCGGGCCGGGTCGACACGCTGATCGTCGACGAGCTCGACGAGATCGACGGGCGCTACGGGGACGAGCGGCGCACCGAGATCACCCACTTCGAGGGTGACATGAACATCGAGGACATGATCGCCGACCAGCAGATGGTGATCTCGATCACCAACTCCGGCTACGTCAAGCGGCTGCCGCTGGTCACCTACCGCCAACAGCATCGCGGCGGCGTCGGTGTGATGGGGATGGAGATGAAGGAGGGCGACTACATCGAGCACCTGCACATCTGCTCGACGCACGACTTCATGCTCTTCTTCACCAACCGCGGCAAGGTCTATCGGCTGAAGGTCTACGAGCTGCCGGAGGGATCGCGGACGTCGAAGGGGCGGGCGCTGGTCAATGTGCTGCCACTCCGTGACAAGGAGCGCGTGATGGCGGTGATCCCGACCCGCGACTTCTCCGAGGGTAAGTACCTCGCCTTCGCGACCGCCAAGGGGCTGGTCAAGAAGACCGAGTTCACCTCCTACAACACGAAGATCAAGGCGGACGGGATCATCGCGATCAAGGTCCGCGACGGCGACGAGCTCGTCGGCGTGCGCCTCACCTCGGGCGAGGAGGACCTGCTGCTCGTCTCCAAGTCCGGCCACGCCTCCCGCTTCAGCGAGTCGGCGGTGCGCCCCATGGGCCGCGACACCTCCGGTGTGAAGGGCATGAACGTGGCGGGCAAGATCGGCAACGAGCAGAACCGCGTGTTGGCGATGGACGTCGCCCGCGACGACGCGCAGCTCTTCGTCGTCACCGAGAACGGCTACGGCAAGCGCACCGAGATCATCGAGTACCCGGTCAAGGGCCGCGGGACGAAGGGCGTGCTGACGATCAAGATGACGGCGAAGAAGGGCGGTCTCGCCGGCGCCCTGATCGTGCGCGAGCACCAGGACCTGCTGTTCATCTCCCAGAACGGGATGGTTCAGCGGACCAAGGCCGGCGGCATCTCGCAGATGGGCCGCGCGACGCAGGGCGTCAAGGTGATGAACATCAAGGACGACGACCGGGTCAGCGCCGTCGCGCTCGTGGTCGCGTCCTCCGCCGACGTCGCCGACGAGGCCGAGGAGGTCGCCGAGGCGGCCGCCGAGGGCGCGAAGCCGGCGGGCGAGTAGTCGGCCGACACTCGGGGGCACGGCCGGCAGCGCGGAAAGGCCTCGCGACTAGGGCACGATGTTCGCGATCCTCGTGCTCCACTGACAGACGCCGTTGATGGTCCTCGTACGTTCGCCGGCCAGCCAGAAGCTCGTCGCATTCGTCGGCTCGAGCTGCGCACCGGAGTAATCGCCGCTCCGCGCATTTCCGGCGGGCAGCGAGCATGCGCCGGGCGCATAGGCGCTGACGAATGACCAGCCCGCGTTGACGTTCTTGATGAACGCCTTCGACCTGAGGAACTCTCCAGGGCCGTTTGACTCCCAGTTGGAGGCAGACTGGAGCGCTGTGTTGGTCGCGATGCTCGGATGATGGACGTACACGTTGTTGCCGATGCCGGCGAACGTGTTCTCGGCCAGCGTGGCCGTGAAGGCGCCGCCGGGGGTTTGGTCGACCCGAACGCGAGGAGTTCTCGTGCAGGACTCATTCGGGGTCCCAGCGGTGAAGTTGCACAAGACCGTGAAGATGCCCGTCAGCTGGTTGCCGATCCCCGCCACCTGGAGCACGCGGTTATCGCCCGTGTCGACGAGCACCGACGATGAGGGCTGCGGTGCGTCGGGCGGCATGCTGTAGGAGGCGCCGGTGAGTGTCACCTGGTTCAGCGTGGGAGACCCGCTTGCCACGTTGCGGACCCGCAGCACGTGGTACTGGTTGCTGGAGCCTCGGGTCGTGCTCAGGTAGTAGGCAGGGTTCGTCGTCCCGGTGAACGACGAAGGGGTCGTGTAGCTCTGAGCCGGCTGAAGCGTAAAGCGACTGAAGTCTGCGAATGTGGACGACGGCCGGAACGTGAAGTTCGGGATGGTCGGACAGCTGCCGGCGTTGTTTTCCGCCACGTTCTTGTTGAGGACTTTGATCAGCGCGTACGTGAACTGGGTATCCGTGAATCGGAACTGGTTGAGCCCGATAGAGAAGCTGTCCCGCCCGACGCCGACGACCGGGTAGTCGGCCCAGCTGACATTCGTGGTGCCGGTGTTGAAGCGTCCGTCGAAGTTGTAGCGACACCAGCTCGGTGCTGAGAGATTCGTCGGGTCGGGGGAGCGGGACACGGCGACCCAGATTCTCGAGACGTTGTTCGTGTTCGACGTGTCGTTTCGTCCCGCGACCTGCAGAGCTACGACGAAGAATCGAGGGTTGGTCGCATTTCGGTCATAAAAGACCTTCGGGTCGAAGAGCAGCCCGTTCGCCGTCGGCGCACCGAAGAAGCTGTTCAGGTTGAGCGTCGCGATCGGGGAACCGGCCTTCGTGAAGAGCCGCAGCGCGCTATTCGCACCCTCAATGATCCGATTGGTGCTCTTGGCCAGGGTCGTATCGGGCGGCGTAAAGGTGAAGCCGTTGTTGATGGCGCCCGGCCGAGTGAGGCC
This sequence comes from uncultured Solirubrobacterales bacterium, assembly GCA_963811505.1. Taxonomy (GTDB): domain Bacteria; phylum Actinomycetota; class Thermoleophilia; order Solirubrobacterales; family 70-9; genus WHSW01. Next base: position 307,623 of record CAWERC010000008.1, on the reverse strand, counting down.
GTCGAATATCAGGGGCGCCGTGGGCGCCTCTGCGCCAGGCCCGGCCACGAGGGGGGTCTCGGCGCCAAGAGGGGCATCTCGGCGCTCGGCGTCGGCCTTTTCACGGGCATAGCGCCGCGCGCTCACCGCTGCAGGAGGACGGCTGATGCTTCGTGTCCCTTTGACGCTGTTACGTGGCAGCTGCGCTCCCGCAAACGGATGCGCGCGGTCAGTCGTAGCGGGCGTCAGCTCGGGGCCGGTGGCCGTCGCAGAGGTCTGCGCGGCCGCTGTCGGGGCGACGCCGAGCCAGACTACGGTTAGGACCAGAAGCGGCAGGAGCCGCCCGTGAGCACAGGTCGTAACCGCGCCTGTACGCCGTCTGGTTTCGGACACGATGCCTCCTTGGTCCGACGTTGCTCCGACCGACCGATCCTCCACCCCTGGCCGGGTCCGAAGCATCCGTAAAAACCCGCAGACGTCACCACCACCCGCGAGAGAGCGACGGCGGCTGCTTAGGCCGGCTCGGGCTCCAGGCAGCCGCCGAGCGCCGTCGCGGCCGGCGACTCGACGGGCTCCGGTGCGTCACCCAGGCTGCGGCGCAGCGATCCGAAGGCCGCGATCCCGAGGATCGCGGGGACGCCCAGCTGGAAGGCGCGGTAGCCGAGCACCGCGGCAGCGGCGACCGCGACCGGCGTCCCGCCGAGGACGCCGAAGGCGAGGATCAGGCCGCCGTCGGTGCCGCCGACCCCGCCGGGCAGCGGGACCAGGCCGCCGAGCTGGCCCACGGCGTAGGCGAGCACGAAGACGCCCAGGGTCGGTGCGCCGCCACCGAGCGCGGCGAAGACCGCGCCGAGCGCCATCACGTCGAGCGCCATGTACCCGAGCGCGCCGAGCACGATCAGCGGCCGGCCCGTGCCGAGCAGCGCGATCGCGTCGCGGACGCCTTCCGCCAGGTAGCCGCGGCCCTTGGCGAGCGCCGAGCGGATCCGACCCGCGCCACCGGCCTCGCTGCCCTCGATGACCCGCGGCGAGAGCGCCACCGCGCCCAGGAAGCCGGCGGCGAGCAGGGCCGGGACCAATGCGGCGAGGAAGGCGACCTGGCCCGGAAGGATTCCGAGGGCGAGCCCGATGCCGGCGAAGATCACGGCAGCGAAGTTCACCGAGCTCGTGATCAGGAAGAAGGCCACCGTCCGGCGGCCGATCCGCTCGGCCGGCATGCCGATCCGCCGCAGCGCCCAGGCGCCGAGCGCGAGCCCGCCGGCGCCGCCGGTCGGCAGCAGGACGTTGGCGGCCTGCTCGGCCATCCCGACCTCGTACGAGAAGCGCCACGAGAGCCGGCGCGAGAAGACGCCGCGGAAGGCGGCGACGAAGGCGAGGCAGGAGCCGACCTCGAGCGCCGCGGCGAGCACGATCAGCCGAGCGTCAGCGCCGGCGAGCCGCGCGCGCAGCTCGTCGAGCCCGGGGAGCGCGAACACCGCGCCGACCAGCAGCGCCGCGAAGACACCGATCTCGATCAGCCGTCGGCCTCCTTGCCAACCCTGGAGCTCCATCTCGTCGTCCACTACGCGATCCATCGCGGTTTGGTTCATGTTCGGATCGTCCGTCATCAGGGGTTGTCGTTACGTGAGACCGATCACCTCGCGAATACTCATCGCCGACCGCCGATCGCACATCGGGGAAAACCCCTGATCCGCACCCCAACATGACCTTCGCGTCTGCTTCAATCGTCGGACCAGAGAAAGGAGGTGGTCCTACGTTGAGTGACAGTTTTTCCGGGACGCTGGAGGTGCGGGGCCGCTAGTCGGCCGCTTCGCCTGAACGGCGGGTGACCGTCGTCTCGGGCGGGCAGCGTGCGAGCCGCCTGGCGGAATCCAACCCCAGGCACCGGCGGGTCGAGCAGGCCGGGGATGTCCCACCCGGCCGCGTTACGTGCAAGGACCGCTCCCAATCGCACCTTTGGAAGGGCCGCCCTAGCGATCGGGGCGGCCCTTCGCTTTTCAGGTCCGTCGGCCCTAGGCCGCGACCAGGTACGGCTCCCAGGCGACGGGCACCCGGGGAGCCGCGATCCGGATGAAGACGGTCGGCCCCGGCGGGCTCGGGCGCCTGGCTGGGTGCATCGAGGCCTCGCGCGGCATCCGGTTGCCCTTCTTGCGGTTGCACGGCGCGCAGGAGGCGACGATGTTCTCCCACACCGACTCTCCTCCGCGACTGCGCGGGATCACGTGGTCGACGGTCAGGCTGTGGGCCTCGCGGCCGCAGTACTGGCACGTGTAGGAATCGCGGGCGAGCACCGCCTTGCGGGTGATCTTGCGGCGGTGGACGTCCCGCGGGATGCGGACGTAGCGGACCAGGCGGATCACGCAGGGCCGGTCGAGCTCGAGCTTCTCCGAGTGCAGCGCCCCCTCGCCGCGCTCGATCATCTCGGCGCGGGACTTGAGCACCAGCACGGCGGCACGGCGCACCGTGCAGACGTTGATCGGCTCGTAGCTGGCGTTCAGGACCAGGACCCGACCGCTCGCGCGGAGGCGAGCGCCGGGTGCGACTACCTCGGGGTCAGCGAGGGCCTCCATGGTTCGCGAAATTGTAGACGGGCGCCTCGGCCGCCAACTCATCCGCCCGGGATGCCGGGAGTGTCGAGCGGGTAGCTGCCGAGCACGCGGACGTTCTCCGCCTTCGTCCTCAGCCCCTCGATCGCCTCGGCCACGGGCCCGTCGGTGACCCTTCCCTCCAGGTCGCAGAAGAACATGTAGCGCCCCAGCCCGCCCGCGCGAAGCGGGCGCGACTCGATCCTCGTCAGGTTGACCTCGCGGCTCGAGAACTCGGTCAGCGCCTCGACCAGGGCTCCCGGGTGGTCGGCGCCGAGCTCCGAGAAGCTCAGCGTCGTCCGCCAGTCGTCCCCGGCACCCGGCTCGGTCCCGGCCGGGCGCGAGCCAGACGAACCTGGTGACGTTGCCCGCCTCGTCCTCGACCCCCTCGCGTAGCACGACGCAGTCGTAGATCGCCGCCGCGGAGGCGGCCCCGAGCGCGGCCCAGGGCCGATCGGACTCGGCGACCTCGCGGACCGCGTCGGCGGTGCTCGAGGCCCCGCGGACGCCGGCCCCCGCCAGCTCGGTGCGCAGGAAGCGCCCGCTCTGTGCGCTCGCCTGCGGGTGCGAGATCACCAGCTCGATCTCGCTCAGCTCGAGCTCGCGCCTGGCGATCAGGCTGGTCGAGATCGGCTGGTCGTGCTCGCCCACGATCGTCACGCGCGTCGCGTCGAAGGCGAGCGCGTCGAGCGTCGGGCGCACCGCGCCCTCGATCGAGTTCTCGAACGGGACCAGTGCCCGGTCGGCTGAGCCGTCGTCCACCGCCATCACCGCGGCGTGGATGGTCGCCATCGGCAACGGGTCGAGCGGCGCGCCGCCCGCCGCGTTGCGCAGGGCGTCCTCGCTGTAGGTCCCCGCAGGCCCGAGGAAGGCAACTCGCATCGCGCCCGACTCAGTTGAAGGTGACGGTGTAGGTGGCCGCGTTGTTCTCCGAGATCTCCTCGCCCGGCACCGGCAGGACCTCGATCTCGAGCGTCAGCGGGACGTTCAGCTCAGGCGTCTCCTCGAGCGCCACCTTCACCTCTTCGATCCCGGACGCGTCGAGCTTCGAGATCGTCCCCTCGCCCTCGATCGGCACCGCGCCGCCGCTCAGCGAGTAGCTGACCGTGACCTCGTTCTCCTCCTGGTCGCCCTGGTTCTGGACCTCGATCGTGATGGTCGGCGCACCGTCGCCGAGCGAGACCGAGTTGTCCGCGTCCGCGGTCAGCGGCGTCTTGTTGATCGTCGTGCTCAGCAGCGCCAGCCCGTGCAGCCCCTGGACCGCCCCGGACGCGCTCGCGAAGCCGCTCAGCACCGTGCTGAGCTGCAGATGGTCGAGCCAGCGGTCCACCGGCTCCGGCAGGAAGATGCTGTCGGGGACCTTGCCGGCGACGTCCTCCTCGGTCAGCACGGTCTGGATGTCGTGCTGAGCCCGGGCGTAGATCACGTCGCTGGCGAGGAAGGCGCGCATGTCACCGGCGATCCGGTCGATCGCGTCGTCGCGGCCTTCGGTGCCGAGCGCGATCGGGATGTCGTCGGCGATCCCGGCGAGCGCATCGCGCCGCAGCTCGAACGCCTGGACGAGCTCGTCCTGTGCCTCGGAGAGCTCGTCGGGCGTGTCGAGGCCCTCGACGCGCTGGAGCAGGCCCTCGGAGGAGCCCCGATCCGAGGCGATCTGGGCCTCGAGCGCGAGCTCGTCGGAGTTCGCCGGCGGGTCCTCGAGCCGCTGGAAGAACTCGGCGGCGAGCTGGTTGGACTGGGTGGCGATCTCGCTCAGGTCGGTGACGTAGCTCTCGAAGTTGCGTTCCTTGCGGGCGTCCAGGCAGCCCCTCACCCCGAGCAGGAGCAGGATGATGATCAGCACGCCGACCCCGAGCGCGATCACGCGGCGCAGCATCAGCTGCCGCTGTCGCTCGGGTCCCGATTGCCGGGGTCCGGTCGCTTGTAGTTCGTCCTCGTCGAGGAAAGCCACGGGTTTGACCCTTTGGCCGGGAGAGTATGAAGGCTGCCGCGGCGCGACCGTGCGGCAGGAGAGCATCACGGACCGGCGAACGAATCGAGTTGTGGTCCAAGAGCTGGTGATGGAACGCTTCCGCGTCCTCGAGCGGATCGGCTCGGGCGGGATGGGAACCGTCTACCGCGCTTACGACGAGCGCCTTCAGCGCGAGGTCGCGCTGAAGGAGGTAAACGTCACCGACCACGAGCGGGTGCTGCGCGAGGCGCAGGCCGCGGCGCGGCTCAATCACCCCGCGATCGTCACCCTGTACGAGCTCGGCGAGCACGCCGGCCGCCCCGTGCTGGTCTCGGAGCTGGTCCCGGGTGAGACGCTGGCGACGCTGGAGGCCGCAGGGATGCTCTCCGACCGCGACCTCGCGGAGATCACCGCCGACCTCTGCGACGCGCTGGTCCACGCGCACGCTCGCGGCGTCGTGCACCGCGACATCAAGCCGCACAACGTGATCGTCGGCAACGACCCCCGGGCCGGCCGCCGCGCGAAGCTGATGGACTTCGGGATCGCGAGGATCGCCGGGGCGCCCACCCTCACCGCCGCCGGCGAGATGATCGGGACGCTCGCCTACATGTCGCCCGAGCAGGCCGATGGTGAGCTTGCCGGCCCCGAGAGCGACGTGTACTCACTCGCCCTCACCGCCTATGAGGCCTGGGCCGGCGTCAACCCGGTCGCCGGCAGGACCCCGGCCCAGACCGTCCGCCGGATCGGCGGCCACCTGCCGCCGCTGCGCGACCACCGCCCCGACCTTCCGGAGGGCATCACGGAGACCATCGACGCCTGCCTGGACCCCGAGCCCGAGCTGCGGCCGAGCTCGCAGGAGCTGCGCGACTGCCTGCGAGCCGAGGCCAGGCGCCTCGACCCGGTCCAGCTGCTCCCCGGCCACGACCTCCCCGACGACGACGCCGAGGCGCCGGCCGGCCGCGCTCGGTCCGCCGCGCTTGCGCTGCTCGGGGTTGCCACGGCACCCCTGTTCGCCGCCGCCGGCGTCGGCGGGGCCGCGGCGGCGCTGGGCTCCGCGGGCCCGAGCGCCCGTGCGCGCGCACTGCTTGGCGCGCTCGCCTGGTTCTGGATGCTCGCCGCGGCAATCGCGTTCGGCGTGGGGGCGGACCCCGGCATCGATGGCGACGACGTCGCCATCGCGCTCGTCTCGCCCGCTTCGCTGCTCGGCGCTGGCGTCTTTGCGCTCGCCTCGGTCGCGCTCGGCTGGGTGCTCGCCGCGCGGCACCTGGCGCTGGCCCTGCTCGGGGCGATGATCTGGGCGGCGGGAGCCGACGCGGCGCTCGCCGTGGTCGGCGACGGGGCGCTCGGCGATCGTCCCGCAGGCGTGGTGATCGCCGCCGCGGCCGCGGTGGCCCTCGAGTTCGGCCTCGTGCGCCGAACGCCGCACGCCCCCGAGCCAGCCCCTGCGCGGCTTGGCGGGACCGGCCTTCGCGCCACGACTCCGTAGGATTTCCCTTCCCCCATCACGGGTATTCGCGCCCTTTGCGTGCCCGGGAGAGACGGAACCATCAGCGTCCTACGCAACCTTGAGCAGCGGATCGAGAACCTCGTCGAAGGGGTTTTCAGCCGTGCCTTCTCATCGCAGGTGCAGCCGGTCGAGATCGCGCGCAAGCTCGCGAAGGAGATGGACGCCCATCGCACCGCCTCGGTCTCGCGGGTGTACGTGCCCAACCAGTACACGGTCTGGCTCTCGGCCGAGGATCGCAAGCGGCTCGAGGGCTACGAGCGCTCCCTCGAGCAGGAGCTCTCGGCCTATCTGCTCGAGCACGCCCGCCGCCACGACTACGCGCTCCTGACCAGGCCCGAAGTTCACCTGGAGTCCGACGAGCGCCTGCGCCTGGGGGAGTTCGGGATCCAGACGCGGCTGGTCAAGCCGCCCGCGCGCCAGGGCGAGGCGCCCGAGCAGGGCGAGCAGGGCCACACGATGGTCTACACGGTGCCGCCCAAGGACACGAAGTCCAAGCGCCGCGACCCGGCCGCGCACCTGACCGACACCAAGGCGATCGTCTCGCTGGACGACCGCCGCTATGTCCTCGACGGACCGGTCGCGGTCCTCGGCCGCTCGCGGGAGTGCGACTGCGTGCTCAACGATCCGAACGTCTCGCGCCGCCACGCCGAGCTGCGGCGCGGGTCGACCGGCGACTGGCAGATCGTCGACCTCGGCTCCACCAACGGCGTCAAGGTCAACGGCCGCCAGGTCGACGCCTCCCGCCTCGGTCCCGGCGACGAGGTCGTGCTCGGAACCGTCCGCTTCGTCTTCGACGTCGAGCAGTGAGCGACAGCTCCCCCGCCTGATGGACACCGAACCGATCGCGGTAGCCCTTAAGTTCGGCTTTCTCGCCGTCCTCTATCTGTTCCTGTTCTGGGTCTCGCGCAGCGCCCTGCGCGAGCTGCGCAAGACGGGCGCCCCGGCCCCTGAGGCGACGGGCTTTCACCCGGTCGGCGCCGGCGGCCGGGCGCCCGCCACCGACGCCTGGCTGGTCGCCGTCACCGGCGGGGGGCTCCCGGCCAACGAGCGCTACGACCTGTTCGGCGGGCTCTCGATCGGCCGCTCGGGCGAGGCGGACGTCCGGATCGAGGACCGCTTCGCCTCCTCCATCCACGCCCGGATCTACTCGCGCGGGGCCTCGTATTTCGTCGAGGACCTGAACTCCACGAACGGCACCTACCTGAACGGCGGCAGGCTCCACGGCGAGGCCGAGCTCTCCGACCTCGATCAGGTCAAGATCGGCGACACCGAGTTCCGCTTCGAGCTCCAGCTTCCCGGAGACAGCTGATGGCGCTGCGGGTCAGCGAGGAGGCCTTCCGGTCGGACACCGGCCGCCAGCGGACGGCGAACGAGGACTCGTACTTCGCCAGCGCGCCGCTGTTCGCCGTCGCGGACGGGATGGGCGGCGCCCAGGCGGGCGAGGTCGCCTCGAAGATCGCCGCCGAGCTCTTCGAGACCGCGGAGCGCCGCGACGGCGAGCCGGCCGAGGCGTTCCTGCGCCGGGTGGCCCAGGAGGCCAACGCCCGCATCCACGCGCTCGCCGAGCACGACTCGAGCCGGTCGGGCATGGGAACGACCCTGACCGCGCTCCTGGTCGACGGCGACGATGTCGCTGTCGCCCACGTCGGCGACAGCCGGGCCTATCTGCTGCGCGACGGAAAGCTGCGGATGCTGACCTCCGACCACTCGCTGGTCGAGGAGCTTCGCCGCCAGGGCCGGATCTCCGACGAGCAAGCCGAGGACCACCCGCAGCGCTCGATCATCACCAGGGCGCTCGGCCCGGAGGCCGAGGTCGAGGTCGACACGATGAGCTTCAACGCCCGGCCCGGCGACGTCTTCCTGCTCTGCTCGGACGGTCTGACGACGATGCTCAAGGACGACGGGATCGCGGCGGTGCTCGCCGAAACCCCGGACCTCGACGGCGCCGTCGACAGGCTGGTCGGGGCGGCGAACGAGGCCGGCGGGCGCGACAACATCACCGCGGTCGCGGTTCGCCTCGAGGACGCCGAGGTGGCGGCCGTGGCCGACGAGGGCGCGACGCTGGTCGGTCCCAGCGCCGAGGAGGCGGGGCTGAGCGCCGAGCGCGTGGCGGCCGCGCGGGCGCGCCAGGCCGATCGCACCAGGGAGCCGGTCGAGGTGCCGGGTCGGAGCCGCTGGAAGACCGCCGCCAAGGTCCTCGCCGTCGTCGTGGTGATCGCCGGGATCGGCGCCGCCGCGGTGTTCGGCGCCCGCCAGGTGTACTTCCTCGGCATCGACGAGGGCGGCCGGGTCACCCTCTACCGCGGCCTGCCGTACGACCTGCCGCTCGGGATCGAGCTCTACTCGGAGGTCCAGTCGACCCCCGTCCAGGCCTCGTCGATACCCGTCGACCGGCGCGATTCCCTCACCGACCACGATCTGCGCTCGCACGACGACGCGGTCTCGCTCCTCAACGACCTCGAGCACGACGCCATCACGCCGACGACGCCCGCAACGGCCACCGGCGACGGCGAAGGTGCCGGTGCGGGCGGCGGCGCTACGGCGGACGGCGGTGAGGGGGGCGCCAAGCCCGACGGCGGCGGGCAGCAAGACCGCCGCGGCGCCGGCGCCGGCAGCGGCAATTGACGGCCCGGAACCGAGAGCTGCTTGCGCTGCTGCCGGTGGCGATCCTGGTCACCGCCGGGTTCGCCGCCGTCTTCATCGTCAAGGACAACGAGGTCTCCGACGTCAGCCTCACCTACGGGGCCTACTTCCTCGCCCTCTGCCTGGCCGCGCACCTCTTCCTTCGCATCCGGCTCCCGAACGCCGACCCGTACCTGTTCCCGCTCTGCGCCCTGCTCGCCGCGGTCGGGCTTGTGGTCATCTACCGGATCGAGGACCAGCTCGCCTTCGACCAGGCGTCGGTGTTCGTGCTCGGCCTCGTCCTCTTCTGCGCGACGATCCTCTTCCTGCGCGACTACCAGGTGCTGGAGCGCTACCGCTACCTGATCGCGACCGCCGGCATCCTGCTGCTGCTGGCCCCCTACATCACGCGTAACCCGGTCAACGGCGCCTACCTCTCGGTCGACGTCGGCCCGATCTCGTTCCAGACCTCCGAGTTCGGGAAGCTCTGCATCGTCGTCTTCCTCGCCAGCTACCTGGCCGAGAAGCGCGAGATGCTCTCGGTCGCCGCGCGGCGGATCGCCGGCCTGACGATCCCGCCGCTGAAGCACTTCGGCCCGCTCCTCGTCGTCTGGGGGGCGGCGATGCTGATGCTCGTCTTCATCAAGGACCTCGGTAGCTCGCTGATGTTCTTCGGCGCCTTCCTCGCGCTGCTGTACGTGGCGACCGGGCGCTTCTCATATGTGCTGATCGGACTGGTGATCTTCGCGGTCGGCGCCTACGCGATCGGTTCCAGCATCCCCCACGTCCACGACCGGTTCGAGATCTGGCGCGACCCGTTCACTCCCAACGCCCCCGAGGGGGCCGGCCAGGTGCAGCAGTCGCTGTTCGCGCAGGCAGACGGCGGGCTGTTCGGGAAGGGCCTCGGCGAGTCGCTGCTGAAGTTGCGGGGGCCGTTCGCGCCTGAGTGCGCGCAACCGTTTCCGGACTGCGGCAGCATCCTGCCCGCTCCGCACACCGACTTCATCTACGCCGTGGTGACGATGGAGCTCGGGCTGTTCGGCGCCTGCGGGCTGATCATGATCTACGCGCTGATCGCCGCCCGCGGCTTCAAGGCCGCGGTGATGGTCCCGGACGGGTTCTCGAAGCTGCTTGCGACCGGACTGACCGCGGTCTTCGCGCTGCAAGCGTTCGTGATCATCGGCGGGGTGACCAAGGTGATCCCCCTCACCGGCGTGACCATGCCGTTCGTCTCCTTCGGCGGCAGCTCGGTGATCGCGAACATGGTCCTGCTCGCGCTGCTGCTGCTGATCTCAGACCGGGCCCGCCGGCCGCCCGCCGAGACGGTCGTTGACGACCCCATCGACCTCGCGAGGTTGCCGGGATGAACAGGCAGATTGTCCGCGTCTACGCGGTGGTCCTGCTGCTGTTCGCATCCTTGGTCGCCTTCGCGTCCAGATGGGCGGTGTTCGACGCCGAGGAGCTCGAGGCCAAGAACCAGAACCGCAGGCCCCTGATCGAAGCGCAGGAGATCCCGCGCGGGACGATCACCACCGCCGATGGCGTGCTGGTGGCCGACAGCAACCCGGAGGGCGCCGGCGGCAACCCCGTCTATGTGCGCAGCTACCCCGAGGGCGCGCTGTTCGGCCACCCCGTCGGGTACAGCTACGTCGAGGCGGGCAACAGCGAGATCGAGGAGTCGGAGAACGACCTGCTCACGGGCGAAGACAACGAGTTCGCCTCGATCATCGACCAGCTCCGCGACGCGCCGTCGGAGGGGGCCGACATCAGGCTGACGATCGACTCCGAGCTGCAGCGGATCGCCGCAGACGGGCTCCAGCAGGCGGTCGCGGCGAACGCGGTGCCGGAGTTCGGGGTCGGCGGCGCCGCGGTCGCGCTCGACCCGTCGACCGGCGCCGTGCTGGCGATGGCGTCCACGCCGGGCTACGACCCGAACACGATTGACGAGCCCGGGCAGCTGACGCAGCTCAACCGCGACGAGGAGGCGCCGCTGCTCAACCGGCCGACCCAGGCGGTGTACCCGCCGGGATCGACGATGAAGGTGGTGACCGCGGCAGCCGCGCTCGACTCGGGCGAGTTCCAGCCGGACACGGTCCTCAACGCCGACTCGCCGAAGGAGATCAGCGGCATCGACCTCGCAAACTCGGGCGGCCAGAGCTTCGGCGACATCGACATGACCACGGCGCTGACCAACTCGGTCAACACCTACTGGGCTCAGGTCGGCGAGCAGCTCGGCACCGAGACGATGGTCGAGTACATGGAGCGGTTCGGCTTCTACGCGGTGCCCGAGCTCAACTACCCCGACGACGCGATGGAGGAGAGCGGGGTCTACAGCGAGGACGGCCTCGTGCGCAGCGACTTCGACGTCGGCCGAGTCGCGATCGGCCAGGGCGGCGCCGAGGGCCAGCTGCTCGCCTCGGCGACGCAGATGGCCGAGGTCGCGGCGACGGTCGCCAACAACGGCACCCTGATGCAGCCGACCCTCCTGCTCGAGGCGAAGGACCCGGATGGGCGGGTGATCGAGGAGCTCGGCGACGGGGACGAGCAGGCGGAGGTGATCTCCGAGGAGTCCGCCGCCCAGCTGAACGAGATGATGACCAACGTCACCCGCGAGGGCACGGCCTCATCGCTGAACGTCGACGCGGTCGAGTTCGCGGGCAAGACCGGCACCGCCGAGCGCGACGTCGAATCGGGGCTGAACCAGCCCTGGTTCATCGGCTTCGCGCCCTCCCAGGACCCGCAGATCGCGGTTGCGGTGACGATCGAGAGCTGCACCGGCTGCTTCGGCGGCGAGGTCGCCGGCCCGATCGCGACCTCGATCATGGAGGCGGCGCTGGCCGGCGGATGAGCCTGACTCAGGGACAGCGGATCGGCGACCGCTACACGCTGGTCGGAAGGCTCGGCGGGGGCGGGATGGCCGACGTCTGGCTCGCCGACGACGAGATGCTCGGCCGCCGCGTGGCGCTCAAGTTCCTCCACGAGCGCTTCGCCCAGGACGCGCAGTTCGTCGAGCGCTTCCGCCGCGAAGCGCAGGCCGCCGCCGGCCTCCAGCATCCGAACGTGGTCGGCGTCTACGACCGCGGCGAGACCGAGGGTCGGCCCTGGATCGCCATGGAGTACGTCGAGGGCGCCTCGCTCAAGGACCTGGTCGCCCGCGGCCTCACGGTCGGCGAGGCCGTGGAGATCGTTCGCCAGGTGCTCGCCGGGACGAAGTTCGCGCACGAGCGCGGAATCATCCACCGGGACCTCAAGCCGCAGAACGTGCTCGTCGACCGCGACGGCCGCGCCCGCGTGGTCGACTTCGGCATCGCGCGGGCCGGGGCCTCGGAGATCACCCAGACGGGCTCGGTGCTCGGCACCGCGCAGTACCTGTCGCCCGAGCAGGCCCAGGGACTGGAGACCGGCGCCACCTCGGACCTCTACTCGATCGGGGTGTTGCTGTACGAATGCCTGACGGGCCGGGTGCCGTTCGAGGCGGACTCGCCGGTCGCCGTGGCGTTGAAGCAGATCTCCGAGCCGCCCCGTCGCCCGTCCGAGCTCAACCCGCAGGTGCCGCCGGCGCTCGACGCGGTCGTCCTGCGCTCGCTCGCCAAGGACCCCGGGAACCGCTTCCAGTCCGCCGACGAGTTCATCGCCGCCCTCGACGCGGCGGAGGTCGATCCATCCGGCGGAACGGCGCTCGCGGCGGCCGTGGCCGAGGCACCGCCGGCCACCGTGCTCGAGGACGACTACCGGCCGTGGTGGAAGCGCTGGTGGGTGATCGCGCTGGCTGTGCTCGCGCTGTTGCTCGCCGGCGTCGCCGCCTTCGCCCTCACCCGGCCCGAGAAGGTCAACGTCCCCGCGGTGGTCGAGCAGTCGCTCTCCGAGGCACGGGCGCTGCTCGAGCGCAAGGGCTTCGACGTATCCGTGCTCCCGGTAGAGAACTGCGCCCCCAGGGACACGGTCACCGAGCAGGCTCCGGCCGCCGGCAGCGAGGCGGACGAGGGCTCGGAGGTCACGCTGACCGTCAGCTTGGGCCTGTCGGTGAAGGTGCCACCCGTCCGCAACCTCGCCGTCGACGAGGCGACCAAGCGCCTCGAGGGGGAGGACCTGCTGGTCGACACCCGCGAGCAGGCGTCGCGTGACGTCGAGCCCGGAAAGGTGATCGGTACCGAGCCGGCCGCGGGCGAGGAGGTCGAGTGCCAGTCGACCGTCACCCTGATCGTCTCCAAGGGCGCGAACCTGATCACCCTGCCCGACGTGCTCGGCGACGACGAGACGGTCGCCCGCTCGCAGCTCGAGGGCCTCGGCCTGATCGTCAACGTCGACACCAAGGACGACGACGCCCCGGAGGGCACGGTGATCGGCCAGGACCCGGGGCCCGGCTCGGAGCTGGAGCGCAACGCCAGGGTGACGATCGTCGTCTCCACCGGCGCCGGCGCGGTGATCGTCCCCGACGTCGTCGGTCAGTCCGAGGACGCCGCGCGCGGCAGCCTCGGCAGCCGCGGGCTCTCCGTCGACGTGGTCGAACAGGAGACCGAGGACCGCGGCGACGACGGGCGGGTCCTGCAGCAGGCGCCCTCGCCGGGCTCGCGGGTGCGCACCGGCGACACGGTGACGATTGTGGTCGGCGTGTTCACGGAGCCCGAGACGACCACCACGACGACGATCCCGTCGACGACGACCACGACGACCGACACGACCACGCCCTGATGAAGATCGCGGTTATCTCCGGCGGGCGTTCCTCCGAGCACGACATCTCGCTGAGCTCGGGCGCCTCGGTCGCCGCCGGCCTGCGCGAGGCCGGGCACGAGGTGGTCGACGTTCTGATCGATCGCGACGGCCGGTGGACGGCCGGTGGCGAGGAGGTCGAGATGCGCGCCGCCGGAGGCCTGCTCGGCTGCGAGGTGGCCTTCCCGGTCCTCCACGGCCCGTTTGGCGAGGACGGCACCGTCCAGGGCCTGCTCGAGTCGCTCGAGGTTGCGTACGCGGGCCCGAGCGTGCTCGCCGCCGCGGTGGCGATGGACAAGCTGATCTGCAAGCGTCTGCTCGCGTTTCGCGGCCTGCCCCAGGTCGAGTTCTGCGAGGTCGGCGAGCCGGGGTGGCGCGAGCACGCGGCGGCGATGCCGAGGCCGCTCTGGGTGAAGCCGTCACGGCTCGGCTCGAGCGTCGGGATCTCACGCGTCGCGAGCCCCGAGGCGGAGCTCGACCGGGCGGTGGAGCTGGCGCTCGCCCACGACCCCCGGGTGATCATCGAGGCGGACGCTCAGGGCCGCGAGGTCGAATGCTCGGTGATCGGCAACACCGGGCTCGGCGAGCGCTCCAGCGTCCAGACCTCGCTGCCGGGCGCGATCGTCACCCGCGCCTCGGACTGGTACGACTTCGAGGCCAAGTACAGCGAGGGCGGCATGGATCTGGTCGTGCCGGCACCGTTCGACGATCACGTGATCGCCCGGGTGCGCGAGCTGGCCGCGCTGGTGTTCGAGGCGATCGCGGGCACCGGGCTGGCGCGCTGCGACTTCTTCGTCCGCGACGACGGCGAGGTGCTGGTGAACGAGATCAACACGATCCCGGGTTTCACCGAGACGAGCGTCTTCGGGAAGCTGTTCGAGGCGAGCGGGGTTCCTTATCCCGAGCTCTGCGACCGGCTCGTCCGGCTGGCGATCGAGCGTCACGCGGCCGAAAGCGAGTACCGGTTCTGACGATCAGCAGGCGACGATCAGATGAAAGTCGCTGTCGGAGATATCCGCGAACGTGAACCCCTTGTAGATCGTCACGCCGATGCGGCTCGCGTCGTTGTCGAGGTTCATCCGCACCTGAGCCGTCCGCCCGGCGCCGATCACCCCGGGCCCGAAGCCGAACCCGACCGACGCCACCCCCACGCATCCCCGCAGGTCGCGGTTGAAGTCGACGACGTACTGGCCCTCGCTGAGCCGGCCGGCGGACTCGACGTTCCCCGAGTTCTCCGCCAGCACCCCGGTCGAGCTGACGTGGGCAAAAATTCGCGGGGAGACGGCACCCGTGGAGATGTTCTCGAACTCGACCGCGGCGATCTTCAGCTCGCGGGTGCCGACCGAGTCAGGCGCCAGCTGGTCGGACCCCACCGCGTTTCCCTGCAGGGAGTTCGGGCCGACGGCGTTCTCGGTCAGCTTCGTCGCGTCGACGCTCGCCGGCGCGAGCTCGTCGGAGCCCACCGCGTTGTCCTGCAGCTTGCCGCGGGAGACCGATTCGGATCCGAGCTCGGCCGTGCCTACGCTGTCCGCGGCGAGCTCCTCCGAGCCGATCGCGTCCGCGCGGACGTGCTTCGCCTTCACCGCGTCGCGGGCGATCTGTCGCGAGCCGATCTTCGCGGCCCAGACGACGCCGCCGGTAAGCACGAGGAACAAGGCCAGCGTCGAAACGACGTTGGCGTACGTGAGCCGGTCCTTCAGCTTGCGCATCGCTCCTCCCGAATCTCTGCCGACGCCGAGGGCGAGCATATGCCGTCCTGCCTCGCGACACAAGACGCCGCGCGAGCGCCGGGGCCGGCGCTCAGGCGCCGTTCAGCGTGACGTCGTTGACCTCCACCCGCTCGCCGTCGGACGCCGCCGCGAGGCCGGTGAACCAGATCAGGTAGTACCTGGCCGGCCCCACCGGATCGAGCTCGATCGGCTGCTGGGCCTCGGCGTCGGTGGTCGAGCCGATCGGCGAGCCCCAGCCTTCGAGCTCGGCCGGCGGCCCGTCGTCGGCGGCGTAGATCTCGGCGTCCCAGCCGCCCTCGGTGGTCCCGACCGAGATGCTCTGTCCCTCGACCGACTCGTCGGTCTCGACGATCAGGCCGACGCCGGGCTTGTCGGCGAGCCCGTCCGTGTACGTCTCGCTCTGCCAGCTGGTGTTCGGGATCCCGTCGATCGCCAGCTTGACCTCGTCGGGATGCTCGCCGTCCCCGCCGAAGGGATCGAAGTCCTTGGCCCCGGTGAGCTGGATCTCCGCCCCGACGGGAGGAGCGTCGCCGCTTCCGTCACCGCCCTCGCGCTGCCTGTCGTCGCCGCTCAGGCCCGCGATCAACAGCGCCGCCGCGGTCGCCGCGAGCACCAGGAGGATCCCGGCGATCGAGACCCGGCGGGAGGTCAGCAGCCGCTGGCGGCCCGAGACCGAGTCGAGCACGGTGGTTGCCTCACCGGTCGAGTGGCCGGCGCGCGCGACCTCGACCTCGAGCGCGTTCTCCAGGTCGGCGAGCATCGAGTTCATGTCCTGGTAGCGCTTCTCGGGCTTCTTCTCCGTCGCCCGCTCGACCACTGCGGCGAGCGCCGAGGAGACGTCGCGCCGGCGCTTTTGGACGTCGGGGATGCGCTCGTTGACGTGCTTCATCGCCACCCCGACGAGGTTGTCGGCCTTGAACGGGACGTCGCCGGTGAGCATCTCGTAGAGCAGGATCCCCAGCGAGTAGATGTCCGAGCGCGCGTCGACGGGCTGGCCCATCGCCTGTTCGGGCGAGACGTAGTCGGTCGTCCCGAGCACGCGGCCGGTCTTCGTCAGGCCGTCCTGCTCGAGCTCGCGGGCGATTCCGAAGTCGGTTACCTTCGCGCGCCCGTCGGAGTCGATCAGCACGTTCTGGGGCTTGACGTCGCGATGGACGAGCCGCCGCGCGTGCGCGGCGCCGAGCCCGCGCCCGACCTCGATCCCGTACGCGGCCGCCTCGTCGAGCGGTAGGCCGCGATCGTGACTGTCGATTCGCGCCTTCAGCGTCTCGCCGTCGACGTACTCGAAGACGATGTAGGGACGACCACCGTCCTCCCCTGCGTCGATCACGGCGACCACGTTCGGATGCGAGACCTGGGCGACCGCCCGCGCCTCGCGGCGGAAGCGCTCGATCTGGTCCGGCTGGTCGGAGATCTCGCGGTGCAGGACCTTGGCCGCGACCCAGCGCTCGAGCGTCTCGTCACGAGCCAGATAGACGGTCGACATTCCGCCGCTGCCGAGCTTCGACTCCAGGCGGTAACGATCCGACAGCACGGTTCCGGTCAGTACGCCGGGGGCCCCTGTCGTCGCGTCGCTCATCTGCCGGTCATTCTCAACCCTGCCACGTCGCGAGGCTGTCAAACCTCGCCACTGCATCATGACCGGCGGGGATGACCGGCGGGGCGCGGTTTACATGGCGCTACGCCACGCCGCGAACGAGCTCTACCAGCTGCGGATCGGCCTTCTCGGGCGAGCCCGAGTCGAACGGCGGGTGGGGGTCGTACTCGATCCCGAGCTGGATCCCGCGGGCGAGATCCTCGCCGTACTGCAGCGCTGTCAGCTGCAGCGCCATGTCGATCCCGGCCGAGACGCCGGCCGCGGTGACGATCTTGCCGTCGACGACGACCCGCTCGGTCACCGGCTCGGCGCCACCCAGGCGCAGCTGCTCGCGGTAGGCCCAGTGGCTCGTCGCCCGCTTGCCCTGAAGGATGCCGGCGGCGGCGAGGACGAGCGAGCCGGTGCAGACCGAGGTCGTCCACGTCGACGTCTCGTGTGCGGCACGGAGCCAGTCGAGTACCTCCGCGTCGTCGAGCAGCGCTCGGTTGCCCTCGCCGCCGGGTACGAGCACGATGTCGGGGTCGGTGAGCTCGTCGAGCGACAGGTCGGCGATCAGCCCGAGCGCGCCGGTGTCGGTGCGCTTGGTTCCCGGCTCCGTGGCGACGAAGCGCAGTTCGGCTTCGGGCAGGCGCGAGAGGACCTCGTACGGGCCGATCGCGTCGAGGGCGGTGAGCTTGTCGAAGATCAGGATGGCGATTTTCATGCCCCCATCCTGGCCGGAAGCGGCCACGCCCGCAAGCGGCAGAAATGCCCATATGCGCTAGGTTTCTGCCAATGCGCGCGAAGCGTCCCCACCGGATCGCGGCGCTGTGTCTCGACGACGTCGTCGCCTTCGACCTGTCGGTGCCGGCGGAGGTGTTCTCGCTCGCCTGGGCAGACGGACGGCCGCTCTATGAGTTCACCGCCTGCGCCGCCGAGCCCGGGGGCGTCTCGACGACGACCGGCTTCGAGATCTCGGCGGCCGCCGGCCTCGAGGCTCTCGCCGCCGCCCAGACGGTGATCGTCCCTGGGTACCGGACCGTCTTCGAGCCGCCCCCCGATGCCGCACTGCAGGCGCTTCGGGCGGCCGCCGCGCGCGGCGCCCGGGTCGCCTCGATCTGCACCGGCGCCTTCGCTCTCGCGCACGCAGGGCTGTTGGACGGCAGGCGGGCCACGACGCACTGGTTCGCGGCGGCCGAGCTCGCCAAGCGCTTCCCCGCCATCGACGTCGACCCCGGCGTCCTCTACGTCGACGAGGGTCGGATCCTGACCTCCGCCGGCCTTTCGGCGGGGATCGACCTGTGCCTGCACCTCGTCCGGGCCGACCACGGCGAGCTGATCGGCTCTCAGGTGGCGCGCGCGATGGTCGCCTCGCCGCATCGCGCCGGCGGCCAGGCGCAGTTCATCGAGCGCCCCCTCCCCGCGATGTCGGAGTCCGGGTCGCTCGAAGGGGTGCGGGCCTGGGCGCTGGATCACCTGACCGAGCCACTCGACGTCGCGACCCTCGCCGCGCGCGCCGGGGTCAGCCCGCGCACCTTCGCCCGCCGCTTCGTCGCCGAGACCGGGACGACGCCGCTGAAATGGCTCCACGCCCAGCGGGTGCTCGAGGCGCGCCGGTTGCTCGAGCACACCGACCTGCCGATCGAGCAGGTCGCCGCCAACGCCGGCTTCGGGTCCGCCCCCTCGCTGCGTGAGCACTTTCGGCGCGCGACGCGGACGACGCCGACGGCGTACCGGCGCGCGTTCGCTGCCTCGGCGTGAGAGGGTAGGGGCGACAGCCCTACCCGAGGAGGAACAGATGGCAGAGAGCGTCTACCGCGTCACCGAGGTCGTCGGCGTCAGCGCCGAGTCATGGGAGCAGGCGACCAAGAACGCCGTCGAGAAGGTCGGCCAGTCGGTGCGTGAGCTGCGGATCGGCGAGGTCGTGCGCCAGGACGTGACGATCGAGGACGGCAAGGTCTCCGGATTCCGCGTCCGCCTCGGCGTCTCGTTCAAGTACGACAAGGAGTAGGTCGGCAACGCGGGTCCTCACGGCCCGCCACAAGAGGAGGCCATGGATGGCAGCGAGCAATACCGACACGTATCGGGCGGCGATCGACCGTTTCAACGCGGGCGACCTCGACGGGTACCTGGATCTCTACTCGGACGACGTCGTCTTTGGCGGCGTCAGCCAGGAGCCGATGGACAAGGCCGGGGTGGTGGCCTTCCACGAGCAGTTCGTCGCCGCCTTCCCCGGTGCGCGGGTGACGATCGCCGATCTGATCTCCGAGGGCGACAAGCTCGCGGCGCGACTCGAGTTCGCGTTGAATCACCAGGGCGAGTTCATGGGCGTGGCGCCGACAGGCAAGGACGCCTACTTCGCGATCACGACGGTCCTGACAATGCGCGACGGCAAGTGCGTCGAGCGCTGGTCGACGGCCGACATGCTCGGCCTGCTGATCCAGCTCGGGGCCGTACCCGCACCGGCCTAGGCTGCGCGCGTGCCGGCGACGCTGTACGGGGTGCATAGCTCACACCCTTCGCACGCCGCGCGCCTGATGCTCGAGCACAAGGGCATCGATCATCGAGTCGTCAACCTCGTGCCCGGCACGCACGCGGCCGCCGTCCGCGCGCTCGGATTTCGCGGCGGTACCGTCCCCGCGCTGAAGCTGGACGGCCGGCGGGTCCAGGGGACGCGCTCGATCTCGCGGGCGCTCGACGCCGCGCACCCCGAGCCGCCTCTCTTCCCGGCCGATCCGGGCCGGCGGGCGCGCGTCGAGGAGGCCGAGCGTTGGGGCGACGAGGTCCTGCAGCCGGTGCCGCGCCGGCTCGGGGCGTGGATCAACCTGAGCCGCCCGGAGCTGCGGACGAAGCTGGTTCGGGAGGCGCGAGTCCCCGCGGCGCGCATCGTCGCCGCGACCGGCTGGCCGGTCGCGTGGTATTTCGCCCACAAGGTCGACGCGACCGACGCCGCGACCGTCACGGACATCGCGGCGGGGCTTCCCGGGCTGCTCGACCATGTCGACACGCTGCTCGCCGAGGGAACGATCGGTGCGGAGGAGCGCAACGCGGCCGATTTTCAGATTGGGACGACGGTCCGACTGCTGACGACGTTCGAGGACCTGGCGCCGGCGATCGATGCGCGGCCGGCCGGGCGCTTCGCGCTCGAGCTGATGCCGGACTACCCGACCGGCGTGCCGGCGGGCCTCGCGCCGCGCGACTGGCTGGTACCGCTCGGTCTGACGTGAGAGACGACGGCGGGCGCCGTCAGCAGTCGTTTGGGGCCGGGGCCCGGGCGAACCGATCGGCCAGATACGCGATCGCCGCCGGCGCCTCGCTCGCCTGGACACCGATGTGCTCGCCCGCGGCGCTTCGCTTGTACGCGACGGCGACGCCCATCGAGCAGTAGCGCGCCACCAGCGCGTCGGAGGCCGAGATCGGGTTGAGCTCGTCGGCGATCGCGTGGTAGACGAACAACGGCGCCTGAGGCTTGCGATGAGCGAGGCCAACCTTCGCGAGCACCCGCTGCACGCGCGGGACGGCGAGCGGATCCGGGACGACCGTGAACTCGCTCATCCGGCGTAACGGGTACGCGGCGACGAACTCCTCCAGGCACATGCCGCCGATCCGGCTCGCCATCTCGCGACCTGCGTCGTTGAGGAGCTCGCCGAGCCGCATCTCGGGGTAGGCGCGGCTGATCCCCACGGCGGCCGCGAGCACGAGCCCGGAGGCGGGGCCGCCGTCGACGTTGCGGGCCGTGACGACGGGATCGGCTGAAGCGCCCCCGTGGGCGACGCCGCGCAGCCGAATCCGCGGCGCGTACCTGGGCTGGAGCTCGGATGCCCACGCCGTCGCGTGACCGCCGCCCGAGTAGCCCCAGAGTGCCACCGGGGTTCGCCGCCCGGCCAGCCCGGCGTCGCCGAACCGCTGCGCCGCCCTGACCGCGTCGAGGATCGCGTGCCCCGCCTGTTTGCCGGCGATCCACTGCGAGTGGGGTCCCTCGTAGTCCGGTACGACCACCGCCCAGCCGCGCTCGAGGGCCATGCCGAAGGTGTCCGGCTCCCCGCCGGACCCGGTCCGGAGCTCATACGACGACGCGCATCTGCGTGTGAGCGTGTCCTCGGCGGGCTGGTAGGACAGCAGCGGCCGGCGCCCCTCGTAGGGCGAGTCGGGGACGATCACGGTTGCGACCGCCGCCTCGGGCCGGCCCGTCGTGTCCTTCGTCCGGTAGAGGAGCTGCCAGGCCCTGTGCGGGACCGGGATGTTCGACGCCGACAGGTCCACGGCGCGCACGCGAAGCACCTTCCCGGGTCGCGCCCGCTCGAGCCGCTTCTTCGACGGCGGCGCGTAGAAGCCGTCGGCGTCCGGACTTGGCACGTCCTCGGCGCTCGCGGCGGAGACGCAGCCGAGCGCGACCGCGACGATCGCAACGCACGCGAGCACTCCCCGAACCCCGTTCACCCGCTCGGAATGTACCGGTGCCTAGGCGCGCTCGACGACCCCGGCGCGCTCGGTCGCGGTGCCGATCCGCTTGGCGGCCGGATAGTGGCGGCGCAGGAGCTCCACCGCCGCGGGTTCGTCATCCGCGGCAACCGCGCACACGAAGCCGCAGCCCATGTTGAAGACCTCGTACATCTCGGCCTCGTCGACGTCGCCGAGCTCGGCGATCAGCTCGAACAGCGGCGGGGCCTCGAACGGGTCGGAGATCTCGTAGCCGACCGGCGCCGCCAGGCGGGTGAGGTTGTTCAGCCCGTCGCCGGTGATGTGGGCGAGCCCGCGGACGTCGATCGGCGAGCCGAGCAGCTCGAGGACCGCCGGGACGTAGATCTCGGTCGGCGCCAGGAGCAGCTCGCCAAGGGGCGTTCCCAGTCGGTCGTCGTCGAGCCGGACCTCCTCGAGGGCCCGGCGCGCCAGCGTGTAGCCGTTCGAGTGCAGGCCGGATGACGGCAGCCCGATCAGCGCGTCCCCGGCCTCGAGGCGGGCGCCGTCGACGATCGCGTCGAGCGCGACGAGCCCGATCGCACTGCCGCTCAGCTCCCAGCCGGAGACGATGTCGCCGACCTGCGCGATCTCGCCCCCCGGGATCTCGATCCCGGCGGTCTCCGCGCCCGACCGCAGGCCGACGCCGATCTCGCCGCAGACGTCGGGATCGGCCTCGCGGCAGAGGATGAAGTCGAGCATCGCGATCGGCTCGGCGCCGACGCAGATCAGGTCGTTGACGTTCATCGCGATGCAGTCGATCCCGATCGTCGAGAAATCGCCCATCCGCTCGGCGACCAGCATCTTCGTCCCGACTCCGTCGGTGCCGAACGCCACTCCGGTCTCCTCGTCGATCCGCAGCACGCTCGCGTAGTGGCCCGGGAGGTCGACGACCCGGGAGGGCTTGCCGGTCTCGATCAGCTTCAGGCTGCGGACCAGCGCCTCGACGGCGCGGTCGGCACCCGCCTGGCTGACGCCGGCTTTCGCGTACGCGTCGTTCATCGACTCATCTTGACGGTCACCAAGGTTGCCAGCGCGAGCCGGTAGGCCGCGTACGGCCAGAGCGCCCGGTCGCGCTCGACGACGCCGATCAAGCGCTGTGAGGCGAGGGTGGAGCCGAACGACGCCGCGACGCCGGCGGCCATCGCCCGGCGCAGCCCCGGCGCGACCCCGCGCCGGCGCAGACGTGAGCCCTTCAGCAGGATCGCGCCGACGATGACCGGCAGCGCCACGGTCCGCGAGAGCAGGTTGGCGTGCTCGCGCGTGAATCGGCGGGCGCGCGCCGCGGTCAGCGTCGCGCCGTTGCGCGAGACCCCGGGCGCCAGCGCCGCGGCCTGCGCGATCCCGAGCGCCAGGCCGTCGGCCGGCGTGGCGTCGCCGGGACCGCGCTCCTGCGGGCGGGTGTCGGCCCACAGCATCGCCAGTGCCCCCGCCGCCAGTCCGGCGGCGATCGTCCGCGGCCCGCCCAGACGGGACTCGATCGGGCGCTCGAGGGCGTACCCGGCGAGCGCCGGGGGAAGGAAGGAGAGCGCGACGACCGCCGCGCGGCGGGGGTCGAAGGCGGCCAGCTCCGCGGCGATCTCGCGCCGCTGGCCGATCAGCAGCGCACCGGCGGTGCCGGCGTGCAGGGCGACCTCGAAGCTCTTGCGGGTCTCGGGGTCGATTCCGTCCCAGTCCCAGCCGGCGAATCGAGGCACAAGCGACAGGTGCGCCGAGCTCGACACCGGAAGCAGCTCGGTCGGCCCCTGGATCGCGCCGAGCGCCGCCGCCCGGATGGTCGTGAGGGCGGGAGCCGCGGCGGCGCGGGCCACGACTATGCGGGCTTCGGAGCGCGCCGGCGGCGGATCAGCAACCAGATCAAGCCGGCGAGCGCAGCGACGATCACGAGGTAGTCGAAGTAGTGGAGCTTGTCGCGCCACTCCTCCCAGTTGTCGCCGACCTCGCGGCCGATGAAGGCGAGCAGCGTCACCCAGGGGATGCAGCCCACGAGGGTGAGCCAGGTGAAGCGCCAGAAGGGCATCCGCGCCACGCCGGCGGGCAGCGAGATGAAGGTGCGGATGATCGGCAGCATCCGGGTGAAGAACACGGTCGCGTCCCCGTGGCGCTCGAACCAGCTGTCGGCCCACTGCAGGTGCTTGCGGTTGATGTGGATGAAGCGGTTCTTGTCGAGCAGCTCGAGCCGCCCGTAATAGCCGGCCGCGTACGCGATCCAGGAGCCGACCACGTTGCCGAGCACCCCCGCGGCGATGATCCCGAACATCGTCATGTCGCCCTCGGAGACGTTGAACCCGGCGAACAGCATGATCGCCTCGCTCGGCACCGGGATGCAGGCGCTCTCCAGCGTCATCAGGATGAACACGCCCAGCACGCCGACCGCGTCGATGAAGTCGGTCGCAGCGTTGACGATCGGATCGAGGATCGCGTCGGTCACCGAGGCCGTGGGGACGGCCGGGAGGAGGCTGAGCGGGGCCATGCGAGCCGGACACCTTACCCACCGGGACCCGCGGTTCCGCCGTACACTCGCTCGCGATGCACCGCCTGTCCGACCCTGTCTACCGGCGTCGGGCGCTGGAGTTCGCCGCCGACGCGCTGCTCTGCGCGGCCGCCTTCGCCCTCGCCTTCCTGCTCCGCTTCCTCGACGCGGGCGGCCAGATCCCCGATCGCTACGTGACCATGCTGGCCGGCTCGGTGGCCTTCGTGGCGATCGGCAAGTCGCTGGTCCTGGAGCTGCTCGGCCAGCACCATCAGTGGTGGCGCTACTTCCGGCTCCCCGACCTGTGGCCGCTGATCCGCGCCCTGGCGGTCGGCGAGCGCACTGCTCGTCCTCGTGTTCGTGCTCGTCAAGCCGTACCCGGACAGCCTGCCGCGGTCGGTAGTGATCGTCGACTTCATCCTCTGCTGCGTCTTCCTGGGCGGCGCGCGCCTGGCCCGCCGCTCCATCGCCGAGCGCCCCCAGCGCATCGCGCGTGGCCGGTCGCGCAGCGTGCTGGTGATCGGCGCCGGCTCGGGCGGTCAGATGGTGGTCCGCGAGCTGCAGCTGAACCCGGGCCTCGGCGCTCACGCGATCGGGTTCGTGGACGACGACCCCGGCAAGCGCAACATGCGCGCGGCGGGGGTCAAGGTGCTCGGGACGACCCAGGAGCTCGGCGCGATCCTCGACCGGACGTCTCCCGACGAGGTCGTGATCGCGATTCCGTCCGCCCCCGGCGTCCTGCGCGGCAAGGTCGTCGCGGCCTGTCGCGAGCGCGAGATCGAGGTGCGGACGCTGCCGACCGTGTTCGAGCTCCTGCGCGGCGGCGTCCAACTCACCCGCCAGCTGCGCGAGGTGCGGGTGGAGGACGTGCTCGGGCGCGACCCGGTGGTGATGGAGCTCGACCGCGTCGGCGCGTACCTGGAGGACAAGCGCGTGCTGGTCACGGGCGCCGGCGGCTCGATCGGCTCCGAGCTCGTGCGCCAGATCGCCCGCGTCCGCCCGCGTCTGCTGGTCCTGCTCGACCACGCGGAGGACAACCTGTTCGAGATCGACCGCGAGATGACCTCGAACTGGCACTTCACCCAGGTCGAGTCGGTCCTCGCCGACTGCAAGGAGGGCGACCGGATGCTCGAGGTCATGCAGCGGTTCCGGCCCGAGGTGGTCTTTCACGCGGCCGCCTACAAGCACGTGCCGCTGATGGAGACGAACCCGCTGGAGGCGCTGCGCAACAACGCGATCGCGACCCAGGTGACCGCCAAGACGGCCGCCGCATCCGGCGCGGAGCGGTTCGTGCTCGTCTCCACGGACAAGGCCGTCAACCCGCGCACGGTGATGGGTGCGACGAAGGCGATGGCGGAGTGGATCGTCGCCGCGGTCGGGGCTCGCAACCAGGCGACCCGGTTCACGACGGTCCGCTTCGGCAACGTGCTCGCGTCCTCCGGCAGCGTCGTCCCGATCTTCCGCTCGCAGATCGAGCAGGGCGGGCCGGTCACGGTCACCCACGAGGACATGACGCGCTACTTCATGACGATCCCGGAGGCGGTGCAGCTCGTGATCCAGGCAGGTGACCTCGGCGCCGCGTCCGGCGAGGTCTACGTGCTCGAGATGGGCGACCCGGTGAGGATCGTCGACCTGGCTCGAAACATGATCCGCCTCGCCGGTTACGAGCCGGAGGCCGACATCGCGATCGAGTTCATCGGCGTCCGCCCCGGCGAGAAGATCCACGAGGAGCTCTTCAACGTGGACGAGCGGCCGCAGCCGACGACCGCGGAGCGGATCGTGCGCGCGGTACGGACCGAGCAGCTCGATCCGGATTGGGTCTCCGAGACGGTCGACGGGCTGCTCGAGCTCGTCGCATCCGGCGACGAGGCGGGGCTCGCCGAGCAGGTCGTGGCGCTGATGGGCGGCGAGGGAACCGCGCGCCACACGCTCGCCTGATCGGCAAGACTTCCCCACTCGCATGAACGACCTGATCGACGAGATCGGGCCCTACCTCGGCATCGCCGCATTTCTGGGCCTGGCGATCCTCGCCTTCCTGATCATCCAGCAGGCCCGTGAGGTACGGCGGCTACGCGAATGGGCGGGCCGCGCGCCCGAGCGCGCCGGCGAGGCCACCGAGGCAGAGGTCGCGGCTGCCGAGGCGCGCGGCGAGGAGGTCGAGCCGGAGGAGCCCGAGGAGGCGCCGCCGAGCCGCGCGGCGCTCTGGCTGCACAACGTCCGGGGGTCGATCGCCGATCGCTGGGCGGCGATCGACCGCCGGCTTCCGGTCGATCCGCGCTACCTCGTCGCCGTACTCGCGGCCGCGGTGATCGCGGCGGGCGTGCTGACCAGCGGCTTCGGCCTGGTCGGCGACGACGGCGGCGCGAACGGCGGTGGGGGCGACACGAAGGGCGGCGGCGACAAGCCGAAGGAGGAGAAGATCGAGGTGGCGGTCCTCAACGCGACCCAGGAGGAGGCCGTCGGCGGCGAGGAGATCGCGGGCGTCCAGGGCCTCGCCGGCGAGGTCGCCAAGCAGGTGATCCAGCCGACGGACTTCGCGGTCGGCGAGAAGACCAACGCCCCCTCCGGGTTCGACGAGACGACGGTCATGTTCGAGCCGGACAACGAGCCGGACGCCACCGAGCTCGCGAGCGCGGTCGCCGACCAGCTCGGCGAGCCCGAGGTGACGCCGATGATCGGCGAGATCCGTGAGGTCGCCGCGGGCGCCCCCCTGGCGCTCGTGATCGGTCGCGACGACGCCGACTTCGGCTCGGAGTAGGGCGGGGCGCTAGGCGTGCAGGTCGGAGAGATCTTCGACACGTTCGGCGGCCTCATCGCCCTCGGCTCGCTGGTCGGCCTGCTGCTCCTGCTGCCGCTCTACCTGTCGCAGCGGCGCGACGTCCGCCGGCTGCACGCCTGGATGGAGGACGAACCCGGTTATCCGGCGGAGAACCTCGAGGCCAGCGAGCGGCGGCTCGACGTCGCCGAGACGGAGCTGGAGGAACTGACCGGAGCGACCGCGATCGCCGAGCCCGAGCCGGGAACGACGTCCGCGGCGGCGGCCCGGGTGACGCACGATCGCCCCGCGCTCGAGCGGATCACGATGGAGCGCGCGGCCCTGCAGCCGCACCCGCGCTGGCGCCGGTTCGTCAGCCGAGCCACCCAGCCGCGTGTCCTGGTCGCGGTCGGCGTCGTCGCGCTGCTGCTCGGCCTGGGCGCGATCGTCATCACCCAGGACCTGCTCTCCACCGACGACGGCCCGCGCGGCCCGCGCGTCGGGGCGATCAACCCGGCCGACGTCGAGGTCGCGGTCCTCAACGGCACCTCGATCAACGGGCTCGCGGGCAAGGTCGCCTCGGACATCGAGGCCAGCGGCTACACGGTCGGGGCGATCACCAACACCACGCCCGGGGTCGAGAAGACGGAGGTCTTCTACGCCAAGCACCAGAAACGCGCCGCGCAGCAGGTCGCGCGTGACCTCGGCGTCAACAGGGTGGACCCGCTCGAGCGCGCTCTGCGCGAGCTTGCCGCCGGCGCCGACGTGGTCGTCATCGCGGGCGAGGACCGGGCCTAAGTGCCAGGGGGCGGCCGCGTCTCGCTGGGCGCGGCGGTGTTCTTCTGCACGCTCGCCGCGACGCTGGTCACGGCGGTCTTCGTCGTCCGGGCGCGGACGCCCGACCTGGCGCTCGAGGTCACCGAGCCGGGCGCGGCCGATCCGGCGGACTTCGTTCCCGGCGGCCCGCCGCCGAACGACGTCACGATCACCTTCTTCGTCCGCGAGTCCGACGGTCACGCCGTGGTCGGGATCGTCGACAGCCACGAGGACCTCGTTCGCACGCTCGACGACGACGTGGCACTTGCCGAGGATCGGCGTGTCACCTACACCTGGGATGGGCGCACCGACTCGGGCGAGTTCGCCCCACCGGCTCGTTACCGGTTGATGGTCGAGCTGCCGAGCGAGGACCGGGTGATGATCTGGCCGCGCCGGATCACGATCCTGCCGTCGTCGGCCGAGGACGCCGTGGACTCGTCGTGAACGCCTCGGCGCTCGAGTGGCTGGGGATGCTGAGCGCCTGCGGCGCCGCGGCGGCGGCGCTCGTCGTCCGCGACCGGCGGCTGCGCCTCGCGGCGATGGCCGCCGCCCTGGCGCTCGCCCCGATCGTCGTCCTCGGCGATGTCTGGGACGAGCCGCGGGTCATCGACTTCCGCCACAGCGCGACCCAGATCGGGCTCGCGGCGGTGCTGGGGATCGGCGGAACCGCCGCGCTGGCCGCGCTGTTTCGCCGTCATGCGTCGGCGCTGCCGATCATCGCGATAGCGGTCCTGCCGCTGAGGGTGCCCCTGGAGATCGGCGGCGAGACGGCGAACCTGCTGGTTCCGCTGTATCTAGTCATCGCGGCAGGGGTGCTCAACTACGCGGTGGGCAGCTCGCAGCTCGCAGCTCGCAGCTCGCGGGCCGACGGGCCGTGGCCGACCCGGCTGCGCTGGCTCCTGGCCGCCACCCTCCTGCTCTATGCGATTCAGGCGAGCTACTCCGAGGACGTCCCGAACGCGATCGAGAACATCGGGTTCTTCCTCGTCCCGTTCGCCATCCTCTTCGTGCTCCTCTTCGAGCTCGACTGGTCGCCCCGGCTTCTGCGCAAGACCCTGATCGCGGTTGCGGTCGTCGCCTCGGTCTGCGCCGCCCTAGCCATCTACCAGTACTTCGCGCGCGACCTGTTCCTCAACCCGGAGCTCTTCGACGCCAACGAGCTCCACGTCTACTTCCGCGCGAACTCGATCTTCTTCGACCCGAACGTCTACGGCCGCTACATGGCGCTCGCCCTGACCGCGATCGGCGCGTGTATCGCCTGGGGCGGTTCGCGACGCGAGCTGACGCTCGCGTCGCTGGTCTTCGCCCTCGGCCTCGCCGGGCTCGCGTTCAGCTACTCGCTGACCAGCTTCGCCGCCCTGATCACCGGGCTGGCGGTGGTCGCGATCCTGCGCTGGCGGTGGCGTGGGGCGGCCGTGGTCGGCGGCCTCGGCGCGGCGGCGCTGGTCGCGCTGGTGATCGCCGGCGGCACCCCGACGTCCGACATCCAGAGCGACCGCAGCATCGACAGCGGGCACTCCGACCTCGTCGAGGGCGGGCTCGAGCTCGCCGAGGATCGGCCGCTGGCCGGGTGGGGGTCGGGCGCCTTCGGGCGGGCGTTCTTCGAGCGGATCGAGCCGGCGCGGACGACCGTCTCGCACTCGGAGCCGATCACCGTCGCGGCCGAGCAGGGCGTGATCGGGCTGATCGTCTACGTCGCCATGCTCGTCTGCGCCCTGGCGACGGTGTTCGGCGCCGGCGCCGGCGCCTCGCTCGCGCGAACAGCAGTCGCCGCCTGCTTCTGCGCGATCCTGCTCGACAGCTTCGGCTACACCGGGTTCGTGATCGACCCGGCGGTCTGGGCGCTCCTCGCGCTCGGCGTCGCCCTAAGGCTGAATCCGCCCGCGGCCTCAGCGACGATTCCCGCCTAGATGTTCGGCTACCTGCGCCGCCTCGCGACCACGGGCGCCGCGTACACCGCCTCGAGCGTGCTCTCGAAGCTGCTCGCGGTCGCCCTGCTGCCCGTCTACACGCGATACCTGACGCCGAGCGACTACGGCGCGGCGGAGGTCGTCCTCGCCTCCGTGATCGCGATCAGCATCCTGATCCGGCTCGGGCTGATCGAGGCGCTCCTGCGCTTCTACTACCTCCCGGACGTCGACCGCCCCGCGGTCGTGCGGACCGGCTTCGCGGCGCTGTTCTGGGCGACGACCGCGGCGGCGCTGATCTTGCTCCCGTTCGCCGAGCCGATCTCCGAGGCGCTGCTCGATCAGGCCGATCCGGAGCTCGTCCGGCTCGGGGTGCTCGGGCTCTGGACGCTCACCCTCTGGGAGTACGCGCTCACCCTGCTGCGGGTCGACGAGCGCGCCCGCGCCTACTTCGGGCTCACGGTGCTCAACGTCCTCGCGACGATCCCGGTCACGGTCTGGCTGGTCGCGGTCGAGGACAAGGGAGCCGCCGGGATCCTCTGGGGCACCTTCGGCACCGGGGCCGCATTCCTCGTCGTGCAGCTGTGGCGCGAGCGCCGGCGGCTGGGCTTTGCCTTCCAGCGGCCGCTGCTGCGCCGGATGATCCGCTTCGGGCTGCCGACGATGCCGGCGGAGCTGTCGCTGTACTCGCTCAACTTCATCGACCGGATCCTGATCGTCCGGCTCGCGGGTCTCGCCGAGGCGGGCCTGTACGCGCTGGCGATCAAGTTCGCCCAGGGCATGAACGTGATCGCCCGCGCCTTCCAGCTCGCCTGGCCGCCGCTCGCCTACTCGATCGCCGACGACGACGAGGCACGCCGCGCCTACAGCCTCGTCTTCACCTGGTTCGCCGCAGTCTGCGCGTTCGGGGTCGCGGGGCTCTGGCTGCTCTCCCGCTGGATCGTCGACTGGCTCGCCGCCCCGGATTTCTTCCAGGCCTACGAGGCGGTCGGCCTGCTGGCGACGGGGATCGCCCTCTACGCGCTCTATCTCGTCCTGGTCGTCATCCTCGGCCGCACCGGGCGGACCGAGTTCAACCTGCCGGCGACGATCGCCGGCACCGTCGTGAACATCGTCCTCAACCTGATCCTGATTCCCTCGCAGGGGATCGTCGGAGCCGGGATCGCGCTGGTCGCCTCCTACCTGGTCGTGCTGGTGCTGATGTACGCGCTCACCCAGCGGTTGTTCCCGGTTCCGTACGAATGGGGACGCCTGGCGCTGCTCGTCGGGGTGACGGCGGCGACGGTGGCGGGAGGTGAGCTGCTGCTGCCGACCGACGGCTTCGACGGCTTCGCCTTCCGGACTCTGCTCTGGCTGGCACTCCCCCTGATCCTGCTCGGGACGGGCTTCCTGACCGCCGAAGAGCGCGCCGGGATCCGGGCGATGCTGCGCCCATCCGTCGTGCGCGAACGCCTGCGTGCGGCGGCCGCAAGCCCCGCCGCCGCAAAGTCCGAGGAGGGCGGCTACGCCCCGGAGGTCTACGAATCCGTGCGCGCCGACGAGGATCTGCGCTGAGCGCGAAGAAGCTCAGGGGCAATGATCGCCTTCGCCCCACCGCTGCTGTTCGTGCTCGCCTGGGTCTTCGCCCTGTTCGGCTCCGAGGCGCCCGGAACCGATGGCTCGACGCCGTTCGACGAGAACGCGCTGCGCTGGGTCCTGTTCCTGGCCGTCGGCTGGACCGGGGTCGGCGCCGCGATCCCGCACACGATCTTCGCGCGTCAGACCGCCGCGTCGATCGGGTGGGAGACCAACGGCTTCCAGTACGAGGTCGGGTTCGCCAACCTCGCGATCGGCCTCGCCGGGATCTACGCGGCCAACCAGGACGCCTCGCAGGCATGGGTCGCCGTGGCGCTGGCCGGCGGCGTGTTCCTGACGCTCGCGGGCGTCTACCACGTCGTCGAGATCATCCGCGACCGCAACTACGCCCCCGGCAACACCGCCATCCTGATCAGCGACTTCGGGATCCCGATCTCGCTGCTCGCGCTGCTCCTGGCGACGAACGCGATCTGAGAGCGCCCACGAACGTCGGTTAGCCCGCACAGGAGGCGGGTCAATCGACGTTCGTCAAGTGACGACGGAGGCGCCGGTTCACCCGCCGCGCAGGCACCCCGCGACGCCCGGAACCTTTGCCTGCTTGGCGATCTCCGGGTGCGGGGAGCGCAGGAACGTGGTCTTCAGCTTCGAGTAGTAGTAGCCGTCCGAGCAGGGCTCGATCTGCGACAGCTTGACCTGGACCGGGTAGCTGAACGTCTTCAGGACCGCGTGGCCGTTCCGGGCGACGGCACGAACGCCGTAGAACTTGCCCTTCGCGACGGCCGTGTTCTCGCCCCAGCTCTTCCAGCGCAGGCCCTTCCAGCCGGCGTCGGCGGTCGCCGTGATCGCCTGCGGCTTCTGGCGGGCGTCGAGGCCGCCCGGCTCCTCCGAGACCAGCACCCGCGGCGTCAGGACGCGGTCATATCCGGCCCGGACCAGGATCCCGTTGGTTCGCCACTCGCCCGGATACGAGCAGGCCTGATAGCCGCCGACCACGGTCACGTCGACGCTGTCGTCGCCCACCTCGACGGCCTCGATCGTCCCGAGCCGGGCATCGCCGAAGCCGTCCTTGAGCGGATCGCCCGCGTGCGGCTCGAGCACCTTGACGTTGGTGGCGCCGCCGGGCAGGCGGTAGCTCTTCGTCACCCGCTGGTCGCAGGCGATCTCGAGCGCGCCGCCATCCTGGAACGTGTCGTGTTCGACCACGGTGAACTCGGCGCTCGCGGTTGCGGCGAGGCCGGCCGTCGCGACGGCGGTGGCGAGGCAGGTCTTCAGCATCCGGTTGCTCATCTGATCGAGGCTCCTTCTCTCGGTATCGACCGAGCTAAGCATCGGCCCCGGTGCCCGTTGCCACATCGGGGCCGACCCCAATGTGCGACCCCAAGGTTTCCGCCCCGCGAGCCCGCCTCAGCCGCGTCGGGCCCGGAAGTAGGCGAACGGTCCCGAGACCTCGAACTCGAGCAGGTCGAATCGCTCGGCCAGCCACCCGCGGAGCCGCTCCGGGGGGACGACCAGCCCAAAGGCAGCGTGGTGGGGCCGAATCAGCAACCGGTTGCGGCGCGTCGATCCCGTGACGAAGCTCGCTCCGACCAGTGTTCCGCCCTGCCGCACGCAGCGACGGGCCTCGTCGAGCGCGCCCTCCGGATCGTCGAAGCAGTGGAGCCCCATAGGGACAGGAAGAGGTCGGCCGAGCCGTCCGGGACGGGAACGTCGAGGGCAACGCCCTCGACGAACTCGATTCGCTCCAGGCCCCGCGAGCGAGCCTCCTCACGGGCTCGGTCGAGCATCCGGGGCGAGAGGTCGAGGGCGAGGTAGCGAACGTCGGCGCCGGGGTCGAGGGCCCGGAAGGCGACGCCCGACCCGCAGGGTGCGTCGACGATCAGCCCTCCCGCCGGCACGGACTCGATCGCGCCGAGCTGCGCGAAGAACGGACGCGTGTTGCCGCCCCAGACCGCGCGGCCGACTACCCGCGCGATCCTCTCCCTGCCCATGTAGAAGCTGTATAGGCGCCCAAAGGGGCCATCGAACAGGGCCCGATTGCGCTCGCTCGCCTCCACCTCAGCGGCTTCGGGATCCCGCCGAGTTGTAGGCCTCGGCGGCCTCACGCAGCCCCTCGCCGCGCCCGGGGCGAAGAGCCTGGCGGGCGTGCAGCCAGTAGAGGCCGGGGTCGTGGCCGGGGAGGGCGAGCGCGACCAGCGCGCGGACCGCGTAGGACCACGCCGCCAGCGCGCCGGCGACCCGGGCGGTGAGCGCGCCGTGGTGCTTTCGCAGGTAGCGGTCTCGGCCACGGTGGAACTCGACGATCCGCCGCCCGCGTGCGGCGCGGTCGGAGGCGAGCTGCTCGTGATGGACGACCTCGGCGCCCGGGACGTGGAGGATGTGCCAGCCGGCGCCGGCGAGCCGCTTGCAGAAGTCGGTCTCGTCCGAATAGACGAAGAACTCCGGGTCGAGGTAGCCGACGTCCCGCGCCGCCTCACGCCGGACCAGCATCGCCGCCGACTGCACCCAGCCGACCTCGCGAGTCTCCTCGCCGCCGCTCTGCGTCACCAGCAGCCGGTGCAGGAAGAGCGCCGAGGCGAGCGAGGTCCCGAGGCCCGGCAGGCGCCACGCGGAGGGCTGCGGGCAACCGTCCGGGTCGAGCAGTCGCGCGCCCGCGGCGCCGGCGCGGGGATCTCTCCGCAGCGCGGCCACCAGCGCGTCGACGGCCCCCGGGCGCAGCTCCGAGTCCTCGTTGAGCAGCAGGCAGAGCTCGCCGAGCGCCTCCTCGAGCAGCAGGCTGTCGAGCCTCGCCTTGCCCTCGCGCCGCTCGCCGCGGATCAGCCGGAGGCGCTCGCCCAGCCCCTCGCCGCCGGCGTTCCAGCCCTCGACCGCGTCGGCAGAGCCGTCGTCGGAGGCGTTGTCGAGCACCAGGACCTCGTTCGCGGCACCGTCGGGCCCGTGGTCGCGGATCGACGCCAGGCAGGCGAGCAGAAGCTCGCGCCCGTTCGTGTTGACGACGCAATAGGAGAGATCCATCGGAAGAATCGTTCCCGATGCGCGTCCAAGTCGTCGATCCGCCGGCGTTCACGCCGCCATATGACCGTGCCCTCTGCACGGCGCTCGCCCGCGCGGGGGCCGATGTCGAGCTGGTTACGAGCCGGTTCGAGTACGGCCCGGTGGCCGACCCCAGCGGCTATGAGGTGACCGAGCTCTTCTACCGCCGCTCCACGGAGCGCGGGCTCGAGGCGCGCGGCCGCCGTGGCCTGCGCCTCGCCGAGCACGTGCCCGGGATGCGCCGGCTGCGCGCCCATGCCGCCGGGGCCGACGTCGTCCACCTGCAGTGGCTGAGCGTCCCCGACCTCGACCGCTTCCTGCTGCCACCGCGGCCGCGGGCGTTCACGGTTCACTACCCGCTGCCCGCCTCCGCGCGGGCCCGCAAGCGCCAGCGCGCCCTGCTCTCGCGGATGGACGCGCTGATCGCGCACTCCGAGCACGGCGCCGCCGAGCTGCGCGCGCTGGTCGGCGACCCGACCCGGGTCCACCGGATCCCGCACGGCGCGTTCGAGCACCTCACCCGGGTGCCGGACGAGCGCCCGCTGCCCGATGACCTGGCCGAGGTCTCCGGTCCGGTGATCCTCTGCTTCGGCCTCATCCGCCCCTACAAGGGCGTGGACGTCCTGATCGAGGCCTTCGGACAAGTGGAGGGCGCTGAGCTGTGGATCGTCGGGATGCCGCGCATGGACCTGGCGCCGCTGCGCGCGCTCGCCGAGCGCTGCCCGGGAACCGTGCGCTTCGTCGACCGGTTCATCACCGATCCGGAGATCCCCGCCTACTTCCGCCGTGCCGACATCGTCGCTCTGCCGTACCGGGCGATCGAGCAGTCGGGCGTCCTCTACACCGCGCTCGCCTTCGGCAACGCCATCATCGCCAGCGCGATCGGGGGCTTCACCGAGATCGGCGAGCGCGACGGCGCCCTGCGGCTCGTCCCCCCGGGGGATCCGGCGGCGCTCGGCGAGGCGCTCACGGAGCTGGTCGCCGACCCGGATCGGCGAGCCGAGCTCGCCGCCGCCGCGCGCCGCGCCGCCGCCGGCCCGTACTCGTGGGACGAGATCGCCGCCCGCACGCTTGACCTCTACCGCGGGCTCGTCCCCGGATAATCGCCCCCGATGGGAGTGCTCCAGGTCGTCTTCTGGGTCTCGGTGGGGCTGCTCGCCTACACCCACGTCGGCTATCCGCTGCTGCTGGCGCTGCTCGCCCGCAGGCGGCGGGTGCGCCCCGCGCCCGACCTCACCGAGCTGCCGCCGGTCTCGCTGATCGTCGCGGCCCACGACGAGGAGGCGGTGATCGCCGCGAAGGTGGCCAACGCGCTGGCACTCGACTACCCGCGCGAGCTGCTCGAGCTGATCGTCGCCTCGGACGGCTCCACCGACCGCACCGCCGAGCTCGCCCGCGACGCCGGCGCCGACCTCGTCCTCGAGCTGCCACGCGCAGGCAAGGTCCCGGCGCAGAACGCCGCCGCCGAGCGCGCCGGCGGCGAGCTGCTCGCGTTCAGCGACGCCAACGCGATCTGGGAGTCGCGGGCCCTGCGCGAGCTCGTCGCCCCCTTCGGCGACCCCGAGGTCGCCTACGTCTGCGGCCAGGCGCGGCTGCTGGACCAGGGGGGCTCGAACCAGGAGGGCGCCTACTGGCGCTACGAGCTCGCCATCCGCGCCAACGAGTCGGCGCTCGCCGGGGTGACCGGCGGCAACGGCGCGATCTACGCCGTGCGTGCCTCGGAGTACCTGCCGCTCGGCCCCGCCGCCAGCCACGACCTCTCGTTTCCGTTCATGCTGACCAAGCGGGGCCTTCGTGCCGTCTACGCGCCCGGTGCGATCTCCGAGGAGAAGATGATCGCGACCACGGAGGGCGAGTTCGCCCGCAAGCGGCGGATGATGCGCGGGATCTTCGACGAGGTGGTGCGCGACGGGATGCTCGCCCCGCGGGGCTACGGGGCGATGTACGGGTTCGAGATCTACAGCCACCGCGGCCTGCGCTATGCCTCGCCGCTGCTCCACCTGATCGCGCTCGGCACCAACCTCGCCCTGCTCGACGCCGGGGCGGTGTACGCGTTCACGCTCGCCGCTCAGCTCCTACTCCTGCTCGGCGCCGCGCTCGCCGGCGCGGTGCCGCTGCGGCCGCTGAAGCTCGCGCGCTACTACGTGCTGATGACCGCGTCGATCGCCGCCGGCCTCTGGGATCGGATCCGCCATGGGACGCCCGGCGCCTGGGAGAAGGCCGAGGGGACACGGTGAGGCGGGCGCTCGACCTGGTGATCGCGGGCCTCGCGCTGGTCGTCTCGGCGCCGCTGATCGCGATCGCCGCGATCGCGATCAAGCTGGACTCGCGCGGCCCGGTGTTCTACATGGCGAGGCGGATCGGCCGCGACGGGGAGCCGTTCGACCTCTACAAGCTGCGCACGATGCACACCGGCAACGACCCGGTCGGGGTCGGGACGCCGGTGCTGGCCGGCGATCCCCGCGTGACCCGCGCCGGCGCCCTTCTGCGTCGCTTCTCCCTCGACGAGCTCCCGAACCTGATCAACGTCATTCGCGGCGAGATGTCGGTAGTCGGCCCGCGCCCGACCCTCGCCGCCCAGGTCGACGAGTACACGCCGCACCAGCGCCGCCGGCTCGAGGTCAAGCCGGGCCTGACCGGCTGGGCACAGGTCAACGGCCGCGCCGGCATCCCGTGGGACGAGCGGATCGAGCTCGACGTCTGGTACGTCGAGCATCGCTCGCTCGGGCTCGACCTGCGCATCCTCGCCCGGACGGCTCGGCTGCTGTTGACCGGCCACGGGCTCTACGGGTAGGTTCGCCCCATGGCCCACGACCATCAGCGCGACTGGGGCTTCTTTCTGTGGACCGGAACCGGTCTGCTGATCGTGTTCGGGTTCATCGCCGGGTTCTCGATCGGGTTGCCGTTCTTCTACGCCGGCCTGATCGCGCTTGGCGTGCTTGCCGCTCGCGGGCCGCGCTGGCCGGCCCAGCTGGGACTCGGCGCCGGCGCCGGGATCAGCTGCCTGATCGTCGCCGTTGCGGTGGCGGCCGAGCACGAGCCGAGCACCGGAACCTGGGCGCTGGTCGGTGCCGCGCTGGTGGGCGGCTCGGCGTTCGCGTTCTGGTGGCTGCACTGCCGGCCGGGACGCTGAGCGCGCCCAGGCGCCCGGTAGGGTCCGCGCTCGTGCCCAAGGCAGAGGTCACCCTGCGCGATTTCCGCCCTCCTGACGCCGAGGCGGTCCATCGCTGGTTCAACGACGAGCGGGTGACCGCCGATCTCGTCGGCAGCCGCGACTCGTTCACGCTCGAGAACGCCGCGGGCTGGGTGGACCGGGCGATGGACACCTCCGAGGACCGCAAGTGGGCGATCACGATCGACGGCGACGATGGCGCGGTCGGCTTCGTCGCCCTGTTCGGGCTCGATCGCCAGCTCGGCCCCGAGCTCGCGGTGCTGATCGGCGACCCCTCGGCATGGGGAAAGGGGGTCGCCCGCGAGGCCGAGCGCCAGGCGTGCAACCGCGCCTTCTCCGAGTACGACGCACACCGCATCCACGCGGAGATCCCGGCGACGAACGAGGCCGCGCAAAAGGTGGTGACGTTCCTCGGCTTTCGTCACGAGGGCACGATGAAGGCCGCGATCCGCCGCGGCGAGGAGCGGATCGACAACCAGGTCTGGGGCCTGCTGCCCGAGGACTTCACCGGGTGGGATCAGTAGCCGTCGCCGAACTCGTCGCCGACCGGGGCGCGGCGGCCGAGAGCGACGACCTCTTCCGCTGCCGCGCCTTCCTCGACGCGGAGGGCGTCACCCACACGCTGCGGATCGAGTCCGACGATCGGACGGCGCTGGTGCCCCTGATCGTCCGAGAGATCCAGGGCGCGGATCGGCTCGACGCCATCTCGCCGTACGGGTATCCGGGTGCCACGGTGAGCGGTTCCGGCCAGGCGCCGGCGACCGGCGACGTCGACTGGTCGGCGACCGGCCTGGTCAGCGTCTTCGGCCGCGAGCGGATCGGGCACGAGCCCTGGCTGTCGGGCGCCGCCGAGCGCTCGCGGGTGCTCGTCCACGACCCCGCGGCCGAGCGCCGGGTACGGCCGCGGCTGGCCGAGCAGGTTCGGGCGAACGAGCGCGACGGCTGGCTGGTCCAAACGATCGCCGGCCACGACAGCGCCGGCGCCGACCGCGAGGCGTTCGCGGACGCCTACATGCAGACGATGCGCCGGGCGGGCGCCGCCGAGCGCTACCTCTTCGAGCGCGAGTACTTCGACGCCGTGCTCTCCTTCGGACGCAGCTGGCTGCTGGCCGCCCGGCGCGACGGCGAGGTCGGCGCGGCGGCGATCGCCGGGATCAGCGACTCGATCCTCCACTACTACCTCGGCGGGACCGCCGACGCGGCCCGCGACGCCTCGCCGTTCAAGAACGTCGTCACCGCGATGCTCGACCTCGCCGACGAGCTCGCCCTGCCGCTCAACCTCGGCGGCGGGGTGAGCCCGGGCGACGGCCTCGAGGCGTTCAAGCGAGGTTTCGCGAACGCCGACCGCCCGTTCCTCACGCAGGAGGTCGTCTGCGACCGGGCCGCCTACGCCGAGCTCAGCGGCGACGGTGACGCGGCCGGCTACTTTCCGGCGTACCGGGCGAGCTGAGCGACCCTCGCGCGAGCGTCGGTGAATTCGATGGGGACCCGCTCGAGGGTGGCACGCACCCTCCCGTCCGGGAACGGGAAGGGGGGCAGGTCGAAGGGGCCGTAGGCGACGTCTCCGGTGACCGCGCCGCGGCGACCGGAGCCGTCGAAGATCGCGCTCCCGGACAGCGGCGCGGGTGGCGCGATCGATGCGGTCGTGAGCAAGCGGTTGAAGGTGAACGAGCGCCTCGGCGCCTCGATCCCCGCGAAGTGACCGATCAGCACCCGCCCCTCGAAGGTGATCCTCGTCGCCGAGAAGGAGGTCCCGAGCCGTTTATCGCGGATCGCCAGGAGCGTCTGAGCGGCCACATAGCCCTCGCGCGGTCGCTGAAAGATCTCGAGCGCGGTCGCCTTGCGCGAGCGCTCGCGTTTTGGCCTGCCGGCGACCACGCCGCAGCCACGCCCTTCGGCCGTGCGAACGACCCCCGGCGCCCGCGTCGTCGATGCGGCGGCCGCGAGACCCTCTCCCGCATAGGACGCCTCTCCGGTGAACACCCCCTTGGCGCTGGTGAAGGTGCAGTCGCCGAGCTCGTACTCCCGGGGCTGTCCCTGCCGGTCAAAGCGCATGTCGATCGATCCAAATCGTCCCAGCTGGGCGCGCAGACGGTGGTTGTCCACCCGTCCCGGCGCCTCGTAGATCGCGCTCTCATGGCGCCCGGCCTCGCGATCCGCGGTCGAGGCGGTGATCGAGACGTGACCCGAGTCCGCCGCGACCCGAACCTTCTGACCGGTCACCGTCGGGACCTTGAAG
Source organism: uncultured Solirubrobacterales bacterium (assembly GCA_963811505.1). Classification (GTDB taxonomy): domain Bacteria; phylum Actinomycetota; class Thermoleophilia; order Solirubrobacterales; family 70-9; genus WHSW01. The sequence continues at coordinate 268,538 of CAWERC010000008.1, read as the reverse complement.
GCCGCCGCGACCTGGGTCCGACCCTCCGCCTGCATCGGGGCGAGCCCGGCGAGTACCACCGCTGTTGCCAGGGCTCGCCGGAGCATGGTCTCAGCGCGGCGTCACGCCGCCGCCGTCGGTCGGCGGCGGCTCCGTCGGCGGCGGTTCCTCGATCCCCTCGTACTTCTCGATCCGGGCCTGGATCCGCCGGCGGATCCCGACGATCATCGCGTCCAGGGCCTCGCCGGGACACGCGGTGAGGCCGACCGTCCCGTGGCCGATCACCTCGTTGAGGCGCACCCGGCGCCCGGACGGGTATCGGCTCAGGTCACCCCCGGCCGAGATCAGCGTCGTCTTGCCGACCGCGTCGATTCTGTGACCGGCGAGCTTCCACGCCAGGTAATGGACGATCGCCTTCACCGCGAGCGCCGTCGGCGCCTCCTTCGTGTGCGTCCCGATCGATGAGATCGCGGTCGTCTGCTCGTTGAACCCCTGCGCCTGGGCGCCGACGACCGCCTTGCCCATCCCGCCGGCGCGCCCCTGGTAGACGTTGCCGAAGCGGTCGACGAGCGCCTGATAGCCGATGTCGTTCCAGCCGTTGGCGTTGCGGTGGTACCGGCAGATGCCGAGCACGATCGACGGTGCCTCGGCCTCGCTGTAGTCGTTCGCGGTAACGGTGTGGTGGATGACGCCGGCCCTCACCCGGCCGTAGGAGGGACGTTCACGCGGCGGGCAGCCTCCCTGCTCGAGCTCGGCGCCCCACTCGGGCCGGGTGACGATCCCCGGTCGTGGCGGCGCCGCGTCAGCCGCCGGCTGCAGGAATCCCGTTGTGGAGATGAACGCAGAGTTGATCGCCTCGCGCGCGCTCGTGAGGATGCTGCCGGCCGGGCTCGTCGTGCCCGAGACGTTGACGTAATGCAGCGCGCCGGACGGCCGCCAGCCGCGGGCGCGGATCTGGAGCTCGTCGGCGCCGCCGAAGTAGACGGGGTTGCCGTCCTCGGCCTCGACCCACTCGCTCCACTCGCCGTCGCTGTCCCGGCCGCGGATCTCGAGCGGGCGCATCTCGCCGGCCAGCCCGGCGAGATCGAAGCGCTCGGGGGCGACGATCACCGGCGAGCGGAAGCTGACGGGGCCGGTCCCGGCGCGGGCGGGGGCCCGGACGCGCTTGCCGGTCCCCAGGCCGGCCGCGGCCTGCAGCGGCGGCAGCGGCTGTTCGAAGTCGACCGCGCCCGGCATGTAGCGCTGCGACGACAGCGCAGGCGCCGCCACCCAGGCAAGCCCGAGCACCAGCAGTCCCCCCGCCAGGTATCGCGCCGCACGTCGCACCTACGCCTCCAAACACGCTTGCCGGGACGATGATTCGCCCCCGGCCCAGATTGGCAGCTTTGCAGGCGTTTTGCCGGCCGTTCACTCCGAGGCCGATGTAGTCGAGGGCTAGACGCAGTTCTTCAGGCGGAAGTAAGCGACCTCGGTGTCCATGCCGACCTTTACCTGTCCAGTAACGGCCTTGGCGGACCCCGTTTGCTGTAGCTGGAAGGTCTTGTAGTTGTCGGCTGGGGCGCAGTCCACCGAGAAGTTGATGTAGATGTAGCCCGGCCCGCTCATCGACTTACCCTTGCCCTTTACGTGCGTGAGGTACGGGTCGGTGTACAGATTCAGATAGGCCTGCTGGTTGATAATCGCGCCGCCGCACAGTTGGACGCCACTGACGTGGAGCCTATTTCCATCCTTGACAATGGGCTCGGCTCGTCCGCCACACGCCGCCTGTTTCTTGGTCAGGCCCGAGAACTTCAGGGAGTAGCCCAATTTGTGCTGGGTCGTACCGCCAAACGCCATCACGGCCGTACTCAGACCGACGGCGCCGATGACCAACACGACAACTAGACGCACGCCGCTCCGTCGAAAATCCATTTCCGTCGCCTCTCAGTCCGACAATCCGTTGCTCGCCGAGCCTATACGCGGCAAACGGAGTGTCAATCCCGGGCTGCACGCTTGTGGACTTCCTACGGGATCACGATTGGGACTTGCCCCTCCGGTCCTTGACCGATGTAGATGTCTCGGAAGTCGCGCAGCGCATCGAGGGTCGCCGCGCCCTCGTACTTCGGGCAGCCCATCAGCTGGGTCCACGCGGTGATCGCGACCTCATAGGGCATGTCGGAGTTTGGGAACAGCAGGACGCCGGCGGGCCGCTGGTCGAAGACGCCCTTGAGCGCCTGCTGGTCGGCCTCCGGCATGTCGGGCGAGTACTGGATCGCGATCCGGCCGTGCTCCATCGAGTGGATCACATACCACGCATCGGGCTGCTCGGAGTAGGCGCCGTCCGCCTGCGGCTCAATGTTGTGGTCACCCGACGTCGGGGGGTTGGTGTCGTAGTCGGAAAGCTCGGGCTCTTTGGGGACGTGCGAGGCGCCCTCATCGGGCAGGTCGAGCTTCAACTCGCATCCGGCCTCCTTCGCGGCGATCTCCAGGTCACCTTGCTGCAGCGCCGGCGGCGGGGTCCCCTCACGCCCGTCCGGCGTTACCTCATGTAGAGCGCCGCTCTTGACCTGGATGTGCGCGGCGTCCGGGATGTCCTCGCCCCCGACCTGGTTCGTGTCGTCGCCTCCGCTCGTGATCACGATGAACAGCCCGACGACGACGGCCAGCGCCAACGCGCCGGCGACGACGTAGCCGATGATCAGCCGCCGGCGTTCGGACGTCGCAGCGGCCTGTTCCGCCGCGAGTCGCTCGGCGCGGCGCTTTTCGCGTTCGGTCTTGCTCGACATCGACGGCGCAGCGTAGCGGAGAACCTTCAGGCGACCTGAAGGAAACGGTTGCCGTCAGGCGCCGGCGCCGGCGGTGCTTTCCGCCTGCTCCTCGGCGTACACCGAGGCGATGAACTGGGCCAGCTCGTCGTCGAGGCGGCCGGGGCTGACGCGCCATTCGAAGATCGACTCGGCGTTGACGAGCCGTCCGCGCGGCATCTCCTCGACCAGCATGTCGGAGTCGGTGAACGGGTGCAGCGGGTCGCCCTGATGGCCGATCACGAGCGCCGGGACGCCGATCAGCTCGCGCTCCTCGCGCGGCGGCGCCGTGCGGCCGAACAGGATCCCCTCGAGCACGGCCTCGGAGGCCTCGGGCGGCCGCCGGGTCCAGTCGAGCAGCAGGTCGACCAGGTAGTGGGACCGCGGGATCCGGCTGGTCACAATCGCCACCCCGCGCAGCACCGGCTTCGCGACCCGCAGCGTCAGCAGGATCGGCAGGAAGATCAGCCCGGCGGCGACAAGGGCGCTGTCGAGCACCGGCATCTCGATGAACAGCCCGCGGGCGGCGCGGGGGTGGCGGGCCGCCATCTCGAGCGTCGCGTTGGCCCCGAGTGAGGTGCCGCCGACGATCGGGCGGTCGAGCTCGAGGTGATCGACCAGCGCCGCGAGCTGGTCGCCGAACCCCGGCATGTTGTAGGCGCGCATGTCCGCCGGCTTGTCCGAGGCGCCGTGCCCGAGCAGGTCGATCGTGATCACCCTGAAGCCGCGCGAGGCCATCTCCGGCGCGAGCTGGTCGTACATGTGCCTGTTCATCAGCAGACCGTGCGCGAGGACCAGCGCGCGATCGCCCTCGCCGTAGTCGGCGAACGCGATCCGATGCCCGTTGAAGCGGAAGGAGCCCTCCGTGGCCATGCGGTAATTCTGGCGGATTTGTCGGTCGCCCTTCGTAGGCTGTCGCGCATGGAGGGCACAACCGGGCGTCCCTACGACCGCACGCCGCTGCTCGTCGGAGGCGCGATCGCGGTGCTGATCGCCCTCGTCGCCGCGGTCGACTTCCGCTCGGTCGTCGAGGACGTGCCTCCGGTCCCACCGCCCTGCGAGGAGCTCGCGGACAGCGCGTGTCAGGCGTCGCGCAGCGCCGCACTCGGGGGACGCCTCGAGCGTGCCCAGGAGGTCGAGGACGATTACGAGGCGCGGGGCTGGGCCTACGGCGTCGGCGCGTTGGCCGCGATTCTGGTCGGGGCGGGCGTCGCGCTGACGCGGACGGCTGCGGGCCAGCGGCGTGAGCTGTTCACCGATCTCGGCGTGGCCGCCGTGGTCTGGTTGCTGGCCGGCTTCGGCCTCGAGCTGGTCGCGGAGGGCGAAATCGTCGACATCCCGTCGCGGCCGATCTTCTTCCCGGGGCTTGCGTTGTTGCCGATCGCCGCGGTCGGCACACTGGTGACGCGGCGGCCCGAGACCGTCGCCGGGGCTCCGGCGCCGTCCCGCGAGCCGCGAGGCGGACCCGCGGTCCGCGCGATCGGCTTCGGCCTCACCGCCGTGGCCGTGGTGAGCGCCGCGATCGCCTTCGGCGAGCGGGGCGACCCCTGCGCGAATCCGGTCTCCGACGCGGTCGAGACCCTGGTCGGGGTCGCGTGGATCAGCGCCGGCGTGGCGGCGCTGCTCGGCCTGGCCTCGTTGATCCAGCGCCGCTGGCTCGCGGCGCTGATCATGCTCACGGTGGGCCCGTTCGCAGCCGTGGTCGCCGCGTTCGCGTCCGCCTGCTGGAACTAGGCGCTGGCCGCCGCAGCCCCGTCGCCGCTGGCCCGCTCCCACGGCCGCGACGCGCGCAGCGCGGCGAGCACGGCGCGGGTGGCGGGGGCGCGGTTCAGGGCGTAGAAGTGGATCCCCGGCGCGCCGCGAGCAAGGAGCTCCTCGCACTGGCGCGCCGCGTAGGCGACCCCGAGCAGCGCCTCGGCCTCCTCGTCGCCGCCGAGCTCGCGCATCGCGTCCTCGAGGTCCTCGGGAATCGACGCGTCGCAGAGGCTGCAGATCCGCGCGACCTGGCCGAAGCTGCTGATCGGGATCACGCCGGGGATGATCGGGACGTCGATGCCGATCTCGCGGGCGGCGGCGACGAAGTCGAAGTAGACCGTGTTGTCGAAGAACAGCTGCGTGATCAGGAACGTCGCGCCGGCGTCGACCTTGGTCTTCAGGTAGGCGAGGTCGGAGCCCAGGTCGTCGGCCTCTGGATGGACCTCCGGGAAGCAGGCGCCGCCGATCGTGAACCCGTGGCCGCCGGTGATGAACTCGGTCAGCTCGGCGGCGCTGGAGAGCCCGTCCTCCGGCGGGGTGAAGTTCTCCTCGCCTCGCGGCGGGTCGCCGCGCAGCGCGAGGACGTTGTCGATCCCGATCGCCTCGAACCGGTCGAGGATCTCGGCGAGTCCCGTCGCGGGTCTCGCCGACGCAGCTCAGGTGCGCCATCACCTCGAGCCCGTGCTCGCTCTTGATCCGCTCGGCGATCTCGACCGTCCCGTCGCGGGTGGCGCCGCCGGCGCCGTAGGTGACCGAGACGTAGTCGGGCTCGAGCGGCTTCAGCGCCTCCACCGTCTCGAACAGCAGCTCGAGCCCGGTCTCGGTCTTCGGCGGGAAGAACTCGACCGAGAACACGGGACGTTGGGTGGCGAGCAGCTCGTCGATTCGCATGGCCGAGGATGGTAGAGCGCCTAGACTCAACGCCATGGCGGTTGAACCGCAGCCGGATCTCGCGGTCGAGCTCGTCGGCGTCGAGAAGCGCTTCGGCAAGGCTCAGGTGCTGCACGGGGTCGACCTGGAGGTTCCGCCCGGGCGAGATCACGGTTCTGCTCGGCCCGTCCGGGCGCCGGCAAGACGGTGACGATCAGCCACATCGTCGGGCTGATCAACGCCGACAAGGGCTGGGTGTTCGTCGAGGGCAAGAACCTCGCGAGGATCTCCGACGAGGACCTCAACGCGCTGCGCCAGCGGATGGCCGTCGTCCTGCAGGGCACGCTGCCGTTCACCTGCGGCCTGTTCTTCTCGCTCAACGTCTACGAGAACGTCGCCTTCGCCCTGCGGCAGCGGAACCGCCGGTGGTCCGAGGCGCGGGTCAACGAGACGACGATGACCCACCTGGAGATGGTCGGGCTTCGCGACCGCGCCGAATCGATGCCGGACGAGCTCTCGGCCGGGATGTGCAAGCGGGTCGCGATCGCCCGGGCGCTGGCGCTCGAGGCGCGGCTGGTGATCGTCGACGACTTCGACTCGGGTATCGACGGCGTCCGCCTCGGCCTGCTCTGCGACATGTTCGAGGACGTCCAGAAGGAGAGCGGGGCGACCTTCCTGGTCACGACCCACAGCATGAGCGCCGCCCGCCGGCTGGCCGACCACGTCGCGGTGATCAGCGACGGCCGCGTCGTCCAGAGTGGCCCGGCCGCCGAGGTCCTCGACTCCGACGAGCCGCTCGTCAAGCAGCTCGTCACCGGCGCCACCGAGGGCCCGATCAAGCTCCGCGACGTCTAATTCGCCCCGCCGCGGTGGGCGATCTTCGCGGTCGGCTGGGCGGTCGGCATCACCGAGACGTAGTCGATGTCGACGCGCCCCGGACGGGTGACGCAGAACGCGATCAGGTCGGCGACGTCCTCGGCGGTCAGCGGCTCCAGCCCCTCGTAGACCTTCGCGGCCCGCTCCGCGTCGCCGTCGAAGCGCACCAGCGAGAACTCGGTCTCGACCATCCCCGGGGCCACACTCGTGACCCGGATCCCCTCGCGGTGGAGCTCGAGGCGCAGCGTCGCGTCCGACCGCGTGCGCGCCGTGCTTCGCCGCGGTGTAGCCGGCGCCGCCCTCGTATACCTCGACCCCGGCGATCGAGCCGACGATCACGATGCTCGGGTCGGTGCCTTTGCGCAGCGCCGGCAGCAGCGCCTTGGTGACCCGGGCGACGCCGAGCACGTTCGACTCGAACATCTGCGCGCCAGCGCTCCTCGTCGGCCTCGCTCGACCGGCTCGAGCCCGAGCGCGCCGCCCGCGCTGTGGACGATCGCGTCGACGACCGGCAGCTCGCCGCACGAGCGTGCGCGACCGACTCCGGATCGGTGACGTCGAGCTCGAAGCGCCCGGCCGCCGACGTCCGCCGCCAGCCGCTCGCAGCGCTCGACCCGCCGCGCGGCGGAGACGGTCTCGAACCCGGCCGCCGCCAGCGCGCGAACGGTCGCCTCGCCGATCCCGCTCGAGGCGCCGGTGACCAGCGCGATTCGGGTCTGACCGCGCATCCGGGCGAGGCTAACGGGCGCGAGAGCAAAGCGCGATAATCGCTCGATGGCGTCTGAGGCGGTCGAGCTGGTAAGCCGCGGGTACCACGCCTACGAGTCGGACGGGATCGAGGGCATCCTCGAGTTCCTGGACCCGGAGGTCGAGTGGCGCAACCCGCCCGACTCGCCGATCGCGGGCGTGTTTCACGGTCACGACGGAGTGCGCGAGTGGGCCCGGCTCACCGAGCAGGTGTTCGCCGAGCTGCACTTTCAACCCGACGAGCTGATCGAGACGCCCGACGGGCGGGTGCTGGCGCTCTGCACCGCGCATGTGCGCGGGCGCGAGAGCGACGTCGTGATGGAGGTCCCGTTCGCGCATGTGATCGAGGTCCGCGATGGCGCGGCTGTCAGCTTCCGGATGTACTCGCAGGTCGCGGACGCGCGCGCTGAGGTCGGCCTCGCGGATTGAGGCTCAGCGCGCCGAGACGCGCTGGACGTCGACGGCCGCGTCGCGGACGTCGCGCCGGCAGAACGGGACCTTGTTCCAGCGCTTCTCGCGAGAACGCCTTCGTGTAGTCGGCGGCGTGGGGCGAGCGACTGGTTCTCGGACTCGCTGTAGGTGACGAAGCTGAGCTGGCGCACCGGGCAGCCGCGCTTCGCCCAGCCCATCGCGGCGATGAAGCTCGAGCCGTGGGCGACGTTCGGATAGCCGGCGTCCGGATCCCAGCTGACGTTGATCGCGTTGAAGACGCCGAGCGTCCCGGGCCCGCCGTGGATCGGGATCGGCTTCCCGCGCGGGTCTCGTACTGGAAGTCGCGCAGCGTGCCGTCGAGCGGGATGTTCGGCGCCGGCGAGATCGGTGACCGCGTCGGCGAGCGCCCTGCCGACCGCGGGGTTGTCCGTGTTCAGCCCGCGCGGCGTGTTGACCGGGATCGTCGGCGGAGAACGGGACGTCGAAGACCGCCTCCGACCCCTGGGCGTAGCCGCTCGAGACGCCGGTCGGCAGCGAGGTGAAGTTGCCGAGCAGGCGGGAGACGAAGCGACGGAAGAGGATCGCGCCCGGCGAGTCGAGGTCGTCGCGCCCGTCCCAGGCGGCGAGCACCGGGCACGCGCCGCTGACGTCGACGGGGCCGGAGCTGCCGCTCAGGCTCGGGTTCTGCTCGCAGAAGGCGACCAGCTCGTCGCGCCACAGCTCGCCCGCGTACTGGCGGTTGCCGAGCGCGACCTTCGCCAGCTTGCGCAGCGTGAACCCCTTGCCGGAGAGCCCGTCGGTGCCGGCGAGCCGCTGCTCGATCATCTTCAGCCCGAGGCGCGTGCGCAGCGAGCGCGTCGTCCCCTCGTCGCCGATCACCCGGTCGTATCCGGTCAGCGGCTCGCTCGGGATTCGAGAGCCAGTGGCTGTCGTTGCCGTTCTCGACGTAGTCGCGGCGGAACAGCCGCGGGATCGCCGCCGGCCCGAAGATCCCGGGGACGACGGCGTCGGCGTCGGTGTCCCAGCCGCACGCCGAGCGCGAGCCGTCGAGGATCGGGATCCCGGTGAGCGGGAAGACGGCGGCACCGAGCGCGCCGGCGCAGTTCGTCGCCTTCTCGTCGGGGACGTTGGGGATCGCGCCGTCCATCGAGTAGTAGGCGCGCCCCTTGCGGTCGGCGGCGATGCTGTTGACCCACGGGATGCCCTGGATCCGCTGCTGGATCCGGTCGTAGGCGCGCACCGAGCGGGCCCGGTCGGTCTCCAGGAAGTGGTTGAGGTAGCGGAAGTTCTCGAAGTTGACGTCGCCGAGCGCGTAGGCCTTGGTCGGCGTCCATGGGAACAGCGGCAGGCCGAGGACCGAGGTCACCATCGGCCCGTACTCGGTCTCGTACAGGGTCCGGGTGCGATCCTCGAGCGTCCCGTCTGCGGCCTTCGCCTTCACCGTCAGCTCGACCGGCTTCATCGCGGTCGGCTGCGCCGTCGACCAGGTAGGAGTGCGGGTCGCCTGGGACGAGCGTGAGCTCGAACGGCGTGAAGCGCCACGCCGACGCGACCGTGTGCGACCAGGCGAGGTGCTTGTTCTGGCCGATCAGCACCGCGGGGACGCCATAGAGCGAGCCGCCGGTGACGTCGAGCTTGCCCGGGATCGTCAGCTGGGCCTGGTAGAGCCGCTCGGCGCCGTCCCAGGGGAAGTGCGGGTTGCCGAGCACCATCCCGGCGCCGTTGCGTGGTCGCCTTGCTGCCCAGGCCGATCGCGTTCGAGCCGCTGTCGAGCGGGAAGAAGTCCTCGGCCTCCCCGCTCGCGAGCGCTGTCGAGCGCCGCGCGCTGTGCCTCCTCGGCTTCGGCGACCCGGGCGGCGGGGATCGCCGGCGCCGCGGCGCCGATCCCGGTGATCGCCGCTCCCGAGCTGGCCAGGTCTGCCGAGCTGGTGAAAGCGCCGGTAGACGTCGAGCTTGCGTGATCGGGCGCACCCAGTCGGCGCCGCGGCAGCGCGGATCGGGGATCTGGTCGACGCCCGTCTCGCGCAGGTACGCGTTGTAGCCGGCGACGTAGCCGCGCACCGCCTTCTTCAGCTCCGGCAGCGGCCCCTCGTGGCGGCTTGCGCGAGATCAGGTCCTCGACGATGCCCGACTGGTTGATCCGCTCGTAGAAGAAGTCGGAGTCGATGTTCTTGTTGACTGCCCCGTTGCCCGAGAACCTCCAGGTCTCGTCGGGGCCGAAGTACCGCGAGCGCTGGGCGCTCACGGTCACGTACGAGTCGGCGATCGTGCAGATGTTGTCCTCGGCGAAGGCGTATGCGTAGCCGAACCCGAGTCCCTGCCAGGTCTTCGCCCGGATGTGCGGGACCCCGTACTGGGTCCGCGTGATCTTTGCCCGCATCTTCGGCCCCGCCCCGGCGAGCGCCTGCGCCGGCGGAATCGCAACGGCGACGACCAGCGCGGCGAGGACGAGACGCAACCCCTTCATGGCGCGAAGGTAGCCGGACGCGAAACCGGATGCGCTGGTTCGGGTATGCACTTCGATGAGTGAGCAGGGATTGGAGCGATCCGTCGAGGCGACGCGGGAGCCGAGCTTTCTGCTCGCCAAGCCCGAGAAGCGCCTCCTGCGCTGGATCGCCGCGCGGCTGCCGCGCTGGGTGCTCCCCGACGACCTGACCGCGCTCGGGGTCATCGCCGCGCTCGGGGTCGCGGTCGCCTACCAGCTCGCCAACGACTCGATCGACTGGCTCTGGGTCGCCAGCGGGCTGCTCGTCCTGCAGTGGTTCGGCGACTCGCTCGACGGCACCCTCGCGCGGGTGCGGGGGATCGAGCGGCCGACCTACGGCTACTACCTCGACCACCTGGTCGACGCGATCGCCACCGCGGCGATCGGGATCGGGCTGGGCCTCTCGCCGCTGATGCTGCTCTCGATCGGCACCCTGATCGTCGTCGCCTACCTGATCCTCTCGATCAACGTCTACCTCGAGAGCTTCGCGTTCAACCGGTTCTCGATCGGCTACGGATACGTCGGGCCGACGGAGATCCGCTGATCCTGATCGCGCTCAACACCGTCGTCGCGCTCGGCGCCGGCCTCGACTTCGTCGTCGCCGACCTGCAACTGACCGCCTTCGACCTGATCGGTCTCGCGATCGCGGGCACGATGATCGTCCTGCTGCTGGGGCGCGCCGCGCGCAACCTGCGCGAGCTGGCGAAGAAGGAGCCGCCGGCGCCTCGGCGATAGCAGCGCTTTCCCGCAGATTGCGGGATTGCGTCACTCGCCCCCCTTGCATTTCCCTGCAGCCGCGCGTAAGTTCTCCATGCGGTCCGGGAGAGAGAAATTCAGCGGCAAAGCCAAGCCGCGCGAGTCTCTCAAAGGTGACTGGCAAAGCTTTGATTGTGCGAAGGCTACGCACGAGGCAGGCAGCGCCGTCACCCCCGGACTGCTTTTCGTTGGAACAACTCCCGCGAGTTGCTCCGCTTCGCGTCCGCACTCGCGGGATCGCGTCCTGAACAGGGAAGGCAGGTCGAAGCCGGGTAGACCGCGACTTCGTCGCTACCGCCGGCGAGGCGTCCGGAGATTTCTCTACCGTTTGTGATGCGGCGATGGATCGTCGTCGGCTCGGGATGGCCTGCCGCCACGGGTCGCGCGGCCGGGGCGCATCAGGGGAGCGAGCGTTGAGGCGAGACCCCGGACACCACCTCAGCTAGCCCGCCCGCCCCCCAACTCACCGAGCCCTTACCTGCCGCCCCTTAACATGGACTCGTGGCGACGGTTCCTGGATTGGATCCAGCCGCCGTGGCGGAAGTCGGGCAGCGGCTGAGAGAGAACATCAAGATCGCGGTCAAGGTCGACGACGCGGTCCTCCGCGACCTGCTCGTCGCCCTGTTCGCCGAGGGTCACGTGCTGATCGAGGACTACCCGGGGGTCGGCAAGACCGCCCTCGCCCGCGCCCTGGCGCGCTCGATCGACGCCGAGTACGCGCGCGTCCAGTGCACCTCGGACCTGCTGCCGACCGACATCGTCGGGACCAACGTCTTCAACCAGCGCGAGACACGGTTCGAGTTCCACCCCGGGCCCGTGTTCGCGAACGTCGTTCTCGTGGACGAGATCAACCGCAGCTCGCCGAAGACTCAGTCGGGGCTGCTCGAGTGCATGCAGGAGCGCCACGTAACCGTCGACGGCCACCAGCACGAGCTCGCGCGGCCGTTCGTGGTCCTCGCGACCCAGAACCCGGCCGAGTACGAGGGGACCTATCCGCTGCCCGAGGCGCAGCTCGACCGCTTCATGGTCCGCGTTTCGCTCGGCTACCCGGCCGCGCAGGAGGAGGCTGAGATGCTGGAGGAGCACGCCGCCCACGACCGCGTCCACGACCTCGTCCCGGTCACCGACGTCAGCACCGTCGGCGCCGCGCAGGCGGGAGTCGCGGCGGTCCACGGGAGCGAGGCGCTCCGCCGCTACGCCGTCGCGATCGGCGAGGCGACGCGCACCGACACGCGGGTCGAGCTCGGGGCCAGCCCGCGCGCCGTGCTGATGCTGTTCCGGGCCTCGAAGGCGCGCGCCGCGCTCGAGGGCCGCGACCACGTGCTCCCCGATGACGTCCAGGCGCTGGCGCCGGCGGTCCTCGCCCACCGGCTGCTGTTGGCTCCCGAGGCGGCACCCGGCGACGGGGCCGCCGTGATCGTGGACGCGCTCGAGCGCGTCCCGGCGATCTAGGGCCCGGACGATGCCCGCCGCGCCGACCGCGGCTGTCCTCGGTGCGGCGTTGATCCTCTCGGGCCTCGGGTTCGGCTCGCCCTCGCTGCTCGTCCCGGGCATCGGGCTGCTCGGGATGGCGACCGTCTTCTGGGTCTGGGTCGGCCTGGCGACCCCGTCGAAGCTGATCCGCGCCCCCGGCCCGAGCCGGGTGATCGAGGAGGAGCCGTTCCGCCTGCGGGTCCGGGCGGTCGGCGGCTATTTGCCGGTGCCCGGCGGCGAGCTGACGGACCCGGTGCTGGCAACGCCGCTTCGGGTCGGGCCGCGGTGGAATCGGAGCCTGGACGAGGAGGTCAGGCTGCGCGGACGTGGCCGCCGTCGGCTGGAGCCGGCGCGGCTGACCGTCCGCGATCCGCTCGGCCTGCGAACGCGGGTGGTCGCCTCCGACACCGCGACCGACCTGCTGGTGCTGCCGCGGATCGAGCCGCTCGTCGTCGCCGGCCGCGGCGCCGCCGGGTCGAGCGTCCTCGCCGGGCTCGACGCCGGGGCCGGGGCCGGGCGCCTCGACGCCCGAGCGATCGAGCTCGAGATCGACGGCCTGCGCGCTCACCGCGAGGGCAGCCCCGCGTCTCGGATCCACTGGCCGACCGTCGCCCGCACCGGTGAGCTGATCGAGCGTCGCCTGGTCGCGGGCGCCGACACCGCGCCCCTCGTCGTCCTCGACGCTGCCCACCCGGCGGGCGCCGAGGCGCTCGACCTCGCGGTCCGCGCGGCGACGTCGTTGTGCTGGCACCTCTCCCAGGAGGGCGGCTGCGCGCTGTTGCTCCCGGGCGATCGGCGGCCGCTGGAGGTCGAGCCGGAGCTGCGCGGCTGGCACCAGGCTCACGCCCGGCTCGCGTTGGTCGAGCCCGTGCGCGCCGGCCCGGCGCTCGCTCCCCTGCAGCGGGTCGGTGCCGTGTTCTGGGTCACCGCGCGGGCGTCCCCGGCACTGCCGCCCGCGATCCGCCCTGCATCCGGGGTCCGTTATCTGGTCGGACCGTCGGTGCGCGGGCCCGGGCAGCCCGCGTTCCTGGTCGGCGGCTGCGAGGGCCGCAGGCTCGGGGCCCGGGCCGCACGCGGGACGAGGCGAGCGGCGTGAGCGGCGCGGCGGTTCCCGTCGGTCGCGGCGCCGAGTCGCCGGCGCCGGCGCGCCGCGAGCGGGCCTGGCTACCCGGCGCAGGGGCGGCGGCGGCCAGGCCGGTCGCGCGCCCGGCGCTGGCGATCGAGCTGCCGCTGTTCGCGGCGCTCGCGGTGCTCGGGATGTCGCAGTGGGCCCGGCTGGTGGCGCCCTCCTCCGCCGGCCGCCTCGCGCTTGCGCTGACCGTGGTCTGCGCGGTGGCGGCGCTCCTCTGGGCGCTCTCGTTCCTGCGGGCTCGGCGGCTGCGCTTCGTCCTGGCGCTCACGGTCTCGGTCGGTGGCGTGATCGGAGCGCTGGTGGCCGCCGGGCTGCCCCTGCACCTGGCGGCGCCGGCCGAGTGGGGCGAGCTTCGCCACGAGCTCCGCAGCGGCATCGGCGGAATCGAGGAGGCGCAGCTCCCCTACGGCGGTAACGACCCCTGGATTCGCCTGACCCTGACCCTCGGCGCCCCGGCCCTGGTCGCCGTCGCGGCCGCGCTCGCCTTCTGGCCGGCGACCAGGCGCGGGGGCCTGCGGGTCGCCGCGCTCGGCCTGCTGCTGATCACCTACGGGGTCGGGGCGACCCTCGACAATCCCGGAGCCGAGGCGTTCTGGGGCATCGTCCTGCTGTTGTTCTCGGTCGCCTGGCTGTGGATCCCGGGACTGGCGTGGGGCCGCCGCGGTCGCGCGATCGCCGTCGCCGCCGCGGCGGGCCTGCTCACCCTGCCGCTCGTCGCCAGGCTCAACGGCCCCGCGTGGTGGGATTACGAGAACTGGTCGTGGTTCGGCGCCGAGCGCACGGTCAGGTTCGAGTGGAACCACAGCTACGGGCCGCTCGATTGGCCGCGAGACGGGACGACGCTGATGACGGTGGAGACGGATACGCCGCTGTATTGGAAGGCGAGCGTGCTCGACCGCTTCGACGGCTACCGCTGGGAGCGCCCGGCGCCCGGTGACGACGACCGCGGCCGCCGAGCTTGCTGCCCGCGGAACCGTTCCCGGAGCAGAGCTCGAGCGCCAGCACCCGGGCTGGGTAGTAGCCGCCCAGTTCGAGCTCCGCGCGCTGACCAGCGACCTCGTGATCGGCGCCGGGCTGACCGGCGCGATCGATGGCCTCGAGGGCACGCTGGCCAGTCACGACGGCACCCTCACGCATGTCGGCGACCCGCTCGAGCGGGGTGAGGAGTACTCGATCGTCTCGTACGTCCCGCAACCGACGCACGACCAGCTGCGCAACGCGCCGCCGGCGACCTCGCGCCGGCGTTTCGGCGGCTCGACGCTGCTCGGGATCCCGGCCCCGGCCGGCGCCGCGAAGACGGTCTCGATGCCGCTGTGGGGTGATCACCGGGACCGGGTCGAGGCGCAGGTGCTCGGCTCGCCCTACGCGGACACGTATCGCCTCGCCCAGGACTGGACGGCCGGCGCGCGGACCCCCTACGACGCGGTTCGCGCGATCGAGGGCAACCTGCGGCGTGGTTACGGCTACACGCCGACGGTACCCGAGCACGTCTATCCGCTGCACTCGTTCCTGTTCGATGACCGTTCCGGCTACTGCCAGCAGTTCGCGGGCACGATGGGGCTGATGCTGCGGATGCTCGGGATCCCGAGCCGGGTCGTCTCCGGCTTCGCGCCCGGCTCGCCGAACGCGGCGACGGGGGCCTACGAGGTTCACGACTTCGACGCCCATTCCTGGGTCGAGGTCTATTTCCGCGGGATCGGCTGGGTCACGTTCGACCCGACTCCGGGCGCCGCGCCGGCCGAGTCGCAGCGCCTCGGCGGCGAGTTCGCGACCGCCTTCCGCGGGCCCGCGCCGAACCCGGTCGCGCCCGAGGCGACGGGCGACGCGCGCTTGCAGTCTCCGGAGGCGAGCGAGCCCGCCACCGCCGCGCCCGGTGGCTCGGGACCGTGGCCGGTTGTGCTCGCGCTCGCCATGGCGCTGGTGCTGACGTGTCGGGGTCGCGCTGGCGGTCGTCTCGTGGCGCCGTCGCCGCCGGCTGCTCGACGGTCGCGCGGCCGAGGCCCAGGTGAACGAGTTCCGCGCGGCGATCGACCGGCTCGGCTGGCGGATCGGCCCGCGCACGACGCTGCTCGCGATCGAGCAACGCGCTACCGGGATCGCGCGGGCCGGGATCCGCGCGTACGCGGCGTCGCTGCGCGCGAACCGCTACGCGCCGGGGTCGGCGCCGCCGCCCGGGCCCGCCGAGCGGCGCGCGCTGCGCCGGGCCCTTGCCGGCAGCGGACTGCGCGGTCGGCTGCGCGCGCTGCTCGACGATCCCGCCCGGCGGCCCGGCGCGCGCGTGAGCGGAAGCCCGTTCGCGCCGGTCGAGATCGCCGCCGGCCTCTGGCGGTGGACGGCGCCGCACCCCGGGTGGCGACCCGGGGCGGCCAAGAACAGCACGGCCGATTGGGAGCGGGAGGTGGGCAGCGTGCTCTA
Source organism: uncultured Solirubrobacterales bacterium (assembly GCA_963811505.1). Classification (GTDB taxonomy): domain Bacteria; phylum Actinomycetota; class Thermoleophilia; order Solirubrobacterales; family 70-9; genus WHSW01. The sequence continues at coordinate 252,835 of CAWERC010000008.1, read as the reverse complement.
TCTGAGGGAGGATGCGGCGACCTTCGTGGATACCCTGGTGCCCGATCCCGAGCAGGCCTTCTGGTCGTGGACCGACCCGCGGGTCGCCCAAGCGGACCGCTGCCTGGCGCTGACGACGATCGGCTTTCATCGCCGCAGCCGCGACCGGTTGGTCGACCGCTACGGCGCGTCCACATCCCGGGCGCGCGAGCGACTGCCGGACGGCGTGCAGACCGTGGCGCTGCGTGGCGCCGGCGAGGTCGTCTTCTGGCTGCCGGCGCGGCGGGCTCTGGTCTGCGGCGACCGTTTGCTCGGCGCGCCCGGCGGCGGGTTGCGGCTCTGCCCCGAGTCCTGGCTCGGCTACCTCGGGACCGGGCTGACCGTCGAGCGTCTGCGCGACATCCTGCGACCGCTCCTGGACCTGCCGGTGGAGCGGGTGCTCGTCTCCCACGGCGACCCGGTGCTCAGGGACGGCCACGCCGCGCTCGCGGAGGCTCTCGCATGAGCGCCGCGCCGGACCCGGTGCCGCTCGCGGCGGTCCTCGAGACGAGCCTCTACCACGACGCCGCCGACGCGGATGTAATCGAGGGCTTCTACTCGGAGCTGCTCGGGCTTCCGATCGTCTCGCGCTGGCCGGGAGGGCTGGCGCTGCGCCTCGGCCCGGGGCTGCTCCTGCTGTTCGAGCGCGAGACGGTCGCCGAGCGCGAGGGGCCCATCGCCGACCACGGCAGCCGCGGGCCCGGCCACGCCTGCCTGCTGGCCGCCGATCGCACCGCGTACGAGGGCTGGCGGGATCGGGTCGCGGACGCGGGGATCGAGGTCACCCACGAGCACGACTGGGAGGGCGGCCGGCGGTCGTTCTACTTCAAGGATCCGGCCGGCAACCTGCTCGAGATCGCGGACGGCGACATCTGGCCGGGGGCGGACGGCTAAGTTCCGGACGTGGCGGCCGAGCTGCGAACGCTGAGCGAGCGCGAGCTGAATCGCGCGCTGCTCGCGCGCCAGCTGCTGCTCGAGCGACGGCGGATGTCACTGCCGAAGGCGCTCGAGCGGGTCGGGGGAATCCAGGCGCAGTACGCGCCGTCGATGTACATCGGCCTCTGGACGCGCCTCGAGGGGTTCGAGCGCGACCAGCTGACCCGGGCGCTGGAACGCCGCACCGTGGTCCAGGGCACCTCGCTGCGGGCGACGATCCACCTGCTCTCGCCGGGCGATTGGTGGACGTTCGCCACCGCCACCGCGAAGCAGCGGCGCGAGGACTGGCTGCGCACGCGCAAGCTGGCGACGGCGGCGGAGATGAACGCGGCGGCGAAGCGGGCCGGCCGGCTGCTCGCAGACGGACCCGTCGCGCGCAAGGCGCTGCAGGAGGCGGTCGGCCTCGGAGCGCCGGGGATCAGCGGCATCAACGCCTGGATCGACCTCGTGCGGGTGCCGCCCTCCGGCACCTGGGATCGTCGCCGCGCGGACCTGTTCGCCGACGCGGCCGACTGGCTCGGACCGCGACCGAAGCTGCGCGTGGCCGAGGCGACCACCGAGCTCGTGCGCAGCTACCTGCGCGCCTTCGGGCCGGCGACGCCGGGCGAGATCGCCGACTGGGCGGGCATCGGCCTGAAGGCGGTGCGGGGGGCGCTCGGGACGCTGGAGTTGCGCCACTTTCGTGCCGAGGACGGGTCGGAGCTCGTCGACCTGCCGCGGCTGCCGCTCCCCGACGCCGAGACGCCGGCGCCACCGCGGCTGCTGCCGGTCTGGGACGCGACGATGCTCGCGCACGCCCGCCGCACACAGATCCTTCCCGAGGAGCACCGGGCGAAGATCTTCAACACGAAGACGCCGCAATCGATGCCGACCTTCCTGATCGACGGGCGGGTGGCCGGGAGCTGGCGGTTCGAGAAGGGAAAGGTCGAGCTCGACCCGTTCGACCGCCTCGATCCCGCCTCGCGCCGGGAGCTCGACCGCGAGGCCGAGCGGCTGGCGGAGCTGCACGCGTGAGCTACGAGCGCCGCGAGTCCCCGAACTTCCGCCGCGGGCGCGACGGCGAGCGACCGCGGGCGGTGGTCGTGCATACGACCGACGGCACGTTCGAGGGGGCAGCGAGCTGGTTCGCCCGGGCCGAGAGCGGCGTCAGCGCCCATTACCTCGTCGGGCTCGGTGGCCGCGTGGTGCAGTTCGTCGACGAGGCGGACACCGCCAGGCACGCGGGACGGGTGCTCGATCCGACCGCCGAGCTCGCGGACGGCGCGGGGGCCGACGGCGTCAACCCGTTCACGATCGGGATCGAGTTCGAGGACGGGGGCGACCCCGCGGCGGTCGCGCGCGACGCGGCGCAATACGCGGCCGGGGCGAGGTTGCTCGCCGAGATCGCCGCTCGCTGGGGGATCCCGCTCGACGGCGAGCACGTCGTGGGCCACCGCGAGGTCTTCGCCGCCAAGCTGTGCCCGGGCAACCTCGACGTCGGGCGGCTGATCGACGAGGCTCGCCGGCTGAGCGAGGGCGGGGACACGGGTCCGTCGATCGCGTGCCTGCTGCCCGCGCGCGACGCCGCCGGCGACCTGCCGGGCTACCTCGACTCGATCGCCGCGCTCGGGGCGAGCGTCGTCGCGCTCGACGACGGGAGCGCCGATCGGACGGCGGAGCTGCTCGACCGGAGCCCGTTCGTGGAGGTGCTGCTGCGCAACGCGCGGCGGGAGGGCTACGCCGGCTGGGACGACGGCGAGAACCGCGGTCGCCTGCTCGCGGCCGCCGCCGAGCTCGATCCCGACTGGATCCTCTTTCTCGACGCCGACGAGCGGGTCGACCCCGACGACGCCCTCGCCTTGCGCAGGTTCCTGGCCACCGACGCGCTCCCGGGCGTCGCCTACGGGATCGAGCTCTACCGCGACTGGGAAGGCCTCGTGGTACCCGAGCCCTCCCACGTCTTCCGCCTCTTCGCATACGACCCCGATCACGAGCTGCGCCCGGGGCGCTTGCACTTCAACCCGGTCCCGATTCAGATTCCCGCGGGTGCCTGGATCAGAACGACGATCCGCGCCAGGCATATCGATTCACCCGAGCGCCTGGACCTGCGGCGACGGAAGTATGCGGAGGCCGACCCCGGCGCCCGCCCGCCGGGGGCCCAGGCGGCGCTGCTCGAGCCCCCGGCGGGCCCGTTGGGCCCCTGGCTCCCCCGGCCCGCCCACGCCCCGGTCCTCTCCGGCGCCGCCGTCTCCGAGCGGGGGGACGCGGGGCCCGCGGCCGGGCCGCGGACAGGGGACGGCGGGCTGGTCTGCCTGCTGCCGGCCCGCAACTGCGCCGGCGAGCTTCCCGGCTATCTCGACTGCGTCGGGGGGTTCGCCGACCGGGTGATCGCGCTCGACGACGGCAGCACCGACGACACGCCTGCCGTCCTCGAGGCAGCGCCGCTCGTCGAGCGGGTGCTCCGCAACCCGAGGCGCGAGGGGTACGCCGGCTGGGACGACGCCGCGAATCGTCAGGCCCTGCTCGACGCGGCGATCGAGGCGGAGGCGGGGTGGGTGTTGTTCCTCGACGCCGATGAGCGTCTGGATCCCGACGACGCCGCGGCGCTGCGGTCGTTCGTCGAGACCGATGCCGACGCGAGCTGCGCCTACGGGTTCCGGGTCCACCGGATGGTCGAGGGCGGCGGCTACGACCGCGCCGACCTCTGGGTGTACCGGCTGTTCTCGCCGCGACCGGGCCAGGAACTGCCCAGCGAGACGCTCCACCTCGTTCCCGTCCCGACCTCGATCCCCCGCGGGCTGTGGCAGAAGACGACGATTCGGATCCAGCACTACGCCGGCGCCGACGAGCAGCGCCGCGCCGCGCGCCTGCGAAAGTACGAGGAGGTCGACCCGGCCGGTCGCTGGCAGCGCGACTACGCGGGGGCGATCCTGGCCGAGGGACGCCCGCGCCGCTGGCTGCGGCGGCCCGCGGACTTTCCGGTCCTCGCCGATCCCGCGCAAACGGGCGTCGTCCTCGACCTGGAGGAGGTCGATCCCGGGGCGCCGGTCCTCTCGGCAATCGTGATCGCGACCGACGACGAGGAGACGATCGAGCGATCGGTGCGGGCGGTGGTCGAGCAGGACTGCCCGCTGGCGTTCGAGGTGATCGTCGTCGTCAGCGGCAGCCCGGCGACGGCCGTGATCGTGCGCGATCGCTTCGGCGAGGCGGTGACGCTGGTCGAGCTCGACGAGCGGGTGCCGCCCGGTAACGCGCGAAACGCCGGCATGCGCGTGGCGCGCGGGGAGTACGTCTCGTTCCCCGGGTCACACGTCGAGATCGCGGCGGGGAGCCTCGCCCACCGCGTCCGTGCCCACGAGCAGGGATGGGCGATGGTGACCGGCTCGATCGTCAACGGTAACCGCACGCCGGCCGGGTGGGCCTCGTACTTCCTCGATCACTCGAGCGCGTTGCCGGGTCGCCCGTCGGGCGAGCTCGCCGGAGCGCCCGCGCACTGCTCGTACGTGCGCGAGTTCGTCGACGAGGTCGGGGGCTTTCCGGAGGGCGTCAGGGCCGGAGAGGACACGGCCGTCAACAACCTTCTCTGGCGCCGCGGCCACCGGGCCTACCGCGAGGCCGCGATCCAGCTCACGCATCGGAGCCCATGCTCGACCCTTCCGGCGCTGTTCCGCCACCACTTCGCCCGCGGCCGCGCGTTCGGCCGGATCATGCGCAGCGACAGCCGCGGCGACCGGAGCCGAGGCAAGTTCGGTCGCTACCGGTACCTGCTGCTGCACTATCCGCGCGCGAGGCTTGCGAACACCGACACGCGCGTCACCGAATGGGGAGGCGAGCTCGCCGGCGACTACCGCCGGGTCCGCCGGCTCGTGATCGCCGGGATCGCGGCGGCGTCGGCAGGCGTCTGGTTCGAGCTGCTCTTCGGCCGGCGCCGGTCACTCCCGGGCGAGCAGGTCCGACAGAGTGACCGTCGCCAGCGCCCGGTCCCGAAGGTCCCCGAGGATCTCCGGCAGGGCCTCGAGGGCGACCCCGCCGCTTCCCTCGTGGAGGAGCAGGATCGACCCCGGCTCAGTTGAACGCCTGACGCGCTCGGCGACGGTCGCCGCATCGCCGGCCTCCCAATCGCGTGGGTCGACGTCCCAGGTCGCCGTCCGCATCCCGGCGAGGCGTGCGGCACGGACCATCCCGGGCGTCCAATGCGCGTACGGCGGGCGAAACCAGCGTGGATAGGCGCCCGCGGCACGCCTGATCGCAATCGAGGTCCGGGCAAGATCCACTGCGAGAGCGGGCCCGGCACGCCGGTGGCGTCCGTGGGCCCACGAATGCGATCCGACCTCGTGTCCCTCGGCCGCGATCCGGGCGACCAGGTCGGCGCGCCGCGCGACTTGCGATCCGACCACGAAGAAGGTCGCCTTGGCGCCGTGGTCGGCGAGCTCGTCGAGGATCGGCGAAGTGTCGGGGCCGGGCCCGTCGTCGAAGGTCAGCGCGACCTCACGGCTCGCGCTGCTTCCGCGGCGGATCCGCGTCAGGTGAGCGTCTTGGCCGTGCTGGCCAACACCTGATAGCCCTCGGCGTCCCGCCCGATCATCTGGACGTAGAAGCGGACCGAGGTCCTCGTTCCGAGTGAGGCCGGATTGATCTGGATGGCCATGCTCCGGGTTCCGGCCCCGCCCATCACGTTGGTTTCCTCGCGAGGGTTGGGGATGCCGATCGGGATGCCGCCGTTCCCGGTCCTCATGTACAGCCAGAAGAGGGCCTGTGTGATCTCCTCGCTCGACGTGAGCCTGAACTGAACTCGCGGCGGGCCTGAGGCGGGCGTCTTGATCGCGGCCAGCGATGCAGACGTGATCGCGAGGTCGACCAGCGGATAGTGGTCGCTGGCCCGCGCGCCGACCGCGGCGCCGGCGCGCTCCGGCGACAGGACGTGCGCATAGGAGATCGCCGCCCCGGTCGAGACACCGCCCGCGATCAATCGCCTGATCAGGGTGCGGCGGCTGATCTGGCCTTCGAGAAAGGCGCTGACGAGCTCCTGCCGTGACATCCGCTCAGACTGTAGCCGCTGGCGATCCGGCCGTCCAGGGCTCGACCCTTGAAAATGGGTCTCTGTGGATTCCGCCTCCTCCCGGCCGCTCGCGATCAACCCCGTGTTCGTCGTCGGCGTGCCGCGCTCCGGGACCACCTGGATCCAGCGGATGCTGGCGATGCATCCCGACGCCTGGGGCCTGCTGGAGACGTACATGTTCTCGCGCCGGGTCGGGCTCGGGGCGCTCCTTCGCTCGCTGCCGGCGCCCGCGGCCGGGGAGAGTCTCGATCTCCCGCCCCCGGGCCTGGGCAGGATCTTCACCCGCGATGAGCTGGTTGCCGAGCTGCGCGAGATCGCCGAGCGCTGGCTCGTCCGAGGTTCGGACGGGTCCCGGTTCTTGGTGGAGAAGAGCCCCTGGCACCTGTCGGACCTCGACCTGATCGGCGAGATCCTCCCCGAGGCCCGGTTCGTGCACGTGATTCGCGACGGCCGCGACGTCGCCGTCTCGTTCGTCGCCGCGCGTGACAGCTGGTCCCGGTTCGCCGAAGCGCGCCCGTCCGAGACGGTTGACGAGATCGCCGATCTGTGGTCCGACGCGATGCTGGGACGCGACCGGGGCCAGGTGACGCTCGGCGAGCGTCTGCTGGAGGTCCGGTACGAGCAGGTCCGCGCCGAGCCCGCGGAAGCCTGCCGGAGGCTGTTCGCCCACTGCGGGATGCCTCACGACGAGGAGCTGGTGGCGACCGCCGTGGCCGCGACGGATCTGAGCGCGCCGGGGACACCCCGCGGCGAGGACCGCGCGATTCGCGCCGGGCGGGTCGGCGAGTGGCGGGAGCGCTTCGGGATCCGGGACGCGTGGTCGTTCGAGCGGCGCGCGGGCGCGGCGCTACGGGCGACCGGCTACGAGTCGGACCCGCGGTGGTGGCGGCGCTGCCGCCTCCGCTCCCGACTCTGAACCCGGCCTCGCGCCCCTATTCGGCGATCTCCTCGAGTCCGAACTCCGACGTGTCGCCGCTCAGCAGATCGGTCGCCGTGGCCGAGACTCCGGTGCCCGGGCTGGTGCTGGCTCCGAACACGTACTCGAAGGTCACGTCGTTCGTGGCGTTGGGGATGGACACCGTCCGGGCCCCGAGGAACGTGCGGCCCTCGCCGTAACCGGTCGGGTCGCCGACCGAGTCGGTGAAGAACTCCAGGCGGTACTCGCGGTTTGGCCGGCTGTTCAGGGAGCCGCTGACGAACGTGCTCCCGCCGCTGACCGCCTGATCGATCACCGGGAAGTTCTGGAGGCCGTTCGGACCGGTGTCGACGTCGGTCATGTCGTTGAGGGTGACCTCGTCCTCCGGGCCGAGGTCGATGCCGAGACCCGCGTTGGAGAAGATCCGGTTACCGAGGACCGAATTGCCGACGCCGGCGGGGTCGGTCAAGCCCGCTGCGCCCTGTGCCGGGTCGGAGCCGATCAGGACCCCGTCGCCGGAACCGTTGTTGGCGATCCTGTTGCCGGCACCCGCGGCCTGTCCTCCGATCACGTTCTGGTGAGCATCTCCGGCGACGGCGATGCCGTGAACGCCGTTTCCGAGCGGCGCGGTTCCGGTGATGTCGGTGCCGATGAAGTTTCCCTGCACCCTGACATTGGTCGCGTTCCCCGCCACGATCACCCCGTTGACGTTGCCGGAGATCACGTTGCGGGCCGTGCCGGTGGTGCCGCCGACCTGCGCGTCCTGGATGTTCTGCGTCACCTGGACGCCGGTGGCGCCGTTGCCGACCGCGGCGGTCCCGGCGGCATTCGTGCCGATCCGGTTGCCCCGGACGACCGTGCCCAGCGTGGTCGAGTCGCCGAGATAGATTCCGTTTGTCGCGTTGCCGGAGATCACGTTGCCCGCCCCCGCCGCCGTGCCGCCGATCGTGGTGTTGGTCGCGCCCGCCAGCAGGATGATCCCGGTGTTGTTGCCCACCGCGGCGGTGCCGGCCGCGTTCAGGCCGATGTAGTTGCCCTGGATCAGGTTCGCGGTGGGCGCGTTGATCGAGACCTCGATCCCGCGTGAGGTGTTGCCGGAGATCACGTTGCGGTCACCTGCGGTCGTCCCGCCGATCCGGTTGTTGCTCGCCGCGTTGTGGAGGAAGATCCCGTTCGGGTTCGCGAGGGCAGCGGTACCGGCGGCGTTGAGCCCGATGAGATTGCCGCGGACGAGGTTGCCGGTGGTGCCGGGCCCGCCGATATCGATCCCTCGTATGGCGTTGCCGGAGATCTGGTTGCCGCCGAAGACGTCGTTGGCGGTGGCGCCGCCGCGGATCAGGACGCCGATCGAATTCCCGACCGCCGCCGTACCGGGGCCGTTGGTCCCGATCCTGTTGGCGCGCACGTCGTTGCCCGATGTGCCCTGACCGCTGATCAGCACGCCTGCGGAGTCCGACGGCGTGTTGTGGCCGGAGATCACGTTGCTCTGCACGGTGTTGTCCCCGGCGGAGTCGCGGATGCTGACGCCGTATCGATCGTTCCCGACGGCGGCGTTCACGGCGCCGTTGAGGCCGATCCGGTTACCTTGCACCACGTTGCCGTCGGTGTTGGGCCCGTTGATCTCGACGCCGTCGAACGCGTTGCCGGAGATCCAGTTGCGCTCACCGGCCGTGGTCCCCCCGACCGTGTTGTTCTTCGCCGCGCCGCCGATCAACACCCCCGAGCCGCCGTTCGGCACCGCACTGGTACGACCCTTGTCCATGCCGATCGTGTTGGCCCGGACGGTATTGCCCTGGGTCGCGGCGCCCGCGATCAGCACGCCCGAGTGGTCATTGCCGGAGATCAGGTTGCGGGTGGTCGTCGCCGCGCCGCCGATCGTGTTCGTGGAGGCGCCGGCCGAGAGCCAGACCCCGGCGACCTGGTTGCCGACCGCCGCGGTGCCGGCCTTGTTGGTGCCGATGTAGTTGCCGCGGACGAGGTTGCCGGTGGTGCCCGCGCCGGTGATGAAGACCCCGGCGCGGCCGTTGCCGGAGAGCACGTTGCGGTCCGCGGTGGTGGTGCCACCGATCGTGTTGGTGGCCGAGCCGGCCAGGACGGACACCCCATCGCGCCCGTTGGGCAGCTCCGTCGTGCCGGCGGCGTTCGTGCCGACGAAGCAGCCCCTGACCTCGTTCCCGTCGGACTCGAGCACGATGCCGTTGCGACCGAACCTGTTGATCGTCAATGCGCGGATCACGCTTGCATTGGCCGTCGGCGTGACCCGCAGGCCGTTGGCGGTGGCGCCGGCGCCGGTGCCGTTCAGCTGGACCACCGGGATGCCGGCGAAATCCGGCTCGCTCGCCCCGTTGACCGTCAGGGGGCGGCTGATGGCGGGCAGCGGACTGGTCAGCGTGATCGTGTGGAGGCCCGCGCCCGGAATGTTGAAGTTGACGGTGTCAGCCGCCAGCGTGACGTTCGCGTCGGTGATCGCCTGCCGGAGCGAACCCGCGCCGGAGTTGTTGGTGTTCGTCACCGTGAAGGTCGCAGCCCCTGCGGGAGCGGCCCCGAACGCGCCGATCGCCGCGGCCACGACCACCGGCAGGGCAGGGACCACGTTGCGACGACGGCTCATCGGTTCCCTCCGTTGTGGCGCTTTCGCTTCCGCTTGACGACGGTGTTCGTGGGGTCGTCCTCCTCATTGTCGCGGTTCTCGTCGTAGATCGGGTTATGGCCCTGATGCGCGTAGTCGAGGTCGGCCCAGTGGCTGAGCGACCCCGAGGGCTTGACCTTGGCGGTGATCCGCGCGGACTGCCCGGGGGCCAGCTCGATGTCGCAGATCGCCCCCGGATGGACGGCGAAGAACTTCACCCGCTCGCACTTCCCGTTCGTGGTCTCGAGCGAGACGTACTTGGTGCCGACCACCGGCTTGGCGAGCTTGTCCGGCTTCGAGGTGATCAGGTCGACCGCGGGGTCGATCGAGATCGTGCCCAGGTTGGTGATGTCGATCGTGTAGGTGACCGTCCGTCCCCTCCTGATCTTCTTCTTGGAGGCCGACTGGTCGAGGGTGCCGTCGAAGAGGATGTCGCGCATCCGCAGGTGGAAGGCGCCGTCGTCGTAGAGGTCGGTATAGACGCGGATCATGTACGTGGTGCCCGCCCTCGCCAGGAACTCATCGCGGAGGCCGAACAGCCCGTCGCCCTCGCAGCCCGGCGGTTGCGGCTCGCCGTAGTGGGGCTCCACCGCCTCCAGCGATCCGACCGAGGTGCCTGTGTAGACGGTGACCTGTGAGTCGGAGGCCGCGTTGCAGTTGTCGATCCAGACCCTGGTCCGCTTCGGCGCCGTCCAGCGGTACCAGACCGAGTTGCCGTCGCCGGACCCGCCGAAGTAGTCGGGTTCCCCCGGCTCCAGGGTCGTACCGGCCGTGGTCGCGTCGAGGTCGACGTCGAGCGCCTGACCGAGGTCCTGGGCCGCGGCGAAGTTGTCGTTGGAGGGCGTCGGCGTGGCCGACAGGACGAGCGTGAAGGTCGTATCCGCCGCGTACTCGATCACCGAGATCCGGTAGACGTTCCCGGCCGTGACGTTGAAGGTCCCCAGGTCCCCCGCGCCGAAGCTCGGGCAGTTGGGGCGGTCGGATCGAGGCGGGATCTCGGTCAGCGAGCCCAGCGCCGCCCCGGAGTAGAGCTGCACCCTGGTCGTTCCCGGGGCGGGCGTGCAGGTATCGAGCTGGACCACGGCCGTCTCGGGTGCCGTCCAGGAGTACCAGACGCTGCCGTTGCTGCTGGTGTAGTGCGGCGGCTCGCCGGCCTCGAGGGTCGCCTCGACCGTCGTCCCGGCTGCGGATGTGGAGGTCCCGGAGAGCGGCTGAGCCGAGCCGAAGTCGTCGTTCGGGGGCGGCGCGGCGAGCGCCGGCGCCGCCTGCACCAGCGTGCCCATCAGGACGACCACGACGAGGCCGTTTCGCAAATCCATTCCGCCTCCCGTCCCGAGCCGCGCTCCTCGCGACTCGCAGCGAGCGTACTCCTCGTGAACGGCCTTGTCACCGAACGACTTTGAATCTGTCCTTCGCCGGCGTCTCGTCGATGTTTCCGGCCGCGTCGAAGGCGCGCACGCGGAACCTGTGCTTGCCGGGCTTGGCCCTGTAGGCCATCGGCGAGTCACACTTCTTCCACCGCCTCTTGTCGCGCCTGCACTTGAACCCGGTGAGGTAGCCGAACTCCGTGCTGGTGAACGCGAACTTCACCTTCACCTTCTCGTCCTCGGCGAGGATCTTGTTCTCCGGGCGCCTGGTGATCGAGGTCACCGGGGATGTGGCGTCCACGCGAAGGCCCGAGCAGAGCAGGCTGCCGCCGACGCCCGGGTCGGGCTCGTCGCCGACCCAGGCCAGGCCCCCGCTCTCCAGGTCGCGAACGTAGATGTCGATCGCATCGCTCGTGTCGTCGCTGGTTCGACATGAGCTGAACGCGAGGTGGCGGCCGTCCGCGGAGATCGAGGGCTCATCGGAGGAGCCGGGGAGCGCCGCTCCCTCAGCGCCGCTCTGGCGGCTCGTGAACACGGTCGCGGAGCTCTGCAGGTCGCGCAGGAAGACATCAGCGACCCGCACGTCCTCGCATATCCACTGATGAGGGACCATGTAACAGTCGACGCCGACCACGTCGCGGTCCTCAGCACTCAGGTTGTCGGCGCCCGACGCGTAGGCGACGAGACTTCCGTCGTCCGAGATCTCGGGCGCTCGCGCGCCCCGGTCCGCGAGCGGACCGGAAGCTCCGGTCGCCCGGCTGACGAGGCTCGTGACGTTCGCCTGCACGTCGCGGACGAAGGCGTGGCCGATGTAGGGACTGGTGCCCGTGGCGAGGTTCTGCGCCGCCGATTCGAAGGCGACGTAGCGTCCGTCGGCGGAGATCGAGGGCGCGGTGGAGTAGCTGTCGCCGGCCGGGCCGGAGGGGCCGGTCGCCCTGCTGACGAGCGTGGTGGTGTTCGCCTGCAGGTCACGCACGAATATGTCGACGGTGGCGACATCCGCGCCCAGGTTGGTCGCGACCGATTCGAAGGCGACGCTGTGTCCGTCGGCGGAGACCGAGGCCCTGACCGAGCCGCCGTTCGCCGCCTCGCCGGCGGCCCCGGTCGCCCTGCTGGCCAGCGTGGTGGTGTTCGCCTGCAGGTCGCGGACGAAGATGTTCGCGAAATCGTTGTCCTCCGCGCTCAGGTTGTCGGCTACCGACTCGAAGGCGACGTAGCGCCCGTCGGCGGAGATCGACGGATCGAGGGAGAAGTTGTCCCCGGCCGGACCGGAGGCGCCGCCGGCGCGGCTCACGAGCGTCGTCGTCTGGGCCTGGAGGTCGCGCACGAAGACGTCGGTCCCGAACGCGCCTTCGCCCTGGTCGCCGTCCTCGGCGCTGAGATTCGCGGCCCGTGACGCAAACGCGACGTACCGCCCGTCGGCGGAGATCGAGGGACTTTCCGAATTGCGGTCGCCGCCCGCCCCGCTCGCGCCCGTCGCCCGGCTGACCAGGGTTACGCCGTTCGTCTGGAGGTCGCGCACGAAGATGTCGGTCGCCGAGTCGTCGTCTTCGCCGCTGAGGTCTCGCGCCGAGGAGGCGAAGGCGACATAGCGTCCGTCGGCGGAGATCGCGGGGTTGGGGCTATAGGCCGACGCGGTCGGGGCCATCGCCGCGAGGGCGAAGCCCGCGGTTAGAGCCAGCTGCCGAGTCCGCATGTTCATTGAACACAACGCGGCGGTGCTCGTTTCGGTCAGGGTCACGTTGACGAGGGGGTGCCTGCCGCCTAGAGTGGACGGCGGGGAGGCGGGCGCACGGACGACGTTCAGTCACTACTCGAAGGGATCAGGATGATCAAGCGCAGGTTCGCGGCGACGCTGGGGGCGTTCGGCGCCCTCGTGGCGGCAGGCACACTCACACCGGCGATGGCGGGAGCGGTGGTTTCCTGCTCGTTCTCGGGTGGGACCGCGACCGCATCCGTGACGCTCTCGGCCGCCTCCGACTCGGCCAGCTTGGGCCGAAGCGGCAACGCGATCCAGGTCAACGGCGCCAACTGCGGCGCGGCGACGGTCAACAACACGGACACGATCGCGGTCGCCGGCACCACGGCCAACTTCCAGCGCGTTGTGATCGACCGCGCGGGTGGCGCCCTCGAGCCCGGGATGACGCCGGAGACCGGCGCCGGCGTGGTCTCGGAGATCGAGATCTCCGTCGATCTGCGCACGGGCTCCGGCGAGGAGATCGCGTTCCTGGGCGCGTCGGCGGCTGACACCGCCATCTTCGGCACGGCGGGGGCGAGGATGAACGCCGACACCGACGTCGACCTCACCTTCTCCGGGCTCGACCAGGTCGAGCTCGACGGCGGCCTCGGCGGCGACACGCTCTCCGTCGGTGGCGGCGGCACGAGCGGGTCGCCCCTCGCGCGGGTTGGCGATATCGACGGCGGCGCCGCCAGCGACAAGCTGACCGGCGGTCGCGCCGCGGACACGCTGCTCGGGGGCCCCGACAGCTCGACCCCGACGATCCTCGGCGACGAGCTCCACGGCGGGCCCGCGGGCGACACGCTCAGGGGCGGTGATGGGCGCGACCTGATCTTCGGCGACGCCGGGGTCGACTACATGGACGGGGACGCCGGCGACGACGACCTCAACGGCGGCCCCGACGGCGACCAGCTCGGCTACTACGGGGGCTCGCTGGCCGACGGCGCCGACGATCTCTCGGGCGGGCCCGACACCGACGTGCTCTACCTGACGGCCCGGACCGCGAACGTGATCGTGAAGCTCGACAACGTCGCCAACGACGGCGCTGACGTGGGCGGGGACGGTGTCGCCGACGAGGGGGACAACGTGCGCTCCGACATCGAGAACATCCAGACCGGCACCGCGAAGGACCTGGTCGACGCCCGGTTCACCTCGGCGCGCCTGCTGGCGCATTCGTTCGATGGCAACAGCGGCGACGATTCCCTCTACGGAGGCGATCTCGACGACTCCCTCTACGGCGACGCCGGGATGGACACGCTCGAGGGCGGCGGCGAGGACGACTACCTCGACGCCGGGAACGAGAACGACACGCTCAAGGGCGCCGACGGCGAGGACACCCTGTACCCGGGCAACGGCATCGACACGGCCGATGCCGGCGACGGCGACGACTACGTCGACGGCGGCACGGCGACCTCCGGAGCCGACGCGCTCCTGGGCGGAACCGGGGTCGACCGCCTGTACTACGGCAGCCGCAGCGCTGATCTGACGATCGACCTCGACAACGTGGCGGACGACGGCCAGGTCGGAGAGGGCGACAACGTCCGGGCCGATTTCGAGCGCATCGACCTCGGCTCCGGCAACGACACGATCAACATCGCCACCGCGCAGGCGAACGCGATCGCCGCCAACAACGAGGTGTACGGAGTCGGCGGAAACGACTCGATCAAGACCGGCCTCGGCGAGGACTACGTGGAGGGCGGTCTCGGCAACGATCAGATCACCGGCGGCGCGGGCGAGGACTACACCATCGGTGGTGCCGGCGCCGACCATTTCCTGATGAAGGACAACTTCTTCGACCGGGTCGACGGCGGCGCGGGCGACGGGGTCAACGACACCGGTCAATTCGACTCGTACGACGAGAAGCTGAACTTCCCGTAGAGGTGAAGGAGCCCGATCAGTCGAAGCGGGTCCTCGTGATCGGCGGGGGCATCGCGGGGCTGGTCGCTGCACTCGAGCTGTCGGAGCTCGGGCACGATCCGCTGGTTCTCGAGGCCCAGAACCGTCCAGGCGGACGCATCCACACGCTGCGGTGCTTCGCCGACGATCTGTACGCCGAGGCGGGCGCGATGCGGATCCCGCGCGCGCACGACCTGACCCTCGCCCTGTGCGAGCGGTTCGGGCTCGAGCTGCGCCCGTTCGTGATGGACAGCCCCGAGGGGCTGGTCCACGTCGGGGGCCAGCGGATGACCGCCGCGGAGGCGGCGGCGGACCCGGATCGGCTCGGCTTCGAGGTGGCGGACCACGAGCGGGGCCGACCGTGTTCGGATCTCTGGGAGGCCGCGATCAGCGACGAGCGCGCCTTGCTCGACGACGACCGCGAGGCGGGCTGGGAGGAGATCGTGCGCCGCTGGGACCAGCACTCGCTCTATGACTTCCTGAAGGCCAAGGGGTTCTCACCGGGCGCCATCGAGATGTACGGGGTCATGAACTTCCTCGAGGCCGACATGCACAACGCCGCCGTCGAGGTGCTGCGCGAGGACCTCGGCGGCGCATACATGGACATGCAGGAGGTCCTCGGCGGCGCGGATCGCCTCCCGCAGGCGCTCGCGCAGGCCCTTTCCGAGCACATCCGCTACGGGGCGGAGGTCCACGCGCTCGAGCAGACCCCGGATGACGTCACCGTGCACTTCAAGACCGAGGCGGGCCGGTACTCCGAGACCGCGGACTACGCGATCTGCACGCTGCCGTTCTCCGTTCTGCGCCAGGTCGAGGTGGTGACGCCGTTTACGCGTGAGAAGCAGAAGGCGATCCGGCAGCTCAACTACGCGGCGTCCACGAAGATCCTCTTCCAGGTCCGCGAGCGGATCTGGGAGCAGGAGGGGATCTTCGGCGGAGCGACCTGCACCGACCTTCCGATCCGGCGCCTCAACTACCCGACACCCGATCCGTCGACCAGCCGCGGCGTGCTGCTGGCCAGCTACACCTGGTCCCAGGACGCCGCGCGATGGGGAGCGATGGACGAGGAGACTCGCCTGGAGGAGGCGCTCGCCGACGTGGAGCGCATCCACCCGCGCATCCGCGAGGTCTATGAGTGCGGCGCGTCCTACGCGTGGTACGACGACCGGTATGCCGGCGGCGCCTTCGCCCTGTTCGACCCTGGCCAGCAGGGCGAGCTACACGCCGCGATCACCGCCCCCGAGGGCCGGATCCGTTTCGCCGGGGAGCACTGCTCGCTGTTCCATGCCTGGATCCAGGGCTCGATCGAGTCCGCCCAGCGCGAGGCGCGCGCGGTCGCAGAGGCCGGTTAGAGGCAGCCGACGACGATCTCGCGCTCGCGCTCGACATCGGTCAACTGGTTGTCGACGGTGAGCGCCCTCGTCGGGGAGGCGAGCTCCGTGTCGTTCGGGTTGAGCCCAGAGGCCGCCACCTCATTCTGGGTCTCGACGAACGCTTGCGCGGCTGCGGGCTCCTCGAAGAACGCGACCGAGATGCCGGTCTTGCCGAGGTCGACGTTGAGGTAGACGGTCGGGTCGTTCTCCGTCCCAGCTTCGACCGGCTGCAGAGACGCATTCAATCCCGCGGCCTCGACGCACTCGAGAACCGCCTCCGGGCTCACCGCGGCCTCCGTCTCGGTCTCGTCGCCGTCACCCCCGCAAGCCGCGAGCCACAGCGCTGCCGCACAGGCGAGCGCGAGGGGAGGGCGGGAGCTACCCAACGGGCGCCGCACCGGGATGCTCCGGCGTCAGATACTCGGTGATCGACTCGAACAGCTTCTGGCTGTGGTTGACGCCGGCTGTGGCCGCGCCCTGGCCGTTCGTCACCGTGAGCGCGAGCGACATCTTCATCGACGGCAGATAGCCCGCGATCGCCGTGTATCCGTTCAGGTCCGGATTCTGAATCCGCCAGGTATTGCTCACCACGACGCCGAGACCGTAGTAGAAGGCCTCGTTGAACGGCCCGAAACCGACGGTGGTCGGTGCGAAGCGCTCGCGCGAAGCACGCCGCGAGATCAGCGCCCCGGTGCCAAGCGCCTTCGCCGCCTTGATCACGTCGCCGATCGTCGCAGTCATGATCGTGCTCTTGTTGATCGTCCACGACGGGCTCCAGAAGGTCGAGTCCTCGTACGGCCCGCGATCGACCGAGTAGGAGTGGAGGATCGGCGCCGGCATCCCCGGGAACGCGGAGATCTTCGTTTCATCCACGCCGAGCGGTCGCAGGACCCGCTCGCGCATCAGGGACCTGACCGGGCGGCCGGTGAGCTCGCGGATGACCCGGTCGATGATCACGAAGTTGGTGTGCGCGTAGTGAAAACACGTCCCCGGCTCGCAGATGAGTGGCTGCGCGAATGCCGCGTCCAGCAACTCCTGCGTCTTCCACTGCTTGAACACGTCGGCCAATAGCGCTTCGGAAAAGGCCGGGTTGCCCTGGATCCAGTCGGGATAGCCGGAGGTGCTGTTCGCCAGCATCCGCAGGGTGACGCGATCGGCGTTGGGCAGACCGGGAAGCCAGTTCGAAACCGGGTCGTCGAGCGACAGCTTCCCGTCGTCCTGGAGTTGGAGCAACAGGTCGATCAGGTATGGGATCGCGATCGAGCCGATCCGGAAGTGCATGCGTAGGCTCGCCGGGTCACCCGCCATGGATTGCCCGGTTGCGAACCTGGTCAGGGTGCGGTCGCCGACGTCGATTCGCACCAGGGCGGCGCGCAGGTCGTTGTCCTGCGTTGCCCGTTGGACGATCGCGTCGACTTGGCGGCCCGCGGCGGCGAAGCTCGTGCAGCCAGACGCGGTGGGAATCTCGCTACCGGGGCACGGGCCTGCGGCCGATGCGGCGCCCGCCGGCAACAGGCACAGCGAAGCCGCGACCGCGATGCCAACAACCACCTTCACGGCATCACTCCGTTCCTCCTTGGAAAGGAGGTCGCCAAGCGTGTAACGCGTCGGATCGCGCGGACGATCAGTCTTGGCTGGCTGAACATGATGTAGTGGGAGCTCCGCTTGGCGACCCACTGGCGTATGTCCGGCGTCAGCCGCGCGAGCCGGTCCTGAGCGTAGCTCCAGGCGCGTTCGGACACCTCGGTCGTCAGTCCGGCGGGGAGGTCCTCGGGCAGGGGGAACGTCTCGCCGCGGGATATGACGACCACGGGTATGTCGGGCAGCGGTTCGGCGCCGGTTGCGCGGGCGGTCTGCCTGAAGCTCGGCCGAAAGAGGATCTGCTCGAGATCCGCGTAGTCCTCGAGTCCGGGCAGCGACCCGTTGTTGAGCTCGTCGTAGACAGCCATTTGCTCGGCGGTGAACCGCTTGCGCAAGAACTCGGACAGCGCGTCGACCAGCACCATCCCCGCAACCTCGCGCGGATATATCGCGGCATAGAGGCGGGCGATCAGGCCACCCGTCGAATGCCCGCCCAGGACGTAGGGGCCCGGCACCCGGGCCGCGCGCAGCAGCGCGTGGAGGTCCGCGACCGCGTCGCGTGCGGTACGGGGCATCGGCACCGGATCGCTGCGGCTGAATTCGCTGGTGCCGAGCGTGGTCCCGGGGCGGTCGTAGATGCAGACTCGTGTGAATTTGGCCACCCCGGGCACGACCGTCACGCCCCTCGTTTCGTCGGTGCGCTCGATCCAGAAGTCCGAGCGGCTGCGCAGACCCGCCTCCAGCACGACCGTCGGCCGTCCGCGACCGTGGCATTCCAGGTAGATCCTTCGACCACCGCCGATCCCCACCAGCCCCGCGAAGCCACCACGCCCGAGCTCCAAATCGCGGCCGTTCGTTCCCGTTCCGCTGGCAGTGGCGCCCAGCGGTACGACGGCCATCGCGGTGACCGCAAGCGCGCCGATGAGCGTCATCTTGTGCATCACGCCCAACCTACATGGCGTACTGACGCGCTAAGGCTTCAGGCAGAAGCCGCCGATTGAGACATCGATGACTGCGCCTGCATTCGATCTCACAGCCACGCTCCAACGCCTCGTCGAGTCGGGCGGATCCGACCTGCACCTGAAGGTGGGCATTCCTCCGCTGCTCCGAGTCGACGGTGCCCTGATCGACGTCGACGAGAACGCTGGACCCCTCTACCTCCGTGATACCGAGGCGGCGCTGCAGCAGATGATCCCCAGCGTCGTGATGCCCGAGTTCGAAAGCCGCCACGAGGTCGACTTCTCCTATACGGCTCCCGGGCTCGCGCGCTTCCGGGTCAACGCGTTCCGGCAGCGCGGGATGATCTCGCTGGTGCTCCGGCTGGTACCGAGCTCGGTGCCGACGATCGACGAGCTCGGGCTCCCGGAGGCGCTTCGCACGCTCGCCGACGAGCGCCGGGGAATCGTCCTCGTCACCGGTTCAACGGGCGCGGGCAAGTCGACCACGCTGGCCGCGATGGTCGACCACATCAACGAAACTCACCGCAAGCACATCGTCACGATCGAGGATCCGATCGAGTACGTGCACCGGGACCGCAGGTCGTCGATCGACCAGCGCGAGGTCGGGATCGACACCACCTCGGTTGGCGCCGCCCTTCACCACGTCCTGCGCCAGGACCCCGATGTGATCTTGATCGGGGAGATGCGCGACCCGGAGACCGCGCGCGCAGCGCTCTCGGCCGCCGAGACCGGACACCTGGTGCTCTCGACCCTGCACACCGCCGACGCCGCGGAGACGATCAACCGGATCATCGAGCTGTTCGATCTCAGCGAGCGTGTGCAGGTCCGGACGATGCTCGCCGGAACGATCAGAGGGATCGTCTCCCAGCGTCTGGTGCCGACCGCCGACGGCAGCGGACGCATGGCGATTTGCGAGATCCTGAGGACGACCGCCCGTGTTCGCGACATGATCGCCGACCCGAAGCAGACCGACGGGCTCGCCAAGCTGATCGCCGAGGGTGAGTACTACGGCATGCAGTCCTTCGATCAGGCGCTCTACAACGCCATCACCGCCGGTCGGGTCACGCAGGAGGACGCGCTTCAGATCGCCAGCCGACCCCACGACCTGCAGCTGCTGATCGATGTCGGCGGCAACGGGACGAACGTCGACAAGCTTCACGGCGTCGCATCCCAGACCCGCCCCGCCTGAGTCCGGCCGCGGGCCGGCGGGCTCAATTGCGCAAAGGGCTCCTGGTCCGCCTCGCAGACGGTGCCCTTCGGCGGCGTGATCAGCTCGACCAGGTAGGCGACCCTCGCCCGCTCGACGCACTGGCTGGGATCCGAGTAGCTGACGTGGCCGTAGCCGTCGTGGGTGAGCAGGACGGCGTTGCCGAGTCGGCGCTCGGCCCGGCGCGCGTTGGCGAACGCGGTGTTCGGGTCGTGGCGCGTGCCGATCAGCAGGATCGGATTCGGGGTCGAAGCGTTCCAAGGCCCGCGGTAGCTGTCCTCGCCGCGCACCGGCCAGGAGGCGCAGGGGGCCCACAGCCACCAGCCCTGCACCAGGCCCTGCAGGCGGCTGATCCGGTTGAGCCGGCTGATCACCTGCGGCCATTCCCGCGAGCCCCGGAGTGCGGGCGCGTCGGCGCACGAGATCGCCGCCGAGGTGGTCGCTGCGGAGAGGGCGGCCGGCGAGAGCAGCGGGCGAGCGGCGGTCTCGAGCGCCGATCCGTCGCCGCCCAGCGCCGCGGCCAGATCGGCCGCGTCCTGCGGCCACAGCGCCGGTGAGCGCATCGGCGCGAACTGCGAGACCAGCAGTTCCCCGTAGTCGAGCTCGCCCGGCGGACTCGCAGCCGGGGCGGGGGTCGGCGTCCGCCGCAGCCGCGCGAACAGCCGCTCGACCCGCTCGGCGGCCGTCCGGGCGCCGCCGCTGAGCGCGCAACGGTCCGGGCCGGCGCCCTCGCACAGCGAGAGGAACCTGTCGAACACCCCGTCGCCGGCGACGATGTTGCGGCCGACCCTGGCCTCGGCCCCCTTCGAGTACTTGAACGGATCGACGATGCCGTCGAGCATCATCGCCCTGACCCGGTCCGGGAACATGTTCGCGTAGGTCTGGCCCAGGAAGGTGCCGTACGAGAGGCCGACGTAGGTCAGCTCGGAGTCGCCGACGAGACCCCGGAGGTGGTCGAGATCGCGGGCGGTGTCGGCGGTCGAGATGTGCGGAAGAAGCCGGCCGCTGACCTCGCCACAGCGCCGGGCGACGGCGGCCGTCCTGCGCCGGTAGCGCTCCGAGGCCTTCCGGGTCGTCGGGATCGAGGCCCCGTCCCAGAACTTCTCCTCCGCCCGGTCGCTTCGGAAACAGCGGACGGGGGCGCTGGCGCTGGTGCCGCGCGGATCCCAGCTGACCACGTCGAAACGACCGTCACCGAACGCGTCGAGTCCTTCCGGATCCCCTCGAACGAGGCCCACGCCTGACTCGCCCGGTCCACCTGGGTTGACGAACATCGAGCCGATCCGCTGCTCGGGCCGGCTGGCGAGATGGCGGATGACCGAGAGCCCGATTGTGGGTCCGGCCGGGCGGTCCCAGTCGAGCGGGACGCGGACCCGGGCACACTCGAGCGCCTCGCCACATTCGGTCCAGGCGATCGGGGCGCCGACGACGCCCGGCGCACGGGGGGAACCCGGCCCGGCGGTAGCAGGTTCACCGATCGATTGGGCGACGCAGGCCGCGGAGAGCGCCACCGCTCCCAGGAACAATCGGCTGCCGTGCCCACCCGCCATCAAGCTCAGCGCGAGTATCGCTGACCGCCGTGACGGGAGCTAAACGCCGACGTGCTCCCGGAGCGTCATGCCGTGGTCGGCGGCGAGCATCTCGGCGGCCTTCTCGCCGATCATGATCACGGCGGCGTTGGTGTTTCCGCTGACGACGTTGGGCATCACCCTGGCGTCCGCGACCCGCAGGCCGGCCACGCCCTTCACCCGCAGCCGGGCGTCGACGACGTCTGCCGATCCGGCATGTGCTGGTCAGGTGGTAGACGGTCGCGCGAGTAGTGCCGGGCCAGATCGATGATCAGCTCGTCGCGTCGGCGTGTCGCCCGGCTGCGTGCCCGTGCGCGGCGGCAAGCGCCGGCGGCACGTAGCAGCGGGCCGAGCGCGTCAGGGTCGGGCCAGTGGGCGACGACGTCGAGCGCCTTGCGCACGACGGCCACCATGACTTCGAGGTCGTGCGGGTCGCCGTAGTAGTTCATGCGGATTTCGGGCGCGTCGCCCGGGTCGGCGCTGGCGAGCACGATCTCGCCCTCGGCTGTGGGGTTGCACCGGGTTGGCCAGCACGATCACGCTCTCGGCGTCGGGGCCGAGGGCGACGTCCGGGTCGTCGAAGTACTCCGCCGGGTCGACCCGAAGGCAGTCGCGCCAGAGGTCGGGGTTGTAGCCGCAGATGAAGAACCCGAGCTGGGCGTCGTGGGTGTGCTCGTCGCCGAGGCCGGTCGAGTACCAGGCGCACGCCTCGTAGAGCGACGACGACGCGAGCCCCTGGCCGGTCGTCGCCCACTCCGTGACGCGGCGCTCGGCCTCGGCCTTGAGCGCCTCCAGCTCCGGGTCGAGGTCCGCGTCGTCGGCCGGGTCGGCCGGGAGCGGTCCGGCCGGGGCGCGGAGCGCGTCGGGTCCCATCGACATGCCGACCTCCGTCATCGACACGCCGACCCCGGGGGCGGGGAACACGAGTGCGAGCTGAAGGTGGTCCTTGAGGTGCTTGCCGACGTCGGGCGAGTCGAGCCGGCACGCGATCCCGAGCGCCTCGAGCTCGTCCTTCGGGCCGATTCCCGACAGCAGCAGCAGCTGCGGTGACCCGACCGCGCCGGCGCTGAGCACGATGTCCTTCGTCGGCGTGGACGACCGCCGACTCGCCTGACTGCCGTGCGGTACTCGACTCCCGTGGCCCGCGGCCCGTCGGGGGCGTCCTCGAGAACGATCCGCAGCCGCGTGTGCGCCGCAGATCACGTCGAGGTTCGGACGCTGCTCGGCCTCGCCCTCGAGGAACGCGTGGTACGTGCTGGCCCGCTTGCCGTCTCGGGTAGTCGTCTGCAGCAGCGAGACGACGCCGTCCGGGCCGCCCCGGTCGCGGCCGTTGTAGTCACCCATCGGGATGCCGGCGGCGACGGCGGCGTCGACGAACTCGCTGGGCGCCCTCGAGCACCGGGCGCCCGCACCGATACGCCCAGCGGTCCCTCGGTGTTGTGGGCGTCGAAGTCGACGACGATGTCGCCGCTCGGCGCCAGGCCCTCGCTCTTCCGGAAGTACGGGAGCACCTCGTCGTAGGCCCAGCCGGCGGCCCCGCCGTCGGACCACGCGTCGAAGTCGCCCGGATGGCCGCGAACGTACGCCATGTAGTTGATCCCCGACGAGCCCCCCAGCATCTTGCCGCGCGGGACCATCATCCGGCGATCGCGCAACCCCCGGCCCGCCTCCCCGGCGTCGGCCGTGTACATCCAGTCGGTCTCGGGGTTCACCTGGAGCGAGGCGCATGCCGCCGGCATCGCCTCGGCCTCCGGGGGCCGGTCGCCTGCCTCCAGCAGTGCAACGCGGCACTCCGGATCCTCCGACAACCGGGCGGCGATCACCGCCCCTGCCGAACCGCCGCCGACGACCACGACGTCGTACGCCTCACCCATGTGGGGGACCATATCCGCCCCCGACGCTCCGCTCACCAGGTAAAAGGCCGCGACAGACGCGGCCCACGACACCAGGAGGACAACATGCTTCAGCGAATGGACAACGTGCTCATCGTCGTCGAGGACCTCGAGGCTGCCAAAGCGTTCTTCGCCGAGCTCGGTATGGAGATGGAAGGCGAGACGACGGTCGAGGGGCCTTGGGTGGACCAGACCGTCGGGCTCAACGACGTCCGTGCCGACATCACCATGATGCGGACCCCGGACGGCCTCGGCCGAGTGGAGCTATCGAAGTTCCACACGCCGCCGGCGGTCAGAGCCGAGCCGGAAAGCGCCCCGGCGAACGCGCTGGGCATGCGCCGCATCATGTTCACTGTCGACGACATCGACGACGTCGTTACCCGCCTGCGCAGCCACGGTGGCGAACTCGTCGGCGAGATTGCGCAGTACGAGGACATCTACCGAGTCTGCTTTCTGCGTGGCCCCGAGGGCATCATCATCGGACTGGCCGAGGAGCTCAGCTGAAGCGCTCGCCCGCCTCGGCGGTTCAGGGGTCGGCTGACTTCGCCACGGACATTGCCGTCTCCACATCCGGGAGAAGCCGCGCGTGCACTGCCTTGTGGTCGTCGGGGCGCAACCTGTAGAGCATGGCCAAGCGCTGACTGGCGCCCGCTCCGCTCCGCTGACCTTCCACACTCATCCGCTGGTCGATGACCAACCACCCGTTCCCGAGGTCCCAAGCCTCGAGCGGCTCAATCTGAATCCCCTTCCAGGTCTCCTGCAGCGTTGCCCAGTACCGCCGAATGTCGACGTGTCCTTGGACCGGGGCGACGTCGGTGAAGACAGCCGAGACGTCGAAGATGGCGTCCTCGGCGTACAGCTCGAGCATCTGGTCGAGCTCGCCTCGGTTCCAGCAGTCGA
The DNA here is from genome assembly GCA_963811505.1 of uncultured Solirubrobacterales bacterium. Taxonomy (GTDB): domain Bacteria; phylum Actinomycetota; class Thermoleophilia; order Solirubrobacterales; family 70-9; genus WHSW01. The sequence goes on along the minus strand of CAWERC010000008.1, from coordinate 228,817 downwards.
ACCGCTCGTCGAACTGATCGAGGAATTCGGCGGGAAGTGTCTCAGCGATGCTCGGAGCGTAAACGACGCAAGCAACCAGGCTTGCGATGGAGCTAGCGGGACGACTGTCGAACCCCGATCATCCGCAAGCTTGCCTCGATGCTGACTGGGTGAGCGTCGTTAGGGTCTCCGCAGCAGTGTCGCCGGATAACACCGACATCATGCGAGAAGCCATCGAGGGGATGAATCGTCGCGACATCGAGGGCGTGCTTCGAATGATGGATCCTCAGGTTCGGTTCGAACATCGGCTCGCGGCGCTGCAAGGGAAGTTCGTGGGCATCGACGGCGTGAGGGAGTGGTTCACGGATCTCGTCGAGAACTTCGAGAGCTGGCACATCGACTGTTCGGACGTCCGCGACCTCGGCGACCGAGTGCTCGCCCTTGGCACCCTACGGGCAACAGGAACAGGAAGTGGGATCGAGACCGAGGCACCCTTCACTATCGTGGCGACCTACCGCAACGGCCTGTGCACGGATTTCGTCGACTACGGCGACAGACAGCACGCCTTGGAGGCCGTGGGCCTCGAGGAGTAGTCCTCCGTGGGGCCGGCCGCGGCTAGCAACCAAGTATGGAGATGGAGCTAGCGGGACGACTCTCGAACCCCCGATTTCGCTCCCAGCTCAGAGCGGCTCTGTCCCGAGAGAGGCCCTAGCCCGAATACTCCGTGAGCCCCACGGCTTCCAGGGCCTCCTGGGGCTCTTGATACAAGCAAAGACGCACGATGCTCCCGTCGCGGACGGTCCACACGGCGGAGGGGCGCACCTTGACCTCGAGTCCGTCGCGGCCGCGGTGGTAGTTGGTCGACGTCGTCACCACTTGCTCGCCGACGTCGGCGATCTCGTCCAGCTCGAAGCGAACGGCCTCCCATTGCCCGAAGAACTCGTCCAAGAAGCCACGTATCTGATCGAGCTTGAACACACCGTGCACCGGGCTGATCGAGCGCGAGAAGTCGAACTCGAAGTCTGGAGCCGCGTATTCGAGTCCGGCCTCCCAGTCCCCCCGGTTGAAGGCGTCGACAGCGGCTCGGACGACCTCGATGCTCTCCCTCGACATCACCTGCAGTATCGCGAAAGCAAGCAAGTACTCGATGGAGCTAGCCGGGCAACTTTCGAACCCTCGATTCATGCTCGAGGTCCGGGCGCTGCTCGAATCGAACAGCTAGTCGCGGTGCCCTGTCTTGGTCCCGTCGACTCGATAGATCGGCCACTCGCCCGGGACGCCTTTGAGCTCGCGCGTCCCGCGCTCCGAGAACTCGATACCCGAACCCACGACGAGGTCCTTGACGGTTCCGGAGACGCAGACCTCGCTCGCGTGGGCAAGGGCCCCGACCCGGGCTCCGATGTGCACCGCCATGCCTGCCACGTCATCGCCGACAACCTCGCACTCGCCGGTGTGAAGGCCGGCACGAATCTCGATCCCGAGTGAGTCGCCGGTGGCAACTATCGCCTGCGCGCAGCCGATTGCGCGCGCAGGCCCTTCAAACGTGGCGAGGAACCCGTCCCCCGTCGTCTTGATCTCGCGTCCACCGTGGCGCTTGAGCTCGACACGGACCAGGGCATCGTGCCGCGCTAGCAGCTCGCGCCAGCGCCGGTCCCCCAGCTTCGCGAGCTGCTCGGTTGACTCGACGATGTCGGTGAACAGCACGGTGAGCAGCCTTCGGTCTGGCTCGGGCACATGCCGGGTCCCGGTCAGAAAGGACTCGACCTCATCCAGAAGCAGATCGACGTCGCCGGCGAACGGGAAGTGATCCGCGCCAGGAAGCTCGACGAGTCGTGCGCCCGGGATGCTGTCGGCGACGAAGCGTGCGCCCTCAACCGGCCACAGGAGGTCACCACTGCGGTGGAGCACCAAGGTCGGCACCGAGATCGCAGGGAGAACGTCGCGGATGTCGATCTCGGCCGCGAGCCGAATGACGGCCTTCGCCATCCCCGGACTCGCGGCTACACGCTGGTAGTGGCTCCACCAATGCGCGAACTCAGGATCGCCGACCGCGCTGGGCGCATAGGCGTCGATCCAGATGCCCTGGCCCCACTCGGCGTCGATCATCTCAGCCGCGGCCTCGACCTGCTCCCACGTTGGCGCCCAGGGGTAGTCGTCGGTTGCCGACCCCCTGGCGTAGGAGCCGTACATGATCAGGGCCCGCGTGCGGTCGGCGTGGATGGCGGCGAACAGGGCGCTCATCGGAGCGCCCTCGGAGATCCCAAAGAGCGCCGGGTGGTCGGCGCCCGCGGCATCGAGGACGGCCGTCAGGTCTTCCATCCGGTGCTCGAGGGTCTGGGGACCCTCGATCGGATCCGAAAGGCCGGTCCCGGGCTTGTCGAACGAGATCACCCGCGCGAAACTCGCCAGCCGCTTTACGCCGCGCTCGATCGCAGGCAGCTCGATGACGGCCTCCAGGTTCGAAACGAACCCCGGCACCAGCACGAGGTCGATCGGGCCGTCGCCGGTCAGCGAATACGCCACGTTGAGCCCGCGGCTCTTGGCGTAGGCGATCTTCCGATCCACGTCTTGGACTCCGCGAACGCCGCTATCCGTGAGCGGCGGGCCCGATCGCTTGGAGGAACGCCGCCGTGTCGGCGATGACCTCGGTAGAGGCGATCTTCCGTTCCATCAAGGTGGCTCCGTCACCGCTGAGGCGGGACGAGTGAATGAATCGAAGGGCGATCTCGTCCCCGGTCTGGCGCGAGCGCCCACGCCACGTCCCGAAGACGATCAGGCGATCCTCGATCCGCAGGATCTCTTCCGGATCCGGATACGGGTTCTCGAACAACTCGCCAACGGTAGTCCAGAACTCCAAGGCCGCGAAGGGGCCGGGGTAGGTTCCGCCTGACGGCAACGTCGTCGGGAAGATGAACTCGGCGTCCGGCTCCCAGCGGTCCATGAACGCCGGGTCTCCCTCGCGAAACATGCGGTAGCCGTCGCGCACCCACTCGATCTCTGCGTCGCTCAGGCCATACGGCATCGGGCGGACCATATCCCCCACCCCGCGTAAAGCAACCAACCATTGAGATGGAGCTAGCCGGGCAACTTTCGAACCCGCGACTTCAATCCGATCTCCGGAGACTTCTCTTCCGAGCACTGAGGTAAACGGCTTTCAGGAGATACTCCGTGGGCGATGACGCAGGAGGACATTGAGGCGTTCCGACGCGGGGCTGAGGGCTATAACCGCCGCGACGTCCAAGCGGTACTGGAGGTAGTCGACCTCAATGTCGAGTGGCGTGACGCTTTGCAGGTGATGCTCGGGGGACGGGCAACGACGGTCCGGGGGCACGAGGGAGTTCGCGGGTTGATGCGAGAGCACTTCGAGGCATTCGCCGATCTCGAGACCGAGTTCTCGGAAGTCCGGGACCTGGACAACCAACTGGTGGCAACAGGCGTGATTCGAGCCCGGGGCAGGGAAAGCGGAGTCGAAACCGAGTCGCCTTTTGCCGCCGTTGTCGATTTCAGGAAAGGAAAGGCGATTCGGGTCCGCACCTTCCTCGACCCCGATGAGGCCCTCCAAGCCGCTGGCCTGGCGGCGTAGTTGCCGAGCAAGCAACTATTGCGATGGAGCTAGCCGGGCTCGAACCGGCGACCTCCTGATTGCGAACCAGGCGCTCTCCCAACTGAGCTATAGCCCCGTGTTTGCGACGCACGCACCAGGCGCGTCCGGGTGAAGGATAACCCCAGGATCGCCGATCTAAGCTCCTGCAATGAGCTTTCGCCTGCGATTGACGCTCTTCTTCGTGATCATCGTCGTGCTGCCGATGATCGCGTTGGCGGTGCTCGTCTCGCAGATCGCCTCGGACTCGGAGAGCGGTAAGGCCGACGCCCGCCTGAGCGCGGAATTGCATACCGCGACGACGGTCTACGAGAACGCGCAGGCCGATTCGCGACGGGTGGCGGGCGAGATCGCCTCCGAGGTCGCGGCGGATCCGTCGGCGGCGGCGGTCCTGCGCGACGGAACGACGCCCGAGCTCGAGGCGCTGGCCCGGACCTACGCCGGCCGCGGCGATGTCGCGACGCTGCGGATCACCGACGTCGACGGCGACCAGGTGACGGTGGGTCAAGGGCCGCCCGTCGCGGCGGCCTCGGTCACCCTGACCGCCGGCGGCGAGGAGATCGGCGCGGTCGCCGCGTCCACGACGACCTCCTCCCGGCTGCTCGACCGGATCGAGGAGGCGACCGGTGAGGACGCCGCGCTGATCGGGCCGCGGGGCCCGATCACCGGCACGGTCCCGATCGAGGCGGGCGCGCTGCCGCAGGGCGGTGACACGGCGAGCGTGGACTCGACGCAGGGCGAGGTGCGGGTCGCTGCCACCGAGACGCTCGGCGATCAGCAGGTGCGGATCGCGCTCTTCGCCCCCGCCGGGGACGAGGGCTTCCTCTCCTCGCGGCCGAATGTCGCGATCGCGGTGCTGATCTTCCTCGCGCTGGCGATGGTCGCGGTGGTCCTGCTGCTCCGTGCGTTGGGGGGCCAGATCAAGGAGATCCTCGCGGCCGCGAGGCGCATCGGCGAGGGTGACTTCTCCGGCGAGGTGCCGGTGACCGGCAACGACGAGATGGCCGGGCTGGCGCGCGAGTTCAACAAGATGAGCGACCGCCTTGCCGCTCAGATGGACCAGCTGCGCCGCCAGCGGGCCGAGATCGAGGAGTCGGTGCGCCGGATCGGCGGGGCGTTCGCGTCGGGGCTCGACCGCCAGGCGCTGCTGGCGATCCTGGTCGAGACCGCGGTCGGCACCTGCGAGGCCGACTACGGGCTGGTCGCGCTCAGCGGCCACGCGGGCGCCGAGGCCGAGGCCGGGACCGCGCGCGACGGGATCCAAGAGGCGGCGCTGGCGGCCGAGGAGCGTGCGCTGCGCGAGGCGGGCCCGGTCGAGGTCGCGGAGAACGGCGCCTTTGCGTTCGCGAGCTCGCTTGGGCGGCTCGGCGATGCCGCGACCCCGCTCGGGGCGATGACGATCGCCCGGGCCGGAGAGCCGTTCAACTCCACCGAGCGCGAGGTGTTCCTCTACCTGGTCGGCCAGGCGGCGGCGTCGGTGGAGAACCTGGCGCTGCACGAGATGGTCTCCGAGCAGGCGGTCACGGACGACCTCACCGGGCTGTCCAACAACCGCGCCTTCCGCGACGTGATCGAGAAGGAGGCGGCCCGCGCACAGCGCTTCGGGCACGACGTCTCGCTGCTGATTCTCGACATCGACGACTTCAAGAAGATCAACGACACCTACGGCCATCCCCAGGGCGACGTGGTGCTGAAGGCGATCGGGCGCATCCTCGCCGAGGAGTCGCGAGGGATCGACTTCCCCGCTCGCTACGGCGGCGAGGAGTTCGTCGTCCTTCTTCCCGAGACCGCCACTCAGGGCGCGGCCGAGGTCGGCGAGCGGATCCGCGAGCGGATCGAGGAGGAGGCGGTGCCGCTGCTCGAGGGCGACGGCGAGATCCGGCTCACGGCGAGCCTCGGGCTGGCGACCCAGCCCGGCGTGTCCGCCGATGCGCGCGAGCTGATCTCGACGGCCGACGCGGCCCTCTACGAGGCGAAGCGGTCGGGAAAGAACAGGCTCGTTGTCGAGCCGATCGAGGCCGTCCTGGGCCCGAAGGTCGGGCGTCGCGCCGCCGATCGGCAAGCGCAGGTTACGGGCGCCCCGCGGCGAAAGTAGGCCCGAAACCGCCCCTGCTCGTGCCTGCGGCCGCGGTCAACGCCGCGGCGAGGCTCGGTAGTCTTTCGCTCATCGCATAGCCATGGGAATTCTTGACGACGCGATCCGGGAGCACCTCGATCTGAAGCGCCGCCTGGGCGCCGAGGACAGCGAGTTGGCGCGCCTCGAGGACGAGGCGTTCGGCCCGCCCACCCGGCCCGGCGATCCCGATTTTCCCGAGGACGAGCCCGAGGCCGCGGTCGGGACGCCGCTCGCCGAGCCGCCTTCGGAGGAGTTGCCGGCAGCACAGACCGAGCCCGCCGCGCATGCGGCCGCGCCGACGGCCGCCGAGCCAGAGCAGGCACCGCCCGCCGAGGCGGAGCAGGGTGGGCTCTACGACGACACGGGCGAGGAGCTCGACCTCGAGCTCGACCTCGACCAGGTCGAGGAAGCGCCGATCGAGTCGGCCGAGCCGCCGCCGCCCGAGCCGCCACCGCCGCCGCTCGAGGCGGTTGACCCGCCGTCGGAGGAGGTGCCGGCGGCGCCCCCCGTCGAGCCTCCGATCGAGTCGCTGGACACCGTCGAGCACAAGCCCGACTTCGAACCTCCGATCGAGTCGCTCGACACGGTCGAGCACCACTTCGAGGGCGCGATCGAGGACACGGGAGAGGCCGAGGCGGTGGAGGCGCCGCCGGCCGATACCGATGAGTCAGAGGTCGTCGAGGAAGAGCCGATCGAGGACACCGGCGAGGTCGAGGTCGTCGAGGGCGAGCTCGAGCTGGACGAGGAGGGCGAGGAGGACGTGCTCGAGGAGACGCCCGAGTTCCTTCGCGACCAGCCCGAGGACGACGAGCTCTGGTTCGAGCAGGGCGAACCGAAGGACTTCGACTTCTAGGACGTAGCGGCTACGTCGTGATGTAGCCGCGGGTCTTGGCGGCTTCGACGACGCGCTCGATCCCGACCAGGTAGGAGGCCTCGCGCAGGTCCAGCCCCTCCTCCTTGGCGCGCCCGGAGACGTCGCGGAACGCCTTGCGCATGATCGTGCCGAGCCGGTCGTTGACCTCGCGCTCCTCCCAGCGGAAGTGCTGCAGGTTCTGCACCCACTCGAAGTAGGACGCGACCACCCCGCCGGCGTTCGCGAGCACGTCGGGGATGATGTAGACGCCCTTGTCGGTGAGGATCTTGTCGGCGGCCGGGGTCGTCGGGCTGTTGGCGCCCTCGACCAGCATCCGGCACTCCATCCGGTCGGCGTTGTGCTCGTGGATCATCCCGCCGAGCGCGGCGGGGATGAAGACGTCGCAGGGGATCGCGACGAGGTCGTCGGGGTCGATCGTGTCCACGCCGTCGAACTCGGTGATCAGCCCGCCCCCGGAGATGTGGGCGGCGAGCTCGTTGGCGTCGATGCCGGACTCGTCGCGGATCGCGCCGTGGGCGTCGGAGACGCCGACCATCTTCGCGCCCAGCTGCTGCATGATCCGCGCCGCCCAGGAGCCGACGTTGCCGTACCCCTGGATCACGAAGGTCGTGTCCGCTGGGCTCAGCCCGAGCTGCGGAGCCGCCTCGCGGAACACGTACACGCACCCGCGGCCGGTGGCCGCCTCGCGACCGTATGAGCCCTCGAGTGCGATCGGCTTACCGGTGACGATCGCCGGCGTATGACCGTGCAGCTTGCCGTACTCGTCCATGAACCAGGCCATGACCTGTGCGTTGGTGCCGACGTCGGGAGCGGGGATGTCGCGGGTCGGACCGAGGACCTTCTCGATCTTGTCCATGAACGAGCGGGCGATGCGCTGCAGCTCCGCTGGCTCGAGCTCGTCGGCGGGGCAGTTGACGCCGCCCTTCGCGCCGCCGAACGGGACGCCTGCAACGGCCGTCTTCCAGGTCATCAGGGACGCGAGCGCGCGGACCTCGTCGATGTCGACCTCGGGGTGGAAGCGGATGCCGCCCTTGTACGGACCGCGCGCGCCGTTGTGCTGGATCCGGAAGCCGGAGAAGACGTGCGTCTTGCCGTCCGAGAGCTTGACCGGGATCTGGACGGTGACCTCGCGGTAGGAGGTCCAGAAGACGACCCGCAGATCGTCGGGCAGCTGCAGCCGCTCGGCGGCGATGTCGAAGTAGTGGCGGACGATGTCGAGGTTCGAGACCTCCGCGGGATGCGCCCGCTTGCGCGTCTCGGCGGCGTCCTCGGTTGTCTCCGGCGACTTGTCCGGGTGCTCGCGCTCTCCGACCGCGACCGGTGACTCGTTGTCCGCCATCCGCCTCCTCCTCGACGTGAATCGCGATCCTCCCACAATGGTCGCGGACTTGCGACTTTTGGTCACCGCGCGGTTAAGGTTCGGCTGCAGAGTCGTCGGATCGGAGGAGGGACCGGATGGGTTGGAGTGCGCGTTTCGTGGCCATGGCCGTCGCCGTGGCGGCGCTTACGGCAGCGGGCTCCGCGTTCGCGGAGGAGGCGAACCTCCGCTTCAGCGCCAAGGTCCGGATCATCTCCGGGGGCGACCGCATGCAGTACCACGGCAAGGTACGCTCCGACCTCGAGGCCTGCCAGGTCGGTCGCACGGTGCGGATCACCGAGTCCGGCGACCTGATCGGCCTGACGTCCACGAAGGGCAGCGGCAAGTTCAGCCTCAAGACCGACGCGGTCGAGGACGGCTCGACGGTCAAGTTCAAGCTGAAGCCGAACGGGCCGGACTGCCCCTCGAAGACGCTCTTCGTCGAGATCTAGCGAGGGCCGACGGGCCTACAATTCGGGCACCCTGGGGCCATAGCTCAGTTGGGAGAGCGCGTCCCTTGCACGGACGAGGTCGCCGGTTCGAGCCCGGCTGGCTCCATCAATACCTGCTTGCTTGCAGCGTCGCGCGAGATACTGCGCGGGGGCGATGTCGGAGGAGAACGAGGAGCAAGTGATCCGGGAGGCGCATGACGCCTTCAGCCGGAGGGATCTGGAAGCTTTTGTGGCCTGTTGGTCGCCGGCCTGCGAATACGAGCCGGTGGTCGGTGCTTTGGGGGCCGACCACAGCTATCGCGGCCACGACGGGATTCGCGAGTGGTGGCACGAGTTCGCGGAGTCGTGGGAGGGCTGGACTTCGCGTATCCACGCGATCCGGCCAGTGGGTGACGAGGTTCTAGTCGAGATGACGGTGGAGGTCATAGGCAAGGGCAGTGCCGCTCAAGTCACTCAGACCTTTTTTCAGGTCGTGACCGTCCGTGACGGGAAGGTCGTTCGCTCTCGCGACTTTGCGACCAGCGAGCAAGCCCTCGAAGCCGCGGGCCTGTAGGAGTCGGGATGTCGCAGGAGAACGTCGAGTTGATCCGAGCCTCCTTTGCTGCCTGGAACGCGGGGGACATGGATGCCCTTCGTGCGCAATACCGCGCTGACACCATCCTCCGGATGCCGGAGGGCTGGCCGGAGCCCGGGCCGTACCTGGGTCCGGACGCGGTCATGGACCAGTGGACGCGACAACGCGAGACCTGGGATGCCGACAGCCTGGAACCGATCGGTGATTTCATCGATGCCGCCGACAGGGTCGTTGTGCGATTCATCTGGCACGGCGCCGGTCACGGTCCTGAGTCGGACATCGAGCTCACGGGCGTATACACGGTGCGCGGCGCCCTCGTTGTCGAAACGGAGTTCTTCTGGGACCACGCCGAGGCGCTCGAGACGCTGGGGTTGCAACGGGAGGTCTAGAGCGCTATGGGCGCATCTCGTACGCCCCGGCGAGCCCACGGGCCCGCTCCCAGACCCGCTCGAAGCGACCGCCGTCCACGACCGGCTTGCGTACGTGCGCGAGCGCCCACTCCTGCTGCGCCTCGGTCGACGAGGCTCGCCCGTGCAGCGCGACGGCGTAGGCGGAGAAGTCGCGCACCAGCACGTCGAAGATCTGGTCGAGGGTGTCGGCTTCGAGTCCCTCGAGCGCGGCCTGCTCGCAGATCAGCTGGCCGTAGACGATCAGCGTGAACAGTTCGCCGAGGGTGAGCATGAAGTCGAGGTCCTTGATCTGCTCCTCCGAGGGCGGCGCGGTGGTCAGCAGCGCCTTCAGGCCCTCGGCCTGCTCGACGAAGCGACCGACGTTCGGCACGTCCGCGAACGCGTCGTAGGCCTGGCGCCAGTCGTGGAAGCGGATCTTGCTCAGGCCGCGTGCCGGGCCCTGGCGGAAGAGGAACTCGTCGTCGGCGGGCTCGTCGTGCTCACCGACCGGCTCGAACTCCTGCGGGTCGAAGAGGAACGCCGCCATGAACTTCAGCACCAGCGCCATGTTCACGTGCACGGTCCCCTCGAGCTTCGGCAGCGCCCGGATGTCGCGCGCCGCCATCTCGAAGTACATGTCGGCCTCGAAGCCCTTCGCGGCGATCACGTCCCAGAGCAGGTCGATCACCCGCTCGCCCTCGGTCGTCACCTTCATCTTCGTGATCGGGTTGTAGAGCAGGTAGCGCCGGTCCTCGGGTCCCGCCGCGCGCATGTAGTCGATCGCCCGCTCGGCGAACAGCTTCATCGCCACAAGCCGGGCGTAGGCGTCGGTGAACGCCTGCCGGACGTGGGGGAAGTCGGTCACCCGCATCCCGTAGAGCACCCGCGAGTCGGCGTGGGTGATCGCCTCGTAGAAGGCGTGCTCGCAGATCCCGATCGACGCGAAGCCGAGGTTGAACTTGCCGACGTTGACCGTGTTCAGGGCCGCGTCGAATGCCGCCGGCCCCGTGTGCAGCACGTCCTCCGCGCGCACCGGGTAGTCCTCGAGCTCGAAGTTGGAGACGTAGGACTGCGAGGTGACGACGTTCTTGATCAGCCGGTAGTTCGGGTGCTTGCTGTCGGCGGCGAAGAAGACGTAGCCCTCCGGCCCCTCGACGTCGGCGCGCCGCCCGAACACGGAGACCATGCCCGCGAGGTTGCCGTTGCCGATGTAGTACTTGGCGCCGTTGGCGACGAAGCCCTCGCCGTCGGGCTCCGGGGTCAGCACCATGTCGGTCGAGTAGATGTCGGCGCCGTGGGCCTTCTCGGAGAGCCCGAAGGCGAAGATCGCGCCGTCGTCGAGCAGCTCCGCGGCCCGCCGGCGTGCGGCGCCGTTGTCCGACTGCCAGATCGGCCCGAGGCCGAGGATCGAGACCTGCCATGTGTACCAGTAGACGAGCCCGTAGAAGGCGGTGATCTCGTTGAAGGCGCAGATCCGCTTCGTGTCCCAGCGCTTGTCCGCGTCGCCGCCCGCCTCGCCGGCCGGCGTCAGCAGGGTGGCGAAGACGCGCTCGCGCTTGACGAACTCGAGGAAGTCGGCGTACCAGGTGTGCTCGTGGTCGTGCTGCTTGAGCACGCGCTTGCCTCGGGACTCGAAGAAATCGATCGTCGCCAGCATCACGCGCCGCGCCTCGGGATCGAGGCCGGCACCGTCGTAGGTCGACGGGTTGAACAGGAGCCGCTCGGCCGGCGGCGCGGCCTCGGTCCGGGTCGCGGTCTGCTGATCGACGCTCGCCATCGGCGCGGACTCTACGCGCTACCCGACCGCGAACACGTGGATCACCGGTTCGGCGCCGTCGCCGTATTGCTGCGAGACGTAGATCAGCCCGCGGCGGCGGTCATAGGCCGCGCCGCCGATCCGGCTCGAGTCGAACGGGAGCTCCAGCTCCCACGTCGCGTAGGGCTTCACCTCCCACGGTCTCCTGCGGCCCTTGCGGACCGCGCGTAGCGCGCGAGCGTCGAAGGCCCAGACCTGGGCTTGATAGGGGTAGGCGTGCGTGCCCTTGCTGGATTCGTCCGGGTCGTAGCACCAGGTCGTGCCGTCGGGCGTGGGCGTGCCGTGGAGGCTGGGGTCGTCGGTGCCCTCGCCGTAGCAGAACGGACCCGTGCCCTGGGTGCCGAAGAACAGGACGCTGCGCGTGCCCTTCGGGAAGACCAGACCGCGAATCGAGGTCGAGCCGTTGAACTCGGTGCCCCGCGCCGGATCCCATGACGCGTCCCAGTCCCCAAGGGTGGTGTGGTCCTGCGGGTAATAGGCGAGCGGCTTACCCGGAGCCCGCTCGCCGCCGCCCAGCCGCGCCGGGTCGAACGCGACGGCCGCCGGGCCGTAGGAGGTCCGGCTGATGATCGGGATGCAGCAGTTGCCGGTCAGGGCGGGCCCACCGAGCTGCCGGCGCCAGGCTCGCGGCACCTCGGCCATGTAGCCGGAGACGAATCCGGCCCCGAGGTCCCCGACCTCGAAGAGCCCGTCGGCGCCACCGCCGGCGAGGCTCGTCGACGGCCGGACCCAGTGCGAGGCGACCTGCTCTCCGGCGGCGTCGTAGTAGACGTAGGCCGTGCCGTGGAGGCGGCGGCGGTAGACGAGCTGGCCCCCGATCTTGTTCCCGGTGCCACCGGTCGCCTCGATCTTGCCGTCGGTCGCGTCGGCGAAGTCCTGGCGGAAGCGCGCGCGGCGCAGATCGCGCGGGCTCGGACCTCGCGCAGGACGCGGCGTGGTCACCTCCGCACTCAACTGGTACCAGTCGTGACCGACTACGAACAGGCTGTCGCGGGCCAGGTCGTACGCAAGGGCCGTGCCGCCGTAGGCGAACGTCTCGTCGTCATCCACCGGCGCGGGCAGCAGGAAGGCGCCCCGATAGTCGAGATCCGCCGGCTGCACGCGGCTCGGCGAGCTCGCCACCGCCGTGGTCGATGCCCACGCCCACACGATCACCGCGCCAGCGGCGATCGAGCTCACGAGAGCGGCCCTGCGCCTCACGAGTACACGGTAGCTCTCGAAAGGTTCGCGCTAGGGCGTGGCGACCCCGTGGTAGCGGACGGCGGTGAAGCTGTAGTCGACGTACTCGGGCGGACCCATGTCCGCGTAGCCGCCGACGACGATCTTGCCGTCACTTCCCACGGCCACGGCCCGCGCGAAGTCGGTCTGCGGATCTGGAGCGACGCTGGTGACGACCTTGCCATCACCGCCGAAGGTGGTGTCGAGGCCGCCGCGGGGCCCGTAGCGCGCAGCCCCGAAATCCTGATGGAGTTCGTCGCCGGCGTTGGCGGCCCGGCCGACGGCGACGAGCTTGCCGCCCGCCTGGCGGGCGAGGCCGTACGCAACGCTCGTGAGGTCGATCGGACTGACCTGGGTGGTCACCTTGCCGTCACCGCCGAAGGAGCTGTCGAGGGTCCCGTCCGGGAGGTAGCGGGCGAGTGCGAAGACGTCACCGAACTCGGCGGACCCCGCGGCCGCGAGCTTGTCGTTCGGCAGGGCCACGAGGGCGTTGGCCTCATCCCTCTCGGTGCTGAACGGGGTGACGACCTTGCCGTCGCCGTCGAAGGAGTCGTCGAGGGTTCCGTCGGTGTCGTAGCGGACGAGCGCGAACTGCTCGTCGAACGTACCGCCCTCCGGCTGGGTGTACCCGGCCGCCACGAGCTTCCCGTCCGACTGGATCACCACCGCGTTCGCCGCGTCGTCATTGAAGGTGTCGTCTGTGCTGATCGGGGTGACGACCTTGCCGTCCCCGTCGAAGGAGTCATCGAGGGTCCCGTCCGCGTTGTAGCGGACGAGGGCGAAGTCTCGGTCCGCGTTGCCGGTCCACCCGGCCGCGACGAGCTTGCCGTCCGGCTGCCGAACGAGTGCATGAGCTTCGTTGCCGAAGTCGATATGCGTCCTCACCTTGCCGTCGCCGCTGAAGGAGGTGTCGAGGCCCCCGTCCGAGTTGAGGCGGACGAGGGCGAAATCGGTGGAGTAGCCCTCCGTATCGTCGGCGTATCCCGCTGCGACGATCTTGCCGTTCGGTTGCACGACGACCGCGCGGGCATGGTCGACGCCGCGGATGTTGACGGCGACCCTCCCGTCCCCGCTGAACGTCGTATCGCGACCCCCGTTCGGGTTGTAACGGACGACGCCGAAGTTGGCGCCCGCGCGGCCGGCCAACACGATCTTGCCGTCGGCGGGCTGGATCGCGATCGCGTACGCGACATCTTCCCCACCCGCCGGGCCGAAGGAGGTCGTGGCGATGCCATCCCGTTGGAACGACGTGTCGAGGTCCCCCGCAAGCGCGGCGAGGGCGACCGGGACGCCCAGGGTCGCGGCTGCGGCGCAACACACCGCCACCGCTCGCAGCGGTCCCCGGACGGTCCGCAAGCCTCCGTGCATTCGTACGCCTCACGCTCAGAATACGCCCGCTCCACACGGGTGTCCAGTCCCGCTGACGAGGTTCAGTCGTCGTCGGCCGCGCCCTCGTCCTCGCCGCCGGAGTCGTCGTCGGCGGCCGTGCCGACCGCGTCGAAGTTGCCGTCTACGTAGACCTCGACCTGCGAGCCGTCGAGCCGCTGGACCTCGACCTCGAAGGCACCCGCGCCGTCGCCGTCCTGGTACTCGATCTCGGTCACGGTGCCCCCGCCGACCGACTCGAGCGCGGCCGCCTTGGCCCTCTCGGCGTCGGGGCCGGTCGCCTGCTCCTCGGAGTCGCCGCCGACCGCGTAGGCGATCCCGACTCCGCCGGCGGCCAGCGCCAGTACCGCGCCGCCGATCGCGATCATCCTGCGATTCACCTGCATTGCTCTCGACCTCCTCGAAGTAGTCGAGCCGTGTCTAGCGCTCGGCGATGAAAGGACGATGAAGCACCCGCGATCAGCCGGGCTGATAGCTGATCAGGTCCTCGCGCCCGCTGCCGCCGGAGATCTTCAGCGTGAGCACCGGTCCGACGCCCTTCGCGTAGAACTTGTGCTCGTTGACCCGCGGCTCGAGCGGGTTCACGTCCCGGGTCATGACCGCGCCGTCGAAGTGGCCGAAGGGCACCTCGACCTGCTCGTCGACGGACAGGACCGAGCCCTGGTCCTCGGCCTCGCCGGCGTAGTACTCCTGCCGGTAGGTCATTCCGACCTGCGGGTCGGCGGGCATCGCGATCCCGGCCTCGGCGCCGTCGACCCCGTGGTGAAACGACCCGGCGGTCGTCGTCGGCTTGCCGTTCTCGTACTCGGTCGTGTCCTCGCCCATGTACCAGATGTTGCCCTCGGCGTCCTGGGCGTAGTAGTCGCTCGTCACCTCGATCGGGACGCCCTTCTCGGTGACCACGTCGCGGACGACGCGCGACTCGATCCCGTCGAGCGTCTTCGTTCGGTCGGTGACCGTGACGACGACCTTCTGCACGGTCTCGTCCTCGGCCTCGCGGTAGACCCAGCGGCTGCCGGGCGTCATCGGCCAGTACGGGTTGTCGATCTCGCTCGTGAACTCGGACGGGTCCAGGGTCACGTGCTCGCTGCCCTGTGGCAGCTCGTCGCCGGCGGCCGTCGTCGTGCTGTCGTCGCCGCCGTCCGAGCCGCAGCCGGCGGTGATCGCAACGGCGCCGACGAGCGCGGCGGCGAGGAAGTTTCGGTTTCTGGTCGATGGCATCTTTGGCTCCTTCCGGGGGTCGTCAGGACCGTTATCCCTCGACGGGATGAAAGCCTCGTGAAAGGCCCTTGAGATACTCGCGCCGTGACCGCGTTCGTGACCGCCGGCGCCGGGTTCCTGCTCGCGGTGCTCTGGTTCGACCTGATCTTCGACTCGCAGGTCAGGCGCCACCGTGCGGACCCCCACCTGCCCGAGGAGGTGCTCGCCTCGATCGCGGCCTACTACCGCCGCGCGACCACCGACGCGCGGCCGATGAACCTCCTGGTCGCCGCGGTGATGGTGGCGACTCTCGCGGCCCTCCTCGCCCAGCTCGCCGGTGACGAGGTCGACGATTGGGTAGCGGTGTTCTCCCTCGTTCCCACGGCGACCGCAATCGGCATCGCGGGCGCCAGCACCGTTCCGAACGCCCGCCGGCTCGGCGCGCGCCGCGACCCGCTAGCGGTCCAGAGCGGGCTCGCCCGCGCGATCTATCGCGACCACCTCGTCTGCATCGCCCTGATCGCGTGCGTGCTGGTCATCGAGCTGGGCTTTGGGACCTGATTTTCCGGGCCGCTTGGCGACGACGCGTACCCGGGCGCCGTGCTTCGGCGCCACCGTGATCCCCTTTAACACCACCGTCTCGGGCTCCGGGCGGACCGGCTCGAGCTCGACGCGGCTGAAGATCACCCGCAGCACCTCGGCCATCTCGATCTGGGCCAGGCCCGCGCCGATGCAGCGCCTGACCCCGCCGCCGAACGGAAGCCACGTATACGACTCGGCCTTGTCCTCGGTGAAGCGCTCCGGCCGGAAGCGATCCGGCTCCGGGTAGAGGTCCGCGCGGTGGTGGACGAGCGCGATCCCCGGATAGACGCGGATCCCCTCCGGCAGGTCCCAGCCCGCGATCGTCCGCGGCGCCTTCAGCGTGCGCTCGGCAGCGTCGATCACCGGCCGGATGCGCAGCGTCTCGGTGACTACGGCGTCGATGTACGCGTCGTCGCCGTCCTCGATCGCCGTCCGCGTTCTCGCCAGCGCGCCGGGATTGTGGAGCAACAGGTCGATCGCCCACGCGAGCCCGGTCGCCGTGGTCTCATGTCCGGCGCCGAGCATTGTCCAAAGCTCGTCGCGAAGCTCGACGTCCGTCATCGGCTCGCCCTCCTCGTCGCGAGCCCGCAGCAGCAGCGAGAGCACGTCGCCCCGTTCGTCCAGGTCGGACACCCGCCGGCGGCGCTCGATCTCCTCGTAGAGCAGCGCGTCCGCCCGCTCGAGCCGTCGCCCGAGCCAGCCGCCCGGACTGAAGCGCCCGTAGTCGCGGCGCAGGGCCTCGGGCACGAAGAAGAAGTTCTGGGTGTCGATCACACGCAGCATCGCCGTTCGGAGGCGCTCGATCCGCTCCCGCTCGTAGACGCCGAACACCGCCCGGCAGATGACCTCGAAGGTCAGACGGCGCATCCGCTCCCGCATCTCCAGCTCGGAGGCGGTTTGCCAGCGATCGACCTCGGCCTCGGCGACCTCGCGGATCATCGGGCGCATCGCGCTGAGGCGGGAGCCCTGGAAGGGCGGCAGCAGCAGCTTGCGTTGCCGCAGGTGCTCGGGCCCGTCGAGGACGAGCACCGAGTGGTCGCCGAGCACCGCCGACAGCGGTGCGTTCGCCTCGCCCGCGTGCAGGTCGGATTGATCGCCGGTGAACATGTCGCGGATCGCGTCCGGCTCGGCGACGTAAACGCCGGTCCCGAAGACGAGGAACTTCGTCGTGAACACGTTCCCGTAGCGCTCCTGCCAGCGAAGCAGAGTCTCGATCGGCCGGCGCACGAAGCGCGCCATGTTCAGGGCCGCGGGGGTCTTGGGGCCGGGTGGCAGGGCCACGGCGCGAGTATAGGTTGGCTCAGGTCGTCCCGACCCGCGTCCCGCAGCGCTCGAGCTCGAGCTCCAGGCGCTCCTTGAGCTCGGCGAGCGCCGCCGCGTCGGAGCGGTTGCGGGCGGCGCCGTCGCGCAGGCCGACGAGGTTGTCGGTCTCGTTCGGATCGCGCTGGAGGTCGTACATCTCGTGCTCGCTCGGCTGCTCGCCGTGGGGGTCGACGTAGGTCGCGTACTTGGCCGTCGCGGTGCGAACCGCGCGCACCCGGTTCGGCTGCCCCGGCGCCTCGCGGCTGGCCGTGCCCGCCTGGTGGTCGTCGTAGGTGAAGTGGATCGCGTCCTGGACCGAGTCGGCGGGTTGTTGGTGCTCGGCGACCGCCGCGAAGTCCACCGGCGTCTTCGCCAGCGCATCGCGCTTCGGGGTCGCGTGGCGGGCGAGCAGCGGCGCCAGGTCGCGCCCCTTCAGCCCGGCCGCCGACGTGTCGGCGCCGCCGAGCGTCGCGATCGTCGGCAGCAGGTCGATCAGCGAGACGAGCGCCTCGCTCTGCGACGGCTTCGGGAAGAGCACCGGGTTCGAGACGACGACGGGAACGTTGATCGTCTCCTCGTAGGCGTTGAACGCCTTCTGTCGCAGTCCCCCGTGGGAGAGGCCCATCTCGCCGTGGTCCGAGCAGCGCACGACCACCGTCCGCGAGCGCAGCGACCACGGATCGTCCGGATCGCCGAGCGCCGCGAGCAGGCGGCCGATCTTCTCGTCGATCACCCGGTGCAGGTGGGCGTAGAAGTTGACGTAGTCGAGCTGCATCCGGCGGTCGCGCAGCGCGCCGAGGTAGGCGGTCATCCCCATCCGCATGATCGCGTGGACCGAGGGCTTGCCCCGCAGGTCCTCGTCGACGGTCGGCGGCAGCCCGACCTCCAGGTCGCGGAACTCCGGGGTCGAGTACCCGCCGCGCTCGTAGGAGGCCGGGTAGCCGAGCACGTCGTGGGGGTTGACCAGCGAGACGACGAGGCAGAACGGCTCGGGCAGGCTCTCGCGGCCGAGCCAGCGCTCCACCTGGCGGAGGTAGACCTCGTCCCAGCCCTCGCCCTCGCCCGCGTTGCCGCCGCCGAAGTGCTCGGCCTCCGCGTTCTCGCCCGCGTCCGGCACCTCCCAGTCGGCGAAGCCGTAGTCGCGGTGGAGCACCTCCGCGTCCCCGGGCAGCCAGCCGCCGAGCAGGCCCTCGCCACCCTTCTCACCGCCGGGGTGGGTCAGGTGCCACTTGCCCTTGTAGGCGACCTCGTAGCCCGCGGCGCGCAGCAGGGTCGCCAGGTTCGGGGTCCCCGGCGGGAGGACCGCCTCGTTGCCGGCGCTCTGATCGAGGCGAAGGAGCCCGCGCCCGAACTGCTTCAGCAGCCGCCCGCGCGGCGCCTGCCCGCTGCGCACCAATCCCGCGAGCGTGCGCACCGTGTCCGGTGCGTGGCGCGGGTCCGGCCGCAGGTCCGCCTGGGTCAGCGTCAGCGTCACCCCGTGCTCGGCGGGGTAGACACCGGTGAACAGGGTCGCGCGGCTCGGCGAGCACATCGAGGCGTTGCAGAATCCCTGCGTGAAGGTGACCCCGGTGCGAGCGAGCTCGGCGTCGTTGGGCATCAGCTGCGCAGTCCACCCGGCGTCGTCCGGCCAATGGCGCGGCCGCCGCTGCTGATCGGTGATCAAGAGGACGATGTTCGGCTTCGCGGACAGGGCGCCGGGATCGTTTCACGGATAGCCTCGGACCCGATGAGCGAGCCATCACAGAGCGGCGGCTGCCTGTGCGGCGGCGTTCGGTTCGAGATCGACCGGCCGGCTCACGGGGTGACCTACTGCCATTGCACCCGCTGTCAGAAGCGGACCGGGACCGCGTCCTCGGCCCAGGCGCAGGTCGACGGCACGGGCTTCCGGATCGTCGCCGGCGACCAGCTGGTCAAGGCCTGGCGTCATCCCGACGGCGGCTGGGAGAAGGCGTTCTGCCGCGAGTGCGGGGCGCAGCTGTTCGCCCGCGACCCGGACGATCACAGCAGGATGAGCATCCGGATGAGCGCCTTCGACGGCGATCCCGGTGTGCGGCCGACCAAGCGCAGCTTCGTCGCCTACGCGGCCGCCTGGGAGCCGATTCCGGACGACGGCCTCGAGCGGTTCGCCGAGTCCGCACACGCCGCGCGCGACTAGCGCGGCGGGTTGCGCAGCGCCCCGATCAGGGGCAGCGCGAGCATCACCACGATCACGATCGCCGCGACGGTGAGCACGTCGAATCCGTACTGGACGGCGACCGCGATCGTCATCGCCGCGAACAGGCCGACGAAGATCAGCCCGCCGAGGAGCAGCGCGTTGCGGAGATCGGGATCCACGTGGCTAGTACACCGGTTGCGAGGCCTCGGCGGTCATTCTGGGCCGGCCGTGGGCGAGCACGATCACGGCCGCGAGGCCGACCACGAACCCGGCGATCAGCCCGGAGAGCGGCGGCTGGCCGACCGCCTCCAGCGCCTGGAGCGCGAACCAGGCCGCGGCCAGGATCAGCGCCGGGATCTCGACGAACGTGACGAAGAACGGGATCAGGATCCAGCAGAGGATCCGCGCCCGCGGATACAGCGCCGCGTAGGCGCCGATCAGCCCGGCGACCGCTCCCGCGATGCCGACCGTCGGCACGACCGTGTGCGGGTCGACGAGCTCCTGAGCCGCGCCGGCCGCGATTCCGGCGACCAGGAATAGGACCAGGAAGCGCGGCGCTCCGAGCGTGTCCTCGAGGCTCTTCGCGAACAGCCAGAGGAACAGCATGTTGACCACCAGCTCCCAGAAGCCGCCGGTGACGAACAGCGAGGTGAGCGCGGCCAGCGGCCACCAGGTGTCGCCGAGGTCGGGGTCCCAGCCGGCGACGTACAGCACGACCGACGCGACGATCAGGCACAGGGTGACCAGCGGCGGTCCCAGCGACGGCACGTTGTCCTTGAGCGGGATCAAAGCGGGGCGAAGACTAGGCTGGTGCGATGAGCGAGCGCTCGTGGATCGCCCAGGTGAACATCGCGCTGCCCCGTGAGCCGCTCGACTCGCCGGCGCTGGCCGAGTTCGTCGCGAACCTCGAGCCGGTCAACGCGCTCGCCGACTCTGCGCCCGGGTTCGTCTGGCGGCTTCAGGACGACACGGGTGACGCGACCTCGATCAAGGGCTTCGACGACGACCGCCTGATCATCAACATGTCGGTCTGGGAGTCGGTCGCGGCGCTGTGGAACTTCGTCTACGACGGCGGCCACCTCGAGGTGATGCGGCGCCGGCGCGAGTGGATGACGAAGCTCGCCGAGATCCACATGGCCCTCTGGTGGGTGCCGATAGGCCACGTTCCGACTGTCGAGGAGGCGCGCGAGCGGCTGGATCACCTGCGGGCGCAGGGCCCGAGCGAGCACGCCTTTACGTTCAAGCAGCAGCCCGTCGCTCGCTGACCTCGGCCGCGGCCTCGTCGGCGTGGTAGGAGCTGCGGACCAGCGGGCCGGAGGCGACCGACTCGAAGCCGAGCTCGTAGGCGGCGTCGCGGAGGCGGTCGAACTCGTCGGGGTGCCAGTAGCGGACCACCGGCAGGTGGTTTTCCGTCGGCCGCAGGTACTGGCCGACGGTGAGGATCTGGACCTCGTGCTCGCGCAGGACGCGGAAGGCGTCGACCATCTCGTCGAAGTCCTCGCCGAGGCCGACCATCAGGCCGGACTTCGTGACCACCCGCTCGCCGGCCATCTCCTTCGCGAGGCGCAGCACGCGGCAGGAGCGCAGGAAGTCGGAGCCCGCGCCTCGCGATCGGGTACAGCCGCGGCACCGTCTCGACGTTGTGGTTGAAGACGTCGGGCCGCTCGTGGACCACCTTCGCCAGCGGCATCTCCTGGCCGCGGAAGTCGGGCGTCAGCACCTCGACCTTGCAGTCCGGGCGCCATCATCCGGATCGAGCGGATCACACCGACGAAGGCGGAGGCGCCGTAGTCCGGGAGGTCGTCGCGGTCGACCGAGGTGACGACCGCGTGGCGCAGTCCCATCTTCTTCACCTGGTTCGCGACCCGCAGCGGCTCGAGGGGGTCGTTCCAGGTCGGGACGCCGGTCTGCACGTTGCAGAACCCGCAGCGCCGGGTGCAGACGTCGCCGAGGATCATGAAGGTCGCCGTGCCGCGCTCCCAGCACTCCCCGACGTTGGGGCAGTTGGCCTCCTCGCAGACGGTGTGAAGGTTGTCGGCCTCGATCGACTGCTTGAGCTTCCGGTAGGTGGCCCCGCCGGGGGCCGGCACCTTCAGCCAGGGGGGCTTGCGCTCGCGAAACGGCCTGCCCTCGATCCCGGTCGCGCCGCCGGGATGGGCGCGCGAGCGGGTGACGTGGATGCGCTCGGCGGTTCCGCTCATGTCGCACTCAAACTTAGTGACCCGAGCACGTCGTCCGGCGCGGTCTCGACCGGATCGCGTTCGTAGACCTCGCCGAGCCGGGAGACGAGCGCGGTCGCGAACTCCCCGACGTCCTGCTCGGCGCCGAGCTCGCGGGTCAGCGAGGTCATCCGGCAGGCCTCGATACCGCACGGCACAACCCATTCGAACGGCTGGAGGTCGTTGGCGACGTTGACCGCGAGGCCGTGGGTGGTGATCCCGCGCCGCACGTGGATGCCGATCGAGCCGATCTTGCGCGCGTCGCCCGCGGGCGGCGGTTCGACGCCGACCCAGACCCCAGTCAGCCCCTCGATGACCCGCGCCTCGACGCCGAAGTCGCCGATCGCGGCGATCATCGCCCGCTCCATCGAGCGGACGAAGGCGTGGACGTCGTCGGGCTGCGAGAGCCCGCGCAGGTCGACGATCGGGTACGCGACCAGCTGGCCGGGGCCGTGGTAGGTGAGCTGGCCGCCGCGATCGGTCCGCACGATCTCGATCCCCTGCATCCGGTACCAGTCCTCGCCCATCGGCAGCTCGTCGGGGCTCGACCGCCGCCCCTGCGTGTAGACCGGCGGGTGCTCGAGGATCAGCACCGTGTCGGCGATCTCGCCCGCACCCCGCGCCCGCTCGAGCGCCCGCTGCATCCGCACGCCCTCCTGGTAGGCGACGAGCCCCAGCCGGACGACGAGCAGCCTGTCCATTCGCTCAGTCTCGCAGAGCCGCGTGCAACCGCCGCTCGGCGAGCTCCCTGGCGGCGTCCAGGGGCGTGATCCGGAGCTGCGAGGCGACCGCGAGCACCCGCCCGAGCGTCTCCTCGATCCCCTCGGCGAGGGCGATCGCGCGCTCCTCCGAGTAGCCCTCGAGCTCCATGAAGACGTGGATCAGCCCGCCGGCGTTGGCGATGAAGTCGGGCGCGTAGAGGATCCCGCGCTCGGCGAGCGTCCGAGCCAGCGAGTCGGCGGCGAGCTGGTTGTTGGCGGATCCGCAGACCACCTCGCATCGCAGCCCGTCGACGTTGTCGGCCGTGATCGCGCCGCCCAGCGCGCACGGGACGAGCACGTCGCAGTCGGGTGAGCATCGCCTCGCCGGGCTCCCGCCAGGTCGCCCCGAGCGCCTCGGTGAGCGCCCGCTTCGCCGGATCGATGTCCGAGACGATCAGCTCGCAGCCGGCGTCCGCGAGCCGGCGGGCGAGCCCCGCGCCGACGTGACCGAGCCCGACCACGCAGACGGTGAGGCCCGTCAGGGCCGCGTCGTCCCAGAGCTCGCGGGCACAGGCGCGGATCGCAGCCTCGACCCCGATCGCCGTGAACGGGCTCGGGTCGCCGGAGCCGCCGCGGTCGGGCGGCAGCCCGGTGACGTGGGAGGTGCGCTGGCTGACGACGATGAGATCGGCGGGCGTCGTGCCGACGTCCTCGGCGGTGATGTAGCGCCCGCTCGAGTGACTCGACCAGATCGCCGAAGTCGAGCAGCGCGGCCCTGCGGCGGGCGCCGTCGAGCCCCTCGGGTGGCGCGCAGATCACGCCCTTACCCCCACCCAGATCGAGGCCCGCGGCGGCCGCCTTCAGGGTCATCCCGGCGGCGAGGCGCATCGCGTCGCGAAGCGCGTCGCCCTGGTCCGGGTAGTGCCAGATCCGGAGCCCCCCGAGGGCCGGACCGAGCACGGTCGAGTGCACGGCGATCACGCAGTACAGCCCGGAGCGCTCGCCGCGCCGGACGGCGAGCTGCTCGTGGTCGAGCACGACCGGGGCGATGCCGGCGAGCGCCGGCGGCGCGGCGGTGGCCCTGCCGTTGCGCGAACGGCGGATGGCGATCGCCATCAGAGCTCACCCCCCGCCTCGAGCCGGCCCTTGACGGCCCCCAGGAACTTCGCCGCAACGGCACCGTCCAGCGCGCGGTGGTCCCACGACATGCACAGGTATGTCATCGGCCGGATCGCGATCGAGTCGTTGCCGTCCTCGTCGGTGACCACGACCGGTCGCTTGACGATCGCCTCGAGGTCGAGGATCGCCACCTGGGGCTGGTTGATGATCGGGGTCGCGAGCACGGCGCCGAACTGGCCCGGGTTCGTGATCGTGAACGTCCCGCCGTGGACCTCGTCGGGCTCGAGCCGCTTCGAGCGCGCCCGCTCGGCGAGGTCGACGATCGACTCCGCGAGCCCCTGGACGCTGAGCCGCTGCGCCCTCGGGATCACCGGCACGATCAGGCCGTCGTCGAGCGCGACCGCGATCCCCAGGTTGACGTCCTCGTGGTGGACGATCTCGTCGCCCTCGACCGACGCGTTGAGGATCGGGAACTCGGCGAGGCTGGCGACCGTCGCACGGGCGACGAACGCCAGGTAGGTGGTCCCCCCAGCTCCTTGCGGCGCTTCGCCACCTTGCCCATGTCGACCTCGACGATCGTCGTGCAATGGGCCGCGGTCCTGCGGCTCTCGAGCATGTGCTTGGCGATCGCCTGGCGCATTGGCGACATCGGCTCGCGTCCGCCCGCCCGCGACGGGTTCCGGCTCATCCGGCCTGTACGGCGACTCGCTATGGAGGATGCTTCGCCGGCTTCTCGTGCCCGTTGCTCACGTGGGCGAGGACGTCCTTCTTGCGGATCCGCCCTCCGACCCCGGTTCCCTCGACCTGCGCGAGGTCGATGTCGTGCTTGTCGGCGATGCGGCGCACCACGGGGGAGATGAAGCCGGACCGGTCCGACTCGTCCTCCCGGTCTTGGGCTCGACGGCGCGTGGTCCTCGTCGGGGTGGCCTGGCCCGGCGTCGCGCCCGGCGTCGATCTCGGCGATCGCCGAGCCGACGTCGACCGTGTCACCGGCGCCGACGATCAGCTTCGCCACCCGGCCGGTCGCCGGCGACGGGATCTCGACGTCGACCTTGTCGGTGGTCACGTCGGCGATCGTCTCGTCGGCCTCGACCCAGTCGCCCGGCTGCTTTCGCCACTCGAGGATCGTGCCCTCGGAGACCGAGATGCCCATCTTCGGCATCTCGACCTGCACCAGCTGCTCAGTACTTGAGGAGCTCATCGCACGCCTCCTTCATGTCCTCGAGCTGCGGCAGGACGGCCTGCTCCAGCGGCGGGCTGAACGGGATCGGTACATCCGGAGCGGTCAGCCGCCGCACCGGCGCGTCGAGGTCCTCGAAGGCCTCGGCTGCCACCAGTGCGGCGACTTCCGCTCCTACCCCGCACGATTGCGTCGCCTCGTGGGCGACGAGCACCTTGCCCGTCTTCCGGGCGCTGGCGAGGATCACCTCCGTATCGAGTGGACATAGCGAGCGCAGGTCGATGACCTCGATCGACTCGTCGAGGGCCTCGGCCGCCTCGAGCGCCAGGTGGACCCCCGATCCGTAGGTGATCACCGTCATCTCCTCGCCCTCGCGCGCGATCCGCGCCTTGCCGAGCTCGATCGTGTGCTCACCCTCGGGAACGGGGCCCTTGACGTAGCGGTACAGGCCCTTGTGCTCGAGGTAGCAGACCGGGTTCGGGTCGCGGATGGCGGCCGTCAGCAGGCCCTTCGCGTCATCCGCGGTCGCCGGCGCGACCACCTTCAGCCCCGGGGCCTGCAGGAACCAGGCCTCCGGGTTCTGCGAGTGGAACGGCCCGCCCGAGAACCCGCCGCCCGACGGCAGTCGGACGACCATCGGCGCGGCAACGCCCTGGCGGTAGTGCAGCTTCGCCGCGACGTTGACGAGCTGGTCGAAGCCGCAGGAGATGAAGTCGGCGAACTGCATCTCGCAGACCGGCCTCAGCCCCTCGACCGCGGCGCCGACCGCGGCGCCGATGATCGCGTTCTCGGCCAGCGGCGTGTCGAGCACCCGATCGGGGCCGAACTCCTCGAGGAAGCCGTCGGTGACCTTGAACGCGCCGCCGAAAGCGCCGATGTCCTCGCCGATGCAGAACACGGACTCGTCGCGGCGCATCTCGGTCCGCAGGCCGTCGGAGATCGCCTCCAGGTATGTCATCTCGGTGGCCGGCTCATCAGACGGCGCTCCAATGGGACCAGGGGGCCTGTCCGTCGCCGAGCGTCGTCGGCGCCTCGGCGAACACCCCGGCCGTCGCCCCACCCGGATCGGGCATCGGCGAGGCGAGCGCCTTCTGCGCGCATTCGTCGACGTAGGCCTTGACGTCGGCGCGGATCTGCTCGACCTCGCTGGCGTCGAAGCCGTGGTCGGCGACGAGCCGTTCGCCATAACGGTCGATCGGGTCACGATCCGCCCACTCCTCGCGCATCGCGTCCGGGACGTAGCTCATGTCGTCGTGGGCGCCGTGGCCGTGCATGCGCATCGTCCGGCACTCGATCAGGGTCGGCCCGCCGCCATCACGGGCGCGCTCGGCGGCAACCCGCGAGGCCTCGAACACAGCCTCGACGTCGTTGCCGTCGACGAGCACCCCGGGGAACCCGTAGGTCGCGGCCCGCTCGACCGGGTCGACCGCGAACTCGAGCTCGTTCGGGGTCGAGTAGGCGAAGCCGTTGTTCTCGAGGACGAACACGACCGGCAGGCGCTGGACGGCGGCGAAGTTCATCGCCTCGTGCCACTGGCCATTGGCGGTTGAGCCCTCGCCGAAGTAGGTCATCGCCACCCGCGGCTCGGAGCGCTGCTTGAAGGCGAGCGCCAGCCCGCAGGCGACCAGCGCCATGTCGGGGAGCATCGAGACCATGCCGACGCAGCCGAGCTCGCGATCGCCGAAGTGCATGTTGCCGTCCCTGCCGCCGGTGACGCCGCCGCTGCGGCCCATGTAGTTGGCGAGGTAGCGGTCCGGGGTCACACCGCGGACGAAGTGGGCGCCCAGGTCGCGATGCAGGATGCACATCCGGTCGCGGGGGCCGAGCACGTAGGAGGAGCCGACCGAGATCGCCTCCTGGCCGCAGCCGTCGTAGAAGCTTCCGGGGATCTTGCCCTGCCGGTAGAGGGTGATGCCGCGCTCCTCGGCGGCGCGCATCATCGCCATGAACCGCAGCAGGTTGGCGCGGTCGTCGCGGGTCAAGTGCTGGGTCGCGGCGTCGGTCGCTACGTGCTCCGACGCACCGCTGCGCGCGCGATCGCGCGCTTCGCCGCGCGCGCGTTCGCTCGCGACAGTGCCATTGACTGGCTTCATCTCTCCGTCCTTCGTGTCTGGCCGATCCCTTGGGATCTCCTCGTGACCGGCCTGGTCGTTTCGCCGCTTCGGGATCTCCTCCGCGACGCCTATGGACGACGGGTGCTCGGGGTTCCGCCCGCGCTCCCTATGTCTGGATTCGTTCGAGCTGCTGGCCCGCGCGAATCTCTATTGGGAATTGTATGCCCGATCGCCGATGTTTCAAGCGCGTTCCGCCGCTCTACGCACGGAGCGCAGGATCGAGTGCACCGCGACGACATGTCCGCGGGTGCCGATCACGAGCGTGCGGTAGGCGCGCCCGCGGGCGCCGGGGAACTCCGCCCTGGTCTCGGCGCTCAGCCGGACGGGCCCGGCGAGCGTCTCGGTGATCCGGAAGATCAGCGCGTAGCGCGCGAAGCGGTGCTCGCCCAGCAGCGCCATCACCGCCGGCGGGATCGCGCGAGCGACGACGAACCCGGGGATCGTCGAGCCGATCTGCGGGATCGTGCCGGTCCGCTCGCCCGGGACGCAAGCCAGCACACCGGCGATCCGGTTCCGTGGCCCCCTTCCTCCCGACTCGTTGAGGTAGCGCGCCAGGGCCTCCCAGACCCGATCCGCCGGTGCGGCGACGTCGACGCCATGCTCATCGACGTAGGGAAGCGACTCGAGCGGGACGTCGATCAGTCGCTCGGCTATTCCCGCCTCCCGGTACTAGAGCGCGAGTCCCAGGGGCTCCTCGAGCAGCGCGCGAACGCGGCCGAGGAACTCGGCGCCGTCGGCGCCGTAGAGGATGCGGTGATCGCAGGCGAGCGTGACGCCCATCAGGTGCGCGGTCGTGACCTCGCCGTCGCGGACCGCCGGCGTCTCCGTGATCGCCCCGACCGCGAGGATCGCCGCCTGGGGCGAGTTGATCACGGCGTGGAAGTTGGAGATCCCGTACATGCCGAGGTTGGAGACGGTGAACGTGCCGCCGGAGAGCTCCGGCGGAGTGATCGTCCCCTCGCGCACCCGGGCCGCGAGCGCGCGTGCCTCGGTGGCGATCTGCCGCAGGCCCTTCAGGTCGGCGTCGAAGACGGTCGGAACGACGAGCGCCTCCCGCCCCGCCACCGCGATCCCGACGTTGACCCGCGAGTAGAGCTCCCACTTGCCGTCGCGGTAGGCGCCGTTGGCGCGCGGGAACTCGCGCAACGCGATCGCGCACGCCTTGACGACCATGTCGTTGAACGAGGGGACGACAGACCCCTCGGGCGCCGATGCCTTGAGCCGCGAACGCGCCTGGAAGGCGGCGCTCATGTCGATCTCGGCCTGCAGGTAGAAGTGAGGCGCGGTCGCCTTCGACTCCGCCATCCGCCGGCTGACCGTCTGCTGGAGCTTGGTCAGCTCGACGACCTCGACCGACCCCTTCGCCGTCTCGGGCTTCTCCTGCGCCCCGGCCGTCGCGGCAGCGGGCGCGGTGGCGGGTGTCGCGGCGGGCGCTCCAGCTTCAGCGCCCTCGACGTCGACCTTGATGATCCGCCCACCCGGCCCCGACCCCTGGAGCGAGCTCAGATCGACGCCCTTCTCCTTCGCGATCCTCCGGGCGAGCGGGGATGCCTTGACCCGCCCGTCCCCCCCAGCCTCTTTTTGCTGGGTAGAGGGGGGAGTTGCCGATGAGGCGGGGGCGGGTGCGGGGGCTTCCTGAGGGGCGTCCGCAGCATGGACGCGAGGATCAGGCGAAGCCTGCGGAGCAGGGACTGCGGAGGTGCCCCGAGGGGAGCCCCCGTTCCCGTCACCGCCGGCCTCGGAGGGATCACCGACCCGCGCGATCACCTCCCCGATCGGCAGCGTGTCCCCTTCGTTGGCCACGATCTCTATCAACGTCCCCGCGGTGTCCGACTCATAGACCATGTTCGCCTTGTCGGTCTCGATCTCGACGAGCTCCTCGCCGAGCTCCACCTCGTCGCCGACCGACTTCATCCAGGTCAGCACCGTGCCCTCCTCCATCGAGTCCGAGAGCCGCGGCATGACGATGTCGGTCGCCATCAGATCCCTCCCTCGGTGGCCGCCATGGCGGCGCTGACCACGTGCTCGGCGTGCGGGATCGCCGACTGCTCGAGCCGCTTGGAGTACGGCATCGGCACGTCGGCGCCCGCGACCCGCTGGACCGGGGCGTCGAGGTGGTCGAAGGCCTGCTCGGTGACCAGCGCGGCGATGTTGGCGCCGACACCGCCGTGCGGCCAGCCCTCCTCCACGACCACCAGCCGGTTGGTCTTCCGGACCGACTCGAGGATCGTGTCGAGGTCGAGCGGGCGCAGCGTCCGCGGGTCGATCACCTCGGCCTCGATCCCGTGATCGTTGGCGAGCGTCTTGGCCGCCTGCTGGGCGATGTGGGCCATCCGCAGGATGCCGATGATGGTCACGTCCGTGCCCTCGCGCCGGATCGCCGCCTTGCCGAACTCGAGCACGTGGTCGTCGCCCTCGGGGACCTCCCCGCGGGCTCCGTAGAGGGTCTCGTGCTCGATGAAGATCACCGGGTTGTCGTCGCGGATCGAAGCCTTCAACAGGCCCTTGCCGTCGGCCGGCGTCGACGGGCAGGCGACCAGCAGACCCGGGATCTGCAGGAACATCGCCTCGAAGCTGTGCGAGTGCGTCGGACCGAGCTGGTGGCCGCCGCCGCCCGGCATCCGCACGACCATCGGCACCGTCACCTGGCCGTTGAACATGTACGGGATCGCCGCCGCGTGGTTGATGATCTGGTCGAACGCCAGCAGCGAGAAGTTGACCGTCATCAGCTCGACCACTGGCCGCAGCCCTGCCATCGCCGAGCCGACACCCATGCCGACGATCGTGTTCTCGGAGATCGGCGTGTCGCGCACGCGCCGCTCGCCGAACTCGTCCAGCAGCCCCTCGGTGACCTTGAACGCGCCCTGGAAGACGCCGACGTCCTCGCCCATCACGTAGACGGCCTCGTCGCGGCGCATCTCCTCGGCCATCGCGTCGCGCAGCGACTCCCTCATCCGCTGAGCCGCCATTACCAGGGCCCCTCGGTGTCGTGCTCCTCGTCGTCGGAGAGGAACTCATCGCGATCCTCGAGCGCGTCGGCGCCGTCGCGGTCCTCGGTGTCGTCGCCGTCGCGGCCCGTGGTCGAGGCGGCCTGGCCGCCGTAGGCGGCGCCCGCTTCCGCAAGCCGTTTCGCCTCACCCGCGAGCTCCTCTCGCTCCCGCTCGCCGGCGAACGGCTGCGGCGCCCGCTCGTCGACCGCGTACCACCCCTGCTCGCCGACCACGTAGAGGTGGTCGTAGAGGGTGTCGAGCGGCGGCTCCGGCGAGGCGTCGGCGAACTCGACCGCGGCGACGACCCGCTCCTCGATCCGATCGCGCATCTCCTCGCGCGCCTCGTCGGAGAGGACGCCCTCCTCCTGAAGCCGGGCGGCAAAGACCTCGATCGGATCCTTCTTGCGCCACTCCGCGACCTCCTCCTTGGTCCTGTAGACCTCGGGATCGGCCGCCGAGTGGCCGCGGAACCGGTAGGTGAACGCCTCGACCATCGTCGGCCGGCGCTCCTCGCGCGCGATCCGGATGTGCTCTGAGACCGTCTCGCGCATCGCCAGCACGTCCATGCCATCGGCGCGCACGCCGGGAACGCCGAGCCCCTCGGCCTTCTTCGAGAAGTCGGTCACCGCCGAGTGTCGCTCGACCGAGGTGCCCATCCCGTAGAGGTTGTTCTCCAGGATGAACACGACCGGCAGCCTCCACAGCGCCGCCAGGTTCATCGTCTCGCCGAAGTTGCCGGTGTTGGAGGCGCCGTCGCCGAACATGCAGACGGTGACGTCGTCGGTGCCCTTGTAGTCGGAGGCCAGCCCGAGCCCGGCGGCCAGCGGCAGGTTCCCGCCGACGATCCCGTAGCCGCCCATGAACCGCCGCTCGGCGTCGAAGACGTGCATCGAGCCGCCGCGGCCGCCGGAGGTCCCGTCGACGCGCCCGAACAGCTCTGCCATCACGAGCTTGGGGTCGGTCCCGCGAGCGATCGCGTGGCCGTGGGTGCGGTACGTGCCGATCAGGTAGTCGCCCTCGGCCATCGCCGAGGTCGTGCCGACGATCGTCGCCTCCTCGCCGATCGCCAGATGAAGGAAGCCGCCCGCCTTCGCCTTCTGGTACTGGCGCCCCGCCTCCTCCTCGAAGCGGCGGATCAGCGCCATCGTCTCGAGGAGCTGGAGCGCGGTGTCCGCGTCAGGCAGTGGGCGGGCCGGCGCTGTCTGGCCGTCCGCCTCCGCCGTCTTCACCGTTTCCTCAGCCACCCGTCCGCAACATAGCTCAACCCTGCAGCGCGAGCACACAGTCGCCGATGGATCGCGGCAGGGGGTGACCAGATCCCGATGACCGATTTCAGCCCAACGCCCCCGCCGTCCACGCCGCCCCCGTCTGTGCCCCCGCCCGGGTTCGCGTCGGACGCTCCGCCCCCGCCACCACCACCACCACCTCCGGATGGCTACCGCGAGTACAGCCCGGTGGCGATGGTTGTCGCGGTCGTCCTCTGGCTCGGGACCGCGGCCGCCGCCTGGACCCTGCTTCCCGACATGGTCGCGAGCTACTACGGGGCCGGCTACGCGGTAGGCGCGGCGGTGGGCGGCCTCTTCCTCGCCGCGGTGATCCGCCTGATCTACGTTCGGCTGACCCCGTGGGGGCGGGGTCTGCCCGATTTCGCGCCCGCGCTCTTCGTCCTCGCGGCGGCGATCACCGCCCTCGGGATCGGCGGTCGCTACGTCGCTCAGGAGCGCGACGTCGACCGCTACACGGCGGCGGCCGACGAGTGCGCGGTGAGCCATACGTCGCCCCTCAGCGATCCGCCCAAAGGACTGTCGACGATCCCGATTCCGCCGGTCGCCCAGGCGCGGTTCGACGAGCTGGTCGCCGGGACGATCCCCGACGAGGTCGCGGCTCGGCTCGAGCTCCGCCAGATCGTGGCCGACGGACGGGTGGCGGCGGTGGCCATGGTGATGCCGGGACTGACCGGCACCGACCGTGCCGACTTCGAGGCCGGGATCACCGCCGGCGCCGCCTCGCAGGGCGGGGTGGCCGAGAACGCGGTCGTCGGCAGCTCGCGGGCGATCGTCGTGAGCTCGCCGATGATGACCGCGGTCGCCACCTACCCGGGTTGCTGGGGGCTGGTCGTCTTCGGTCGCGACCGGGAGGAGGCCGAGGGCCTGACCAGGGCGCTGCTGATCTCGGGCGGCGCTCAGCCGCCCGCGGCCGCCGCCGCCTCCTCGAGCCGGTCGTCCCCCCAGAACACCTGATCTTCCACCACGACCGCCGGTACGCCGACGACGCCGAGGTCGCCGGCGCGGTCGGTCGCCTCGCGCAGGCGGGACTTGATCGCGTCGCGGTCGATCGCCGTCTGCAGCGAGCGGGGGTGTAGCTCAGACGAGGCGGCGGCGATGAACACGTTGTCGGGCTCGGAGAGGTCCCGGCCGGCGGCGAACGCCTGGCGAAAGGCGGCGAGCGAGAACGAGACCGTGCGCCCGATCTCCTTGGCGAAGGTCGCCGCCCGCATCGCCGTCAGCATGTTGCCCGGGAACGGGTCCGGCCAGCGAACCGGCGGCAGGCCGTAGGCCTTCGCGCGCCGCTCGACCTCGCGCAGACCGCCCTCTCGCTCCGGGCCGTTTGCCCACGAGTCGCGGCCGAAGCGCCGGAAGAGCCCGCCGAGCAGGATCGGCTGCCACTCCGGCCCCTCGGCGCCGGCCTCCTCGAACACGGTCGCGATCCGCTCGGCGGCGAGGTAGGCGTAGGGGGAGCCGAGGTCGTAGTAGAAGACCGGGCGCGAGCTCACGCGCGGGCGTCCGCGCTACTGGTGGATCGCCCAGCCGTCGACGGCGCGGGCGGCATCGAGGATCGCCTCGGAGATCGTCGGGTGCGGATGGATGATCCGGGCGAGCTCCTGATAGCCGCCCTCGAGCGCGATCGTGTCGACGAGCTCGCTGATCATGTCGCAGGCGCGGTTGCCCACCACATGGGCGCCGAGGATCTCGCCGTACTCGGAGTCGATCACCAGCTTGACGATCCCGTCACGGTCGTCGTAGACGGCCGCGGCGCCGACCCCCCCGAGCTTCATCCGCCCGACCTTGACGTCCTTGCCGGCGTCCTTCGCCTGCTGCTCGGTCATGCCGACGCTCGCCACCTGCGGGTGGCAGAACGTCGCGCCGGCGACGAGGTCGGGGTCGATCGGATGCGTCGGCGCGCCGGCGATCGTCTCGGCGGCCACCACGCCCTCCTCCTGGGCCTTGTGGGCCAGGGCGGGCCCGCGGACCAGGTCGCCGATCGCGTAGACCTTCTGGTTCGAGGTTCGCTGGAACTCGTCGATCTCAACCCGGCCGCCGTCGCCGACCTTGACGTTCGCCGCGTCGAGGCCCAGGCCCTCGGTGTCGGGCGCGCGGCCGCCGGCGATCGCCAGGTACTCGACCTCGATCGCCTCGTCGCCGACCTTCGCCTTCACCGACTTCGCCCCGGCATCGACATCGGTGATCGGGTTGCCGGTGAGCACCGTCATGCCCTGCTTCTTGAACACCCGCTCGACGACCCTGGCGACGTCCTTGTCCTCGGCGGGCAGGATCTGCGGCAGCATCTCGATCAGCGTCACCTCGGTCCCGTAGCGGACGTAGCCCGAGGCGATCTCGGCCCCCGAGGCCCCGGCGCCGACGACTCCGATCGACTTGGGGAGGGTCTCCAGCGACCACGCGCCCCAGGTGTCGACGATCCGATCCCCGAACTCGACGCCGGGGATCGCTAGTGCGACCGAGCCCGTGGCGAGGATCACCGCGCCGGCCTCGTAGGTAGTCCCGTCGACCACGACGTTCGCGTCGCCGTCGAGCGCACCCTTGCCCTCGATCATGGTCACCTTGTTCTTGTCCCAGAGCATCTTGACGCCGCCGGAGAGCGTCTCGGAGACCTTCGCGCGCCGGTCGGCGAGCGCCTTCCAGTCGAGGGCCGCACCCTTGACGGTGACCCCGAGCTCGGCGGAATGCTGGGCGTGGTCGAAGAGCTCCGCCGTATGGAGCATCGTCTTCGCCGGGATGCAGGCGTAGTTCAGGCAGCGCCCCCCGGGCTTGTCCATCTCGACGACGGCGGTGTTCTTGCCGAGCTGGGCGGCGCGGATCGCGGCGTGGTATCCGCCCGGCCCGCCCCCGATCACGATCACGTCAAAGGAATCAGCCATGCCTTCGACTCTATCCGGGTGGCTCGGCTCCGGGCCGCTCGGGCATCTGGATCCGCGCCATCGCCTTGATCATGAAGTAGAAGAGCGCACCCGCCCCTGCGATCAGCACGGTCGTCCCGACCGCCTGTAGCCAGGAGGTCGCCTGCACGAGGCCGAGCGAGGAGGCGACCAGCACGATCACGAGCAGCGCCTGGAACCCGAGCACCGCCCAGTAGCGGGCCCTCCACATCCCATAGGCCATCGTCCCCATCAGGAGGACGACCACGATCACCGAGGCGATCGGCGCCTCTCCCTCGCCCTGCTGGATCCCGTCGCTGCCGAACCTGCGCACCTCGACCCCGGCGAGCCAGCCCACGATGCTCGAGACAGCGATCAGCGCGGAGACGATCGCCCCGATCGTCACTACGAGCGGCCGCTCGCCCTGGTCAAGCGGCTCCAGCTCTGCCCGCGCCGCCTCGTTCTTCGCCTCCGTGCGCGCGGCCATCGCCTCGCGCTTGGCGGAGAGCTCCGCACGCCGCTCGGCGCTGCGGTCCTTGCGCTTGCGTCGTTCGGCGCGCTTGCGTTCCCGGCTGCTGGCCATCGGCTGCAGGCTAGATGTCAGCGGCCTGGTCGAGCGCCGCCCGCAGGGCGCGGGCGGTCGCCTCCGGATCGTCGGCGTCGCGAAGCGCGCGGACCACCACGATGCGCCGTGCCCCGGCGCCGATCACCTCGCCGACGTTGGTCAAATCGATGCCGCCGATCGCAAACCACGGGAAGTCGCCGCCGGCCCGCGCCGCGTGGCCGATCAGCTCGAGGCCCGCGGCCGGCCGCCCGGGCTTGGTCGGCGTCTCCCAGACCGGCCCGGCGCTGACCTGGTCCGGGCGCGAGTCGCCGGCGGCGGCGAGCGCGGCGTCGAACTGGTCGGGCGAGTGCGTGGAGAGCCCGACCAGGGCCCCCTCGCCCGCCGCCGCCCGCGCCGTGGCGACCGGCTCGTCATCCTGGCCGACGTGGACGCCGTCGGCGCCGCACGTCTCGACCAGGTCGGGCCGGTCGTTGAGCAGGAAGAGGGACCCGTGCTCGCGCGCGGCGCGCGCGAACGGCTCCGCGAAGGCGGTCAGCTCCTCGGCGCAGCGGGCCGCCTTCTCGCGCAGCTGGATCACGTCGACGCCGCCGCGCAGGACGCCATCGAGCAGCTCGCCGGGATCACGTCCGGACGGCAGCGCCTCGCAGACGAAGTAGAGGCGGGCCTCGGCCATGGCGCGCCGCCGCCCGGTGAGCAGCGCCTCCGCGAAGCTCTGATGGAGGACGCACTCGCTCACCAGGCCGCCGTCGAAGGAGAGCAGCCAGCCGCCGCGCGCCTCCATCGCCAAGCCGGTCGTCGGGCCCTGGCTGCGGATCCGCGTTTCGACCACCAGTCGCCCGGCGCCCGCGGACCGCGTTCGAGTTCGCTCCCAGCGAAACCCCCCGAACTCCTCCCACTGACTGGCGAACTCCCGGTAGCCCTCGCGGAACTGGCCCCGCCCGGTGCTCACGACCCGGCCCCACGGCGCGTTCGAGTTGCGCCGGTCGATGACCACGTCCTCGGTCGTCAGCTCGACCGCGCTCTCGACCTCGCCGGCCTCGAGCGAGTCGAAGAACCGCTCGGCGAGCTCGCGTTTCGCGTTCATGACCACGGGGAGTATCTTGAAGGGGAACGGGAGCCCGATCCCAGTGGGCTGAGAGGGCGGCAACGGGCCGCCGACCGTCTGAACCTGATCCGGGTAATGCCGGCGCAGGGACGATCGAAGGTCCGCCGCCCGGGAAGGTGTTGATTGCCCGAGGCAGACGAAAACCGATACGACGCGATCGTCGTCGGCGCCGGCGTGATCGGCCTCGCCTGCGCCTGGCGTGCCGCGGAGCGCGGCCTGGACGTGCTCCTGCTCGAGCGCGAGCGCCCCGGGGCTGGGGCCTCGAACGTCGCCGCCGGGATGTTGGCGCCCATCAGCGAGACGACCTGGGGCGAGAACCGCCTGCTCGAGCTCGGGCTCGCCTCGCACCGCCTCTGGCCCCGGTTCGCCGCCGAGCTCGCCGAGGCGAGCCGGCGCGAGGTCGGCTACCTCGAGCTCGGCACGCTCCACATCGCTCTCGACGCCGACGAGGCCGCCGACCTGCGGCGGCGATTCGAGCTGATGCGCACGCACGGGCTCGCCGCCGAATGGCTGTCCCCGAGCGCCTGCCGCGAGCTCGAGCCCGGGCTCGCCCGCGGCGGCCGCGGGGGCGTGCACGCACCGCACGAGGCGGCCGTCGACCCGAGGCAGACGATGGCCGCGCTCGTCCCGGCGCTCGAGGCCGCCGGCGGGCGGATCGAGATCGCCGAGGTCGACGGGGCGATCCTCGAGGGCGGGCGCCTGGCCGGGGTTCGAACGAAGGACGGGGCCGAGCGCCGCGCCGCGGCGGTCGTGCTCGCCGCCGGATCGTGGTCGGCCGCCGACTGGCTGCCGGCCGAGGCCCGTCCGCCGATCCGGCCGGTCAAGGGGCAGATCCTCACCCTCGCCGGATCACCGGCGCATCCTGTCTGCGGGCGGATCGTCGGCGGGGAGCGCTGTTACTCCGTCCCCCGACCCGACGGCCGCCTCATCGTCGGCGCGACCGTCGAGGAGCTGGGCTTCGACACCCGGGTGACGGCGGGCGGCGTCCACGAGCTGCTCCGCGAGGCCTATCGGACCCTGCCGGAGATCGCCGAGCTCGAGCTGGTCGAGGCGATCGCCGGACTGCGCCCGGCCACCCCGGACAACGTGCCGCTGATCGGCCCGGGAGCGATCGATGGCCTCATCCTCGCCACCGGGCACTTCCGCAACGGCATCCTGCTCGCGCCGCTGACCGCGGAGCGGGTCGTCTCGATCCTCACCGGCGACCGCGCGGCGGTGGCGACATGACGATCGAAGTCAACGGCGAACCGCTGGACCTCGACGAGCCGACGACCGTCGCAGCGGTGGTCGCGCGCGTCGGCGCCGGCGGAGGGCGCCGCGGGGTCGCGGTTGCCGTCGACGGCGAGATCGTCCCCCGCAGCGCCTGGGAGGAGACCGAGCTGGGCGAGGGGCAGCGGGTAGAGGTAGTGGGAGCGATCCAAGGTGGATAGCCGAGCAACGAGCGACGAGCGACGAGCGACCTCGGCGACGTGGTCGCTCGGCGGCCGCGAATGGACCTCGCGCCTGATTGTTGGCACCGGCGGTTTCCGGTCGCTGGCGCAGATGGAGGCCGCGCTCGAGGCGTCGGGGACCGAGATCGTCACCGTCGCGTTGCGCCGCGTCGACCCGTCGGCGCGGGGATCGCTGGTCGAGCTGGTCGAGCGGCTGGGGCTGTTCTGCCTGCCCAACACCGCCGGCTGCTACACGGCGCGCGACGCCGTTCGCACCGCCCAGCTGGCGCGCGAGGCATTCGAGACCGACTGGATCAAGCTCGAGGTGATCGGCGACGATCGCACCCTGCTGCCGGACGCGCCCGAGCTGCTCGCGGCGGCCGAGACGCTCATAGCCGACGGGTTCACCGTTCTGCCCTACACCAACGACGACCCGATCCTCGCCCGCCGCCTGCAGGAGACGGGCTGCGCCGCGGTGATGCCGCTCGGCTCGCCGATCGGCTCCGGCAGCGGGATCCGCAATCCCTACAACCTGCGGATCATCGTCGAGTCGGCCTCGGTGCCGGTGATCTGCGACGCCGGGATCGGCACCGCGTCGGATGCGGCGCTGGCGATGGAGCTCGGCTGCGACGCGGTCCTGCTCGCCAGCTCGGTGTCACGGGCGGCTGACCCGGCGCGGATGGCGGTCGCGATGCGAAAGGCGGTCGAGGCCGGTTTCGAGGCCCGCGGCGCGGGTCGTATCCCGCGCCGGCTCTATGCCGAGGCCTCGACGACGGCCGAGGGCCTGCCCTCGCTGGATTAGAAGCCGCCCCGATATCCGTCCGCGCGCGTTCGCGGGCAGGGCGGGCGGGTAGGCCACCACCATGGCGAAGCTCGCGCTCGGCCCCCTGCTCCGTTACGTCGGCGAGACCGAGGCGGTGGTCTGGGTGGAAACCGACGAGCCATGCGAGGTCGAGGTCCTCGGCCACTGCGAGCCGACCTTCTGCGTCGCCGGGCACCACTTCGGGCTCGTGATCGTCGATGACCTCGAGCCCGGCTCGACGACGCAGTATGAGGTTGCCCTCGACGGCGAGCGGCGTTGGCCCGAACCCGACTCCGAGTTCCCGCCCAGCGCGATCCGCACCCTCGGCGGCGACGGCCCGTTGCGGGTCGCGTTCGGCTCCTGTCGCGTATCGCTGCCCCACCACGCGCCGTTCACGATGCCGAAGGAGGACCACGACGACGGTCGCGAGTTCGACGCCCTCTACTCCCTGGTCAAGGAGATGCTGCGCTCCGAGCGCGAGAAGTGGCCGGTCGCCCTGCTGATGCTCGGCGACCAGGTCTATGCCGACGAGGTCTCGCCCGAGACGCTCGCCTTCATCCGCAAGCGCCGCGACATCCGCAAGCCGCCGGGGCACGAGGTCGCCGACTTCGAGGAGTACACGCGCCTCTACCGCGAATCCTGGGCGGACCCGGAGATCCGGTGGCTGCTCTCCACGGTCTCGGTCTCGATGGTGATCGACGACCACGACATCCACGACGATTGGAACATCTCCAAGGCCTGGGTCGAGGAGATGCGCGAGCTCGACTGGTGGGGCGAGCGCGAGCGCGCCGGACTCGGCACCTACTGGGTCTACCAGTACATCGGCAACCTCTCGCCCGAGCTGCTGCGCGAGAGCGAGCTGCTCGCCGACGTTCGCGCCGCCGCCGACGGCTGGGAGATCCTGAGCAAGGTCGCCGAGGACGAGCGCCGGCTGCGCGACGGTGCCCGCTGGAGCTACTGTCGCGACTTCGAGGGCACCCGGCTGATCGTGCTCGACTCGCGCTGCGGGCGGACGCTCGACGAGGACCGCCGCTCGATCCTCGACGATCAGGAGTGGGAGTGGCTGGAGGAGCACCTGAAGGGCGACTTCGATCACATCCTGATCGCCACCTCCGACCCGGTCGTGCTGGCGCCGGCGCTCCACCACGCCGAGCGCTGGGGCGAGGCGCTCGCCACCGGGGCCTGGGGGAGTGGCGGCGCCCGGTTCGGCGAGTGGATGCGCCGCACCGCCGACCTCGACCACTGGGCCGCCTTCGGCGACTCGTTCGAGCGGCTGCTCGGGCTGGTGGCGCGGGCGGCAGCAGGGGCGTTCGGCACCCCGCCCGCCTCGATCGTGATGCTCTCGGGCGACGTCCACCACGCGTATCTCGCCGAGCTCGCCTTCCCGCGTTCCGACGGTCTGCGCAGCGGTGTCTGGCAGGCGGTCTGCTCCCCGTATCGCAACGCGCTCGACAATCGTGAGCGCCGGATGATGAAGCTGGCCAATACGCCGCTTCCGGCGGCCGTCTTCCGGGGGCTCGCGCGGCTCGCCGGCGTCTCGCGCGAGCGGGTCCGCTGGCGCTTCGTCGAGGGCCCGTACTTCGACAACCAGGTGGCGACCCTGAAGCTCGACGGCCGAGCCGCCGAGATGCGCCTGGAGCGCACGGTCGGCGACCCGGAGACCGATCACCGCGAGCTGCACACGTCGTTCGAGCGCCCGCTCGCCTGAGCCTGCGCGGTGACGCTCAGCCGGCCGCCTCGATCGGATGGCCGGCGCGTTGCCAGCTGCCGACCCCGCCCTTGCCGACGTGGATCACCTGCGTGTAGCCCTCTCGCTGGAGGATCGAGGCGGCGAGCCCGGAACGCTTGCCCCCGCTGCAGACGGCGGCAATCGGGTGCGAGTCCGGGACCTCCTCGAGCCGCTCGCCGAGCTCGCCGTACGGGATATGGACGGAGCCGGGGATGTGGCCGGCGGCGAACTCGGACTCGTTGCGGACGTCGAGCACCGTGATCTCCTCGCCCTCGTCGAGCCTGCGGGCGAGGTCGTCGGGATCGATCTGCTCGACCCGGCTCACCTGCCGTCCCTCCGAGCGCCAGGCGGTCATCCCGCCGGCGAGGAAGCCGCGCACGCGGAGACCGACCGAGGCGAGCAGCTCGGCCGCCTCGAGCTCGTAGCCGTCGGAGGCGGCGACGACGATGACCTCGACCTCGGGAGGGACGATCTGGGCGACCTTGGTCCCGAAGCCCGTGTCGTATGCCGAGGCGCTGATCGCACCTGGGATGTGCGCCTCGTCGAACTGGTCGTTGGTGCGCGCGTCGACGAGCACCGCACCGCCGGCGATCGCGATCTCGACCGCGCGCGGGGTGAGCGGCGTCGGCGCCCCGAGGTCCTCCACCAGCGGCCCGCGGTTGAGGTTGACGACGTGCTCGACGTTCGGCGGGCGGTCGCCGAGCGAGCCGATCGCGTCCGCGACGAAGGCGTCGGCGGTGTCGAAGGACACCGCGTGGTTGTGGGCGCGCTCGAACCCGACCGTCGAGGACGTCCTGTGGTCGATCCCGGCGCTGCCGCAGAGCGAGCCGCCGAGGTGGCCGGGCCAGACCTCCACGTCGTCGGGCAGGGAGAAGAGGCGTTCGTGCAGCGACCGGTAGAGCTCCTTCGCTCCCTCCGCGGGCTCGACCGCGAGGTCAGGGCGGGCCACGTCGCCGACGAACAGGGAGTCGCCGGTGAGCACCGCGACGGGCTCGCGTCCCGTCTCGGCGTCGCGGAGAACGAACGAGGTGTGCTCGGGGCGGTGGCCGGGGGTCTGCACGGCCTCGATCTCCACCCCTCCGAGGCGCAGGACCCAGCCGTCGTCGAAGGCCTCGTGCGGGTACTCGGCGTCCGCGAGC
The DNA here is from genome assembly GCA_963811505.1 of uncultured Solirubrobacterales bacterium. GTDB lineage: Bacteria > Actinomycetota > Thermoleophilia > Solirubrobacterales > 70-9 > WHSW01. The sequence continues at coordinate 188,570 of CAWERC010000008.1, read as the reverse complement.
CCGTTGATATGGATCGTCGCTCCGGTCGCGCGCGCGAGGCGGCCGTGGCCGGAAACGTGGTCGGCGTGGGTATGGGTCTCGAGCACGTGCTCGATCCGGACGCCGTGCAGGCGGGAGAGGTGGAGGTAGGGCTCGATGTCCCACTGCGGGTCGACCACCGCCGCGACGCCTTCGCCGGGGTCGCCAACGAGGTACGACGCGCACCCGAGGTCCTCGTGGATCACCTGTCTGAACAGCATCTTGGTCGCCTATTGTCGATCAATCCAGTGGTGAACGCCACCTACTGCGAGACCCACGCGGCGGGGTCATCCGTCAGCTTGACGACCTCCTTGGGGAGCTTGCCGCGGATCAGATCGGCGATCGTCACCTCTTCGAGCACCGAGCGGATCGAGGTGCGCAACGCGACCCAGACGAGCTGGAGCGGCTCCGCGAGGCCCTCGTACTCGAGGGTCTCGGGCCGGCTCGAGCGGACGCTCGCCAGCGGACCCTCGACGGCGCGCATTACGTCCGCGATCGAGATCTGCTCAGGTGGCTTGCTGAGCCAGTAGCCACCCTCAGAGCCGCGCTGGCTCTCTACCAGGCCGGCGTGACGGAGCTCGGAGAGGATGTTCTCCAAGAACTTCGGTGGGATCGCCTGCGCGGCGACGATCGCGTCGCGCTTTACCGGCTCGCCCTCGCCGGCCGCGAGCTCCATGACCGCGCGGACCGCGTATTCGGCTTTCGCGGTTACCCGCACGCCCCATCTCTACCACGCGATGGGCGAGATCTTCTCTGCTAGGCTGCCGCCGTTCGTTATTCCCAAGTAACCCAATCAAGAAAGGTGTAAACCAATCCCATGACTCGCTTCATCCAGAAGCTTCGCCGCGGCGGGGCCGCGAACGCCACGAATGAGGCGGACGCGCGGCCCCGCGGCGGTGCCCGGCTGCTTGCCGTGGCGGCGCTCTCCGGGGCGCTCGCCGTCGGCGTCGCGGCCTGCGGCGGTGACGACGACGCAACCGGCTCCGACGGTTCCGGCGGCTCGGTCGACCTGGTCGCCTACTCCACGCCGGAGGAGGCGTACACCGAGGACCTCGAGCCCGGCTTCAACGCCGGCCCGGACGGCGGGGGCGTCGAGTTCTCGAACTCGTTCGGCTCCTCGGGCGACCAGTCGCGCGCGGTCGAGGCCGGCCAGCCGGCGGACGTCGTCCACTTCTCGCTCGATCCCGACATCCAGCGCCTGGTCGACGCCGGCCTGGTCGCGGATGACTGGAACCAGAACGAGTACAACGGCATCGTCGAGGACTCGGTAGTGGTCTTCGTGGTCCGCAAGGGCAACCCCGAGGGCGTCGAAACCTGGGATGACCTGATCACGGGCGACGTCGAGGTGCTCACGCCGAACCCGTTCACGTCCGGCGGCGCGCGCTGGAACCTGATGGCCGCCTACGGCACGAAGGTCCTGACCGAGGGCGCCTCCGAGGAGGAGGGTCTGGCCTACGTCCAGAGCCTGCTCGAGAACGTGCCGGTCCAGGACGAGAGCGCCCGTGACTCCCTGGGGACGTTCCTCGGCGGCAAGGGCGACGTGCTGCTCGCCTACGAGAACGAGGCGATCGCCGCCCAGGAGGCCGGCGAGGACATCGACTACGTCGTTCCCGACAGCACGATCCTGATCGAGACGCCGATCGCGGTCACGACCGAGGCCGACGATTCGGCGCAGGCGTTCGTCGATTACCTCTACACGGACGAGGCTCAGCAGCTCTGGGCCGATCGCGGCTACCGGCCGGTGGTCGAGTCCGTGCTGAAGGCGAACGAGGACAAGTTCCCGACTCCGCCCGACCTGTTCACGATCGCCGACCTCGGCGGCTGGGAGCAGGTCACGACCGAGTTCTTCGATCCGGAGAACGGTTCGATCGCGGAGATCGAGACGAACCTGGGGGTCGCGACGGAGTGAGTCAAGGGGCCGTCGCAACTGCAAAGGCACCGGCGAGGCCGAGCTTACGGCTCGGCCTCGCCGGCCCCGGGCTGACGCGCGGCCTCGTCGTCGCGTACCTCAGCCTGATCGTCCTGATCCCGCTCGCGGCGGTGGTCTCGAAGTCGTTCGAGGACGGGCTTGCCTCGTTTTGGGACGACGTCACCTCCCCGCAGGCGATCGCGGCGCTGAAGCTGACGCTGGGCGCGTCGGCGATCGTCGTCGCGATCAACGCGGTGTTCGGCACGATCATCGCCTGGGTGCTCGTCCGCGACGAGTTCCCTGGCAAGCGGATCATCAACTCGTTGATCGACCTGCCCTTCGCACTCCCGACGATCGTCGCCGGGATCACGCTGATCGCCCTCTACGGCGACAGCGGGATCCTGGGTCTGTCGGGCGTCGCCTTCACGCGGATCGGCGTCGTCCTCGCGCTTCTGTTCGTCACGCTCCCGTTCGTGATCCGGTCGGTGCAGCCGGTGCTGATCGAGCTCGACCGGGACATGGAGGAGGCGGCGTCGTCGCTCGGCGCCGGGCCGCTGACGACCTTCCGGCGGATCATCCTCCCCAACCTGCGTCCGGCGATCCTCTCCGGGATCGCGCTCGCCTTCGCCCGCTCGATCGGCGAGTTCGGCTCGCTGGTCCTGATCTCGGGCAACATCCCGTTCAAGACCGAGGTCTCCTCGGTGTTCATCTTCAGCCAGATCCAGAGCGACCGCGAGGTCACCGCGGCCGCCGTCTCGGTCGTCCTGCTCGCGATCTCGCTGCTGATCCTGATCGCGATCGGGCTCGTCTCGCGAAGGAGCCTGCGCCATGTCGGCTGAGGCGGCACGCATCGAGCCTGGGCCGGTGCGCGGGGCGTCGCCGAAGGGCAAGCTCGCGAAGTACGGACTGCGCGGGGTCGCGCTCGGCTACCTGTTCGCGCTCCTGCTGATCCCGGTCGTCCTGATCTTCTTCAAGGCGTTCGAGGACGGCATCGCCCACGCGATCGACTCCGTGACGACACCGGACGCGCTGCACGCGTTCTGGCTGACGATCATGATCGCCGGGATCGCCGTGCCGCTGAACACGGTCTTCGGGATCGCCTGCGCGCTCGTGCTCGTCCGGCACAAGTTCCGCGGCAAGGCGATCCTGAACGGGATCATCGACCTCCCGTTCGCGGTCTCGCCGGTCGTCATCGGACTCTCGCTGGTGCTCGTCTACGGCAGCGTCGACGGCTGGTTCGGCCCGTGGCTGCTGGAGAACGGCATCCGGGTGATCTTCTCGGTGCCCGGGATGGTCGCTGGCGACGATCTTCGTCTCGCTGCCGTTCGTGGTGCGCGAGGTGGTCCCCGTGCTCCAGGAGATCGGCGACGACCAGGAGCAGGCGGCGGCGACCCTGGGCGCCAACGGCTGGCAGACCTTCTGGCGAGTCACGCTGCCGGCGATCCGCTGGGGCGTCACCTACGGGGTCGTGCTGGCGACCGCCCGGGCGATCGGAGAGTTCGGCGCGGTCGCGGTCGTCTCCGGAAAGATCGAGGGCAAGACCCAGACCGCGACCCTCCTCGTCGAGCAGGAGTACGAGCACTTCAACGTTGCCGGCGCCTACGCCGCCGCCCTCGATCCTCGCGGTGATGGCGCTGATGGTCCTGCTCGGGATGAACCTGATCCAGCGGCGTGACAAGCCCGGCGAAATCCCCCAGCCAGATCGCCGTCGGCGACGCGGCTGCCTTGACAACCGGAAAGGAACTCTGATGGGAATCACGGTTGAGAACGCAACGAAGCGGTTCGGCGATTTCGTCGCCCTCGACGAGGTGTCGATCGAGGTGCCGGACGGCTCGCTGACCGCGCTGCTCGGGCCGAGCGGGAGCGGCAAGTCGACGCTGCTGCGGGTGATCGCCGGGCTCGAGGAGCCGGACTCCGGCCGGGTGGTGATCAACGGCCAGGACATGACGCACGTCGCGGTCCAGGACCGCAACGTCGGCTTCTGCTTCCAGCACTACGCGGCCTTCAAGCACATGACGGTCCGCAACAACGTCGCCTTCGGCCTTGCCATCCGCAAGCGGCCGAAGGAGGAGATCGACGAGCGCGTGCATGAGCTGCTGCGTCTGGTTCAGCTCGAGGGGCTGATCGACCGCTATCCGTCGCAGCTGTCCGGCGGCCAGCGCCAGCGGATGGCGCTCGCCCGGGCGCTCGCGGTGGAGCCGAAGGTGCTGCTGCTCGACGAGCCGTTCGGGGCGCTCGACGCGCGCGTGCGCACGGAGCTGCGCCAGTGGCTGCGCCGCCTGCACGACGAGGTCCACGTGACGACGATCTTCGTCACCCACGATCAGGAGGAGGCGATGGACGTCGCCGAGCAGATCGTGGTCATGAACGAGGGCCGCGTCGAGCAGGCCGGCAAGCCGACCGACCTCTACGACCATCCCGAGACGGAGTTCGTGATGAGCTTCGTCGGCACGGCGAACAGGCTCGGCGGCAAGCTGGTGCGCCCGCACGACGTCGAGATCGCGCACGTGCCGCGGCCGAGCTCCGAGGAGGCGATGATCGACCGGATCGTCCACCTCGGCTTCGAGGTCCGGATCGAGATGACGCTCGCCGACGACGGCCCGCTGACCGCCCAGCTGACCCGGGCGCAGGTCGAGGAGCTCGAGCTCAAGGAGGGCCAGATCGTCTACGTGACGCCGGCCCGGGCGCGCACCTTCGACGAGAACGGCGGCAGCCCGCGGACCGAGGAGCTCGCGCTCGTCTAGGGCGAGCCCGGGGGTCGCCGATGAGCCTGGCCGCGGTCGTCGCGACGGTGATGCTCGCGATCCTGATCGCGTTCGTCGCCATGGTGCTCTGGGCGACCCTGCGGCAGGTCGGCGACGAGGCGGAGGCGAGAACGCGAGCGGGGCGGAGGCTGAGCCTCCGCTCGCCCCTCAGACCTGGCCCGCGATCCCGCGTGCGAGCCGCAGGGTGCGCTCCTGCGAGGGTGGTCCGACCATCAGGAAGGCGATCTCCTTGCCGATCGCCATCACGACGAGGTCGACGGGCCCTTCCTCCGCCTCGATCGTGCCGATTCCACCGACGTCGCCGACGTTGACGCTTGCGCAGGCCGAGCTGGCGGATCTGCTCCTTGGCGCGGGCGCGCACCTGCCTGGCCGACTCCTTGAAGCGAGCCAGGTTGAGGCTCGCCTCGCCGCTGTCGGAGTGGTAGAAGCAGACCCAGAAGCGGATGTCCCCGTCGGCGGCCTCGGAGGCGAAGGGGAAGAACCCGGGGCCGAGGACGCTCGAGACGTTGCCGTTCGTCAGCACCCTGCAGGCGCGGTTGCGCGCCGGGCTCGTGCACTGCTCGGCGTCGGCTTGGGCGTGGATCGTGATCCTGCCGGTGATGTCCTTGGTGAGGTCGGGATTCGTGTAGGTGACCGGGAAGCGGATCGGCCACTCGAGGTCGTCCTCGTCGCCGCCGCCGACGCAGAAGGTCACCGACTCACCGGCGTGGAAGCGCTGCGATCGGTTCGCCTCCACCGCGCCCCAGAAGTAGCCGTCGCCGGGCTCGAAGACGAACTCGACCCGGTTCACGTTGTCCTCGAGCGTGAAGTTGAAGAACTTCGTATGCAGCGGCTTCGTCGGCGCCGGCAGGTCGGTGGTGCCCGGCTTCGATCTCGATCATGTTGGCATTGGCGTTCGAGGGCTGGAGCTGGGGGCCGTGCAGCGGCTTCTCGAGGATCCGGTCGCCCCAGAAGGCTGCGAGCTGCTCGCCGAAGCTGGTGCCGCGGGCGGCCAGCCCGGCCATGAGCGCCTGGGTCGCGCCGGGGCTGCTGTAGCCGTTGATCACCTCGCGCTGCAGCGGCCAGCTCCCGCCGGCCGGTCCGATCAGGCCGCGTGAGTCGAGGAACTGGACGAAGCGCGACATCGCGTAGTGATACGAGCCCTCGGTGTATGTCGGCCGGCCGGTAGGGGTACTGCAGGTTGATGTCCCAGAGCTTTGGTTCGGGGTAACCCGCCTTGCCCTCGAACCAGGCGGCCGAGGCCTCCTCGTACCAGGGGTCGAGCGCCGAATAGCGGAGGCCCCCGCTGTAGGCGTGGTAGAGCTCGTGTGCCGTGGTCGGAGCGATATCGCTCGCGGGTTGGTTGGTGGTGACGATGAGCGCGTCGAGCGACCGGTTGGCGCAGGTCACCTGGTAGACGCCGACGGCATCCGGGAGGAAGTCACGCGGAGTGAGGAGGATCGGAATGCGCGCGGGGTTGTTGCGCGGCTCCGATCCGAGTCCCGCGTGCAGGAGCGGGCTGACGTTGTGAGCGACGACCGACGACTGCAGGCTGGTCCCGCGCGCGGTGCTCACCCCTGGCAGGGCGTGCAGCTCGAAGTTGCCCGCCGCCTGGGCGGGCGGCGGGATCAGCGTTCCGGGCCGGCTCGTGTCGATGCAGTCGTTCGCGTTGTTCTACGGAAACGCTTTCGCCACGGGAGTCCCGCTCGGGGGCGGCTCGGTGGGCGGGAAGTAGGTGACCGTGAACGTCACCCGGGCCTTGCGGCGCGCGCACTTCTCCTTCGACGGGGCGCCCTTCTCGAGCGGGCCGACGATCGTGCTTGTGCAGCGCCACTTGCCGGCGGAGCGGATCTTGCAGGCGCCCTGGGCGGCGTAGGCCTCGGCGCAGAACTTCGGGAAGCGCTTGACGGCGTTGCCGGCGGCGTCGCAGCCGACCCGCTTCAGGCTCAGCTTGCGGTTCTTGGCGAGCTGGAAGTAACCGCCGAGCGACGCCGGGCCCTTGCAGCTCGCCTTCTTGCCGCCCGGAGGCTCGGTCGCCGACGCCGCGGGCGCGAGCGCGCCGGCGGCCACGATGACCGCCGCCAGCGCGCCGGCCGTCGATGCCTTGCACCACGAGTGACGCATGTTCATGCCTCCGGCCCCGGACCCTGGGCGAATCGCGATTCGCGCTGCAGAGCCGCGTCGGGGTGCTGGGCGAGCGTATCGATCGGGGCCGGCAGCGATCCGGAGACGACGTCTGCGAGGGTCACCGACTCGAGCACCTGGCGGATGTTCGCGCGCAGCGCGAGCCATACCTCGCGCAGCGGCTTCGAGCCGCCGCGATACTCGAGCTCGTCGGCGGACTCACCGCGGACCGTCGCCAGCGGCCCCTCGACCGCGCGGATGATCTCGGCGAGGGTGACGTCGTCGGCCGCGCGGGCGAGCCAGTAGCCGCCGTCGGCCCCGCGCTTGCTCTGCACGAGCCCGTGTACGCGCAGCTCGCCGAGGATGTTCTCTAGAAAGCGCATCGGGATCTTCTGCGCGGCGGCGAGCACCTCGCCCTTCGCCGGGCTCTCCGCCGAGCTCCCGCAGGCCGCGAGCTCGACCATCGCCCGCACCGCGTAGTCCGCTTTCGCCGAGACGCGCATCGGCTCGATCTTATGGGGGATACCCTCTCGCCGGGCCTCTAGCAAAACTGGATATTGCGTCGCCCTTTTAAGGCGAAAGGTCTGGGTTCGAGTCCCAGGGGGCCCACTGACTTGCGTCGTTACTCTCAGCGCATGGAAGGGACGGCGAAGCCCCCGCCCGCCGGCTGGTACGAGGACCCCGATGACGCTGCTTTGCAGCGCTTTTGGGACGGGTCCCGGTGGACGAGCAGCAGGATGCCGCGCAACGAGGCCGTGCCGCTGGAGGGGGAGGAGCCGCTGCCCGCCCCCCGCGCTATGCGAGCGACGCGACCAGGCCGCCCGACACGCTCGCACCCCCGGCCGGTGGCATGCCTCCCGCAGCCTGGTACGCGGACCCCGAGAACCCGCAGGGCATGCGCTACTGGGACGGCACGCACTGGACCGAGCACCGCACCGACTACCTCGCGGCGCCGCCGAAGAAGCCGGTCAGCGAGGGCATGGTCGCCGCCGGCTACATCCTCTCCTTCCTGTTCCCGGTCGTCGGCGTCGTGATCGGCGTGATCGTGATGAATCGCGGGAACCGCCATGGCCGCTGGATCCTCGGCCTCTCGCTGCTCTTCATCGCGATCTTCTTCGTGGTCGGCAACCTCGAGAACCCGAACGCGCGCTGATCGCGATCGCCCGGCTCAGCCGTCCCTGATCGGGTAGTCGCGAATCCCGTCGGGGACCACGCGCCCGCTGATCTCGGCGCGCCCGTCGTCGAGCGGTCGGGCGAAGATCACCGACCCGCGGCCCTGCCGGATCTCGATCTCCCGCCCGAGCTGCGCGCACAACCTCATCGCGGCCGACCCGGTCGCCTCGTCCTCGTCGACGCCCGCCGCGGGCGCGAACACCCGCGCGCGAATCAACCCCGCCGGTTCGTCGAGCCAGGCCCAGACGGCCGGCAGCCTGTACCCGGCGGGCGGCCCCTCGAGCGCGTCGATCTCTGCCGGCGAGCCGCCGTCGACGAACTCCCACGGCGGCCCCCACTCCGGGCGGCCCGCGGTAAAGGTCATCTCGCCGTCGAAGCGCACCGAGACCTCTCCGGCCGGCGGGCGCAGCATCGTGGGCTCGAACCCGCGCTCGCGAAGCAGCCACGCCGTGCCGACCAGCGGATGGCCGGCAAGCGGCAGCTCGTCCTGGGGCGTGAAGATCCGCATCTCCGCGCGCTCGGGGTCGTCCACGAAGACGGTCTCGGCGAACCCGAGGTCCTGCGCGATCGCCTGCCGCCGTTCCTCCGGAACGGCCGGGCCGTCCATGAACACCCCCAGCGGATTGCCGCCGCTGCCGTCCTCGGCGCAGAACACCCGCACGACGTCGAGCTGCGAGGTCGCGGCCATCAATGGCGGAAGTGACGCCGGCCCGTGAAGACCATCGCGGCTCCCGCCGCGTCGCAGGCGGCGACCACCTCGCCGTCGCGCTTCGAGCCGCCCGGCTGGATCAGCGCCGTCGCTCCCGCCGCGATCGCGTTCTGCGGCCCGTCTGGAAACGGGTAGAACGCGTCCGACGCCACCGCAGCGTCTCTGAGGACTTCGTCGGCGCGGTCGCCGAACGCATCCCGCGCCTTGTCGATCGCGATCCGAACCGAGTCCACCCGGCTCATCTGCCCGGCCCCGATCCCGATCGTCGCCCCGTCCTTGGCGAACACGATCGCGTTCGAGCGCACGTGGCGGCACACCTTCCAGGAGAACAGCAGGTCCTCCCACTGCTCTTCCGTCGGCGCGCGCGTCGTCGGCACGGTCATCGACCCGCGGTCCTCATCGATCCGGTCGGGCTCCTGGACAAGGGTGCCGCCACGAACCTTCTTGAGGTCGCGCTCCCGCGGCTCGTAGTCGAGCTGATCGGGCTCGACGTCAAGGATCCGGATCGACGCCTTGGTCGTCAGCACCTCCATCGCCCCGTCCTCGAATCCCGGCGCCAGCAGCACTTCGATGAACTGCTCGTTGAGGCGCTCGGCCAGTGGGCGGTCGATCGGGCGGTTGAAGACCAGGACGCCGCCGAAGGCCGACAGCGGATCGCAGGCGAACGCCTTCTCGTAGGCATCGTTGACGGTCCGGGCGATCGCCGTCCCGCACGGATTGTTGTGCTTGACGATCACGCACGCAGGCTCGTCGAACTCGTCCAGGAGGCGCCGCGCCGAGTCGAGGTCGAGGATGTTGTTGAACGACAGCGGCTTGCCGTGCTGCTTCGCGACGCCGGTAAGCACGTGCGCGCGCGTGCCGGACTCGAGGTAGAGCGCCGCCTTCTGGTGCGGGTTCTCGCCGTAGGGCAGCTCCATGAACTTGTCCAGCGGCATCGTCCAGTGCTCGGGGAACGCCTCGTAGCGCAACCCGAACCACCGGGAGATCGCCGCGTCGTAGGACGCCGTGTGCGCGAACGCCTCGTTGGCGAGCCACTGGCGCGTCTCGGTCGAGATCTCGCAGTCGCTCGAGCGCAGCTCCTCGAGCACCGCGTCATAGGCCTCCGGCTCGACCACGACGGCGATTCCGTTGTGATTCTTGGCCGCCGCCCGAATCATCGTCGGACCGCCGATGTCGATGTTCTCGACCGCCTCGCGCTCAGTGACCCCGGGCTTCTCGATCGTGCGCTGGAACGGATAGAGGTTGACGCAGACGAGGTCGATCGGCTCGATTCCCTCCGCCTCCAGCGTCGCCATGTGCTCCGAGTCGTCGCGGCGGGCGAGCAGCGCGGCGTGCAGCCGCGGATGGAGGGTCTTCACACGGCCGTCGAGGATCTCGGGCGAGCCGGTGAACTCGGCGACGTCGGTGACGTCGATCCCGGCCTCGCGCAGGGACGCCCCGGTCCCCCCGGTCGAGAGGATCTCGACCCCGAGCTCGCGGAGGCCGCGCGCGAAGTCGATCACCCCGGCCTTGTCGGAGACCGAGATCAGCGCCCTGCGCACCCGGACCGGGATCCCCCCGGGCGGCGCACCCCCTTCCTCCGTGATCGCAGCCTCGATGCTCATCTCACCCAGCCTACAATCGGTTGCGAGATGACCGCGCGCGGCACCGATTGGAGCCTCGCGCTCTGTGTTGGGCTCCTGCTCGCCAGCGGCTTCGGAACCTGGTTCGCCGGCGACGAGAGCGACGCGTGGGTGTTCGCCGCCCACGGCATCGTCGGCGGCGCCCTCGCGGTGCTGCTGGCCTGGAAGCTGCGACGGGTCTGGCCACGCCTGGTCCGTCCCGAGCGCTGGGACCGCCGCACGATCGCCGGCGCGCTGGCCCTGCTGGTGGTCGTTGCAACCCTGGCCTCCGGATGGTTGTGGGCGAGCGCCGGGGCCCTCTATGCGGCCGGCTTCAGCCTGCTCGCCTGGCACACCGCACTCGGCGGCCTGCTCGGGCTCGTCGTCATCGTCCACCTGGTCGCCCGCGCCAAGCGGCCGCGTCGGAGTGACCTCGCGAGCCGGCGCCAGCTCCTCGAGGGCGCCGCGATCGCCGGGGCCGGCTTTCTCGCCTGGCGCCTGCAGGCGCCGCTCAACTCGCTCCTCGGACTCCCGGGCGAGCGCCGGCGGTTCACCGGCTCTTACGAGGCGGCGTCGTTCAGCGGCAATGCCTTCCCCACCACGTCCTGGGTCGCCGACGATCCAGCACCGCTGGGCGCGGACCACACGATTGCGGTGAACGGCCTGGTCACCCGCGAGCTCGAGCTGGCAGCGGCCGACCTCGACGGCGACGACGAGCTCGTGGCGACGCTCGATTGCACCGGTGGCTTCTACTCGACCCAGCGGTGGAACGGCACCTCGCTCGGGCGCCTGCTCGACCTCGCGGGGCCGGTCGCCGACGCCCGCCATGTTCGCGTCGTCTCCGCGACCGGATATCGCTGGAGCTTCTCGATCGACGACGCCCCGGGGCTGCTGCTTGCGACACGGGTCGGCGGCGAGCCGCTCAGCCACGAGCACGGCGCCCCGCTGCGGCTCGTGGCCCCCGGCCGACGCGGATACCAATGGGTCAAGTGGATCGCCCGGATCGAGCTCGCGGCCGAGTCCGACCTGCTGGCGCCGGCGTCGACCGTGTGGAGCAGCTTCACCGCCGAGGGTCGCGGCAGCTGAGACGGCGGCCGCGGCAACCCGAACCGCTGCGATCTACGTCCGGCCCCCGGGCGAAACCTGCATCAGTTCGGCTCTGGCGAGGAGGGGGGCCACTCTCTCACCCGGGCGCGATCGTCACGACCCGAGACCCGGGCTCGATCGCGACGCGGCCCGCGGCGATCAGCCGGATCGCCTCCGGGAGCAGCGCGTGCTCGGTCGAGTGGACGGCTTCCTCGAGCGCGGCGCGGTCGCGATCCGGCGGCACCGCCACCGAGCGCTGGAGCAGGATCGGCCCCGAGTCGACGCCCTCGTCGACGAAGTGCACCGTCACCCCGGTGACCCGAACCCCGTGCGCGAGGGCCTGGCCGATCGCGTCGAGCCCGGGAAAGGACGGCAGCAGAGCCGGATGGACGTTGATCACCCGCCCGGCGAACCGATCGACGAAAGCCGGCGAGAGGAGCTGCATGTATCCCGCGAGGACGACGAGGTCGATCCCGCAACCCGCGAGCCAGTCGGCGATCGCGAGGTCGCGTGCCTCGCGGTCCGGGTGCTCGTCCCCCGGAAAGACCGCGGTCTCGATCCCGAGCGCCCGCGCGCGTTCGAGCGCCTTCGCGTCGGCCTTGTCGGAACCGACCGCGGCGACCTCGATCCCGTCGAGCCCGTGCACCTGGTCGAGGATCGCCTGCAGATTCGTCCCGGTGCCCGATGCGAGCACCCCGATTCGAAGTCCGCTCAAGCCGCCCTCGCCACCCGCAGCGTCGGATACCGCCCGCCGGTAGATCGCAGCTGTCCCGAGTCGAGCAGCGCGTCGACCTCGGCGAGCACGTCCTCCGCCCGCCAGTCGGCGAACTCTCCGTATCCGGGCAGCGCGTCGTAGGAGTACTTGAGCAGCGCCTTGCTGCGCCCGCCCCGAAGGATCTCCACCGTCTTCGTCCGCCCGACCGCCGGTGCCGCCCGTTCCACTACGGCGATGATCGCCTCCGCGACATCCGCGGCCTCGGCCACCGACCGCGCGCGCGGCGGTGGAGCGGCAGCCGCCAGCGGCTCGTCGCAGACGTCGCAGCAGCGCCCGACCGCGGCCGGCTCCGCCCGGTCGCCGAAGTGGCGCAGGATCGCCCGCCGCCGGCAGAGCTCGCCCTCGACGAACCCCCAGACCTCGCGGTACTGGCGCCAGCGGTGGTTCTTCGCCTCCGGGTCGTCGACCTGGTTGATGAAGAACACGTGCAGCCCCTTGTCGCGGTTCTCCGCGAGCAGCACGCACCGCGACGGCAACCCGTCGCGGCCGCCGCGGCCCGCCTCCTGGTAGTAGGCCTCGAGCGACGACGGGACCACCTCGTGCAGCACGGTTCGCACGTCGGCCTTGTCGACGCCCATCCCGAAGGCGTTGGTCGCGACGACCACCGGCGTCTCGCCGGCCATGAACGCGCGCTGCGCCTCGGCGCGCGGCTCGCGGTCCATCCCCGCGTGATATCCGGGAACCGGCAGCCCGAGCTCGCGGCTCAGCCAGGCGGCGGTCTCGTCGGTCTTCTTGCGCGTGCCCGCGTAGACGATCGCCGGCAGGGCATCGGGCTCGCGCAGCAGCGCCAGGGTCGCCTCGCGCTTAGCCCGCTCGGAGCCGATCCTGACGACGTCGTAGGAGAGGTTGGGGCGGTCGAACCCGGTCGTGATGCGGACCGGGTCGCGTAGGCCGAGCCGGCGTGCGACGTCCACCGCGACCCGCGGCGTCGCGGTCGCGGTCGCGGCGAAGATCGAGCGGGCGCCGAGCGCCCGGGCGACGTCGCCGAGGCGGAAGTAGTCGGGGCGGAAGTCGTGGCCCCACTGGCTGACGCAGTGCGCCTCGTCGACCACGAACAGCCCGATCTGAGCCGGGCGCAGCCGGTCGACGAAACCCGGGGTCGCGAACCGCTCCGGGGCGACGTAGAGCATCTTCACCTCGCCCGCCAGCGCGCGCTCCAGCGCGCGGCGGTTGTCGGCCGGGTCGCGCTGGGCGTTGATCAGCTCCGCGCGTCCACCCAGGCTCTCGACCTGGTCGGTCATCAACGAGACGAGCGGCGAGACGACCACCGCCAGCTTGCGGTCGAGCATGGCGGGCAGCTGGTAGCCGAGCGACTTGCCGGCCCCGGTGGGCATCACCAGCAGCACGTCGCGTCCGCTGATCACGGCCTCGATCGCCTCCAGCTGGCCCGGCCGGAACTCGGGATGGCCGAACCCGCGCCGCAGTGACTCGGTGAGCTCCGCTCGGTTCAACCGGCGCTCTGGATCACGGGCAGCGCCTCGAGCGCGAACTTCCCGTTCGCCTCGCCGCCGTCGCCGAGCGGGTACTCGCCCGTGAAGCAGGCGTCGCAGTGGACCTCGCGCGGGGTACCGACCGCCTCGTAGACACCTTCGAGCGACAGGTAGGCAAGCGAGTCGGCGCCGATCTCGGCAGCGACCTCGTCGACCGTCCGCTCGTGGGCGATCATCTCCTCCGAGGTCGACATGTCGACCCCGTAGTGACACGGGTGGCGGATGGGCGGCGCCGAGATCCGCAGGTGGACCTCGCGAGCTCCCGCGTCGCGCAGCATGCCGATGATCTGGCGCGTCGTGTTGCCGCGGACGATCGAGTCGTCGACGACGACGATCCGCTTGCCGGAGACGATCTCGGGCAACGGGTTGAACTTCATCCGCAGGCCGTGCTTGCGCAGCTCCTGGCCGGGCTGGATGAAGGTGCGCTGGACGTAGCGGTTCTTGATCAGCCCGTCGTCCTTCGGCAGCCCCGAGGCGCGCGCGAACCCGTTCGCGGCCGCGTTGCCGGAATCGGGGACGGAGATCACGAGGTCGGCGTCGGCCGGCGCCTCGCGGGCCAGGATCTCGCCCATCCTCCCGCGGACCTCCTGCAGCACGCGACCCTCCAGCCGCGAGTCGGGGCGCGAGAAGTAGATGTGCTCGAAGACGCAGTGGGCGGGCCGGTCGGCGGGGACGATCTGGCGGGTCTCCAGTCCGTCCTCGGTCAGCGCGACCAGCTCGCCGGGCTGGACCTCGCGCATCAGCTCGGCGCCGATGATGTCGAAGGCGCAGCTCTCCGAGGCGACGCAGAAGCGGTTGCCGAGTTTGCCGAGCGCCAGCGGCCGGACGCCGTGGGGGTCGCGGAACGCGACCACCGCCCGCTTGGTCATCACCACCGTCGAGTAGGCGCCCTCGAGCCGCGGCATCACGGCGGCGACCGCGTTCTCGATCGGCCGCGCCTCCTCCGTCGAGAGCAGCGCGGCGATGATCTCGGAGTCGGAGGTCCCGCGGAACTCGATCCCCCGCTCGCGCAGCTCGTTGTAGAGCTCGACCGCGTTCGTGAGGTTGCCGTTGTGGGCGAGCGCCACCTCGCGCCCGTCGTCGCGCCAGACCGGCTGCGAGTTCTCCCACGAGCCGCCGCCGGTGGTCGAGTAGCGGACGTGGCCGATCGCCATGTCGCCGTCCAGGGCGCGCAGCTTCTCCTCGTCGAAGACCTGTGAGACGAGGCCGGTGTCGCGCAGGGTGGTGATGTGCCCGCCCTCGCAGGTCGCGATCCCCGCCGACTCCTGGCCCCGGTGCTGGAGCGCGTAGAGCGCGAAGTACGTCAGCCTGGCGACCTCGTGGCCGGGCGCGTACACGCCGAAGACACCGCACTCGTCGCGCGGTCCGTCGCGGTCGGCAACGCCGTCTTGATCGCGGTCCGTGGGGAGCCGCTCGGCTGGCTTCATCGGGGCTCTCGGCACCTGAGAAGTCGGGGGCGAGGCAGGCGGGCGCCTACCAGCCAAGGCTAGCAACGAAGCTGGACTCAGCCGCGTCATTGCCGAGACGTTAAGGCCGCAAATTTCGCGAAGCACGCGCTGTTCGCCATCATTGACGCATGAAGCGGGGTCGACTGGCAGGGACGCTGGGAGCGCTCGCGTTGCTGGCGGCGCCGGCGGGAGCCTCCGCGGTGGCCGGCGACGTCTACGTCGCCGACCAGTCCGCCGGGCCGGACGGCACCGGGGCGATCTTCCGGCTCGACCTGGCGAGTGGCGCGCCGACCCCGCTCGTGGCGGGCCCGCCGCTCGAGAACCCCGGCGACATGGTCTTCGACCGCGACGGGCAGCTGGTCGTCGCCGACGACGCGGCCGCGGCGATCTTCCGGGTCGATCCCGCGACGGGGCAGATCACCGAGGTCGCCCGCGGCGGCGAGCTCGCCGATCCCTGGGGCGTCGCGTTCGGTCCCGCCGACAGGCTCTTCGTGACCGACATCGGCTTCGAGTCGGCTCGCCGGAATCGTCTTCCGCATCAACGTCACCGGCAACCAGGGGGCGAAGACCCAGTTCGCGGCGGGCCCACCGCTGGTCGACCCGGCCGGGATCGTCCGTGAGAACGAGAACGCCTTCCTGATCACCGACCTCAACGGGTTCACCGAGGCCGCTGACGGGATCATCCATCGCGTCGACGCCGCCATCCGCGGGGCTCCCGTCGTCCAGGTCGCGGCGGGCCCGCCGCTGGTCGACCCGTGGGGGATCGCGATCGACCCGGCCGGCCGGGTCATGGTGACCGACATCAACGCCTTCGGCGGCGGTGGCGGTCTGCTCAGCGTCGATCCGCAGACCGGCGCGATGACCCCGCTGGCCTCCGGTGCTCCCTACACCGAGCCGGTCGATCTCGCTCCGCTCCCGGGCGGCGCGGTGCTCGTCGCCGACTACGGCGAGGCCGGCCCCGGGGCGCTCCTCTCCTACGAGCCGCTGACCGGAGCCACCGTCTCGGTCGCCTCCGGAGCGCCGCTCGCCGACCCGAGCTCCGTCGTCGTCGAGCCGCCCGTCTGCCGCGGGCGAACCGCGACCATCGTCGGCACCGTCGGGGACGACCGGCTGATCGGAACGCGATTTCCCGACGTCGTCGCGGGTCTCGACGGCAACGACGTGATCAGGGGCGAGCGCAACGACGACGTCGTCTGCGCGGGCGAGGGCCGCGATCGGGTCAACGGCGGTCAGGGCTCCGACGAGCTCGACGGCGAGGCCGGCAGGGACCGCCTGAACGGCTTCGAGGGGCCGGATCGGCTCTTCGGAGGTCTCGGCAGGGACCGCTGCAACGGCAAGAGCTCGCACCGCGACCGCGCCTTCAGCTGCGAGAAACGGATCAAGATCCCGTAGCCGCAACTTCGCTGACCGTCGCGAAACTGGGCATATACGCCGCGCCGAGCGACGTTCACCCAACGTCGAGCTCGGCCACCGCGATTCGGACCGTGAACGGGTTGCACCAGAGGACCACGTTCGGGTAGCGGTGCAGATCGACCTCGGGCGGGATCCCGTACTGCTGGTCGCCGACGTTGCCCTTCAGGTCGTCGATCTTGACCGCGTCGTCGATCCCCTCCCCGGACGCGCTGAGGTAGACGTCGACGTCGACCCCGGGATCGACGTCGAACTCGGTGAAGGTGAGCAGCCGCTCGCCGCCGGGCCGGCCGACGACCGTCGCCACGCCCGAGCCGGCGTGTCCGTCCTCGCCCTCGAACGACCCGCGAGCGAGCTCCACCGGCTGCTCCGGATCGGATCGCTCGACGCCATCGCCGCCGCCGCTGAGGCCCCGTTCGCGCTCCGGGGCGGAGGCTCGCGCTGCCGCCGTCGCCACGTCCTCGTCGACGACCATGTCGCGAAAGCCCGTCAGGTACCCGATCGCGAGCGTGCCGGCGAGGATCGCGGCGAACGAGCCGAGCATGGGAACTCGAAGGCCGGGGCGGCGCCAGACGTAGGCCACCAGCGCGATCCCGACGATCGCGAACCAGGCCAGCACGAGGACGATCGCGGCGAACCTCGTCTCGGCGATCCAGCGCTGGAGCACCAGCGCCGGGATCCCGATCACGGCGCCGACCACGGCGAGGGAGATCAACGCACGACGCATGCCCCCTTGTCCGCCCAGGCGCGGGTTCGTTACACGGGCTGCGGCTCGAGTCGCTCGCCGAGCGACCGCCAGGCGCGCTCCGCGTCCGCCAGCGCGACCTCCGCCTCGGCCTCCGCGGCCGCGACGGAGATCCGCTCGCCGCCGGCCCGGCCGACGACGAACAGGTCGATCCCCTCGCCCGCCAGCGCCCCGAGCTCGGCGCGCGGTCCGGCCAGGACGAACCCGCCCGGGCCCTCGCCGAACAGCGCCGTCTCGCCCGAGCAGCCGCGGGCCTCGACCAGCTCGTCGAGGTCGACGTCGGCGCCGACCCCGCCGGCGATCGCCATCTCGGCCAGCGCGCAGGCGAGCCCGCCGTCGCTGACGTCGTGGGCGGCGGTCACCCGCCCGCTCCGCACCGCCTCGCGGACCGCCTCGATCGCGCCCGTGACGGCCTCGATCGGCAGGCTCGGCAGGCTCGGCCCCAGCTCACCGCGCAGCTTCGCGAGCTCGGATCCCGCCAGCGATGGGGCGAACGGGCCGCAGATCGCGATCGCGTCGCCGTCGCGCAGCGCCAGGCCGCCGGCGCGCTCGGGATCGGGAAGCTCGCCGACCATGCCGACGACCGGCGTCGGGTAGATCGGCCCGTCCTCGGTCTCGTTGTAGAGCGAGACGTTGCCGCCCACCACAGGAACGGCGAGCGCCTCGCACGCGTCGGCAAGCCCCTGGGTCGAGCGGTCGAGCTGCCAGGCCACGGCGGGCTTCTCGGGGTTGCCGAAGTTGAGGCAGTTGGTGAGCCCGAGCGGCGCCGCGCCGACGCAGGCCAGGTTCTGCGCGCACTCGAGCACCGCCTCGACCGTGCCGGCGTAGGGGTCGCAGGCGACACGGCGGCCGTTGCCGTCGATCGAAACGGCGATCGTCGCTTCGGCCTCGTGCAGATGAAGCACGGCGGCGTCGGCGCTCTCGGGCCTCCGCACCGTATGCGAGAGGACCACCGAGTCGTACTGCTCGAACGCCCAGCGCTTGCTCGCGACACTGGGTGATGCCAGCAGCTCCAGGAGCGTCGCGCCGGTATCGGCGGCCTGCAGCGTCGACCGGTTGCCGTAGATCCAGCCGTCCGGCTCGGCCGGCTCGAGGTCGTAGAGCGGGCACTCGTCGACCAGCGCGGCGACGGGCATCTCGCCGACCGCCTCGCCGCCGCTCAGGACCCGGAACAGGCCGTCGCCGGTCACCCGCCCGACCACCGAGGCGCCGGTCTCCCACTTCTCGCAGAGGGCGAGCACGCGGTCAACTCGCTCGGGCTCCACCACGGCGAGCATGCGCTCCTGCGACTCGGAGACCATGATCTCGAACGGCTCCATGTCGGCCTCGCGCAGCGGCACCCGGTCGACGTCGATCTCGATCCCGACGCCGCCGGCGGACGCCATCTCGCCCGCCGACGAGGTCAGCCCGGCCGCACCGAGGTCCTGAAGCGAGACCAGCAATCCGGAGCCGAGCAGCTCGAGGCAGCACTCGAGCAGCTTCGCCTCCTCGAAGGGGTCACCGATCTGCACCGTCGGGCGCTTCGAGTCGTCGCCGCCCTCGAGCTCGGCCGACGCGAGCACCGACGCGCCGCCGATCCCGTCGCGCCCGGTCGACGCGCCCATCAGCACGACGGCGTTACCGACCCCGGCCGCCGCGGCACGGACCATTTCGCCGGCCCGCGCGAGCCCGACGCACATCGCGTTGACGAGGCAGTTCTGCTCGTAGGGCGCCTCGAAGTAGACCTCGCCGCCGACGGTGGGGACGCCGATCGAGTTCCCGTAGTGGCCGATCCCGGCGACGACGTGGTCGAACAGGTAGCGCGAGCGCTCCGAGTCGAGCTCACCGAAGCGCAGCGAGTCGAGGACCGCGATCGGCCGGGCGCCGAGCGCGAACACGTCGCGCAGGATTCCCCCGACCCCGGTCGCGGCGCCCTGGAACGGCTCGACCGCGCTCGGGTGGTTGTGGGACTCGACCTTGAACGCGACCGCCCAGCCGTCGCCGACCGAGACCGCGCCCGCGTTCTCGCCGGGGCCCATCAGCACTCGATCGCCCTCCGTCGGCAGCCGGCGCAGGAGCTTGCGCGAGTGCTTGTAGGCGCAGTGCTCGGACCACAGCAGGCTGAACATCGCCAGCTCGACGTCGTTGGGCTCGCGTCCGAGCTTCGCGCCGATCAGCTCGAACTCGTGGTCCGTCAGCCCCAGCTCGCGGTGCTTGGGCATCGAGACCGTCATCCGGGTTCGGCGTCGCTGGGGGCCACGGCGACGGAGTATCGCGATTGTGCATGTCGACATTCAGCGCGACCTGGGCCCATTAGGTAGACGGCCGTAACGCCTCTACGGCGTTCTGCGATTGTTACCCGCCGGACGACACTGAAGACTGGCCTGACGAAGCGTCCGAAGGACCGACGTCTGATGCTGACGCGCGCCGTCGCGCTACCACTCGCCATAGCCCTCTTGATCCCGGCGATCTCAGCGCACGGGGACGAACCGGAGCAGCCGCCGCAGGCGCCGATGCCGGGGAGTGCAAACCCGGATCCTGGCGACGCGGCGGCGATCGATGTGGTCCAGGCCGAGTTTCCGGGAGCGTTCGTTCGGCCGAACTTCGTCGTCGTCCTGACCGACGATCAGGATCCGGCCTCGCTCGAGGTGATGCCGAAGGTGCGACGCGATCTCGGCGCCGAGGGCGTGACGTTCGAGGATGCGTTTGCGAGCGTCCCTCTCTGCTGTCCCTCCCGGGCCAGTCTCCTTACGGGGCAGTACGCCCACAACCACGGGGTCGTCTCGAACGAGCCGCCGGATGGCGGCTTCGAGGCATTCGAGGACGACAACACGCTGCCGGTTTGGCTACACGACGCCGGCTACCGGACCGGCTACGTCGGCAAGTACCTCAACCTCTACGGCTGGACCGCGCTGGGGAACGATCCAACCTACGTGCCGCCGGGCTGGAGCTCTTGGACGGCTCTCACCAAGCACACCGAATACCAGATGTACGACTACTCGATCAACCAGGACGGCCTGATCGAGACCTTCGGCCACTCCCCGGGCGATTATCAGACCGACGTTCTCGCCGACAAGGCAGAGGAGTTCGTCGCGGCCAGCGTCGAGCGCCGCCACCCGTTCTTCCTTGAGGTTGCCCCCACGGCTCCGCACGACGAGGGCGCCCTCGAGGGCAAGGATGCCGCTCGCAGCCCGAGGCCGGCGCCTCGCGACGAGGGCACGTTCGATGATCTCGAGCTACCGCGCGAACCAAGCTTCGACGAAGCCGACGTCTCCGACAAGCCGCGATTTCTGCGCCATGACGCTCGCCTCTCTCAGGAGAAGCAGGACGAGCTGGAGGTCCTGTACCGCAGCCGTCAGGAGAGTCTCTTGGCTGTCGATGATCTCGTCCATCGCCTGGTCGTGACGCTGAAGCGCTCGCATGAGCTCGACAACACCGTCTTCGTCTTCACCTCCGACAACGGCTACATGCTCGGACAGCACCGCCAGACCGGAAAGGAGAGCGTCTACGAGGAATCGGCTGGCGTCCCCCTGGTCGTGCGGGGGCCAGGATTCGGCTCAGGGGAGGTGTCGACGCAGCCGGTGAGCAACGTCGACCTCGTCGCGACCATCGTCGAGCAGAGCGGCATCGAACCGGGGGTCCCGCTCGACGGGGTCCAGCTGGAGCGGGCGGTGCGGGGGCGGCGGGCTCCGGTTCTGATCGAGGTGCTGACCGAGCGCCGGTTCGCGGCGATCCGCACCGCTCGCTATGTCCTGGCCGAGTACGACAGCGGTGGGGCTGAGCTCTACGACCTGGTCGTGGACCCGTTCGAGCTCGAGAATCTGCGCCAGGATCCGAGCTATCGCGGCATTCGGCGCTCGTTGAGCGAGCGTCTCGACCGCCTGCGCGGCTGCGCCGGTGTTGCCTGCCGCTAGACCTGCACGGCCTTTTTCACAGGGCTGGCTCGAGCGCGACATCCAGTCCCCCGGCGTGTTGAGATCAGGAGATGGGACGGTCGACCCTGATGCGCTTCGCTGCGCCCATATGCCTGTCGCTCGCGCTCTTGGTCCCTGCGGGGGCGGGGGCCGGGATCCTGCCCGAGGCCACGCAGGCGGTGCTGGCGACCACCGGCAGCGATTCCGAGCTGCTGGCCAAGCTGCCGATCGCCCGCAAGCCCGGCGCCCGCGACCGCGTCGCGATGCGCCTCGACCCGTCGGCGTTCGGCCCGATCGAGGCCGGTGACCGGCTCCGGGTCAGCGGCGAGGTCCAGGTGTCGACGACCTGCGTCGACCCCGGACCGAGCTGCGTCGGCAGCAACTACAAGATCAATCCGACCGTGACCGCGCGGATCGTGCTCTCGCCGAGCCCGAAGGCGGACTCCGGGTTTCTGCCGCTGTCCGAGAGCCGTACGGTCCTCTGCAAGCAGCAGCGACCAAACCGAAACCACCACTGCACGCTGACGATCCCGAACACCGAGACGCCGATCACCGACCTTGCGGCACTGCCCTGCCCGCCGAACGCCTGCTTCGTGAACCTGATCATCGGCGCCTCCAACAAGAAGGCGAAGCGCGGCAACGTCGTCGTCCTCGGCGCTGACCGGCCCGACGGCTCGGTTTCCCAGGACAAGGCCCGCCTCAACCTGGTCCAAGCGCACGCCAACGTGCCGGATCCGACCGTCAGCGCGAGCGACCAGCTCGTCAGCACCGAGCTGCCCCTGACGATCGAGAACTTCGACAAGCAGCGGGTCGTCTACTCGGTTCCGATCGAGGCGGCCAAGGAGGGCGAGGTGCTCGCCTTCGACGCCCGCTTTCTATCCGACATCACGGGGCTGCACTACAACACCTTCGTCAACTCGCGGGTGATCACCGCCAAGGACCCGACGGCGACCAGGTCCCGCGGAATCGCCAAACGCGCGATCCCCCTCAAGGGCTCGGCGACCGAGGCCAACGGCTTCAACTGCACGCTCGGGAGGAGCGGCTACATGAACCCGTGCACGACGGTGAAGGCCGGTGCGGTCAGATTCGACGAGGACGTCGTGGACCGGGACACCGGCGAGGCGAAGACGATCTACCTCAACGTCCTCGCCGGCGCCAAGCCGCTGCTCGCCGAGAAGGTCGACGAGTCCGACCACGTGGCGCTCGGCTCGCTCCCGGGCGGCCTGACCGTTGCGCGGTACTCGCCGGCGAGCGGCGGCGTGGCGCCCTAGCCCTTACGCGGTCCGGTCGGGCGTGGACCGCTCCGCCGTCCCGCCGTTCGTGCTCGAGTCCGCAACGGTGGGCGAGTCGGCGTCGGGATCGATCTCGGTCGCGTGCTCCTCGTGCGCGTCGGCGGTCGCACGATCTCGCTCGGCGGCCTGCTGGCGCTGTTCGGCTTCCGCCGCCTCACGGCGTGCGCGTGCGGCCTGCTCCTCGGCGGCAGCGGACTCCCGCTCCGCGGACAGGCGGCGCGCCGATGCCTCCTCGCGGTGCTCGCCGGCGACCTGACGGCGGTTCTCGGCTTGAACCGCTGCCCTGCGTCGCGCGGCGGCGACCAGGAGCCCGATCACGATCAGGGCCCCGACCACGATCGCGATGATTGCGATGGTGCTCATCTCGATTCCTTTCGGTAGTTGAGCCCTGCGGGCACGCATCGTTCCCCGATGCGGCTCCCGCCTGACTCGCGTCTCTCCACGCCCAGCTACCCGCTGGGGGCCGCTTAACCCGTGCCCGGAGGCGCGGGCGCGCTCAGGAGCGGGCGCCGATTGGCGCGTCGACGCCCTTTTCGACTGCCCGCTGCTCGCCCGCCTCCGAGCCGAGCTCGTAGCCGAGCTCGAGCAGCATGTCGCCGGCGACCGCCTCGTACTCGGCGACCTCCTCGGGCGTCATCCGCTCGCGCCACATCCCGACCCGGTCCGAGCGCGGCGGCTCCTTCGCCAGCCTGTGGCTCTCGAGGCGCGTCGCGGCGGGCTGGTCGGGGCGGCCCTTGCGCGGTAGGTCGCGCGCCTTCTCGGCGAGGCGACCCTCGGCGCGCTCGTGGTAGTCGAGCATCACCGGGTCGAAGTCGAGTTCGATGAAGTCGCAGACTCGCCGCAGGACGCCCTCGGTGTCGGCGACCAGGTCCTCGAAGCGGATCTCCGTGTAGTGGTCGATCGACGGTGCCATCTTGCGCGCCTTGCGGATCCGGTTGCGCCACAGGCGCGCCGACTGCTCGTAGGTCTCCGGGCCCCAGTTCATCCGCAGGTGCGAGAGCGAGACGTCCCGTCCGTCGCGGATGATGTGGACGAAGCGCGCCTCGGGCAGAACCCGCTGGATGCGGCGCATCTCCCTGACGTAGCCGGGGGTCTTGTCGCCGTAGCGACTCTTGCCCTCTCGCTCGGCATAGAGCATGTAGAAGGCGCGGATCGTGTCGGCCGCGGTCACCGGGTCGAGCGCCTCGATCCGGCCGCGGAGCTCGGCGGCGTCGAGGTGGAAGTCGCCCCAGCGCTTGTGGTCGATCGCCAGATGGGCCGCGTCCTCGCCCGTCTGCGGCCCGCGTTCGAAGGACTTGATCAGCTTCGGCACCCAGTGCGTCTCGCCGGGGATCGCAAGCTCGGGGTGGGAGTCGAGCATCAGCCGCAGCAGGGTCGTGCCCGAGCGGGTTACCCCGCATACGAACGGCGCCGGGGGCGGCTGCGGCGTGCGCCCGCGCAGGCGCTTGCCGGCGCGCCTGATCGCCCAGCCCTTCCTCAACTTGTCGATCTGGTCCGAGAGTCCCATGAAGCCTTCCAAGCTACCCGTTCGCGCCCGTTTCCAACATCAGGCCGATCCCCTCGACGGTCGCGCTCCACGGGCGCTCGGAGTCGCGCACCCGCACGGCTCCGGCCGCCAGTTCGGCCCGCAGGTCGTCGTCGGCGAGGCGCTCGATCGCCCCTCGCAGGTCGGCGACGTCGGGGTCGAGCGCCGGGATCCCCGACCTCGCGGTCCCGTTCGGGCTCGACCCGACGAGCAGGCCGTTGACGCCGTCGGTGACCGCCTCGTTCATCGGCGGCGCATCGTTCGTGATCGCCGGCTGTCCGAACGCGATCGCCTCGTAGAGCGGCAGCCCGAGCCCCTCCCAGCGGGCCGGTGCCAGGCACACATCGAAGCCCGCGACCTCCCGCAGGTGCTCAACGGTCGGCTGGTCGCCGAGCCGCAGCTCGATCCTCGCGTCGCGCTCGGCGGCCTCGGCGGCCGGGCGGACCTGCTTGCGGTCGACCTGGGCCTTGACGATCAGCCGCAGCCGCGGGTCCGCGGTCGCTTCGAACGCCTCCAGCACCGGCTCCAGCGGCTTGCGGTGGCCGAGGAAGCCGCCGGGGAAGACGTAGGTGACGGTCTCGGGTTCCCGTTCTCGCGTGACCGAGTCGGCCGCCGCGATCAACTCTGGATGGCATCCCCAGGTGACGTAGGGGGTCTCCAGCCCCATCTCCCGGTAGCGCTCCCGCTCGGCTCTCGTCAATGAGTAGACGACGTCGAACGCCTCGCGCGCGCCGGCGACGTGCTCGGCGGTGAAGTGCTCCCAGACGAAGCGGCCGATCGTCCGCACGCCGCGGCGACGCAGCTCGACGAGCTCGGCGAACTGGTAGTTCTGGTCGCAGAAGATCGCCTCGATCCCGTTCTCGTCGATCCAGCGCGCGTACTCGTCGCCGGTGATCTCATAGGCGGCGGACTCGGTGACGTCAGGCTGGTCCCAGACGTCGTCGCGGTCGAGCGCCCCCGGCCGCGGCCCGCGTTCCTTCTTGGGCCGCGCCAGCACGAAGGTCTCGTGGCCGAGCTCGTCGAGCGCCGAGCGCAGCTGGCGGCCGACCACCGGCTGGCCACGGTTGAACCACTTGCTGACGACGCCGACCCTCATCCCAGCAACGAGGCAAGACCATCGATGGTCCGCTGCCAGCTCCGCTCGCCCTGGCGCAGCTCGATCGCGCCGCGCGCGAGGCGCTGGCGCTCGTCCGGGTCGCCGAGCCGCTCGATCGCGACCGTGAGCTGCTCGAAGTCGGGGTCGAAGGCGGGGATGCCGGAGCCGGCCTCGCCCCAGGGGACCGAGTCGACGCAGATCCCGTTGACCCCGTCGACGACGATCTCGTTCATCGGCGGCGAGTCGTTGGTGATCGACGGCATCCCGAACGCGACCGCTTCGTACAGGGGCAGACCCAGACCCTCCCAGCGCGAGGGCGAGAGGCAGACGTCGCAGCTTGCGAACTGGCGCAGGTGCTCGTCGGTGGGGCGGTCCTCGAGCTCGATCACGACCCGCGAATCGCCGCCGGCCGCCTTCTCGAGCTTGCCCGCCTTGCGGTCGACCTGGCCGCGGATCAGCAGGCGCAGATGGTCGCCCTTCGCCCGCGTGAACGCCTCGACGATCTCCGGAAACGGCTTTCGCTTGCCCATGAACGAGCCCGGGACGACGAATACGACCGTTCCGCCCGCCTCCTCGGCTCCGCCTCCGGGGGCGTCCGGGTCAGCTGAGGCACGGGCCTCCCGACCGATCGCGATCAGCTCCGGGTGGCAGCCCCAGGTCAGCAGCGGGCTCTCGATCCCGAAGGTCCGGTAACGCTCCTGCTCGGCACGCGTGAACGAGTAGATCGTTTCGAAGGCGCGCTGGGCGGGCTCCGCGTCCTCGGGCGCGAAGCTCTCCCAGACGAAGCGGCCGATCGTTCGCACGCCGGCGTCCCGCAGCCCGGTGATCTCGTCGAACTGGTCGTTCTGGTCGCAGAGGACGGCGTCGAGCGCGTTGTCGGTCGCCCAGGCGAGGTACTCGCCGGCGGGAATGTCCGCCTCCGATCCCTGGGTGACCCCTGGCTGGTCCCAGACGGGGTCGGCGACCCGCTCCTGGTTCGCCCGCGGGCCCTTCCCCGGCTTCGCGAGCACGAAGGTCTCGTGGCCGAGGCCGTCGAGCGCCGAGCGGATCTGGCGGGTGACCACCGCTTGCCCGCTGGCGAACCACTTGCTCACTAACCCCACTCGCATGGTGGGAAAGCTACGCGGCTTCGATCAGCGCCGTCGCCTGTTGAACCGCATCCGGCCCGGTCGGATAGCCGAGCTCGGCCAGCAGTCCGCCGGCGATCGCCTCGAACTCCTCGCGCTGCTCGGGGCTCATCTGGGTGCGCCAGCGCGCCACCCGGTCGGCGCTCGGCGGCTTGGTCGTCATCTCGTGAGTCTTCATCCGCCGCTCGACGCTGAGCTCCTTCGCCCGGCCCTCGGCCGGCAGTGCCCGCGCCATCTCCTGCAGGCGCTCTGCGGAGCGCTCGTGGTAGTTGAGGAGCGCGTCGTCCCAGGGCAGCTCGATGAACTCGCAGACCTTCCGGAGCACCGGCTCGGTCTCGAGGATGAGGTCCTCGTAGCGGATCTCGATGTAGTGGTTGAGCTTCGGCGAGTCCTCACGGGCCTTCGTGATCTTCTTCTGCCAGCGCCGGGCGACGTCGCCGGCGGTCAGATCGCGAACCGTGCGGTCCAGGACGGAGAGCGCGACGTCGCGCCCGTCGCGGATCACGTGCACGAACCGCGCCTCGGGGATCGCCCGCTGGATCAGCCTCATCTTCTGGACGTAGGTGGGCGTCTTCTCGCCCCAGCGGGGCTTGCCCTGCTGCTCGGTGTAGGCCGCGTAGAAGGTCCGCACGGCAGGCCCGGGCTTGATCTTGGGAAGCTCGCGCAGCCGGCCCAGCATCTCCTCGTCCGAGAACCCGAAGTCCCCCCACTCGCGCGCCGACTTCATCGCCTCGAGCGCGCTCTCCGGGGTCGCGTCGTCCTCGCGCGCTGCCTTGATCAGGTCGGGTACGAAGTGCGTCTCCGGCGGGATCGTCAGGTCCGGATGCGCGTCGAGCATCATCCGCAACAGGGTCGTCCCGGAGCGGTTCATGCCGACCACGAACGGGATCGGGGGCCCCTCGGCCTTCGCCGGCGATTTGCGCGAGAAGGGGTTGCGCATGCCTACGAGTCCTCCGCGCCGCCGCCGACGGTCGCGCCGAAGCGGTTCGAGCCGCTCTCGCCGCGGGCGCGTTCGCCCGGCGTCTTCGACCGCGCCCACTCGTCGGGGGGAACCCAGTTCTCCTTCGGGGTCGCGGTCTCGTAGCCCAGGTCGTCCAGCAGGTAGCCGGCGACCTCCTCGAAGTCGGCGTTCTCGGCCTCGTCCATCTCGGTCTTCCAGACCGCGACCCGGTCGGCCTGCGGGGGCTTCGTGGTCAGGGCGTGGGCCTCGAGCCGCTCGCCCGCCTCGCGTTCCGGCCGCCCCTTCTTCGCCGGCAGCGCCCCCGCCATCTCCTGCAGCCGCTCCTCGGCACGCTCGTAATAGGTCAGCATCACCGGGTCGAAGTCGAGCTCGATGTGCTCGCAGACCCGCCGCAGGACGCCCTCCGTGTCGGTGATCATGTCCTCGTACCGGACCTCGATGTAGTGCTCGATCTCCTCGGCGTCGAGGCGGGACTTCACGATCCGCTTGCGCCACCGGCGCGCCATCTCGCGGGCCGGGATCGGGTCGCGCTTGCCGCGCTTGATCACGCGCTTGTTCTGCGACAGGCCGGCGTCGCGCCCGTCGCGGATCACGTGGATGAAGCGCGCCTCCGGGATCGTCTTCTGGAGCTTCTTCATCTTGCGGATGTAGTCGGGCGTCTTGTCACCCCAGCGGTGCTTGCCGAACTTCGACGCGTAGAGGACGTAGAAGGCACGCACGGCGTCGGTCGTTGTGAACGGGTCGACCTGCCGGTAGGCCTCGATCAGCTCCTCCTCGGTGAGCCCGAAGTCGTTCCAGCGCCGGCGCTCGTCGCGGACGATCGTCCTTGCCGCGGTCTTCGCGTTCCAGCGCAGCCGGCCGGAGGCCTGGATCAGCGGATTCAGGAAGTGCGTCTCCGGCGGGATCGCGAGATCGGGGTGGGAGTCGAGCATCATCCGCATCAGGGTCGTGCCCGAGCGGCCGACGCCGACGACGAACGGAACCGGGTATTGGGCCTCGGCGCGGTTGCGTTGACGGCGGCGCCGCAGGTATCTGATCGAGTAGTCGAAAGCCATGTCTCTTCGCTCTTGGGGGCCGGTCAGGATGGCACGTCGTAGCCGAGTTCGGCGAGTAACCCGCCCGCGACACCCTCGAACTCGGCCCGTTCGGCGGGGTCCATTTCCGTCCTCCAGACCTCCGTCCGGGCGCCGCTGGGCGGCCGCGCGGCGAGCGCGTGCGACGCCTGCCGCTCGCCCGCTTCACGCCCGCGGCGCTCGCCCTCGGCCGCGAGGTCGCCGAGCTCGGCGATCCGCTCGCCGGCCCGCTCGTGATGGGCCAGCATCGCCGGGTCGAAGTCGAGCTCGATCAGGTCGCAGATACGGCGTAGCTCGGGCTCGGGCGCGCCGACCAGGTCCTCGAACCGAATCTCCAGATAGCGGCCGCGAAGGCGCTTCGCCTGGCGCCGGGCGTTCTCGATCCGCCGCCGCCAGAGGTCGGCGATCTCGGCGATCGTCTTGGAGGTTCCCATCCCGCGCGCGCGGCGCGAGAGGGCGACATCGCGGCCATCGCGGATCAGGTGGATGAATCGTGCCTCGCCGAGCGCGGCGCCAATCGTCCGCATTCGCTTCACATACCCAGGTGTCTTGTCACCCCAACGTGGCTTGCCCTCGAGCTCTGCGCACAGGCCGTAGAACGTTCGCAGCACATCGGCCGCCCCCTCGGCGCCGCCGGCGGCATCGCGCAGACGGTCGGCGTCGAGCCCGAAGTCCGACCAGGTGCGCGCGGAGACGATCGCGTTGACGAGCTCGTCCACCCCGCGGCACTCGCGCTCCTGCTCGAGCACCTCGGGGACGAAGTGCGTCTCGGCCGGGATCGCCATCGCGGGGTGGGAATCCAGCATCAGGCGCAGCAGGGTGGTGCCCGACCGTCCGACGCCGACGACGAACGGTGCCGGCGGCGGACCCGCCGCCGGCCGGCCCCCGAGCAGCGGGCTCACGCTGCGATGGCGAGCGGCGCGGCGACGATCGACTCGAACAGCCGCAACCCGTCCGCCGAGCCGGTGAGCGGGTCGACCGCATGCTCGGGATGAGGCATCAGGCCCACGACGTTGCCGCGCTCGTTGCTGACGCCGGCGACGTCGGCCACCGATCCGTTCGGGTTCTGGCCCGCGGCGTAGCGGAAGACGATCTGACCGCGGGACTCGAGCTCGGAAACAGTCTCGGGAGGCGCGAACCAGCGGCCGCTCATGTGCTTGACCGGGATCGAAAGGCGCTCGCCGGCACGGCACGCGCTGGTCGCGACGGTGCCGGCGTTCACCACCTCGAGCTCGACCTGGCGGCAGACGAACCGCAGGCCCTCGTTCGGGAGCAGGGCCCCGGGCAGCAGCCGAGCCTCGCAGAGGACCTGAAAGCCGTTGCAGATCCCGAGCACTGGTCGCCCGGCCTCGGCGAATTCGCGGACCGCGTCCATGATCGGCGCGAACCGCGCGATCGCCCCGGCGCGCAGGTAGTCGCCGTAGGAGAAGCCGCCGGGTACGACGACCGCGTCAACCGCGTCGAGCTCGGTCGCGCCGTGCCACACGAGCTCGGCGTCGCCGACCCGCCGGCAGGCGAGCATGGCGTCGCGCTCGTCGCAGGATCCGGGGAACTGCAGCACGCCGAACCTCATTCCGCCTCCAGGACCTCGTAGTCCTCGATGAGTGGGTTGGCGAGCAGCTGCTCGCAGAGGCGTTCGAGGTCGGCGCCGTTCTCCGCCTCGAGCTCGACCATCCGGCCGACGCGGACGTGCGAGATCCCCTCGAAGCCGAGCGCAGGCAGGGCGCGCTCGACCGCCTTGCCCTGGGGATCGAGAATGCCCTCCTTCGGCCTGATCAGGACGCGGGCTTTCACCGCTTCAGCGTACCGTCAGCCGAGGCGTCGCCGGGCCCGGCCCATGAAGCCCGACAGGCGCGAGGGGGCGGCCGGAGGCGCGAGGTCGAGCGGCTCGCCGGGCGCCTGCTCGAGCGCCAGGATCTCGCCGTAGCCGGCCCGCTCGAGCTCCGCCTCCATCCCGATCAGCCGCGCGGCGCGTGCCCAGCGCGGGTCCTCGGCGTAGTGGACGTCGCCGCCGCGGCGGATGTGCTGCTCGGCCCACGCGGTGACCCGCTCCGGCAACGGCCGCCCGATCAGGTGGTAGATCCGCCCCAGCTCGCGTCCGGGGTCGGCGCGGAGATCCTCGAGCCGAACGAGCGCGTACCGGTCGCCGAACAGGCGCGGGCCGTCTCCGCTCATCGTCTCGAACGCCGCCTTCCAGACGAGCAGCGGCCGCAGGAAGTCGGGGACGTCGTCCCCGACCTCGAGCGATCGGCGCCGGGCCAGGACCTCCTCGGAGATCCGGCGGCTCGACCACAGGCGCCGGCCGGTGCGGACGCTGAAGAAGGCGTCGGCGTCGGGGTAGAGGTCGATCCGGCGCCGGCGGCCGAGCAACATCGAGGCGGTGACCGCGCGGGGATCGCGAACCAGGTGAACGATCGCCGCCTGGGGATCCAGCTCGGCGAGCGCGCCGAGCTTGTGGTGAAGGCGCGTCTCCTTGATCGCCACCTCGGGAGACGACGCGAGCAGCTGGGCGAGCCATTCGCTGACGTGCGGCGGCAGGTCCGGCTCGAGCTCCAGCTCGGGGGCCCGCGGTCCTCCCCAGTTGAAGAGCTCGATCTGCAGCTCGGGGTAGTTGGCGTCACGAAAGCCCTCGCGCAGCCCCCGGGTTTCGGCGCCGAGGTCGACGTCGCGCGCCCCGCTGCCGCCGCCGATCGTCTCGGCCTCCTCGCGCAGCGGCTCGTAGTAGCAGCGCAGCTCCGGGTCCTCGCCCAGCGCGTCGTAGAGGATCGTCGTGCCCGAACGGCGCAGGCCGCAGAGGAAGAGGTTCATCGCGGCCAGGGTAGGGCTCAGCCCGCGATGCCGAGCGCCGCCCGCAGCGCGTCCAGGTCGGGCGAGCCGAAGACGACCCGGTTCCGTGTCGCGATGTAGACGAGATCGAGGTTGACTCCCGCTCGCGCGATCTTCCGGGTCAGGTCCGCGAGTACGCCGGGGCGGTCCTCGACGTCGACCACGACCACCTCCCGCTCGCGGCTGACCGCGACGTGGGAGATCGCCAGCGCGTGCCTGGCGGCCTCGGCGTGCTTGACGAGGATGTGGAGCTGGGCCTGCGCGCCCGCTCCGACGCAGGTCGCCGCGGCGAGGTTGACGCCGGCGTCACTGATCGCGGCCGCCACCTCGGCAAGCGCCCCAGGCGAGTTCTCGATCTCGATCACCAGGTCGACCGCCATCTGCGGCCAGCCTATCCGGCGTCAGAGGCTGCGGCCCGTGATTCGCTCGTAGGCCTCTACGTACTTGCCCCGCGTGTTGGCGACCACGTCGTCCGGCAGCTCGGGGCCGGGCGGGGTGTGGTCCCAGCCCGACTCGTCGAGCCAGTCGCGCACGTACTGCTTGTCGAACGACGCCTGCGAGCGGCCGGGCTCCCAGTCGTCGGCGGGCCAGAAGCGCGACGAGTCAGGGGTCAGCACCTCGTCGCCGAGCACGACCTCGGCCCCCGGCGAGGAGCCGAACTCGAACTTGGTGTCGGCGATGATGATCCCGCGCTCGGCAGCGTGGTCGCGGGCGTGCTCGTAGAGCTCGAGCGTCACCCGGCGCAGCTCCTCCATCAGCGCGCGGTCGCCGATGATCTCGGCGGCGCGCTCGAAGTCGACGTTCTCGTCGTGGTCGCCGATCTCGGCCTTGGTCGCCGGGGTGAAGATCGGCTCCGGCAGCCGGTCGGACTCCCTCAGGCCTTTCGGAAGCTCGATTCCGCAGACCGAACCGGTCTCGCGGTACTCGCGCCAGCCGGAGCCGCTCAGGTAGCCGCGGGCGACGCACTCGACCGGGTACATCTCCAGCTTGCGGACCCGGAGCGCGCGCCCGGCGGCCTCCTCGGGGACGTCCTGGGAGAGGTAGTGGTTGGGGACGATGTGGCCGGTGGTCTCGAACCAGAACACCGACATCTGGGTCAGCACCCTGCCCTTGTCCGGGATCGGGGTGGGGAGGATCACGTCGTAGGCGGAGATCCGGTCGGAGGCGACCATCACGATGTCGCCATCCGCCTCGTACATCTCGCGGACTTTGCCGGAGGCGATCAGCTCGAGGTCGGCGAGCGCGGAGGTCATCGCGGCGATGCTAATCAACGGTCCGGCGCAGCGGTGATCCAAAACCGCTTTGACCGCGAATTCATTGGCGTGATTGCGGAAGCCACCCCGCCGCGGGGAGTCTGGAAGCGCGACCTCGCCCGTTACCTGGAGCCCGATCCCCGCCGCAGCGCCGGGCAGATCGCGAGCGCCGTGCTGCCGTATCTGGCCGTCTGGGCCCTCGCCTGGGTGATCCAGCCGGGCGCCGCGGTCGCCGTCGGGCTTGGCCTGGTCGCGACCGTGTTCCTCATCCGCATGTACTCGCTGTTCCATGACCTCACGCACAACTCGATGTTCCGCTCGCGGCGCGCGAACGCCGGCTCGGGGCACCTGCTCGGCTTCCTCCTGTTCACGCCGTACCGCTGGTGGCAGCGCCAGCACAGCCTCCACCACGCCAACACCGGCAACCTCGACCATCGCGGTCCGGGCGAGATCTACACGATGACCCTTGCCGAGTACGAGCGCGCGTCCCTGCTGCGCCGGATCGGCTATCGCGCCTATCGCAACCCGCTGCTGATGATGTTCGTCGGTCCGAGCCTGGTGTTCCTGTTCGAGCGCCGCTTTCCGCAACGCGGGATGACGCGGAGGATCCTGCTCAGCGTCGTGGCGACGAACCTCGCGCTGGCGGGGTGGGCGTTCGGGCTCGCAGCGCTCGTCGGCTGGCAGACGTTCCTGCTGATCCAGGGGACGACGCTGGTCGCCGGCGGGGCCGTCGCGGCCTGGATGCTCTACATCCAGCACCAGTACGAGGACACCTACTACCGGTCGCAGGGCGACTGGCGGTTCGAGCTCGCCGCGCTCCAGGGAAGCTCGTTCCTGCGCCTCCCGCGTTCGCTCGCCTGGGTGGTCGGAAACGCGAACTACCACCACGTCCACCACCTGAGCGCCCGGATCCCGAACTACCGCCTGCGCGCCGCCCACGAGGAGCAGCCGATGTTCGCGGCCACGCCGGTGGTCACCCCGCGGGGCAGCCTGCGCGCGCTGCGCCTCAAGCTCTGGGACGAGGATCGCGAGTCGCTCGTTCGCTTCCCGCCACGCCGCGCGCGAGCCACCGCCGGCGCCCTGGGGCCGCGCACGCTACGCCCCGGCTGACCGGCGCCCGTACGATGGGGCGGTGAGCTCGACCGCCACCCGCGAGGCGCCCCCGCCGGCCACCGCCGCGGCGGAGGTGCCCGCTGTGCCGCTGCCCCGCACGCTGCAGACGGCTCGCTTCGTCTTCCGGCCGATCGCCTTCCTTGAGCACTGGCGGGCGGAGCTGGGTGAGACCTACCGGGCGAACTTCTTCGGCCCCGGCGACGTGATCTTCCTATCCGACCCCGAGTCGATCAAGCGGCTGTTCATGGCCGACAAGGTGAACACGATCGCGCCGGGCCGCAACATCGTGCTCGCTCCCCTGCTCGGCAAGCAGTCCCTCCTGCTCCAGGAGGGCGGCGAGCACATGCGCCGCCGCAAGCTGATGCTGCCTCCGTTCCACGGCGAGCGAATGCGCGGCTACGAGGCGGTGATCCGCGAGGCGACCGAGCGCGTGATGGCGGATTGGCCGCTCGGGGAGGAGTTCGCGCTGCACCCCGGCATGCAGGCGATCACGCTCGACGTGATCCTGACCGCCGTGTTCGGGGTCGAGGATGCTGAGCGCCGTGAGGCGCTGCGGGACGTACTGGTCGAGCTCCTCGGCGCCAGCGGCTCGCCGGTCGCCGCGGGCGCCGTGATGCCGGGCGTACGCAGGCTGCCCCCGTTCCGCTCCATCCCGTCGATGGTCGAGCGCGCCGACGAGCTGCTGTACGCCGAGATCGCCGACCACCGGCGTCAGGCCGACCTCGCCGAGCGCGACGACATCCTCTCGATGCTGCTCACGGCGCGGTTCGAGGACGGCTCGCAGATGGAGGACCCCGAGGTCCGCGACCAGCTGATGACGCTGCTGCTGGCCGGCCACGAGACGACTGCGACGGGCCTGGCGTGGACCTTCGACCTCCTCCTCCATCATCCCGACGCGCTCGTCCGCCTGGAGATCGAGCTCGCCGCCGGCGAGCGCGAGTATCTCGACGCCGTGATCGAGGAGTCCCTGCGCGTGCGCCCGGTCGTCCCGTTCACCGGCCGGCTGCTGAAGGAGGACTCGGAGCTCGGCGGCTACCACCTGCCCGCCGGCACGACGGTCCTGGTGGGTATCTACCTCGCGCACTCGCGCGACGACGTCTTTCCCGATCCGCACGCCTTCCGCCCCGAGCGGATGCTCGAGGAGGGCGCGCCCGAGACCTATTCGTGGATCCCGTTCGGCGGCGGGACCCGGCGCTGCATCGGCGCCGCCTTCGCGCAGATGGAGATGCGGATCGCGATCGAGACGATCCTGCGCTCGGTATCGTTGCGAGCGGCGTCCCCGGAGCTGGAGAAGCCGGTGCGCCGCAACGTCACCCTGTCGCCCGCGAACGGCACGCGGGTGATCGCTTCGGCTCGTCAAGAGGCCGGCGGTCGCCGCATGTCTACTCGGGCCTGAAGAACGCGCCGTCGCTGAAGTAGCGGGTCCCGCGACAGCAGCCGCCCCAGACGAGCATGTCGTCGCCCGTCCACAGGGCCGCGTGGCGATCGCGACCCTCGAGCGGCGGCGCGGGGAGGACTTCCCAGCGGTCCGCGTCCGGGTCGTACGCGGCCGCGCTCGACAGGAAATCGTCGCCGCGCCGGACTCCCCCCGAGACGATCATCTCCTCCCCGGACCAGACGACGCGGTCGGTGCCAAGGGCGCTCAGCCGGCTCGACGGCGCGCCTCGAATCCGTCGCCATGAGTCCGCTTCAGGCTCGTAAGCCGCGCCCTGCCGGCCGTTCCAGACCACGACTTCAGTGCCCGTCCAGATCGCGTCCGTGGCGTCGGGCTCGGGCTCGGCCCCCAGCTGCGGCAGGATCGGCGCCCGCCCGATGCGGCGCCACGAGTCGGTCTCGGGGTCGTAGGCGGCGCCGTCGCGAAGGAACATCCTCGGGTACCGACCGGTCCCGTCCGTGCCGCCCCAGACGATCACCTCGTCGCCCGTCCACACCGCGACGTGGTCGGTTCTTGGCTCGATTGGGGCGGCGGCGATGCGCCGCCACGCGTCGGCGCCCGGGTCATACGCGGCACCGTCATTGAGCAGCTCGCCGTCAGAGCCTCCCCAGAGGACGACCTGTCGCCCGGTCCAGACGCCGGCGTGGCCGAAGCGGTTGCCGAGCGGACCGGGCCGGATCTCACGCCAGCGGTCCCGCCGGACGTCGTAGGCGAAGGCGGGAGCCCTGCTGCCGGACCCCGCCGGGCCGCAGCACCCGCCGTGCAGGATGACCTCGTCGTCGGTGGCCACCCGTGCCGACCCGGATCGCCACCAGATCCCCGAATCGCTGGCGCTCCAGCGCTCCTCCGACAGGGCGTAGGTGAGGACCTTCACCGTCGCCTGGTCGTAGTCCACCCCGGCGACCGCGATGATCCGGCCGCCCACGACATGCGCCGACAGGTTCTGGTACCCGGCGACGGACCTCGGCGCCCGCGGTGCAAGCCGCCACCGGCCACCGGCCGCCCCCGGGCCCGCGTTCTCGGCAACGGTGCAATCCCCCCGGTCGCACGCGGCGAGGCTCGCCGCGGCGATGACGGCGCCGAGACCTGCGGTCAAAGCATTCAGGGACGGGTGCAAGCGTGGCTCCGCAATCCATACGTGCCCGACTCTCGTTGCGGTCCGGTGGGGCACCGGCTACGCCGGCGAACGTCCCGGACACCCCCGTATAGCGACGACTCCGGGACGCTCACCGCATTCCGCGCCCTCCGATGCGGCTCGCACTAACCGTCGAGCCGGTCCAGCCGCGCGATCAGCTCCGGGACGTGGGCGAGGTAGGCGTCCGCGTCGAGGACCGCGTCGAGGTCGAGGTCCGGCGCCCGCTCGGCGAGCAGGTCGCGGAACGGCGTCCCCGTGTCCCAGGCCCCCTGGGCGGCCTCCTGGACGAGGCGGTAAGCGTCGTCGCGGCTCATTCCCGACTCGACCAGCGCGGTCAGCGCCCGCTGGCTGAACAGCGCT
Source organism: uncultured Solirubrobacterales bacterium (assembly GCA_963811505.1). Lineage (GTDB taxonomy): Bacteria > Actinomycetota > Thermoleophilia > Solirubrobacterales > 70-9 > WHSW01. The sequence continues at coordinate 152,249 of CAWERC010000008.1, read as the reverse complement.
CCGTGGGTGAGCTCGAGGTTGGCCCGCATCCGCTCGACGTGCACGGTCATCCCCTCGACCAGGCGGGCGGAGAGGTACTGCATGTAGTCGAGCAGGATCGTCGCGTCGGGCAGGATCACCCGCTCGGCGCCCGAGTGCGAGATGTCGCGCTCGTGCCAGAGGGCGACATTCTCGAGTCCCGCCTGCGCGTATCCACGCAGCACGCGCGCGAGTCCGCAGATCCGCTCCGCCGTGATCGGGTTGCGCTTGTGCGGCATCGCCGACGAGCCCTTCTGGGACCCCGAAGCGAACGGTTCCTCGACCTCGCGGACCTCCGTCCGCTGCAGGTTGCGGACCTCCTGGGCGAACCGCTCGAGCCCGGCGCCGGCGAGCGCCACGGCCTCGAGCACCTGCGCGTGGCGGTCGCGCGGCACGACCTGGGTCGAGATCTCCTCGGCGCGCAGGCCGAGCCCCTCCATCACCGCCGCTTCGATCTCCGGTGGCGTCGACGCGTAGGTGCCGACGGCCCCGGAGAGCTTGCCGACCGCGGCCCCATCGAAGGCTTCGCGCAGGCGGGTGAGGTTGCGGTCCGCCTCGAACGCGAAGCCGGCGAGGCGGAGGCCGAAGGTGGTCGGCTCGGCGTGGACGCCGTGCGTGCGCCCGACGCAGACCGTCTCTGCGTGCTCCCGGGCCTTCGCGACCAGCGCATCGCGATACGCGGTGGCGCCGCTGGTGATGATCGCCCCGGCTTCGACCAGCTGCAGCGCCAGCGCGGTGTCGAGGACGTCGGAGGAGGTCAGCCCGTAGTGGATCCAGCGACCCTCCTCGCCGATCGACGCCGCGACGACGTCGACGAACGCCGCAACGTCGTGGTTGGTCTCGCGCTCGCGCTCCCTGACCGCCTCGACGGTGAACGTCGCCCGGTCGCGGCAGGCCGCGGCGGCGTCCGCCGGGACGGTCCCCTGCGCGGCCCAGGCCCCGGTGGCGGCGAGCTCGACCTCGAGCCAGCCGCGCATTCGGCGCTCGTCGCTCCAGACCGCTCCGATCTCCTCGCGTGTGTACCTGGCGATCATGCGAACAGGCCTAACCCCGGCACCCCCGGAGGCGAAGCCGAGGAGGTGGCCGGGCGGTTGTTCAAGAGTTGATTATGCGCACCGCGAGCAGGCCCGCGTTCTTGGCGCCGTCGATCGCGACGCAGGCGACCGGTACGCCGGGCGGCATCTGCGCCGCCGAGAGCAGCGCGTCGAGCCCGCCGAGGCTCTTGCCGAGGATCGGCACCCCGATCACGGGCAGGTCGGTGTGGGCGGCGGCCACCCCGGGCAGCGCCGCCGACATCCCGGCGCCGGCGATCAGCACCCTCAGGCCCCGCATCCGCGCCGCGTGGCAGTACTCGCGGACCTTCTCAGGGTCGCGGTGCGCGCTCATCACCCGGACCTCGTAGCGGATCCCCGCCTCCTGCAGCGCCTTGCCGGCGGGCTGCATCTTCGGCTTGTCGTTCTTGGAGCCCATGATGATCCCGACCCGCGGGGCGTCGACCTCGATCTCCTCGAACGCCGCCTCGACCTCGGGCATCGGTTCGAGCTCGACCGGGATCTCGGTCTCGGTGCTGGGCTCTCGCTGCATCTCCATGTCTCTTTCTATCGGGGTGTCTGGACGGAGCAGAACACGGTCTTCGCGCTTCGCCTCGAACTCACGTTCTTTGCTCGAGCTTCGCGCTCGCACGTTCGGCAATGTCGGTGCGCATCTGCTTGCCGTCGAACTCGATCAGCTCTGCCGCGGCGTACGCGCGGTCGCGAGCCTCGTCGGGGGTCGGGCCGAGCCCGGTCACGTTGAGCACGCGTCCCCCCGCGGTGACGAGCCCGGCGTCGGTGAGCGCGGTGCCGGCGTGCGTCACCTCGACTCCCGCCGGGACCGCGTCGAGGCCGGCGATCGGGTCGCCCTTCGACGAGCTCTCCGGATACCCGGCCGAGGCGAGGACGACGGTCACCGCCCAATCCTCGGAGAACTCCGGCTCGACGCCGGCGAGGCCGCCGGGCTCCCGCGCGGCCAGGAAGAGCTCGAGGGGGTCGCTCTGAAGCCTCGGAAGCACGGCCTGGGTCTCGGGATCGCCGAACCGGCAGTTGAACTCGAGCACCTTCGCCGCTGCGCCGGAGACCATCAGGCCCGCGTAGAGGACGCCGTGGTACGGCGTACCGCGCTGGGCCATCAGCTCGACGATGGGGCGGTGGACCGTGTCGACGATCTCCTCGACCCGGGCGGCGTCGAAGCCGGGGACCGGCGAATAGCTGCCCATGCCGCCGGTGTTCGGGCCGCGGTCGCCGTCGAAGATCCGCTTGTAGTCCTGCGCGGGCGCCAGCGGGACGACGTTCTCGCCGTCGCAGAGCGCCAGCAGCGAGAGCTCCTCGCCGTCGAGGAACTCCTCCAGCACCACCTCGGTCGCCCCGAAGCGCCGCTCGACGAAGAACGCCTCGACCGCGTCCCGCGCCTCAGCCTCGTCGGCGCAGATGATCACCCCCTTGCCGGCCGCGAGGCCGTCGGCCTTCAGCACCGCCGGATAGTCCGCGGAGCCGAGCGCCTCGAGCGCCTCGGCGCGGGTGCGCAGAACCGCGTGGCCCGCGGTCGGAACCCCGGCCGCCGCCATCAGCTCCTTGGCGTGCACCTTCGAGCCCTCGATCCGGGCGGCCTCGGCGCGCGGGCCGAACGCGGCCACTCCCTCCGACTCGAGCGCGTCGACCAGCCCCGCGACCAGCGGCGCCTCCGGACCGACCACGACCAGGTCGCAGCCCTCGAGCCTGGCGAGCTCGACCGTCTCGGCGACTCCCGAGCCACCCTCCAGGCAGCGGGCGTCCGCCGCGATCCCGGCGTTGCCGGGCGCGCACAGCAGCTCCGGCGACCCGCCGGAGCGCGCCAGGGCGCGCACGATTGCGTGCTCGCGACCCCCTCCTCCTACGACGAGGACCCTCATAGAGCCGAGGTGAAGTCCTCCACGCCGATCGCCACCATCGTCTGGTTCATGACCGTGCCCCGCGAACCCATCTCGATCGACAGCTTCGCCATCGCCTTCTCGTCGGGCGCCTCGATGACGGTGACGAAGTCGTACTCGCCGAGGGTCGCCCACTGGTTCAGGACCTTGACCCCGAGCTGCTCGACCTCCTTGTTGACCTCCTGCACACGCCCCGGGTTGTCCTTGACCGTCTTCACCCCGTCCGGGGTCAGGCGGGTGAGCATGATGTAGGTCGGCATTCGGTGGTTCCTCCTCGTGTCGGCGGACTGTGCGTCCCCTCTTTCTTTCACGTCGAGCCGGTTCGCGCAAGTTCGCCGCTCTGAATCGGCAATGATTCCCGGCGATGGCGGGCCATCCGATCTTCGCCGCGCTGTACGACCGCCTGATGAAGGGCACTGAGGAGGCGGGCCTCGCTGACATGCGCGCCTCGGTTCTGTCCCAGGCATCGGGCCGGACGCTTGAGCTCGGGGCAGGGACCGGCCTGAACGCCGCCCATTACCCGGCCGCGGTCACCGAGGTCGTACTCACCGAGCCCGACCCTCACATGGCCCGCCGGCTGCGGGACAAGCTCGCGGCCGCGGTTCCGGGTTTCCCCTATGAGGTGATCGAGACGGGCGCCGAGGGCCTGCCGTTCGAGGACGACTCGTTCGACACCGTCATCTCGACCCTCGTGCTGTGCACGGTCAACGAGCCGGCGCGCGTCGCCGGGGAGATCTCCCGTGTGCTGCGGCCCGGCGGCAAGCTGCTGCTCCTCGAGCACGTGCACGATCCGGATGGCGGCCGACTGGGGCGCTGGCAGGACCGTCTCGAGCGGCCGTGGGGCTGGCTCGCCGCGGGCTGCCATCCGAACCGCAGGACCGCTGCCACCCTCGCCGCCGCCGGGTTCGACGTCTCCGGGCTGGAGCCGGCCGAGCTGCCGAAGGCTCCGCCGCTGGTCCGCCCGATGATCCGCGGGTCCGTCGGTCCTGGTTCCGGGTAGATAGATCACATGAAACGGCTCGTGCCGCTGGTCATCCGTCCCTGGATGCTGCCGCTGATCGTCGCCGCGCTCGCGGTCCCGATCGTCGCCGGCTTCGCCCTCGCCGGCCCGCCGCTCGGCCTCGCGCTGGGGGCCATCGCGGTCGCCGCGCTGCTGACCATGGCGGCGCTGGCCCGCTACGACGAGCCGATCGAGACGATCCCCGCGCCGGACAGCCGCTATCGGCTGCTCGTCGTCTCGGACGAGCCGCTCGACGACCCGGCGGTAGTCGACCAGATCGCGGAGATCGCCGACGAGGGACGCGCGGTGCTCGACCGCGACCAGCCCGCGCAGCTGCTGGTCCTGGCGCCGGCGCGAACCTCGCTCCTCGACCGCTGGGCCTCCGACCTCGGCGAGGCGCGCGAGGCGGCCGCCCGGGTCCTCGCGATCTCGCTCGCCACGTTCGCCGCCGCCGGGCTCGACGCCAGCGGCAGGGTCGGCGACCCCGACCCGGTGCAGGCGATCAGCGACGAGCTGCTCAGCTTCCCGGCGCGGGAGGTCGTCCTGGTGGCCGGGCCCGGCCTCGGCGGCGCCGAGGCCGAGGAGGTGGGTCGCCGGCTCGATCGGCCCGTGCGACTGCTCGGCCCTCAGCCGAAGCGACCGACCAGCTCGGCGTAGTCGCTCACCGTGTGCTCCCAGGAGAGCCGCCCGCGCGCTCGCGCGACGCCCGCCCGCAGCTCGGCGAGCCGGCCGGGCTCGCGGCTCTCGCCGAGCGCCCTGGCGAGGTCCCGCACGCTCGGCTTCTGCGCCGGGATCCCCGAGCCCGCCCGCCCGCGGCGCTTCGACTTGACGAGGAGCCCGTTCTCGCCGTCGCGGATCACCTCGTTCATCGGCGGGGCGTCGTTGGTGATCACCGGCAACCCAAGCCCCATCGACTCGTAGAGGTGCAGCCCTAGTCCCTCCCAGCGGCTCGGCGCGAGGCAGACGTCAGCCGAGGCGAACAGCCGCATGTGCTCGTCGGTCGGCAGGTCGTCGAGGATCACCTCGACCCGAGGGTCCCTCGCCGCGCCGCGTTCGAGCGTGTCGAGCTCGCGCTCGACCTGCCCCTTGACGACCAGCCGTGCTCCGGTGTCGTCGAGGCGCCGGAACGCCTTCAGCACCTCGGCGACCGGCTTGCGCCTGCTCAGGAACCCCGCCGGATAGAAGAAGGTGAGAGGCCCGTCCTGCGGGTCGGTGGCGTACTGCAGAACCTCCGGGTGAATTCCCCAGTGGACCCGAGGGCTCTCGATCCCGAGGGTCGCGTAGCGCTCCTGCTCGCAGGCGGTCAGCGAGTAGATGAGGTCGAGCGCCCGCTTCGCGGGCTCGACGTGCTCGGCTGAGAACTGCTCCCACACGAACCGGCCCGCGGTCGCGACGCCGGAGTTCCGCAGCGCGGCGATCGCGTCGAACTCGTAGTTCTGGTCGAAGAGGACCAGCTCGAGCTCGCGCTCCCGCGCCCAGCCGGTCAGCTCGCCCGCCGGGATCCGGTAGGCCGAGGCGTCGGTGACCTCCGGCTGGTCCCAGACGCCGGTGTGGTCGACGAACGACGGGCGGATGTTCTTCGCCCTGGTCGGCCGCGCGAGCACGAAGGTCTCGTGCCCGAGCCCGTCCAGCGCCGAGCGGATCTGGCGCGCGACGACGCCCTGCCCGCGGTTGAACCAGTAGGCGCAGATCCCGACCCGCATGGGGTCGGAACGGTACCGCCGCGGGATACTGCGGCGGCGATGTCGAAGGAGAACGTCGAGCGGGTGCGCCGGGCGGTGGACGGGCTCAACCGGGGCGAGCTCGAGGAGGCGCTCGCGCAGGCTCACCCCGAGCTCGAGTGGCAGACGCTCGAAACGTTTCCCGACGCCGGGACGTTCCGAGGTCCCGAGCAGGTCCGGCAGTTCTTCGAGACCTGGCGCGAGAACTTCAAGGGCTTTCGCCTGCATCTCGACAGGTGTGAGGCGGTGGACGACGACCACGTCCTGGCCGTCCTGCGGGTCAGTGGAGCGGGAGCGGAAAGCGGGGTCGAGGTGCAGTCGCCCGAGTTCTTTCAGCTCCTCGAATACCGCGACGGCCTGCTGGTCCGCAGCCGGATGTTTCAGACCGAGGCCGAAGCGCTCAGAGCCGCCGGGCGCTAGCCAGCCTCGAGGTCTTCGAACGCGACATCGGCCGGGACCGGCCGCAGCCCGAGATATGTGTCCGTGCCGGTGACGACGGCGAGGATCGAATACCCCGCCATCGCGCCAAGCCTGTCCGGCGCTTCAGCCCAATTGGCGTCCGCCATATCGGGTGTGTTCGGAAAGCAGTAGAGCCGGGCCGCCGCTCCGGGCTCGAGGTCCAGGGTCAGCTCCGGGCTGGAGCACCAGTCGAGCTTGAGCTTGACCGCGTGCTTGCCGGCCGAAACCGGGATTTCAACCGTCTTCCCACGACGGATCGCCGCGCGCGCCTCGCCGTCGACCATGACCTTGTAGGCGCGGATGAAGTCGCGGTAACCACGGCGCCTTCGTCCGACTACGATCGTCGCGCCGTCAGCCATGGGCGGAGCCTAAGCCGCGGCCGGCTGTGCAGCCGCGGCCTCGACGCGCTCGAAGGCGAGCCCGCCGTCGCTCGCGTCGACCCGCACTGTGTCGCCCTCGCCGAACTCGCCCTCGAGCAGCTTCAGCGCCAGCTTGTCGACCAGCTCGCGCTGGATCACCCGCTTCAGCGGCCGGGCGCCGTAGGTGGGGTCGTAGCCGAGGTTGCCGAGCAGCGTGCGGGCGTCGTCGGTGAGCTCGATCTCGATCCCGCGCTCGCGCACCCGGCCGGCGAGCTGGGCGACCTGGAGGTCGACGATCCGGCTGATGTCCTCGCGGCTGAGTCGGTGGAAGATCACCGTGTCGTCGATCCGGTTCAGGAACTCGGGCTTGAAGGTGGTCGCGAGGACCTCCTCGATCTGCTCGCGGATGCTCTCGTCGACCATTGCGCCCGTGATCCGATCGCTGCCGACGTTCGAGGTCATGATCAGGATCGTGTTGGTGAAGTTGACCGTCCGGCCCTGGCCGTCGGTGAGCCGGCCGTCGTCCATGATCTGAAGCAGGACGTTGAAGACGTCGGGGTGGGCCTTCTCGATCTCGTCGAGCAGGACGACGGCGTACGGCCGGCGGCGGACCGCCTCGGTCAGCTGGCCGCCCTCCTCGTACCCGACGTAGCCGGGCGGGGCGCCGACCAGGCGGGAGACCGAATGCTTCTCCATGTACTCGGACATGTCCACGCGGACGATCGCCTGCTCGGAGTCGAACATGAACTCGGCCAGCGCCCGAGCGAGCTCCGTCTTCCCGACCCCGGTCGGGCCGAGGAACAGGAAGCTGCCGATCGGGCGATTGGGGTCCGAGAGGCCGGCCCGTGAGCGGCGCAGCGCGTTGGCGACAGCCTCGACCGCCTCGTCCTGGCCGACCACGCGCTCGTGGAGCCGCTCCTCCATCTTGATCAGCTTCTCGACCTCGCCCTCCATCAGCTTGGAGACCGGGATCCCGGTCCAGCGCGCGACGACCTCGGCGACGTCCTCCTCGGTGACCTCCTCGGTCAGCAGCGAGCCGTCCTCGTCGAGCTCGCGGCTGCGCTCCTCCTGCTCGGCGACGATCGCCTCGAGCTCAGGGATCTCCGAGTACTGCAGCTTCGCGGCGCGCTCGAGGTCGCCCTCGCGCTCGGCCTTCTCGAACGCGCCCCGGGCCTCGTCGAGCTGAGCGACCGCCGCCTTGCGGGCCTCGATCGCCTCCTTCTCCGCCTGCCAGCGAGCCTTGAGCTCAGAGGCGGTCTCCTTGAGGTCGGCGAGCTCGGCCTCGATCGCCTCGCGGCGCGCCTTCGAGGCGTCGTCCTTCTCGCCCTTCAGCGCCTCGCGCTCGATCTCGAGCTGGAGGATCCGGCGGTCGACCTCGTCGATCTCGACCGGCGAGGACTCGATCTCCATCTTCAGGCGCGAGGCGGCCTCGTCGATCAGGTCGATCGCCTTGTCGGGGAGGAAGCGGTCGGCGATGTAGCGCTCGGATAGCGTCGCGGCGGCGACGATCGCCGGGTCGGTGATCCGGACGCCGTGGTGGCGCTCGTAGCGCTCCTTCAGCCCTCGCAGGATCGCGATCGTGTCGTTGATGTCGGGCTCACCGACCAGCACCGGCTGGAAGCGGCGCTCGAGCGCGGCGTCCTTCTCGACGTGCTTGCGGTACTCGTCGAGCGTCGTCGCCCCGATGCAGCGCAGCTCACCTCGGGCGAGCATCGGCTTCAGCATGTTGCCGGCGTCCATCGCGCCCTCCGCGGCGCCGGCGCCGACGATCGTGTGCAGCTCGTCGATGAACAGGATGATCTGGCCCTCCGCGTCCTGGACCTCCTTGAGCACGGCCTTGAGCCGCTCCTCGAACTCGCCCCGGTACTTCGATCCGGCGACCAGGGCGCCGATGTCCAGCGCGATCACGCGCCGATCTCGGAGGGACTCGGGCACGTCGCCGTCGACGATCCGCTTCGCCAGTCCCTCGACGATCGCGGTCTTGCCGACCCCGGGATCGCCGATCAGCACCGGGTTGTTCTTCGTCCGCCGCGAGAGCACCTGGATCACGCGACGGATCTCCTCGTCGCGGCCGATCACCGGGTCGAGCTTGTTGGCGCGTGCGTCGGCGGTCAGGTCGCGGCCGAACTTCTCCAGCGCCTCCGCCATCTCCTCGGCGTTGGGCGAGGTGACCCGGCTCGGGCCCTGGGTCTCGTCGACCGCCTTCGCCAGGGAGTCGCGGTCGGGGAGGATGTCGGCGACATCGCTGGACTTGTCGGCGAGCGCCAGCAGCAGGTGGCCGACCGAGATGTACTCGTCGCCGCGGGCCGCCATCTCCCGCTCGGCCCGCTGGAGCGCGCCGATGAAGCTCTGCGCCGGCCGGACCTCCACGGCGTCGGTCCCGCTCGCGGTCGGCAGTCCCCCGACCGCCTCCCGCGCCCGGTCGGTGATCGCGGCGACGTCGGCCGAGAGCTTGCGCAGCGCCGCGGGTGCGAAGCCGTCCTCCTGCTCGAGCAGGGCGAGCAGGAGGTGCGCGGGCGCCACCTCCGTGTTGCGGAACCGCGTGGCCAGCTGCTGCGTGCCGGCGACCGCCTCCTGCGACTTGACCGTGAACCTGTCTGCCTGCATCCGTACGCAGTTTACAAGGTCACACGAAAGACCTCAGGAAATATGCGGGATACTGACTTAGATTTTAGGGATTGATCCGGAAGTCGCGGCTGGCGGTCGCCCCGACGTTGCCGAGGACGTCCGTCGCCTTCACCCGGATGATGTGGTCCCCGACCGCCAGCGGGCTCGCCGGCGTGTGGCTACCGCCGGGGCCGCTGCACGGCCCGAACGCAGCGGCGTCGATCCTGCACTGGAACGTCGACTGCGCCTCGCTCGAGTGGAAGGTGAACGTGGGCGTCGTGTCGGTGGTCGGGTTGCCGATCGTCGGGCCGGAGTCGAACGTCGTCGTCGGCCCCGTGGTGTCGCACGGCCCGCCGCCGACCGACTGCGGACCGGTGAGCGCGGAGCTGTTGCCGGCCACGTCGGTCTGGGCGATCGAGATGCATGCGCCGTTCGGCAGGGCTCCGTAGGTGAGCGTGAACGCGCCCGATCCGTCGGCGGTCGTCTTGGCGAGGAAGCGGCGGATCTGGTTCGAACCCTCGTCGAACGTGAGGAAGCCGCGAATCGTCGCGTTCGGCCGGGCGCCGGATCCCGAGAGCGAGGTGGCGGTCGGCGCGGACGCCGTCGGCTCGCCGATGTTGTCGTTGGAGCCGGCGAAGAAGAGGAAGAAGCTCCCGCCGCTGTTGTCGAGGCCGCGGTTGCCCTTCATCGTGTTCTCGGTCGAGTTGTTGAGGCGAATCGGTGTGTTCACGTGCGCGATCACGTTCTCGGCCGCGGGGCTGTCGCCCCCGAACACGTTGCCGTCGGCGTTGTTGGACAGCGCGATCCCGTCGACCGGATCACCGAAGTCCTTGTCGGCGGCGTTGGTGCCGATGAAGTTGCCGAGCACGGCGTTGTCGTCGCCCCTGGCCGGATCGCCGAAGCCGTTGATCGTGAGCTCGCCGCTGGCCCCGCCGCCCGCGAGCACGTTCGCGTCACCGGGGGAGATGCCGCCGATCCGGTAGTCCGAGCCGGTCAGGCTGATGGCCTCGCCGCCGAACCCCGCCCGTGTGCCGTTCACCGTCGAGCCGAACGCGTTGCCCGTGACGACGCCGTCCGAGCCGGCGAGTTGCGCACCGGTGTTCGCGGTGCCGGCGATCCGGTTGTCACGCATGATCACGGGGTCCCCCGCGTCACCGGTCAGGCTGACCCCGAAGCCGCCCAGCGCCGTGGTGCCGCTCGAGTTGAGGCCGACGTAGTTGTTCTCGACCGTGCCGCCGTCGAACATGGAGATCGCGCTGTCGGTGTTAGCGGCGATGTAGTTGCGGTCGCCGAGGGCGGGTCCGCCGACGGTCGTGTCGGCGGCGGACCCGACGAGGATGTTGCCCGCGGAGGCGAACATCGCGTTTCCGGTCCGGTTCAGGCCGACGAAGTTCCCGCGCACCGTGGTGCGGATCGGAGTCTCCGTCACCCCGAGGTTGATTCCGGACGCGGAGATCACGTTGCAGGCGCCGTCGCATACCGCAGACGTCGCCGCGGCGCCGGTCACCGTGCCGCCGATCACGTTGTCGGCCGCCGGATCGACGGGGCTGGTGTTGGCGCGTACCACGATCCCACCCGGGTTCGGGGGCACCGCGACGCCGTTCGGCATCGTGCCGACGTAGTTGCCCTTGATCCCGGCGCGGTCGGCGCCGAGCAGCGAGATGGCCGCGGTGAAGTTGGCGGCGAACACGTTTCGCAACTCCGGGGTCGTGCCGCCGATCAGCGCGTCGTCACCGAGGACCTCGACCGCGGTTCCGTTCTGCTCTGAGGTCTGGTCGAGGCGGAGGCCGAACCACGACCTGCGGACCCTGAGGTTGTCGGCGGCGGCGTCGGCGGCGATCGCCTTGGTGTTGAAGGCGCTCAGGGCGAGCCCCGAGACCGTCACGGCTGGGGCACCGATCGCGAACCCGGTGTTGACCGCGCCCGCGTTGCGCACTCCGACGCACGGAGCCGTGCCCGCGTTCGCGCATCCCTGGATCGTCGCCGAGGCGGTGACCGAGAGCGTCCCTGCGGTCAGGTCGATCGTCGGGTCGGGGCCCATCTCCCCGAGATCGAAGGTGATGGTCTGCGCGCCCGCCGTCGCGTTGGCCTGCTCGATCGCTGCGCGCAGCGTGCAATCGCCGTTGAACGAGTAGCACTCGCCGTCGGTGGTGTTCTGGTCTTGCGAGTCGGCCGTCGTATCCACCTCGAAGCCGCCCTCGTTGGTGATCGCGACCGTCGCCAGCTCTGAGCTGCCCGTCGCGGGGGTCTGGGAGGCGGTGACCCGCCCGCCGACCGCCGGGGCCGACAGACAGGCGGCCGAGGGGCAGTTGAGGCGCCAGTTGCCGGCGCCGTTCGCGGTCACCTTGCCGACGTAGGTCGCGAGCTCACCGGCCGAGTCCTCGGTCTTCTTGAACACGCGGACCACGGCGTTGGCCTGGGCGGTCCCTGCGACCGCGTCGGTGGTCGCCGCGGTGATCGCCGGCGCCGCGACGCCCCCGTGGATGCCGGTGGAGTTGGTCGGTCCGTTCACGCCGAGGTCGATGAACAGGTCGTTCCCGTCGTTCCCGTTGTCCGCGCCGCGATTGCGGTCGAAGATGTTGTTCTGCGGCTCGGTTCCGCCACCCGTCGCGCTGATCGCGTCGCCGCCGCCGTTGAAGATGAGGTTCTGGGTCTCGACCGTCGGGCCGCCGATCCGGTTGGAGTCGGAGCCGAAGTTGATCTGGATGCCGTTCCCCTCGTTGCCGATGTCGGCGCCGACGTTGTCGATCCCGATTCGGTTCCCCTGCACGAAGTTTCCGTCCGCGTTCTGGAGTCGAATCGCGGGTGCTTCGTCCGGGCCGGGATCGAACGAGTTCCCGATGACGTTGCCCATGTCCGGGATCCCGATCCTGTGGTTCGAGCCACTGACGGTGATCGCGCCCTTGAGCCCGAGCGCCTCGCCACCCGTGCCGACCCCGAACGTGTTCCGCGTCACGTCCGCGTCGGAGCCGCCGCCGATATCGAGGCCGACGGCCGAGCCGTCGCCGCCGACCCGGTTGCGGGTAAAGGTCACCGGGTTGGCCGTGTCGCCGGTCAGCGAGGCCCCGCCGTTCGCGTCGGGGATCGCCGCGTCGCCGGCGCTGCTGAGGCCGATGAAGTTGTTCTCCACCCGGACCCCGTCGTCGGCCTGGATCCCGAGCGAGCCGTTGCCCCCGATGTAGTTGCGGTTGCCTGCGTCGGCACCGCCGATCACGACATCGTGCGCGTTGCCGAGGTTAATGCCGGAAAACCCGTTCGGGTTCGCGAGCGTCCCGCCGAGGCTGATCCCGACGTGGTTGCCCGTGATCCTGGTCGCGCCCGCCGCGGTCGTCACCCCGAGGCTGCCGCCGAGGTCCATGCCCAGGCCCGCGGCGTTGACGATCAGGTTGCAGACGCCGTCGCAGAGGGGTGAGGCGAGCGCCGCCCCGGTCACCTTGCCGCCGATCACGTTCGACTCGGGGGTGCCGGCCGGGGCGCCGGTCAGGTCGCCCTCGATGACGATGTTCTCCTGGTTGTTGTTGGCGCCGGGGTTGCCCGTCGCGTCGGTGCTGAAGTAGTTGCCCTGGATCTTGCTGCCGTCGCCCCTGAAGATCCGTACGCCGGCCTCGGTGCTGTTCGCGATCACGTTGCGGTTAGCGGCCGCGGGGCCCCCGATCATGGCGTCCGCTCCCTCCAGGAGCACCCCGATCCCGTTCCCGTTTGCGGCTCCGGCCAGATCGAGGCCGAGCCAGGTGTTCCGGACGATCAGGCCCGAGCTGCCACTCGAAAGGGCGATCGCCGGCGTGGCGTCGTAGTCGGTGATCGCGAGCCCCGAGATCACGACGTTGTTCGCATTTGCCACGAACCCGTCGAGCCCGCCGCTTCCGTCCACTCCCACGCACGGTTCGGGGGCGGAGGTGGTTCCGCAGTTGCCGCCCACCACGGTGACGGCCTCGGTGATCGCGGGGAGGCTCACGGCGAGCGTGATCGTGGGCGAGGCGCCGAGCCCGGTCCCGGTGCGGTTGAAGGTGATCTTGTCGGCGCCGGCGGTCGCGTTCGCCTGGTCGATCGCGGCGTGAAGCGTGCACTGGTTGCCGACCGTCCCGAGGTCGGAGTCGCAGGCGTTGTCGACCGGAAGCGCGTCGGCCGCGTCCCCGAACGTGTTGACGCCGAAGGTCGCCGCGCCGGCGGTCGCGGGCAGCCCCGCGCAGAGGGCGATGATGCAGACAACGATGAGGCTGAGTGCCTTGTTCACGGTTCCCTCCAGGGCGTGGGCTTGATGTTTTCTTGCGGCGCGACCTCGGCCGACGTCGTCCTCATGGGATCGAGACCTCCCCGACCCGGCGCACCTCGGCTCGGTCGGCCAGCCACGGCGGCAGCAGCGCGAGCGCCTGCTCCGGGCTGGCCACGTCGACCGTCCAGATCAGCAGGTGCTCGCCCTGATCCGCACCGTCGCTGGAGCAGCTGGCGAGCGTTGACGTGTGCCTGAGCGGGCTCTCGAACCCCCGCCACGCGGCAAAGGCAACGCCGCAGTCCTGCGGCGCGTGCCGGTGGCTGAGCACGAATTGCATGCGCCGAGGCTCGCATTTGGGCCTCGGAAGCGGTATAGGTGGAACCACCTGATTTACCCTTTCGGCACCGGAGGAGACCGGGTGGCACGGATCGTCGGCCGCGGGGCGGAACTGGAGCGGATCCTGGGGGTGTTGGACGACCTGCGGTCAGGGACCGTGGTCAGCGTCGAAGGCGAGCCCGGGATCGGCAAGACGCGCCTGCTCGCCGAGGTCGCGGCCGCCGCCGACGAGCGCCGCTTCCTCGTCCTCGAGGGGCGGGCGAGCGAGGCCGAGATCGAGGTCCCGTTCGCGCCCTTCCTCGACGCGCTCGACGACTATCTCGCCTCCGTCAACCCACGGCTGATCAAGCCCGCGGACGCCGATGGGCGCAACGAGCTGGCGCGGATCTTTCCCTCGCTCGCCGAGCTCGGCGATCGCGGCGCCGCCGCCGTGCAGGAGGAGCGCTACCGCTCCCACACGGCGGTCCGGGCGCTGCTCGAGAGCCTCGCGGCGACCCGGCCGTTGCTGCTCGTGATCGATGACCTGCACTGGGCCGACTCTGCCTCGCTGGAGCTCGTTTCACACCTGATCCGCCACCGGCCTCGGGGACCGATCGTGCTCGCGATCGGGTTCCGGCCCGCCCAGGCGCCGCAGCGCGTGCGCGGCGAGCTCACCGAGGTCGAGCGGGTCGCGCTCGACCCGCTCACCGACGAGCAGGCGCGCGAGCTGATCGAGAGCCTCGCCGACGAAGCCGGGAGCGCGGAGATCCTGCGGCTCAGCGGCGGCAACCCGTTCTACCTCGAGCAGCTCGCCCGCGAGTGGGAGGCGGCCGGCGCCTTCGAGCCCGCCGAGCCCGGCAGCGAGCGCCCAGGTGTCCCCGCCCAGGTCAGCGCCGCGATCGCTCGCGAGCTCGGCCGGCTGGACGAGGGGGCCGGGCTGATGCTCCGCGGCGCCGCAATCGTCGGCGAGGGCTTCGACCCGGGGCTCGCCGGCCAGGCCGCGGGCCTGGAACCGGACGCCGCCCTGGCGGCGGTCGACGAGCTGCTCGCCTGCGACCTGGTGCGCCGCACCGACCTGCCGCGGCGGTTTCGCTTCCGTCACCCGATCGTTCGCCAGGCCGTATACGCCTCGGCGCCCGCGGGCTGGCAGCTCGGCGCTCACCAGCGGGTGGCGGCGGCGCTCGCCGAGCGCGGCGCCGCCCCTGCCGCCCGCGCCCATCACGTCGAGCTCTCGGCCTCCCCGGGGGACGAGGCGGCGATCGAGGTGCTGACCGAGGCCGGCAAGGGCGCCTCGGCGCGCGCGCCCTCCGCGGCGGCGCACTGGTTCGAGGCCGCGCTGCGACTGCTTCCCGACGACGACCCAGGGCGCCGGCTCGGCCTGCTGATCCCGCGGGCCCGGGCGCTCGCCGCCTGTGGCCGCTATGACGACAGCCTCCGCGACCTCGACGAGGTCCTCGGGCTGATGCCGGCCGACGACCCGGTCCTCCGGGGCCGGGTGATCGCCTCCGCGGCCAAGGTCAAGCAGCTCGTCGGCCTCCACGGCGAGGCTCACCGCGAGCTCGAGCGGGCGCTCGAGGCGCTGCCCGATCAGGGCTCGCCGGAGGCGACCACGCTGAAGCTCGAGCTGGCGGCGGACTCCTTCTTCGGCGGCGACCAGGCCGCCTTCGAGCACTGGGTCCGGGCCGCGCTCGACGATGCCGAGCGCCGCGACGACCGCTCGATGACGGCGGCGGCCACGGGGCTGCACTCGGCGGCGCTCTACATGCGCGACGACCTCGACCGGGCGAGGGCCGAGCTCGACCGCGGCCTGGAGCTGATCGCGGCGCTGTCGGAGGAGGAGCTCGCGGCGCACCTGAACGCGTACACGTGGACGGCGCTCGGCGCCGTCTTGATGGAGCGGTTCGATGCTGCCACCGCGCTCCTGGAGCGGACGATCGAGGTCGCGCTGGCCGCCGGGCAGGGGCACCTGCCGACCCTGATGCGGACGACGCTGGCGCTGGCGCAGATCAACCAGGGGCGGCTGGCCGAGGCCTTCCCCCGGCTCGAGGCCGCCGTCGAGGCGTCGATCCTGACCCGCAACCCGGTCTTCCTCGTCTGGGCGCGGTCGATGCAGAGCTGGGCGACGATGATCGCGGGCGACCTGCCCGCCGCCCTGCGCCTTGCCGAGCTGGCGCTCAAGGGCGCCGGCGACGATCCGATGTCGGCGACCGCCGCTTGCTACTTGGCCGAGACGTGGCTGGCCGGGGGCGACCCGGCCACCGCCCGCGACGAGCTCCTCGCCCGCGCCGGCGGCGAGGGGTTGCCGACGATCGAGCGCGGCTTCCGGCCTCGTGGCTTCGAGCTCCTGGCCCGAGCCGAGATCGACCTCGGGGACCTCGACATGGCAGCGGAGTACGTGAAGTGCGCGGCCGAGGCCGCGGACGGGCTCGGGATCGACGGGCGGACCGCCGATGCGATGCGCGCTCGAGCCGCGCTTGAGCTCGCCCGCGGCAAGCCGGATGCCGCGCGCGAGCACGCCGAGCTGGCGGCCGAGGCAGCCGATCGGGCCGGGCTGGCGATCGACGCGGGCCGCGGCCGCGCGCTGGCGGCGAGAGCGCAGGCGGCGGCGGGCGACGAGGACGGCGCGCGGGCGAACCTGGAGGGCGTCCGCGACGAGCTCAGCGCCCTCGGGGCCGGCCACTACGCCGACGAGGCGGCGGCCGAGCTGCGCGCGCTCGGCGTCCGGGTCGCCCGCGGCCAGCGCCGGGGCGGGCGAGAGGGGCTCGACGGGCTCAGCGGGCGCGAGCGCGAGGTCGCCGAGCTGGTGGCGGCCGGGAAGCGAAACCGCGAGATCGCCGATTCGCTGTTCCTCAGCGTGCGCACGGTCGAGGGCCACCTGGCGCGCGTGTTCCGCAAGCTCGAGGTGTCCTCGCGGACCGAGCTCGCGGCCCGGGTGAGCGACACGAACGGGAACTAGGGCCTCGGGGTCAGAGGCGGCTGGCCAGCCAGGCGCCGGCAAGGGCGGCACCGGCGGCGGCCGGGAGACCGCGGAGGCCCGCCTCCCGAGTCGTGTCGCCGCGCAGCGCGAGCGCGAAGGTGAGCGCGTCGCCCGCGTCCACCGCGGCGACGGTCGCCAGCGCCCGGCGCAGCGAGTCGCGATCGGAGAGCGAAGCGAGCTGCCAGGCGCCGAGCGCCAGATCCCGGGTCGCGGCAATGCGGCTGATCGCGACCATGCGCTCGTCGGGGTCGCGGAACCCGAGCGCTCGGTGGCTGGGGCGCGGGACCAGCCAGAGCCCGGCGCCGATCATGAGCCGGCCGCCCGCGAGCGCGATCGCGAGTCGTCGCTCGCTAGCCCGCATCCCGCTTGCGCTTGCGCTCGATCGGGATCGAATAACGGCCGCCCGGCTCCTGGGCTTCGGCTCCGGGGGCGGTCGGGTTGCCGAGAGCTCCCTCATAGGCGCCGTACGGGACGATCTCCGCGCGCAATGTCCGGCGCACACGCTCGAGCTCGCGATCCATCTGCCGCTCGAGCTCGGCGGCGCGCTCTCGCATCCTCGCCATTTCGGCGCGAGCGCGCGCGAGCTCGCGCTCCAGGGAGAGCACTGTCTCGACCCCCGCCAGGTTGAGCCCCTCGTCGGCGGTCATCCGCTGGATCCGCCGTAGCCGCTCGACGTCCTCGTAGGAGTAGAGGCGGGTGTTCTTGGGCGAGCGCTTCGGCGTGATCAGGCCGCGGGCCTCGTACATGCGCAGCGTTTGCGGGTGCATCTCGGCGAGCTCGGCGGCGACCGAGATCATGAACACGCCGCGTCGTCGATCGACGGAAACCTTGCCCGTCGGCTGCTCCGCTTCGCGTCCGCTGCCGCCGGGGTTCGTGTCACCGCGCCTGCGCGCCGCCATCGCTAGCTCGCAACCTTCGCGGAGGCCGCGGACGCATCGCGCAGCAGGCGCTCGCGCGGATTGTGGTCGTTGATCGCCTCGGCGAACGCGTCGAGCGCCCTGCGCTGATCGGTGTTGAGCTCGCGCGGCATCTCGACCTCGAGGCGGTACAGGATGTCGCCGCGCCCGCGGTCGCCCGGCTTCGGCGGACCCTCGCCGCGCAGGCGCTGGACCGTGCCGTGCTGGGTCCCGGCCGGAATCCTGATCCGCTTCGTCCCGTTCAGGGTCGGCACCTCGATCGTCCCGCCCTGAATCGCCTCCGGGACGGTGATCGGGACGGTCACCTCGAGGTTGCCGTCGTCGCGCTGGCGGAAGACGGGGGAGGGCTGGACCCTGGTCACGACGTAGAGGTCGCCCGGGGGCGCCCCCCGGGCGCCGTCCTCGCCCTTGCCGCGGACGCGGATCCGGCTGCCGTCGCGGACCCCGGCCGGGATCCGCACCCGGTAGCGCTTGCGCTGCATGGTCAGGCCGGAGCCGCCGCAGGTCGAGCACGGGTCCTCGATCACCTGGCCGGCGCCACCGCAGCGCGGGCAGGGCTGGCTGATGGAGAAGAACCCCTGGCTCTCGGAGTCGATTCCGCGGCCGTTGCAGCGCGGGCAGGTGACCGGCATCGTCCCCGGCTTCGCGCCGGTGCCGCTGCAGGTCTTGCAGGTGGATTGCTTAGGCACAGTGACGGCGACCTCGGTGCCCTCCATCGCCTGGCGGAAGCTGAGGTTGACCTCGGTCTCGAGGTCGCGGCCGCGGGCGGGCTGCTGCGGGCCGGGGTCGCCGCGCCGAAACAGGGTGGAGAAGATGTCGCCGATGTCGGCTCCGAAGCCGCCCGGCCCACCCGGCGCGCCGCGGCCGAAGCCGCCGATGCCACCGAAGCGCCCGCCGGCGTCGTACTCCCGGCGCTTGTCGGGGTCGGAGAGCGTGTCGTAGGCGCCCTGCACCTCCTTGAAGCGCTCCTCGGCCCGCGGGTTGTCGGGGTTGCGGTCCGGGTGGTTCTCGCGCGCCAGCTTGCGGTAGGCCTTCTTGATCTCCTCCGCCGAGGCACCGCGGCCGACGCCGAGGACCTCGTAGTAGTCACGCGCCATCTCCGGCCCCCCTACTCGCCCACGACCACGCGTGCCGGTCGCAGCACCGTGCCGTCGCAGCGATAGCCGCGATCGAGCGTCTCCACCACCTTGCCCGCGTCACCGTCACCCGGGCGCGTCGAGACCGCCTCGCTGAACGCGGGATCGAACGGCTCCCCGGTGGGGTCGTAAGCCTCGACGCCCGCGCGTCCCAGCGTCGCCAGCAGCTCGGCGTGGACGAGCTCGAGTCCCTTGGCGACCTCGGAGCCGTCCTCGGCGGCCGCGAGCGCGCGCTCGAGGCTGTCGATCGACGGGACCAGCTCGCGAGCGAGCGAGAGCTTGCCGCGCCGCTCGGCGTCGGCGGCCTCGCGGGCGGTGCGCTTGCGGTAGTTCTCGAAGTCGGCCTTCGCCCGCTGGGCGAGGTCGAGGTATTCGTCCCTTTCCCTGGTGACGTCGGCGAGCAGGGCGTCGAGGTCGTTAGCGACCTCGGACGCCCCAACGCCACTGCCCGGCACCTCCTCCGCTTCGCGTCCGGGGGTGCCGGGGTCTGCCGAGGGCCGCTGCTCAGGCTCGGTCGTCATCCACGACCTCCGCGTCGACGACCTCGTCCTCGGTCGCGTCGCCGGCGCCGTTCGTGCTCGCGCCCTCGGCGCCGGTCGCGGCCTGCTGCTCGGCGGCCGCCGCCGCGTAGATCTGCTCGGACACCTTGTGGAAGGCGCTCTGCAGCGCGTCGGTCTTGGCCTTGATCTCCTCGACGTTCTCGGACTCGAGCGTGTCGCGAACCGACTTGATCGCGTCGTTGATCTCGGTCTTCGCCGCCTCGTCGAGCTGATCGCCCATCTCGCCGAGCTGCTTCTCCGCCTGATAGGCGGCGTTCTCGGCGACGTTGCGCGCCTCCGCCAGCTCGCGCTGCTTGCGGTCCTCCTCCGCGTGGGACTCGGCGTCCTTGATCATCTGCTCGACCTCGGACTCCTCGAGCCCCGAGCCGCCCTTGATCTCGATCGTCTGCTCCTTGCCGGTGCCGAGGTCCTTGGCTGCGACGCTGAGGATGCCGTTCGCGTCGATGTCGAACGTGACCTCGATCTGGGGTAGGCCGCGCGGTGCCGGCGGAATCCCGGTGAGCTGGAACTTGCCGAGCGACTTGTTGCCGCCGGCCATCTCGCGCTCGCCCTGGAGGACGTGGATCTCGACCGACGGCTGGTTGTCGTCGGCGGTCGAGAAGATCTCCGACTTCTTCGTCGGGATCGTCGTGTTGCGCTCGATCAGCTTGGTCATCACGCCGCCCTTGGTCTCGATGCCGAGGGTCAGCGGGGTGACGTCGAGCAGCAGGACGTCCTTGACGTCCCCGGAGAGCACCCCGGCCTGGATCGCGGCGCCGATCGCGACCACCTCGTCCGGGTTGACGCCCTTGTGCGGGTCCTTGCCGGTCAGCTCCTTGACCTTCTCCTGGACCGCGGGCATCCGGGTCATGCCGCCGACCAGGACGACGTGCTCGATGCCGGACCCACCCGCGTCGGCGAGCGCCTGCTTCGTCGGGCCGACGACCCGGTCGAGAAGATCCGAGGTCAGCTCGTTGAGCTTCGCCCGGGTGAGCTTGATCTCGAGGTGCTTGGGCTCGTTGTTGATCGCCGTGATGAACGGGACGCTGATCTGCGTCTCCTGCGTGGTGGAGAGCTCGATCTTCGCCTTCTCGGCCTGCTCGTAGAGCCGCTGCAGGGAGCGCTTGTCGTTGGAGACGTCGACGCCCTGGTCGCGCTTGAACTCGGCGACCAGCCACTCGACGATCGCCTTGTCCCAGTTGTCGCCGCCGAGGTGGTTGTCACCGGCGGTCGCCTTGACCTCGAACACGCCGTCGCCGATCTCGAGCACGGACACGTCGAAGGTGCCGCCGCCGAGGTCGAAGACGAGGATCGTCTGGTCCGTCTCCTCCTTGTCGAGCCCGTAGGCGAGGGCCGCCGCGGTCGGCTCGTTGATGATCCGCTTCACCTCGAGCCCGGCGATCTTGCCGGCGTCCTTGGTCGCCTGGCGCTGATCGTCGTTGAAGTACGCGGGGACGGTGATCACCGCGGAGTCGACGGTCTCGCCGAGCTTCGACTCGGCGTCCGTCTTCAGCTTCTGCAGGATCATCGCCGAGATCTCCGGCGGCGAGTACTGCTCGTTCCGCACGTCGACGCGGACGTCCCCGTTCGGGCCGGCGACGACCTTGTACGGGACGATCGTCTCCTCCTCCTTGACCTCGGCCTCCTTGCGGCCCATGAACCGCTTGATCGAGAAGATCGTGTTCTCGGGGTTCATCACCGCCTGTCGCTTGGCCACGGTGCCGACCAGGCGCTCGCCGGTGTCGGTGAAGGCGACGACGGACGGGGTGGTCCGGCCGCCCTCGGCGTTCTCGATGATCTCCGGCTCCGTGCCCTCGAGCACGGCCATCGCCGAGTTGGTCGTGCCGAGGTCGATTCCGATGGTCTTGGTCATTCTGTATGGCTCCTCAAGTTCTGTTTCAGTTCAGCAAGAAATCTGAGTAGGACGTTAGCAGATGTGTGCGTGGTTGCAGGTCGAGCGCTCTTTAGCTGGGTAGGGGTGGTGGTTTGACGAACCGCACGGAGAGCACCGCATCCACCAGGTGCTCAGCCGCCGGTTGCGGGGTTTTCCTCGGATAGCGAGGAGAACACCGCTAACACCACGGAATCCACGACGGATGCGGTGTTGCCGGAGCCGTTCGAGACATCCTCCCCTTATTGCCCGTTGTCGTTCGGGCGGCGCCGCTGCGCTCAGCGCTACGGGCAGGGCTGGGGTTCGGGGGGCGGCGTCTCGGCGATGTCGACCACTGGGCCCTTGTCGATCTGGCCCGCGTACGCGGCAACGAACTCCGACACCTCCACGGCCTCCTCCTCCTCGAGGATGCCGCGCGGCATCCGGCCCCCGATGCCGCACTGGACCGCCAGCAGGACGGTGGCCGCGTTGCCCTCGTAGGACTCGGCGGAGTTGGTGCCGCTGGGCGCGAACCGATCGTCGAGATCGGGGCCGACGACGCCGTCCGTGCCGGCCGCGGCGAGCGTGTGGCAGGTGCCGCAGTTGTTCGCGAACAGGTCCTGCGCCTCACGATCTTCCGGGGCCACCTTGACGGTGCCCGCGTCCTCGCCGCCCTCCTTGCCGAGGGCGAAGAACGGGATCACCAGCAGGCAGAGCGCGGCGAAGAGCCCGAAGAGGATGAATGGACGCTTGCTCATCCGCGAGAAACCTACCGGCTGGCGGCGCGGTTGCGCCGGTACCAGGGACACATCCGCCGCAGCCCGCACTCCCCGCAGCGCGGCTTCGGCCGGCAGACCCGGCGACCGTGCGTGATCAGGTTGATGTGGAGCTCGTAGGCGTCCTCGGGATCGGTGATCGCAAGCATCTCGTCGTGGGCGCGCTCGAACGAGGCGCGCTCCGGGAACAGGCCGAGCCGGCCGCCGACCCGGTAGACGTGGGTGTCGACGGGGACCTCCGGCCGGCCAAGGGCGAAGATCATCACGCAGGCCGCGGTCTTGCGGCCGACGCCGGGCAGCGAGACCAGGAAGCCGATCGCGGCGTCGCGATCCGCACCGGCGAGCCAGTCGAGGGTCGGCTCACCGTCCTCGACCGGCAGCTCGCGCAGGACCTGCTGGATCCGCGGCGCCTTGGAGGGGGCGAGCCCGCCGGGCCTGATCGCCTCCTCCACGACCTCGACGTCGGCGTCGCGAACGTCGACCCACGTCGGCAGCGCCTCCCGCAGGCGCTCGTAGGCGACGTCGCGGTTGCGGTCGTTGGTGTTCTGGGAGAGGATCGTCCGCACGAGCTCGGCGATCGGGTGCCCGTGCGGGTGGTTGACCGGGCGCCCGTAGAGCTCACGCAGCCGGTCGCGGATCGCCCGCACCCGGGCGGCGCGCGGCCGCTTCCACCGCATCCTCTGAGCAGCCCGCGCCACGGCGGTGAGGATATGGTCGGCCGACGTGACCGCGCGGATCGCCGAGGAACGGATCGACGTCGACGGGGTCGAGGTCTTCGTCCGCCGCACCCACGGCGATGGGGACCCGGTGGTCTTCTCGCATGGGAATCCGACCCATTCGGAGGACTGGCTGCCCTTTCTCGAGCGCCTCCAGCGCCCGGGGATCGCCTTCGACCTGCCCGGGTTCGGGCTCTCGGCGACGCCGAGCGCCCGCGAGTTCGATTACTCGATGCACGGGCAGGCGCGGTTCTTCGGTCGCGCTCTCGACGTCCTCGGCGTCGACCGCTACGCGCTCGTCGCCCACGACTGGGGCAGCCTGGCGCTGATCCACGCGACGACCCGCCCCGAGCAGGTCGAGCGCCTGGTACTGGCCAACGTCGTTCCGCTCCTGCCCGGCTACCGCTGGCACTGGATCGCGCGCTACTTCTGGCGCGTGCCGGTCGCCGGCGAGCTCTTCAACCTCGCGGCGACGAAGTCCGCGTTCAGGCTGCTCTCCCGCCAGGCGACCGCCCGGCGCGGCCCGATGCCGCCCGAGTTCATCGACATGGTGTGGCGTGGATACCGGCGCGGCACCGGGCGGCCGGTGCTGGCGCTGTACAGGTCGGCCGATCCCGGGGAGCTCGCCGCCGCGGGGTTCGGACTCGGCGCCCTCGCGTGTCCGGCGCTCGTGGTCTGGGGGGTGAGCGACCGCTTCCTTCCGGCGTCGTTCGGACGCGCCTACGCGGAGCGGCTTCCCAACGCCGAGCTGGCCACCTACGAGGGGGCCGGACACTGGCCGTGGCTCGACCGACCGGAGGTCATCGACCGAGTGCTCGCCTTCCTCGACGGCGCCCGCGTCTCGTAACACGCCCTTTACAATCGGCGCGCGGTGCGCGCGTTCGGCTCTTACATCAATCGGTTGCTGCCGCAGGGCATCCTCGACGCGGGCTGCCAGTTCCTGTTCTTCTTCCTCGCCTACCAGGGCTATCAGGTCGTCCGCGGCCTGACCGACTCGGGCGCGATCAACGCCTACGTCAACGCCCACCACGTGATGAACCTGGAGCAGTCGGTCGGCGCCTTCTTCGAGCCGGGCTTCCAGCAGACGCTCATCCAGCACACCCCGTGGCTGATCGACTTCGCGAACTTCATGTACCTGAACTCGCACTTCGTGATCACGACGGGGTTCCTCGCCTGGCTCTACCTGTTCCGCAACGAGCACTTCTACTTCGTCCGCAACATGTTCCTGGTCGCGATGGGCCTCGCCCTGGTCGGCTACATGCTCTACCCGACCGCGCCGCCGCGCTTCTTCCCGAGCGTCGGGTTCACCGACACGATCGCCTCGTTCACCGGGGTCGCGCAGGACTCGAAGACCGCGAGCCTGCTGCTCAACCAGTACGCGGCCGTGCCGAGCATGCACATCGCCTTCTCGCTGATGGTCGCGGTGCCCGCGGCGACGCTGTCCAGACGGACGATCTCGAAGGCGATCTGGTCGCTCTATCCGCTGCTCGTCCTGTTCGTGATCATCGCGACCGGCAACCACTACTGGCTCGACGCGGTCGCCGGCGCCATAGTGGCGGTCGTCGCCGGGCTCGCGGCGCTGCAGCTCGCCCGCCTGCGCCCCGCGGCCTGGTCGTGGTCGCCGCGTGCAGCGGCCCAAGAGGTCTGACCCCGGAAACGCAGTAGCGTCCGCCCATCGAGCGCGGTCGGGCACAACCGAGGACGGCGGCCGAGTGGCGCGGTTACGCGCGCAACCGGCTGATCGAGTCGCGGCTGACCCCGAACGCGATCTCGATCACCGGGCTGGTCCTCCACGTCCCCGCGGTCATCCTGATCATCGACGGGCACCTGTTCCTCGCGGGGCTCGCCTTCATCTTCGGCTCGGTCATGGACACGCTCGACGGCCGCTACTCGCGGATGTCGGGCAAGGGCACGATGTTCGGCGCCTTCCTCGACTCGACCCTCGACCGGATCGAGGAGGGTGTCGTGCTCACCGCGGTCGCCTTCTATTTCGCCGACCGCGGCGACGCGGTGCCGGCGGCCGCCTGCGTGTTCGTCGTCCTCGGCTCGCTGATGGTGTCCTACACCCGCGCCAGGGCGGAGGCGCTCGGGGTCGAGTGCAAGGTCGGAATTGCGACCCGGCCGGTCCGGGTGGTGCTACTTTCAATCGGCCTCGTCTTCGGCGGCGGCGACCTGATCTCCGACGTCGATCTGCTCGCCGCCTCGATCTACGCGATGGCCGGCCTGACCGCATTTACTGTCGTCCAACGGGTATGGCACGTGCGTGGCGAGCTGAAGGCGCTGGAGGCCACCGAGGCCGACTGATGTGTAACCAAACAGCCAATTCCGGGTAGTACGCCCCCCACCCGCCCCTGAGAGAGGATCTTCCTTCGCATGAGTGAAACCAACGGCCACCACGACGGCGCCGGTGCCAACGGGCGCCGCTCCGACGACGGCAAGGTGCGCGTCGCGATCGTCGGCGTCGGCAATTGCGCCAACAGCTTCATCCAGGGCGTCCAGTACTACAAGGACGCCGATGTCAACGAGTCCGTCCCCGGGCTCATGCACGTCGACCTCGGCGGCTACCACGTCCGCGACATCGAGTTCGTCGCCGCCTTCGACATCGACTCCGAGAAGGTCGGCAAGGACCTCTCCGAGGCGATCTGGTCGGGCCAGAACGACACGATCAAGTTCGCCGACGTCCCGGACCTCGGCGTCAAGGTCGAGCGCGGGATGACCCACGACGGGCTCGGCAAGTACCTCAAGCAGAAGATCACCAAGGCCCCGGGCGAGACCGCCGACATCGTCGGCATCCTCAAGGAGACGAAGGCGGACGTGCTTGTCTGCTACCTGCCGGTCGGCTCGGAGCAGGCGACCAAGTGGTACGTCGAGCAGGCGCTGAAGGCCGGCGTCGGGTTCGTCAACTGCCTGCCCGTGTTCATCGCCCGCGAGGACTACTGGGACAAGCGCTTCCAGGAGGCCGGGCTCCCGATCATCGGCGACGACATCAAGTCCCAGGTCGGGGCGACGATCGTCCACCGCCAGCTCGCCCGCCTCTTCCACGAGCGCGGCGTCGAGCTGCAGCACACCTCGCAGCTGAACGTCGGCGGCAACATGGACTTCTTCAACATGCTCGAGCGCGAGCGCCTCGACTCGAAGAAGATCTCGAAGACGAACGCGGTCACCTCGGTGATGGGCACCGAGCTCCCCGAGCGCGACGTCCACGTCGGCCCCTCGGATTACGTCCCGTGGCTGACCGACCGCAAGTGGGCGCACATCCGGCTCGAGGGCAAGTCCTTCGGCGACGTGCCGCTGACCGTCGAGCTGAAGCTCGAGGTCTGGGACTCGCCGAACTCGGCCGGCGTCGTGATCGACGCCGTGCGTCTGATCAAGCTGGCGCTCAACAACGGCATCGCCGGTCAGCTCGACGGCCCCTCCAGCTACCTGATGAAGTCCCCGCACAACCAGCGCCCCGACGATGAGGCGCGGGTGCAGACCGAGGAGTTCATCGCCAAGTACGCCCGCACCACCGCCGCCGGCGAGCGCGCGAAGGCGGTCGCCGAGGAAGTCAAGGCCGAGGCGCTCTAAGCAGTAAGCAGTAAGCAGTAAGCAGAGGCTGCTCGCCGCCTGCCGCTTATCCTGCCTGCGTGGCAAGCGCCGAGCGCCTCTCGATCGCCCAGGTGACCCCGCATCCCTGGGGGATGCGGCATGAGGTCAACGAATTCGTCGAGCGGGTTTCCGGTGAGCTCCGCGACCGCGGCCACCGGGTGGTGATCGCCGCGCCCTCCGACTCGCGTCGCGACATCCGCGACTCGAAGCGGACGATCGCCGAGGCGCGCAAGCGCCCCGCGTCCCTGTTCGGACGCGGCGGGCCGACCGTGCTCGCGCTCGGCACCGGGATTCCGTTGCCACGCGGTCCGCGACCCCGCACGGCGCCGCTGCCGCTGGACGCCAACCGCGCGCTCGAAAGCCTGTTCGGCGGGGTCGATTTCGACCTCGTCCATGTCCACGATCCGTTCGCGCCCAGCCTCACCTCGGCCGCGCTGCGCCAATCGCGCTCGCTCAACGTCGGCAGCTTCCACGAACCGAACGAGCGAACTCTGTCGACCCAGGTGGCGCGGCCGCTGGTCGAGATCTTCCTCGGCAGGCTCGACGCCCGGACCGCGAGTTGCGGCGTCACCGAGGAGCTGCTCGAGCGCTTCTTCCCCGGCCACTACGACCGGGTCGACCCGGGCGCCGATCCGGCGGTCGACCCCTGGTGGCCGGATGTCGAGCCGGCGGGCGGGAGCCGCCCGCTGCGGATCGCGTTCTGCCTCGACGAGGAGAAGGGCGCACTGCGCCTGTTCCTGCGCGCGATCCGCCGCCTCGATGCCGACGCGGACTGGGAGGCGGTGGTCTGGACCGCGGACTCCGCGGAGGTCCGGATCTCGCAACGCCTGCGCGACCGTGTTCGCGTCGTCCGTCCCGGGGAGAGCTCGGCCGAGGCGCTGATCGCCGGGGCCGACGTGCTCGTCGCCGCCTCGGGCGGGCCCGCCCCGGCGCCCAGCCTGATCCGGAAGGCGCTCGCCTCGGGCACGGTGCCCGTCTGCTCGCAGATCCCGATCTACGCCGAGCTCACCGAGGACGGCGAGATCGGCCTGCTGTTCCAGCCAGGTGACGCGATCACCCTGGCCGGGCAGCTCGAGCGCCTGCTCGCCAACCCGGCGCCGCGGCGCGAGCTGCTTCGCAAGGCGCGGGGCGCGGTTCGCGACTGGCAGGCGGTGGCCGACCAGGTGGAGGAGATCTACGCCCGCGTTGCCGCCCGCCGCCACGACCCGGACGGCAAGCCCGATGTCCGCCGCCGGATCTCACGCCGGCGCTCGGTCCACGTCGACCTGCACATGCACACCGACCACTCGTCCGACTGCGCGACTCCGGTCGAGACGCTCCTCGCCACCGCACGGGACGTCGGGCTGGGAGCGATCGCGATCACCGACCACAACGAGATCTCCGGCGCCATGGCCGCGGCCGAGGCCGCCGAGGAGTTCGGGGTCAAGGTGATCGTCGCCGAGGAGGTGAAGACGGCCGAGCAGGGCGAGGTGATCGGGCTCTTCCTGAAGGAAAAGATCGAGCGCGGGATGACGATGGCCGAGACGATCGCCGAGATCCGGCGCCAGGGCGGCCTCGTCTACGTCCCGCATCCGTTCGACCGGCTGCACTCCGTTCCCGACTACGAGCACCTCCTCGAGATCGTCGAGCAGATCGACATCCTCGAGGTGTTCAACCCGCGAGTCGCGCTGACCGCCTTCAACGAGGAGGCCGAGCGGTTCGCCGGCAAGTACCGGATCGTGCCCGGGGCGGGCTCGGACAGCCACGTCGCCCAGGGTCTCGGCAGCGTCATGATCAGGGTCCACGACTTCGACGGTCCGGAGGAGTTCCTCGAGGCGATGCGCGACGCGGACATCGTTCAGAAGAAGCGCAACCTCGTCTACGTGCAGGCGCTGAAGTGGCTGCAGACCGGCGGCGGGCGGGGTGGCAAGCGCGCCGCCTCACCGGCGGGCAAGGCCTGATGCAGTCCGGCGATCCGGCAGGAGGGCGGTCGACGCCGTCAAAGAAGGGCCACGGCTCGGAAAGCGGGCCGGGAGGACCCTTGCCGACCACAGACGACGAGATCCAGGAGAAGTACCTCGAGCGGGCGATCCGCGAGCTCAATCAGCTCACCCACCGCCTCCAGGAATGTTCGCACTGCCCGCGCGGCAACCTGATGCCCGTGCTCGGATCGGGCCATCCGCAGGCCGACATCATGCTGCTCAAGTTCGCCCCGACCGCCGCGGAGATCGAGGAGGGGGTCGCGTTCTACGGTCGTTCCGGGAACGCCCTGATGAAGAGCTTCAAGCGGCTCGGCATCGATCCCCTCGCCGTCTACGGGACCTTGTGCGTCAAGTGCCCGGTGTCGGATCCGGCCCTGGCGGCCGGCGAGTGCATCGAGCGGATCGTCGAGGAGATCGCGATCGTGCAGCCGCGCTGCATCGTCGTGATGGGCGAGCGGGCGCTCGACACGCTCAACGACGTGGAGGTCCCGCTGGCGCGCGAGCTCGAGCCGACGCTCGGCGAGATCCAGAGCCTGACCCCGTCGATCGACGTCCTCTACGTGCCTGAGATCGACGAGGCGCTCGACTCCGAGGAGCCGAAGCGCGAGTTCTGGGCCGCCTTCAGGGCGCTCGGTGACTGGTACTCGGACCTTCCGCCGTACTAGTTCGGCGTCACCGCGACGGTCACGTCCTTCTTGCCCCGCCGCTCGAGCTTGAGCACGCGAACGTCGGGCTCCGAGACCACCTTCGCGCCGCTGACCTCGACGTCGTAGCCGTCCGGATATTGGATCTTCGGGAGGAAGATTTCGGTCGGCCGCCTGCGCGGCAGCCGCTTGCCGAGCTCCTGGCCGTCGGGGAGGCGGGTCGCGTAGATCAGGTCGAACCGCCTCGTTTCCGGGTCGAAGCCGAAGCTCAGCGGCGTCCCCGCGACGGCGCGCGGATACGGACGGGCGAGCACCCGCAGCTTCGCGCGGTTGACGTTCCTGCCGTGGGGCCGCTTCCTCGCGTCGATCACCAGTGCCTGGACGCCCGGACCCGCGGTCGTCGGGTCGTCGCAGCCGCAGTAGTGCCAGTACTGCCACGAGGTCATGTGGTCGTCGGAAAGGCGGACGATCCGCTCGATCGTCTCGAGGTCGTCGGTGGCGCCGAACTCGGTCAGGAAGGGGACGTCGCCCGTCTCCTCGGACTGCTTGTCGGCGTTCGCGAACACGGTGTCCTCGAGCGGCTCGCAGGAGGGCCCCGAGCCGGGGCCGCCGAACGCCCCCGGCAGGCAGTAGTTGTGGAACGAGAAGCCGGCCGCCGGGTCGCCGGTGTCGGCGAGCTTCGAGTCGGCGCTGAAGTCGAAGGTCACCAGCGGCTCGTAGAAGATCAGTGAGTAGGGATCGACGAGGCGGATCGCCGCGATCATCCGCTCGTTGAACGGGCCGAGGATGGTCTGGTCGAAGGTCGCGCAGCCGGTGGGGTTGGCGCAGTCGTCGCTGTAGAAGGCGGACCCCGGCCAGGGCTCGTTGAGCAGGTCGTAGCCCATGACGTAGGGCCGCTCCCTGAACTTCACAGCCACTCGCTTCCAGGCGTCCGCGTAGGCGTCTTGCAGCCCGCGGCCCTCGACCTCGGTGTTCGCCCAGAAGTTGTCGAACGCCCGCTGCAGGCCCGCGTTGACCAGGTAGTTGGCGGGGAAGCCCTGCTGCGGCTCGGAGGGGGCTCCGTCGTCGATCACCTGCCAGTCGGGCCAGCCCTCGCCCTGGAAGCGCTCGTTGTAGAGGTCCTGGTGGAAGTCGAGCAGCGTGAAGATGTGCTGCTTGGCGAGCTGCGACTCGGTCTTCGCGATGCTGCGGACGTATGCGCGGCGGTAGCCCGGCCCCCCGGAGTCCGACGGCGGCGCCGGCTCGAGGCCCTTGTAGATGATCCCGAGCCGGATCGTGTTGAACCCGTGGCGCCGCAGCCAGCGCGCGTCGTTGGGGCCGAAGCCCGCGTCCGCCGGGCGGTAGGAGCCGACCTTGTAGACCATGTTGAGGCCGTGGAGGATCACCACCCGGCCCTCGGCGTCGGTGAACCAGTGACCCTGGTGGGCGAGCGGCGGCAGCGGCTTCGCGGCCGCGCCCCCCGCGGGCGCCAGCAGCGCGAGCAGGATGAGCGGCGCGAGCAGCTTCCTCACGGTGCCGCCGCCTCCGCGACGGTGGTCATCGCCTCCGCCGTGGCGCTCGCAAGCCCGCGGACGACGGTCACGTCGAGCGCCTCGTAGTCGCCCAGCGCGTGCTGGGCCTCGGCGCGGTCCGCCGCGGCGACCCCGACCGTTCCCTCGGGCTCGCCGAGGCGGTCGAAGTGGTTGCGGTAGCCGTCGTGGAGATCGCGATAGAACGACTCCTCCTTCGCAAGCCGCTCGGCCGCGTCGTCGCCGACCGCGGTTCGCACGTATCCGAAGACGGGCGGCGCCTGACTGCCGGCGTCGCCGGCCCCGGCCTCGACGTACTCGCGGGCGGAGGCGGCGAACCCGGGCGTCATCCAGTTGAAGAAGGCCCCGTCGTACTCGCCGCCCGCAAGCCGGCACATCTTCGGTCCCATCGCGGCGAGCACCAGCCGGACGCCACCGATCCGCTCGCGAAGCTCCGGCAGCGCCTCGCGCATCTTGGTCAGCGGGCGTTCGGAGAATCCGGCCCCGATCCCGAGCCAGAGGCGATCGCGATCGAGCCCGAGCCGTTCGATGTGCCCATCGATGTCGGCGGGCTGGTGACGGTCGAGCGCCATCACCGCGACCCCAAGCTCGAGCCCCGGCGCCGCGTCGGCGAACACCTTCAGCGTCTCGAGGCCGAGCGCGCCGGGGTGGTCGTTCGACCACATCGACGCGTAGCCGAGCTCGGCGCAACGCGCGGCCAGCGGCGCGGCGACCTCGGGATCGAGCCCCGCCGCCACGCCGAATCCCCTGCTCATCGTTCGAAGACCGCGACGGTCTCGACGTGCGGCGTCTGGGGGAACATGTCGACCGGTTTCACTCGGCCCAGCGTATAACCGGCCTCGACCAGCTGCGCCGCATTCGGGGCCAGCGTGGTCGGGTTGCAGGAGACGTAGACGATGCGCGGCGCCTCGCACTCGATCACGCGACGGACGATCTTCTTCGACAGGCCCGAGCGCGGCGGGTCGACGATCACGACGTCGGGCCTCCCGGCCCGATCGAGGAGCGGCGCGATCCCGAGCCGGGCGTCGGCGCACACGAAGCGCGCGTTCTCGATCCCGTTCAGGGCCGCGTTGCTCTCGGCGTCTGCGACGGCCTCGGGCACTCCCTCGAGACCCCAGATCTCGCCGGCTCGCGCGGCCAGCGAGAGACCGATCGTCCCGATTCCGCAGAACAGGTCGAAGACCCGCTCGCGACCGCTGAGCCCGGCGAGCTCGCCGGCGATCCCGTAGAGGCGCTCCGCCATCTCCGTGTTCGTCTGCAGGAAGGCCGTGTGGGAAACCCGGAACCGCAGGCCGCAGAGCTCTTCGGTCAGGTGCTCCGCGCCGAGCACGCCGGTGGGCCCGTCGGTGCCCCCGGCGGGGCCCTCGATCACCGTATGCAGGTCGACGGGGGGGCGGGGGATCTCGGCCGGGGACGTGACCAGGCGGGTCTGCAGCTGGCCCGTGCGCCGGCCCTCCCGCACGACGAGGTTCCGCAGGATGCCGGTCTGCGGGCCGCTCTCGTAGGCGGGGATCCCCTCGCGGCGCGCCCACTCGCGGACCGAGTTACGGGCGGCGTTGTTCGCTTTCGAGGCGAGCTTGCAGTCCTCGACGTCGACGATCTCGGCCCAGCTGCCCCGGCGGTGGAAGCCGAGCGCGACCGAGTCGGCTCCCGGCGCGAACGAGTACTCGAGCTTGTTGCGGTACCGCCACGGTTCCAGCGCGGCCTCGATCGGCTCGAGTTCGACCCCCTCCAGGCCCCCGAGGCGGCGCAGGGCCTCCTCGACCTGGTCGGCCTTGTGAGCGAGCTGGCGCTCGTACGTCATCCCCTGCCACGGCGCGCCGGGGCAGGGCTCCCCCTCGTGGACGCACGTGTCGGCGATCCGCTCGGGGCCCGGGGTGAGGATCTCCAGCGCGCTGCCCTCGCCGTAGTCGCGCTTCGACTTCGTCAGCCGGACGCGAACGCGATCCCCGGGAAGGGCGCCGCTGACGAACACGACGTAGCCGTCGGCGCGCGCGACGCCGCGCCCGCCCTGGGCGAGCGAGTCGATCTCCAGCTCCAGCTCGGCGCCGGCTCGGGGGCGGGTGCGGACCGTCTCCACGCGCCTAGCGTACGCATGCAAGTTGGACACATGCCCGATCGAGGATCAGGCGTGCGTCACCGATGAAGGGAGTGCAACCCAAGACTCACGGAGGAGAACCGCGTTGCCTATCAAGAAGTCCTGGCGCTTCATCGTCTCGGCCGCCGCACTCAGCCTCTCTCTCGCCATCGCAGGCCCGGCATATGCCAGCCACGACACCATCAGTGGCCCGGTGACGCCCGCCCCGGTGTCGCCGCTCGACAACGCGTCGTGCAAGCACCCCGAGCTGTCGCAGGCCCTATCGATCTTCGGTGACGACAACACCTATGGGCTCGCGCCCGGTGGCATGTTCTCCAACGCGGCCGACTGGCAGCTGTCCAACGGCGCGAGGATCGTCTCGACGGTCCAGCCGGACGGCTCCAACGGCGGCGTCCTCGAGCTTCCCGGCAAGGGGCAGGCGACGAGCCCGGTGATGTGCATCACCACCGACTATCCGATGGCCCGCCTGTGGTCGCGGAACACGAGCGGCAATGAGCTCGTCTCCTTCAACGTCCAGTACTGGGACAAGCACAGCGGCCAGTGGACCGCTCTGCAGAACAACGGCGCGTTCGCCGGCCCGTACTACTGGGACCAGGGCTTCGATTGGACGAGCTACACCGACTGGGCCGTCGCCTGGGCCGAGTACTCGAACTCGAAGTACGGCCAGTGGCTGAAGAACTCCGGATTCGTCACGGGGGTCAAGGCCGGCTGGAGGCTGTCGCCGGAGCTCTCCGTCACCCCGAATCCCGACGACCCGGGTTGGCAGCAGGTCCGGTTCACCTTCTACGGAAACGGCAGCAGCAAGAGCAAGAGCCAGATCGACGCCTTCTGGGTCGATCCGCGAGCCAGCCGTTAGTTGGACCGCAGACCAACCACTACAGCACGAGAAACGAGCGGAGGAACCCGGATACCGCAAGACACGCATATGACCGAACGAAGGGGGTCACCAAGTGCCATTCGGCACAAAAACCGACTTTAGGAAATTGGACGAATGTTCGATCCAGTGCGCATGCGCCCCTGTCGATCCAACGATCAAGCATCGGAAAGATCCAAGGAGGGACAGGGTGCCAATCAAGAAGGTCTGGCAGATAGCTGCCACAGTCAGTGCGGTCGCGGTCATGGTCAGTGCGACTCCGGCGTTCGGGGCGGCAGAGACGCCGCCGCCGGTTCCGCCGCTCGACGAGTCGACCTGCGTCCACCAGCCGCTGACGCAGGCGCTGCTGCCCTTCGGCGACACCAACCTCTACACGCTGGCGCCGGGCGGGGCGTTCTCGAACGCGCTCGACTGGCAGCTGGCCGGCGGGGCCACTCTGACCACGACGACACAGCCCGACGGCACCGTTGGCGGGGTTCTCGACCTGCCCGGCAAGTCGCAGGCGACCAGCCCGGTGATGTGCATCACCTCGGACTACCCGACCGCGCGGCTGTGGTCGCGGAACGTCTCCGACGACGAGGACGTTCGCTTCAACGTCCAGTACTGGGACGAGGAAGACCTCGAGTGGACGAAGCCCAAGGAGAACGGCAAGTTCAAGGCCGAGAAGGACGGCTCCTGGAAGCTCTCCAAGGACATGGACATCAAGCCGGACGACGACCCGGGTTGGCAGCAGGTCCGTTTCACACTCCACGTGCAGGGCAATCCGGAGAAGCATCGGGTCCTGGTGGACAACTTCTGGGTAGACCCGCGGGCGAGCAGGTAGGGGCGTGAGCGCCGAGGCCCTCACCGGCGCATCGGTGCATCGCGCCGAGGTCGAGCGGCTGCTCGAGGCCTCTCTGCCGCGACGCGCGCGGCGTCTGCCTCCCCGCGAGCTCGCGGTCGAGACCTCGCTCACGGGCCTGTTCCTCGCCGCCGCGGCGGCGTTGGTGGCCGTCGGCTCCGCACCGCTGTGGGCGGCGCCGATGGCGCTGGCGATGGTCGGCGCCTACGCGATCGCCTCGCGGGTCGCCTATCCGATCGCGACCGGCGTCGCCGTCCCGACGCAGCCGTTCCTGGTCGGGATGTTCGCGTTCGCGGACGCGCGCCTCGTGCCGCTACTGGCCCTGGCTGGGCTGACGCTGGGGACGATCGCCGCCTGCTCCTCCGGTCGGGCCCGCTGGGACCGGCTCAGCTTCGGGGGCGGCGACATCATGCACGTCCTCGGCCCGGCAGTTCTGCTCACTGCCGCCGGCTACACCGACGCGTCCGAAGCCCCCTGGCTGGTGATCGTCGCGGCCTTCGGGGCCCAGTGCGCCGTCGAGCTGGTCACCTCGACCGCGCGCGACTGGATCACCTCGGGGATCCGCCCGCGGATACAGGTCCTGGTCATGGGCCAGGTCTGGGCTCTCGACGCTGCCTTGACCCCGATCGGGGTGATGGCCGTAGCAGCCGCCGACAGCACGGGGCTGGAGTGGCTGCCGCTGACCTTGCTCCCCCTGGTCGCGGTCGTCGCCCACTCGGCCCGCGATCGGACCGAGCGGATCGACCGGCTCCGCCTGCGTCTGGAGGACCTCCAGCGCGAGCGCCAGCGTCTACAGACGGCGGTGAAGCGAATCGGCGACGCGTTCGCGTCGCGCCTGGACCTCGACGCCCTGGTCAGCATCCTGGCGGGGGCGACGCTCGACGCCCTCGACGCCCAGGCGGGTCGGGGCACCGTCGTCCACGGCTCCGGTCGCCCGAGCTTCTCGGCGGAGGCGTCGCGCGCGCTGCGGCCGCTGCTCGATCAGGCCGAAAAGGAGGCGCTCGATCGCGAGGCGGTCACCGAGACACACGACGAGTCGGGCTGGGCGCTGGCGGCGCCCATCAGCCCGGCCGGGGGGACGATCGCGATCGTCAGCGTCGCGCGCGCCGGATCGCCGTTCACGAAGGCCGAGCGCGAGGTGGTCGAGTACCTCTGCCTGCAGGCCGCCGTCGCCGCAGGCGACATCGCCCGCCACAAGGTGCTCCATCGCCAGGCGGTCACCGACGCACTCACCGGGGTCGCGAACCACCGCAGCTTCCAGGAGCTGCTCGAGGACGTGTACAAGATCCGCCGCACGACCGGCGCCGCGATCTCGCTCCTGCTCCTCGACCTCGACGACTTCAAGCGGGTCAACGACACCTACGGTCACCAGACCGGCGACCGCGTCCTCAGCGCGATCGGCCAGTGCCTGCTTCGCAACTGCCGTCTCAACGACGAGCCGGCGCGATACGGCGGCGAGGAGTTCGCGATGGTCCTCCCCGACACCGACGTCGCCGACGCGACGCTGATGGCCGAGCGTCTGCGCTCCGAGATCGAGGCGCTGCGCTTCCAGGGGCCTTCGGGTGACACGCTCAAGGTGACTGCCTCCATCGGCGTGGCCAGCGCCGGCAAGGCCGCGCCGGACAAGACCGCGCTGATCGCCGCCGCCGACTCGGCCCTCTATGAGGCCAAGTCGGCGGGCAAGAACAGGGTCAGTGTGGCGGCGGCGGAGTCGCCTGCGACGACGGGCCGACCGCGCGCCGCGGACGACCTTCCGAGCCAGATGCGGCTCGGGTTGGAGCGCGACGAGTTCGTCCTCCACTACCAGCCGAAGATCGCCCTGCCGAGTGGCTCGATGATCGGGGTCGAGGCGCTCGTTCGCTGGCATCACCCCGAGCTCGGCCTGCTCGGCCCGGCCCGCTTCCTGCCGTGGGCCGAGGGGACCGAGCTCATGCCGCAGATCACCTCCTGGGTGCTCGACCGGGCGCTCGGCCAGGCGGTCGCCTGGCGCGACGCCGGCTGGCGCCTACCGGTCGCGGTCAACGTCAACGCCCAGGACCTCGCCGACGACGAGTTCCCGGCCAAGGCGTCGCGTGCGCTTCGCAAGGCCGGGGCCACGCCCGACCAGCTGACGCTCGAGATCACCGAGCACATGGCGATCGCCACCGTCGACAACGTGATGGGCGTGCTCACCGATCTGCGCCGCGCCGGGATCACGGTCTCCATCGACGACTTCGGCACCGGCCATTCCTCGCTCACCCGCCTCCGCGATCTGCCGGTCGACGAGCTGAAGCTCGATCGCGACCTGCTGCGCCAGAGCCCGAGCAGCCAGGATCTGGCCATCACCCGCGCCGCGATCGCCCTCGGCCGCGACCTTGGGCTGACCGTGGTCGCGGAGGGCGTCGAGGACGCCGAGCGACTCGACTTCCTGATCTCGATGGAGTGCGACGCGGCGCAGGGCTACTACATCTGCCCGCCGCTGCTCCCGAAGGAGCTCGAGCGCTGGGCCGGGACCCAGATGCTGCCGAACGATCTCGACGGCACCAGCGGCCGTAACGGCCGCGTAGTCGCTACCTGAGCTGCTCCGCCGCTACGCGAGCTGCTTTTCGATCGCGTCGAGGACGCTCTTGCGCGCCTTGCCGCGCTTCTCCTGAGTCCGGACCTTGCGCAGGTCGGCCTTGTTCAGGTCCTTCAGGCGCGACTTGACCTGATCCGCGGTCAGCTGCTCATAGCCGGTGATCGCCGGGCCGGGAGCGCGGGTGCGCCGGCGCAGCTTGTCGGCCTCGGCCAGCGGGCGGTCGGCGGCGTCGCGGGCCGCCCGGGCCGCGCGCTCGCCGGCGCGCTTCGCCTGCCTGCGCGTGGTGGCGCCACGGGCCTCGAGCTCCTTACGCGCCTTCGTGGTTCTGCTCTCGACCTCCTTGCGCGCCTGGTCCAGGAGCTTCTCGAGGTCACGGATCAGGTCGTCGGTCGCCTTGCGGCTGCGGCTGACCAGCTTCGAGACCAGCTCGTTGGCGTCCGACCGGGTCATGCGGCCGCGCTTGACGGCGTCGTCGACGACCTCCTGGATGCGCTCGCGGGGCACGGTGACGTTCGACTCCAGGGCGCTGCGGCTGCGCTCGAGCGCGTCGCGGAATGCCTGCACGCTCTTGTCGGAGCGGCCCGCCGAGGCACTGCGTCGCGAGGATCCGCCGGCGCGCGAGGCGGGCTTCGCCTTCGCTCTCGACTTCGGCTTCGCCTTCGTGGTTGAGCGCTTGCGCGTGCTCGCGGACTTCGAGCCTCCGGACCTGGTCGCCATCTGTGCCTCCTAGAGCTCTGGCGTGGGATACGGGCGGACTATCTCACTTCCGCCGCTACCCGGTGACGGTGGAAGTACGCCGCGGGACGAACGTTGCCTGTACCGGGGCGTGATCGGAGAGGCGGATGGCGTGTCCGTCCTCCGTGACCTCGCGCCGCTCTGGCGCCCAGGCGGCGGCCGGTTCGGCGATCTCCAGCCCGCGGACGAGCAGGTGATCGAGCGACTCGGGTCCGGTCGGCGCTCGCAGGCCGAGCTCGACGGCGAGGCGGTCGAGGAGGTCGGTGTCGCGCGGACGCAGGTTGAGGTCGCCGCCGAACAGCAGCGGCGCCGAGCCCGCCCACTCGCTCGCGCGCTCGGCCGCCAGCCGGACCTCGCGCTCGGCCGCGGCGCGACGGGGCGGTCCCGCGCTGGCGTGCAGGTTGGCGACGCAGATCTCGAGTCCGAGCGAGGCCGGCGCAGCGCGACTGAACGCCATCGCGCGGCGTTCGGGGCGGGGGCCGGGGGTCAGCTCGAGCTCGCGTCGTGCGAGGATCTCGCCCCGGACGAGCGTCAGGTTCGAGCCCCCCTCGTTGGAGGCGATCAGATCGGGGTTGACGCGGGCGAGCAACGAGCGCACCGGCGCCAGCGAGTTGCGCGACGTGAGCACGGCATGGCCCTCGGCCGCGGTCGCGGCGGCAAGCGGGGCGGTCCAGCGTGGTGGGCACTCCTGGAGCAGCGCCACGTCCCAGTCGGCGGTGGCGAGCAGGCGCGCGAACTCGTCGAAGAGGCTTCGATTGACCTGGGCGTGTGTGGCATCGCGCTCGGTGGCGCGGAGCAGGCGCGAGCGCCACGTCTGGAGCGCGGGGTTCGGCGGCCGATCCCGGCCGTGAAACAGGTTCCACGTCAATGCCCGCAGCGCCATCGCCAATAGAATGCCCTGCTTGAACCAGGCGGTTCGACACTTCCTCACCGGCGAGGAGCTCTCCGCGGCCGAGCTCGCGGCGCTGCTCGACCGCGCCGACGAGTTGAAGCGCGGCCGGGGAGAGGGTGCCGGCGACCGGTCGCTGGGCGGGCGCACCGTCGCGCTGTTCTTCGAGCGCCCGTCGACCCGGACGCGGGTTTCGTTCCAGGTCGGGGTCGCCGAGCTCGGCGGCCATCCGCTGCCGCTGCGCGCCGACGAGCTGCAGCTCGGCCGGGGCGAGTCGATCGCCGACACCGCCCGGGTGCTTTCCCGCTATCTGCACGCGATCGTGATTCGGTCGGGCTCGCACGAGCTGGTGGCCGAGCTCGCTGATGCCTCAGCCATCCCGGTCGTCAACGGGCTGACCCCGCTGCATCACCCCTGCCAGGCGCTCGCGGATCTGCTCACCCTGCGCGAGCGCTTCGGCGACCTGGCCGGGGTGAAGGTGGCCTACGTCGGCGACGGCAACAACGTCGCCCGCTCGCTGGCGATCCTCGGCCGTACCGCCGGGGTCGAGGTCCGGGTGGCGACGCCGCCGGGCTACGAGCTCGAGCCCGGGCTGGCGGCGCTCGACACCAACGACGCCCGCGAGGCGGCCGCCGGCGCCGACGCGCTCTACGCGGACGTCTGGGTGAGCATGGGCGACGAGGACGACGCCGACCGTCGCCGCGCCGACCTCGGCCCGTACCAGCTCAACGAGGAGCTGCTCGGGCTCGGCTCGGAGCGGGCGATCGCGTTGCACTGCCTGCCGGCACACCCTGGCGAGGAGATCTCAGAGGGAGTCCTGTACGGCGAGCGCTCGGCGGTCTGGGACCAGGCCGAGAACCGCCTGCACGCGCAGAAGGCGCTGCTCGAGCTTCTGGTCGGTTAGGCGCGACTCGACCGCGGGGCGAACGGTCCCGCCTCGATCTTCGACATCCGTCCCTGGAAAGCCGCCCGCCCAGCCCCGATCCTGTGGCGGTGCAACGGGTCCCGACGCTGACACTTCGTTCCTCCGGGTGGAGACGCCGAGCGGCCCCGTGCACGGCGGTTGCGGGGACGACGCGAGCTGGAGCGGTCGAGGGCTAGCTTCCTCTCTCAGCAGCTCGACCGATGCGGGCCCTTTGTGGCAGCTCGTCGTCGTCCCTCGCGCCGGTCCGGATCGGCTCAGCCCGCGACCGCGGCGCGGGGACCCGGGGCGCTGGGGGCGCGGACCTCGATCTCGGCCGCCTCCGGGTAGAGCTCGAGCTCGAGCGCGGCGCCGCAGCGGATCAGCTCGGCGACCCTCGCGCCGACCCACTCGGGGCCCTGTGGCTCACTGGGACCGGGCACCTTTCCGACGATCGCCTCCCAGAGCACCAGGTCGAGTCCAGCGAGCAGCGCCTGAAACTCGACGTAGCGGTTGAGCGCCGAGGAATACGGCGTCTCGACGAGCACCGGGGCCCAGGTCGCGAGACCGAGCCGGCTTGTGGCGGCGAGCTCGGCGACGAGCTCCTGCAGCCGCCGGTGCGAGTCCGGGTCCTTTGCCGCCTCCGTGGCGAGCTCGATCGTTCGGGCCTCGTCTTGGCGGTCGAGGATCAGGCGGAACTCCTCGCGCGTCGCCTCGCGGCGGTTGGCGATCCCGATCAGCTCCGCCAGCATGACCCACGCGTGACGGCAGGCGCTCGAAAGCTCGCTGAGCGCGTAGTCGGCGACCAGCTTCCAGCGGCGCCGCGATCGATAGGCGAGGAACTCGTTGACGACCGCGACGCCGACCACGAGCACGAGGACGTCGGCGACGATCGAGGTCGCCATCGCGTTGCGATCCCAGAACTCGGTGAGCAGGAAGTCGGAGATCGTGATCGCGACCAGGGCGGCAAGCGACAGCCCCGCGGCGAGACGGGTCCCATGGAGGCTGGCGATTCCCATCGGCCCGATCGTAAGGATCGCCCCGGCGGCGGCCGCCGATGCGTCGAGCCGGCACACCTAGACTTCGGCGGGAAGCGCGGCCCCGTGGTGTAACGGTCAGCACATCAGGTTTTCATTCTGGGAGCGCGGGTTCGACTCCCGCCGGGGCTATCAGGTTCGATCGGCGTGGGTTCGGTCCACTGGACGCCCCGTCCGGCGCTCGGCCGTCGCCTAACCTCCAGCGCCGATGCAACCCGAAATCCACCTCGGCCCGGTCACTCTGCAGACGTTCGGGATCATGTTCGCGCTCGGGTTCATCGGCGCGGGCCTGCTCGTCGCGCGTCGGCTGAAGGAGCTCGGCAAGCCGCCCGATTGGGCCTACGAGCTGATCTTCGCGGCGCTGATCGGCGGGATCGTCGGCTCGCGGCTCGACTTCATCCTCGAGAACTGGGACGAGGTCTCCGACGACGTGCTCGGCAACCTGTTCTCCGGCTCGGGGCTGGTCTGGTACGGCGGTGCGATCGGCGGCGCGATCGCGGTCGTCCTCTGGGCCGCCTGGCGGAAGATGCTCAACCTCACCCTGCTCGACATCTGCGCACCGGGGCTCGCGATCGGCTATGCGATCGGCCGGATCGGCTGCCAGCTCTCCGGCGACGGTGACTACGGCATCCCCTGGGACGGGCCCTGGGCGATGGCGTACCCCGAGGGCACCGTCGCCACCGACGTCCCGGTCCACCCGACGCCTATCTACGAGACGCTCGCGATGGGCCTGGTGACCTACGTCCTCTGGCGTCTGCGCACGCGCTTTCAGCCGGGGCTGTTGTTCGCGCTCTACCTGGTGCTCGCCGGCGCCGAGCGCTTCCTGGTCGAGTTCATCCGCCGCAACGACGACGTCGCGCTCGGGCTCACCCAGGCCCAGCTGCTGAGCGTCGCGATGATGGTCGCCGGCGCCGTCTGGCTGGCCGCCAAGGGAAGACGCGGCGAGCTCTGGGCGAGCCCGGCAACCGCTTAGACCGAGCGCAGCATCCCGCCGTCGATCGGGATCGAGGTCCCGGTGATGTAGGCGGCGCGTTCCGAGCAGAGGAAGGCGACCAGGTCGCCGTACTCCTCGGTCTCTCCCAGGCGGCCGGCCGGAACGTCCTTGGCCGCGTGCTCTCGCATCTGCTCCTCACCGCCCCAGTTGGCGGCCAGGCGATCGGTCGCGAACCGGCCCGTTGCGACGTCGTTGACCGTGATCCCGTCCGCCGCGACCTCATGCGAGAGCGTCTTCAAGAACCCGACCAGGCTGGGGCGATGGGCGTTGGAGAGGGCCAGCCCCCCGATCGGCTCCTGGGTCGAGCTCGAGCCGACGTTGACGATCCGGCCCCAGCGGCGCTCGCGCATCCCGGGCAGGACCGCCTCGATCAGCAACCGCGGAGCGAGCACGAGCGAGTCGTAGGCCCGGCGCCACTCGTCGAGGTCGTGATCGAGCGCACCGCCGATCGGCGGCCCGCCGGTGTTCGTGACCAGGATGTCGACCGGGCCGAGCTTCCTCGCCACCTCGCCCGGCAGCCCTGAGAGTCGCGAAAGCTCGCCAGTGTCGTACTCGAACACGGCCGTCTGGCCGTCGATCGCCGCGGCGGCGGCTTCTAGCCGCCCGCGCGAGCGACTCGCGAGCGCGACGCTGGCGCCCTCGCGTGAGAGCGCCGCCGCGATCGCATGCCCGATCCCCTTGCTGGAGCCCATCACCAGCGCCACGCGCCCTTCCAGCCCGAGGTCCATGCGACCAACCTAGCGGCCCCGGCGAACGGAAGGTAGGGTCCGCGTGATGGCGGAAACGGACCTCTACGAGGAGCTGATCGCCGCCGCCGACGGCATCTACGGCGGCGGTCGCTCCGGCACCCGCGCTCTGCACGCGAAGGGCGCCTGGTGCGAGGGTACCTTCACCGCCTCGCCCGCCGCTGCCGAGCTTTCGACCGCGTTCCACTTCAGCGGCGAGCCCATCCCGGCTCTGATCCGCTTCTCGAACGGCCCCGGCGACCCCGAGGCCGCCGACTACGAGCGCGAGGCGCGCGGGTTCGCCGTCAAGCTGCGCGGGTCCGAAGAGCAGGAGACCGACATCCTGGCAACCACCAGTCCCGCGTTCGTCACCCGGACGCCCGAGGAGTTCCTCGAGCTGCTCCGGCTGCGCCGCCCCGACCCCGACACGGGCCAGCCCGACTTCGAGAAGCTCGGCGCCTTCCTCGCCGCCCATCCCGAGGCCCAGACCGCGATCCAGGGCACCGTCGGCGTCGGGCCGCTGGCGAGCTTCGCCACCGGCGTCTACTACTCGCCACACACCTTCTTCCTCGTCGACGCCGCGGGCGAGCGCCACCCGGTGCGTTATCGCTGGATCCCGGAGGCGGGCGAGCAGCGCCTCGAGGACGACGACGCCAAGGCCCGCGGGCGCGACTACCTCTACGACGACCTCGCCGAGCGCCTCGGCGGTGACGGCACGATCGCGTTCGGGCTCCGCTTCCAGCTGCCCGACGACGGCGACCCGCTTACCGACGCGACCGCGCTCTGGCCCGACGAGCGCGAGTTCGTCGATGCCGGCCGGCTCGAGATCACCGCGGTCGTCGACGACCCCGAGCGCGACGACCACATCGACGTCTTCGACCCGCTGCGCACCATCGACGGCGTCGAGCCCTCCGACGACCCGATCCTGCACGCGCGCCGCAGCGCGTACTCCGTCTCCGCGTACCGCCGCTGGGGCCGCCCGCCCGGCCCCCCGCCCGAGTAGCCGGGCGGTGACGGATTTCAAGCGCTCCTCCCGCTTCGGGATCATCGGGGTCGGGGTCGTCATGGTCCTCACCGCGGCGATCGCGCTGCTGTTCGGCTCGGGCGCCAACCCGACCGGCGCCCTGATCGCGATCTTCGCGATCGTCTTCGGCTTCGTCGGCGGCCTCCTCTACCTCCAGCGCCGTGACGTCGACCGCGCCGAGGCGAGGTCGAAGCTCGAGGCGCTCGAGCCGACCGAGCCGGTCGACGATCCGACCACCGCCGATCGGATGTCGCTGCTCGCCGACCTCGCGATCGGGCCGATCGATCGCGAGGCGATCGCCGCGGCGTCCGGTCGCACCTGGGGGATCGCGCGCCGGTCGATCGGCTCCGGGGCGGTGCTGATCGTCCTGATCGCCTGCGCCGTGGTCCCGTGGCAGCTCTCGGGAGGCCAGGAGGTGTGGTCGATCGTCACCTTCGTGCCGGCGATCGTCATCTACGCCGTCTATCTGGCGGTGCGGGCGATCATGCCCGGCGGCACGCTGGACCAGGCCTACGACGACGCCGCCCCGACCGTCGGCGCGCTCGGGCTGACCGAGGCCGAGCGACCCAAGGTGAGGATCCGCCGCCGGCCGCTCGGGCCGCAGCCGTTCCAGCACGAGCTCGAGGGCGCGATCGCCTACACCGGCGAGCGCCACGGTCGCTCCGTATCGGTCCGGATCGAAGGCAACACCGTCACCACGACCCTGAGCGGCAACGTGAAGGGCTTCGAGGTCGAGGCGCGCGATCAGCGTCTGCGGCCGAGCCCCGAGCTCGCCCGGGCCGGTTGCGGCGGTCCTCGAGCCGCTGCGCGCGTCCTCGTACTGGAAGGGCGTCAAGGTTCGGGGCGGGAAGGGCGGCGTCATCGTCGAGCGCAAGGGCGCCGGCGCGGGCGAGCACTGGATGCGCGACCTGTGGCTCGCCGAGCACCTCGCCGACGCGGCGAAGCCTTGACCACGCGACGACCTCGCCACAATTCGCGGATGGCCGGCAAGCACCTCTGCGTCTGCGTGGCGGCGCTCGTGGCTCTGGTTGCGCCGGCGAGCGCCGCGGCCTCGGTCCTCTACGTCGGCGACAGCCTCGGCGTCGGCACGGCGCCCTACCTGCGCTCGCAGCTCGGCGGCGCGGGACTCGAGGTCGACGCCGAGATCGGGCGGCCGAGCGGTGCCGGCGTCGACGTCCTGGGCTCGCTGATCGCGTCCGGAGCACGACGTCGTCGTCTTCGACCTCGGCACGAACGACGACCCGGCGGCGCCGCAGGCGCTCGCGTCGGACCTCGCCGAGGCCCGGCGGATCGCCGGCGACCGCTGCCTGGTCATCGCGACGCTCAACCGCCCGCCCCTCAACGGCGTCCCGGTCGACGGCCTCAACCGCGCCGTGACC
Source organism: uncultured Solirubrobacterales bacterium (assembly GCA_963811505.1). GTDB lineage: Bacteria > Actinomycetota > Thermoleophilia > Solirubrobacterales > 70-9 > WHSW01. The sequence continues at coordinate 107,906 of CAWERC010000008.1, read as the reverse complement.
TCGTTCGCGTCCCGCGATCCCAACGTCGCGCTGGTCGACTGGCACGCGGCGGTCGCCGGCGACCCGGGGATGCTGATCGACGGCGTCCACGCCGACGCGGACGGCTACGCGCTGCGCGCCGGGCTGTTCGCCGACGCGATCTCCTCCTGCACCGCGTTCGGCGGCGAGCGCGGGCTCGACGCCGCCGCCCGAGCTCGAGCACGAGAGCGGCGAGCTGCCGCCCGCCGCCTCGGCGGGGCGCAACACGGGTCCCGGCACGGGCCCGGCAGAGCCGGCGGAGCGGCAACGCGGCGAGCGCGATGCCGAGCGTGCTCGTGGTCGCCACCGAGGTCGGCGCGCGCGATCGCCACCGGCGCCGACTTCGGCTGAGCGCGCAGGCGCCGTCCCGTCTACTTGCGCTTCGCGACCGCCTTCGCCTTCTGACTCGTCGGCTCGGCGACCTCGGCCGAGCTGATCTCGACCGTCAGCTTCAGCTTCGTGCTGTCGCGGAAGTACCGCTTGCCCTTGCCGGTCAGCTTCAGCTTCAGCGTCTTCGAGCTTGCCGCCGGCGAACCTTCGAGAGCTTGCCCTTGGCGACCTTGAACTTCTTCTTGTAGCCGCTCGCCTTGCCCGTGGCCGTCGCCTCGATGTCGTTGCAGGCGGCGAACTCGGCCGGGCAGGTGAGCTCGCCGACCAGCTTCGAGCCCTTGACCTTCGAGCTTCTTCTTCGCTCAGCTTCGGGTGCCGGTCGCGCGAGCGCCGCGAAGTCGGCCGCGAGCTCGTAGCCCGTCGGGCAGGAACCTCTCCGCCGCTGCGCCGACCAGGCCCTCGAGCGAGCCCGGCTTCTCGACCACCGGCAGGCGCAGCTCGAGCTGCTTCACCGTCACCGGCTGCTGGTCGTTCGACGCGCGCCCGTAGCCGCCTGTGCCCGGCGCTGGCGTCGGCGGGCAGCAGCTCGAGCTTGGGCACGTGGCCCTCGGCGAACTTCCAGCCGTTCGGGTGCAGCTGGAAGACCTGCTCGGTCGGGCCGCCCGTCGCCGGCCGCCAGAGCCCGCGCGCGACGAGCGTCTCCTGGCCGTCGGGGCCGACGTCGAGCAGTCGCGCGGCGACCTGCGAGGTGTCGCCCGGCAGGGTGAACTTGGCGATCACGGTCGGCGAGCCGATCAGCGTGTAGCCGCCCGTCGGGCGCCGGATCGAGCCGGTAGCTCGCGGTCCCGGGCTGATCGGCGCCGTCGGCCGTCGCGCAGGCGCCGCCGCCGAAGATCGGGTCGAACGTCTGCGCGATCGCCGGGTCTGCCGGCGGTCGGCTCGATCGTCTTCTGCGGCTTCGACTCGAACCGGACCTCGCCCTTCGCGATCCTCGCCCAGCTCGTCGCCGTGTACGGGCCGCCCGACGGCGCCGTGCCCGGGCAGGTCTCGGTGTAGGCGGTGACGCCCGTCGGCGGGCTGCGAGCCGACGCCCTTGACGTAGTAGTCCATCCAGGCGTTCTCGGCGGCGGTCCAGCGCGTCGATGACGTCGTCCTTGTTCTGGCCGCGCGGGTGGCCGAAGTCGCCGAAGAACAGCGCCAGGTGCGCGTCCTTCGGGTACTCGCGTCCGGGTGCGGTTGTAGAAGCGGATCGTCTCGTCGGCCGGGAACAGGTCGTCGGTGAACCCGCTCGACATCAGCATCGGCGCCGGTGGCGATCGAGTGGTCGATGTAGTACGACGAGTGGTGCTGCGGTGAGCTCGTCGACGATCGCCTGAGCACGTCCGCGCCGTACGGCTCGCCCGCGTCGAGCAGCGCGCGCCAGCCGACCAGGTCGGCGGTCGGGTCGCTGCCCTGCGGGCGCGTAGAAGCCGGGCGCGCCGAGGCCGGAGACGTAGAGGCCGGTCGACGTACGACTGCTTCTGCGACCCCGACGCGGCCGCTGTACGGCGCGTCGGCGACGTAGTCGAGCGTGCTGCCGTTCGGCGCCAGCGAGTAGGCGAGGTCGGTCCACGGGATGTTCGGCGCCGCCGCCGCGATCTGCATCGGCTTGCCGCCCGGGCTCGTCCAGGGGACGAGGCTGTAGTCGGGCATCACCTTGCGGTTGCGAAGCGCGCCGAGCGCCATCGACATCCCGCCGCCGTACGAGCCGCCGATCGCGCCGATCCGCTGCGGGTCGACCAGGTTCGCGTCGGCGAGCTGGCCGGCGAACTCCTGGGCGTCGCGGACCTCGTAGCGGTTGTCGATCAGGCGCACGTAGCCGGCGTCGCAGGCGGCGCCGCCGGCCGCCTTCGAGGCGGCCGACCCGCACGACTCGCGGAAGCCGCGGTCGGTCATCGAGAAGGTCGCGTAGCCGCGGTCGAGCCAGCGCCGCATCGCGGCCAGGCCGAGCTTGCCGCCGCCGTAGCCGTGGAACATCATCATCAGCGGATAGGGCCGCGGGCCGTGCTGAGCCTCGGCTGGGAAGGCCGACGTTGACGTCGATCGGGACGCCGTCGAAGGCCGGCACGGTGCTGCGCGGGCATCGTCCGAGCAGCAGGTGACGCCGTCGCCCTGCACGGTGCACGGGACGGCGCCCCCGAAGACGCTCGCGGGCGGTGCCGCCGAGGCGGCCTGCGGAGCCGCGCAGGCTCCGATCACGACGCCCAACACCAACAGCTTCCTGCCCTTGCTCATCTCTCTCCTCCGGTCGCGCGGGCGGCCGAGAATATCGGCCACCTTGGTGCAAACCCGGCCACACCGCGGGGGTTGCGCGCCCCTCCCTGGGACGGCTGGTAGCGGGACGGGTGCCCGGCGATGCTCCTGATGGCGGCCGACAAAGGCCGCCGGACATCCAACAAGAGCACAGGAGAAGGCAGGAAATGAAGACCAAGACCCTCAAGGCCGCAGTCGCCACCGCGCTCGTCGCGCTGGCCGCCGTGCCGGCGTCGAGCCTCGGCGCGACCAAGTTCGGCGCCGAGCTGACGCCCGACACCCAGCCGTCGAACTCGTCGCCGGAGGGCGCGCCGTGCAAGCCCGGCGACGCGAGCCTCTGCACGCGCGTCTCGATGGAGGCCTACGGCCGTCCGGACGGCGGCGAGGTCGCGCCGAAGGACGGGACGATCAAGAAGATCAGCGTCATCTCGTTGGGCCCGGACACCTTCCGGTTCGAGCTCGCGAAGGCGAAGCCGGAGAGCGAGCGGGCGAAGGTCGTCTACCGCTCGAAGAAGCTCCACACCCAGGGCCAGGCCGACCCGAACGCCGACACGTACACGATCGAGACGTTCAAGGTCAACGCCCCGGTGAAGAAGGGCATGTACCTGGCGACCGAGTCGAAGCGCTCCTCGATGCTGCGCTGCTCCTCGGGTGGCCCGAACCAGCTCCTCTTCCAGCCGGCGCTGCCGCTTTCAGGACCGTTCGAGACCGCGACCGACACCGACGGCTGCTGGCTCTTGCTCGAAGCCAAGATCAAGTAGCCGCCACGATCCGCACTCTCTGACGCAAGTCACGGCGGGGCCCTCCGGGGCCCCGCCGTCGTTTCATGCCGCGATCTCGTACAGCTCGCCGTACTTGGCTCGCAGCTGGGCGAGCAGTGGGTCGGGGTCCAGCGGGCCCCCGACCACACGCTCGATCATCTCGGCGGGCTCGAACTTGCCGCCGTGGCGAAGCAGTAGGTCGCGCAGGAAATCGCGCAGGCCCGTCAGCTCGCCCGACCGAAGCTGGTCGTCGAGGTCGGCGATCGCCTCGCGCGCCCGTTCCCAGACCTGCCCGGCGATCACGTTGCCCAGCGAGTAAGTCGGGAAGTAGCCGAACGAGCCGGCCGACCAGTGCACGTCCTGGAGCACCCCGACCGCGTCGTCAGGCACTTCGAGCCCAAGGTAGCTGCGCACGCGCTCGCGCCAGGCCTCTGGAAGCTCTGCCGGCGCGAGGCGCTCCTCGAACAGGGCGACCTCGAGCTCGAAGCGCAGCAGGATGTGGAGGTTGTAGGTGACCTCGTCGGCCTCGACCCGGATCAGGGACGGCCGCACGACGTTGGCCGCGCGGTAGAGCCGCTCGGGCTCGAGGCCCCCGAACGCCTCGGGGAAGGCGTCGGCGAGCACGGGCAGCAGGTGGCCGAGGAACGGCCGCCCGCGCCCGACCCAGTTCTCCCACAACCTGCTCTGGGACTCGTCGAAACCCAGCGATGGCGAGCGGCAGAGCGGCGTTCGCTCGAGATCGCGCGCGATGCAGTTGTTGTAGAGCGCGTGCCCGGCCTCGTGCATCACCGCCCACAGCGAGCTGCCGACGTAGCCCGGGTCGAAGCGAGTCGTGATCCGCACGTCCGAGATCCCGATCCCGCTCGCGAACGGATGCACCGTCGTGTCGAGACGCCAAGCGCCCTGCTCGAGCGGCATCATCTTCGCCACCCGCCGGGCGAGACGCGCCTGGACGGCCGGATCGAAGCGGCCGTGAAGCGGCGAGTCGTCGAGCTCGACGCCGCTTGCCGAGATGCTCTCGAGCAGCGAGACGAACCCCTCCCGCAGGCGCGCGAGTATCGGGCGCAGCTCGGTGGTCTTCATGCCGGGCTCGAAGTCGTCGAGCAGCGGGTCGTATGGGTGCTCGAACTCGAAGCACTCCAGGTAGCGGCGGCGAAGCTCGATCACCCGCTCGAGGTGAGGCAGGAAGGAGGCGAAGTCCGACTCAGCCCGGGCGGCTTCCCAGGCGTGCTCAGCGATCGAGGTCACCCGCGCCGTCTCAGCCCGCAGCTCGGCCGGGACCCGACGCGCCTTTGCCCAATCACGGCGCGCGATCCGGACCAGGCACGCTTCGAACGAGTCGTAGTCGGCGTCGCCGAGTGACGCCTCGGCGGCGTCGAGCAGGCCGCCGAGCTCGTCCGCGGCGTGCATGCGGTGACGAAGGCCGGTGAGCGTTGCCAGCTGCTCGGCGCGGATCGCGGCTCCGCGCGGCGGCATCTTGGTCCGCTCGTCCCAGGCCAGCAGCGCCCGGGCCCGGCCGAGGTCCGAGATCTGGCCGAGGTAGTCCTTCAGCGCCTGCATTTCGGGGGTCAAGTCGGGGGCACGCTACATGGCAGATGAGCGGCTCCCGGGGCTGATTAGATCCGGGCATGGCCGAGGCCGAGGCCGAGCTCTACGGGCTCCCGCTGGAGGAGTTCACCGCCGCGCGTGAGGCAGCGGCGAAGCGGCTGCGGGGCGAGGGGGAGGCAGAGGCGGCGAAGACGGTCAAGGCGCTTCGCAAGCCCAGCCGCGCGGCCTGGGCAATCAACCAGGCGGTCCGCGCGGACCCCGGCGCCGTCCGGGAGCTCATCGACGCCGGCGAGCGGCTGGCCCGCGCCCAGGATGCGGCGCTCGCCGGAAAGCGCGGCGGCGGGGACGATCTGCGCACCGCGATCGCCGCGCAGGGGGAGGCGGTCGAGCGGCTCACGGACGCCGCGGGCCGCGAGCTCGGCACCGCCCGCGGTCCCCAGCTCGACCGGGTCCGCGAGACGCTGCGCGCCGTCGCGGGGGACGACGAGCTCCGGGGCGAGCTCGAGGCGGGGACCGTGACGCGCGACCACGAGGCGGCGGGGTTCGGCGGTGCGGCCCCGGCATCCGTCGCCGCTCCGGGTGGCCGCAAGGCTGCGCGCGGGAGCCGCGGCGACGCGACGCGGCGCCGCCGGCAGGCCCAGGGCGCCGTCAAGAAGGCGCGGCACTCGCTCGACCTGGCGGCGAAGCGCCTCGGCGAGGCGAAGCGCAGGCGCGACCGCGCGCAGGGTGCCTTGGCGGAGGCCGAGCAGGCGGTCGAGGATGCCGAGCGCGAGCGCCGCGACGGCGAGGCCGAGCTCGAGCGGGCCGAGACCGAGCTGGATAGATTGGCCGGGTGAGCGACCGAAGCGTCCTGGTCACCGGCGGCACCGGCTTTCTCGGGAGCTGGTGCGTGGCGATGCTGCTGCAGCGCGGCTACCGCGTCAGGACCACCGTCCGCGACCTCGCCCGCGAGGGCGACGTCCGGGCGGCGGTCGCGAACGCCGGCGCCGGCGAGCAGGAAGGCCTGAGCGTCGTCGCCGCCGACCTGAGCGACGACGCCGGCTGGCCCGAGGCGGCCGCCGGATGCGGCTACGTCCTTCATGTCGCCTCGCCGTTTCCGACCTCGCAGCCGCGCGATCCCGACGAGCTCATCGTCCCCGCCCGTGACGGGGCGCTACGCGTGCTCCGAGCCGCGCTCGACGCGGGCGCCGAGCGGATCGTGCTCACCTCCTCGGTCGCGGCGGTCAGAAACGGCGGCCCTCCGCGCAACGGGTCGACGTACACGGAGGACGACTGGACCGATGGCGACAACACGGCGCTCACCCCGTACACCCGCTCGAAGACGATCGCCGAGCGCGCAGCCTGGGACCTGGTCGCCGAGCGCGGCGCCACGGAGCGCCTCGCCGTGGTCAACCCCGGAGCGATCATCGGCCCGGCGCTGAGCGACGACACCTCGTTCTCGCTCGAGCTGATCGAGCGGCTGATGAAGGGCTCGATGCCGGCCGTGCCGAGGCTCGGCTTCGCGCTCGTCGACGTTCGCGACGTGGCCGAGCTCGAGCTGCTCGCGATGACCTCGCCGGATGCCGCCGGCAAGCGCTTCATCGCCGCCGATCGCTTCCTGTGGATGGCGGAGATCGCGGAGGTCCTGCGCGACCGGCTCGGCGACGACGCGGACAAGGTGCCGACCCGGGTTGCCCCCAACCTGCTCATCAAGGCCGTCGGGATCTTCGACTCCAGCGTGCGCTCGTTCACCGGTGACCTCGGCAAGCGCACCGAGTTCTCGAACCAGCGCGCCCGCGATCTCGGCTGGGCTCCTCGCCCCGCTGAGGACTCGATCGTCGAGACCGCGCGCAGCCTGCAGGAGCACGGGGTGGTCTGAGGGCGAGGGCAGCTCGAACCAGACCTCGCCGAGCTCTAGCCGCGGTCGCCGGCTCGGCGCCGCAGGATCTTCCAGTTCCACCTCGCGGGATCCGTCCGGCCGTCGGCGTCCGGGTTGAGGGCCCGAACGCGAAAGTGCTTGCGTCCGCGTGGTAGCCCGGTGTAGGTGATCGGCGACTCACACGACTCATAGCTGCCCGGCGCCCGGTCGGTGCCCTCGCCCCACAGCGCGCAGCGGAAGGTCGCGTTCGGGTCATCCGAGTGGAACCGGAACTTCGCGCGGTGGCGGTGGGTGCGCCGTTTTGGAGCGCGCGTGATCTCTGCGACCGGCGGAGCCACCCGCTCGACGAAGTGCGCGGTCACCTCGAGCGTCGAGCCCTGCCGGTACAGCAAGCAGTTCGGATCGAATGGGGACGGGTGGATAGTGAGGGCGCACGGACCGTCCCATCGCACCTTGTAGCCGGGCTGCGGGAACGCGGTCAATGTCACGCGCGGCTCGGCACCCGAGCTCGGATCGGTGTGGTCGGTGCAATCGGGCGGACAGCCGATCCCCGGGCCAAGGACACTCCCGGGGCCGTCGACCGTGACCGCGAGGTCGGTTGGACACCATTCGGTCTCAACGTCTGGCGCGGCGGTACCGAGCCGGATTACGGCGGCGGAGAAGACCGGCGTTAGCTGCGTCCTCGCCAGCACCAGCCTCCCGTCCGGCTGCAAGGCCGCCATCGTGATCAGGTCGCCGTGCAGCGGCGCGATCGCGCGACCGTCGGCCGAGAACTCCGGGTCGAGATCGCCGTCGGGCTCGTAGCGAGCGACCGTCGGCCGGTAGTCGCAGGCGGAGGACAACCCGCTGGTCACGATCTTCCCGTCCGGCTGGAGATTGACCTCGGTCGGATAGGAAAAACCGAAGGCGCCGAACTGCGTGGTGAGTCGCCCGTCATCGGAGAAGCTCACGTCCGGGGTGCCATCGGTCAGCAGTCGCGCCGTCGCCCATTCCGCCTGGCCGTCTCCGGTCGCGTTCGTCTCACCCGCGAGCACGACCTTGCCGTCCGGCTGCACGGCGAGCGCCCAGCTTGACTCGTCGGTTCCGAGGTCGACTGTGGCGACCCCGGAGCTTCCGAAGTCCGGATCGCTGCTGCCGCTGACCGCGTCGATCCGGGCCGCCGTCAGGTCCTGGCTTTGGTCTCTCGCGATGGCCGCGACGAGCTTTCCCGCGCTGGCGGTCAGGTCGAAGACCAACCCCGTGCGATCGAGAACACGCGTCCCGCCCGTCCCGAATCCCGCGTCGACGTCGCCGTCGGGCTCGAGGCGCGTGAACGCGGGGCGGGCGGGCGGCGTTCCGGACGGATCGCCGACCCCTCCGGCGATGATCACCGCGTGGTCGGCCGTTGCCGCGCTGGCGCGCGCTCTGGCGCTATTGGGAACGGGCGCGATCTGACGGCCATCGGCGGAGAAACCGGGGTCCAGCGTGCCGTCATCCTCGAAGCGGGCGACGGCGAAGTCGGAGTCGGCTGCCTGTGTCTCTCCAGTGACCAGGATCTTGGATCCGTCGAGATGCATCGAGCCGGGCCAGATCGAGCTCGAGAATCCGGCGTAGGCGATGCCGTCGCCCGAGAACGACGGGTCGAGCCCGCCGTCGGGCAAGAGGCGAACCACGGCGAGATCCGGACCGATTGCGCCTCCGACCACTATCCGCCCCGCCGGGTCGACCTCCAGGTCCACTGCGTGGAACGCATCGGGTGTCGGAACCGGATCTACGATGCCGTCGCCCCCGAACGACGTGTCGACGTCGGCCGGACCGGCCCAGGCGACGCTTGCGAGGACGGTCGCACCGAGCGCGACGGCGAGCCCGGGGCCCAGTCGCTTGGCGGCGTTGAATCGCGTCATCTGTCACAGAAACCGGGGTCCACAGCAGGAGTTGCGATCGCGATTGCGACTAGGCCTCGCGCTTGACCTGCGAGCCGCCGACGATCGCGTCTGAGCTGTCCTCGAGCCGCACCCAGGCCTTGTTGCCGCCGTCGTAGTCGGGCGCCCAGAGGATCAGCGTCGCGTCCTCTCGCTCGTCGGCGTCGGCCGGCCCGAGGGAGCAGGGCTCCGCGCCCTCCTCGTCCAGGCCGCGCCAGATGCGGACGAAGGGGTTGTCCTCCCACTCGGCGCCGATCGTCGTGGGCTGTCGATGGCCGGGGTGGACCCGGGTCTCGGGCGCGAGCTTCATCAGCCGGTCCATGACCGAGCTCTTCAGATCCTCGAACCCGGTCGCGCCCGGAGCCCTGGTGCCGCCGACCGTGCCGGCGAAGAGCACGTCGGCCGTCAGCACGTCGGTGCCGTTGAAGAGCAGGGCGCAATGGTCGGCGCAGTGGCCGGGGGTGTGCATCACCTCGATCCGCAGCTGGCCGGTATCGATCACCGAGCCGTCGCCGAAGGTCTCGTCGACCTTGGCGTCGATCAGCTCGTCGGTGAGCTCATGGGCGAGGATCGGCGCGTCGAAGCGGTCCGCGAGCTCCCGCGCCCCGACCACGTGGTCGTAGTGATGGTGGGTGAGCAGCAGGTGCGTCACCTCGATCCCCTCGCGCTCGGCCAGCTCGGCGAGCGGGTCGGTCACCGTGTTCGAGTCGACCAGCACGCCCTTGCCGCCCGGCTCGTCGAACACGAGGTAGGCGTTGGAGAGCCAGTCGGACTGTTCGACGCGGGTCAGCAGCAAGGTTCCTCCTCGTACTCAGTTGAACTCGATGACCGACCGGATCCCGTCCTGGGCCTCCATCAGCTCGAAGCCGCGATTGACGTCGTCGAGCGTGATCCGGTGCGAGATGAAGGGATCGACGTCGATTTCCCCGGCCAGGTAGCGGTCGACCAGCTCCGGCACCCCCTCGCGGCCCTTGACGCCGCCGAACGACGAGCCGGCGATCCGCCGGCCGGTGATCAGCATGCGCGGAATGACGTCGAGGGTCTCGCCCTTGCCGGCCACGCCGGCGACGGTCGCGAGCCCCCAGCCCATCCGCGCCGACTCGACCGCCTGGCGCATCACCGCGACGTTGCCGGTTGCCTCGAACGTGTAGTCGGCACCGAAGCCGTCGGTCTCGGCGAGGATCCGGTCGACGACGTCCTCGCCGCCGAGCATCGTCTCCGTCGCGCCCTGGCCCTTCGCCAGCTCGAGCCGATCGTCCGAGAGGTCGACGGCGATGATCCGCTCGGCCCCCTGCAGGCGGCAGCCCGCGACCGCCCCGAGCCCGACCATGCCGGCGCCGAAGACGACGCAGGTCGAGCCCTCGCTGACCTTCGCCGTGTTGATCGCCGCGCCGAGCCCGGTCGAGAGCCCACAGGCGAACAGGCAGGCGCGGTCGAGCGGCGCGTCGGGGCTCACCTTGGCGAGCGCGATCTGCGGCATCACCGTGTACTCGGCGAAGGTCGACGTGCCCATGAAGTGGCGGATCTCCTCGCCGTCGCGGCGCAGGCGCGTGGTGCCGTCGGGGAGGTAGCCCTTGTTCTGCTGCTCGCGGATCGCCAGGCAGAGGTTCGTGCGCTCGTCGCGGCAGTGGACGCACTCGCCGCACTGGGGCGAGAACAGGGTGACGACGTGGTCGCCGACGGCCAGCGAGTCGACGCCCGCGCCGACCGCCTCGACGACGCCGGCGCCCTCGTGCCCGAGCACGGTCGGCGCGTAACCGGAGGGGTCGACGCCCGATGCCGTGTACAGGTCGGTGTGGCAGACGCCGCAGGCGACCAGCCGCACGAGCACCTCGCCGTCCGCGGGGTCGGTGAGCTCGACCTCCTGCACGACCAGCGGCTCGCCGAACTCCTCCAGCACCGCGGCCCGCATCTTCATCGCAATCTCTCCCGCATCGCCTGCGATTCGATCGTATCGGCGACAATTCGTGCGGGCGGTTAGCTCAGTTGGGAGAGCGCCGGATTTACATTCCGGAGGTCGCCGGTTCGAGCCCGGCACCGCCCATTTGTTCCTTGCGGAGACGTTTCAGCTACGGCCCGTCCGAGGCCTGGATCCGGGTGTTGGTCCCGTCCGAGCGGGCCCAGGTGACGACCGCATCGCCGTCGGCGTCGACTCCGATCCCGGGGTCCACGGCGTCCTGGCCCGGGGCCGAGAGGGCTGACACAGCGCTCAGGACGCCGGCGGCCGAGCGGGCGCGAGCCTGGACAAGCCGGGCGCCGATGAACCCACGGTTCCAGGTGAAGACGGCGTCGCCGTCCGCATCGACATCGACCTGGGCGCCGAACGCGTTCCGCCCTGAGACGGAGAGGTTCTGCACGGCGCTCAGGACGCCGGCGGCCGAGCGCGCCCGCGCCTGTGCAAGATCGTTCGTCCCGACACGGCGCGCCCAGGTGAAGACGGCGTCGCCGTCGAGGTCGACGTCGACGTCGACGTCGCTCACGACGGGCTCCCCTGGAACCGAGAGGTTCTGCACGGCGCTCAGGACGCCGGCGGCCGAGCGCGCCCGGACCTGGGCCCGGTTGTTCTCACCGTCGAACCGCACCCAGGCGATCACGGCGTCCCCATCGGAATCGACAGCGACCTGGGGGCCGCCCGCGGGCTGACCGTAAGCCGAGAGGGTCTGCACGGCGCTCAGGACGCCGGACGCGGAGCGCGCGACGGCCTGGACCCGCTGGCCGGAACTGACGGAGCGCTGCCATGCGAACAAGGCGTCGCCGCCGGGATCGACCGCGACCTCGGAGGCGAAGGCGTCTCCCCCGGCCGCCGAGAGGGTCTGCACGGCGCTCAGGACGCCGGCGGCCGAGCGCGTCCGCGCCTCGATCCGGAAGTCCGCGCCGTCGAAGCGCGACCAGGTGAACACCGCGTCGCCGTCGGCGTCGACCGCGACCTGCGGCTCGATACCACTTCCCTCGGCCGCTGAAAGGGTCTGCACGGCGCTCAGCGCGCCGCCGGCGGAGCGCGCCCGCGCCTGAACCCGCAGGCTTCCCGCAACGACGTCAGGGCGAAGCCAGGTGAAGACCGCGTCGCCGTCGACGTCGACGGCGACCTGGGGCTCGACGCGTCCTGCCCGGCCAGAGAGAGGGTCTGCACAGGGCTCAGGACTCCGGCGGCCGAGCGGGCCCGCGCCTGGATCCGGTCGTTGGCCCCGTCGGAGCGCACCCAGACGAATACCGAGTCGCCGTCGGCGTCGACGGCGACCTGGGGGCTTGACGCGTCCTCGCCGGCCGCGGAGATGGTGACCGCCGGCGACCACACCGCGACGGCGAGCGCCGGCGCCAAGAGCCCTGCCGCGACGAGCGCGCAAAGCCACGCCGAGAGGCGATTCCCTCTCTCCGCCCTCGATGGCGGATCCTCCTCGCGCTGGAGCCTTCCCGGTCCGCGCTCAAGAACGAGCACCAGGAACGAGTGTAGTTCCGCCCTGGCTCGATTACGAGCTGTCTCATACGAACGGCCGGGTTCCAAATCGGCCTGGGATTCGCCCCTGCCGGGAGGGGTAGGGTCCAGGCGATGGCGAAGCTCCTCTTCATCCCCGTCTCGATCATCAGCGGCCTGATCGCCGGCCTGATCGGCCGCAAGGTGTTCGAGGCCGTCTGGGGCATGATCGACGACGAGGAGCCGCCCGACGCGGAGGATCGCGAGACCTCCGTGCCGAAGCTGGCCGCCTCGCTGGCCTTCCAGGGCGCGACGTTCTCGGTCGTCCGCGGGCTCACCGACCACTACGCGCGCCAGAGTTTCTACCGGGCGACCGGCGCCTGGCCGGGCGAGGAGCGCCCCGAGCCGACGGACTGACCGCCGCTTGCTTCGAGCAGCAGCTCGGCGATCCGCGGCGGGTCGTCCCAGGTGGGCGTGTGGCCGAGCCCCTCGAGCTCGACGTAGCGGGCGCCCGGCGGCATCCGCTCGCGCCGCGGTCGCCCGACCAGCCCGTCCTCTGTCCCCCAGGCGATCGTGGTCGGCACCTTGACGAGCTCCGGATGCTCGAAGACGTGCGAGCGCATCTCGACGTTGGCCGCCCCGTAGGCGGGGGCGTCGAGCCAGTCGCGCGACCAGCCGCTTGCCCTCGGCCGTCGTCAGCCGCTCCGGTCGGGCGACCGTCGTGCGCAGGAACCGCGTCCGCAGCCGCGGCGAGGCGAGCAGCAGCGGCATCAGCGGGCGCAGGCGCAGAGCCCAGGCGTGCGAGTCGACCCGGCGCGGGCCGAGCGGCCGTCGCCACAGGCCCGCCGGCGAGATCCCGCAAACGGAAGCGGCCCCGCCCTCCTTGGCGAGCTCGAGCGCCGCCCAGGCGCCGAGCGAGTTGCCGGCCAGATGCGGTCGCCGGAGCCCGAGCTCACCGCAGAGCTCACCGACCGCGGCGCCGAGGTTGGCGGCTGTGGGGGCGACACGGTCGCCGAGCGGCGGCGACTCGCCGAAGCCGGGCAGGTCGACCGCGACCACGTCGCGCTCGGCGGCAAGGCGCTCGACCACCGGATCCCAGATCCGCCGCGACCCCCCGAGGCCGTGGATCAGGACGAGAGGGTCGCCGGTTCCAGCGCGTAGGTGGGCGAGCGCCATCCGTCCTCCTCGCTGTGCCGGCCGAGCTTCGCGAGCACGATCTGCAGGTCGCTGATCCGCCGCTCGCGAAAGCCACCCTCCGAGAACGCCAGGTAGAAGTTCCAAAGCCGCTTGAAGCGCGCGTCGTAGCCGCGTTGACGCAGCGCGGGCCAGGCGTCGTTGAACCGCCGGCGCCAGGCCGCGAGGGTCAGGGGGTACGAGCTCGAGATCTCGTCAACGAGGACGACCGGGAGCCCGCTGGCGGCGCCGAGCCTGGTGATCAACCTCAGCGACGGCAGGCAGCCCCCCGGGAAGATGTGCTTGTTCGAGAAGCTGCGCGCCGCCTTCTCGGTCTCGTAGTTGTCATCGCGGCAGACGATCGCCTGCAGGAACATCGCCCCTCCCGGGCGGGTGAGCTCCGCGCACTTGGCGAAGAAAGCGGGGAAGTACTGCCAGCCGACCGCCTCGATCATCTCGATCGACGCGAGCTTGTCGTAGGCACCGGTCAGGTCGCGGTAGTCGCTGAGCAGGATCTCGATCCGGTCGTCGAGCCCCGCCTGGCGCACCCGCTCCACGGCGTAGGCGTGCTGCTCGCGTGAGATCGTCGCCGTCGTTACGCGGCACCCGCGCGTGCTCGCGGCGTGGATCGCCAGCCCGCCCCACCCGGTCCCGATCTCGAGCAGGTGTTCGTCCGGCCCGAGGTCGAGGCTGTCGCAGACCCGTTCCAGCTTGCGGAGCTGGGCGTCCTCGAGGCTCGCGCCGGGCTCATCGAAGACCGCGGCCGAGTAGATCATCCGGTCGTCGAGGAAGGACTCGAAGAGCTCGTTGCCGAGGTCGTAGTGGGCGGAGATGTTGTCGCGCGCGCCCTCGCGCGTGTTGCGGGGGACGAGGTTCCCCGCGCGCTCGATCGGCCCGATCAGCGGGTGCAGTCGCCGTCGCAACGCGTCGAGCCGCGGCAGGTTGCGACAAGCGATCCGGCTCAGGGCGACGAGATCGTCGCAGCGCCACAGGCCCTCGACGTAGCCCTCGCCGAGCCCGGTGCTGCCGCGCAGAGCCCACCGGTAGGCGCGGGGATCGAGGACCTCGATCCTGGTCCGCAACGGGGCATCGACTGGGCCGAACGCGTAGCGCGCGCCGCCGTCCGCGATCTCGACCCGCTCCCTGCGGATCCTGGCCAGGGCGCCGAACAGCGCCCGCCGCGCCACCTCGCCGGCGACGCCCATCGCCGCTCCTCCCTCAGCCCCAGAGGAGCATCGACTGCGGATCGTCGGGGTCGACGTTGACGACGATCTCGCCGCCGATCTTCTGCTTGTAGCCGTCGACCGTCTGGGCGATCAGCTGCTGGGTGAAGGTCGACGAGTAGGGCTCGCCGCCGGTCGGACGCACCTCGACCTCGAGCTCGTACTCCACTCCGCCCGAGAGCGGGTCCTCGTTACCGGTCTCGCGCATTCCCTTCAGGACCGCGGGGTGCTTGACCCCGTGCTGAGCGATCCTGTTCGTCTTCGCCGCGGTGTCGGCCGCGCCGCCCATCCCGCCCATGCCGGCCACCGAGCCCTTCGCAGCCTCCTGGGCCTGCTTGATCTTGTCCATAAAACCCATCGTCGCTCCACCCTTTCGCCGTGGTTGGTGCGCAGGCTATCGCTACTGTGGCGCGCTGATGACTCGGATCGCGGCGCTCGCGCTGCTTGTCTTCGGCCTGCTCGCGAGCACGGCGCGAGCGGCCGACAACCCGGTCGATCAGTCGCCGTTCGGCGGCCAGCTGCCGCCGCGCCTGGTCGAGCCGGCGTCGCAGACGGCGCCGCCGCCGGGGTTCGAGGTCTCGGCGGCCGGGGCGATCGAGATCGCGGCGGCGACCGACGCCGTCCGCGACGAGCTGGCCGAGAGCCCCGGGGCGAAGCCGACCGCTTGGGTCCGCGGCGACCGCTGGCAGGTCAGCTACGACGACGGCGGCACCGAGGTCGCCCAGGTGATCGTCGACGGGACCGACGGCTCCGTGGACGAGGTTTGGCGTGACTACCAGGTCGAGACCCGTCTGGCCCGGGGCTACTCGGGCGCGATCGCGCAGAAGGTGAACTCGCCATGGGTCTGGCTGCCGCTGTGCGTGCTGTTCGTCGTTCCGTTCTTCGACCCCCGGCGACCGCTGCGCCTGCTGCACGTCGACCTGCTCGTCCTGCTCGGGCTGGGGATCTCGCTGTTCTTCTTCAACCGCGCGGAGATCACGGCGTCGGTGGCCCTCATCTATCCGGTGCTCGGCTACTTCCTGATCCGGATGCTGGTCGCCGGCCTCTGGCCGCGCGAGCGTGAAGGACCGCTGCTGCCCCTCGTGCCGGTGCGCTGGCTGGTGATCGGCGTCGTCCTCCTCGCCGCCGGGCGCATCGCGCTCAACATCGTCGACTCGCACGTGATCGACATCGGGATGGCCGGGGTGGTGGGAGCCGACCGGATCGCCGGCGGCGACCCGCTCTACGAGGGCGCCTTCTCGCTCGGGCTGGACCTGAAGGGCGACGTCTACGGGCCGGTCAACTACCTCTCATACGTTCCGTTCGAGCTCGCCCTGCCCTGGGATGGGGTCTGGGACGCCGACGTCGGCGCGGCGCACGCGGCGGCGATCTTCTTCGACCTCGCCTGCGTCGCCGGGCTGATCGCGTTCGGCCGGCGGCTGCGCGGCGGCGACGAGGGGCGGGCGCTCGGCTGGGCGCTCGCGTTCGCCTGGGTCGCGTGCCCTTGGACGCTGTACGTGATGAACGCGAACGCCAACGACGCCCTCATTGCGGCGCTCGGGATCGGCGCTCTGATCACGCTGCGGTCGGCGCCGGCTCGCGGGGCCTTCGTCGCCCTCGGCGCCGCGGCGAAGTTCGGGCCGGCGGCGCTGGCGCCGCTGTTCGCGACGGCCGATCCCGATCGGCGGTGGCGCGGTGCGCTGTGGTTCTCGATCGCCTTCGTCGCGGTCGCCGTCGCGGTCACCGTCCCGTTCATCCCGGATCACGGCCTGCGCGAGATCTACGACCGCACGCTCGGCTACCAGGCGACCAGAAGCTCCCCGTTCAGCGTCTGGGGGCAGGCGCCGTCGCTGGACTTCCTGCAGCCCGTCGCCCGTGCGCTGGCGGCTGCGCTCGCGGTCGGCGTCGCCTTCTACCCGCGGGTGAAGTCGCCGCTACAGGTCGCGGCGCTGGCCGCGGCGGTGACGATCGCGGTCCAGCTGACGGCGGGCCACTGGTTCTACTTCTACGTCGTCTGGTTCCTTCCGTTCGCGCTCGTGGCGGCGTTCGGGTCCCAGACGTCGATTACGAGGCCGGGATCGCGTAGAGGGTCATCGAGCGCGCCGGATAGGTGGCCGCGATCGCGCCACCCGTGATCGGGCGATTCGGCTCCTGGACGATCCCGGATCCCGCCCAGGCGTAAACCCGCGCCGGCCCACTCGCCGCGATGTGGTCGAGCGTCAGGGTGCTGGTCAGATCGGTGTCCGCCTTGTTGATGACGAGCACCGTGTACCAGTCGGCACCGCTCTTGGAGCCGTAGACGGCGAGTCGTGACTGGTCGGCGCTGGTGGAGCGAACCCACGTGCCGCCGAACTTCGCGCCGCGACCGTTGTAGTTGCGGAAGATCCGGAAGGCGTCCGCGATCGCGTCTCCGTCGTGCGGCATCGCCCACCGGGTCGCCAGGTCGAGGCCCTCGCGGGCGAAGATCCCGAGCGTGTCGGCCTGGATCAGGGCGTTCAGCCTCGGGTCGCCGGGGACCGAGAGGTTGTATTCGGTGATCGCGAGCTTCGTCGCCGGGTAGTTGCGCGCCACCCATTCCTTCATCCGCGGGATCAGCCGGATCCGCTCGCCGATCCAGCTCGGGTCGGTGTAGGTCGGGTCCCACAGGGACCGGGTGACGTCGGCCGTCGTGCCGCCCTGGCGGTAGTAGTGCACGTCGATGTAGTCGAGCAGCCGCAGGCCGCGGGCCCGTTCATACGCGCGCATCTTGCGCAGGTACCACTCGACCAGCGGCAGGCCCCCGTGCGCCGCGCGATCCGGGGAGCTCGCCGAGCAGCCGTTCTCCACATGGTCGGCGCCGCTGCAGAAGTAGTTCGGCCAGCCCCACTCCGAGAAGCCGATCACCTTCGCGGCGGGATCCGCCGACTTGACCGCGATGGCGAGGTCTCGCGACTTCGCCCACAGCTCGTCGTAGGTGACGCCCGCCGGGTGCATGTCGCGGTGCGTCTCGCTCCATAGCGCGGGCTCGTTGCCGAGCTCGTAGAGGCCGACGCCGCCGGCCCCCGCCGAGCCGTAGCGGGCGATCAGCGCCTCGATCCAGTCGCGGCTGAAGGAGGCACCGACCGCAAGCCCGTCGCGGCTCGGGTTGGACGCCAGCTCGGTCCCGCCCTGGAGGCCGTTGCCGCAGTTCGCGTCATAGGGATCGAACGAGTCCTGAGCCGGGAAGACGGTCGCCGGGAAGCCGCACGTGAACGGGTGCCGGAGTTGCGCGTCCTTGGCCACGCGCCCCATCATCGGCAGCGTGATCAGCGGCTCGACGCCGGCGGCCAGGTCGGCATCGACGAACCGGCGCCATCCCGAGATGGCACCGCCGGCGCACCACCCGTGCGCAGCGTCCCAGCAGTCGGGAAGGTTCTCGAAGTACCAGTCACTGCCGGTGTTCGAGCTGTTGAGGCGCCAGTTGTACGTGTCGGTCCGGTTGCCGCCCCAGCGGTCGACCGGTAGCGAGAGCTCGTGGGCGAGGGCCGGGTCGGCGAAGTTGAGGCCGTAGATGTCTGGGCTGATCGGATGGCGCCCCGCGGTCCCATCGACGGACAGCGCCGGGCCGGCGGCCGCCGGCGCAGGGGGCGGGCTCCAGAGCACGGCGGCGCAGAGCAGCATCGCCGGCATCCATGCCCGTCGTCGTCTCACCGGACGATCGTAGCCACCGGGCATCGCCGTCCCAGGCGGCTCTGGACGCAAATCCGAGCGCCGGGTCGCGCCGCGAGATCAGCCGATCCGGGTCACCAGCCTGCCGAGCTGCGGCGAGCTGACCACGACCTCGTCCCCGGGCTGAAGCCAGACGCGCGGGTCGCGCGCGCCGCCGACCCCCGCCGGGGTGCCGGTGGCGACCAGGTCGCCGGGCTCGAGCGTCATCAGGCTCGAGAGGTGGGCGACGAGCTGCGGGATCGAGAAGATCAGCCCCGCCGTCGTGTCCTCCTGCATCCGCTCGCCGTTGAGGTCGAGGGCGATCCCGATCGCGTCGGCGGGGCCGGCCTCGTCGGGCGTCACGATCGCCGGGCCGCAGGGCGCCGCGCCGTCGAAGACCTTGCCCGGCATCCACTGCGGGGTTGCGAACTGCAGGTCGCGGGCGGAGAGGTCGTTGAAGAGCGTGTAGCCGGCGACGTGATCGACCGCGTCGGCCTCGGCCACGTCGCGGGCGCGCCGGCCGACGACGAGGGCGACCTCCGCCTCGTAGTCGACCTTCGAGCTCACCGCCGGCAGCGGCACCTCCTCGCCGTCCCCGCGCAGCGCGTTGGCGAACTTCGCGAAGAAAGTCGGGCTCGCCGGCAGGTCGAGCCGGCCCTCGGCGGCGTGATCCGCGTAGTTGAGCCCGATGCAGACGATCTTCTGCGGGTCGGGCACGGGGGCCAGGAGGCGAACGTCGTCCAGCGGAACCGCCGGGCCGTCCGCGTCCTCGAGCTCGTCGAGCCGCCCGGCCGCGAGCAGCTCGCGGACGGAAGCCCCGTCGCCGCCGAGGACATCCCAGGCGTCGACGACCGAATCGCCGCGCAGCAGTCCGGCCCGCGGCCCGCGCTCCGACTCATAGGTCACCACCCGCACGGCTCGGGAGCCTATCCCTAGAATCGATCAGCCCAGGGGGCGTAGCTCAGTTGGTTAGAGCGCCGGCCTGTCACGCCGGAGGCCGCGGGTTCGAGTCCCGTCGCTCCCGTCTCTCGCAAGCCGCATGGCCAAGCCGTTTGCGGGTGATCGCCCAAATCACTCACGGACGAGAATCGGCGTCGGGTACCACGATTGGGTACCAACCGGCTCCCATTCGCCAACAACGGGGCTGCGCTTCATCCGAACGAGAACCCGCACTCCGCCATGGAAGGTGTGCGTTTACGCTCCTCGCGCGAATTGAGCAGTCGACGGCGGGCGACGCCCGCGATCCGCCCCTGGCTCCACCGCTCAGGAGATCGCCGGTTCGACTCCGGCGAGCTCCCATCGATGCCCCAGCGAAAGAGACCCCGCCAGAAGCGGGGTCCCTGTTCGACAGTGTGGGTGTTGGCGCTAGGAGCTACGGGCCGCTGGGCGAGTTGCTCCCACCTGTGGCGACGAAGCTCACGCAGTCGCCCTGGTTCTTGAAGAGGCCGTAGTACTTCCAGCCGTCCTTCTTGCACTGATCGGCTGTGGTCGGCACGCCGTTCGGCGTCGAGTCACAGGCATCGCCCTGGCCGTCACCGTCGGTGTCGGTCTGCGCCTCGTTGGCGTCGTTGGGGCAGTTGTCGGTGGCGTTGTCGACCCCGTCGTTGTCGGAGTCGCCGTTCGGCGTCGAGTCACAGGCATCGCCCTGGCCGTCACCGTCGGTGTCGGTCTGCGCCTCGTTGGCGTCGTTGGGGCAGTTGTCGCCCGCGTCCGTCGAGACACCGTCGCCATCAGGGTCGGCGCTGACGGTCTGGGCGATCCCGTCGCTTGCGGCCGAGAAGGCGGTGGTGCCGCCGGTGGCGAAAATAGGGGCGGTGGCGCCGTCGGGGCGCGAGGGCGAGGTCCGATCCCAGGCGCGGAAGGTGAGCGCGTTGGGGAAGCTGCCGTAGACGTTTAGGGCGGGCTGGCAGTAGAGGCGGTTGTCGGCGTCGGCGGCCAGAAGCCGGGCGTTGGCGGACGAGACGACGCCGAGCCCGCTCCAGCTGGTGCCGCCGTTTAGCGAGTAGAAGCAGCTGAACCGGGAATCGACCCCGATCACCGCGACCCCGAGCAGGGCGTTGCCGTCGTCGTCGACGTCGGCGTCGGCGTCGGTGACGTTGTCGAGCTGGCCCTGTGGGACGGCGAAGTCGACGAGGTCGGAGACGAGCGAGCCGACCGCCCCGCTCGGGGTGCCCGGGTCCTCGGCGACGTTCGCAAGGCGCGGCGTCTTGTTGGCGTCGAGGACCGGCGCGTCGTTCTGACCCGGAGTTGCGTTGACAGCGCCGACGCACACGAGC
Organism: uncultured Solirubrobacterales bacterium; assembly: GCA_963811505.1. Lineage (GTDB taxonomy): Bacteria > Actinomycetota > Thermoleophilia > Solirubrobacterales > 70-9 > WHSW01. The sequence continues at coordinate 87,469 of CAWERC010000008.1, read as the reverse complement.
GCGCCGACGCACACGAGCGCGACGACCGCCGCAACCGTCCGGCCTCGAGTCAATCGCTTGCGAATCATTGTTGGTCCTCTCTGAGGCGGCCGTTACGCCCACTGTGGAACTAGGTTGGCCCCCGGAGCGTTCCGCTCCTGAAGACGTGACGCCCACGAGAGGACGACGTGCACCGAACCTACGCCCCGGGCAGAGTCCTGTATATGACCCGTTCGAGCCTGATTGGGGGGCTCGAGCGAGCCGGGTGGGGGGCTCGATCGAGCTAGCTGGAGGCGTGCGATTCGTTTCGTGGCCCCAAGAAGGGCTGATAGGTTTGGCTCATCAAAGAGGGGCAGGCGTAGGAGGGGTTGGGCGTTGACGGACGAGGGAGCCGGAGGGCCGCACGAGCGCCGCGCGGGCATTGACCGGCGGGTGACGGTCGCCGTCGTGTTGGTCGACGACGAGCCGCTGATCCGCAGCGCACTGGCCGAGACGCTCTCGGCCGCCGAGGGACTGGAGCTGGTCGGCGAGGCCGCAAGCGGCGAGGAGGCGATCGAGCTCGTCGTCGACCTGCGCCCCGATGTCGTGTTGGTCGACATCAAGCTCCCGGGGATCTCCGGCGTGGAGGTGATCGAGAAGCTCGGCCTGCTCGCACCGGTCTCGAGGGTGCTGGTGCTCACCCGAAGTGAAGAGAACCGGGTCGTCGAGGCGATTGTCGCCGGCGCCAGCGGCTACATCCTCAAGTCCGCTGCGCCCGAGGCGATCCTCGCCGCGGTCAGGGCCACCGCCGAAGGCGAGAGCGTGCTCTCCCCCCAGATCGCCGGGAAGCTACTGGAGCGCATCCGCGAGCTCGAGATCCCCGTCACCGACGCAAAAGCAATCGATGCGGCCTCGATCCGCGCGGCGCTCACCGAACGCGAGCTCGAGATCTTCCAGCTGCTCGCAGGCGGCGAGAGCAACCAGCGGATCGCCAAGCGACTCAACCTCAGCACCCACACCGTTTCGAACCACATCAAGAGCATCCTCGCCAAGCTTCACCTCGACAACCGCATCCAGGCCGCCGCCCAGGCAGTGCGCTCCGGCATCTCCTGACCGCCGAAAATCAGGCCGTGTTTCCGGCCTGTCACGCCGGAGGCCGCGGGTTCGAGTCCCGTCGCTCCCGTCTCAGTCGCTCCCGTCTATTCGTCTAGGGCCCCGGCGAACACCGCCGGGTCGAATAGGGTCGGGCAGGACGACCACGAAGCAAGGAGGAAGTGACATGGCTGCACCGCGAAGCGGTTGGGTGACCCTGGTGGCGGTCCTGTACCTGATCTCGGGGGTCTTCAACCTGCTCGTCGGGCTGGCTGCGTTCGGTGTGGCGCTTTCCGGCAGCTCCACCGTCGAGACCGTCTACCTCGGCGACTGGCCGACCGACGACCTGGAAGGCGCCGCCGTCGTCCTGATCATCTTCTCGATCCTCGAGATCATGCTCGGCGCGGGGATCCTGCGGCGCGCCCACTGGGCGTGGGTGGTCGGTCTGGTGGTCTCCTCGCTCGTGGTCGTCACCCACATGTTCTTCTACCGGCTGCTCGACGGGTGGGCGATCGGAGGCCTGTTCACGAATCTCGTGATCCTCTTCATCCTTGCCCTCAAGGCACGGGAGTTCGAGGCGGGGAGTTCGCCCGACCGCGCTTGACGCTCACCGCAGGCGGGATAGCGTTGTCACATGCCACGGCTCGAGGTCGGCTCGGAGTTTGCGGGGCATCGGCTCGAGGAGGTCGCGGGTCGCGGCGGGATGGGCATCGTCTTCCGCGCGACGGACCTCTCGCTGGATCGCGTCGTCGCGCTGAAGGTGATCGCTCCCGAGTTGGCCGGGGTGCAGCGGTTTGCTCGTCGCTTCGTGCGCGAGTCAAAGGTCGCGGCGTCGACCCGCAACGCGCATCTCCTCCCGGTCTACCGCGCGGGGGTCGAAGAAGGGCACATGTTCGTGACGATGGAGTTCATCGAGGGCCGTGACCTGGCCGAGTGGATCGGTCGCGACGGACGACTCGATCCCGCGCTTGCGGTCGACATCGTCGCTCAGGTCGCCGAGGCCCTGGACGCCGCGCACGCGAACGACCTCGTCCACCGCGACGTCAAGCCGGCCAACGTGCTGATCGAGGACCGCCCGCCGGGTCCACACGCGTACCTGACCGACTTCGGGCTGTCGAAGGCGCTCGCCTCCGAGGAGACCGCGCTGACCGCGACCGGGACGGTCGTGGGCACGCTCGACTACATGGCTCCCGAGCAGCTGAGAGGCCAGCCGGTCGACGGCCGCATCGATGTCTACGCGCTCGGGTGCGTGCTGTTCGAGGCGCTCACCGGTCGCGTTCCCTATCCGGAGGAGACGCCGGCCGCAAAGATGCTGGCGCACGCCGACCACCCGGTCCCGCGGCTCCCGGAGGCAGCACCCCATCTGAACCCGGCCCTCGGCCCGGTCGTCGAGCGGGCGATGGCCAAGGATCCCGCCGATCGCTTTGCCTCAGCCGGCGACCTGGGCCGCGCCGCGCGAGCCGCGATCGCCACCGCTGAGCAGGTCGAGTCCGCCCGTCCGGCCGGCGAGTGGGAGCTCGGCCGGCCGGAATGAGCGACCCATACCCGTCAGATCACGGGCGGTAGTCGAAGATCCGCAGCCCGCGATCGCGGTCCGATCCGAGGATGTACTCCTTTCCACCGATGCGGTGGACCTCGACGCCCCAATAGTTGGAGCCGCCGGGCTCGACGAACGCGCCCACCTCCTCGAGCCCGGAGTCGTCATAGCGCAGCACCCGCATGCCGAGCGCGTAGTGCGAGACGTAGACGAATCGCTGGTCGGGGTCGGTTGCGACCTCGTGAACGGTCATGTCACCGAAGTTCTCGGCGAACTCCTCGAGCTGCCCCTCGGGCGGCGCGTAGGTGTCGACCTCCTCCATCTTGGCGCCTTCGGTGAGATCGGTCCGGTACATGTGCGTGTAACCCCAACCGTCGAAGACCGCCGACATGTCGACGGCCACCGACGGGCCAGGCGGAGTCGCGGTCCCGGTGCCGTCCTCGTTGCACGTGTAGCCGGGACCGGGCTCGACGCCGAGCAGCCGGAACCCGTCCTTGCGGGAGATGAAGATCGCCGGCGTCGTCTGTGACGCGGCGAGCATCGTCACGAGCGTCTCGCAGCCGTCGACGCCGGTCCGGTTGAACACGATCAGGCCCTTGTAGCCCGCCGCGGCGATGTTGTTGAGCTTGACCTGGAAGTCGCATACGCCGCGCTCGGCGACCGCGATCAGGTCTCCACCCGCCGCCGGCACCGGGTCGCAGGCGAGGCCCAGGAACCTGGTGTCACCGCTGAGCGGGTTGTCCTTGTTGACCGGCTTGGTCTCCGAGCCCTGGGCCGCGGTGAAGGTCTGGCCGGCCGCCGGGCCGCCCAGGAACCTCGCGATCACCCGATACGGGTTGAAGTCCTCGTCGGTCGCGAAGAAGAACTCGTTGTCGTTGGTGAACTCCGCCTGGTGGGCGTTGCCCTCCGGCGTGATCGTCTGCCCGTACTGCGTGCGCACCGGGTCGGCCGGGGCGAAGTCGGTGTCCGACAGCGGCTTCGGCGCCGCCGGGTTGCTGACGTCGAGCGTCACGTACCCGCCGTCCCAGTAGGACATCAACATGATGTCGCGACCGCCGATGTGCTTGACGATCATGTCGTGGCTGAACACCGCGTCGCCGTGCGGGCGGGTCGGGCCGGTCTGGGCGAACTGGTCGAGGTTCGTCTCGGAGACGATCTTCGGCTTGCTCGGGTTCGTGATGTTGAGGATGTCGACGTCGGGCTCCTCGAGGTCGTCGACGAGCACGACGAACACCTTCCCGGTCTTGTCGCCGTCAGCGTCGCGCTGGTGCCAGGCGAAGGCCGAGTGCGTCTGGTTCGCCTTCGTCTGCGGCTGACCCGGGCTCTGGCTACCGCTCTTCTTGGTGAAGTCGCCGGCGCCCTCGACCAGCTTCTTCGGCTGCTTCGGATTGGTCACGTCGACCAGCGTGATGCCACCGACCCCGTTGGTCGTCCCCGGGCACCACTCGTTCTGGTAGATGAGCAAGTCGCCCTTGAAGTACGGCGTCTCGAGCGAGACGACCTGTGAGCCCTCGCCGGAGTAGGTGTCGGTGTGGCTGGGGATGTAGCGGACGCCCTTCGGCGCGGCGGGGTTGGAGATGTCGACGATCTGCACGCCGCCGCGCTCGCACGTCGGCTCGTAGAACATCGTCAGGTACGCGTAGTTGCCCTTTGCGGAGACGTCGGCGACGCGACCCTCGCCGGCGAGCGAGCCGGCCAGGTTGAACTTGCCGACGAGCTCGAGCCCCTCTTCGCGCGGCGGCACTGATGCGCGGCCGTCGACGCTGCCCGCCGCGCCGTGCGAGTTCCAGTGCTCCTCGAGGCTCCCGGTCAGCCAGCTGTCGCTGGTCCCTGCGGACATCGGATGATGCGCTGCGGCCGGTGCGGCAGCAAGCAGCAAGCCGATCGCCGCGACTACAACGACGCGTACTACAGACATTTACGTCCCTCCCTGATCCCCCCGGATCGAGCCCCCGGGACCCCCCGGGTGCGATGACGAGCGGACATTACGACTCTGCGCACAGCGCGTCAATCGACGCTTCGGCGCAGGTGTCGGACATCCTTGCGCCGTCCTGGCTAGTCGTAGCCCTTGATCATCCGCACGTTGAGCACGAGCATGACGACGCCGAGCGCCCCGACGACGGCGAAGCCGGGGAGGATCTTCCCCCAGTCGAGATCGTCGAGGATCATCGACCGCAGCGCCTCCATCAGGTAGGTGACGGGGTTCAGCGTCGCGGCGACCTCCATCGGGTCGGTCAGCATGTCGCGGGGGACGAAGTTCGGCGTCAGGAACAGGAGCGGGAAGAAGATCAGGCCACCTGAGTTCGTCGCCGCGGCGCTGCGCGTCTTCAGCGCGATCAGCTGCATGAAGCCGGCGTAGACAACCCCCCAGAGCGCGCTCAGCGCGACGATCAGGACGAAGCCGAGCGGCCCGCTTGCGATCTCGATCCCGAACGGGAGCGCGATCAGCACGATCACGATCGAGATCACCACGCACTTCGCGCCCTCGGCGACCAGCCGGCCGAGCACGAGCGACGAGCGCGGGATCGGCATCGCGCGGAGCTTGTCGAAGTAGCCGCCCTCGATCTCCTCGACCAGGAACAGCGCGGCCATCCCGAACGAGGCCGCGAGCAGGAGCGTGATCGGCAGCTGGAACGCGCCGTAGCCCTGGCCCTCGAGAAAGCCGGTCGAGTCCGACGGGAAGATCTCCGCCGCCTGGCCGGTGTTCACCACCAGGAAGAAGATCGGGATGAACATCGTCATGAACAGGGCGTCGGGCTGGCGGATCGCCTCCCGCAGCGAGCGCGCCCCGAGCGCGAGCGTGGCACTCATGCCGCCACCTCCTGGACCTCGCCCTCGGCCCGCTCCCGGGTGCGGCCGGTCGCGTCGAGGAAGACGTCGTCGAGCGTCGGCTCCTCACCACCGCCCCGGCGCTCGCGCAGGTTCGACTTGAGACCGGCGGGCGTGCCCTCGCGGACGATCCGCCCGGCGTCGATGATCGCGAGGCGGTCGCAGAGCTGATCCGCCTCCTCGAGGTATTGGGTGGTGAGGAAGATCGTCGTTCCCTCGCCGTTGATCCGGCGCAGCTCCTCCCAGACGGTCAGCCGACTGGCCGGGTCGAGGCCGGTGGTCGGCTCGTCGAGGAACAGGACGCCGGGCTTGTGGACGAGCGCTGCCGCGAGATCGAGGCGTCGCTGCATCCCGCCCGAGTAGCCCTTCGTGACCCGATCGGCGGCGTCCTCGAGGTCGACCAGCTCGAGGAGCTGGTCGGCTCGCTGATCCGCCTCCTGGCCGTCGAGTCCGAAGAGCCGGCCGTGAAGGACCAGCAGCTCGCGCCCGGTCTGGCGTGGGTCGAGGCCGGCCTCCTGGAGCGCGACGCCGATCCGCCGGCGCACGCCGTCGGGGTCGTCGGCGACGTCGACGCCCGCGACCTCGGCGCGGCCGGAAGTGATCGTCAACAGCGTTGTCAACATCCGCACGGTCGTCGACTTGCCGGCCCCGTTCGGGCCCAGGAAGCCGAAGATCTCTCCACCCGAGACCTCGAGGTCGACGCCGTTGACAGCCTCAACCGTGCCCTCGCGGCCCGTGTAGTGCTTGACCAGGTCCTCGGCGAGGATGGCCGGCCCTCCGTTCTGGTTCATCTCACTCCTGTTCGCTCGCTCACGGCATCTAGACAGACCGCGGGCGCCCCCCGAACTCATCGCTCGATCGGGGGACGCCCGAATCCGGTGCGCTTCTAAGCGGCGCTGCCGGCGGCCGCCTGGGCGCCGAGGTCCTTGTTCTCGGGCACGAACTGGTTCGCCATGAACGTGGCGCCCGCGGGGTCGGCGATCACGCTCATCCGCACCCAGGGGGCGTCGGTCGGCTCGAGGATGACGTTGCCGCCGAGCTCCTTGGCGCGGGCCGCGGTCGCGTCGGCGTCATCGACCGCGAAGACGACGCTCCAGTGCGCCGGCGTGTCCGGCTGGTCGTCACCGAGCAGGACGATTCCGGCCACGACGTCCTCGAAGCCCTCGGGCGCGCCCATCTCCTTCATCCCTTCGCGCATCCCTGGGTTGAGCTCCTCGAGATGGTCGCCGTAGCCCGGCAGGGTGAACATGTTGCCACCGCCGCCGAGGTCGAGCGCCCCCCAGCCGAAGACGGAGCCGTAGAACTCCTTCGCCTTGTCGAGGTCGCGCGTGTTGAGGTTGTTGAAGTTCACCGATCCGTGTTCGTTGACAACTTGCGAGCCCTTGTGCTCGTTCGCCTGCCAGACGCTGAACGCGGCGCCCTCGGGATCGGCGAACACGGCCATCCGCCCGGCCGCCATGACGTCGAACGGCTCGGCGAGGACGCTCCCGCCCGCGTCGCTGACCTTGCCGGCGGCCTCGTCGGCGCTCTCCACCCAGACGTAGCTGTTCCAGCGCGGGGGCCCGGGGTCGCCCTCCTGTTGCGAGCTGATGGCGCCGACATCGCCGCCGCGAATCCGGCCGATCAGGTACTTCGCATCGGACCCCTCCGGCATCGCGTCCTCGAGCTCCCATCCGAACAGACCGCCGTAGAACTCGGCCGCGGCGTCCGGATCGGGCTGCGTGCTGTCGACCCAACAGGGGACGCCGGGGATGTATCCGTCTCGTTCGGGCATTGCTGCTCCCTTCTCGTTGTGGCGTTCGAAGCGACGGCCACCCTATGACTCAATTAGGTCAGGATCTGTCCTCAATAGGTAGGAGGATGTGAAAATTCCATGACCGAGACGTCGAGCAGGCTGCTGGAGCTCCTCGCCCTGCTGCAGGGGCGCCGCGACTGGACGGGCGCAGAGCTCGCGGACCGGCTCGACGTCACCAGGAGGACGATCCGGCGGGACGTCGAGCGGCTGCGCGCCCTCGGCTATCCGGTCGAGTCGGTCGCCGGGCCGGCCGGCGGCTACCGCCTGCGGGCCGGCGCCGCGATGCCGCCCCTGCTGCTCGACGACGAGGAGGCGATCGCGATCGCCGTCGGGCTGCGAACCGCGGCGCGCGCGTCGGTGACGGGGATCGAGGAGACGTCGCTCCGCGCCCTGGTCAAGCTCGAGCAGGTCCTGCCGGCGCACCTGCGCCGCCGGGTCGGAGCCCTCGGCGCGGCGATGATCGCCCCGCCGCCCGCCGGACCGACGGTCGACCCCCGGCACCTGACGCGTGATCGCGGCCGCGTGTCGCGACTCCGAGCGAATCCGGTTCGGCTACCGGCGCCGCGACGCGACCGAGAGCCGCCGCGAGGCCGAGCCGTACTCGCTGGTCAACCTCGGCCGCCGCTGGTACCTCGCCGCGTGGGACTGCGGGCGCGAGGACTGGCGGTCCTTCCGGAGTCGACCGCCTCACGCGGCCGGCGGCGACCGGGGTGCGCTTCAAGCCCCGCAAGCTCCCGGCCCGCAACGCCGCCGCGTACGTCGAGCAGAGCATCGCCGAGGCGCCGCACCGCTACGAGGCGAGCGTCACGCTCGAGGTCCCGGCGAGCGAGATCGAGGGCCGCCTTCCGTCCTACTTCGGCGGCACCCTCGACCGGATCGACGATCGGCGCTGCCGCTACCGGACGGGGGACGACGACCTCGCCTGGCTGGCCATGCGGATCGCGATGCTCGGGGTCGACTTCGTCGTCGACGAGCCGCCGGAGCTGATCGAGCACTTCCGCGCCCTGGCGGCGCGGCTCGAGCGCGCCGCGGCCTGACGCCGCCTAGCGCCCGAACGTGCGCAGGAAGGCGCTCGCCGCTGCGGGGACGCCGGAGAGCAGCTCGCGGACCTCGGCCAGGCCGGCGCGCAGCTCGGCGTCGCCGGCCTCGATCGGCAGCATCGAGTCCTGCAGCTCGGCAACCCTCTGGTCGGCCTCGGCCGCGGCGGTCGCGGCGCGGGTGACGAACACCTTCGCTCCCTGCGAAGCCAGGCCCGGCGAGGCGGGCGCGAGCGCCGTCGCCTCCAGCCCGAACCGGTTGGCGAAGCCGGACTGGGTCCGCTTCGCTCGCCCGTACGCCCGCTGCAGCGGGCGGAACAGGGTGTCCTCCAGGCGGTCGGCGGTCGCATCGTCGAGCTGCTCGTAGGCCTCCCCCAGGCACGCCGTCCCGAACCCGAGCTGGGCGATCACGGAGGCGAGGTCGGCGAGGATCCGCCCCCGCGCTTCGACGGTGCTGACTGCCATCGATCGAGGTTAGTCGGCAGGTTCCCCGGGTCAGCCGGCGGAGGCTCCCGCCTCCGGGGGCGCGTTCGTCGGCCCGTCCTCGCCGGGCCCCTCGCGGGCGATGTACTCCTCGACCAGCAGCAGGTTGTCCTCCGAGCGCTCGACCACGTTGAGCAGGTCCTGCATCAGCGCGACCTCCTCGACCTGCTCGGAGACGAACCACTGCATGAACTGCTCGGCGCGGTAGTCCTTGCTCGTCCGCGCGAGCTCGAAGAGGCTGTAGATCTCCTCGCCGACGCGCTTCTCCTGCTCGAGCGCCATCCGGACCGGGGCGACGTCGTCGTCCTCCCACTTCGTCTGCTGGCCCTTGATGTCAGGGATCTCGACCGGCTCGTCGACGTCGAGCAGGTACTGGATCATCATCATCGCGTGGCTGCGCTCCTCGAGCGCCTGGCGGTAGAAGAAGGACGCGAGCCGGGGCAGCGTCTCGGAGTCGTAGTGGACCGCGATCCCGATGTACTGCATCGCGGCGCTGAATTCGTTCGCGATCTGCTCGTTGAGGGCGGCCGGGAAAGACTTGGATTTCGCCATGGCCCCGAACTTACTAGAGCCCGACGAGGTCGCGCGTGCGCTCGGTCGCCGAGGCGGCCGGTGCCCCGCGCTCCGCCGCGATGCGCTCGTACTCGCGCATCGCCTCCGGCACGGCTTCCGCGGCTCGGCGCTCGGCCAACGGGGATGCGAGCAGCTGGCGCAGCGCGAGCGCCTTGGTGAACCACCGCGGATAGGCGACCCGGCGCCGGCGCTCGGCGATCGCGGCCACGACCTCGTCGACCGCCGGAGGCAGGGGGTACGTGCGCGCCAGGAACCGCGGCATCTCGGCCTTCGCGCGCTCGAGCAGGGGCATCTCGCGCTCGGCGTCGTTGACCATGTCGGTGTCGAGGAACAGGAAGTAGGCGACCCCGACCTGGATGCCGTACGGCATCATCTCGATCCGCAGGCAGTCGCTCAGCGCCTCGACGCCGGCCTTGGCCGCGCAGTACGCGGTCATCCCGGGACCGCGCAGGACAGCGGCCGTCGAGGCGATGTTGAGCAGATATCCGCGGCTGCGCTCGAGGTGCGGAAGCGCGGCCCGGTCGGTGTACATCACGCCGAGCAGGTTGACCTCGATCACGCGCTCCCAGGTGCGCAGATCCTGCAGGCGCAGCGGGCCGCCGCCCGCGATGCCCGCGTTGGCGACCACGGCGTCGAGGCCACCGAGGGCCTCGGCGGCGCCGTCGATGGCCGCCGTGACCTGGTCATGATCGGACACGTCGCAGGTGGCGACGTGGGTGCCCTCGCCACAGCGCGCGGCCACCTCCTCCATCCTCTCCGGCTCGAGCCCGACGAGCGCCACGCTCGCCCCGTGCGAGGCGAGCTGCTCGGCGAGCGCCGCGCCGATGCCCCGTGCCGCGCCGGTGATCGCGACCCGGTGGCCGCGCAGTCTCGATAGGTCGGTGCTGGCCACGCCGCGACCCTACCGCCTGGGGGTCAGCGCAGCTTCGCCGTCGCGGTGCGCTTGGCGGCGTTGCCGGCCGCGTCGGCGGCGATCGCCGTCAGCTCCAGCTCGACCTTGCGCGCCCCGCGCAGCAGGCGCTTGCCCTTCGCCGTCAGCTTCGCGGGCATGCGGCTCGTGCCGGAGCGGAGCTTCGCCCGGCCCTTGGCGACCTTGGTCCCGTCGGCGGTGGCCACCGGCCTGACCGTCGCCGGCTCGTTGAGCTTTACCTTCAGGCTCAGCGCACCGGCGTCTAGCACGTCGGAAATCTGCGTATCGCGCACCTTCACCGAGAGCTTGGGGGCCTTCATGTCGTGACCCCCGTGGCCGCCGCCACCTCCGGCGCCGACCGTCAGCGTGCCCTTCATGTAGGTGTGCACCGAGCAGAGGAACTCGTAGGTGCCCGCGGATAGCGACTCGGCGCCGGTCACCGGTACCTCAGAGCCGATGCCAACCGTCTCGGACCTGAACAGGCCGTCGATCGAGGTGACGTCGTGCGGAGCGACGTCCGGGTTGAGGAAGGTCAGCTTCTCCCCCTGCACGATGGTGACGTCCGGATTCACGTAGCCCGACGAGAATGGCGCGGCGATCACCCGCTGGTCCGCTCCCGCCGCGGTGGGGACCGCGAGGCCGGTCGCGACGCCGGCGAGCGCCGCGACCCCGGCGACTGCGATCCGCCTCAGTTCGGCACCACCTCGAACGCGCCCCTCATGAAGGGGTGGATCCGGCAGAAGTAGGCGTACCTGCCCGGCTTGAGATCGGGCGGCGTGCTGGCCTCCGGGTTCGGGCTGCCGCCCGAGACCAGGTCGTAGCCGAGCGTCCCCGAGTCCCAGGTCCCATTGGGCAGCGGGTAGTTGGCGAGGTACGGCCCGTTGCACGGCCACTTACAGGTGGTCACCGAGTGACGGATGTTGAGGAACTGGTCCGCGTTGAAGAAGCTCAGGGATTCGCCCTCCGGGACGGCCGGTGGCAGCCCGGCCGTACCCGACAGGGACCGGTCGCCGGGCTGGTATTGGAAGTTCGCGATCGTCACCTGACCGGTCGGCGGCCCGGTTGCGGTCTCCTTCAGGGGCCGCTCGCATGGTGGCCGTCCGTACCGCTTGCCGCAGACGTGATCGGTCGTGTTCATGCTCCAGGCGCGGTTGCGCACGCCCTCGGTCACGTCGATCTTGTGCTTGCCCTTCTTCTTCTCCGCCGGACCGACCAGGTAGGGCTTGCAGCGGCCCTTCGGCGGTTGCGCGGTATCGATGTAGGTGCCCTCGTGGGCCATCGCCTCATACCAGGCGTGCTTCTTGTTCTCGTAGTAGCTCGAGATCCGGATCCGGTCGCCCTTGTGGATCGGCGCCCGCCAGGCCGGGTTGGTGACCTCGGTCTGGTAGTCCTCGGTGAACTTGACGCCGTGGTGCCAGACGACGTCCGAGTCGAGCAGCAGCGTGCCGCCGTAGCCCCTGTCCGTCGTCCGGACACGGCTTCTCCTCCGAGCCGTAGTTCTCGACCGTCATCCCGAGCCCGCCGGGGTGCACGTGGGCGCCGGTGCCGATCATCGTCCCGTCGACCGTCGAGGTCCACTCGATCACGCCGCGCTTGTCGTCCTCGGCGGTCTCGTAGGTGCCGTCCTTCGACTTCCGGTCGCGCGGGACGTCGAAGGTGCGCCCGAAGAGGATCCCGAGCACGTCGTGGTAGGGCCGCGGTCCCGATCGCGTTGAGCTGCTCCATCGACCCGTGGATGAAGGTGACGTCGAGGACGATGTAGACGTGCAGCGGCTCCGCGGTCTTGTTGTGGAGCATGTAGATCATCGGCTGCGGCTCGTTCGGGCCCATGTAGCCGCCGTAGATCGGCCCGTTCGGCTCGGCGTCGCGAGCGCTCGTCGAAGTTCGCCTTCGTCTCCTCGTCGCCGTTGCCGAAGAACCAGTCGGTCGAGCCCGTAGGTGTAGTTGTCGTTCTCGCTGCCCGGGTTGAGGCTGAACCAGTGCGCGTGATGGATGTGCGCCTCCTGGTGGCCGGGCTCGGTGCCGTCGGCGACGTGGCGCATGCCGGGCTCGACCTGGGTGATCATCCCGTTCCGCACCGGCAGCGTCAGGTCGACGCGGTTCGCGTCCCAGCCCGGCGGGATCTCGTAGGGGCCGTAGTAGAACTTCAGCGTCTCCTTCGTCCCCGCGGGCTTGGGGACGAACTGGTCGCCGCGGTCGAGGATCGGGTCGAGCGGGTTGTACGGCTCCGCCGGCGGCATGCCGCCACCGTCGTGGCCTCCCCCGTGGCCGCCGCCTCCGCCGTGGTCCTGGGCGAACGCCCCGGAAACCCCGACGCCAACAACGGATGCAACCGCGACCGCGGACAACGCCGCGGCCAGCCTCGTGCCTTTCGGCCCCATCACCTCTATGAACCCCTTCCTAAACCCCGGTGCGCGGGACGAGCACCGTCAGCCGCTGACTATAAACACAAAACTGGCTGGCTGGCTCAGTTACCCCAGCGGAAGCCGGTCTCGGACGGCGCGGGGTCCATCGGGCTCGTCGGCATGCCCGCCGGGACCGCGGGATCGTTGTAGCCGGAGGGCGCCACGTCGTTCGGGGTGTCGGCGTGAAACAGGGACGCGAGGTACTGGATCTGACCCCGCCCGCACTCCTGCTCGCCCTGGCCGCCGCCGTAGATCGCGATCCCTTTCGCCTCGCAGTACTCGTAGATCTCGAGCAGCTCGCGCAGCGAGCCGAACCGCGAGGGCTTCGAGTTGATCGCCTTGCGGGCCATCTCCTTGACGTCGGCGAGGGAGTGGAGCGGCGCGTCCCAGGTGACCCGGTCGGCGTGCGGCTCGAGCACCTCGCGCGCGGCCTCGGGTTCGAGGTCGGGGTCCTCGAGGTACGCCTCCGGGAACTTCTCGGCGACCGCGCGGTAGAGCTCGGGGTCGGTCTCGACGTCGACCGGCGTGCCACGATAGAGACCCTTGAGGTCGAGCACCCGCACCGTCGCGAGCTCGGCGATCTCGTCGATCAGCTCCTGATCCCAGTCGTTCTCGGGATCGAGCTTGAACTCGAGCCCGGGGTAGCGGTCCAGGCGCTTCCTGATCGCCTCGGTCGATGACCGGTTGGCGTGCTCGCCGAAGCTGCCGAGCCGGGTCGAGCAGACGAAGTGGAGCGGCTGGGGATCGCGCTCGGCTACCTCCCAGAACGTCAGGCCGTTCTGGCGCAGGGCGAGGTCGAGCGCCGCCGACTCGTAGGCCCAACGGCGGTAGTGGCGCGACGGCTCGCGCTCCGGCGGCGCGCCCGGGAAGAGGTCGAGCTCGCCGAGCAGCTCGCAGGCCTGGCCGAGCGTCTCCGGACCGGTGACGTCGAGTACCGGGCCGGCATCGCGGTGGGCGATGTGGTCGAGAACGTCGTAAACGACGTCCTCTCCGATCCCCTCCTTACCGTCACCGTGGAGGTGGATCACGGTCGAGGGCCTGTGAAATCGCCGTACTCGCGATCGTGGCCGGTGAGCTCGTAGCGCTCGATCTTCAGCGGCAGCTCGGCGAGGCGGTCGTAGACGGCGCTCACGGATCGCCAGGGTAGCGGCGACCCTCGGCGAGCCCTGCGTCGGCCGCCTCCTCAGAGACGCCGACGGCCTCGAGCTTGGCTTGGCCGATCGCCACCTCGTGCGGAACGTGCTCGAAGGCGGGGCGGTGGAAGAACCGCTTCGCGCGATCGGGTCCGAAGAGCCTCCAGAGCGCCATGAGCACGACGCCGCCGATCATGAGGACGAGCGCGATGACGAGCGGCAGGCCGAGGCCGAACACCTCGCTTCCCGAGTAGGAGGCCTTCGGGTCGGCGATGTCGATCGCCGACTCGACCAGCAGGTAGGTCAGCATCAGCGCCCCGATCGCCGGCGCGACGCCGATGAACAGGAAGTTCTTCACTGACGCGGTCAGCTCCCGGCGCCAGAAGATCGCGCAGGCGAAGCCGGTGAGCCCGTAGTAGAAGGCGATCATCAGCGACAGCGCGGAGAGCGAGTCGAAGAGGAAGTTCTCCGAGATCAGTCGCCCGGGCACATACCAGAGGGTCGCCAGCACGCCGACGACGATCGTCCCGAACGCCGGGGTGAGGTACCGCGGGTGGATGCTCGCGAAGCGCCTGGGAAGCGCGCCGGCCACCGCCATCGACAGCGATGTTCGCGAGCCCGGGAGGATCGTGGTCTGAGCCGACGAGATGCCGGAGACGATCACGGCGATCACCAGCAGCTTGCCCAGGTCGGAGCCGAGCGCCGCGTTCCCGGCGATCGCGATGATCCGCGCGTTGTCATCGAACACCTGGACCCGGTCGAGGCCGAGGTAGGCGAGGATCGCCACCGCAACGATGACGTAGGTAGCCAGCAGGATCACGGTGCTTGCCATCCCGGCCAAACCGGGCGCGCGGCTGGAGTCCTTCGACTCCTCGGAGAGGTTGACGGCGCTCTCCCAGCCCCAGTAGATGAAGACGGCGAGGAGTACGCCGGTGAGCAGGGCCGAGTATTCGACCCCGAATGGCGAGAGCCAGCTCGGCTCGGGATCGACCGAGCGGGCGAGCGCGTCGCCGGTCGCGACCTTGACCAGCGCGACGACCGCGAACAGCCACAGCGCCCCGACCTGGAAGAAGGTGAGGAAGCGCTGGAGGTGGGCCGAGAGCTCGGTGCCGAGCACGCAGATCGTCGTCATCACGGCGATGATCGCCACGGCGAGCACGACGTTTGCGAGGTCGGACTTGCGCAGGTCGTTGAGGTCGAGCAGGTCGAACAGGAACAGGGCCGAGACGTCGGCGAGCGAGCCGATCACCAGGATCCCGGTGGTGCAGATCGCCCAGCCCCCGATCCAGCCGGCGTAGGGGCCGAGCGCGCGCGTCACCCAGGAGAAGGTCGTGCCGCAGTCCGTGTCGACGCGGTTCATGTAGAAGAACGCCGCGGCGATAAAGAACATCGGCACGAACGAGAGCAACAGCACCCCGGGCGCGTGGATGCCGACCGCGACGACGATCGAGCCGATCACCGCCGCGAGCGAATAGGCCGGGGCCGTCGACGCAAGCCCCACGCAGAGCCCGTCGAGGAAGCCGATCGCGTTGCTCTTCAGGCCCTTGTCGCCGGTCTCCGCGACCGGCTCGGACCGACCTCCCGCAGCGACGCTTGCGCCCTCCATGCGCGACCGACTCTATGTCAGGCCCGGTGCTCCGGGTTCGGGAAGTCGGTGCGACAGCCGGCGTCCCAGTCCTTGCGGTTGTTCCCGTGCGAGGGGATCCCGCCGGCGTCCTTGAGCATCCGCGCCAGGTGGAGCATGTTCCACGTCGCGAACGTCGTGTTGCGATTGGTGAAGTCGTTCTCGGGCCCGCCCGAGCCCTCGTCGAGGTAGGAGGGACCGGGCCCACCTCGCCGATCCAGCCGGCGTCGGCCTGCGGTGGGATGACGTAGCCGAGGTGCTGGAGCGAGTAGAGGGTGTTCATCGCGCAGTGCTTGACCCCGTCCTCGTTGCCGGTGACGATGCAGCCGCCGACCCGGCCGTAGTAGGCGTACTGGCCGGCCTCGTTGAGCAGATGAGAGTTGCCGTACAGGCGCTCGACGATCTGGGTGGCGACCGAGGACTTCTCGCCGAGCCAGATCGACATCCCGAGCACGAGGATGTCGGCCGCCATCACCCGCTCGAAGATCTGCGGCCACTCGTCGACCGCCCACCCGTGCTCGGTCATGTCCGGCCACACCCCCGTGGCGATCCGGTGGTCGACCGCGCGGATGCAGTCGACCTCGACCCCATTGCGGCGCATGATCTCCATCGACTTGTCCATCAGGCCCTGCGTGTTGGAGACCTCGGGGCTGCGCTTCAGCGTGCAGTTGATGAACATCGCCCTCAGGTCCGAGTAGTCGGTCTCGCTCGTCTCGCACAGCTCGGCCTGCTTCGCGTTCAGGATGTCTCGATCGCTCACTGTTGCTCCTTCGAATCGGGGGGTCGATGGGCAGTCGCGGTTGACCGCCGAACGTTTCAGTTGTCGCGCTCGAGCGCCCTCGCCGCGAGCTCGGCGAACGCCTCGATCGCGATCGCCAGGTCGGCCTCGTCGGTGTCCTCCTCGGGCGCGTGGCTGATTCCGCCCTTGGACGGGGCGAACATCATCGCCGCGGGCAGAACTCGGGCGACCTCGGCCGCGTCGTGAAGCGCTCCGCTGGCCATGCTCGCCGGCTTGCCCGCGACCTCCTCGCAGGCGCGGCGGGCGGCGAAGACGAGCCCGGCGTCGAACGGGATCGGCTCGATCCGCCACAGCGGAGTCTCGGTGAGCTCGCAACCGCGTCGCTCGGCGGCCCCGAGGCAGACAAACTCGGCCCTCTCCAGCATCCGCGCCAGCGGCTCGGCCTCCGGATGGCGGAGGTCGACCGAGAGGGTGGCCCGGCCCGGGATCGCGGTCGGGATCCCGGGCTCGAGGCGCAGTTCGCCGGTCGTCGCCACGCCGCCCTCGTCGCGAGGGATGCCCTCGACCGCGAGCATTGCCTGCGCCGCCGCTACTCCTGCGTCGCGCCGCGCGTCCATCGGCGTCGTCCCGGCGTGCGAGGCCTGGCCGGTGAGGGTGAACCGGACCCGCTCCACGCCCGCGCAGCCGGTGACCGCGGCCGCGCGCAGGCCCTCGGCCTCCATGCGCGGGCCCTGCTCGATGTGGAGCTCGAGGTAGGCGCCGAGTCCCTCGCGGCGGTTCGAGCACGCGCCGGCCCGCTCGAGCTCGACATCGTTTTCGGCGAGCACCTCGGCGATCCCCCGGCCCTCGGCGTCGCGCAGCTCGGCGAGCGCCGGCGGGTCGAGCGTCCCGGAGAACGCGGAGCTGCCGAACAGGCTGCGCCCGAAGCGCGCGCCCTCCTCGTCCGCCCAGTCGACCAGGACGAGCGGTCGCGGCGGGACGACCCCGGCGGCCGCCCAGGACCGCAGGACCCCGACCGCGGCCATCACCCCGAGCGCGCCGTCGAGCCAGCCGCCGTCCGGGACCGAGTCGACGTGCGACCCGAGCGCCAGCGCCGGGGCCGCGCGAGTCGGCCCCCTCGAGTCGCGCCCACAGGTTTCCGGCCTCGTCGACCTCCGCCGAGAGCCCGACCTCCGCCAGCAGACTCGCCCAGGAACTCGCGCGCCTCGCGCCAGACCGGCGACCAGCAGACCCGCTGTGCACCGCCGTCGTCGGAGGTGCGGCGGGCGAGCTCGCGCAGGTCGGCGATCACCCGCGCGGCGTCGATCGAGGGGGCGGTCATCCAGCCCGGTCGCGCCGCAGAGCCTGGGCGAGGCAGTGCGCGCCGCCGCCGCCCGCGGTGAACATCGACAGGTCGGGGTCGAAGACCTCGAGCCCGAGCGCCCGCATCCGCTCGTTGAGGTTCACCGAGGCCGCGGTCGAGATCACGCGCTCGTCGCCGAGCGCGATCGCGTTGACGCCGAGCTTGAACGCGTCCTCGGTCGAGACCTCGAGGATCTCGAATCCCTTGTCCCGCAGCCACGCCGTCAGGCCCCCCGACGCCGACTCGACGCAGACCGCCGCCAGCTTCGGCGCCAGGATCGCGACGAGGACGTCGACGTGGACGAACTGGCCCGGGATCGGCTCGATCCTCACCTCCCAGCCGAGCTCCTCCATCCAGGCGGCGAGCTGGCGCGCGGCCCCGATCTCGGTCCGCTCCTCGCCGTTGCCGATCAGCATCACCCCGGGCTCGACGATCATCACGTCGCCGCCCTCCAGCGCGCCGCCGGTGATCATCCGCCAGATCGGGATCTCCTTCTCCAGGTGGAAGCGGACGACGGGGGCGTATTCGCCGCGGCGCCAGCTCTGCTTCGGCTGGGTGACGACGGCTCCCTCCGGAGTGCCGACGCTCGAGTCGCGGGCGAACACCTGGTAGGGCAGCGCCGGGTCGGGCTCGAGCCGGTGCACCGTGACCCCGGCGGACTCGTAGATCGAGACCAGCTCGCGGTGCTGGGCCAGGGCGAGCTCCCGGTCGAACCTCGCCCCGCTCGCGAGCGTCGCCTTCGAGATCGCGCTCGTCGGCAGCCAGCGGAAGTTGTCCGGCGGGCAGAGGAGAACGTCCCGCAGCGCTCCCGTCTCGCTGTCGACGCCCCAGGGAACAACTCGCGCCACGTCCTCGGCTTCGCCTCCGGGCGTGCGCGTCATGGCGCCACTACGCTGATCGTCTTGAGCGTCCGGTCGCTGGCGCCGCGGACGAGGCCGCCGTGGGCGACGCTATCGGCGATGTACTCGAGCGTTGGCCCGGTCAGCACCTCGCCGGGGAGGACGTTCGGGACGCCGGGCGGGTAGGCCGCGAGCGACTCGGCGACGATCCGGCCCTCGGCCTCGGCGAACGGGACCACCTCCTGCCCGCCGAGGAAGGCCTCGCGGGGCGAGAGCACCGTCGGCCCCCAGGGCGGTGGCTCGGCGAACGGCCGCAGCTCCTCGGCCTCCTCCTCCTCGCCGATCCGCTCCGCCGCCCACTCGAGCGCCTCGACCAGGCGCGCGCCGGTCTGCTCGGCGTGCTCGCCGATCCCGAACACCGCGACGACGACGTTCTCGGCGAAGAGCTCGAGGTTGATGTCGTCGTGGTCGAGGATCAGCCGAGCCACCCGGTGGCCGGTCGTCCCGAGCCCGCGGACGTCGACGACGAGCCGGGTGGGGTCGTAGGCGAGCACGCCGCCGCGGCCGACGATCCGCTCGTCGAGCGACGTCGAGGCCGGGGATCGCGCGGATCCGCTCGCGCAGCCGGCCGAGCGACGTCGACCGTCTCGGCGAGCAGCTCCTCGCCATGCACCGCCGCCTGGCGGCGGGTCGGCGTCGAGCGAGGCGGTCAGCAGCGCGTTCGGGCTCGTCGACTCGACCAGGGTCACGGAGCGGTCGATGATCAGGTCGTCGATCCGGTCGCCGCAGTCGCCGACGTGGAGCGATCGCCGACTGGGTGATCGAGCCGGCGATCTTGTGGGTCGAGGACAGCACCACGTCGGCGCCGCAGTAGAGCGCGCGAGTCCGGCAGCGCCGACGAGAAGTGCAAGGTGCGCGCCCCACGCCTCGTCGACGACCAGCGGGACGCCGCGGGCGTGGGCGACGTCGGCGAGCGCGGCGACGTCGGCGACCGCGCCGAAGTAGGTCGGCGAGACGACGATCGCCGCGCACGCGTCGGGCTCGGCCGTCGAGCGCCGCGGCGAGCGACTTCGGCGTCAGGCAGTGGGCGATCCCGAGCTCCGGGTCGAGCTCGGGGGCGACGAAGCGCGGCCGCAGGCCGGAGAGGATCAGCCCGTCGATCGTCGAGGTGTGGACGTTGCGCTGGACGACGACCCGCTCGCCCGCCGTGGCGCGAGCGCGAGGCAGATCGCGTGGTTGCCGTTCGAGCCGCCGTTGACCAGGAACCAGCTCCGCCGCGCGCCCCAGGCCTCGGCGGCCAGGCGCTGGGCGAGCTGGAAGGGCGTCTCCGCCGGATCGGGACCGACGTCGATGCCCTCGATCCCCGCCGGGACGTCGAGCCGCAGCGCGTGGTCGCCGATCGCCTCCCGCAGCGCCGGGTCGGCACCCGGACCGCCCTTGTGACCCGGGACGTGGAAACGACCGGGATCGCGGTCCGCGTAGGCGACTAGCGCGTCGAGGTACGGTGTCGCGTCCTGCTCCACGCAGGGGACGTTATCCCCGAACCCGGCTCAGGTGGTGTGAGTGGCGAGGCGCAGGACCAGCGAGATCGAAAGCGGGCGCATCCCGAGCAGGATCCACCGAACCCGGCCACCGCGAACCCCGATGCAGGCGTCGCGCGGACCGGCGGTGTCGATGAACATGATCCGGTGTCCGCCGGCGACGGCGCTGTCCGCCGACGTCGAGGCGGCGGCGGACCCGCTGGACGCGATCGCCACGGGCGATCCCCTGGAACGCCTGGCCGCGGCCGGAGGTCAGGATCGCCCTCGCGCGGCCGTGCCGGCGGTAGGCGACCCGAAGCTCACCCTTGCCGACCAGGCACCATGCGTCGACGCGCTTGCGCGCGTAGCTCGGCGGACCGAGACGTTCACGGACCCGCTCGCGCCCGTGCCCGATCCGCGCCCGCCCGACCCGCTTGCCGCGGATCCCGCCGCCGGGGTCGATGCAGTTGAGCTCGGCGGGCCGATCGCCGTAGACCTGGTCGCGCTCCTCCGGGGTGTCGACCATCGCGGCGCAGCGCGGGTCGGGCCCGCCGTCCATGAGCACCTCGACCCCGCCGCCGCCCTTCTCGTCGAAGTACGGCTTGTAGGCCTCGGGTACGTAAGGCTCCGCGCTCTGGGGCTGTCCGCCGATCCGGTAGTTGCGGACGCTGACCCCGCCGACGCCGCGCGCGCGGTCGAACCAGTAGTCGCCGTCCCAGTGCCACACCTCCGGCTGCTGGCCCTGCTGGACCGACCCGGTCCAGTGGTCGCGCTGGAAGTAGAAGCACTTGCTCCCCGCCGCCGCCACGCGCGCCGGCTCCTGGGCGGCGAACTCGGCGATCCCGAAGTCCGTGACGTTCTGGTTCGTCTTGTCGAACTCGACGCAGAGCGGGTCCGCGTCCGGATCCGGGTAGTCGGTGCCCGTGCCGAGGTCCTGGAGCTCGCACTTGAACGGGATCTGGCCGTCGTAGGGGCCGAGCGGCTGCTGCGCGAGCGCGGGCGTCGCGAGCAGCAACGACGACGCCGCCCAGAGCCCGAAGATCGTCGCTCGCATTCCGAACACCCCCGTCGAAACGTACCGGCGCACGGTCGCCTGGGCGCCAGTACTTTGACCCCGTGGGCAATCGGGGGATCTTGGCCGGCGAGCTGTCGGCGCCGCGACTTCCTCGCCAGGACGGGCGCGCTCGGGCTCGGCGCGACGATCGCCGCGGCCCTGCCGTATGCGGCGCGGTTGGCGGTTCCGGACCGGGCGCTCGCCGACGGCCCCACCGACGGCGCCCTGCAGGCGTTCTTCGACACGATCATCCCCGGCAAGCCGGTCCCCGACCTGCTCACCGAGCTCGGCCACCCGATCGACCCGAAGGCGATCGCCGGCGTCGACCCCGAGCACGGCGCGGTCTACACCGACGCGCTGGCGCTCGCCCGCAACGAGCGGATCGGCTTCACCACCCTCGAGCCCGCCTTCGTCGCCGACCTCTCCGCCCGCGCGCTCGCCGAGGGCGGCGCCTTCCTCGACCTCGACTACGAGGCCCGCGAGCGCGTCTGCCTCGCCGGGCTCTCGTTCGAGAACCCGGACCGGGTCGTCTGGGAGGCCGCGGCGGCGATCCCGTTCACCGCCTTCTGCGCCGCGGCCACCGTGGTCGACGCGACCTCGAAGACCGCCGCCGGCTACGCGGTCATGGGCCACCCCGGCACGGCGCCGAACGGCTACGAGGACTTCTCCTACGGATCGAAGCTCAACCGCGGGCGGACGAAGAACGGGTCCCTGCGATGACCGGCACCCCCGGAGCCGAAGGCGAGGAGGTGGCCGGCTAATTCCCGAACGGGTCGACGTCTGCATCGTCGGCTCGGGCTTCGGGGGCTCGATCGCCGCCTGGCGGCTCGCCGAGCTCTACCGGGCCGCCGACCAGGACGCCAGCGTGCTCGTGCTCGAGCGCGGGCTGCGCTTCGGCCACACCGACTTCCGCCAGTCGATGGACGTCGACCACCTCTCCGACGTCTACGAGCTGATCCAGGGCCAGGGGGCGCAGATCGTCGCCGCCAACCTGGTCGGCGGCGGCTCGAACCTCTACCTCGCCGCGTCGCTGCGCTCGCCGGGGGAGACCTTCGAGCGCATGGACCACCACCCGGACGACGGGCCGCGCCGGCGGATGTGGCCGAAGGCGATCAGCCGCAGGACCCTGAACCGCTTCTACGCTCGCGCCGAGGCCGGGCTGCGCGTCCGCCAGCCGACCTGGAACGAGGTCTCGAAGTCGGGCGGCGTCTGGGCGGCGATGCTGCGCGAGGCCGGGCACACCTGCGACCGGGTCCCGCTGGCGATCGACTTCGAGCGCTGCGTCGACGCGAAGTGGTGCTACACGGGCTGCATCTTCGGGGCCAAGAACTCGCTGATCACCAACTACCTGCCCTCGGCCGAGCGGCGCGGGGTCGAGGTCCGCCCGCTGGTGCAGGTCAACGAGGTCGCGCCCTCGTCCGCGCGCCCCTACCGCTGGATCGTCCGCGGCGGCGACGGTCGATCCGGCGACCAAGAAGGGAGCCGACCCGGTCGAGGTCGAGTGCAAGGTCGCGATCCTCGCCGCGGGCGCGCTGGGCACCCCGCCGATCCTGATGCGGTCGCGCGACAACGGCAGCCTGCCGGGTGTCTCGCCCCACCTCGGCCGCCACCTCGGCGTCAACGGCGACCACGTCGCCGCGATCGAGATCGACCCGCGCAAGGCGGAGCGGGTGCTGGGGCTGCCCGGCGGCTACGACGAGTTCTACAAGGGCAAGCCGATCACGACGATGAGCTACGACTGCTGGGTCGGCAAGAAGGGCAACGCCCACGACGGCACCCGGTTCACGCTCCAGGAGATCCTCCTCTCCCAGCTCACCAACTTCCTCTACGACGACGGGCGTTCGCCGGGGGGCGAGCCGAGCTGGTGGGGCCGCGAGAAGAAGCGCTCGATCTCCACCTGGACCCGCCACATCGAGATCCTGGCGATGGTCGAGGAGACGATGGACGGCCAGTTCTACGCGGCGCCGCCGGGCGGCAACGGCCACGTGCAGCCGAACGGCGGCCCGGTCGGGATCGGCCTCTTCAACTACGCGCTCTCCGAGCAGTCGGCGCGGATCCGCGAACGCGCCGACGCAGGCGATCCGCAAGATCGCCGAGCGCCGCGGCGTCGGTCGCTTCCTGAAGCTCTCCGAGACCCCCGGCGTCTACGCGTCGCACCCGCTCGGCGGCGCGCGGATGGCCGACGAGATCGGCTTCGGGGTCGTCGACGACGGCGGCGAGGTCTTCGGCTCCGAGGGCCTGTTCTGCATGGACTCGTCGATGATCCCGACCAGCTTCGGCGTCAACCCCTCGCTCTCGATCTCGGCGGTCTGCGAGCGGGCCGCGGCCAAGCTCGTCGCCCGCGCCGCCGACTTCGACCTGCCGGCGCCGCCGCCGGATCTCAAGCACCGCCCGCCGCGGTGTCCACGTCGGTCCGCGGGTGAAGCCGGGCCGCTGAACGATTGGGCGTCGCCCACCGCTGCTGCTACCGTTGCGCCGTCCTCCATGGACGACGACCTCCCCCGAAGTACGCGGCCCCAATCCCGGCCCCCTGAGCAGCAGTGACGGCGCTCTTCCTCGTCCTGCTGGTCCTGCTCGTGCTCCTCAACGGGCTCTTCGTCGCCGCCGAGTTCGCGCTCGTGCGCACCCGCAAGGGGCGGATCGAGAACCTCGCCAAGGAGGGCGAGGCGGGCGCCGAGGAGGCGCTCGAGCAGCTCGACAAGATCGACGAGTCGCTCGCCGCCTGCCAGTTCGGGATCACGCTCGCCTCGATCGGGATCGGCTTCCTCGGCGAGCCGGCGATCGCCGACCTGATCGAGCCGGTGCTCGGCGACGGCACCGGCGCCACGGCGGTCGCGTTCGCGATCGCGTTCACGATCGCGACCGCGCTTCACATCACGATCGGCGAGCAGGTGCCGAAGATGCTCGCGATCACCAACCCC
Source organism: uncultured Solirubrobacterales bacterium (assembly GCA_963811505.1). GTDB lineage: Bacteria > Actinomycetota > Thermoleophilia > Solirubrobacterales > 70-9 > WHSW01. Next base: position 63,678 of record CAWERC010000008.1, on the reverse strand, counting down.
GACCCGATCGTCCGCGGGCTGTCGCGGCCGCTGAGCGTGTTCCGCACGATCAGCGCGCCGTTCACCTTCCTGCTGAACAAGGTCTCGAACGCGATCGTGCGCCTGTTCGGCGTCGACCCACGCGACCTCGGCGAGAAGCACACCTCGGACGACCTCAAGGAGATCATCCGCACCTCCGCCAAGGGCGGCAGCCTCGACCCCGGCGAGGCGGTGATGCTCGGCGGCGTCTTCCACCTCCACGAGCAGGAGGCGCGCGAGGTGATGACCCCGATCCCCGCCGTGGTCACCGTGAACGCCGACGAGACGGTCGAGGAGGCGCTGCGCCGCTGCGTCTCGTCGGGCCACACCCGGCTGGTCGTGGTCGAGGACGACAACCCCGACAAGGTCCGCGGGATCGTCCACAACAACAGCCTCGTCCGCCTCTACCTGAACGCCGGCGGCGACGCCTCGCTGGAGCCGGCGATCCGCGAGGTGCCGGTGTTCCCGGAGACGAAGCCGATCGACGACCTGCTCGCCGAGCTGCAGCGCCAGCGCTCGTCGATCGGGATCGTCTCCGACGAGTACGGCCGCACGGTCGGGATCGTCACCGTCGAGGACATCCTCGAGGAGGTGGTCGGCGAGATCGAGGACGAGACCGACCCGCGGGCGGTCTCGCTGCGGCGGCTCACCGACGGCGACTGGTACGTGCGCGGTCACGTCCCGCTCGGCGACCTCGAGGACGCCGGGATCGAGCTCCCGGTCGACTCCGACGCCTTCAACTCGATCGGCGGCTACGTCTTCTCCGAGCTCGGCCGGCGGCCGAAGCGCGGCGACAAGGTCCGCGCCAACGGCTACGAGCTGCGGGTCGAAGTCGGTGCGCGACAACCGGATCGTCGCCGTCCGCATCCACCCGGTCACCGCCGAGCACCCGACGATTCGCGCCGATCCGGCCTCCGAAACACGCACGTAGCGGGCGTCGAGCGCCGAAGTTACGTCCGCGGCGCCGCATACCGTCCCCGGCGTCCAGTCAGCGACGCCAGGGGTAGGCACATGTGGGTCGTCAAGCTCACCGACAAGCAGCTCGAGGTGCTGAGGGCGATGCTCCGATCGGAGGAGCACCTGGGCCCGGCGCTGCGAGGAGCGCTGGAGGCGCTGGAGCTGGCGCGCTGGGACGAGCTGCCCGACGCCCAGCTGCCGTGGGCGAGCGTCGCCGACGAGGCGCGCCGCCAGGGCGTCTCCGAGGCCGAGGTCGTCTGGGATCTCTGCGGGCGCATCCGGAGCCGCCGGCGCCGCGCCGCCGGCCGCGCGCGACCGCCGCGAGCAGCGCGCCGCCTGAGCCCGACGCTTCAGCGGGCAGCCCTCACTCGTAGTACTCGAAGAACCCCTCGCCGGACTTCCGCCCGAGCTTGCCCTCGGCGACCATCTCGCGGACCAGGTCGCGGGACGTGGTCGGCGCCGCCGCCGGCGCCGTCGCGCGTCGAGGCTCTCGCCGATCGCCGCGGCGACGTCGAGGCCGACGAAGTCGAGCAGCTTCAGCGGGCCCATCGGGTGCCCGGCGCCGAGCCGCATGCAGGCGTCGACGTCGTCGGCGCTCATCCCGGTCGCCTCCATCAGCCGCACCGCCTCGAACAGGTAGGGGAACAGCAGCCGGTTGACGACGAAGCCCGGCCTGGTCGGGGACCTCGATCGCGGTCTTGCCCATCGCCCGGCACCAGGCGAGCGCGCGCTCGCGGACGCCTTCGCGCAGGCCGGCCGGGAGGCAGAGCTCGACCAGCTCCATCCGCGCGACCGGGTTGAACACGTGCAGGCCGAAGAAGCGCTCGCGCGACGCCGGCGGCGGTCGCCGAGCTCGGCGATCCGCAGCGACGAGGTCGTCGTCGCGAGGTCGGCGTCGGGCGCGGCCGTCGCCAGCGTCGCCGAGCAGCTCGGCCTTCGCGCTCGGCGTCCTCGACGATCGCCTCGACGACCACGTCGCAGTCGGCGAGGTCGGCCGGCGTCGGTCGTCACCTTGATCCGCGTCCGGGTGCGCCGCCGTCGAGCTTCTTCGCCTCGCTCTGGGCGCCCTCCTCGGCCCGCCAGGCCGAGGCGTCGCTGCGCGCCAGCAGCCGCACCGTCGCCGGTCTGGCTCGCGCAGGCGGCGAGCCCGCAGGCGATCGTGCCGCTGCCGGCGACCCCGGGCCGCGCGTATCCGCTCTAGAGCCTCCCATCACGCCGCGGGTTACTATCACGCGCGACGCGATGGCCGAGGTCCTCTACTACGCGATCCCGTTCTTCGTCCTCCTGCTCGTCGCTCGAGTACCTCTCGTTCCGCCAGGTGCGGCGACGAGAACGAGGAGCTGATCGGCTTCGAGGCGCGCGACACCCGCACCAGCCTGACGATGGGGCTCGGCAACGTGGTGATCAACTTCGGCTGGAAGTTCGCGTCCTCGCCGCCTACATCGCGATCTACGAGCTCACGCCGCTGCGCCTCGATCCCGGCGACTGGTGGGTCTGGGTGCTGCTCTTCTTCGCCGACGACTTCTCCTACTACTGGTTTCACCGGATCTCGCACGAGAGCCGCGGGTTCTGGGCGAGCCACGTCGTCCACCACTCGAGCCAGCACTACAACCTCTCGACCGCGCTGCGCCAGACCTGGGTGCCGATGACCTACTTCCCGTTCTGGCTCTGGATGCCGGCGGTCGGCTTCGAGCCCTGGATGGTGCTGCTGGCCCAGTCGCTGGTCGCTGATCTACCAGTTCTGGATCCACACCGAGCGGATCCGCAAGCTGCCGCGCTGGTTCGAGGCGGTCTTCAACACGCCCTCGCACCACCGCGTCCACCACGGCGTCAACGAGCAGTACCTCGACCGCAACTACGGCGGCATCCTGATCATCTGGGACCGGCTGTTCGGCACCTACGAGCCCGAGGGCGAGCGGGTCCGCTACGGGCTGACGACCCAGCTGCGGCACCTTCCGCCCGGTCCGGGTCGCCTTCCACGAGTACATCGCGATGTGGCACGACATCAAGCGCGCGCACGCGCTTCGCGACAAGCTCGGGGTCGTCTTCCGCGGCCCGGGCTGGACCCCGCCCGGGGTCACGCGAGACCGAGGCCACGCGCGGCTGAGCTGACCGATCAGACGGTCGAGTCTCCATCACGAAACTGACTGACCGACTCTGGAGGAAACTGATGGCCGGCAACGGCAAGTTCTCAGGCCGCGAGGTAGTGATCGTCGAGGCGGCGCGCACCCCGGTCGGCCGCGGCCACGAGGAGAAGGGCTACTACAAGGACACCCACCCCTCGACGCTGCTCGCGAAGACCTACACCGAGGTGATCGACCGCGCCGGCATCGACGCCGTCCGAGGTCGAGGACGTCGTCGCCGGCTGCGTGCAGCAGTTCGGCGAGCAGGCGATCAACATCGGCCGCAACGCCTGGCTCGAGGCCGGGCTGCCGATCGAGACGCCGGCGACCACCGTCGACCGCCAGTGCGGCTCGGCCCAGCAGGCCGTGAACTTCGCCGCGGCCCTGATCGCCTCCGGCGTCCACGACGTCGCGATCGGCGGCGGGGTCGAGCACATGGGCCACATCTCGTTCGCCGACTCGCTCGAGGTCCAGAAGGAGCACGGCTTCGCCTTCTAGCCCGCAGCTGATGGAGCGCTACAACCTCGTCCCGCAGGGGATCTCGGCCGAGATGATCGCCGACAAGTGGGAGATCCCGCGCTCCGAGCTCGACGAGATCGGCCTGCGCTCGCACCAGCTCGCCGCGAAGGCGACCGAGGAGGGCCGCTTCGACCGCGAGATGATCCCGTTCCAGGTCAACGGCGACACCTACACCACCGACCAGGGCATCCGCCCCGACACCAGCCTCGAGGCGCTCGCGCGGGCTGAAGACCGGTGTTCAAGGAGGACGGCAAGGTCACCGCCGGCAACTCCTCGCAGATCTCCGACGGCGCCGCCGCGGTGCTGCTGATGACCCGCGAGAAGGCCGACGCGCTCGGGCTGAAGCCGCGGGCGCGGATCGTCGACCAGACGACGGTCGGCGTCGACCCGGTGATCATGCTCACCGGCCCGATCCCCGCGACGCAGAGGATCCTCGAGCGCAACGGGATGAAGATCGACGACATCGACCTGATCGAGATCAACGAGGCGTTCGCCTCCGTCGTCGCCGCCTGGCGCCGCGAGCTCGATCCCGACATGGACCGGGTCAACGTCAACGGCGGCGCGATCGCGATCGGCCACCCGCTCGGCTCGACCGGCGCGCGGCTGATCACGACCCTGCTGCACGAGCTCGAGCGCTCCGACAAGGAGACCGGCCTGGTGACGATGTGCTGCGGCGGCGGGCTCGGCACGGGCACCCTGATTCGAGCGGGTCTAGCGCTCGCGGCTCGTGCGCTCGTCCTCGCCCTCGCCGGCTGCGGCGGGGGCGAGTCGGACGACGACGACTTCTCCGGCCGGCGTCTCGAGGCCGCTGGCCAAGGTCGAGTTCCTGGCCGAGGCCGATCGGATCTGCCACTCGACCAACGCCCGGATCGAGGCGGCCGCGGACGACCTCGTGGCCGGGCCGCGGGATCCTGCCGCCGGCGCGAGGTGCGGCGGGTGGTGATCGGGGTCGCGATCCCGGCGCTGGAGGCCGAGGTGCGGGCGATCCGAGCGCTCGGCGTGCCCGCCGGCGACGAGGCGCGAGGTCGACGCGATCCTCGCCGCGACCGAGCGCGGAATCGCCCAGGTCCGGGCCGACCCGGAGGCCGTCCTCGAGGGCCCGCCGCCGGCGCTGCGCGAGGCCGGCCGGCTGGCGCGCGCCTACGGTTCGGTCGAGTGCGACCTCAGGTAGGTTCCCGGGATGAGCAGGGGGCCCCTCGCCATCTCGATCTGTGTCCTCGCGCTCGCCGCCGGAATCGCCGGCTGCGGCGGCGACGACGACCCGACGACCGCTGACAGTGGCGTCACCGGGTTCACCGGTGAGGCGCCGACCGACGCGATCTCCTACCACCTGGCCGCTGACAAGTACTGCCGCCAGGCCGAGGGCGAGCTCGATGAGGCGGCTAGCGAGCAGTTCGGCGACCAGCAGCCCTCGGCCGAGGAGCTCGAGGCCTTCGTCAACGACTTCTATCTGCCGATCATGCGCCGTCAGATGGAGCAGATCCGCACGATCCCGATCCCTGCCGGCGAGGAGGAGGCGGTCAACGAGATCTATGACGCATTCGACGAGGGGCTCGCGCAGGCGGAGGCGGATCCCGCGGCGCTCGCCGACGGCCCCCCGCCCGGGATCGTCGACGCCTCGCGGCTGGCGGTCGACTACGGCTTCGACGACTGCGGGCTCGACACCTGACGGGTACGCTGCCGCGGATCCTTGAAGGGGACCCACCCTAGGAGAGTGATGAGAAACCGCTTGCTGATCCCGTTCGCAATCCTCGCCGCGCTCGGCGCGCTGGCGATCGCCGGCTGCGGCGACGATGACGAGACGACGACCAGCGGGGCCACCGGCGCCACGGGCGTCGCGGGAGCCCCGCTCACCGAAGCCGAGTTCGTCTCCCAGGCGAACGACATCTGCACGACCGGCGACAAGGCGATCAACCAGGCCGGCAACGAGCTGTTCGGCGGTCAGCAGCCGACTGAGGCCGAGGTCGAGCAGTTTGCGAACGACGTCCTGATCCCCTCGATCCAGGGCCAGATCGACGCGATCCGGGCGCTCGCCGCACCGGAGGAGATCGCCAACGACGTGACGACCTTCCTCGACGACGCCGAGGCGGCGCTGGACGAGGTCAGGGACGATCCCTCGCTGCTGCAGGCGAGCGACAACGCCGGCCCGTTCGCAGACGTCAACGACCAGGCCGACGCGCTCGGGCTCACGGAGTGCGCAGGCGAGTGAGTTGAGGCAGGCGCCCCGCGCGTAACGGCAGGCGCGCGGGGCGGACTGACGGGCGCGATGGAGCTCTCGTTCGCGAACCTGCTGATCGTCGTCGCCGCGGGCTTCGCGGCGCCGCTGTTGCTCGGGCTGGTCCCCGGGCTGCGGCTGCCCTCGGTGGTGCTCGAGATCGTGATCGGGATCCTGATCGGCCCCGCCGTCCTCGGCTGGGTCGAGATCGACGGGCCGGTCGAGGTGCTGGCGCTGATCGGACTCGCCTTCCTGCTCTTTCTCGCCGGGCTCGAGATCGATCTCGGCGCCCTGCGCGGCAGGCTCCTGCGCGCGGCATCGGTCGGCTTCGCGGTTTCGCTGGCGCTCGCCGTCGCAGCGGGCTTCGCCCTCGACCTGGCCGGGATCGGCGACGAGCCCCTGCTGCTCGCCGTGATCCTGACCTCGACCTCGCTCGGGGTGATCGTCCCGGTCCTCGCCGATGCGGCTGAGTCGCGAACCGCCTTCGGCCAGCTCGTGATCGCGGCGGCGTCGATCGCCGACTTCGCGTCGGTGTTGCTGCTCTCCTTCCTGTTCTCCGGCGAGTCCAGCGGCGTGGGGACGAAGGTGTTGCTGATCGGGGTCTTCGTGCTCACGATCGGCGCCGCGCTGCTGGCGGTGATGGAGGCCGAGCACTCGAAGCGGATCTCGGCGACGCTCGTTCGCCTCCAGGACACGAGCGCCCAGATCCGGGTGCGAGGAGCGTTCGTCCTCCTGGTCGGGATGGCGGTGCTCGCCGAGCAGCTCGGACTCGAGCTGATCCTCGGAGCGTTCGCCGCGGGCGCCGTCCTCAACCACCTCGATGCGGACGACGCGGTGACCCATCCGGAAACCCGCAAGAAACTGGCGGCAGTCGGGTTCGGAGTCTTCATCCCGGTGTTCTTCGTCTCCAGCGGCGTGCGCTTCGACCTCGACGCACTGTTCGCGTCGAGCGCTGCGATCGCCTCGATCCCGGCCTTCGTCGCGGCGCTGGTCGTCGCGCGCGGCCTCCCGGCACTGCTCTACCGGGGTCAGCTCGAGCGGCGCCGCGTGATCGCCGCCGGGCTCCTGCAGGCGACTTCGCTCCCTTTCATCGTCGCCGCGACCCAGATCGGTCAGGACCTGGGGCTGATCGACGCAGCGACCTCGGCCGGCTTCATCGCCGCGGGTCTCGTCACCGTGCTCGTCTTCCCGCTCACCGCGCTCGGGTTGCTGCGCCCGACCAGCTCCTAGTCGGCCAGCACAGCGGCAGTCTGAGCGGTGTCCTCGGTGCCGCGGTACTTGTCGACCTTCCCGTTCGTGAGATGCCAGTAGTGGTGGAGGTTCATCGACATCTCGCGGCCGGTCGCCTTCGCCCTGGCCTTCCACGTGAGCAGGACCATGACTTCATCGTCGCTCGTGGTGAAGGCCAGCGGCTGGAAGTCGAGCACCTCCACCGACTCGCCGAGTGATTGAAAGAAACCGGCGACCTCCTCGCGAGTGCGCCGCACGCCGTACCAGGGCGCCGCGTCCGAGTCCGCCTCCGCGGCCCAGTCGACCTCGTCGGCGAGCGTGTCGAGGATCGCGTCCACGTCACCGCTCCCGAACGCCTCGTAGATGCTCTTCACCGTCGCGAGGTTGTCCTCGGCGCCCATCTCGACTCCTTCCGGGTGGGGGGTTGTTCGCTGTGCATACGACCCTAACCGGGCACCGGATCATGCCCTCGCTACCTTTGTTCACCGATGGCCAACCACACTCTGGCGATCGAGGCAACGGCCTTGACCAAGAGCTTCGGCGACGTGCGCGCCGTCGACGGCGTCGACCTCTCGGTGCGCAGCGGATCCGTCTACGGGATGCTGGGACCCAACGGCGCCGGCAAGACGACCACGATCAAGATGCTCGCGACCCTGGTGCGTCCCGATTCGGGGTCGGCCCGCGTCCTCGGCCACGACATCGTCGACGAAGCCGACGCCGTCCGGGGCGCGATCAGCCTGACCGGACAGCTCGCGTCGGTCGACGAGGATCTGACCGGCCGCGAGAACCTCGTCCTGATCGGTCGCCTGCTCGGCCTGAAGCGCTCGGCGGCGAGCGCGCGGGCCGCCGAGCTCCTGGAGGCCTTCGGCCTCACCGAGGCCGCGGGCCGACTCGTCAAGAACTATTCGGGCGGGATGCGCCGCCGGCTCGACATCGCGGCATCCATCGTCGTCACCCCCGAGCTCATGTTCCTCGACGAGCCGACCACCGGGCTGGACCCGCGCTCCCGCAACCAGGTCTGGGACATCATCCGCTCGTTCGTCGCCGCCGGCACGACGATCCTGCTCTGCACGCAGTACCTCGACGAGGCCGACCAGCTGTGTGACGGCATCGCGGTGATCGACCACGGCAAGGTGATCGCGGAGGGAACCCCGGCTCAGCTCAAGGCATCGGTTGGGAGCAGCGCGCTGCACGTGCGGTTGCTCAGCCCCGAACAGCGCTCCGAGGCGGAGCGGCTGCTCGCCGAGCGGCTCGATTCGGTTCGCCCCGAGCCCGATCCGGCCTCGCTCTCGGCCGCATGTGCCGATCCCGACCGGGCGGCGGAGGCGCTGTCCGAGCTGGCGCGGGCCGGGATCGGGATCGCCGGGTTCTCGCTCGACCAGCCGAGCCTCGACGAGGTCTTCCTCGCCCTCACGGGCCGCCCGGCCGAGGACCAGACGACCGGCGAGCACGCAATACAGCAGGAGGAGGTGGCGGCGTGAGCGCGAGCCCGACCGCGACCCGCGCAGACTTCGTCGCCGACGAGGCGGCCGTCCGTGCCGCGCTCGGCTCGATCGAGCGCCCATCGCGCCCGAGCGCCGTCTCGCAGGCGCTCACCTTCGGCTGGCGCGGGATGCTGAAGGTCAAGCACGTCCCCGAGCAGCTCCTCGACGCGACGATCTCGCCGGTGATGTTCGTGCTCATGTTCACCTTCCTGTTCGGCGGCGCGGTCGCCGGCTCGACCGACGAGTACCTGCAGTACCTCCTGCCGGGGATCCTCGTCATGCAGGTCCTGTTCAACACGGTGTACTCGGGTGTCGCCCTCAACACGGACCTGACCAGGGGCGTGGTCGACCGGTTTCGCTCCCTCCCGATCTGGCGGCCGGCGCCGCTCGTCGGCGCCCTGCTCGGCGACAGCGTCCGCTACGTCATCGGCGGCGCGGTGATCATCGTCCTCGGCCTGATCCTCGGTTTCGAAGCGGAGGGCGGGCTCGCCGGCATCGGCGCGGCGCTCGGGATCACGGTGCTCTTCGCGTTCGCCCTCTCGTGGGCGTTCACGACCCTCGGGCTGCTGCTGCGCTCGCCGAACGCGGTCATGAACGCGGGGTTCATGACGATCTTCCCGCTGACCTTCCTCTCCAACGTCTTCGTCGAGCCGGACACGCTCCCCGCCGGGCTCGAGTGGTTCGTCGACGTCAACCCGGTGTCCCACCTGGCCGACACCTCGCGGGCGCTGATGGCCGGCGACGTCAGCGGCGGCGACATCGGCTACGTCCTGGTCGCCGCGGTGATCGTCACGGCGATCTTCGCCCCGCTCACGACCTACCTGTACCGGTCAAAGACGTAAATGACGTAGCCGCGTTCGCGGTAGCGACGAAGTCGCGGTTTACGCGCCCACGGAGGCGAAGCCGAGCAGCCGTCGGAGTTATCCCGCGAGCCGCGCCGCCGACGAACTGGACCAGGCCGGACAGCCGCCGGTGGATGCCGGTGAAGCCGCGCTGCTCGAGCGCCTCGACGATCTCGTCGCCCTCGAAGATCCGCATCCCGCTGGCCCGCTCGAGCACCGGCTTCAGCGGCCTCAGGGTCACCTCGCGCCGGACCGAGGTCATCAGCGCGATCCGCCCGCCCGGCTTCAGCACCCGCCGCATCTCGTCGAGCGCCGCGAACGGGTCCGGGAACAGGTGCAGGGCGGCGAAGCAGCAGCGTGGCGTCGAAGCTCGCGTCGCGGAACGGCAGCGCGGTCGCGTCGCCGCGGATCAGGGCCAGGTTGCGCGGCCTCGGCGCGGCGCAGCTCCGCGCCGCCGCGCTCGAGCATCGTCCGGCGAGGCGTCGATCCCGACGGCGAGGCCCTCCCGGCCGACCGCGCGGGCGAACTCGCGGGTGAAGTTGCCCGGCCCGCAGGCGACGTCGAGCACGACGTTCGCCCTCGCCGAGCCCGAGCAGCAGGCGGGCGATCCGGATCTCCTCGGCCATCCCGGGACCGGTGACGCCCTTGAACAGCCGCCCCAGGGCCGGCCGCCAGTAGCGCTCGTAGATCGCCGGCACGAGCCGGGTGACCATCAGGTCCTGGGTCGGGCCGGTCGACTCGAGCTCGCGCTCGAGCAGGTCGAGGTAGCCGGCGTCGTTGAGGCCGCGCTCGGCGGCGCAGCTCGGCGGCGCGATCGCTCGAGCAGCCCGGTCGTGCGCTCGAGCGCGCCGGCCGGGGTCTCGGTCGTCACGCCGGTCCTCGGGGATCGCCGGAGTGGCCGGCGAGGTCGGTCAGCCGGGCGATCTGGCGCTCGCCCTCGATCCGAGCCGGGTGGTCGGCCGGGAGCGGCTCGATCAGGCGCTCGATCCGGTTGCGGATCTGCAGCGCGAAGTGGGGGGTCGACGGGCCGGCGAGCGCGCGCACGTCCTCGACCGTGATCTCGCGGCCGCTGAGCCGGTCGGGCCTCTCGGTCTCGCTCATTCCCTCGGTCCGAATCTGGATTCGTGGTCGTCTCGTCGGGCTGCGACTCGGGGGCGCCGGCGCCCGGATCCGACGCCCGATCCGGAGCCGGACGTTACCGGGGCGACCTCGGCGAGCTCGTCGACCTCGGCCTGCAGGTCGACCGAGAGCGCCGAGGTGTCGCCGATCAGCCAGACGTGGTTGTAGAGGGCGCGGGTCGGGTCGTCCTCGTAGCCGGGCTTGAGGTCGAGCAGGTAGCCGCGCAGCGCGGCCGGGCAGGGCGGCGCCGTCGTCGGTGACCAGCAGCGGTCCCCAGGTGCCGCTCGCCGAGAGCGGGGCCGCGGCGGCGGCGTCGAGCGGCCGGTCGGCGTTCGCGATCACGAAGCCGTGGCCGGGGTCGTTGATGTTCCAGCCGAAGCTCGCCGTCGACGTAGCGGGCGAAGGCGATCGCGTTCTCGACCGGGCCCTCGGCCCCGACCCGCTCGGCGCTCGGGGCGATGCGCTCGATCTCCTTCATCGTCTGCGCGCTGATCGCCGTCCTCGGGCCCGAGCACGTACACCGGGACCCCGTCGTGGCGGCGCAGCGCCTTCACGGTCGCCTCCGGGCAGCGAGTCTCGCTGCGACGAACAGCACCGGGTCGCCCGAGCGCGCCGCCCAGCCGGCGGCCGGCATCGCGTACGCGGGCTCGTCGGCGCTGGCGACGACGATGCGCTTCGGGCTCGCCGGCGAGCCGCTCGCGCAGCTGGTCGATCTCGGCGGCGAGCTCGGCGGCGTCGGCGCCCTCGACCTCGAGCGTCTCGTAGCCCTCCGGGGCCGCTGCGGAGCCGATCGACGAAGACCTGCGCGCCCGGCGGTCGCCGCCGAGCCCTCGGGGCCGAGCTCGCGGAGCGCCGCCGCGGTCAGCTCCGGCAGCTCGCCGGACTCGGTGACCAGCACGCGGCGCCCCGACCGGGGCGGCGACCAGCGAGGCGGCGGCGACGCCGGCCGCCCAGTCGCCGGCGTCGACGAGGGTGACCGCGTTCGGGCCCGGGCGCGGCGCCGGTCGACGGATAGACGGCGAGCGCGACGGCGGCCGCGTCGGCGATCGGGTCGGCGCCCGCGACCCGGGTCGTGTTCTTGGTCGCGAAGGCCGGAAAGCCGAGGTCCTCGGTCTCCTCGGGCTCCGGCGGCCTCGTGACGACGACCGGCGGTGCGGGCAGCGGCGCTGTGTCGGCCTCCGTGACCCCGTCGCCGTCCCCGCTGCCGACGGCGAGGTAGACCCCCGCGGCCGCGGCCAGCACCGCGACGAGGACTCCGGCGCTCGACCAGCCGGTGGCTCCAGAGCCAGTGGACGACGTCGGAGAGGAAGTAGCGGACGCTCGACGAGCACGGGAGGCGCAAGGCTAGATGACCTGGATGTCCCGACCGCACCGGGCGCGCCCATCCGCGGGGTGGCCTATCCTTTCCAGGGCGCTTGACTGACCAGTCAATCGGTCGACTCGCCAACGCTTTCAGGAGGTCGCACTGATGGATTTCGCGCTCAACGAGGAGCAACTCGAGGTGAAGGCGAAGATGCGGCGCGTTCGCCCGCGACGTGATCCGCCCGGTGGCGGCCAAGCACGACGCCGAGGAGTCGACGCCCGTGGGAGGTGATCAAGGCCGCCCGCGACCAGGGCCTCCACGGGATCGAGCACCTGCAGCGGATGGGCTCCGACCCCGACGGGATGTTCGGGATCATCGGCGCCGAGGAGCTCCACTGGGGCTGCGCCGGCATCGCGCTCGCGATCTCCGGCTCCGGCCTCGCCGCGGCCGGCCTCGCCGCCTCCGGCACGCCGGAGCAGATCGCCCGCTGGGTCCCCGAGTGCTTCGGCGTCGGCGACGAGATCAAGCTCGGCGCCTACGCGGTCACCGAGGCGGGGGCCGGCTCCGACGTCAAGAGCCTGCGGGCGACCGCGAAGCGCGACGGCGACGAGTGGGTCCTGAACGGGACCAAGGTCTTCATCACCAACGGCGGGATCGCCGACGTCCACGTCGTCGTCGCCAACATCGCCCCCGAGCTCGGCCACCGCGGCCAGGCCTCGTTCGTGGTCGAGAAGGGCACCCCGGGCCTGAGCCAGGGCAAGAAGGAGTCGAAGATCGGGATCCGCGCCTCGCACACCGCCGAGGTCGTGCTCGAGGACTGCCGGATCCCGCTCGAGAACCTGCTCGGCGGGATCGAGAAGCTCGAGCGCAAGCTCGAGCGCGCCCGCTCGGGCGAGTCGTCGGGCGCGGCTCGAACGCGCTCGCCACCTTCGAGCTCACCCGGCCGATCGTCGGCGCCTCGGCGCTCGGCATCGCGCAGGCCGCCTACGAGTGGACGCTCGACTACCTCGACGACGACACGCTCGCCGGCCGACGTGCTCGAGCTCGCCCTCGACGAGAGCTCGACCGCCGGCCGCGCCGCCGCTGGAGCGCCAGAGCGTCCAGCAGGTGCTCGCCCAGGTCGCGACCGAGATCGAGGCGGCCCGCCTGCTCGTCCAGCGCGCCTCGTGGATGGGCCGCAACGGGATCCCGCTGACCGGCGGGCAGGGCTCGATGTCGAAGCTGAAGTCGGGCCAGGTCGCGGTCTGGGCGACCCGCACGCTGATGGACCTCGTCGGCCCGTTCGCCTCCACCACGGAGTGCCCGCTGGAGAAGTGGTTCCGCGACGCGAAGATCTACGAGCTGTTCGAGGGCACGGCCGAGATCCAGCGCCTGGTGATCTCGCGGATGCAGGTGACCGAGTACCGCGACCGCCTGCTCGAGGCCGCGGCGATCGCCGCCGAGGCCACCGAGCCCGATCTCGGCGGCGTCGGTCGCGGCCACGCAGTAGCGCTTGCAAGCGCCGCCGAACCGCGGCGCGCCGACGAATCCGAAGGCTCTAACGTTCCGCCTGCTCGCCGGCTGCGAGGGGTCCGGCGATGGCGCACGCTCTACGATGCGCATCGGAAACGACACGCGCACACGACGGCCGGCGGCCTTCGTCGCCGCCGCCGTGCTCTGCCTGCTCGCCGCCTGCGGCGCCGGCGATCGCGTTCGGCCAGGACCTGCAGTCGCAGCTCGACCAGCGCCGAGGCCGAGCTCGAGCAGCAGAAGGACCGCAAGGGCGTCCTCTCGAGCGAGCTCGCCGACTACAACGCCCGCGTCGACCAGCTCGCCGGCGAGGTCGCGGTCCTGCGCAACCGCGAGGCGATCGTGGTCGCCGAGCTGCGCCGCGTCCAGGCACCGCCTCAACCGCGAGAAGGAGCGCCTCGAGCAGCTCACGAGCAGCTGCACCGCTCGCTGAACGTGCTGCGCAACCGGCTCGTCGGCATCTACCGCTCCGGCGACCCCGACCTGCTCACGGTGATGCTCGAGTCCGACGGCTTCGACGACCTGCTCTCGCGCTACGAGTACCTGCGCCGGATCGAGGAGCAGGACTCCTCGATCGTCGGCCGGGTGCGGACGCTGCGCAACGGCACCCGGGTGACGGTCGAGCGGGTGACCGAGGACCGCAACGAGATCGAGGCAGAAGAAGGCCGAGCTCGTGCGCACCCGGACCCAGCTCGAGGCCCGCGAGGCCGAGCTGGCGGCCGTGCGCGACAGCAAGGCCGCCGCGCTCGACGAGGTGAACGCGAACATCGAGCAGCTCGAGGGCGACGTCTCGCGACCTCCAGGGCCAGATCCAGCAGCAGATCCAGCAGGCGAGCGCGACCCCCGGGGTCGAGCCGCTGCAGGCCGGGCCGGTCCAGGGCGCGAGCGGCGGCTGGATCTGGCCGGTCAACGGCACGCTCACCTCGCCCTTCGGCTGGCGCTGGGGCCGCATGCACGAGGGCATCGACATCTCGGTGCCCGAGGGCACCCCGATCCGCGCGGCGCAGGCCGGGCAACGTGATCCTCGCCGCCTACACCGGCGGCTACGGCAACTACACCTGCGTCGACCACGGCGGCGGGCTCTCGTCCTGCTACGCGCACCAGTCGAGCTACGCGGTCAGCGTCGGCGACTCGGTCGCCCAGGGCGAGGTGATCGGCTACAGCGGCAACACGGGCTCCTCCACCGGACCCCACCTGCACTTCGAGATCCGCGTCAACGGCGCAGCCGTCGACCCGCTCGGCTACTTGTAGGCAGGCTCAAGCTCGCCTAGTCTTATGCCGATAGGGAAATTGACCCGCCCCTCGTGGGCGACGCGTGCCGTTCAACGATGAACACGATGGCGACCAAGAACCCGAGCGCAGTGCCAGGGGCAGCGCCGCGGTCGAGCAAGAACTTCAACCGCCGGGCGTTCTTCGCCGGCGGAGCGGCGACGATCCTGCTGATCGCCGCCGGGATCGTCGTCTTCGGCTCGCTGGCCGCCTACGTCGCCTTCAACGGCCTTCCCGTCGGCGGCGGGGAAGAGGGGGGCGACAGCATCGCCGTCCAGACGTCCGGGGCAGGCGCTTCCGCCGGGGCCGCGGGGGCCTTGGCTGCCGCTCCCGGCGCCGTAGCCGCGACCGCGGCCGCGGCAACGGCGATCGCGCCGGCCGCGCCGGCCGGCGCAGGCGGTGGAACCGCGACGACGGCGCCACCGGCCGACGGCACCACCCCGCCGACGACCACCCTGCCTGGGACGACCCCCACGGACCCCGGGACGCCGACCACCGGCACGGGAACGGGCACCGGGACCACTCCCGGGGCAAGCGACACGGGCCCCGTGGGCGGCGCCGTTGAGGGCATCGACAACGCGGCCTCGAACGCCGGCCTCGACCTGCCGTTCAACGAGGCGACCGACGGCGTCACCGGGACCGTCGACGGGGCGGTGCAGGGAACGCTCAATCAGGCCGGCGGCGCGGTCGGTCAGCCGGACCTCGGTCATCAGGCCGGTGGCGCGGTCGGCAACGTGACCGACGGGCTCCTGCCCTAGATGTAGCTACTCATGACGTTGTTCCAGCTCGGCGAGCCGAGCTGCGGGCGGCTTGTGGCCGAGGGCGCCATGACGTCGAGTGAAGTTGTAGTGGGTGAGCCAGCCGGGTAGCGCCGCCGTGCGTTCGGCCGAGGTTCCGTAGATGGCTCCGTAAGCCCAGCGGTTTTGCAGCGTCTGGATGAAGCGCTCGGCCTTGCCGTTGGTGCGCGGCCGATAGGGCTGAGTGCGCAGGTGGCGGATCTCGAGCTCGCGGCAGGCCTGGGCGTGGACCTTGGAGCGATAGCAGGAGCCGTTGTCGCTCATTACCCGCTCGACGGTGACCCCCATCGACTTAAACCACTCGACGGCTCGTCTGAGAAAGCCTGAGGCGGTCTCGCCGCGCTCGTCGGCGAGCACCTCGACGTAGGCCAAGCGGGTGGCGTCATCGACGCAGACGTGGACGAACTCCCAGCCCGCGACGCCCTAGCCGCGAGTATCGGTGAAGCGATCGCGGCGATTGCCGGTGACGCGATGGCCCGGCCTGAGGATCCGCCCCAGCTTCTTGACATCGACGTGGATCAGCTCGCCGGGGTGCTTTCGCTCGTAGCGGTTGGGCGGCTCGGGCGGCTCGAGACGTGAGCGCTTTCCCAGGCCGATCCGCTTGAGCCAGCGTGAGACGGTCGACAGCGCATGCCCAGGCACTCGGCGATCTCCGCGGCGGTCATCCGCAGTCGCCTCAGCGCCTCGATCGCCGCCAGGCGGTCGGCGGGCAGCTGGGTCGGCCGGCGGCGTGGAGCGGAGCTTCGATCCAGCAGGCCGGACTCCCCTTGGGCCCGCCAGCGGGCCAGCCACTTGGCGGCCGTGCGCTCGCTGACGCCGGCGGCCTCGGCCGCCGCCGCCAGCGACCAGCGTTCGTCTTCGATGCGCCTGACGATCAGCATGCGGCTTTTCGGGCAGGTCCGGGCGTTAGCGTGGATGTTCATTCGGTGACCTCCTTGGGTCTGGGTGGCTTCGACACCCCCAGCCTCCAAGGAGGCCCGGATGAACAACGTGGTGAGGAACTACAGCTAGATCAACTAGCCGTCGAGCGCCCGATCGAGCCAGCGCAGGGCGATCCCCTGCAGCTCGGCGTCGTGCTGGGCCGAGCGGTGGTGGCCGCCGGGAAGCACGATCAGCTTGCGCGGCTCGGCCGCGCGCTCGTAGAGCTCCCGCGAGAACTCGCTCGGGATCCGCTCGTCGCCCTCGGCGTGGATCAGCATCAGCGGCTTGTCCGCGAGCAGCTCGACCGCGTCGCGCAGGTCGTGCTCGCCGAGCCACGCGGCGAGGTCCGTCCGCGATCGCTCGCCGGCGCGGAACTCGAGCGAACCGTCGCGCAGCCCGCGGGCGAGGTGCTCCTCGCCGGCCGGGCAGATCGCGATCACCCCGGCGATCGCCGGCGACGTGGCGGCGCCGTGGATCGCGATGAAGCCGCCCATGCTCGAGCCGCGCACGCAGACCCGCGCGGGATCGACCCCTTCGCGGCTCGGCGAGGAAGCGCGCCATCCGGCCGACGTCGGCGAGCGCCTCGGCGCGACATCTCGTCGTCGCCGTCGCCGTGGCCGCGCTGGTCGTAGGCGAGCGCCGCCCAGCCGGCGCGCGGCGCAGGCGCGGCCGAAGTCGGCGTGGTTCTCCTTGGCCGACCCGGCGCCGTGGACGATCACCATCCCCGGCCAGGGCGGCGCCGTGTCCGGCGTCCAGAGCAGGTAGGGCGCGGCCCTCGGCCTCGCCCCGCTCGGTCGGCGCGCCTCGGGCGCGGGTCAGCCAGCGTCTGCTCATCGCCAGGATCCTTGCGGACCCGTCACAATGCCTGCGCCCGATGGCGAGCCACCGCCGAAACGAACGAGCGACCCGATCGCCGGCTCGGCCGTCTACCCGGGCGGCAGCCGGGTCAACGAGCGCGGGCCGGCTCGAGGTCGGCGGCTGCGACGTGGTCGAGCTGGCGCGCGAGTTCGGCACGCCCGCCTACGTCTACGCCACCGACGACGTCCGCGCCCGCGCCCGCGCCTACCGTGACGGCGTTCGGCTCGCGCACCGACGACTTCGAGGTCATCTACGCGAGCAAGGCGGCGCCGATCACCGCGCTCTGCGCGCTGCTCGCCGAGGAGGGCCTCTCGATCGACGTCGCCTCCGGCGGCGAGCTGCACATCGGCGCTGCGGGCGGGCTTCGACCCGGCGCGCATCCACCTGCACGGCAACAACAAGAGCGAGGCCGAGCTGCGGGCGGCGGTCGACGCCGGCGTCGGCCACGTGATCTGCGACTCGCTCGCCGAGATCGCGCGCCTCGACGCGATCTGCGCCGAGGCCGGGTCGCCGCCAGCAGGTGCTGATCCGGGTCACGCCCGGGGTCAAGGCCGACACCCACTCCTACATCCAGACCGGCCAGCTCGACTCGAAGTTCGGCTTCGGGCTCGCCGACGGGCTCGCCGCGGCGGCGATCGAGGCGGTTCTGGCGGCCGGCAACCTCGAGCTCGTCGGCCTGCACGCCCACATCGGCTCGCAGATCTTCGAGCTCGAGCCCTACGCGCAGGCGATCGAGGCGCTGGCGGCGCTCGCCGAGCCGGCGTGGTGCCGGATGCTCAACGTCGGCGGCGGCCTCGGGATCGCCTACACCGCCGCCGACGAGCCGCCCTCGATCGACGCCTACGCCGAGGTCAAGGTCGGAGGGCGTGCGGCGCGTCTTCGATCCGCCGCCGCGGATCCTGGTCGAGCCCGGGCGCTCGCTGGTCGGCAACGCCGGGATCACGCTCTACACGGTCGGGCACGGTGAAGGAGATCCCCGGGGTGCGCACCTACGTCGCCGTCGACGGCGGGATGTCCGACAACCTGCGCCCGATGCTCTACGGCTCCCGCTACGAGGCGCTGATCGCCGACCGCGCCGCGGCTCCAGCCGACACGACGGTGACGATCGCCGGCATGCACTGCGAGTCGAGCGACATGCTCGTCCGCGACGCCGAGCTCGCCGCGCCGCGGATCGGCGACGTCCTCGTCACGCCCGGCGACCGGCGCCTACGGCTACGCGATGGCCAACAACTACAACGGCGTCCCGCGCCCGCCGGTGATCTTCTGCTCCGGCGGCGACGCCCGCGTCGTCGTCCGCCGCGAGACCTACGACGACCTGACGGCGCGCGATGTCTAGTCGTTCGGCAGACCCGCGCACCCCCGGAGGCGAAGCCGAGGAGGTGGCGCGGATTGGTGTCCTCGGGAAGGGCACCGTCGGCGGCGCCTTCGCCGAGCAGCTCGCCGAGCGCGCCTTCCAGGTCGAGGCGATCTCGCGGCCGCCGGCCGGAGATCAGCCGGCGTGCTGCAGCCGCTCCGAGGGCGACTTCGAGCAGATCCTCGCGCGACTCGGACGATCGTCGTCGAGCTGATCGGCGGCACCGACCCGGCGCGCGACTACGTGCTCCGCGCGCTCGAGGCCGGGCAAGCACGTGGTCACCGCCAACAAGCAGCTGGTCGCCCAGCACGGCGACGAGCTGTTCGAGGCGGCGCGCGAGAACGGGGTCCAGCTGCGCTTCGAGGCCGCGGTCGCCGGCGTCGTGCCGGTGATCCGGGTGATCCAGGAGAGCCTCGCCGCGACCCAGATCGAGAAGGTGCTCGGGATCGTCAACGGGACGACCAACTTCATCCTCACCGAGATGGCGACGACCGGCGCGGCCTACGAGGACGCGCTCGCCCGCGCCCAGGAGCTCGGCTACGCCGAGGCCGACCCGACCGAGGACGTCGGCGGCGCCGACGCGGCGGCGAAGATGGCGATCCTCGCCCGGCTCGCCTTCGACACCCCGGTCGGCCTCGACGACGTCACCTACGAGGGGATCACCGAGATCCAGCCCGACGACATCGCCTACGCGAAGGAGCTCGGCCTCTCGCTGAAGCTGCTCGGCGTCGCCGAGCGCCGCGGCGACGGGATCAGCGTCCGCGTCTTCCCCTGCTTCCTCTACGCCGGCCACCCGCTGGCGCCCGATCGAGGGGCCGTTCAACGCGGTCATGGTCGAGGCGCCGGCGATCACCGAGATCACGATGTCCGGGCCCGGGCGCCGGCGGCGCCGCAGACCGCGACGGCGGTGCTCGGCGACGTGGTCTCGATCCTCTCCGGCGAGGCGCCGGTCGACAGCCGGCGCTGCGGCTCGAGGTGATCCGCGACGTCAGCTCGTCCTTCTACCTGCACCTCGAGGTCGCCGACCGGCCCGGCGTGCTGGCGCGGATCGCCGAGGTCCTCGGCGCGCAACGGGATCTCGGTGCAGAGCGTCGTCCAGCGGGGGCTCGGCGACGACGCCCGCCTGGTGATGGTCCTCCACGAGGCGCCGGAGCGCGCCTTCTACGCGGCGCTCGAGGAGATCGCCGGGCTCGACTTCCTGCGCGCCGCGCCCCGCGCGATCCGGGTGATCGAGGAAGCGTTCGCTAGCCTGAGGGCGTGCCCGCGCCGCTGATCGAGCGCTACCGCGACCGCCTGCCGCTCGAGCCCGGCGACCCGGTCGTCACCCTCAACGAGGGCTCGACGCCGCTGGTCGAGGCGCCGGTGATCTCCGAGCGGGTCGGCGCGCGCGTGCTGCTGAAGCTCGAGGGCGCGAACCCGACCGGCAGCTTCAAGGACCGCGGGATGACGGTCGCGGTCTCGCGCGCCGCCGGGCGCCGGGGCCGAGGCGGTGATCTGCGCCTCGACCGGCAACACGGCCGCGAGCGCCGCCGCCTACGCGGCGCGCGCCGGGCTGCGCGGCGCCGTGATCGTCCCCGAGGGCAAGATCGCGATCGGCAAGCTCGCCCAGGCGCTGATGCACGGCGCCCGGGTGATCGCGCTGCGCGGCAACTTCGACCAGGCGCTCGAGATCGTCCGCAAGCTCGCCGAGAACCATCCGATCGAGCTCGTCAACTCGGTCAACCCGTACCGGATCGAGGGCCAGAAGACGGCCGCGTTCGAGGTCGTCGAGGAGCTCGGCGAGCCGCCCGACGCGCTCGCGATCCCGGTCGGCAACGCCGGCAACGTGACCGCCTGGCGGCGCGGCTTCACCGAGCTCGGGCGTCGCCCCGGTGCTCTACGGCTTCCAGGCCGAGGGCGCCGCGCCGCTGGTCCACGGCGCCCCGGTCGCCGAGCCGGAGACGGTCGCCTCCGCGATCCGGATCGGCAACCCGGCCCGCTGGGAGGAGGCGATGGCGGCCTTCACCGGCTCGCGGGGCCGGGTCGAGGCGGTCTCCGACGAGCAGATCCTCGACGCCTACCGGCTGCTCGCCTCGCGCGAGGGCGTCTTCTGCGAGCCGGCCTCGGCGGCCTCGGTCGCCGGCATCCTCGCCCACGGCCTGCCCGTGGCCGAGGGGCTCGGCGCCGCCGCGGACCGTCGTCTGCGTGCTCACCGGCCACGGGCTCAAGGACCCCGACACGGCGCTCGGCAAGGCGCCGCCGGTGATCGGCTGCGACGCCGACCTCGCCGAGGTCGAGCGCGCCGTGTTCGACTGATATCCGCCTGTCGACCGGCGCACGCGGTCCGCATAATGGGGTACGCAAGGAGATGGCATGGAGCTCGCTACTAGCGGGGTTATTGGCGCTCGTCAGCGTGGTCCTGATCTGGACGCATGCTGCAGCTGCGCGCCGTCGATCGCCGGCACCGGAGCCTGCTCGACAACATCCCGCAGACGACGATCACGGTCTTCGACCACGACCTGCGCGTGCGCTTCGCCGGCGGCGCCGCGGCCGACTTCGGCGGCCGCACCCCGAGCGAGATCGAGGGCAAGTTCCTGCTCGGCCACATCCCGCAGGCGCAGCGCGAGCCGCTGCTGATCCACTACCGGGCCGCGCTGCGCGGCGAGCAGCGCTCGTTCGAGTACCACTCCACCGAGTCCGGGCGCGACTACTGGGTGCGGGTCGTGCCGCTCGCCGACGCGAAGGGCGAGGTCGACCGGCGGCCTCTCGGTCGCCCTCGACATCTCCGATCGCAGCCAGATGGAGCGCGACCTCGGCAGCCGCGCCGCCGGGGTCGACGCGGTCACCGACGCGACCCGGGCGCTGGCGCGCAGCGTCGACCCGACCGCGGCGCGCGATCGCCGTCTGCGACGGGCGCGCGCCAGGTCGCCGGGGCGCCGGTCGCGGCGCTGTTCGAGCCCGGGCCCGGCGGCGCGACGCTGGTGCCGCGAGGCCTGCGTCGGGGCCGACCTGCAGCGGGCTCGAGCTGCCGCTCGACGGCGAGGCCGGGGCGACGCTCGCATTCACCCGGGCCGAGGAGGTCTTCATCGCGCTCGGCGACGGCGAGGCGGAGGCCGACCGCGAGTTCATGCGCCGCGCGCGGGCGCGGGCGGTGCTCTGGCACCCGGTCGTCCGCGACCGGGCGGCGATCGGCGTGCTCGCGATCGCCTGGCGCGAGGAGGTCGCCGGGATCTCGCTGCGGCTCTCGACGATGATCGACCTGCTCGGCGCCGAGGCGGCGGTCGCGATCGGCCGCGCCGACCTGCTCGGCCAGCTCGAGCACCTGGCCCGCACCGACGCGCTCACCGGGCTTCCCAACCGCCGCCACTGGGAGCAGCAGCTGCCGCGCGAGCTCGCGCGCGCCTGGCGCGACCAGCACCCGATCTGCGTCGCGATGCTCGACCTCGACCACTTCAAGGACTACAACGACCGCCGCGGCCACCAGGCCGGCGACCGGCTGCTGCGCGAGGCGGCGGTCGCCTGGCGCACCGCGCTGCGCCCCTACGACATCCTCGCCCGCTACGGCGGCGAGGAGTTCAGCGTCATCCTGCCCGGCTGCGACGTCGCCGACGCGGTCGTCCTGGTCGAGCGCCTGCGGGCCGTCACGCCGGAGGGCGAGTCGTGCTCGGCCGGGATCGCCGAGTGGGACGGCGAGGAGCAGCCCGAGGCCCTGGTCGGCCGCGCCGACGCCGCGCTGTACCAGGCCAAGCGCGCCGGCCGCGACCGCGTGATCACCGCGAGCGGCGACTGAGCGCGGCCATCGGGCACAAGGGCGGCTCCGGGGCCGCAGTTAGCGTACGCACATGACGCACTAACTGCGGACACCTCCGGGCCGAGCGCCAGCGCGGGCGTTTCGTGGCCTTTCCCTTACTGCCCTGCAACCGTTGCGCACCACGCGGCGCATACGACGGCCGAAGCTGCGCGGATGCTCGCCCGAGCCCTCGCCCTGCTGGCCCCGCCGCTCTGCGCCGCGTGCGCAGCGCCCTGCGCGGCCGCGGACCCGATCTGCGCCGCCTGCGCAACGCGCGCTCGCCGCGGTCGCGGCCCGGACGGCGCGTCTGCTCGCCGGCCTCGGACCGGTCGCCTGGGCCGCCGCCGTACGAGGGCGTCGCCCGCGAGCTGGTCGCCGCGCTCAAGTTCGGCGGCCGGCTCGCGCTCGCCGCGCGTCGCCGCCGAGGCGATCGCCGCCGCGCTCGACCGCCGACCAGTCGGAGCCGACGCGTCGTCGCGGTCCCGGCGGCCCCGTCCGCCGCCGCCGGCGCGGCTTCGACCCGGCGCGAGCTGATCGCCGCCGCGCTCGCCGGCCGGCTCGGCCTCGCCGCTCGCCGAGCCGCCTGCGCCGCGCCGACGGCCCGCGCCAGGTCGGGCGCCGGCGCGCCGAGCGGCTCGCCGCGCCGCCGCGCGTCCGGGCGGTCGCCGCGGCCGCCCGACCGCGGCGCTCCTGGTCGACGACGTGCTCACCACCGGCGCGACCCTCGTCGCCTGCGCCGCGGCGCTGCGCGCCGCCGGCGCGGCCGAGGTCGCGGCCGCGGTCTTCGCCCGTGCACTTGGCGAGCGCGGGCGACGCGGCGTAAGATTCCACGATCTCAGCGACGGAAGGAGACAGCGTGCGAATCGAGGTCAGGGGTCGCAACCTGGAGGTGACCGACGAGCTTCGCGAGCATGTCGCCAAGCGCTTCGCCGCGCACGGCACGCCAGGTCTCCGAGCTCGCCCGGCTCGAGGTCGAGCTGCGCGAGGAGCGCAACCCCTCGATCACCGACCGCTACGTCGCCGAGGCGACCCTGCATCTCAAGGGCGTCACCCTCCGCGCCCAGCGAGGCCTCGCCCGAGATGCTGCACTCGATCCACGAGCTCGCCGAGGACATCCGCCGCCAGGTCAAGCGCCACCGCGAGAAGCGCCGCGGGCCGCGCCAGCGACCCGCCGCGCGATCGGCCGCTGGCGCGGCGCGAACCGCCTGAGCGCGGCCTGAGTGCGCCGCAGCGCCGGACCGGTACCCTGAGTCGTTGATGGCCCGGGGAATAATCGATCGCGCCCTGCGCCTCGGCGAGGGGCGCAAGCTCAAGGAGCACACGAGCGGCGGTCGAGTCGATCAACCGCTACGAGCCCGAGTTCGAGCTGCTCGACGACGCCGAGATCCGCGAGCCACGCCGACGAGCTGCGCGAGCGCGCCCGCGAGGACGACGAGCCGCTCGACGACGCTGCTGCCCGAGGCGTTCGCGCTCTGCCGCGAGGCCGGCAAGCGCACCCTCGGCCAGCGCCACTACGACGTCCAGCTGATCGGCGGCATGGTCCTCCACGACGGCGCGATCGCCGAGATGAAGACCGGCGAGGGCAAGACGCTGACCGCGACCAGCGCCGTGTTCCTGAACACGCTCGCCGGCGACGGCGTCCACCTGGTCACCGTCAACGACTACCTCGCCCGCCGCGACGCGCTGTGGATGAAGCCGATCTACGACATGCTCGGCGTCTCCGTCGGCGTGATCCAGTCGGAGATGAACCCCGGCCGAGCGCGCGCCAGATGTACGCCGCCGACGTCACCTACGGGACCAACTCCGAGTTCGGCTTCGACTACCTGCGCGACAACATGGCGAGCTCGCTCGAGGAGTGCGTGCAGCGCGAGCACGCCTTCGCGATCGTCGACGAGGTCGACAACATCCTCATCGACGAGGCGCGGACGCCGCTGATCATCTCCGGCCGCCCCGAGCAGGCGGCCGACACCTACTACACGTTCGCCCGCCTCGCCAAGCAGATGGTCGGCGAGGAGATGAAGCCGAAGCTGAAGTCGCTCGGCGAGTCGCGCGACACCTCCGAGGCCGACCACGACTACGAGTACGACGAGAAGCACAAGACCGTCGCCCCGACCGAGGCCGGGGTCGCGAAGGCGGAGAAGTTCCTCGGCGTCGAGAACCTCTACGTCTCCGAGCACGGGACGCTCGTCAACCACCTGATCCAGTCGCTGAAGGCCGAGTCGCTGTTCAAGCGCGACACCGACTACGCGGTGATCGACGGCGAGGTGAAGATCATCGACGAGTTCACCGGCCGCATCCTCGAGGGCCGGCGCTGGTCGGACGGCCTGCACCAGGCGGTCGAGGCGAAGGAGGGCGTGCGGATCCGCGAGGAGAACCAGACCCTCGCGACGATCACGCTGCAGAACTACTTCCGCCTCTACGACAAGCTCTCCGGGATGACCGGCACGGCGCTCACCGAGGCGACCGAGTTCATGAAGATCTACGAGATGCCGGTGGTCGAGATCGCCACCCACCGGCCGATGATCCGCGCCGACCACAACGACCAGATCTACAAGACCAAGGACGGCAAGTGGAAGGCGGTCGTCAACGAGATCGCGCGAGCGCCACGAGCGGGCCAGCCGGTCCTGGTCGGCACGATCTCGGTCGAGGTCTCGGAGATGCTCTCGCGGCGAGCTCAAGCGCGCCGGGATCGAGCACGAGGTCCTCAACGCGAAGCCCGAGTACGCCGCAGCGCGAGGGCGAGACCGTCGCCCAGGCGGGCCGCCTCGGCGCGGTCACGATCGCGACCAACATGGCCGGCCGCGGCGTCGACATCAAGCTCGGCGGCGACCCCGAGCAGCTGGCCGATCGACGAGCTGCGCAAGCTCGGCGTCACCCCCGAGCAACGAGAGCTGGGAGGCCGAGCTCGCCGAGCACACCGAGCGCTTCAAGGCGCAGACCGCAGGCCGAGGGCGACAAGGTCCGCGAGGCTCGGCGGCCTCTTCATCTGCGGCACCGAGCGCCACGAGTCGCGGCGGATCGACAACCAGCTTCGCGGCCGCTCCGGGCCGCCAGGGCGACCCGGGCGAGTCGCGCTTCTTCCTCTCCGCCGAGGACGACCTGATCCGGCTGTTCGCCGGCGAGCGGATCTACAAGATCCTCGACCGCCTCGGGCCCGGTCGACGAGGAGGGCCAGGAGTACCCGCTCGAGGCGAAGATGCTGACGCGGACGATCGAGAACGCGCAGAAGAAGGTCGAGCAGCAGAACTTCCTGATCCGCAAGCGGGTGCTCGAGTACGACGACGTGATGAACGAGCAGCGCCGGGTCGTCTACAAGTACCGGCGCGAGATCCTCGAGGGCCGCGACATGTCCGACGTCGCCCACGAGGAGCTCGAGGAGGTCGTCGCGCCGGACTGGTCGAGAACTACACGCCGGGCGAGATCTTCGAGGACTGGGACCTGGCCGGGCTCGAGGGCCACGCCGCGCGGGCTCTGGCCGCTCGGGCGTCGACGTCGCGGAGCTCGACGCCGCAGAGCGCGAACCGCGAGCAGATCACCGAGATGCTGATCGAGGACGCGCTCGCCGCCTACGACCGCCGCGAGGAGGAGTTCGGCGCCGAGCTGATGCGCTACCTCGAGCGCCAGATCCTGCTCCAGATCATCGACAACCGCTGGCGCGAGCACCTCTACGAGATGGACTACCTGCGCGAGGGCATCCACCTGCGCGGCTTCGCCCAGATCGATCCGCTGGTCGCCTACAAGAACGAGGGCTTCACGATGTTCCAGGAGCTGATGGCCTCGATCTGGGAGGAGTTCGCCCGGGTGATCTTCCACGTCGAGGTCAACATCGAGCCCGCCCAGGCCGAGCAGATGTTCGCCGAGGAGCGAGCGCCGTCGCGCCGGCGACGTCCAGTACTCGGGCGGCGCCGGCGAGGAGCGGCCCTCGGCGATCGCGCGAGGCGCAGGCGCAGGCCGGCGCGGTCGCCACGGCGACTGCGGCGCAGCGGCCACGGCGGCGGCCGCGGGCGCCGGCAACGGCGCAGCGGCGTCAACCCCGGCGACCGTCGTCAAGTCCGAGGACGAGAAGATCGGCCGCAACGACCCCTGCTGGTGCGGCTCGGGCAAGAAGTACAAGAAGTGCCACGGCGCCTAACGGCGCTGGCTCGCGGTCGCGCTGATCGGCCTCCTCGTCCAGTCCGGCCCCGCCGCCTCCGGCGGAGACACGGTGACGATCTCGGGTCGCGCCTACGTCTTCAACCACATCGGACACGGGGCATCGCCGGGGCGACGATCCGCGTCCGCGAACTGCCCGGGCTGTCCGCAGTCACCGACGCGAACGGCGACTACGAGCTCGAGGTCCCCGACGACACCAACGTCACCCCGTACATCGAGCCGCCCGACGGCTACAACCAGATCGACCTGCAGACGTTCCACACGCGCGGCAAGCCGATCCGCAACGCCAACTTCCAGACCCCTGCCGACGCCGAGTACAACGGGCTCGCGGCCCTGCTCGTCGGTGCCGCTCGGCCCGGACGGGCGTCCCGTGCAGTGCGTGATCGTCACCACCGCCTCGGCGCGCAACGTGCGCGGGGTCGACTTCGAGACCTTCCAGGAGCGCACCCCGCACGGCGTCGCCGGCGCGACGGCGCGCGCGACCCCGCCGCTGCCCGGCCCGATCTACTTCAACGACATCGTGATCCCGGACCGCTCGCGGACGGAGACCTCGGGCGACGGCGGGATCATCTGGACCGGAGGTCCCGGCCGGCCGCTACCGGGTGATCACCGAGAGCCCCTCGACCCGCTTCGCGAGCTTCCTCGCCACCTGCGAGCCGGGCCGGATCGTCAACGCGAACCCGCCCTGGGGCGCCTACGAGCTCGTCGGCCAGGAGAAGCCGCTCGGCGCGGGAATCGTCGCGGGGCGGGTCACGGGAATCGGCCGCGGTGGAGGTCACGGCGACATCGCGGATCCTGCGCGTGCTCGCGTTCTCTGCCGAGCAGCTGAGCGCCAAGCTGAAGCTGCGCCAGCATGGAAGGTCGATCGGAACGGAGACGACGATCTACGACATCGGCCGGGACAAGTTGCCGATGCGCATCGCGAACGATGCCGAGCAGGGCCGCGCGCAGCTGACGGTCAAGCTCGCGGACGCCGCCGGCGACCGGGTCGTCGAGCGTTTCCCGGTCCGCGTGCCCGCCCCGTGAGCAACGCCGAAACCGTCGACCCGGCTCCTGGCCGCGCTGCGCGCCCGCGACGCCGACGCGACCGCGGCCGAGCTGCACCCCGAGATCGTCGCCACCGGCGACAAGGGCACCTTCGAGGGAATCGAGGCGGTCGTCGGCTGGGCGAAGCCGTCGGATGACGGGCACCTGGTGTCGCGGGTCGAGGTCGACGAGATCCGCGAGGTCGGGGACCACCACGTCGCCGTCGCAGCGCGCCGCCAGTGGTGGTGGAAGGAGGAGGACGAGCTCGCGGACGAGGCACCGTTCGGCGTCCTGCTTCGAGTTTCGCGACGGCAAGGTCTATCGCTGGCGCCAGAACTTCCCCTCGATCATCGACGCGATCGAGGCGATCGAGGCGCCGTGAGCGAATCGGGGGTCGCCGCGGGCGACGATGGCAGGCCTCGGTGCTGGTGGGGCCTCTCGGCGCCGGACTACGTCGCCTACCACGACGGGGAGTGGGGGCGGCCGGTGACGGACGACCGCGGGATCTACGAGCGGTTGACGCTGGAGGCGTTTCAGTCCGGGCTCTCCTGGCTGACGATCCTGCGCAAGCGCGAGAACTTCCGGGCTGCGTTCGACGGCTTCGAGTTCGAGCGCGTCGCCCGCTACGGCGAGCGCGACGTCGAGCGCCTGCTCGGCGACGCCGGGATCGTCCGCAACCGGGCGAAGATCGAGGCGGCGATCGCGAACGCCCGCGCGACCCTGGCGCTGGCCGAGGACGGCGAATCGCTGGCGGCGATGGCCTGGTCGTTTCGCCCCGAGGACGAGCGCGCGCCGGCGACGACGTCCGAGCTGGCGGCCACCACGCCCGAGTCGACTGCGCTGGCAAAGGAGCTGAAGCGCCGCGACTTCCGCTTCGTCGGCCCGACCACCGCCTACGCGCTGATGCAGGCGGTGGGCATCGTCAACGACCACCTCGCGGGCTGCGTGGTCCGCGACGAGGTGGAAGCGGAACGCGCTGCGGTCACCACCGGCTGACTGAGTACGCTCACCTCATGGCCGAGGCACCTTCGACGGAGGCCGTGAGCTCGCGGATCGCAGCGATCCGCGACGGCTTGACCCTGCTCGCGGACTACCTTTGACCCGGCCGGACTCGAAGCCGAGGTAGCCCGGCTCGAGGGCGAGATGGGGGCGCCCGGCTTCTGGGACGACCAGGAGCGCGCCGCGGCGGATCTCGGCCGAGCACGCCCGCGCTCCAGCGGCGGCTGCGAGACCTTCCGCGGCGCTCGAGGCGGACGCCGCCGACCTCGACGAGCTCGCCGAGATGGCCGGCGAGGACGCCGAGATGGCCGCCGAGCTCGAGGCGCAGCTCGCCTCGATCGAGTCGCGGCTGGCCGAGCTCGAGGAGGCGCGGCTGTTCAGCGGCGAGTACGACGCGGGCGACGCCGTGGTCACGGTCCGCTCCGGCGCCGGCGGCACCGACTCGCAGGACTGGGCCGAGATGCTGCTGCGGATGTACCTGCGCTGGGCCGAGCGGCGCGGGCTTCGAGGTCGAGATGGCGGAGGCGTCGGAGGGCGAGGAGGCGGGGATCAAGTCGGCGAGCTTCATCGCCAAGGGCGAGAACGCCTACGGCCTGTTCGCCGCCGAGCGCGGCGTCCACCGGCTGGTCCGGATCTCGCCCTTCGACGCCCAGTCGCGCCGCCACACCGCCTTCGCCCAGGTCGACGTCGCGCCGCTCGTCGACGACGCGGTCGAGGTCGACCTCGACGAGGACGACATCCGCGTCGACACCTACCGCGCCTCCGGCGCCGGCGGCCAGCACGTCAACAAGACCGACTCCGCGGTGCGGCTGACCCACGTGCCGACCGGGATCGTCGTCCAGTGCCAGAACGAGCGCTCGCAGACCCAGAACAAGGCGACCGCGATGCGGATGCTGCGCGCCCGGCTGCTCGAGGAGGAGGAGCGAAAGCGCGCCGAGGAGCTGGCCGCCGAGCGCGGCGAGCAGAAGGCGGCCGAGTGGGGCTCGCAGATCCGCAGCTACACGCTGCACCCCTCGACCCGGGTCAAGGACCACCGCACCGGCCACGAGGTCGGCGACGCCAACCGCGTCCTCGACGGCGACCTCGACGGGTTCGTCCGCGAGTACCTGCTACCAGCAGGCGGCGCGATCGGTCATAGTCGGCCCGTGGGGCGGATGCTCGGGGCAGCTGGCCGTGCTTGCGGCGCTGGTCGTCGCGGCGCCGACGAGCGCGCAGGTCGCAGAACCAGGACCTGTTCCCGTGGCCGCAGCAGCTGCCGCCGTCCGACGTCCCCAACGACGTCCAGGCGCGTCCCGGTCGACCATTGCCAGCGGGCGTCGGTTCGCTGCGTGGTCGGGCTCGAAGCGCCGGCTCGAGCGGCAGTTCGCCCGCTACGACGCCGCCTGCGACCACCGCGCGGTGATCGCCTACAGCTACCTGCAGATCACCCGCGGGCTGCTCGCCGACCTGCGCGGACCGCGCCAGGGCGCGCTGGTCGCGCCACCGCCGCTGGATGGCGTACCTGATCACCAACTTCTCGAACCGCTACTTCCGCGCCTTCCGCCGCTACGCCCGCGGGCAGCCGGTCACCGACGCCTGGCGGATCACCTTCGAGACCGCGGCCACCGCCGACGCCAACGCCGGCCAGGAGGTGCTGCTGTTCTCGAACGCCCACGTCCAGCACGACCTCCCGTTCGCCTACGCGAAGCTGGGGATCGAGACGCGCTCGGGGCGCTCGCGCAAGCCCGATCACGACGCGGTCAACGCGGTCAACGCCCGCGTCTTCGACGGGATCGAGAAGTTCATCGCCGCCCACTACGACCCGAGCTTCAGCCTCATCGACCTGCCCTTCGTCCCGATCGAGGAGGTCGGCACGCTCGAGCTGGTGAAGACCTGGCGCGAGCAGGCCTGGCGCAGCGCCGAGCGGCTGCTGGCTGCCGAGGGCGCCGGAGCGAGCGGGACGAGGTCGCGACGCAGATCCGCGAGAACTCGACCCGGTGGGCCGAGATGATCTCCTCGGGCGGATCCCCGGGCTACCGCGAGACGCGGGACGAGTACTGTCGCGCGCATCGCGGCTGACCCGGCGGCCGCGCCGCTACCGTTTGAGCGATGGCGGTCAGCGTCTGCAGTCGGCGTCTCCGACGAGCTCGATCCGGTCGCAGGCGTTCGACCTCGCCGCCGCCGAGGCCGCGGCGGGGCTCGACGGCGGCTGCGACCTGGCGATCGTGTTCGCCGGCGCGCCGCACCTGACGCACGCGAAGCCGATCCTCTCCGACCGTGCACGAGCGGCTCGAGCCGCGGTCGCTGATCGGCTGCGGCGCCGGCGGCGTGGTCGGCGGCCGGGCGCGAGCTCGAGAGCGGCCCGGGCGCGGTGGTCTGGGCGCTGTCGGCGCCCGAGGCGACGATCGCGACCCATCACCTCGAGGCGGAGCCGGCCGACGAGGGCATCGCGGTCAGCGGGCTGCCGGATCCCGGCGCGCTCGGCGACGGCGTGATCGTGCTCGCCGATCCCTACACGTTCAGCGCCGAGGCGCTGCTCGGCTCGCTGAACGCCGAGCGGCCCGGGATGCCGGTGCTCGGCGGCCTCGCGAGCGCCGCCGCCGCCGGGTCGGCGGCGCTGTTTCGCGACGGCGAGGTGCTCGACGGGGGCGCGGTCGCCGCCAGCATCGACGGGCGTCGAGATGCTCCCCTGCGTCTCGCAGGGCGCGACCCCGGTCGGGCCCGAGATGACGATCACCGCGGCCCGCGGCAACGTGATCGAGGAGCTCGCCTCGAAGCCCGCGATCGAGCGCCTGCGCGAGGCGATCGGCGAGCTCGACCCAGCGCGAGCAGGCGCTCGTCGCCCAGGGGCTGATGCTGGGGATCGTGATCGACGAGAACCAGCCCGCCTACGAGCGCGGCGACTTCCTCGTCCGGCCGATCCTCGGCGCCGATCCCGAGGCCGGGTCGCTCGCGCTCGGCGAGCGCGTGCGCGTCGGCCAGACGGTGCGCATGCACGTCCGCGACGGCGCGACCGCCGACGAGGACCTGCGCGAGGCGCTGCGCGCCCAGGCCCAGGCGCTCGGCGTCGGACGGCGCGGCCGGGGCGCTGCTGTTCACCTGCAACGGCCGCGGCTCGCACATGTTCGAGACCCCCGACCACGACGCGCTGGCGCTCGAGGACGCGCTCGGCGCGCCGGCCGGCGGCTTCTTCTGCGCCGGCGAGATCGGCCCGGTCGGCGGCCGCAACTTCCTGCACGGGTTCACGGCGACGATCGCGGTCTTCCCGCGACGGACTGATGGCCGAGAGCCTCGCCGAGCTCGTCGCCAGGGCGCTGGCCGAGGACGTCGGCGACGGCGACGTCACCTCCGAGGCGACGGTCCCGGCCGACGCGCGGGCGCGGGCGCGGATCGTCCAGAAGCAGCCCGGGGTCCTGTTCGGGCTCGACGCCGCCGCCGAGGCGTTCGCGCAGGCCGGCGCCGAGAGCTTCGAGCCGCCTGGCCGACGAGGGCGTCTGGCGCGACGGAGATGCCCGCCGAGGTCGCCGCGGTCGCCGGCCCGGCCCGCGCGCTGCTCGCCGGCCGAGCGCACCGCGCTCAACCTGCTCGCCCACCTGTCCGGGGTCGCGACCCTGACCGCGCGCTTCGTCGACGCCGTCGACGGCACCGGCGTCGACGATCCTCGACACCCGCAAGACGACCCCGGGCCTGCGGGCGCTGGAGAAGGCCGCGGTCGCGGCCGGCGGCGGGCGCAACCACCGGCTCGGGCTCGACGACGCGATCCTGATCAAGGAGAACCACATCGCGATCGCCGGCGGCCTCGGGCGCGCGGTCGAGCTCGCCGCGCGCCGCGCAGCCCGGAGCTCGAGGTCGAGGTCGAGTGCCGCGACCGCAGCGAGGTCGCCGAGGCGCTCGCCGCCGGGCGCCGACCGGCTGCTGCTCGACAACATGGGCCCCGGCGAGCTGCGCGCCGCGGTCGCCGCCCGCGACGCCGCCGGCGCGCGACGGCGACGCTCGAGGCCTCGGGCGGGGTCGACGCTCGACAACGTCGCCGAGGTCGCGGCCACCGGGGTCGAGCTGATCTCGATCGGCGCGCTCACCCACTCGGCGCCGGCGCTCGACCTCAGCACTGCTGCTCGAGCCGCGCCTAAGCCCATAGGCGGATAGGCTCGCCGCGATGCCGCCGACCAAGGCCCTGCGCGAGAAGCGCGAGGCGCTCGTGATCGAGCACATGGAGTCGGAGAACCGGCACGAGTTCGACGTCACGATGGAGACCTTCGACCACCCGCGCTACGAGCTGATCGCGACCGGCGACGTCTTCGACGGCGAGGCCGAGGTCGACGGCTACTTCGAGGAGACGCGGACCGCGTTCCCCGACCAGCGCAACGAGCTGATCGCGCTGCACCACTCCGACGACGCGGTGATCGTCGAGGCGATGCTCTACGGCACCCACCTGGGCTCGTTCCGCGGCCTGCCGGCGACCGGGCGCGAGTTCGAGATGCGCTTCTGCGCGATGTTCCTGTTCGAGGAGGACCGGCTGGTCTGCGAGCGCGTCTACTTCGACGCCGGCACGATCCTGCGCCAGCTCGGGATCGCCCACGATCCGCTGACGCTCAAGGGCCGGGTGGCGACGGTGCTCAACCACCCGCTCACGGTCGGCACGCGCCGTGATCGGCGGCCTGCTCAAGCGGTGACCCCGGCGGCGCGCGCAGCGACCGCGGCGCTTGCGCTGGCCGCGCTCGCGGGCGCGGCCGCGCTCTGGCTCGCGCCAGCCCGCCGGCGCCTGCGCCTGCGGGATCGCGATCGAGGCGACGGTCAACGAGGAGCAGGCCCTGGTGATCGAGCCGCCGGGGCGCGAGCAGATCGTGCTCAGCCTCGACCTGACGAGCGACGGCTGCCGAGCGCGCCGCGGTCGTCCTGCCGGTTCCCGGGCGTGCCGACGGTCGAGGCGGTCGAGGGCGGCGATCCGCTCGCCTACCTCGACGCCGCGACCGCAGCCGGCACCGGCCGTCGGCTCGGCTGCGGGCGGCGACGAGACAGCCGGCGCGCCCCCGGTCGACGTGATCGGGCGCGAGACGGTCGGCGGCTACGACGTCTCCCGGCTCGGTCGCCGGGGACGCGGCGGCGCTCGAGAGCTGGCTGGACCAGAACGGCTACACGCTGCCCGCCGGGCGCCGAGCCGATCCTCGCCGATTACATCGACGAGGGCTGGCGCTTCGTCGCGATCCGGCTGGCGCCGAGGTCGAACGGGCCGCTGAAGCCGCTCGAGGTCGGGTTCGCGACCGACGAGTACGTCTACCCGATGAAGCTCGAGCAGCTGGCGACCGAGCCCCTGAACCTGACCCTGTACACGCTCGCCGACGGCCCGCGCCAGGTCGATGGGCTGGGGACGGTCTGGGAGGGGACCGTCGACGAGCTCTCGCCACCGCCCCCGGCCGGGCTCGCGGAGCTCTTCGCGGGCGGCTACGTGACGAGGCTCGAGGCGCTCGGACGCGGATCCGGCCCAGTTCACGCAGGACCTGCTGATCGACCCGGTCGACGAGGTGCTCGAGCCCGGCGCGGCGCCGGCCGCCACGGTCGAGAGGGACGATGACGGCGGCGTTTCGACCGGTGGCGTGCTCGCCCTGATCGCCGCCGGGCTCGCCTTCGCGGTCGGCCTCGTGCTGATCACCAGGCCGCGACGCGGCTGACGCCGTGCGGTTGTCGGTTGCGGCGCCCGTGCCGGCGGCGCGAGAATCGTTGCCTGAGTGAGACCCCGACAACCGGGATCAGCCGCCGCGGCCTGATCGGCGGCGCGGCGGCGGGCGCGGCCGGCTACGCGCTGGCGGGCCCGCCGGACGCGGGCGCGAAGTCCCGCCGCAGGGTCGAGGTGGCGGTGATCGGCGCCGGGTTCGCCGGGCTCGCCGCCGCGCGGGAGCTGAAGCGGGCGGGGCGCTCGTTCGTCGTCCTCGAGGCGCGCCGTCGGGTCGGCGGGCGGATCCTCAACCGGCGGATCTCCGGCGGCGAGGTGGTGGAGATCGGCGGCCAGTGGGTCGGGCCGACCCAGGACCGGGTCCTGGCCTTGATCGACGAGCTCGGGCTGGAGACGTTCAAGACCTACGTCGACGGCGAGAACGTCTACTACCGCGGCGCCAACCCGCCGCCGCTGCAGCTCCAGACCTACACCGGGACGATCCCGCCCGCAAACCCGGCGGCGCTGGCCGAGCTTGCGGTGGTGATCGAGCGGCTGAACTCGATGGCCCAGGAGATTCCACCCGAGGCGCCGTGGGCGGCGCCGAGTGCCGCCGACTGGGACTCGCAGACGTTCGAGACCTGGAAGCGGGACAACGCCTCCTCCGACGAGACGCGGGACCTGGTCGACCTCGGGATCGAGGCGGTCTTCGCCGCGCAGCCGCGGGACCTGTCGCTCCTGTTCACGCTCTTCTACATACGCGCGGCCGGCAGCTTCAATCGCCTGATCGACACGACCGGCGGCGCGCAGGAGAGCCGCATCGTCGGCGGCTCGCAGCTGATCGCGATCCGGCTCGCGAAGCGGCTCGGCGACGCGGTGGTCCTGAACGCGCCGGTGCGCATGATCAAGCAGCGCGGCGCGGGCGTCGACGTACACACCGACCAGGGCGCGTGGCGCGCGGAGCGCGTGATCGTCGCCATCCCGCCGACGCTCGCCGGCCGCATCACGTACCAGCCCAAGCTGCCGGCGGCGCGCGACCAGGTCACCCAGCGGATCCCGATGGGCTCGGTGGTCAAGTGCATGGCGATCTACGACGAGCCGTTCTGGCGGGCCGACGGGCTGAGCGGGATGGCGACCAGCGACACAGGTCCGGTCAAGGTGACCTTCGACAACTCGCCGCCGGACGGCGGGCCGGGCGTCCTGCTCGGGTTCGTCGAAGGCCAGGAGGCGCGCGAGTTCACGCGCCTTCGCCGCGATGCTCGCCGCGCGGCGGTGCTCGAGTCGCTGGCCCGCTACTTCGGCGACGCCGCCCTCGGCGCGCGCGGGTACGTCGACAAGAGCTGGGCCGAGGACCGGTGGACGCGGGGCTGCTATGCGGGCTACGCGCCGCCGGGTGTGCTGGTCGGGTATCGCGGGGCGCTGCGGGATCCGGTCGGCAGGCTGCACTGGGCCGGGACGGAGACCGCGACGATCTGGAACGGCTACATGGACGGAGCGATCGAGTCGGGGCAGCGGGCGGCGGCGGAGGTCCTCGCAAAGCTGTGATCCGCGCCGCGACCATCGCCTCGGTCGTCGTTGCCGCGCTCTGCGCATCGCCGGCCATGGCGTCGCCCTATATCCACGCCCATCGCGGCGGCCCGTTGGTCAACGGCAAGCCGCGCTTCGGCGAGAACACGATGCCCGCGTTTCGCGACTCCGCGCGACGCGGCTTCGTGCTCGAGCTCGACGCGAAGCTGACGGCCGACGGGGTGCCCGTCGTCTTCCACGACGCCACCCTCGAGCGGGCGACCGACTGCGAGGGCGAGACCGCCGCCAAGACCTACACGGACCTGCGCGCCTGCCGCGTCGACATCCTCGGCACGGAGGACAACTTCAGGCAGCTGGAGCCAGGCGACCCGCGGCTGGTCCGGGTCCCGACCCTGGCGAAGGTGCTGCGCCTGACGAAACGCACGGGCGCACACGCGAACATCGAGATCAAGAACCTGCCGACCGACCCCGACTTCGACCCCGGCGAGCGGTTCGCCACGGCGGTCGTCGACGCGATCGCGGCCAGCGGCTTCCCGCCCTCCGACGTGATCGTGCAGAGCTTCTGGCCGCCCAACCTCGAGGTCGCGAAGCAGCGGCTGCCCGGCGCCCAGCTCTCGTTCCTGACGCTCGCGCAGACGAATGGCGGTGGCCCGGGGTTCGCGCAGTCGAACGGCTATCAATGGGTCTCGCCCGGCTGGCCGGTGGACGCGCAGTACGTGAGCCAGGCGCACGCGCTCGGCCGGCTGATCGTCCCCTACACGCTCGACGACGCGGCCGACATCGGGGCCGCGACCGACCTCGGGGTCGACGCGATCATCTCCAACGACCCGCGCCTGGCCCGGCGCGCCGTGAAGGCCGCGGTTGGGCCGGCGCCGCCGATCCCGGCGCCGCCCACCCGCAAGGAGTGCCGTGCGACCCGCGCGGCGACGCACCTGCCGCCGCAGGTCAGCCGCGATCCCGAGCCGGACGCGCCGCGCGTGTTCGCGATGCAGTTCAAGCAGGAGCTCCGCAGCGTCGTCAGCTACGCGGCCTTCCGGTCGAAGATCGAGTGCATGATCCGCGAGTACGTGCGGCCGCGGCTCGCGAAGGGGCGGCCGAACGTCGTCGCCTTCAACGAGGACGTCGGCCTGATGACGATCGCCACCGGATCACGCGGGGAGGCGGCGCGAAACCTGTTCGCCGATCCCGAAGGGGCGCCGGGATGCGAGGGCCAGCCGGCCCCCTGCGGGGCGGCCGCGGGCCTGTTCGCGATCAACGCCGCCTACGGGCAGCAGAACAACGCATACGGGAGCCGGTTTCCCGACATGGGGGTGATCGAGCGCATGTTCGTCGCCCCGACCGACACCTTCGGTCGCGGCTGGATGCAGGTCTTCTCCGACATGGCGCGGCGTTACGGCATCTACATCATCGGCTCCAACAACCAAGCGCCGTTTCGCGAGTCGCGCGATCCGTCCGAGATCGCGGCCTTCGCCGATCCCGACCTGGCGCAACCGCCGGACTCGGTCTTCGTCGCAACGGAGGGAAACGTCTACAACGAGGTGTTCATCTGGGGCCCGCGCAACGTCCGCAAGGAGGGACCGTTCCCGCTGCGCAACGTCGTCGCGCAGAACAAGAAGGTGCCGCTGACGGAGCTCGAGGAGACGCTGCAGATCAGCAACGGTCCGAGCAGCGGCCCCGACGCGGTCGAGAACCTGAGGCCGTTCCGGCTGCCTGGGACGAAGGCGAGGATCGGGATCGCGACCAGCCTGCCCGCGTTCGAGTTCGGCTACGGGATCGGCGAGCCGCGGCCCGACGTCGACCCCTGCTCGGACACCCGCGTCTACTACATGCTCTGCCTCGAGAAGCTGCGGACCAACGTCGTCATCCAGGACGAGGCCAACCCCGGCCGCTGGGCGGTGACGCAGCCCGGCGGGTGGCAGCCGCTGGAGTGGATGAGCTCCTCATGGCGCCACGTCGGCGACCCCACCGTCGACTTCGCCTACAACGTGACGCCGTTCATGGTCGGCAACCTCGCCGACCTCGTCTTCGACGGGCAGAGCTCGATCGCCCAGCGGGGCCGCGCGCTGGGTCGCGGCTGCAACTACGTCGGCACGCGCCGCTTCCTGGCCGATCCGCCCGAGAGCGATCCGCCCGAGTACCGCCGCTACGCCGGGCGCAAGCGCGAGTTCCTGGCGATTGCACCCTGGGTCGAGCGCCGCGGGACCCGCGACGAGCTGCGGGAGGTCTCGACCCAGCTCGCGCCGGGCTCCGGCGACGAGCTCGAGAACGACTACGTCGAGACGGCGATCGTCGCCGACCTGCCGTTCCCGGTCGACCGCGACCGCCGCGGCTGCGTGCGTTGAGTGACTAGGATCGCGGTGGGGTCAGTGGGATGAGATTGCGCGCGCGAACCGGGGTGCTGGCCATCGTGGCACTCGTCGCCTGTGCGATTCCGGCCGTCGCGAGCGGCGCCGCCGAGGTTGCGGACCCGACCGTGACCGGCCCGGTGACGGGCGGAAGCCACGGTTACCCGTGGAACCACAGCCTCTTCGCGCTGAAGAGCAAGCGCTTCGACTACACCGAGGACGAGTACTTCTTCGCCGGCACCGCCACCGATCTGGGCAGCGGCGCGACCGCCGCGTATCAGAGCCGGATGCTCGTCAGGCTGCCGCGCAAGCGGGCCGACTTCTCCGGCACCGTCCTGGTGGAGTGGCTCAATGTCACCGGCCAGTCGGACCTGGAGACGGCGTGGCCGGTCGAGGCGAAGTACCTCATGCGCCACGGCGTCGGCTATGTCGGCGTCTCCGCGCAGTTCGCCGGGGTCTGCTGCGGGCCGACGACGCTGGTCGGCTGGGACCCGGAGCGGTACGGATCGCTGTCGGTGCCACCGGGCGACGCGTTCTCCCACGACATCTTCTCCCAGTCGATCCGCGCCCTGCGCGCGCCGCGGGGCGTCGACCCGACCGGCGGGTTCGGCGTCGAGGACCTGGTTGTCACCGGCGCGTCTCAGTCGGCGCTCTACCTGACGAACTTCATCAACGGCGGCTACAACCGCGGGCAGATCGACCTCTTCGTCATTACCCGCGGCGGCGGCCCATTCGACGACTTCTCGACCCCGATCTTCCACCTCAACGAGGAGAACGCCCAGGCCGAGCAGCCGGACAGCGACCGCTACGTCGCCTGGGAGGAGGCCGGCACCGCGCATGCCCCGCTCGCCTGGTGGGGGTACATCACGCGCGAGCAGGACCGCGACCTCGGCTCGCCGAACGCCGCGACCGCGATCAACTCCGCCTGCACGATCAACCGCGGATCGGTGGACTTCAGCAGCCGGGCGCTCAGCTACTGGACGACGCGGTACCTGGAGGACGGCACGATGCCGCCCTCGGCGCCGCGGGTCGAGCGCGATGCTTCGGGCAACATCGTCCGCGACGAGCACGGGCTCGCGCAGGGCGGTCTGCGCCACCCGTTCGTGGAGGTCCCGGTCTCATACAACAGCTCGGAGGGCTGCCCGCTGTACGGGTCGTACGAGGCGTGGGACTCGGAGGAGATCACGGGCCTGTACCCGACCCACCACAAGTACGTCGCCAAGCTGCGCCGTTGGACCCGGCACGAGGTCAAGCGCGGCTGGCTCTTGCGCGGCGACCGCCGGCGGGTCCTGAACCGCGCCTGGGCGTTCGACGCGCCCTGGGGCGGGGGCTGCGATCCCTGCGAGGTGCCGGCGGGCCTCTGAGACGCGTCGGACGCCGCCAGCCGGGTAGGGGGCGGGAACCGATGTCTGAAACCGACGACCAGAGAGAGCCACCCGCCGGCGACGGCGAGGAGGAGGAGCAGGAGGACCACGAGGAGCAGGAGGACCGCGACGACGGTCGCCTAGCCGAGCTGCGAGCGATGGCCGATGCCGAAGCCGATTCGCTTCAGCGCGGCCGTACCGTCTCGCTTCTGGGCGCCTCGGTTCCCTTGCGGACGCTGATCGCAATCGCGATCTTCATCGTCGTGTTCATGCTGGCCTGGACGGCGCTCTGGGCCCTGCTGGGCACGATCGGCCTCGCGCTGGGGTGGATCCCGGCGGCGTTGCTCGGCGTGCTCGCGATCCGGCTGGCGCCGCGCGACTAGGCGCTCAGCGCTTCGCGAGCTTCGAGAACTTCTTCCAAGCGGGCTTGGCCGAGCCGTCCAGCGACCGGAGCCCGGCGTTCCCGCACCAGTCGCAGATCTTCTCGCCGCCCGCCTTGTCGCGCCAGGAGTACCAGAAGACCCCACGCAGGTTGTAGCGCTCGCGGCGCTGCTTCATCTTGCCCAGCGCGCCCGACAGGAGGCGGGCCTGGCCCTTTTCCCCCTTCACGTAGGGCTCGTCGGCCGGGCCGCCTGACGCCCATCCGATCTCGGTCACCCAGATGCCGGCGCCGCGGTCACCGGCGCGGTCCGCGACCCGCCGGGCGGTCTCGAGCTGCGCCAGCGCGCCGGGGACGTTCGCGGAATACGGGTGGATCGCGATCGAGTCGAAGAAGCGCTCGGAGTGACGGACCGCGTAGAGACGCTTCAGGTAGCTCGCGATCGGATCGACGACCTTCTTGGCGTTGTCGGGCCCCCACATCCCGCCGAGCACGATGTCGGCACGGGGGTCGACCTTGTCGATCGCGGAGTCCGCCGCCTTCAGCAGCTTCGCGTACTTCCCGGCACTGACCTTCGGCGCGAAGTATTTCGGGGAGTTCTGCTCGTTCCAGATCTGCCAGACGCGGATCGGGTGCGGCTTGGTACACCCGCACGGCGGCTCGTTCGGCCCGGGCGGCGTCGTCGGCGGGGGCGGCGGCGGTGGCGTCGTGCCGGGGCCCGGGGGATCGGGCGGGCACCCCGGGACCGTGGGATCGAGATCGCAGACGGTGGGCGGCGGGGGCGTGCACCCCGGCAGGCTCGGGTTGACCGTGCAGGGATCGATCGGGCCGAGCGCGGCGACCTGCGTGCGGCCCGCCGACTTCGGCTTCTTCCAGAAGGTGCCACCCGGCCCGTAGCGCTTGGCGGCGGCCCCTACGTAGTCGGCGAACGCCTTGCGGGTCGAACGCGAGCTCGGCGGAAAGTGCGAGCACGCGGCCGGCTCGCAGTCGCGGCCGTCCTTGGCGACCGCCCAGTCCGGGGTCCCGTAGAAGAAGAAGAAGGGCTTGACGCCTCGCCTGACCGCCTCGCGAACCATGCCGTCGAGCGTGCCCCAGTAGTACGGCTGCTTCTTCGTCTGCTGAGACGTCGGCCAGTGGGCCATCAGGCGGACCGTCTTCACGCCTCCCTTGCTCATCATCTGCAGCTCGTCGCCGGGGGGCAGGGCGCCGTCCTGGGGCACGACGCCGAACTGGGTCTTCGCCGAGGCCGGCCCGGCGAACGCCAGGAGGATGGCCCCCGCCGTCAATGCGATCACGGCATGGCGGCGCGCGTGTCCGTCCTTTTGAATCCGCTCCATCGGTTTCCCGCCGATCGTTCACTTCAGCAGCCGCGAGAGCCGCCGATCCTTCATCACCTTACCGCCCGTCTGGCACTGCGGGCAATAGTTGGTCTGGTGCTCGGCGAAGTAGACGGCCTCGATCGTCGTGCCGCACCGCGGGCACGGCTCGCCCTCACGCCGGTGGACTCGCAGCGGCATCGGCAGCTTGTCGGGCACGGTCTCGCCGATCACCTCCTCGTAGTGGTCGATCGCGTCGCCGAGCACATGGAGTGCGCCGTGCAGCCGCTCCACCTCCTCGGGCTCGAGGTCGGAGCCCTTGCGAAACGGGCCGAGCTTGGCCTCCCAGAGGATCTCGTCGACCCACGAGCGGCCGATCCCGGCGATCGCGCGTTGATCGCGCAGCAGGGGGTGGAGCTGGCGCGATTCGTCGATCGCGGCGGCCAGCTCCTCCAGGGAGGGCACCGGCCAGGCCTCCGGGCCGAGCGTCTCGACCATCTCGTCGGATGCGACGCCGCCGGGCCGGTAGAGCTTCGTCCACGCCCGCTGCTTGGTCCCGAACTCGCGCAACCGCAGCTCGCGTCCGTCGGCGAGCCTGATCAGGACCCGGGACGCGCGATCCTTCAGCGACGCGCGCTTGTCGAACACCTGCAGGCGCCCGGCGGACATCAGGTGGACCAACAGCTCGAGCTCCTCGTCGCCCGAGAAGCAAACGACCGGCATCTTCCCGACCCGGCGCGTCCCGGAGACGGTCATGCCCTCGAGTGCGCTGAGCGGCGGGTCGAGCGTCTTCACCGCGACCATGCCGGGGGCCAGGGTGGACTCGACCTCGGCCCCATCCAGCGCGACGCCGAGGCGGCGGGCGGTGATCTCGACTTCAGGTAATTCGGGCATTCCGTGAGTAAACTGTGTCCCAGTTCATTCGCCCGGTTTGAGGTGGGTCAGAGGACCTACACGGGCCGGCGAACATCCGGAAGGACGAAGGGCATGCAACAGCTGCCGACGCTTCAACCTAACCCGACCGCCGAGCTGTCGGCGGAGGAGATCGGCCGCATGTCGGCCGAGGTGCGGGCGCTCGCGGCGGAGCGCAACGCCGTGATCCTCGCCCACAACTACCAGGTCCCGGAGGTCCAGGACGTCGCCGACGTGATGGGCGACTCGCTCGGCCTCTCGCGCCAGGCCGCGTCCACCGACGCCGACGTGATCGTCTTCTGCGGCGTCCACTTCATGGCCGAGACGGCCTCGATCCTCTCGCCCGACAAGCGGGTCCTGATTCCCGACCCCGACGCGGGCTGCTCGCTCTCCGACTCCATCGACGCCGACCAGCTGCGCGCGTGGAAGGCCGAGCATCCGGGCGCGCAGGTGGTCATGTACGTCAACACCTCGGCTGAGGTCAAGGCCGAGACGGACTACTGCTGCACCTCCTCGAACGCCGTCAAGGTCGTCGAGCACATCTGGGCCGAGCACGGGCCCGAGACCGAGATCCTGTTCGGCCCCGACATGTGGCTCGGCTCATTCGTCGCCCGGGAGACGGGGCTCGTAGACGATCCTGAGCGCTACGCGCGCTTTCACGTCTGGGACGGCGAGTGCCACGTCCACGCCGGGATCCGCCCGGACGACATCACACGCACCCGCGCCGAGCATCCCGACGCCGAGTTCCTGATCCACCCCGAGTGCGGCTGCTCCACCCAGGCGATGGAGTACGTGGCATCCGGCGACATCGCCGCCGAGGGCGTGCACATGCTCTCCACCTCGGGGATGCTCCAGCACGTCGAGTCCAACCCCGACGGCGAGTTCATCGTCGCCACCGAGACGGGGATGCTTTACCCGCTGCAGCAGGCGGCGCCGCAGGCGAACCTGATCGAGGCGAACCGGATGGCCTTCTGCAAGTACATGAAGATGATCACGCTGCCGAAGCTCCGCGACTCGCTGCGGGAGATGAAGTTCGAGGTCAAGGTCCCCGGTGAGATCGCCGCGCGGGCGAAGGTCCCGATCGAGCGCATGGTCCAAATAGGCTGATCGCCTCCTCGGCTCCGCCTCCGGGGGCGATCAGGTCTGATCAGGGCACCTTCGGGGGCGCTTGCTAGCGTCCGGCCCGTGCTCGAGGTCGTGGCGCGACTCGTACTGGGAGGCGTGCTGGCGGGGGCGGGCATCGCCAAGCTCGCCAGCCCGGCGTCGAGCCGTGCCGCCCTCGCCACCTTCGGGATCGACGGGCGTCGTGCGCAGGCCGTCGCCTGGGCGCTGCTGATCTGCGTTGAGCTGGGTCTGGCCGCCGGCGTGATCGCCGGCTCGGCGACCGCCGCCTACCTGGCCGCCGCCCTGATGGCGACCTTCGCCGCGACGATGGTCGGAGCGATCCTCCGCGGACGCGCGGGCGCGCCGTGCGCCTGCTTCGGCGCCCGCTCGAAGGTCGGCTGGCCGTCGGTCGCCCGCAACGCCGTCCTCGCTGCCGCCTTCGTCGCGCTGCCCGCGCTGCCCGACGGCGACCTGACGACCGACGAGTGGCTCGGCCTGGGACTTGCGGTCGCTCTGCTCGGCTGCGCGGGCCTCGCGGTCGCCGTGCTCGCGCTCGCGCGCGAGGTCGGCCTGCTGCGGCTGCGCCTGGGCTCCGGCAGCGCGCTGGAGATCGCCGAGGAGGGGCCGCCGGTGTTCAGCGCCATCGACCTGGTCTCGCGGTTTCGCCTCGACCCCGAAACGACCATCGCCCTCGCCGTGTTCGTCTCCGACGGCTGCCACGTCTGCCGCTCGCTCGAGCCGTCGATCCGGCTGCTCGACTCGCGACCCGCTGGTCGCGGTGGAGAGCTTCGAGGAGGTGCGGCGACGCGGAGGTCTGGAGCGAGCTCGGAATCCCGGGCAGCCCGTTCG
The DNA here is from genome assembly GCA_963811505.1 of uncultured Solirubrobacterales bacterium. Lineage (GTDB taxonomy): Bacteria > Actinomycetota > Thermoleophilia > Solirubrobacterales > 70-9 > WHSW01. The sequence continues at coordinate 19,789 of CAWERC010000008.1, read as the reverse complement.
CCATCGCGCTCGACCGCGATGGCACCGTCCTCGCGAAGGGCACCTTCAACAACCTCGCCCAGTTGGAGAGTGTGCTCGCGACCGCCGAGCGCCGGCGCGGCGAGCGCGACCTGGCGAGGGGGGTGATCGGTGTCTGAGGAGGCGCCGGGGGGCGGGACGGGGCGCGTGGGCAGGGCGCTCGAGTCGCTCGCCGGCGACACCTCGCGGCGCGGCTTCCTGGCCCGGGTCGGCGGGGCGCTGACCGCGATCACCGCGGGCGGGGTGGTGGCGCGGGCGGTCAAGCCCGGGGAGGCCGACGCCTTCCACTTCTGCGGCCATATCTTCACGACCGGGTCGTGCCTGCACCCAACCGGCCGGGCCCTGCCGCGGATCGACGGCCACGGCTATCCGCTGCGCCCCGACGACGGTGCGCCCGTCGACGACCTCGGCCGCCCGGTCAACGGCCGCGGCGAGCCGGTCGACGAACGTGGCAAGACCCTGCGCGACCCCGATGGCCGGCCGCTGCCACCGGCGCCGCGGACCAAGGTCTGCGACGCCACGTCGCGCGTCTACGGCTTCAACCCGCATGTCGACGGCGGCTGGTATCGCTGCTGCGGGGGCACGGTGCGAAAGCTCGTCGACTGCTGCGCCTACAAGGACCGGCGGATCAACGGCGACGAGGCGCTCGAGGGCTACTGCTTCGCCGGGCGCAAGGTCTTCTGCGTCATGTACTTCCAGACCAGGGTCCCCTGCTGATGGGCGCCCTCGAGATCACGCTCGTGATCGCGGCGCTGCTCGCCGGGCTCACCGGCACCTGGTCCCCGTGCGGGTTTTCAATGATCGAGACGATCGGCCCGGTCGGCCACCGCGGCGGCCTCGGGATCACGATCCCGGCCTGCGTCACGTTCAACGTCGGCGCGCTCGCCGGCGGCGCGCTGACCTTCGGGGTGCTCGCTGGCGCCGGGGCACTCCTGCAGGGGACCGACTACCGCGCCGCCTACATCGCGGCGATCGCGATCGCGATCGCCGGCGCGGTGCTGGAGCTGCGCGGCGTGCCGATCCTGCCGCAGCTGCGCCGCCAGCTGCCCGAGCACTGGCGGCGGGTGATGCCCATGCCGCTCGCGGCCGGCCTGTACGGCGTTCTGCTCGGCCTCGGCTTCACGACCTTCGTGCTGACGTTCGGGGTCTTCGCGCTCGCCGGGATCGTGTTCGCCGTCGGCGATCCGGCGATCGGGGTGGCCGTCGGGCTCGCGTTCGGGGTCGGGCGTGCGCTGCCGATCGCGCTGGTCGCGCCCATCGCCGATCGCGCCACGGGGATCGCGATCACCGAGGCGATGGCCGGGCGCCCCGCGATCTACCGCGGCTTTCGGTTCGGCGACGGGCTGGCCCTGCTCGCCGCCGCCGGGGCGCTGATCGCGACCGTCCCCGCCGGGGCCGCGCACACGGAGGCCAAGCCCGCCGCGGACCCGTCGGTCGGCGGCGACGACGTCGCCTTCCAGCGGCCCGGCGGCGCGGGCTTGCTTCGCCGCTCCGGGGACGACCTCCGCCTGCCCGGGCGCGATCCGGCGCTCGGTGACGGCCGGATCGCGGTGATCGCCGGCGGCGGGATCAGGCTCCTGTCGGCGAAGGACCTGAGCACCGTCGGCCAGGTGCCGGCGGCGGGGGCCGACGCGATCGCGATCTCGAGCCGCTGGCTCGTCTGGCGCGCCCGGCGCAACGGACACGACTCGATCCACGCCCGCAAGCTCGCCGACCCCGCCAACCCGGGGCCGCAGCGTTCGCTGGGCCGGACCGGGCGCGGCGCCCAGCTCGGCCGCCCGAGCCTCGACGGCAACCGCCTGGTCTACGCGCGAGCGAGCGGCGCCCGCAACGCGATCGTCCGGCGGCTGCTGGGCGCGAAGCGGCCGAAGCGCGCGAAGTCGACCCTGGTGCGCTCTCGCAGCGAGGGCCTCTCGAACCCGAGCCTGCGCGGTGGGCAGCTGCTCTATGTGCGCAGCACCCGGCGGGCTGACCGGCTGAAGCTCGTCCCCGCCGGCGCCCCTGGCCCCGGGCGCACGTTGCTATCCCGCCCGACCGGGACGCTCTGGTCGACGGCGCTCGGCCGCCGGCGCGCCTACGTCACCCTGATCCACGGCACCCGGCCGCGGCAGAAGATCCTCTCGGTGGCGCGGTAGGGAAGGAGATGGCCGGCTACTCGTAGGCGAGAGCCTCGAGCACGTCGAGGCGCGAGGCGCGGCGCGCGGGGCCGATCGCCGCGAGCACGCCGGCGACCGCCGCGAGCACCAGCAATGCGACCAGCTGGCCGATCGGGATCGAGAGCGTGAAGCCCTCGTCGGCGAGCGGCCGGCTCACGAGGACCGCGAACAGGACGCCGAGGGTCAGGCCGAGCACGCCTCCGATCAGCGCCGTGATCACCGCCTCGTAGCGGACGGTGCGCCGGATCTGGCGTCTCGAGGTGCCGACCGCGCGCAGCAGCCCGAGCTCGCGGGTGCGCTCGTGAATCGTCAGCGCGAGCGTGTTGACGATCCCGAACAGGGACACCACGACCGACAGCAGGAGCAGCACGTAGATGATCCCGAGCAGCTGGTTGAGCTGCTCGCCGATCGAGTCCTTGAGCTCCTCCTGATCCTCGACCTTGACCGTCGGGAAACGCTCTCCGAGCGTGGTTTCGATCTCCGAGCGGATCGCATCGGCGTCGGCGCCGGGCTCGAGCTTGATGAAGACGTTGGTCGCCGAGTTGGGCTCGCCGAACGCCTCCGCGTTCACGTCGGAGGCCGCGTAATCGCCCATGAAGTCGGCGTTGTCGGTGAACGTGCCGACCACCGTCAGGGTCACCGCATCGCCGCTCACCGTGTCGGCGGTGAAGCTCGATCCGACGTCGAGGCCGTTGTCCGTCGCGAACCCCTCGTCGATGACCGCTTCGTCCGGGGCGAGGCTCGTCAACAGCTCGTCCGCCCCCTCCTCCCAGTCGAGGTGCAGCACCTGCGCCGCCGTCGCCGGATCGATCAGCGTCAGCGCCCCCGACTCGCCGTCGACCTCGTCCTCGGTGAACCGCAGCGCCGACGCGACCTCGACCCCGTCGATCGCCGCGACCTCGTCGCGGACGGCGATCGGGATGTCGGAGAAGCCGTCCTCGTTGGAGATCGTCAGGTCGCCGATCAAGGTCTTGTCGATCGCGTCGTCGATCGAGCCCTTGATCCCGGCCGCGAACACGGCGACGAACGAGACCAGGGCGAGGCCGATCATCAATGCGGCGGCGGTCGACGCCGTGCGCCCCGGGTTGCGGACCGAGTTCTCGCGCGCGAGCGTTCCCGGGACACCGCCGACGCGCTCCAGCGGCGCGCCGACGACGGACGCCACCGGGACGACCAGCAGCGGGCTGAGCAGGGCGACGCCGACAAAGACGGAGACCGCGCCGGCGCCGACCCAGGCCTCGCCCGGACTCAGCGCGCCGAAGATCCCGAGCGCCATCGCCGCCGCTCCGAGCGCGGCGAGCACGACGCCCGCGACCGTCCGCCGCCGCCGCTCGCCGCTGGTCGCCGGAACGACGCCGTCGCGCAGTCCGGTGACGGGCGGCACCCTGGTCGCTCGGACCGCCGGGGCGAGCACGGAGACGACCGTGATCAGCGTTCCGAGCAGGAGCCCGATGATCACGGTGCGCGGTTCGATCACGGTGCCGCTCGCCGGCAGGTCGATACCGAGCGACGCGAACAGATCGCTGACGAGCTTGGCGAAGCCGATCCCTGCGGCGACACCCACGACCGAAGCGCCCAGGCCGATCACGGCCGCCTCGAGCACGACGCTGGAGAGGATCTGGCGGCGCGAGGCGCCCAGCGTGCGCAGCATCGCGAACTCGCGCGTGCGCTGAGCGACGGTGATGGAGAAGGTGTTGAAGATCAGGAATGCGCCGACGAACAGGGCGATCCCGGCGAAGATCAGCAGCGCCGTCTTGATGAAGCCGGTGAACTCGCCGATGTCGTCGCGCTGGGACTGGACGTTCTCGGCACCGGTCTCGATGTCGAGGTCGTTCGGAAGCGCAGCCTCCAGGGCCGCCGCCAGGCGCTCGGGCGGCACGCCCTCGTCGGCGGCGACCGAGATCTGGTCGAACTCGCCCTCCTTGCCCGTCAGGCGCTGGGCCTCCGGAAGGGTCAGGACGGTGATCGTCGCGCCGCCGAACGAGTCGACGTCTCCGAGCGTGGCGATCCCCGCGAGCGTGTAGTCCCCGCTGCCGGCGCGGCCGGCGATCGTGACCGTGTCCCCCACCTCGAAGCCCTCGTCCTCGGCCGACGCCTTGTCGATCACGACCTCGTCGTCGCTCATCGGCGGTCCGCCCTCGACGTAGGTCAGCGGATCGAAGCGGTCGCTGTAGGGGACGCTGACGGAGAACCCCAGGCTCGGCGCGCCGTTGCCGCCGCGAGGGTCGCCGTCGGCGCCGATGATCGACACCTGCTGGTCGCCGATCGAGCCCTCCGCGGCCGCGACGCCGTCGACCGCCTCGACCTGTTTCAGGACGGACGCCGGAAACGGGGGGCCGACGTCCTCGAAGGTCTCGATGTTCTGCTTCGAGGTGACGACCGCGTCGACGCCCTCGTTCGACTGCGTGAAGATGCGCTCGAACGAGCGGTCGATCGTGTCCGTGAGCACGTAGGTGCCGGCGACCATCATCACGCCGAGCACGATCGCCAGCGACGTGAGGACGGTTCGGAGCTTGCGCTCCCACAGGTTGCGGACCGCGATCGCGCTCATTAGTGCCTACGCCCCCTCGATCCCCTTCATCAGGTCGAGCAGCTGCTCCGGGCTCTCGGCGGGCGCGTCCGCGACGATCTTGCCGTCGACGAGGATCAGCACGCGGTCCGCAACGGCGGCGGCGTTCGCGTCGTGCGTGACCATCACAACGGTCTGGCCGAGCTCGTCGACGGCGGTGCGCAGCAGCTGTAGGACCTCCTCGCTCGAATGCGAGTCGAGGTTGCCGGTGGGCTCGTCGGCGAAGACGACGGCGGGCTCGCTCATCAGCGCACGGGCGATCGCGACGCGCTGCTGCTGGCCGCCGGAGAGCTGCGCGGGGCGGTGGTCGAGGCGGTCCCCGATCCCGATCGCGGCGACCAAGCGATCGAAGAGAGCCTGATCGGTGTCGCGGCCGGCGAGCTTCAGCGGCAGGAGGATGTTCTCCCGCGCGTCGAGGACGGGCAGCAGGTTGAAGAACTGAAAGACGAAGCCGACGTTGTCTCGGCGCAGCTCGGTGAGGTCCGCGTCGTCGAGGCCCGCGAGGTCGACGCCGTCGATCACGACGGTCCCCGAGGTCGGGCGGTCGAGGCCGGCCAGGATGTGCATCAACGTCGACTTGCCGGAGCCCGACGGGCCCATGATCGCGGTCAGGCCGCCGGCCGGGAAATCGACCGACACGCCGTCGAGCGCGGTCACCGCGGCCTCCCCCTCGCCGAAGACGCGGCGGAGGTCGGTTGCGCTGACGATGGTCTTGCTCTCTGCGGGCGCGGCGGGCGCGGCGGGCTGGCTCAAGTCGGGATCCTTTCGATTCGGGTCAGCCGGGTGGCGCGAGCACCGACGGCGGGACATCTGCGATTCCGACCGCACGGTAAAGGGTCGAGCTCGGCTTGGCGATGAGCCAGCGGTCGCCGGCGCGGGTGAGATAGACGAGGTCGTCCTCCACCGAGGCCTCGTCGCGATCGGCGAAGTGGGTGACCACGGTGGCGACGACCGTCGCCGATCCGGCGTCGATCTCGGTGACGCGGACGGCCGGCACCGTCGCGCTCTCCCAGACCGGCAGGCCGCGCGGGTCGCGGTAGCCGATAGAGGCGTCAAGCGAGGTGGCGCAACCGCCCCGCGACACGGGCAGCTCGACATCGTCGATGGCTCCGGGGACGAGCAGGGCGCAGACGGCTTCGCCGTCGCGTGCGTCGAGGGCCTCGACGTAACGGCGGGCGGTGCGCTCGGCGTCGCGCTCGAGCGCGTTGACGCGCGGGTCCTCGGTCGCGGTCTCGGCGGGTCCCGACGGCTTGCCGTCGGGCGGAGGCGCTTCCCTCGTCGTGGTGGCGGCGCTCGTCGAGGTCGTGGTCGGCGCCGCGACCGTAATCGTGGGGGCCGGCCGTGGCTCGTCGTCGCCGCAGGCGACCGTTCCCAGCGCGAGCATGGCCAGCGCCCCGATCGAGATCGTCTTCGCCCTCATCGACCCTGCATTTTCCGGCGATCTGGGACGCGATTGGCGTCCGCAAGACGGCATACCTTGACAGGCCATGACCTCCGCTAATCTCGCCGGCGTGACCCACCTGAGGCCGGTCCCCGATCCGAAGCCTCCGGCGCGCACCGACCGGCAGCCCACCATCGCCGAGCTCGAACGCTGGGCGACCGTGCTCCGCGCCGAGTGCGTGCGGATGCTCGCGGTCGCCAAGTCGGGCCACCTGGACTCGTCGCTGTCGGCCGCCGACATCGTCGCCGCGCTGTACTACCGCGTCCTGCGCCACGACCCCGAGCGCCCGGGCTGGCCGGAGCGCGACCGCTTCGTGCTCTGCAAGGGCCACGCCGCGCCGATCCAGTACGCGGCGCTCGCCCATCACGGCTACTTCCCGCTCGAGGATCTGATGGGCCTGCGCCAGATCGGCGCGCAGCTGCAGGGCCACCCGGACATGAACCGCACCCCGGGGGTCGAGGTTTCCACCGGCTCGCTCGGGCAGGGCCTGTCGATGTGCCTCGGGATCGCACTCGCGCTGCGCCTCGACGGCCTCTCCGAGACGGCACACGTGTTCGGCGTGCTATCCGACGGCGACTGTCAGGAGGGCCAGACCTGGGAGGCGGCGACCGCCGTGCCGCATTTCGGCGTCGCCAACGTGACCGCGATCGTCGACTACAACCACCTGCAGACCGACGGCACCACCGAGGAGGTCATGGACACCGGCGACGTGCGCGCCAAGTTCGAGGCGTTCGGCTGGGACGCGGTCGAGATCGACGGCCATGACATGGAGGCGGTCGTCGAGGCGCTCGAGCGCGCCCGGACGATCGACCGCCCGGCCGCGATCGTCTGCCAGACGACGAAGGGCAAGGGGGTCTCGGCGATGGAGGGCCGCTTCGGCTTCCACGGCAAGCCGCCGAGCTCCGAGCTCGCCGCCGAGGCGCTCGAGGAGCTGCAGGAGCGCCTCGAGCAGCAGACCAAAGCCCTGCACGACGCGGAGGACGGGGAGGGCGACGATGCCGGCTGAGGCCAAGACCGAGCCGATCGCGACCCGCCAGGCCTACGGCGAGGCGCTGCTCGACCTCGGCGAGGCGCACGAGGACGTGGTCGCGCTCGACGCCGATCTCGCCGTCTCGACCCAATCGATGAAGTTCGGCAAGGCGTTCCCGGAGCGGTTCTACAACTGCGGCGCCGCGGAGGCGAACATGATGTCGATCGCCTGCGGGTTGGCCGCCACGGGGAAGGTTCCGTATGCCTCGACCTTCGCGATCTTCGCCGCCGGTCGCGCGTACGACCAGGTCCGGCTCGGGATCGCCCACAACGAGCTCAAGGTGCGGATCGGCGCCTCCCACGGCGGCGTCTCGCTCGGCGAGGACGGCGCCTCGCACGCGATGATCGAGGACATCGCGCTGATGCGGGCGATGCCGCGGATGCAGGTCGTCGTCCCCGCCGACTACAACCAGGCGTACCGGGCGGTGATCGACAGCTACGAGGCCAACGACGAGCCGATGTACATGCGCTTCGGCCGCCCCGCGACGCCGGCCGTCTACGACGAGATCCCCGAGTCCCTCGGCAACGGCGTCGACGTGCTGCGGGAGGGCAAGGACATCAGCCTGATCGCCACCGGCCACATGGTCTGGCGCGCGCTCGAGGCCGCCGACCAGCTCGAGTCCGAGGACGGGGTGGAGGCCGAGGTGCTCAACGTCTCGATCATCAAGCCGCTCGCCTCGGCCCCGATCCTCGAGTCGATCTCGAAGACCGGCGTCGCGGTGACGGCCGAGGAGCACCGCGTCGCAGGCGGGCTCGCCGACGCGGTGCGCACGGTCGCGGCCGAGCAGCACCCGGTGCCGATCTTCGCGGTCGGGATGGGCGACGAGTTCAGCGTCTCGGGGACCGGTGAGGCCTGCATGGAGCACTTCGGGCTTACCGCCCGCGGGATCGGCGACCGCGCCCGCGAGGCGCTGCTGCTGAAGCCGATCGTCTCCCGCGCGCCGGTGTTCGGCCCCGAGTGGACCTGAGCGGTCGCTGGCGGCGCCGGACCGCGACTGGCGGCGTCATCGGTCGCTCGCGTGCAAAGCACGCCACGCTCCCTGCTTCCCTGCCCGTCGCGGCCCGGCACGCGCCAAGCGACCGCTCAGGGATGTAGCCGTTACCCGAGCGCCATCTCCGCGCCCGCCGACGCCACGGGATCCGGCCGACGCATCATGCGGAACCCGTTGAGCAGCCCGAGCAGACCGGCGAGGATGGGGACCGCCAGCGCGACCTGCAAGGCGAGCGGCCGCACGTCGGTGTTGATGCGGATGATCTCGTCCTGGATCGCCGCCGGCTGACCGGCGAGCTGCTCTTCGAGAGCGGTGTTGCTCATCACCTCGGCGTCGTCCTCGAGCGCCTCCGCGACCTGCTCCTGGGAGGCGGCCGGGAGCACGGTGCTGTCCTCTGATTCCTTGGTGAACGCGATCGAGAGCGTCGCGAGCATGATGGCGCCGGCGAAGGCGAGCCCGAACGAGAGCCCGAAGGACCCGGCCGCGGAGTTCACGCCCGCCGCCTCGCTGACGCGCTCGTCGGAGATCGGCGACAGCGTGTAGTTGTTGAGCTGGGACACCAGCAGGCCCAGCCCGCATCCCGCGATGATCAGCGGGACGACGAGCGCCCAGCCCGAGTCCGCACGCGGGACGATCGGGATCAGCAGCACCATGCCGACGGTCAGCAGCCCCGATCCGGCGCGGATGATGCTCGCCGGCCGTCGTTTGCCCGCGCGCTTGCCGGCGACGAGCGCCGTCCCGAACATCGTCAGCGACAGCGGCGCGAGCGTCAGCCCGGTCTCCATGGCGTTGTATTCCTGGACCATCTGCAGGTAGATGGGCAGGGCGATCATCGCCCCGCCGAGTGCGATGTTCTGGAGCATCTGCGACGAGATGCCAAGCCGGAACAGGTCGTGCTTGAACAGGCCGGGGTCGAGCAGAGTCGGCTTGCCCTCCCGCTTGCGCCGCACGACCCAGCGGGCGAGCGACCCGAGCGCGACCGCGCCGACCGCGATCAGCACGCCGACGTATTCGCCGCCCTCCTGCCACACGAGAATGCCGATCACCAGGCCGCCCATGCCGACCGCCGACAGGACTGAACCGACGACGTCAACCTCGCGCGGGCCGGTGTAGGGCGCATCCTGGATCTGCCTGATGCCGATGAGGACGACCGCGATCACGACGACCTCCAGCATGAATCCGACCCGCCACGAGAGGAAGGTGGTCAAGAAGCCGCCGAGCAGCGGGCCGACGGCTGCAGCAATCGCCGCGGCGGCGCCGACCAGCGCGTACGCCTTCCGTTGCTCTGAGCCCTGGAAGTTCCCGTGGATCAGCGACTGCATGGCCGGAAGCAGCAGCGACGCCCCGAGCCCGCCGATGATCGCCCAGAACACGATGATCGCCGTCAGGCCCTGCGCGAAGGTCATCGCAAGGGCGCCCAGCGCATAGCCGAGCAGGCCGAGGACGAAGGCCCGCTTGCGCCCGAACAGGTCGCCCACCTTGCTTCCGATGAGGATGAACGCGGCCGACACGAGCGCCTCGAGCGCGATCGCGCCCTGTACCCCGCTGACCGTCGTGTCGAGGTCCTCGACGACCTTCGCGATCGACACGTTCATCAGCGAGGTGTCGACGACGAGCACGAACATCGCCATCGCCAGGAGCACGGCCAGGCGCCGGTGCCCCGGCGCCCAGCCGGACTGGTTCATTCGATCAGCCGACCGCCTTCGCCTTGATCGCGTCGAAGTCGGCCTGAGTGATCGCGCCTGCGTCGAGCAGCTCCTTGGCCTTGGCGATCTCGCTCGCGGGGCCGCCGGCGGCCTGGCGGACGTAGTCGTCGAACGCGGCCTGCTGCGCCTTGGCCTGCGCGAGCGCGCGCTCCCGCATCCCGTCGTGCTGGGCGATCAGGTACACCAGCACGCCCAGGAACGGGACGAGGATCACGAACACGACCCAGGCCGCCTTGTGCCACCCGCCGATGTCGTGGCGGCGAAAGATGTCGGCAAAGATCGTGATCGCGATCCAGATCCACGCCATCCAGGCGAAGAACAGGATCATGGTCCAAAGGACGTCCATGAACGGGTAATCCGCGGCTACGACGTCAAGCACGCTGGCGACCTCCGCCTCCGTAGACCGCGAGTCCGTAGACGACCAGCAAGTCCACGATGAACAGCATGAACGCGGCGATCGGGAACACGTTGACCGTGAACAGCAGGATCATCGCGTTGAGGCTCGCGAAGGCGATTCCCGCCAAGCGGCCGTACGTCCCGCCGTTCCAGACCGAGAACGCCGCGATCAGCTGCAGGACCCCGACGATCAGCAGGAACCAGCCCCACGTGTTGAGGTTGTCGAAGATCACGAAGCGTTCGTCGCCGGCGAAATAGGCCGAATCGTCGATCGCCGCAATTCCCCAGATCGCGTTCAGGACACCGGCGAACATCAGCATGATCCCGGCGAACAACACCCAGCCCTCGCCGCGTTGGACTTCGGGTTCGTAACTGCTCATCCGTGACTCCTTTCAGTTGACTCCAGTTGCGTTGAGAAGAACTCGAGTGCGGTCTTCGTTTTCGTCTGCTGCTCCCCCGAGAGCTCGACGCAGAGCCCGGCCAGGTAGGCCCGGGCACGGACGGCGGTGTCGAACATCTCCCCGGGCGGGCACTTCGTCGACAGCTCCAGAATTCGCTGGCCGTCCGGGTAGAGCCATGCTTCGCTGACCAGTTTCCCGGTCGGGAAGCCCTCCGGGTTGGTCTTCAGCTTGAGGACGAAAATCGGCCCCATGACAGACAGGTCGTCGAGCCCGAGGCCCTCCGGCGTGTGCTCGGTGAAGAAGGCTCGTTGCTCCTTCGAAAACAGCTTGCGCAGCGGCAGCTCGCCGGCGACCGCCAAGGCGATGTCAGTCGGCCCGACCTCGCCCTTCATCGTGGCCGAGCAGACGTAACCACCGGGCATCGCGTCGACCTCGACGTTGAACGCTCGCGAGCTGCGCAGCTTGTCCGGCAGTTGATCGGGGACCACCGGGCGCAGCTTCACCACCGAGTCGTGCGTTCGGCCCTGCACTCGCCGGGCCCGCGCGACGACCCCGGCGTTGTTCAGCGCCAGGTCCGGGGTGTCGAAGAAGAACACCTGGCGGATCTGCGCCTCGAGCGGGTCGAGGCCGAGCGCCGTGATCGTCGACCGCTGCTCGGCGTCCGGGATCGTCAGCTTCAGTTCGACGCTGTCGGAGCCGCTGACGAGAGCGAGCAGCTCGCCGAGCTCCTCGTCGCCGAGGTCGACGAGCTTCTTTGGCGCGGTCGCGCCGCTCATCGTCAGATCCCCAGGATCTGCTTCTTCTTCGCCTCGAAGTCGTCGGCGGTGATCACGCCCTGATCGCGAAGCTGCGCGAGTTTCGCCAGCTCGGCCGCGTAGTCGGGCTCGGCCGCGGGCGGCGGGGCGGCCGCGGGCGGCGGGGCCTGCGCCATCTGCTGGTCGTACTGCTCCTGCTCCTGCGCTGCCCACCGCTGGTGCTGGCGGTGCTGGACCCGTCCGGCGACGCCGGCCGCAACCCCGACCCGCGCCGCGGTGCCGATCAGTCCCGGACCTCTTCTACCCAATGGCATTCTCGATCTCCTTCTCGTTAAGCGTTCTCGTGCGCCCACGCGCGGGCGGCCATCACGACTTCATGCGGAATGCGGCCGAGGTCGAACAGCTCGCCGCCGGCATTGCGCATCGCGTCCGCGAGCCGCGCCGCCCACAGGTCCTCCCAGACGAGCAGCGCCGCCGAGGAGTTCGGCTCCAGCTCCTCCGCCGCGGCCACCAGGTCGTCGTCGTTGAAGAGGCCGCCTGACTCGGCGCCGGCGTTCTCCAGTGCCGACTGCACCTCGGGGTCGAGATCGGACAGCTCGAAGCCCGCCACCTCGCCGGCCTCGTCCTTCGTGACGAACGCGAGGTCGATGATCCGGATCGTCTCCGAGTCGACCAGGTCCTGCAGCGCCGGGGCGATCTCGCCCGTGAACTTGTTGCCTGGGAAGGCGACGATCATGTACTCGACGGGCCCGATATCGCTCATTTGTCCCTGCTTTCGTCCTTGATGACTCCGTGTGGCGATCCTATCCGCTTGGGCCGCGCTCCTCGTGTTCGACCTCCAGTCGGCCGCGTTGCGTGAGCGTGTACAGCAGCCCGATCGCCGGCAGCACCAGCACCGCTGCCGCGCCGAAGACGATGATCACCATGATCAGCGTCGCGTCGGTGCCCGCGCCCTCCGCGATGGTCAGGTGGGTCGGCAGGAGGTAAGGGAACTGGGCCACCCCCCAGCCCCAGATCACCGCGACCACGGCTCCGACCGCGAGCGGGCGGGCCCCGCGGCCTGCGCGGCGCCAGATCAGAGCCAGGGCGCCGATCCCGAAGACCGCGGACGCGATGACCAGCGGCAGGGCCTCGCCGGTGAGCCGGTCATACACATATGCGGCGTCATCCTCGAGCACGAAGATCCCGGCGAGCGCGATCCCACCGGTGACCACGGCCGCGGCCAGTGCCCGGGTCGAGAAGTAGCGCTCGAGGTCCTCGTCACCCGCATGGCGGGCGTCGGTGATCAGGAAGACCGCGGACAGGTAGGCGCCGGTGGCGACGAACAGCACGCCGACCAGGATCGAGACCGGGTTCAGCCAGCTCGACCACGGATCCCCCTCGGCGTTGCCCAGGGGGACCTCACCGGCGGCGATCCCACCCACCACCGTCCCCATGAAGAACGGCGTGATCACCGAGGAGGCGGCGAACAGGTACTCGGCGAAGTCGCGCTCCGACGGCCGCTTGAGGACCTCGTGAAAGGCGAAGCCGGCGCCTCGCAGGACGATCCCGACCGCCGCCAGGCAAAGGGGGATGAAGAGGGTCGACGTCACCGCCTCGAAGGCGACCGAGAACGCGGTCCAGAGCACGACGAGGATGAAGATCAGCCAGACGTGGTTTGCCTCCCAGACCGGTCCGATCGCCGAGTCGATCAGCCGCCGCGCCCGTTCGCCGCGCTCGCCGCGCCCCCCGACCAGCGACCAGAAGCCGGCGCCGAAGTCGGCGCCGCCGAACACGGCGTACAGGGTGGCCCCGATCCAGAGGATCGCGGCGGCGATGTCCGCCTTGCTCATCCAAGCTCCTTCGCGGTCGGCGGGGGCGACTCCACATGCGGGCCATATGGAACGTCGACCGCGTCGGCGCCCTCCTCGCGCCACCGGCGCGCCATCCGGCGCAGGATCAGCACCGTCGCGGTGCCGAGGACCGCGTAGAGGACGAGCACGATCGAGAACGTCAGCCAGATCCCGCTGGCGCCGGTGACCGCGTCCTCGGTTCGCATCACGCCCTGCACGACCCACGGCTGGCGCCCGACCTCGGTCACGATCCAGCCGGCCTCCATCGCCACGATCGCCGCAACCCCCGAGCCGGCCACGATCCGCAGGAACCACGGGGTACGAGGGATGTCACGTTTTCGCCACCAGACGAACCCGAACCACACCCCGAGCGCGATCATCGCAGTCCCGATCCCGACCATCGCGTCGAAGGACAGGTGCAGGAGGGTGTTCGCCGGCGGGCGCTCGTCGGGCGGCACCGAGTCGAGCCCGATCACCTCGGTGTCGGTATTCCAGCCGACCAGGAGCGAGTCCAGGCCGGGGATCCCGATCCCCCACTCGACCCCGTCCTCGGTGCAGATTCCGCCGATGTACTCGGTGACGTTGCGATGGGTGTGATCGACGCACTCCATCGCCGCGAACTTGATCGGTTGGTCCTCGGCGATCGCCCGCGCCGCCGTGTCGCCGACGAAGAACTGGATCGGAGATGCCGCGGCTCTCGAAGGCGCGGCGGATCGCGTCCACGACGGCGGCGCCGTCGATGATGGCGCCGTCGACGATGCTGTCGGGCGGAATGGGCTCGCTGGCGTACGCCGCGACCCTGTAGCCCTTCCCCGCCGGCTTCAGCTCGACGGCCTTGACCGCGCTCGAGCCGATGTCGAGGCCGACGAGGGATTTCAATCTACCAAACACCGGGTTTTGTCCTGTCCTGAAAAAAACAAGCGCCTGGGCACACCAGGCACCTCGCCGTAGTGGTGTATCGGCAGGAGCGGGGGGCAAGTTGGGTACCACGAAGCGCCGCGCGGCTAAAACCGGCACTTTCGCGCAGTTTTGGCGGGTCCGCGGCAAGTTGTGTCAGGCGCCGATCGACAAAAGTGCAATCGGCTCACGATTCCGTAATCGCAGAAACTGAGACCTCATCCGTCGTGGCGGCCGCGCGCCACCGTCCGACGCCGCCTCAGGTTGCCTTGACAACCTCCAGAATCGCCTGTATCCTCTTGGTTTGCCGTCCTTTGAATGAGGCCGCCCGCCCTGTGCCCGGCCCGGTTCGGACGCAACACCGCCCGCGCCTCCTGGTTCGTTGAACGACGAGCGTTGAACGAACCTGGCGAGCGCGCGAGGGCACGTCCGCTGCGCGCGGGCGCTTCCGGGATTAACGAAGGCCGAAGGGGATCTCAATGAATTCGTTCGTACCCACCGCTGGGACCGTGGTCCGGCAGTGGCACGTCATAGACGCGGAGGGACGGGTCGTCGGGCGCATCGCGACCGAGGCCGCGCGTCTGCTGCAGGGGAAGCACAAGGCGGTCTACACGCCGCACATCGACACCGGTGACCACGTCGTGGTCGTGAACGCCGCCAAGGTCAAGCTGACCGGCCGCAAGGCCGAGCAGAAGCTCTATCGGACGCACAGCGGGTACGAGGGCGGCCTGCGCGAGGAGCGCGCCAAGGACGTCCTGCAGAAGAACCCGGTGCGCATCGTCGAGGAGGCGGTCCGCGGCATGCTGCCGAAGACGAAGCTCGGCGAAGCGATGTGGCGGAAGCTCAAGGTCTACGCCGAAGCCACCCACCCGCACCAGGCGCAGGTGACGGGCTCGAAGAACGCCGGCGCAACAAAGGGCAAGTCCAGCAAACGTGAGGTCGCGTAACGTGGCAGCAGGGATTCAGTACTACGGCACGGGCCGGCGCAAGACATCGACCGCCCGCGTGTTTCTCCGCCCCGGCACCGGGGGAATCACCATCAACCGCAAGCCGATCGAGACGGCCTTCCCCACCGAGGCGCTGCGCACGCAGATCAAGCAGCCGCTGGCGGTCACGGAGACGGCCGATAAGTTCGATGTGCTGGCGACGATTGCCGGCGGCGGCACCGCCGGCCAGGCCGGTGCGCTGCGCCTCGGCATCGCGCGCGCCCTGGTCGAGTACAACATCGAGCTGCGGCAGCGGCTGAAGAAGGCGGGGTTCCTGACGCGCGACGCGCGCATCAAGGAGCGCAAGAAGTACGGACAGAAGGGGGCGCGCAAGCGTTTCCAGTTCAGCAAACGCTAGTTACTTTTGGAGGAAGCTTGAGCGGCATCGCGTTGAAGGATTTGCTCGAAGCGGGTGTCCACTTCGGCCACCAGACCAAGCGGTGGAACCCGAAGATGAAGACCTACATCTTCGGCGAGCGGAACGGGATCTACATCATCGACCTCGCCAAGACGGCCAAGCTGTTCCGCGACGCGGAGCAGTTCACCACCAATCTGGCGGCCGAGGGTCGGACGGTCCTGTTCGTGGGCACCAAGCGGCAGGCACAGGACGCGGTGGCGGAAGAAGCACGGCGCTGCGAGATGTTCTTCGTCAATCAGCGCTGGCTCGGCGGCCTTCTGACGAACTTCACGACCATTCAGCGCAGCCTGGCGCGGCTGCGCGACCTCGAGGCGATGGAGACCGACGGGCGCTACGACACGCTCTCGAAGAAGGAGATCGCCCAGGTCGAGAAGGAGAAGCGCAAGCTCCAGAAGAACCTCGAAGGCATCCGCAACATGGCGCGGCTGCCGGACGCGCTCTTCGTCGTCGACACGCGCAAGGAAAAGATCGCCGTGGACGAGGCCCGCAAGCTGAAGATCCCCGTCATCGGCGTCGTCGACACCAACAGCGACCCGGACGAAGTGGACTACGTCATCCCCGGCAACGACGACGCGCTGCGCGCGATCCGGCTGTTCTCGTCGCGCATCGCCGACGCGGTGCTGGCCGGCCGCGGCATCCGCGAATCGTCGCAGGCCGACGACAACGACAACGATCCGGACGATCGCGGCCGCCGCGCGCGCGCCCTTCGTCAGGCTCGACCCGAGCAGGCCACCTCGCCGGCGTCCGTCTAGCGCGTTCGGACTCGACACTTTTCGCGCCGGCCGGGCTCACCGGGCCGGCGTTGTTATGTACAGCTAGCCGGACGCTGGAAGCTATTTTTCAGGAGCCGTAATGGAGATCACAGCAGCACAGGTGAAGAAGCTTCGCGAGCTCACGGGCGCGGGCATGATGGAATGCAAGGCGGCGCTCACCGAGGCCAAGGGCGACATCGACGAGGCGACGACGATCCTCCGCAAGCGGGGCCTCGCGCAGGCGACGAAGAAGGCCGGCCGCTCGACCAACGAGGGGCTGATCGGCAGCTACATCCACATGGGCGGCAAGATCGGCGTGCTCGTCGAGGTCAACTGCGAGTCCGACTTCGTGGCCCGCACCGACGACTTCCAGGGCCTGGCGCGCGAGATCGCGATGCACATCGCTGCCGCGAGCCCGGTCTACGTCCGCCGCGAGGACGTGCCGGGCGACGTGCTCGAGCGCGAGCGCGACATCTACCGCGGTCAGATGGAAGGCCAGAACAAGCCGCAGCAGGTGATCGACAAGATCATCGAGGGCAAGCTGAATAGCTTCTTCGAGCAGGTGTGCCTGCTGGATCAGCCGTCGATCCGCGACCCCAAGGTGACGATCGGCCAGCTCGTACAGCAGTCCATCGCCCGCCTCGGCGAGAACATCGCCGTCCCGCGCTTCGTCCGCTTCAAGCTCGGCGAGAGCGCGAACTGACGCGCGCTTCGCGTTCCGGAGGTTCCGCGGGTTGCGAACCGAGAACCTCCGGAACCTTTGGAACCTCCGGAACCTGTCGAACCCCCTGAACCTATATAATCCCAGTCCATGTCGGCTCCGGTCTACCAACGCATCCTGCTCAAACTCTCCGGCGAAGCGCTCATGGGCGAACATCAGTTCGGGATCGATCCCGAGGTGGCGACGCGCATCGCGCGCGACATCGGCGAGATCCAGCAGCTCGGTGTGCAGACGGCGGTCGTGATCGGGGGCGGGAACATCTTCCGCGGCCTCGCCGCCAGCGCCAAGGGCATGGACCGCGCGACCGCCGACTACATGGGGATGCTGGCCACGGTCATCAACGCCCTCGCGCTCCAGGACGCCCTCGAGCAGATCGGCGTGATGACGCGGGTGGCCACCGCGATCGAGATGCGCGCCGTCGCCGAGCCCTTCATCCGGCGCCGCGCCGTCCGCCACCTCGAGAAAGGGCGCGTCGTCGTCTTCGCCGCCGGCACCGGCAACCCCTACTTCACCACCGACACGGCCGCGGCGCTGCGGGCGATGGAGATGAAGGCCGACGTCATCCTCAAAGGCACCAAGGTGGACGGCATCTACACCGCCGATCCGATGGTGGACAAGACGGCGACGAAGTATTCCGAAATCACCTATCTCAAGGTCCTCGAACAGGGCCTGAAGGTCATGGACACGACCGCCATCTCGCTCTGCATGGACAACAAGCTGCCCATCGTCGTCTTCAATCTGCGGACGAGAGGCAACTTGAGGCGGGTGATCATGGGGGAACCGATCGGCACGACGGTTCGAGTGTAGCCGGGCCAGGAGAACGCGCATGGAAGCGACTGACATCAAGGGGTTGTTCGCCGAGCTGAAGAAGAGGATGGACGGGCAGATCGAGCACGTCCGGCGCGAGCTCGCCGGCGTGCGTACCGGGCGGGCGTCGGTGAACATCCTCGACGCCGTTCACGTCGAGGCGTACGGCTCGCAGATGCCGCTCAACCAGGTGGCATCACTGTCGGTGCCGGAGCCGACGCTGATCGTCGCCCAGCCGTTCGATCCGTCGTTGACCGGCGCGATCGAGAAAGCCATCCGCGCCGCGAATCTCGGCCTCAACCCGGCGACCGACGGCAAAGCGATCCGCATCCCCATCCCGGCGCTGACCGAAGAACGGCGCAAGGAGCTGTCCAAGCTCGTGCACAAATACGCCGAGGAAGGACGCAACGGCGTCCGCCAGGCGCGCCGCGACGCCAACGACCGCCTCAAGAAGCTCCTCAAGGACCACAAGATCTCCGAAGACGACGAACGGCGCGGTCTCGAGGACGTGCAGAAGGCGACCGACCAGCACGTCACGACGATTGACGAGCTGCAGAAGAAGAAGGATACCGAGCTGCTCGGAAAATAGGCCTCGCCGCGGACCTTCGGCAACCCCAATCGTGCAGTATTTTTCCCATCTGGAGTGCTCCGTCCCGTGCGGGGCGGGGCCCTACGACCCCTCGTCGAGCAGCACCTGTGCTCGTGCGGCGCTCCCCTGCTCGCCCGCTACGATCTCGACGCCGCTCGCGCGTGGCGGCGCGACTCGCTTGTCGGCCGCGACGCGAGCATGTGGCGCTATCGCGAGCTCATGCCGCTCTTCGAGGGTGAAGCGCCGGTCACGCTCGGCGAAGGCTGGACGCCGCTCGTGCACGCGAGGCGGCTCGGCGCCGCGCTCGGCATGGAGCGGCTGTACGTCAAGGACGAGTCGCTCAACCCGACCAACTCCTTCAAGGCCCGCGGGCTGTCCGCCGCGGTCACACGGGCGTCGCACCTCGGCGCCACGACGCTGTCGGTGCCGTCGGCGGGAAACGCCGCCAACGCCATGGCCGCGTATGCCGCGGCCGCCGGCATCCCGGCGAAGGTCTTCATGCCGAAGGACGTGAAGGCCCCCTTCATCCGCGAATGCGAGCTGTACGGCGCCGACGTGACGCTGGTCGACGGGCTCATCACCGACGCCGGTCGCATCGCCGCCGAGCAGGGCAAGCCGCTCGGGTGGTACGACGTCTCCACGCTCAAGGAGCCGTACCGCATCGAGGGCAAGAAGACGATGGCGTACGAGCTGGGCGAGCAGCTCGGCTGGAGTTTCCCGACTGGATCATCTATCCCACCGGCGGCGGCACCGGCATGGTCGGCATGTGGAAGGCCTTCGAGGAGCTGGAGCACATCGGCTGGAAGGCGCGAGGGACGCGCCCGAAGATGGTGTCGGTGCAGGCCGAGCACTGCGCGCCGATCGTGAAGGCGTTCGACGAAGGTGCGGAGCGGTCCGAGCTGTGGGCGAACGCACGCACCGTCGCCGACGGCCTGCGCGTGCCGAAGGCGATCGGCGACTTCCTGGTCCTGCGCGCGGTCCGCGAGAGCGGCGGCACCGCTCTGGCCGTCACCGATCGCGAGATGGTCGCCGCGATGCGCGAGCTGGGTAGCCGCGAGGGCATCAGCGCCGCGCCCGAAGGTGGCGCCGCGCTCCAGGCGCTGAAAGTGCTGCTCGCCGACGGCCGCGCCAAACCGACCGACAGCGTCGTCCTCTTCAATACCGGTGGCGCGCTGAAGTATCTGGACGTGCTGACGTAGCGTCGCCGCGCGGCGGCAGCCGGACCGTTCGTGTTAGAATCGGTGTTTGTGCAGTGGGCGGCTAGCTCAGTTGGGAGAGCGCCGCGTTCGCAACGCGGAGGTCGGGAGTTCGAGCCTCCTGCCGT